>NZ_JACGLT010000005.1 GCF_014062315.1 Gelidibacter maritimus
GAACAAGCGCATCCCCAACCATAGGGTCTTCAAGGGCATCGCCACTACGGGGCGTTCCACCATGGGCTGGTTCCACGGCTTCAAGCTGCACATCATCATAAACGACAGGGGTGAAATACTGAACTTTACCATAACCCAGGCGAACGTGGACGACAGGGAGCCGCTCAAAAATGAACGTTTTCTGGACAAGATCTATGGAAAGCTATTCGCCGACAAGGGCTACATTGGAAAGAGCTTGATGGAAATGCTGTTCATCGATGGCGTACAGCTGATCACATCCATCAGGAACAACATGAAGAACTCGCTGATGACAATGTCGGACAAAATATTGCTGAGAAAACGATCGGTCATTGAAACGGTCAACGACGAACTAAAGAACATCTGTCAAATAGAGCACTCGAGGCACAGAAGCTTCGGAAACTTTTTGGTAAATATCATCACAGGACTGATAGCCTATAGTTTCTTGCCAAAAAAGCCAAGTATTAAATATCATACCGTAAAAACAGATCAACTCGTCCTTTTTTAATCGAACTCAGGTTTGTAAGAATCAAGAACTTTTTGTTATTAAATCCGAACTGTTTTACTTGCCCGTACTGGTCGGTTGGAATGTTTATGATTTCCATCTGCTGTGGCGGATGCAAATAAATCATAACGACTTAGACCAAAAAAGCAACTTCACTTTCTGTACCACATTAGAAAATTAAATTGGCATAACAACAGATTTCGATAATACATACTCAATGATAAAATACAAGTGCTTCGTTTGTAGCTTTTTGATTTTGGATTGCATAAAAAAAGCCTAAAGTTTAGTTATAAAACAAAACTTTAGGCCCTTATAATTTTCAGCACTTAGAACTCTAAATACCTATAACTTAATAGTTAGTGGCTGTATTTACTTCAAAAGACGAGTCGATTGATGCCAAATAACGTTCAGCATCCAAAGCCGCCATACATCCTGTACCTGCAGCGGTAACAGCCTGTCTGTAAACATTATCCGCCGCATCACCAGATACAAAAACGCCGTCTACATTAGTTTTTGAAGTTCCCGGCACATTGATGATATAACCTGTTGGATCTAAATCTAAATAATCCTTAAAGATATCGGTATTAGGCTTATGTCCAATGGCTACAAAAAATCCAGTGGCTGGAATCTCGATAACCTCACCTGTAATATTGTTTTTTGCTTTAACGCCGGTAACTACTTGTCCGTCGCCTAACACTTCTTGGGTATTGGTGTTGTAAATAATTTCAATATTCTTAGTGTTTTTAACCCGTGCCTGCATAATTTGGGACGCCCTAAATTCATCACGTCTTACCAACATCGTTACTTTCTTACAAAGCTTTGATAGGTAATGCGCCTCTTCACAAGCTGAATCTCCTGCACCTACAATCACCACTTCTTGATTTCTATAGAAAAAACCATCGCAAACAGCACATGCCGAAACACCTCCACCTAATTTTAAATACTTTTGTTCTGAAGGTAGCCCCAAATACATTGCCGAGGCTCCTGTTGAAATAATAACCGATTCACAGTGGATTTCTTTGGTATCCTGCACCCAAACTTTATGGATATCACCAGAAAAATCAACTTTGGTTATCCAACCATCCCTAACATCTGTACCGAAGCGTTCAGCTTGCTTCCGTAACTCTATCATCATTTCTGGGCCTGTAATCCCATCTGGATATCCTGGGAAATTTTCAACATCATTCGTTGTTGTCAATTGTCCCCCTGGTTCCTCTCCTTGATATAATACTGGAAACATATTCGCTCTTGATGCATAAATGGCCGCTGTATATCCTGCTGGTCCCGAACCTATAATTAGGCATTTTACTTTCTCGATTGACTCTGACATAATTATTATAAGTTTAGAACTTACAAAAATAGATATTTTGTAGCAAAACTGCCATTAATATCATTAAAAGTTATTATCTAACAATTAGTTTTGACAATATCATATTTCATCATTTTTTTATATCTTTAAAATTCAGCAACAGCAGTCTACCACCTTACGTAACAGACTGAAAAACAAACGAATGCTTTTAAAACAGCTTCAGTTTACTAAGACTATAATCTAAATTAAAAATTTCAATGGGCGTGATTTCAACAAACAACAATGAAATAAAATTATATTTTCATTCTGAGAATTCAATTGGGAAGCAAATACAAGCGTATGTTTCGGCTTCCGAACGAAAAATTTTAGCAATAGACATTTCTAAAACTAATGTTACAGGTACACAATGGACCGAATTAGCAAAAGGCTTGGGGCTTCCAATATCAGGTCTTATTAACAAGGAGCATCCCGATTTTATTAAGAATTATGGAGATCATCCCAATTTAGACGATGATGGCTGGTTGAAAGTCCTTGACAAAAAGCCTGAAGTGCTCACCACACCAATTGCAATAATTGGTGAGCGGTATGTGCAGTTCCATTCGCCATCAGATTTCATCAAATATATAGAACCGGACAGTAAGAATATTAAATGATCAGACAGTGATGAACTAGGGGCTAGCTGACAGGATAAAACCTATACTTCGGTTGGCTCCAAAGCCAATAGATCAAATCGCTGATCTTTAAATAGAACTTAGCGCTTTATAATCTAACAGAACTATTGGAGAAAATCCAGACGTCCTTTTCAGAAGAATCTAGCAACACTTAATGTGATCAATTTTTATTTTTCAGTGGACATGGAGTCGTATAACTCATTAAAAATTGAAATAGAAAACAACTGCCTTACAAACCGGCATCATGTGGCTTAATGCACTTTGCTTTTGAGGTTTGCCTGATATGTGGTGAGTATGGGTTTTATTCCGTATGTAATAATATTTTCTCCATAACTAGTGCGGTAACCAACATTCATGTCTTTGAATCTATGGCAACATAGGTTTTAAACCAGAACATAGAGATCCGACGTATCCGGATAAGCTATCGGGACAACCAACATATTTTAATGCACCTTCGGCTTTTGGAATATGCCTGCCTGTCGGCAGACAGGGGTTTCACTAAAAAGACCATTACGTGAGTAATGGCCTTGTTTCGTAAAAAATATAAAGTGTATATTTATTAATTCACAGCATCTTCAACATCGTCAGCAACATCATCAATTGCATCTCCAACATCATCTGCTGCTTGTTCAATACCACTCTTGTTTGTGTCTCTACAACTCGTAAAAGTTGTCATTACAGTTCCTAAAGAAAACAGGACCATAACAGTCATCGTTAATTTTTTCATAATTTTAAATTGGTTTTAAGTTATTAAAGATAAAAAATTATTTCTTATTTTTTTAATCCGCCTCTTAAAAGAGACAAAATGAATAGAACTATAAAAATAAAAAAGATTATTTTTGCTATTCCTGCAGAAGCTCCTGCAATTCCGCCAAATCCTAAAATTCCGGCTATAATAGCAATTACTATAAAAATGATTGTCCAACGTAACATAGTTTCAAGTTTTTAAGTTAATGTATGATAAAGATACTTTATAACTGCTCAAGTACTTAACGCTATTAAATTAGTCTTTAACTCATAAAGTACAGGCAATAAACCAAAGGCTATGGTTTGGAATCAATAATTGAGTTTTTGGATTCAAAAACGTCATATTCAAAGGATAGTAAATTATGATCGTTACATAATGCTTTTATATCATCTAAGGAAGTTGTTGTATCAAACCATTGTTCGAGTTCCTCATCTGTAAGCACAAGCGGTTTTAAATTGGAAATATTTGGAATATCCTTCAACGACTCGTTAATTTTGGTGACTAATAAGGAGCAGGTTATAAACCCATCACTCAACTCATTATAAACACCCGCAATGGCAAACGGTTCGTAATTAGGAAGATGAACGTGGCAACGTTCTACAGTGCCGTTGGTTATCCAAGTAGTAAAAAAGCCCGTGGCCACAATAACGCACCTCCGGTCCTGAAGTAGGTTGGAATATAGGCCATTGTTATTTTCAAGCGTTTCCATTTTTACATTTAGGGTATTGACAACATTTTGAAAAACACTCCAATTATCTTCAAAGTTTTCTGGAAGCAAACCCCAAATGGCATATACCGCTTTGTCAGGATCAGAAATAGTTATCACTGAAATTGTTGATTCTTTCATACCATCAATCACGCCTTGCGGCTTATATAGGTTCGGAAAATCAAAGCGGACGTGAAACCTTTCCTCAATAGATTCTTTAGTTGCGATATTTGATATTTTATAAAACATGGCATCAATTTTCAACATGTAAGTAACTCATATTATATTGTGTTTTTTGACTTGAACGCATCAATTAATGACCCAATTAATTTGGACCGTGGCGTAAAAAAAATCACAATAATCTTAAACTGGACCCCCTTCTGCATAGTACTAGCTGAAATATATCAACAAATACAATACAAGTAAGAAGATATGGAGGAGAATCTGCGTTTGTGATTGAGAAATACTTTTGACGGATAAGCTTATAGTAGGTATAAAAAAAGACACCTTTAATAAGTGTCTTTTAATCTTTTGTTTCTTAATGAGAATTAACTCAAATCTTCCAATCTCTTTATATTGGTCAGGCCATGCTCTATCGCATTTTTTTGTCTTTCCAATACCTGTTGAGTTGAAGTAGGAAGCGCGGTTTCTTTTAAGACTTCATTGTATTCATCTACAGACGCTTTCTCACCTCGGATAGCTTCCTCCAACATGGCCTCATCATCATCAGTAGAGAACCATGATTTAACTTCCATCCAAGTACGGTGCGCCGCTCCCGTAACGCTGCCTCCTTTGTCTGGTTCTTGACCAAAGTTTTTCAATTCTGACTTTAATTCGTGGCCATAATTGTAACGTTCCTTTGCTTTGTTGGAAAAATACGATTTCAGACCAGCATGTTTTGCATTCTCAGAAGCTTTTTTAAAGCCCTCTTCGGCGTCATAGTTTTTTTCTAACAGATCATTTAACCTATTTCCTAATTTATCGGTGTAGTCGCTCATAATATATGTTTTTTAAAGTTTATTTAAAGTTACAATGCAAACCCATGATACATTAATTCATAACCTAAAATAATTGACGTATTAAGGCAATTATATTAGATTGTAAGGCAATAACTGAAAATTCACCAACCAAGGGGAAAATGCCTTCTTTAAATGATTTCTTATTGTGAACTATCAGGGCTCATCGTGGATAAAAAAAGCTTAACTATAAGACAAAAGAAAACCTCAGCATTTTTGAAGTGTTGCTGAGGTCGTCCTTCCTAACTAACCAACCAGTGTATAGAGTTTGAAACTCTATTTGTATACTACAAAGCTAATAAGATAGCCTCTATCTTAAGAACTCAATCCAAAAAATAGTTGACTGTATTACATTTTGAATCTGATACTTAGATTGAATTTTAAATTTGTCTATGTAGTTTCAAAGACATAAATTTACTTTGGTGACGTAATCATTACTTGATCACCAACAATTTCTTGGACACATTATTTTAATTTACAAGGCATTACAATCCAAAATTACCGGACTGGACTAAGTGTTATAAATCTAAAAGTGATGCATTCAAGGCATGAAACAAAGTAAGATCTCGCATCTAGCAGGCATTAAAAACCAACCAATTTAAATTATGTTAGAAGTATTTCTCAATGCAAAAAGTACCGAAGGTGTCGTAAAACAGATGCAAGGTTATTTTGGTGGTGAACTTACGGAACGCTGGGGCGAACACACTTTGGTTTTTGATAATGATATTGCAAAAGGCTGTGTCAGATGTATTACATTTGATTGGGGTGTCAGTTTATTGGAAATAGACGCGCTTTTTTATGATGACGTTCTTTTAGTCAATGCTAATGGAAAATCCAATCCCATCCATTTTTCATATTGCTCTCAAGGCTATTATAAAAATCGGTTTGAAAATGAATCTGAATTCCACACGGTGGCACAATTTCATTCTTCAATTATCGTATCAAAAACGGACTTAAAACTTTACACATTTTTCCCAAAGGAAATCCATCTCATTCTTAATGATATATGTATTATAAGAAAAGAATTTTTAAAAAAGCGCAACAACCAACTTTCGGAACTCAATGAAAACCTTTATCGTGTTTTTGTAGATGATAAAGATGAAACAGCTTTCGCCTATTACAGTCCCATCCATCTGAGGATGGAAGATTACGTGAAAACCTTACGCGATTTAAAAACTGAGGGTATGGCCCGTGTATTGCACATTGAAGGTGAAGTTTATCATTTATTATCCATGCATATTGCCCGACATGACAAGTATCAGAATAACGAGGCGATACCTCATGCATTGCTAAAGAATGAGTTAAAGATAATTAAACGCTACGCCAGGAAAATATTGGATGATCCGTCAATAAGTTATAATTTAGATCAAATCTCGAGTGATTCCGGACTTTCACAAGCCAAATTACAAGAAGGGTTTAAGTTTTTATTTGCGAGAACGGTCACTGAATATATAAGACACGTACGTTTGGAAGCCGCAAGGGATTTAATGAATACCACAGATTTAAATATTTCTCAAATAGTGTACACCATTGGCTTTACCAGCCGTAGTTATTTTTCAAAAATATTTAAGGAAAAGTATGGAATGACCCCACATGAATTCAGAAAACAAGTAGTTGTTGTAAATATGGATGATGAAGAATTATCAATTTGATGAGTTTACTTTCTAATGAGTTTTCTCAACAAAACCAAAACACCATATTTCCCCGCATATTTTAGGCCAGTGCTGACCCAATTGAGAGGTTTCATGTCTTCTTGAAAATCATTTTTCAAGCCTTTAAGTTCTTCCCAAGCAATCTGTCTTTCCAGATTTAACTTATTTAATTCATAATCGATTTCATCAAAAGATTTATAAGTTTTCATGGATTAAGATTTAAAGAGTTTGACTTGAATCTTACTGATTATCTTGGCGTCTATAATGTATCTCACCTTATATATAATAAAGGCAATTACAAAGAAAAGTACACCTACAATAAGATACCCTAATGCCACATTGCCTAGCGCAGCACCAATGGCGATGGCACCGGCAATGGCCAATAGTATTAAACCTATAAATAATACAGCGCCAATAATTAGCGCCTTTCCTGCCATACTAATGGTATAGGTTAATTGCTGAAAAATTTTTAACTTAAAATATTCGAAAGATTTATCAACATATCTCTCTCCAATATCCGTAGCTTTATTGGATGTATTATTTATAGATTCAAAAATGTTCATAGAGTGAAATTATGATTTCTGTAGTTTCTTGTTTTTTTCTTTTAAAGTGGCCAATTTACTTTCTAATGTCGTGATGACATCTTCGGTTTTATGGCTTGCGTCAGACACAATATACTCTACTTTTTCATCTAATGTCATTTTTTTTGCTTGTACTGACTCAACAAAGCTATCTTTTAAATGCGATGCTCTATCAGCTAAGTGAGATGCTCTATCAGCAATTGTATCTCTTGCAGATGCGGCACCTTCAGCAAATTTATCTTTTGCAGCAATCGCTTCATCTGAAATTCGTTGTCTTGTATTCACGCCTTTATCAGGTGCAAACAAGATTCCTAAAGTTGCTCCAATTGCAGTACCGGCCAAAATGCCAATAAGCGTATTATTACTATTATTTCCCATAATATCGTTTTATTTTAAATTGTTAATATTGATTTTTTGAGTTTCATCAAAATTATAGTAAACAGCAATCAACTATTGTCTCAAAACAATAAATTTTTAACTATTACACTATTCATTTTGCAGTGTTTGAAAATTTCATATATTTTTGATAAAGACTCTACTTTAAAGTATAACAAAAGTAAGCTTGATAACCTAAATGTTAAGGTCATTTATAATGAATTTAACATTAAAAAACGCTATTATGAGCAATTCCATTAAAACTGTCAATCCATTTAATAACGAACAGCTTAAAGAATACAATTTCCATACTTCTGAACAGCTGACCCAACTTGTAAAAGGCTCAGAAAAAGCTTTTCATCAGTGGCGCCAAACCTCTATTAAGGAACGTTGCAGACTCCTGAACAATATTGCACAGATCCTGGAAGATGATAAGGAAGATTTAGCAAAACTCATTACCTTAGAAATGGGCAAACCATTATCACAAAGTCTATCCGAAATAGAGAAATGTACCACCTTATGCGATTTCTATGCCACTAACGCTGAAGACTTTTTGGCGGATGAATTAATCGAAACAGAGGCGTCGGAGAGTTTTGTAAGCTATGATCCTTTAGGCACTATTTTAGCCGTCATGCCATGGAACTATCCTTTTTGGCAAGTATTTCGTTTTGCCATCCCAACCTTGACTGCAGGCAACACCGCCATACTAAAACATGCTTCTAATGTGACAGGTTGTGCGTTGGCCATAGAAAACATCTTTGAAAGAGCGGGCTACCCTCAAGGTTGTTTTAGTGCCATTATAGCCGACCATCAGGCGGTTGAAAAGCTCATAGCTGATGATACGATTAAAGCCGTCACATTAACAGGGAGTGAAAAAGCAGGCAAGGCCATTGCGGCAACTGCAGGTAAACATTTAAAGAAAACAGTTCTGGAATTGGGCGGAAATAATGCGTGTATTATTTTAGATGATGCCGACTTGGAGAAATATATGGACACGATAGTTAATGCCCGAATGCAAAATGCCGGTCAAAGTTGTATTGCAGCCAAACGATTTATTGTGACAGCATCTATCTATGACGAGTTTTTAAAACAGTTTAAAGCTAAGGTCAGCGGACTAAAGTCTGGAGATCCATTGAACAATGAAACCACTATAGGAACCCTGGCGAGAACTGACTTGGGCGACATTTTGAAAAAACAAATCGATAATTCCGTTGCCATGGGCGCCACTGTAATCTCAGGAAACAAACAAGACCAAGCTTATTTTGAACCAACCATACTCATTAATATAACACCAGATATGCCTGTTTTTAGAGAGGAAACCTTTGGCCCGGTTGCGCCAATCATGAAAGTCAAAAATGCTGAGGAAGCTTTTAAGATGGCTTCGGACACAAGATTTGGCTTGGGCACCATGGTGTTTACACAGTCTATAGAAACGGCTCAAAACCATATAGACGCCATTGAAGATGGTGCTTATTTTGTTAATGAGTTGGTAAAATCTGATGCACGACTCCCTTTTGGTGGCACAAAAGCATCGGGTTATGGACGGGAACTCTCAAGGGAAGGCATTCATGAATTTGTGAACAGAAAAACAGTTTATATAAATCTTTTATAAACACCCTTAATTTTCTAAACTCGTTACAAATATTAAATCTACAACAACCATTGCAATCGTTGCTGCTGCTTGGCTTTGATGAACAAGTAGAAAGGCTAACTGGACCTGTTTTATAAAGAAAACGGGACTGTTAATTCGCTCAACCCCTTAATTTTCAAGATAGAACGCAGCTACCTGATGTATTATTAAAGTACACTTCTTTAAAAAAGCTCGCATAATTTTCGTAAATTAGGATAAGATTGTTCTTAATCATTAAATCCTGAGCGTTATGAAGATACTATTTTTATTTATTTCATTGATTACATTGAGTCCTTGTAACGACAGTAAAAGTCCAGATAACCCGATTAAATCTGAGGCTCAGGAAGGACAGGCAACGAACAAAGACCAGGCCATGAAACTTAATGGCACATGGGAAATGGTCAGTTACTATAATTATGTGGATAACGAGGTTGTGGACTCATTTAAAACCAATGCAGGTTATAAACAAGTAAAAATGTACACTGATCGTAAAGTCATGTGGAGCAAAAATGTCCCTGGAGATTCAACCGAATGGTTTGGCTATGGTGATTATACAGCAGACGATAACGAACTGATTGAAGTGTTAGAGTATGGCTCTGAAATGATGCGCAGTATTATTGAAGAGAAACACGAATTTAAATACGAATTGGTGCTCGATAAAAACAAATTCAGTCAAATTGAAATTGATGATGAAGGCAATCGTCTTTATTCCGAGAACTATCGACGGATTGAATAAAACCAATTAACCATTTAAATGTAGCATACCATTTATTTTTAATCTGCCTGTGGCGAATAAGATCTTCTGTGGTTTTAAAAATGTTCTGTCTGTCCTTGAGGATATGGTGTTGTCCTATCTGACCCCCTTTCCTTTCCGCCTACAGTTCTTATGCTAATTACGGCTATGAGCGGTTTATATTTTGAATAGGTCAGCTTACAGGAGCACCAAATTGAAGTGGTTAACATATAGACGCATGAGCTTTTATGTCTATTCGTGGAATCTGTCTACACCTGGAAATTTACACTTCAAGTCACTCACCACCAAGGCAATAACTTTGCAATCTGAATGCGCAGATTTTTCTAGGTCTTGATTTTAGCAGTAGCTGCGCTGCGCTTCAGGTCATCGTGCGGAATACGCGTCAAAAAAATCTATCAATCCAATAAAATCTCAAGAATCTGAATGGCGGTCTCACTGATTTTCGTGCCAGGACCAAAGATGGCAATGGCACCCGCATCAAATAAATATTGATAATCCTGCTTAGGAATCACACCCCCTACAATGACCATAATATCCTCACGTCCGTAGTTTTTTAAAGCATCAATAACCTGTGGCACCAAGGTTTTATGTCCTGCAGCCAAGGAAGATATGCCCAAAATGTGAACATCATTTTCTACAGCCTGTTTGGCAGCCTCCTCTGGCGTTTGAAATAACGGACCAATATCCACATCAAAACCAACGTCGGCATAACCAGTCGCAACAACCTTGGCACCTCTGTCATGGCCATCCTGTCCCATTTTGGCAATCATGATACGCGGTCTGCGCCCATCTTGTTCTGCAAATTTATCTGCAAGTTCCCTTGCTCTTTTAAAGGAGCTATTGTCTTTAATTTCTTTACTGTACACGCCTGAAAAAGATTTAATTTGAGCTTTATAGCGACCGAATTCTACTTCAAGAGCATCACTGATCTCGCCCAAAGTAGCCCGTAATCTTGCTGCTTCTACGGCTAAGGCCAGTAAATTCTCGTTCGAGTTGTTATTCGAGTCGCCATTAGAGTTTAAGACATTTTTTGCGGCCTTCGTCAAATTCGTCAAAGCTTCCGCAACCTTTTCTGAATCACGTTCCGATTTCAATGTATTTAAACGCTCTATCTGTGAGCGTCTAACTGTTTGATTATCGACTTCAAGTGTCGCTATCGGGTCTTCTTTATCTAATCTGAAATTATTAACACCTACAATAATATCCTGGCCCGAATCAATGCGCGCCTGTTTTCTGGCAGCTGCTTCTTCGATCCTCAATTTTGGAATCCCAGCTTCAATCGCTTTGGTCATCCCCCCAAGCTCTTCCACCTCTTCAATCAGTTCCCACGCTTTATGTGCGATATCATGGGTTAACCTTTCAACATAATAACTCCCTGCCCACGGATCGACCGTTTTAGTAATTTTAGTCTCGTCCTGTAGATACAACTGGGTGTTTCGAGCTATTCGGGCCGAAAAATCTGTAGGTAAAGCAATAGCTTCATCCAAGGCATTAGTATGTAGGCTTTGGGTTCCGCCAAAAGCCGCAGCAGCTGCTTCAATGGTGGTTCGTGCTACGTTATTAAACGGATCCTGTTCAGTCAAGCTCCAACCTGATGTCTGGCTGTGGGTTCGTAATGACAGCGATTTTTCATTTTTAGGATTGAATTGCTTTACAATTTTCGCCCATAACATTCGGGCCGCACGCATTTTGGCAATTTCCATGAAATGGTTCATACCAACAGCCCAAAAGAACGAGAGTCGTGGCGCAAAACTATCAATGTCCATCCCCGCTTCAAGTCCTGTTCTGATATATTGCAAACCATCTGCCAGCGTATAGGCCAACTCTATATCGGCCGTGGCTCCAGCTTCTTGCATGTGGTATCCGGAAATACTGATGCTATTGAACTTGGGCATGTATTTGCTGGTGTATTCAAAAATATCAGACACTATTTTCATTGACGGTGTGGGCGGATAGATATACGTATTCCGAACCATAAACTCCTTTAATATATCATTTTGAATGGTTCCTGCCAGCTGTTCAGGCGTGACACCCTGTTCTTCAGCAGCTACGATATAAAAGGCCATAATCGGCAATACAGCCCCGTTCATAGTCATGGAAACCGACATCTTATCCAAAGGGATTTCATCGAACAAAACTTTCATATCCTCCACCGAATCAATGGCCACACCGGCTTTACCTACATCGCCCACCACACGAGGATGATCGGAATCATAACCCCTATGGGTAGCCAAATCGAATGCCACTGACAAGCCTTTTTGTCCCGCGGCCAAATTGCGACGGTAAAATGCATTACTTTCCTCTGCAGTCGAAAAGCCAGCGTACTGACGGATGGTCCAAGGTCTTCGCACATACATAGTGGAGTAAGGTCCGCGAAGGTTTGGTGCTTTTCCGGCAATAAAATTGAGATGTTCAACAGGTTCTAAATCGGTTTTGGAATACGTCGTTTTAACAGCAATATCTTCGGCGGTTATAAATGTGTCAGGGTTGTTGTTTATCGTATCGGTTTGAAAATTGTCTACAGTTGTTCCTCCGTTATCGGTTTCCTGACTTTTTTTCAAGCTGATATGTTGTATATTCTTTCTACTCATCTTCCAATCGCTTTTGTTCCACAGTTTCCGCTAATCGCCTTTCGATAATAGGTTCCAACAAGGTCTTTATAGGATTCTTTTTAACGAAAGGATACAATTCCAACTCATGTTTCATTTTATCATCAGGATTGGGATGTTTGTTGGTCCCCAATAAAATCAATTCGCCTTCATCAAATTGTACCTGTTCTTTTACAGCACTTTCTTTAATTTTTTTCTGAATTATTCCTTCCTTAAGTTGATGAAGAAATCCTCCATTGGCTTCAATATCCTTAAATAGTTCCAAAGCCTTTTCGGCGAGTTGTTGGGTCAGACTTTCTATATAATAAGCGCCATCCGCAGGATTATTCACCTTATCAAAGTAGCTTTCATGTTTTAAAACCAACAATTGATTTCTTGCGATGCGCTCGCCAAACTCATTATCCTTATGATAAATAGCATCGTAAGGCAAGTTACTGATCCTATTGGCTCCGCCAAGAATGGCACTCATACATTCTGTAGTGGTACGCAACATATTGGTGTTATAATCGTAAAGTGTCTTATTGCGCTTTGTAGGAGTTGCAAAAATATCACACGCTGTATTAAAACCATAGGCATCTGCCAAGGTGGCCCATACTTCTCTAAGTGCACGTAACTTGGCGATTTCAAAAAAATAATTACTGCCCACTGCCACGTTGAAACTCACTTTAATAGTTTGTTTTTCCTTATCCGACAGAACCGCATCAAAATAATTTAGATATTCGTTGGCATGTGCTAATGCATAGGCCAATTGCTGTACCATATTGGCGCCGGCATTTTGATAGTGGTCCAAATGAACCGTAAAGGCGTTCGTATTTTTTACAATCGCCTCCATTTCAATGTGGTCTGCTTTTAAATTTTTAAACCAATTGCCAGTCTTGCCAAGATTGCCTATAATATCGGTATCTATATGGATATTCGCCAGATTTGATGTGAATGCAAATTGATCAATAAATGCTGCGGACAAAAACTGACATTCAAAAACAACTTGAACATGTGTCAAATTGATATTGGCCAAAAGATCTTTAACTATGACATTTTCAGACGGCAAAATAAATTTGATGCACTCTGCACCACGTGCAATGGCATTAACGGCCTTTAAGTTTGATTTTTCAACATCAGCTACAAAAATGGTTTGGCATATCTGCCATTGTGTAGCTTTGGTATCTGAAACCTTTGGGGGATTCTTATAATCGTCAGCGTGATAAAAAGGCTTGACATGTATACCTTCATCAGCCGTCCAAATGAGCTTTTCATTGTAATCGGCTCCTTTCAGATCAAATTGAATGAGCTGCTTCCATGCTTTGGAAGACACTTCCGAAAAATCATCAAATAGTGGTTTACTCATCATGGTCATTTTGATTTCTTATACTATCCTCATATTCGATAATATAAATTTCCTCGTTTTCCCGCTTCATATAATATTTTTCCCGTGCCAGCCGTTCCAAGCCTTCCTCTGTACTCAAAGCCTTAATGCCTTTTTTATCTTTAATGATTTCTTTTTTATAATAATCACGCTCGTTCTCCAAAGCCTTCATTTCTGAGTTCAATTCGTGATGGATCAAAAAAGAATTGGCATCGAAAAAGAGCATCCATATCGCGAATCCCACAAAAATGATCACATATAGATTTTTAAAACGACTGATATGTTTACGATTGAGTTTCAATTTACACTAAACGTTGGTTAATAATGGATTTTACAATATCAACTGCCACCGTATTGTATTTGTTGTTGGGAATGATGATATCTGCATATTCTTTCATCGGTTCAATAAATTGTTGGTGCATGGGCTTTAAGGTATTTTTGTAGCGTGACAAAACCTCATCCAAATCACGACCGCGCTCAGAAATATCACGTTTTAACCTTCTGATCAAACGCTCATCACTATCGGCATGTACAAATATTTTGATATCAAACATCTCCCGTAATTCGGGATTGGTTAATATCAAAATACCTTCAACAATCATTACTTTACGGGGATGCGTCAAAATGGTATCGCCTGTTCTATTGTGTTTCAGGAACGAATACACCGGCTGCTGAACATCTTTACCTGCCCTCAAATCTTTTAAATGCTTCTCTAAAAGATCAAAATCAATGGATCGTGGGTGGTCAAAATTAATTTTCTCACGTTCATCAAAACTTAAATGAGTGGTATCCATATAATAGGAATCCTGTGAGATCACACCTACTTCGCCTTCAGGCAATTCATTTAAAATTTGGTTGACAACGGTCGTCTTTCCACACCCTGTCCCCCCAGCTATTCCAATAATGAGCATCGTTTGTTTTTTAGATTTCATGGCAAAATTAACTAATTATAAGGAACTGCTAAGGCTCTATTTTCGAAACTTCGTCAACGGTTACCATTTTACCATCTTCATTTCCCCAGGAGTTCAAAATATAGTTCATCACATCTGCCACCTCATCATCATATAGCCCTAATGCCGCCATGACGCTATTGTATTTGACGCCGTTAACCGTAATTTCTCCCGATAATCCATACTTTACCGCCTTGATACTTTCCAATCGTTTTTTCATCAAATAATCAGAGTCAGCCAAAGGCGGATAAACTTCCGGCACTCCTTTACCATCCGGCAAATGACAACTCATACAAAAATCTTCATATACCGCCGCACCCCTTACCATGCTCGCTTTGAGTTCAGGGGTCTGTGCAGGGGCATTATTACAAGAAAAAATCACAACTAAAAATAGAAGTAGTAGGTTTGTTACTTTCATTTCTATTTCGATAATAATTTAACTATTCCCAAATTCTCAATACCTACATAAATATAACCATCCGGACCTTGGTTAATAGTTCTAACACGTCCCAAGCCATCTAAGAAACGTTCTTCCTTGACAACCTTGCCGTCCTTTAAAACCACTTTATCCATATAATTAAATTTTAACGAACCAACCAACAAATCGCCTTTCCACTCCGGATAGACATCGCTGGAAATAAAAGCCATACCACTAGGGGCAATGGACGGATCCCAATAATGAAGCGGTTGTTCCATTCCTTCTTTTTCGGTAAGATCGGTAAAGCTGGTACCGTTATAATTAACGCCATAACTAATGACTGGCCATCCGTAATTGGCTCCTTTTTTTATGATGTTAATTTCATCACCCCCCTTTGGCCCGTGCTCATGCGTCCATACCTCACCTGTTTCTGGATGCAGGACCATACCTTGTGGATTCCGGTGTCCGTAGGAATAGATCGCTTTTTTGGCATTGGCCTGGTTTAAAAAAGGGTTATCAGCGGGGATTGTGCCGTCCTCATTTACACGATACACTTTGCCGCCATCTCTTGTAATGTCCTGTGGATTTACATCTCGGTCTCCTCTATCGCCAATTGTAAAATACAGATACCCATCATTATCAAATACGATACGAGAGCCAAAATGCTGCCCTTTAGTGGTATTTGGAGTGGCTTTATAGAGCAATTCTTTATTTGTAAGCGCCATATTTTCCAATTTGGCCCGCATCAATGCCGTATTGCCACCTCTGCCCTCACCTTCAGGAGAAGCATAAGTGATATAAATCCAACCGTTGTCCTTATAATTAGGATGCAGGACAATATCCATCAATCCGCCTTGGCCTCTATTGGATATTTCAGGAAGTCCTTGAACTTCCGTCTTGTTGCCATCTTTAAAATGAATCATCTTCCCCTCTTTCTCGTTTATCAACATGGAGCCGTCGGGTAAGAATGTAAAACCCCAGGGAATGGTCAAGTCCGAGACAACCACCTCATAACCATGATCATTATTAATGGGGTTTTTATCCTGAGCACAGGATATAAAACCTATAAACGCAAATACTAAAATAAAATAATTATTGATTTTCATACAAATAGTCTTTAAAGTCTAAATTTAGAAATAATTATTGTTACTATTTAAAGAAAAGCTATATATTTGCACCTCGATTTTAAGGAATCGACGAGAATTGAAGATAACCAATTCGGGGTGTACCACGCTAAGGCGTGGCAGGTCTACCCCGGCCTGCTAAGCCAAAGGCATGGTTATCGCGTCACGCCAATGACGCGGAGGTCGTCACGCTTGAGGCGTGACCACCTAAACTAAAAAATTATGGATTATACGGTTTACATATTGTATAGCCAAAAACGTTCAAGATATTATGTTGGTCAAACAGATAATATCGAAAGTAGATTGTTAAGACACAATAAGAGCTTAGTAGCATCAACTAAAACTGGAGTGCCATGGGATTTGGTTTTTACCCAAACTGTAAATAGCAGATCAGAGGCATTGATTTTAGAGAAGAAGATAAAAAGGCGAGGAGCCAAAAGATATATTGAAGATAACCAATTCGGGGTGTAGCGTAGCTCGGTTATCGCGCCGCGTTTGGGACGCGGAGGTCGCAGGTTCGAATCCTGCCACCCCGACAAACCTAGCAATAGGACAAACTAAAACACTGTTAATCGTATGATTATCAGTGTTTTTCGTTTTTAAGGGTATCTCTTGATATCATAAAATAACAACTAAAAGGTGTACAATCAGGTGTGCACTTTCTTACCAAAATTGTCGTAAATTTAAGGGACTTTAAAAACGATTTGACTTTTGTCTTTAAAACATTTTTGTTTAACCAAAGACATCAACAATGCAGACAAACACTACCTTTGCCGTGATTTTCTATACTAGGAAATCCCGAAGCAACGCGAACGAATTGAACATCTTCGCCCGTATCACAGTCAATCAGAAACGTTCAGAAATCAGTTTAAAAAGGTGTACACTTTTAAGGGATTGGGACAGCAACAAGAACAGGGCACGTGGAAGCTCCTACAGAACGAAAGTTCTGAATACCTACTTAGACCAGGTATACAGCCATTTATTGGACTGCCATAAGCAATTACTGGAAGAAGGAAAGATCATTACCGCTAGCGCCGTAAAAGCGCGTTATTTGGGTCTGGACGAGAACCTTAAGTCACTCACAGAGCTCATCACTTACCACAATACCAATATGGTCAGTGTCCTGAAATATGGCACCATGAAAAACTACTACACTACGGAAAAGTATCTGTTGAAGTTTTTACGCAAACACTTAAAAGTTGATGACATCTATCTGAAACAATTGAACTACCGGTTCATTTGTGATTTTGAGCAGTTCTTGAGAGCCTATAAAAATCCAAAAAAGGAATTGGTGCTGTCAAACAATGGCGTTATGAAACATATGGAACGCTTTAAAAAAATGGTCAACCTTGCCGTTAAGCTGGAATGGATCCCAAAAAACCCGTTCAACCAGTTCCAGCTCAAGTTCGATAAATTTGACAGACAGTTCCTTACTGAGCGTGAACTTGAATTGATTGAGAATACGCATTACACTAATGAACGGTTGGAAAGGGTCAAGGACTGTTTTATATTCTCCTGTTATACGGGACTTTCATATATAGATGTCAGGGAACTGACCATGGACCATATTACACGGGGCATCGACAACAACCATTGGATCTTTACCAAACGCGAAAAAACAAATCAAACGGTCAAAATTCCCATTTTGCCCAAGGCCTTGGCAATTATAGAAAAATATAGGGATCAAGCTGAAAAAACAAACAATAGAATCATTCTTCCGCTCAGCTCCAACCAGAAAACCAATAAATATTTAAAGGAAATAGCACTGGACTGCGGTATCCACAAGAATATCACGTTCCATGTTGCCAGACATACTTTTGCCACCACCATCATGCTCTCCAATGGTGTCCCCATTGAGACCGTATCAAAGCTCTTGGGGCATAACAAGCTATCGACAACACAGATTTACGCAAGAGTGGTAGAGTCAAAGATAAGTGAGGACATAGACAATCTGCTGATAAGGTTTGAAACGCAAAAGTTGAAACCAAAGGCCCAAACCAAACAAACAATTTTTTAAGCTTAATGAATTTCCTTTCAATGCGCTCCTCACAAGGCTACGGGAGTGTATTGAAAGGAAATTTCAGCTAAAACTAAATTTCAAAATCACAATTTTAGTTTTAAAGACTCGTTACTGCTAAGTTGTCAATTTCAAATCAAACGGCTTTGGCAAAACGGCTATTGGCTGGCTTTATATTTTTTCAAAATTTCTTTCAATATTTTTTTAATTTGGAGTTCATATGTGAAATCAAAAAATCCAAATAAGAATTTTACGTTAAAATCATACTTGCCTTTCTGTGATTTTTTCGCGTTTACACTTCTATCCTTATCGTGATAATTGCTATTGAAAAGAAAAAAAAGCATTAGGGACGTTACTACAATATGTAAATTGAATAGTTCTCTGAAATTCTTAAACACTTTTGGACATTGTTAAACTTCTTAATAAAGACTCGATAATTCTTCAATTGTCGCAAATTCTTCCCTGTTTATGGGCGGTTTGAGGCGATTTGTCGCAAATTAATGAAAAGGGAAAAGCTGACGTGTTTTCAATTAACTGATAATCAGTTAATTGATGTGAAAAAGGAATATGTAACATCGCGTAGCGTGTTACCCTCTTGCTATTCCCCACTTAGTGTTGCAATCATAATTTTCATAGAGTTTTTCAACAAGCAGATTTAATTGAAATAAAGAAAATCTGGTGAATTAATAAAAAATCTACATTTAATGAGAATTTTTAATTTAAACATCAATCTAAACTTATTTTGAATTTATCATAAAGATTTACCACTCTGATTAATTTTTAAACTTATCCATTTCCACCCAGTTGTGGATGAATTGGAATTATATGGCCACAAAAACACTCTAAAGAAATCATAGAAAGATTAACTATACATAGTATGCAAAAGCGGTAAAAGAAATGACGTGAAAAATTGTGGAAACGCGCAAAAAGTATAAAGATTCGGAAATTTTGGATCGACACTATGACTAACTATGTAATTAGAGATTATAATCTAATGCTGTGTTTTAAATGATAAAACTTCATTGGCTTATAAATGTTTTAAAAGTCAATTCTGCAATATCAAGTTCAAATTTCGTGTCAATATCCATATTTCGATAATACTCTGGTCTTATATAGGGTATGTTTTTTTGCCCAAAAAAGGAATTATTTTTTAAAAAAGAGGATACATTTATTAAATAAAGAAGACCTTTTTCTTCATAGTAATGATCAATATCTTGAAACCTTTGACCGAAACGATAGTTATACGGCTCAAAAACACCATCAATAATTTGCCCCATTTTGGTTTTGCACTGCACAACAGTAAATACACAATCAGCAGATTTGGAATGATATAATTGAATCATTTCCTTTAAAAACGAATGCTGACGAACGGGATCTGTGGGTTGCAATACAAGCACAGCATCTGGAAGTTTTTCTTGATTATTTATTAACCGTTTTAAAAAATGAGCTACAAAAGATGCACTATCCGAAGTAGGCTGGCAATATATGTCTGGACGTAGTATATATGGAATTTGGCTCGCCTCACAATGTGCAATTATGATCTCATCATTTGTGGTAACAAAATAATCAGTAATCAAATCTGATTCTTTGGCAAAATCAACAGAGTGCATAAATAGAGGTTTTCCTAAAAAAGGGGTGTAATTCTTTCCTGGAAAGCGCTCTGAATTTTTTCTTGCGGGAATGAGTGCGGTTATTATCATAGTCTATTAGATATTTTTAGTATTTCATTTGCCGTTGTTTCAATTGCTTTATTACCCGTGGATAAAAAATATTCCGATTTGCAATTGGACATATTTTTTCTTAAATCCTCAATCTTAGTTTCTGATTCTAACAATTCCTTTATCCTAATTTTTGCTTCTTCAAATGTTTTTATTTCAACACCAAGATCCAATTCTTGTAAATTTGGATAATAATTGGGCATTGAGGTTAAATTAAAAATAAAAGGAATGGAATTATAGAGGATACTTTCCATAAGCGTAGAAGAGAAAATAGCAACACTTACAATGCTTTTGGCTAGAACCGCATCAAGAGAAATAATATAGGAAGGCACAAACTTTATATTTGAAAAGTGCTTTAATTCATCTATTTTATTATTCCTGTATTGATTGGCTGGGTGTTCTCTAATCAAGATGTCCAAATCCGGAAATGAATTTGCACAAAAAGCAGCAAAATCAATCATCTTTTCAATTATTGGCGTAGTCGAAATAAAATAGGGAGCTTGAAAAAAGAAGGAAATCGAATTTTTTTTAATATTATTTTTATAAGAAACTTCAAACGGGTAACCAGTTGAAATGAAGTTTGGCTTTGGATTAACCAATTTAAAAAGGGCTGTAAAATTGTCTCCCCAACTTAAAAAATAATCAAAAGGCATTTTTCTAAAACCAGTATGTATAACACAAGGCCACCCATGTTGTAAACATATTGATTTTATATTATTTTTTGTGCCTATTAAAGCAAGCATCTCATAAGCGATTATACTACTTCCCTCCATTATTATGATTGATTTTGGTTTTAGAATACCAATTAGCAATTCTAAAGTATTGTATAAATAATAAAGTATTGGAAATTTTAATTTTAAAAATTCATTAATGTCTTGTTCAATTTTTAAAGCAGAAAATTCTATAATATTAATTGACTTAGGATAAGTATGTGACTCTTGAAATTCATAGCTTGTTAATACAACTATATCTTCTCCTAATTTTAAAAGAATTGGTAAAACTTGGTCAAGGAATCTTTTGTTATACGCGTAAAAAACGATGTTGCCTTTAAAGGGACTCAATTCATTCTCAAAACTTTTGAAAATATTCTTATATTCTAGCTTGCCACTATTATCGGATGGTACCGCGAGAAACTCTGATTCATCAAATAAAAAGTCTTGAAATGTCTTATAATAGAATCTTTCTTTTAATTCGTCAACTATTCTACCTTGTCTCCAATAACCATTGAATAAATCTCTTAGATTCTTATCATGTAAAGGTTTATTGAATATCCGTTTGCCCAGCATTTCCCTAATGGGCATTCCATTCAATATTAAATAATTTGGATTTAACTTTTCGATTGAAAATAAATATTCCTCTATTATTTCTTCAATATATTGTAAATACTGATATCCAAAATCCTGTTCTATTTCTTGAGATCTTTTCATTGGTTATATTTAAACACATCCTTAAACTTATAAAATAGGCGTTCCGCTACACTTAAATCTTCTGTAATTATGTCCGCATTACCTAATAACTCTTGAGTAAAATTAAATTTTTTGTTATAGGAGGTTTTAGTGCCATTCGGTAAAGAAACATATACTGTATAATTGCCCTCATTATTGGGCGAAATTGAAAAATTGGTTACTTTTCCTATCAACATGCCATATTGCTGATAAGGGTAATTATCAAGTTTGATGAACACCTTTTGACCAATACCTACTTTCCCGGCATTTTGTGCTGGAATAACGAGTTTACCCACCAAGTCAGCTGTATCTGTTGGTAAAATAGAAAAAACGATACTTCCTGATTGCACAAATTGATTGACGCCCCAATAATCCTGGAAACTAATAACACCATCAATTGATGAAGTTAGAACGTAGTTATATTCCCAGTTTCTTATCGCTTCTTTGAGCAGATCATAAGATTGTGATAGGTTTTTTAAAAATTTAGTAGTATCCTCTTGTTCATTTATATGGGTACTCTTTAATGTTTGATTGGCGGACGATATAGCTTCCGTCATTTGCGAAATAGTGATGGCCATAGTGCTTATGCTTTTTTGCATTTGTATAAAGTCCAATTGCTTTAATTCATAATCCCTTTGTGAGATGACCCCTTTATCAAAAAGCATTTTATCCCTTGCCAAATCTTTCTCTTTCAATTTAAATTCCTGTTCGAGCAGTTCTTTTTGGGTTACTTGGTTTCTCAATCTGTTTTTTAGTTCTTTTAGCGATACTTTATTGCCTCCCAATTGATTGGTATAGGGGTCTAAATCCTTTAATAGAATATAGTCGATGTAACTTTTTTCAAAACCAATATATACCGTGTTAATATCCCCAAGTATCAAATAGGCCGTTTTATCAAAAGGGAACTTAAAAGTTTCAATGTTGAAAGGAAGCGTGTCAATAATACTTTTTAAGATATATACATCCTTAAAGTTTGCCATGTTTTTAATTATTGCCAATTTTTGATCAATAGTTACGGTATCCCTATTTTTTATAAATACTTTTTCTAATTGTCCCGAATATCGTGAAACAACTTGTTCTGTAGGCTGTCTGGTTGTTACCAAAATTTTTGCAGTTACAAAATCGGGGTATCTGATTATAAATGACAGACAAAGAATAATGCATACAAACATAAATATCAGTGTGATGCCCCAACGCACTATCCAAACTGGCGGATTTGACAGAATCTCCTGAACTTCCTCAGATCTTAAATCTAGGTTATCGTGCTTTTCTTTTTTAGCCATGGCCATCACTACTTAACTTTTCCAATTCCAATTGATTCTTTACCAAACTGTAATACGCCCCTTGTTTATCCAATAACTCTTGGTGCTTGCCGGACTCCTTCACCTTGCCATCATCAATGACAACGATGTTATGGGCATTTTTTACGGTACTTAAACGATGGGCAATGATAACGACCGTTTTATCTTTAAAAAAAGTATTTAGGTTTTCCATGATAATGCGTTCGTTTTTCGCATCCAATGCAGAGGTGGCTTCGTCAAAAAATAAAAAGTCCGGGTCTTTGTAAACTGCACGCGCTATGAATAGACGCTGTTTTTGCCCAGTGCTGACGCCTACACCTTCATTCCCGATTTGGGTATTAAAGCCTAATGGGAGTGATTGTATAAAATCGTAAATATTGGCCACCTTAACAGCTGTTATTAACCGTTCTTGGTCTATAAAATCTTCACCAACGGCAATATTATAGGCAATGGTATCATTAAATATATAGCCTTCTTGCATGACCACGCCACAGTTGGCGCGCTACGCTTTATGGGACAAGGCACTTAAATAATGCTGACCGTAGGTAATGTTTCCTTTTGAAGGTTCATAAAATTTCAATAATAATTTCATTAAAGTAGTTTTCCCACTACCGCTTGCACCCACGATAGCGGTTATTTTATTTGCCGGTATGGTCATACACAGTCCTTTTATAACAGGCTCGTCATTTCCTAAATACCTAAAGACAATATCATTGATGGTAAGGTCTTTATTGGGTTTTATTTTTGAAATCAATTGTTTTTCCTTGTTTTCCTCGTCTTCTTTATCGTGGACTTCCCCCAAACGTTCCAAACTTATCTTGGCATCCTGTGTGGCTTGTATAAATCCTACAAGCTGGGATATGGGTGCATTCAACTGTCCAATAATATATTGAATGGAAAGCATCATGCCCAAGGTAATAGAACCTTCAATAACTAAAATTGCGGACGTGAACGTGATCAAAATATTTTTGGATTCATTTATAAAAGACGACCCAATGCCTTGGGTCTGTTCCAAACTTAAGCTTTGCATGGACACTTTAAACAAACGTGCCTGTACATATTCCCATTTCCAACGCTTTTGTTTTTCCGCATTATTCATCTTTATTTCCTGCATCCCATTAATCAGCTCAATAACGGTGCTTTGCTCTTGGCTCATTTGTGAAAAGCGTTTATAATCCAACTCCTTTCTTCTTTTTAAGAAAAACAGGATCCAAATAACGTAAACGATGCTCCCAATGGCGAATATGAAAAAAATAGAAGGGCTATAATAAATAAGTACTGCACCAAATACAAAAAGGTTAAACATTGAAAATAAGGTACTTAAAGTCGAACCGGTCAACAATCTTTCAATACGGCTATGGTCATTGATACGCTGCATAATGTCACCCGTCATTCGCGTGTCAAAATAGGCAATGGGCAGGTTCATTAGCTTTATAAAAAAATCGGAGACTAAGGAAATATTGATACGGGTGCTTAAGTGCAACAAGATCCAGCTTCTAAAAATATCGACACTGGAGCGCCCAATAAACAGCATCACTTGGGCGATCAACACCATATAGATAAAATCAATGTCTTGATTTTGTATGCCAACATCTACAATGCTTTGGGTTAAAAAAGGAAAAATAAGCTGGAGCATACTGCCCACCAATAGACCGATCACCAGTTGCAGGAGAAGACTTTTGTATTTAAAGAGATACTGAAACAGGAACCGAAATGACTTTTTATCGGTTTCTTCCCAATCAAGTTGCTTAAATTTTGGGGTCACCTCTAATAACAAGGCAATACCTTCTTTAGTATGGGCTTTGGCATTATTGCCCATCCATCTGGGGATAAACTCGTCTTTTGTGTAGGTTATCAGTCCATAAGAGGGGTCTGAAATATATACCACATCTTTCTTAATTTTATAGACCACCACAAAATGGTTTTTATTCCAATGGGCTATCAATGGCAAAGGGGCTTCTTTTAGTTTATTGAAATTCAGCTTTGCCCCTAAGGATTTAAACACTATGGCCTCCGCGGCATCACTGAGCATCATTAAATTACTACCGGCTCTGGTGGTTTCAGAGAGTTGCCTGATATCCTGCAAAGAGATAAGTTTCCCGTAGTGCTTTGCAATGATGCGCAAACACGTGGGGCCACAGTCTTTGGAGTCGGGTTGTTTGTAGAAGGGGAAGGGGGTTTTCAAGAGTCCTTCTTTATTCAATACTATTAATAATTCTTTTAAAAACAATGCTATCCGAAGGATGTGGTGAATT
The DNA here is from genome assembly GCF_014062315.1 of Gelidibacter maritimus. Taxonomy (GTDB): domain Bacteria; phylum Bacteroidota; class Bacteroidia; order Flavobacteriales; family Flavobacteriaceae; genus Gelidibacter; species Gelidibacter maritimus. The sequence goes on from NZ_JACGLT010000005.1 coordinate 25,166, forward strand.
ATTCAAAACAATCTCGTTTTGTTTATTTAATATTATATATCTTGGAATCCAAGAGACGTTTAGGTGTCTACCTAGTGGTGAATTTGTTCCATTGATAACTAAATATTGATTACGTACATTAAGATAGCTTTCAAGTTCTTTTGATTTTTTTAACCATTTGTCTTTATCATTATCTATGGATAAATAAATCCATTCTACGTTATTTTCAACTGATAGTTTATCCCTAAAGTTTTGTGCCTTTTGTATTTCGCTTATACAAGGAGGGCACCAGCTTGCCCAAAAATCTATAACTCTTATCCTTTTATTAGAACGGTTAAAAATTTCGCCTAAGGTTAAAGTATCCCCATGTTTACTGAGTAGTTTGGTATTTAATGCTGATTCAGGAAGCTTTAATTCGAAGGAATTTAAATCTTCTGTAATATCTTCCATTTCCTTTGTATACTGAGAATCCGGATATAGTTTTCCATACTCACTAATTTCATCTTTAAAAAATGAAACACTTTTTTTACTGTGCCCAAAGCCTGTTCCATGATAAACAGTAATGAGAGAAGCGATTGCGTACTCCTGGATTTTTTCATCAAAATTATGTTCTATAACAGCTTTTTCTGCCAAAAATTTTTCTTTGGAATAACTTGGATAATCTGAAGTCTCAAAGTAATATCTTATGGCTACTGACAAAGCAGATTTAAAAGAAAACCTATTTAAATGGCTCTCCTCCTTAAAATCATCTATTTTAATGTCTCCTAAATAGTCTTTAAGATTAAACAACTGCTCTTTACTGTTATACTCTTTTTGAATAATTGTCGAAAATTCGTCTTGGCCACCCAAGTAAACGGAGTCTACTGTATTTTTCGTTCTAGGGATAATTAATTCATATATGTGCGAATATTTCAAATCAGACTCTACAAAATCAATAAATAACTTTGATGTGATATTATGCCTACTTACGTATTTATTAAAAAAGTCTGTTTTTTTTCTGTAAATAGAGTCAACTCTAGATTTATATTCCAAAATATTACCTTTATAGGGGTTGTTTTTATAATTTGGAGTAGAATCTTCCAAACTTGAATAAAATTTATGTTCATCTGCTTTTTCTCCTATAATGATAAAGCGCTTATTTTTGATTTCAAAAATTATCGTATCATTCGGTTTCGCAATAAATGCAGCACGATACTTGAAATCTTTGGACCATGAAGTCAAGCTTAAGAGTTGCGGTTCTGAGATAGAATCGATCTCCATAACTATAGAGTCACCAATGATTTTTCGGTCAGTTATGCAGTTTTTTAGTTTAAGTGAAGCTGAAGAGAAATTTATTATATTCAAATACTCAAAAGCTCTTAAATCATCTGTCGTACCAATAATTAAAAACTTTCCTACTTTTACATTATGTATGTCTTTAGCGTTTTGATGATTGCTATTGTTTCTATTATTATTACAGTTAGATACTATAATAATTATTACGATATAAAATATTATCTTTTTCATTGAAATATTAAATGTTGTAAACACAGGTTAAAGGTTGTTACCTTTAACCTGTGTTTATGCTAATATTGAACTAAAGGCCCTGTACATATCCAACTGGTATAAGTGTGACCTTGAGGAACATTATTAGCACAAAAATTTCCGCATTCATCACAGTCATCGACATTTCCAAACCATTCGGCTCCAGTATGTCTATTTTTACAGCGGCATTGAACACCAGTACCACCATTATAGCCTCCAAAAACAGTTTTCAGTTGACTACGTTGAAGCATATCATTAGCTTTCAATTTCAAATTTTCTAAACTTAATTTTTTCATAATTAAAAGATTTAAATAATTATATTTGCCCTGAACATTTAAAGACACTCAAGGTTTGTGTCGGCCCTTCGCGAAAGGATATTGTTCATTGCCCAAAGTATATGCTTTGGCCTTTTTTATTGTAAAACCTCTTTCAAATCTTCAATACTGTATTCCTTTGGTAACTCATAGCCATTTATAAAAATAGTTGGGGTAAGGGTTATGTTCTCTGCATCGCACCATTGGCGCATGGCTTCAATTTTAGTGGTTTGTTTTTCCAATTCACCATTCATTGGGTATTTGGTAGCAAAGGTTTCATAATCCTTTTTTTCGGCAAGGTACCAATCGTCTAAAGCTTGTCGTATTCTGCTTCTGTCACCAAGCTCATCAATAGCTAAAAAATGGCTTACAGGTTTAGCTTTGACATCTTCACCATTTGCATGTACAGTAAATAAAACCTGTAAATTTATTTTACCAGCATTAACCAAATTTTCGAGTATCGGGTGCGCCTTGGCACATGGGCCACAATAAGGGTTGCAGACTTTTATAACGTGGTATTTTGCGGTATCATTAAATAACGTAATACCCAAACCAGTAGTTACAGTTTTAATTTTTCTTGATTTAACTAATAATCCCTCTAATACGTTGGGATTATTCTTAATTTTCTTAAGCGCCCGTTTATGCACATTGCTCTCTTTTTCTTTGTCTAACATCGGTTTTATTAATTTCCAACCCAAAATTGGAATTAAAAATAGTGCCAGTAATAAAAAGAGGTTTTCTGGAGCAATTGCCATGAAGTTAAATCCTGAAAAATAGACAATTCCTATTTCGCCAATAAGTACCGCTTGAATAATGATACAAAATTTGCACCATTGTTTTAATACTGCTTGATAATATATGGATGTCAAGATAATGGGAAGTGTAATGTAGCTTAACAATCCCAAAACAGAGAATGCAGCAAAAGAAAAACCAGAGATTACCAAATACGATAGTGTGCCGAAAAAATAGGAAAAGCCTAATAGGCTTAGGCTTATGGTGCCATTGAATAAGGTTGCTTGTTTAGAGTCCAATACGACATTGCAGTTAATTTTCTTATACCCCCCCATTACAAAAATTTTGAAGCACTGGATTGTACCTATCCACTTCAAACCATAACAGCGCTATCCCAACGGATAATCCAATTAATTTTAAAATGGTATAAACTATACTAAAAGCTATATAGGAACTATTGGATCCTGCTACTTCCGAATTTATAAAACCCAGCAAGATCCATCCCATAACCAAGACAACAAGACTTGCCTTTAAAATCTTTAATGTTCGCTTAACGGCCAACTTTTTTTCAATATGAGGTTCTTTGGAGTCAGGCGTAGCTTCAACTGCTAAACAGATTCCAGACCAAGCGGGCATGAAATTCTGTTTAGATTGAACAATTAATTTATTCTTATCATCAAAATACCTGACTTCGTTTTTTGAAACACTGTTTAAAACAACAAAATAAGGGTTTCTATTTAAATTAACTTGTACAATACATGGCAAAGGAATTTCCTGAAGTTTTTCAAAATCAATTTTAACAGCCAAATGATGGATGGCATACTTATCTAAAGTATCGGTAATCGCTAATAAACTTGGATGATCGGGGTGGGATAATATGCAGTCATTAATAAACGCGGAAGTGTTTTTCACATGGATTAAATCAAGCAGTTGTTTTGTAACACTTACACAGTTGTCCATAATTAAAAGATTTATCAATAAATGCAAAAACCTATTGTTAAATATATACAAATAAAATTAAATATCTAATTATATATCAACAGATTAAGATAAATATTAATTTTTATTTAATTTTATCTCGTTTGGTAGATAAATCTTTTCAGATTAAGTGTGGTAATCCAATGGTAATGATTATTAATCTTCAACTTTAGAGAGGTTCTCTTTTAATCTTTAAAATTAATGAATACTCAATGCAAACGCTATTTTATAATTTCCTCAAAAATTGATTAGAGCACTCTATCTTATTAATGCAAAATATCATACTAAACATTTTTTAAATTTGGTCAAAGATTGAGGAAGGGTGATTTGCTCACGAGAATCTCATCTGTTCGTTGTAAAATACAATCAACACTTTTCAATCAAGAAAAGATTGATGAGATTAAATTTTGGTATTAATTATCTTAAAAAAATGTTATTTAAACAGTTATATTTGTATCAAGCTTACAAGTTTAAAATAGACGGTTTCAATTATTCTAACTAATGCCATTCCAGTAAAAACTTTTCGTCGAATTAATAAAAATGTCTTTGATAAATTATTATTTAATTCCATAATTTTTAATACAATTTGTATCTTTACAAAACCAAAGACAAATAAAATTTGTTTTTAAACCGTTCTTTTTAACTTTAGTGTACAATCAGGTGAACAGCTACAGTTAATAGTGTTTTAAAAGTTTAGCATACAAGGTGTTACGATTATTAAATTAGTCCTGCCACCCCGACCATTAAAAGCCTACAAAATCATAGATTTTGTAGGCTTTTTTTATTTGTAGCGTTGCCAACGCAGTTGAGCATAAGCATGTAAATAAAAAAGATATCCTCAATTTCTTTATTAATTCCAATCCCTTTCCCATCCTATCATAAATTAGCTTAATTTTGTTTTATACTTTTTAGAAAAGAATGAACAACATTAAAACGATTTTCAGCATTAAGGATTTAGAAAACCTTACGGGAATAAAAGCCCATACCATCCGAATTTGGGAAAAACGCTACGACCTCCTTGAACCTGAACGCACAGAGACCAATATCAGGTTTTACAATTTAGGACATCTTCAAAAATTACTCAACATTAGTTTTCTGAACAATAACGGATTGAAGATCTCAAAAATAGCATCTTTAAACCCTTCCGAAATACATGAGCAGGTCAGAACATTAGCAAGTAAGGGCCAAGTAGAAAATCACGCCATCAACACACTAAAATTGGCAATGTTGGATTTTGACCAGGATCTATTTTATGAAACCTACAACGGACTCATTAAAAACAAAACCTTTCGTGAGTTGTTCTATGAGGTTTTTATCCCTTTCCTTTCTGAGATTGGTATGTTATGGCAAACCGACACCATCACTCCAGCGCATGAGCATTTTATATCGGCGCTTATCAAACAGAAGGTTTTGGTAAATACTGAACTATTACAATCAAAAAATAAAATAGAGCACAATAATGCTTACGTTCTTTTTCTTCCCGATAATGAAATCCACGAAATTGGTCTCATGTTTGTAAATTATGAACTCGTAGCCAAAGGAGAGCGTGCCATCTTTCTGGGTTCCAGTGTGCCAATCGAAAGCCTAACTGATGTGTTGGCCTATTATAAAAAGGTGAGGTTTATTTCCTATTTTACCGTCAACCCTCCAAAAGCCGAGCTCTCCACCTATCTTGCCGATTTTAATGCAAAGCTTCTGAAAAATAAAAATCACGAATTGTGGATTCTTGGCCAGATGACACAGCACATTGACACTAAGGAGTTGCCAAAACAAATCAAAACATTTACAACAATAAACAGTCTAATTGCAACAATTTAATACAATAGAATTGTTTTTTGTTTAACTTTTATTTACTTTTGTTAAACAATGAGATTAAATATAGCCATTATCGGGTCCGGATTTTCTGCATTATCTGCAGCGTGCTATCTTGCAAAAGATGGTCATAAGGTCAGCATTTTTGAAAAAAATAAAACAATTGGTGGCAGAGCAAGACAGCTCAAAAAAGAAGGTTTTACGTTCGATATTGGTCCCACCTGGTATTGGATGCCTGATGTATTTGAACGTTTTTTTGGCGATTTTGGAAAAAAACCTTCTGATTATTATCAATTGGAAAAACTCAACCCTGCCTACAGCGTATATTTTGAAAAGGATGATTATATCACTATTGAAGATACCTTAGAAAAGATTTGCGATACTTTTGAGAAAGAAGAACCAGGAAGCTCCCGTAAATTAAAAAAATTCATCGCCAATGCCCAGCATAATTATGAAGTGGCCATTAAGGATTTAGTATATCGTCCAGGAGTGACACCATTTGAGCTGATGACTCCTGTGACCATTAAAAAGTTAGACCAGTTTTTTAGCACAATAAAAAAAGACGTCCGTAAGGAGTTTAAAAACGAGCGACTTGCAAAGATATTGGAGTTTCCAGTGTTATTTTTAGGTGCAAAACCCGATAACACACCTTCTTTCTATAGTTTTATGAATTATGCCGATTTTGGAATTGGCACTTTTCATCCCAAAAAAGGGATGTATGAGGTCATCTTGGCCATGGAACGATTAGCCAAAAGTTTGGGAGTACAAATTCACACCGAAAGTTCGGTCGACAAAATATTGGTAACCAACAACGAGGCAAGCAGCATAGTGGTCAATGGAGAAACAGTTAATTGTGATATTGTATTAAGTGGCGCGGACTACCATCATGCGGAAACCTTATTGGACAAAAAATACCGCCAATATTCCGAAGCCTATTGGGAAAAGAAGATTTTTGCGCCTTCTTCCCTCCTATTTTATGTCGCATTTGATAAAAAGATAAAACACGTCAACCATCATACCTTATTTTTTGATGTTGATTTTGATGTGCACGCCAAAGAGATTTATGACACTCCAAAATGGCCTGAAAATCCGCTGTTCTACGCAAGTTTTCCATCGTTAACAGATGCAAATGTAGCACCGGAGGGCCAAGAGGCGGGCATATTTTTAATTCCCCTGGCGCCTGGATTAGAAGACACTGCCGAGTTGCGATCAACATATTTCGACAAAATTATGACTCGTTTTGAAAACGTAACCTCGCAAAAGGTGAAAAATAATATTATATTTAAGGAATCGTTTTGTGTAAACGATTTTATAGACGATTATAATTCTTATAAAGGTAACGCCTACGGCATGGCAAATACACTCATGCAAACAGCCTTTTTAAGACCCAAACTAAAAAGTAAAAAAGTTAGTAACCTTTATTTTACCGGGCAACTGACAGTACCAGGTCCTGGAGTACCGCCATCACTGATTTCAGGTAAATTGGTGGCCGAACTCATCAAAAAACATCATACCTCTAAAGCCCATGAAAGCGCTATTTGACATCGTCTCACATCAATGCAGTAAAGCTGTTACCAATTCGTATAGCACCTCTTTTTCTTTGGCCACCAAAATGTTGGCACAGAGTATCAGACAGGATATTTATAATATCTACGGGTTTGTACGCTCGGCCGATGAGATTGTCGACTCCTTCCATGATTATGATAAAGAAGCACTTTTTGACCGATTTGAAGAGGATCTTGAACTCGCCCTTCAAAATAAAATTAGTTTAAATCCAATTTTAAACGCCTTTCAGGAAACCTATCATAAATACAATATTGACAAGCATTTGGTAGTCGCTTTTATGAAAAGCATGCGCTTGGATTTACACAAAAGTGATTATTTAACAGAAGCCGATTACAAAATGTATATTTATGGCTCAGCCGATGTGGTGGGGTTGATGTGCTTAATGGTCTTTGTAAAAGGTGATAGAACAAAGTACAACCGTTTAGAGAAAAGTGCGATGAGTTTAGGCTCCGCCTTTCAAAAAGTGAATTTCTTAAGAGATTTAAAAGCGGATTACGAGGATTTGAGTCGCACCTACTTCCCCAACACTAATTTAGATCATCTGGACGAAGGTTCTAAACAGCGAATTATTGAGGATATTGAAAATGATTTTGCATTGGGGTTTGAAGGCATTAAGGAACTGCCAATAGAAGCGAAATTTGGTGTATTTATGGCCTATCGTTACTATTACCAACTCCTTAAAAAATTAAAAAGCACCCCAGCTTTAGAGATCAAATCTACGCGTATCCGTGTCCCCAATTATAAGAAGTTTGAACTTTTGACCCGAGGCTATGTCAAATATCACCTCAATTTAATGTAAATTTGATTATGCAAACATTCTATTGGATCCTTATTTTTATTGGCACTTTTGCCATGATGGAATTTAATGCGTGGTTTACCCATAAGTATATCATGCACGGCTTTTTATGGAGTCTTCACAAAGATCATCACAAAAAAGACCATAAAAGTTGGTTTGAACGCAATGATCTCTTCTTTATCTTCTATGCCGTTGTAAGCATGATTTTATTTTATCTTTGGAATTACGAAGATCTTTGGTACTGTCTGCCACTTGCCCTTGGAATTTTAGCATATGGCATCGCTTATTTTACGGTTCATGATATTTTCATCCACCAACGTTTTAAAATCTTTAGAAACGCCAACAATCGGTATGCAAAAGGAGTGAGACGTGCTCATAAAATGCATCACAAACATTTGGGAAAAGAAGATGGCGAATGTTTTGGGATGCTTGTCGTTCCTTTTAAATACTTCAAGAAATAACGCTACATCCTATCATGCAGAATGATAACCATTTTGATTATCTCATTATTGGAAATGGTCTTGCCGGGTTGCAATTGGCCTTAGAACTTTCAAAAGATCCATTCTTTGCAACTTACAAAATAGGTCTTATTGATCCGTCTGAGAAATCTGAAAACGATAAAACCTGGAGCTTTTGGGAACAGGGTCAGGGAAAATTCGACGCGATTGTGGAAAAGGTTTGGCACACTGCGAAATTCGAATCTGATAGAGTATCGTTGACTCTGCCTCTCAAAGCATACGCTTATAAAACCATCAGATCCATTGATTTCTACAACTGGGCAAAAGAGGAGCTCTCAGTAAAAGACAATTTCCAATTCATTTTAGATACTGTTCAAAGAATTGAAGAAACGGATAGCATGAAGGTCATTGGAGACAAACAAAGTTATACGGCCAAACACATATTTGACAGCAGGGTTCCTAAAGAATTTTACTTGAAACAATCCGACTACACCTTAATCCACCAGCATTTCAAAGGATGGGTTATTGAAACCGAATCGGCTTGTTTTCAACCGGAAGCCTTTACGATGATGGATTACCGGTTTCAATATAAAGATACCACCAGTTTTATTTATGTCTTGCCTTTTTCAGAAACCAAGGCCTTAGTGGAATATACCTTTTTTACACCATTTCTGGTGGATCCTGAGGTTTATGAGAAGGCACTAAAAAACTATCTCAAAACCACATACCATCTAAGTAATTTTAAAATTCTGGAAACTGAAGTTGGTAATATTCCAATGACTGACTTCCCGTTTTGGAAGTATCACAAAAAACACATTACAAAAATAGGTACCGGTGGCGGTTGGGTTAAAGGCTCAACGGGCTATTCTTTTAAACATACCGAAAAGCATGTTTCGAAAATTATAAAAAACATCAAAGCAGGAAAAAATCCTTCACATCAATTATTCAAAAAGAAATTTAAGTTTTACGACAAAATTTTCCTAAAAGTCCTCCACGATGAAAATGAAAAAGGTGTGTGGATTTTTGAAAGCTTCTATTCCAAAAATTCCATACGGACCATGTTTCGGTTTTTAGATGAGGAGACCAATTTTTCTGAAGACCTAGCCATTATGAAATCGCTGTTTTCAATGGCGTTCATAAAAGCTTTTTTTAAAGTGTTATTCAGACCTTAACAAATCGTCCAATAATTTTCTAACAGATTTACTGTTCCAATCTGCCGCACCCGTCTTGTCAATAACAATATGTCCGTCTCGATCTAACACAAAAGTCCGCGGAATGGATGAAGTTTCCAATTGCGTTGGGTTTGCAGTTATTGCAGCGTGCACTAAAAACTCATAGTCATTCTTTTTTTTGAAATTGGAAATGACCTCTTGTGTTTCATTTGAAACAAATAGAAAATCGACATCATTCTTATAGTCTTGATACAACTTTTCCATACTTGGCATTTCAGCAATACATGGCGGACACCAAGTGGCCCAGAAATTGATAAATACTACCTTTCCTTTGGCATCATTAAAGTTATAGGCCACGCCATTCTCATCCACCAGTTTCCAGTTATAGTCAGTCAGAACAATACGGTCTTCTTCGTCAATAACCGACGGGCTGAACATGGCCAAACCTTTTTGTAGGAACACTTGAATAGGCTTTCGCGTTTGCGGTATGACCATCAACAAGATAATGACAAGAAAAATAATATTGCTACGTTGACTTTTAGATAGCTTCATGACGATAAAAAGAAAGGTGAGTCAATTTTAAAACCCATTGGTGGAAATAAAAACTCCCAATTTGCATCGGGAGTTTTATAAAAATAACACTAATAAAAAATAAGCTGATTCAATGATCTACTTATTAAGCATTTTGTTTTTTAATCAAGTTTAAAGCAGATCCTTCGTTGTACCAATCTATTTGTTGCTGATTGTACGTATGGTTAACTTTAATTACGTCCTTGCTTCCATCAGCATGAACAAACTCTATATGCAAAGGTTTATCCGGTGCAAATTGATCCAAATCCAAGAAATTGATGGTATCATCTTCCTGAATTAAGTCGTAATCATTTTCGTTATCAAAGGTCAAGCCCAACATCCCTTGTTTTTTAAGGTTTGTTTCATGGATACGCGCAAAAGATTTTACCAATACCGCAGCAACACCCAAATGTCTTGGTTCCATAGCAGCGTGCTCTCGAGAAGATCCTTCACCGTAGTTATGATCCCCCACAACAATGGTATGGATGCCTTTGGCTTTATAGTCTCTGGCTACATCAGGAACACCTCCATACTCACCAGTCAATTGATTTTTGACAAAATTTGTTTTCTTACCAAAAGCATTGACAGCACCAATGAGCATATTGTTGGAAATATTATCTAAATGTCCTCTATAACGCAACCATGGTCCAGCCATTGAAATATGATCTGTGGTACACTTACCAAAAGCTTTGATCAATAGTTTGGCACCAGTAATTGAATTTCCTAAAGGCGTAAAAGGCTCCAACAACTGTAAACGCTCAGAAGTTTCACTCACTGAAACCTCCACGTTGCTACCATCTTCAACCGGCTCAACATAGCCCGCATCTTCAACGTCAAAACCTTTTGGAGGCAATTCTATACCCTGTGGTGCATCCAATTTTACTTCTTGCCCATCTTCATTGATCAAGACATCATTCATCGGATCAAAATCCAATCGTCCAGAAATTGCAATGGCAGCTACCATTTCAGGAGATCCTACAAAGGCGTGTGTATTTGGGTTACCATCGGCACGTTTTGAGAAGTTACGGTTAAACGAGTGTACAATCGTGTTTTTCTCATCTCCTTTTAAATCACTTCTATCCCACTGTCCAATACAAGGACCACAGGCATTTGTAAAGATCGTAGCATCTAAATCTTCAAAGATTTTCAAAATTCCGTCACGCTCTGCGGTGTAGCGGATTTGCTCAGAACCTGGATTGATTCCAAAGTCTGATTTTGCTTTTATATTTTTATCTACGGCCTGTTTCGCAATGGAAGCCGCACGGGTCAAATCTTCATAAGAGGAGTTGGTACATGATCCTATCAAGCCCCAATCTACTTTTATTGGCCATCCATTCTCTTTAGCAAGTTCACCAAGTTGTCCCACTGGAGTTGCCAAATCAGGGGTAAACGGTCCGTTTAAGTGCGGACGAAGTTTATCTAGATCAATTTCAATGACTTGGTCAAAATACTCTTCAGGATTTTCATAAACCTCAGGGTCACCAGTTAAATACTCACGGATTTTATTGGCTTCATCAGCCACTTCATTTCGGTCTGTTGCTCTTAAAAAGCGCTCCATTGAATCGTCATAGCCGAAGGTAGAGGTCGTCGCACCAATTTCTGCGCCCATATTACAAATGGTCCCTTTACCTGTACAGGATAGGTTCTTTGCACCAGGTCCAAAATACTCAACAATAGCACCGGTTCCACCTTTCACGGTCAAGATACCAGCCACTTTTAAGATGACATCTTTTGAAGCTGTCCATCCATTCAGGTTACCTGTCAATTTAACGCCTATTAGCTTAGGAAATCTTAATTCCCACGCCATCCCGGCCATTACGTCCACAGCATCTGCTCCACCTACACCAATAGCTACCATTCCCAATCCACCTGCATTTACAGTATGCGAATCGGTACCAATCATCATGCCACCAGGAAATGCATAGTTTTCTAAAACCACTTGGTGAATAATACCAGCTCCCGGTTTCCAGAATCCGATACCATACTTATTAGATACTGACGCTAAAAAATCAAAAACTTCACTACTTGTTTCATTAGCCCGTTTCAAATCTGGTGCTGCGCCTTGTTTTGCTTGAATCAAGTGATCACAATGCGTTGTAGTAGGCACGGCAACTTTAGGCTTTCCTGCTTGCATAAACTGCAACAGTGCCATTTGCGCCGTAGCATCCTGCAAAGCAATTCTGTCAGGAGCAAAATCCACATAGTCTTTACCTCTTGTAAAAGCGGTTGTTGGATTTCCATCCCAAAGGTGGGCGTATAAAATCTTTTCAGATAAAGTTAAAGGTTTACCAACAATCTGACGTGCTTTATCCACACGCTCAGGCATAGTTTTGTAAACTTTTTTAATCATGTCAATATCAAATGCCATAGAGTATATTTTAAGGTTGATGTTTATTTTATGTTCCGAGGACTCGGAGTTTGCAAATTTACAAAATTTAAGAGACTTTTAAAAATCTCTAACGGAATCAAATAAACATTAAACATCTCTCAATGAATATTGAATTATACGCGATAATATAGTGAATTTGGCAAAATTGCTAGGTATAAAATAGTGAATTATCAACTTACCATTAGCCGTCACCATTTTATAAAAGAAAATTGAAAGGCATCTACCCCAGCTTTTTGTCGCGGTAATTTAAAATCGGCTTCTCAAAATAGGTATAAACCAGGTTTGAAATACTCAAGGTCAGCAGTAAATAAACGGTACACAATACCATTTTTAAGCTTAACGAAGCTGAATTAAAATCGACAAAATAATAGAAACACAACAATATTGCAGAAAAATTTACCAGATAAATGGCATAAGATCGGGTGCTCATAAAATAAATGATCCCGTTAAAGGTGGTACTGCGTTTCATCCCGATGGCATAAGGAAATACCAGCCCACAGCTCATTGATATCAAAGGCAGGTACATAAAGACGTAGAAATAGAGATGCGTTTGGGGTTGTAAATTCATCATATAAATAAGAAGATGGGTTCCGGCAAAAACAGCCATACCCAAAAACAGCAGACCATATCTGAGCTTTTGAAAAAAGTTCGGCCACTGTCGCATCACATACACCAGTAAAAACCCGATATATATGGCATCCAATCTATAGATTACGACTTTTCTGAATGCGGAACTCCAGTCCTTTTGGTTTAACAACTCAGTATTGATGTAGAATTGAATTTTCAATAAAAATCCCATGAAAATAACCGCTAACGTAGTCCATAAAAAAACGGAGTGCTCTCGATCTCTAAAGATATAAAAACCACAGAAGAGAAGAAAAGGCAGAAATAAATAGGCGTACTCTTCAATTGACAAGCTCCAGGATTCGGTGAAAAATTCTGACTGAGGATCTGAAAAATTCTGAAGAAACACAAAATAAGAACCAATACTATCCGGCAGATCCTTTGAGAAGGCATAGATAATTCCGATGTTAATAAGCAATATTAAGAAGTAATTGGGCAAGGTTCTCCACCAGCGCCGTTTCCAAAACCTTATTAAATTAGAGAATCTGGTATGGTTTTGATCAATTTCCTTGAGCAATATACCGCCGATTAAAAACCCGCTTAGTATAAAGAACAAATCGACACCCACAGCCCCCATTGTTCGCATAAAGACCACAATTAAATTCTCGGTATCTTGAACAAAGAAAAATGTCGCATGGGATAGGACGACCAAAGTAATGGCAATGGCCCTTACCAAGTCCAATCCAAAATTACGTTCTTTTCGCATTCAAATAGATTAAGTTAAACCAAAAAACTTGTGCCCTGTCCAACCGACACGGGCCGGCAAGCCCACAAGGTATGAAATAGGAATTGTATTTTCAATCGAATATAGCCGAGGATTTAAAACTTAATGGCGGATGTACACCATTATAAGCATAGCTGAAATTTTCAGTTGATATAAAATAGGGTCCCAATTTCAAACATGATTATATAATGCAGCAAATAGAGGTCAAATATCCATATTGCTATTCAAGAAAAGTTTCTCAACATTTGGATAGAAACATTCATCTTACTTTGAAAATAAGCGTTTACAAATAAAAGGGCTCGATAATCATTTTTGGAAGAAGATTTGATCGGTTGCCAAAGGACCTTGAACTACTGTTTAATTTGTGTTTGTATTGTATATCTTAATCAGCTTGAATATGGCCATAATTAAAGCAACAACCTTAAGAGTCATCCCAACAATTAAAGCTTCAACAGCAAACTGCCAATGCATGATTTTGAATAGACTTCCTATTATGACAAATACAAAACCAGATAAAAACAGAATAAGTGGTAAGATGAATAGCTTTAAATTCACTAAAATACACTTTTAATGATCTGTTCGTCCGTAATCCCTTCTGCCTCGGCCTTATAATTTTTGATGATCCGATGTCTGAGGATGCCATTGGCTACCGCTTGTACATTTTCAATATCTGGAGAAAACTTACCATTGATAGCAGCATGGGTTTTTGCGGCCAAGATCAGGTTTTGCGACGCCCTTGGACCTGCACCCCAATCGACAAACTCGCTTACCAAATCGGATGCTGTTGTTTCTTTGGGACGTGTTTTGCCCACCATGGCTACGGCATATTCAATTACATTATCAGCCACAGGAATGCGACGGATCAGATTTTGAAAATCATTAATTTCTTGGGCTGAAAACAACGGATTAATCTTTGGTTTAAGATCAGTGGTTGTGGCCTTGACCACTTGCACCTCTTCCTTAAAAGAAGGGTATTCTAAATGTATAGCAAACATAAAACGGTCCAATTGTGCTTCCGGCAAGGGATAGGTTCCTTCTTGCTCAATTGGATTTTGGGTGGCCAGTACAAAATAGGGTAAATTTAATTGGTAGTGATGTCCCGCTACGGTTACAGAACGTTCCTGCATGGCTTCCAATAATGCCGCTTGGGTTTTTGGAGGGGTTCTATTGATTTCATCCGCCAAGATAATATTGGCAAATATGGGCCCTTTGATAAACTTAAACTGTCGGTTCTCGTCTAAGATTTCACTTCCAAGAATATCACTTGGCATTAGATCAGGAGTGAATTGGATGCGTTTGAAATCAAGTCCCAAAGCCTGGGCAATGGTATTGACCATTAAGGTCTTTGCCAAGCCCGGTACGCCAATCAGCAGCGCATGTCCGCCAGAAAAAATCGAAATCAGGATTTGGTTGACTACCTCATCCTGACCCACAATCACTTTAGCGATTTCAATCTTTAAAGCTTTATACTTTTCAACAAACTGTTCTACCGCAGCTACGTCAGACATACTATCCCTTTTTTAACCAATTACTTTCAAAATCACAATTTCTGTATTCGCCATTGATATTAATATAGGTGTCCATCACTTTCTCATCGACCCATTTTTCAATAGCTTTGAACTGCTTGTCCTGTTCTGTTAAATTTTTAATTTTCAAATAATCCTTGGCAAAATCGGCCTCGTGCTCATTGATCCGATCCGTAACGGTCAAAATCTTGAATTTAATCGGATTGATACGGTCTTCATCCTGAAGCACCAAACTGACTTCCCCATCCTTTAAACTTTCAATTTGTGTATAAAGCTCCGGATCCATTTTGGTCAATTCAAAACTGTAATCTTGTGTGCGGGGATTAATCAACTGTCCACCATCATTACGCGTTTCTTCTTCATCACTGAACTCCCTAGCCGCTTGAGAAAAAGTGATTTCGCCATCCACAATACGTTTACGGACGAGTTCCATTTTTTCTTTGGCTTCTTTAATGGCTTCTTGAGTGACTTCAGGTCGCATTAAAATATGGCGCACATCATACTCTTGACCTCTTATCTTTTCCAAGTAAATGATATGGTAGCCAAAATCAGTTTCAAAAGGATCAGAAACCTCCCCTTCCTGCATTGAGAATGCCACATCTCTAAACTCCTTTACCATCTGTGGACGCTTTCTATTTAAGGTATATAAACCTCCTGTCCGTCGTGAAGCAACATCATCAGAATACAAAACTACCTTTGAGGTAAAACTTGCACCTCTTTCAACTACATCTTCTTTAAATTCTTTAAGCTTATCGATAACAACTTGTTTTTCAGCATCAGATATTTTAGGAATGATCACAATTTGAGCAACCTTTAATTCCGTACCAAAAAACGGCCGCTCTTCTTTAGGAATGTCATTAAAATATTGTCTTACTTCTTCTGGAGTCACCTCAATATCTGCAACAATTTTCTCTTTCATCCGGCCTGCAAGTTGCTGACTCTTGTTGATTTCAAACATTTCCTCACGCAAGCTCTCTTCAGTGTCTTTGTTATAAAATTTGAGCATTCTTGGCAAACTGCCGTCCATTTGCTCCAATATATAGTTAAATTGCTGATCCACTTGAGAACGAATCTCCAAATCATTAACTACAATACTATCTTGCACCGCATGATGGGCATAGAGTTTATCTTCAAGCAACTTTCCAAACAACTGACAACGGTTAGGCATATCTGATTTTGAAACGCCAGAAGCTTCCAACTGGGCCAATTGCTTATCAAGGTCGGAGTCCAAAACAATATAATCGCCTACAACAGCAACCACACCATCAACTTTAATCCGTTTTTGAGTAGCGGTATCTTTTACTATTTCCTTTTCTTCAACGCCCTCTTCAATAATTTCTTGAGCCGAAGTAAACACATAAGAACATAGGGCAACTATGCTTAATGCGTATTTTAGATTAGTTGTAAATTTCAAATTGATTGTTTTTAATAGCATCTTTTGTAATATCTTTTTCAAATTGCTTGATGAGTTCTAATTTTCTACGATTGAGTATGATCTGTTTGACCGTCGGTCTTACATATTCTACAGGTGCATAATCATTCTGCTCTAGGACGTCATTAATTTGGATCAAATATAGTCCTATTGAATCTTTGAGCTGTATATAATTAGATTTTTTTAACAGTTCTTTTTTGTTGTCGACATTAACCACAGGAATTTTCTCTGCCACTTGGGCAGCATTGATCCAGACGGAGTCGTTTAAGAAATACGATTTGAATTGAATGGCCAAAGAATCCAGATAGCGTTTGTCCGTTTCATCAAAGCTCTTAAAGCGTTTTTCAATTTCGTCTCTATTGATCGCATTCTGTGGAATATTAATATATCTTAATTTAATCAATGCCTCATTAAGCTTAAACGATTCCTTATTGCTCTCATAAACCTTCAGCGCCTCAGACATGGAGACCGCCGTGTCTATGTTTCGCTTCACTAAGGTTTCCACATAGGCTTTAGTATACAGGTCGTTTCTATATTGATTGACCAATTTATTATATTCGTTTTGTATGTTTTCGGGCAGATTTCGTTTGGCACCATCAACCAACAATAACTGGGTGGCCCAACGGGTGATATAACCGTTGACCAAAAGAGTACTGTCCTCTACAGATGTTCCTCCGGC
Organism: Gelidibacter maritimus; assembly: GCF_014062315.1. Lineage (GTDB taxonomy): Bacteria > Bacteroidota > Bacteroidia > Flavobacteriales > Flavobacteriaceae > Gelidibacter > Gelidibacter maritimus. The sequence continues at coordinate 42,441 of NZ_JACGLT010000005.1, forward strand.
CACCAAATCTTCAACGTCTTCTTTATAGAGGTAAGACTCTCCAACTCGTGCAATAGGTATTCTATCATCCGTCTGCTTAAAGAAGTTACAAGCGACTAAAGAGCTACAAATGACGAGTATGAAAAGTGCTCTTTTAATCAATTTCGGGTTGGATTTGAGATTTCACTTTTTGTAATACATCAGCATCAATCACCACCTCATAGCGCTCATTAAGCGACTCGAGCCAATTGGCCTCCAGCCTGTTTTGATAATCACTGATGATCTTACCCTTGGCCTCGTCGAAAGTCTTATTGGTTTTTGGCAATAAGGCATTGACCTTGACCACATGATAGGCATCATTATAGCGATACACTTTAGAAAGTCCAGTTCTTAAGATGCCATCCTGAGGCAAACTTTCGTCACTGGAAGGCCTGATACCTTTAGTAAACATTACTTTCTGTTCGTTTTGGGTGTTTAATTCTTTGCTGATATCATCCGCAGACTGGCCTCTTCTCAACAGTCGCGCCACCGTTTTGATATCATTTTCTTTAGCTCCTGTGGCAATAAGAACATCCACACGGTCTTCCCAAAAATAATCGTCCTTGTGTTTTGTATAGTATTTTTGGAGACCGATAGTATCAGAAGCAGCGGCATTCCATACTTCCTTTTCCATTAGGTCAAACAACAGCAACCCATCTCTATACTCCCCTAAAATTTGGGCAAACTCCTCATTCTCAAACTCCAAATTAGTTTCATGATACTTTAAAATAGCGTTCTCTTCAAAGTTCTTATATTCCTTTTCTATAACCGTTCTAAAAGGCATTTTTTGGTCAACATACACGTTTTGTATGCTCATGAGCCGTTGTCCAAAATCGTTGTATCTTAAGGTGTCCGCTTCAATGGTCAGTAAGATTTGATCTTTTTCAAAATTCTTGGGCAAGGTCCATGAACGCGAGAAGAAATTAGAATTCATAATGGACTCAAAATAACCTTTGGCATTAGGGTTCATCACAATGTCATATTTTGCCTTTAGATCATTGACCATGGAAGAATTGATCAGACTGGAGCGAGAATCGCGCTGAATTTTATTTTCAATATCAAACTTTACCTCATCGTACGGTGGGATTCCTTTTTTATCTAACAGTTTGATAATATGCCACCCGTAATTGGTTTTAAATGGCTCTGATATACCTCCAATAGCATTCATATTGAAGGCCACTTTCTCAAATTCAGGTGCACTTATCTGCCCTCCAGTGAATGGCGCCAAGACCCCACCATTATTAGCAGAACTCTTATCGTCAGAAAACTGTTTGGCCAAGGATTCAAAAGCCTCACCTTGATTGAGTTTCTTATAGATTTCATGGATGCGTTTTTCAGGATCAAATGACTCATCCTCCTCATTGGGTACAACCATGATGTGTGCTACGGTCACCTCGCCCAGTGAGCGTCTCTTATCTTCCACTTTGACAATATGATAACCAAAACGGGTTCTAAAAGGCATGGACACATCGCCAACCGTTGTATTATACGCAGCATTTTCAAATTCGTAAACCATCTTAAAAGCTGAAAAATAACCCAAATCTTCAGCAAAAACAGTCTTCCCGTCGTGGACCTCACGCTTCACATTCTCAAAGCCTTCTTTGATGACACGATCACGCAGTTTTAATAACTCCTGATATACTTTTAAGGTGTCGGTTTCATTTTCATCCAAACGAATTAAGATATGCGACCCCTTTACATCATAGCCCATTCTGTCGTAGGCTTCTTTCATCAAGGCCTCTGTAACCTTTGAATCGGACAGGTAGTTTTTAACCAACTGATCTCTGTACGAGGAAAACTCACGAATATAGGTCGCATCCTGATCCAGCTCCAATCGCTTGGCCTCTTTGACCTTTAATTGGTAATTCACAAAAAGATCGAGATAGCCATCAATGTCCTTTTGGCTTTCATCCTTTACCAAGTCGAGATTTTTATTGTAAACTCTTATAAATTCTTCCGCTTTAATCGGATCGCCATCAACGGTAAACAAGATGTCTTCAGGAGTCACTTGCGCATTTGCAAAGGCCGAGAGCCAAAGCACCAATAAACTGATATATAATTTCATTATGCTAATTTGATATCTTCATTTTAAAATAGGGCTATTTCTTCGTCTTTTGAAAGTGCAGCCTTATCTTTTTGTTAAAAATAGATTGACGATAGTTGCAAAAATAATACAATTAGTGCATAAAACAAGTCGCTTTTTTTCAAACGAAACACATCGGTATTTAGTATAACCACACCTGAAATAGACCTGTAATAAAAATCAATTCAAGACCTTGCACAGCAATTTTATCCCATAATAGTTTTTGCATTTCCGATTTTCGGCTTAAGAAAAACATTGAAGATACCATGCCGATTTGTTGCATGCCCGTCCTGACATCTATAAGGTGAAGTCGGATTTTAAATAGATAATTTCAAATTTTTAGGATGATTTGAGGATATGCAAATAACGGCTCCTTTCAAAGGTCAATAAGAACCGCTTAGCAGTTTTTTTTGCAGTTAAGCATTGGAATATCTATTTTTTTTAGAATCCATTGTACCTTTAACTTGACATTTTCATCCCCTTTGATCAATGAAATTTACATTAGACATTCTAATTGAAGCGCCGTTAGAGATTTGCGCTAAAAAATTTAGCATTACAGAACATATCATCCATTGGCACCGCGGCATGGTGATGATCGAACATTTATCGGGAATCCCGAATGAACTTGGTGCAAAAATGAAATTACATTATAAGATTGGCGGGCGGAATTTAGATCAGATTGAAACCATCACTCATAAAAACCTACCCCATGAGCTTCATTGCTCCTACGCCACAAATGCTTTGGACCATCTTCAAGAAAACTTTTTCAAGGCCACATCCCAAAATCAAACGCGATGGACCAGTATCAATGAATGTATACCATTAAACTTTAACATGCGACTGAAACTATGGCTGATGCCCAGAGCTTTCAAAAAACAAACCTTGCTGACTATGAAAGATTTTAAAAACTATGTTGAAAACGGAACCTCAGTAGCTCATGCGTAAACTAAAATTAATATGGGATTTTAAAGGGCCCAATGGCATAAAGATCGCAGAACACCATGCCATTCATCTCAACGAATTTATTGAGGCAGAAAATTACGAAGATCTCTCTACAGGATTTGAAGCCCTGAATGAGTTTCACGCGATTGCTTTTTTAATTACACCCGAAGATCAGATGAAACCTATAAGAGATGCGTTGAAACCCCATCGTGGACAGGTTTATAGCCAATGATTTATGTGATTTTCAATCCAACCTTTTGTAGAACCCCATTCATCGAGACTGACAGGGCCTGACAAATTGAGTTGTCTTCATTCGGTTTTAGTTGCTTTCTGTTAAGGACAAAAAAAAGTCCCATTAAAAAATGAGACTTTTTTATTATTAAATCGACTTGCCTGTAAGTGACTTCACTAATTAACTTTCAAAAAGACTTTAAGCCGTTGTTCCAACCAGACACCACAATCGACTTTTTTGTACAAGGAGAACAGCTAAGCAGTCTTGATTCTTGGTTCTTGAATCTTGGTTCTTGAATCTTGAATCTTGGTTCCTGGCTCTTGGTTCTTGAATCTTGAATGTTGATTCCTACTGGCCATCAAATGAATTCCCTTGACACAAGAAGAATTGCTTAGCAGTTCTGGTTCTTGGTTCTTGGTTCTTGGTTCTTGAGTCTTGATTCTTGGTTCTTGGTTCTTGGTTCTTGGTTCTTGGTTCTTTGTTCTTTGTTCTTTGTTCTTTGTTCTTGATTAGCATAAGCGATTCACACAACTTTTTTCCAAAAAGTTGGTTCTCTGGGATACTTCGTCAAAGCTCAGCTTAAGCGATTCACACAACTTTTTTCCAAAAAGTTGGTTCTCTGCTTACTTGACCTCCATCAATTCTACGTCAAAAACCAAAATGGCATTTGGAGGAATCACACCACCAGCGCCTTGTGACCCATAGCCCAAATCGCTAGGAATGACCAAACGTGCCTTGTCGCCAACTTGCAACAAGCAAATACCTTCGTCCCATCCTGAAATCACCTGCCCCACACCAACTTGAAATTCCAAAGGCTGGTTACGTTTGTACGAGGAATCAAAAACAGTACCATCGGCCAATTGCCCTTTATAATGCACGGAAACCGTTTTGCCTTTTTCAGCCGCTTTTCCGCTTCCTTTATTGATTATTTTGTAGCGTAGTCCACTGTCGGTCTGTTCAAAACCAGCAGCTAATTTATCAAGTTCAGCCGCTTTCGCTTTGCGCTCTTCCGCAATGCGTTTTTCTCTTGAGCCTTCAAACGTTCTAAAGGCTTCAACAGCATTGAAATTCTTGGCATCTTCACCCTCTCTGACAATCTCTATTTTTTCAATCGTATCACCTTGCGCAATGGCATCAACCACATCCTGGCCCTCAACCACATTTCCAAATACAGTGTGCTTATCATCCAACCAAGGGGTGGCAATATGCGTTATAAAAAACTGACTACCGTTTGATCCTGGTCCTGAATTAGCCATCGACAAAACACCTGGAGCATCATGTCGTAAGTCTTGATGAAACTCATCGTCAAATTTATAGCCTGGATTTCCAGTTCCTGTGCCTTGTGGGCAACCCCCTTGAATCATAAAATCAGGAATCACCCGATGAAATTTCAAACCATCATAAAATGGCTGGCCTTGGGGCTTGACAGAATTCTCTAAATTCCCTTCTGCCAACGCCACAAAATTACCAACCGTTCCCGGGGTTCTCTTGTATTCTAAATTCACTAATACTTCACCTTTATTGGTGACAAATTTTGCATATAAACCGTCTTGCATTATTTCTTGTTTTTTATTTTGAAGCTGCAAAGATACGAATTGATTTGGAAAATTCTTGGGCAGTTGTGGGTTATCGGTTATCGGTTGTCCGTTATCGGTTGTGGGTTGTCGGTTGTGGGTTCTCTTTTATATGTTGTGCTGACTCACCCATCATTATTCATTATTTGGTGTTCAGTTTTCAAAATTCGTTAATCAATAATCGAAAAGGTATTTTTTTAGGGCTTTACCCCCAACCCCTAAAGGGGTGAGGCCAGATTTGGCTTTTGGAGCGACGAATAACGGTCAACTCTATTCAGGGAGATTCATCAAACCGTGCCTAACTAAAAAGGTACGTTTGAGCAAATCTTAAATCGACAATCTGTAATCTGTCACCCATCATTATTCATTATTCGATATTCGGTGTTGCGTGTTCAAAATTCGTTAATCAAAAATCGTTAATCGTTGAAAGCCAAGAGGGCATACAAAGCTTAGTAATGACTTTATTATCGAAAAGGCTTTTTTTTAGGGCTTTACCCCCAGCCCCTAAAGGGGCGAGGCTGGATTTGGCTTTTGGAGTAGCGAATAACGGTCAACTCTATTCAGGGAGATTCATCATTATTCGATATTCGATATTCGGTGTTCCGTGTTCAAAAATCGTTAATTAAGAATCGCTAATCGTTAAAAGCCAAAAGGGCATACAAAGCTCAGCAATGACTTTTTAACAAAATGATGCTTTTTTAGGGCTTTACCCCCAGCCCCTAAAGGGGTGAGGCTGGATTTGGCTTTTGGAGAAACGAATAACGGTCAACTCTATTCAGGGATATTCATCAACCCGCGCCTAACTAAAAAAGTACGTTTGGGCAAGTCGTAAATCTATAATTTATTATTTGTCACCCATCATTATTCATTATTCGATATTCGGTGTTGCGTGTTCAAAAATCATTAATCAAAAATCGTTAATCGTTAAAAGCCAAAAAGGCATACAAAATTCAGCAATGACTTTTTTTATCGAAAAAGGTGCTTTTTTAGGGCTTTAACCCCAGTCCCTAAAAGGGCGAAGCTGGATTTGGCTTTTGGAGCGACGAATAACGGTCAACTCTATTCAGGGAGATTCATCAACCCGCGCCTATCTAAAAAGATACGTTGGGCAATTCGTAAATCGATAATTTGTTATTTGTCACCCATCATTATTCATTATTCGATATTCGATGTTCCGTGTTCAAAATTCGTTAATCAAGAATCGTTAATCGTTAAAAGCCAAAAGGGCATACAAAGCTTAGCAATGACTTTTTAACGAAATGATTCTTTTTTAGGGCTTTACCCCCAGCCCCTAAAGGGGTGAGGCCGGATTTGGCTTTTGGAGGAACGAATAACGGTCAACTCTATTCAGGATATTCATCATTATTCGATATTCAGTGTTCCGTGTTCAAAAATCGTTAATCAAAAATCGTCAGTCGTTAAAAGCCAAGAGGGATACAAAGCTTAGCCATGACTTTTTAACGAAAAGATGCTTTTTTAGGGCTTTACCACCAGCCCTTAAAGGGGTGAGGCCGGATTTGGCATTTGGAGCAACGAATAACGGTCAACTCTATTCAGGGATATTCATCAACCCGCACCTATCTAAAAAGGTACGTTTGGGCAGTTCGTAAATCGATAATTTGCTATTTGTCACCCATCATTATATATTATTCGGTATTCTGTGTTCAAAATCGTTAATCAATTATCGAATATGCTTTTTAGGGCTTTACCCCCAGCCCTTAAAGGGGTGAGGCCGGATTTGGCATTTGGAGCAACGAATAACGGTAAACTCTATTCAGGGATATTCATCATTATTCGATATTCAGTGTTCCGTGTTCAAAAATCGTTAATTAAGAATCGTCAGTCGTTAAAAGCCAAAAGGGCATACAAAGTTTAGCAATGACTTTATTATCGAAAAGGCTTTTTTTTAGGGCATTACCCCCAGCCCCTAAAGGGGTGAGGATGGATTAGACTTTTGGAGGAACGAATAACGGTCAACTCTATTCAGGGATATTCACACTACCAACTACCCTCTACCCTCTACCCACTACCCACTACCCACTACCCACTACCCTCTACCCACTACTCATTACTGCCCTCTATAATACAACACCGTACTCAAGGTCTTGACCATAATATTCAAATCTAAAAACAGGCTTCTGTGTTTGATATAAAAGAGGTCATATTGCAATTTAACCATGCTTTCATCTACAGTGCCGCCATAGCGCGTTTTTACCTGTGCCCACCCTGTCAGACCAGGCTTTACAATGTGTCGGGTTTCATAGAAGGGAATGGTTCGGGCGAGTTCATCCACAAAAAATTGCCGTTCTGGACGGGGACCAATCACACTCATATCGCCTTTAAGAATATTATAAAACTGGGGGATTTCGTCTAATCTACTACGCCGAAGAAATTTTCCAAACTTTGTGATCCGCACATCATTGACTTTCGCCCATTCGGCACCATTGGTTTCGGCATTGACGATCATGCTTCTCAGCTTGACAATCTTAAAAATCTTTCCGTTTTTACCCACCCGTTCTTGCTTGTACAACAAAGGCCCATTGTTGCCAAAAAGGTTTCCTATTAGAATAAATGGCAGAATCAAAATCCCAACCAGCAAGCCAATGATGGAAAACAGAATATCAAATATGCGGTGAAAAAAAAGATATAAGGTGTTTTGGTTGCTGCGGCTAAACGGGAAATACTTATAAAAATCCTTTCCGACAAATTGGATGGGCACCCGATGCGTAATCTCTTCGTACACCTGGGTATATTCCCTAATCGTGAATCCCCGCTCCAAAAGCTGCATCAAATCACTATAAATGTTTGCTGTGATGGTTTCCGTATTAAAGCTGGCCACCACTACTTCCGAAATTTTATGGTCAATAATCAGCTGCATCAGGTCATTGGGCTGGAATTCAGGAATTCCCTTAAACTTTACGAGGTGCGCCTTAGGAAGTTCGCAATTGATAAACCCCACAATTTTATAATGCGGATCAGATTGACTTAGCGCTTTGACGAAGGCTTCTACATAAGCAACTTCTCCCACTAACAATACCTTTTTATAAAAGCGGGGCGAGGCAATCAAACTGACATAGCCAATGCGCCAAAAAAAGATGCAGAAGACAATGGTTAGATAAAAATAGACAATTTGAAGACGTTTCTCAGGCAAGAACGGGGTCAGTACTGGAGTCAAAAAATAAAGCAGCACACTAGTGGAAACCATGAGTACAATGGTTCTAAACGTCACATCAAGTTGACTCGATTTCTGTAAATCGTAAATTTCAAAAACCGTCCCAAAGACTGCTAAATAGAGTAAAAGCAGCATTATGGCTACGCTGTTTTCCCAACATATCTCCAGATAAGTATAATCAAAAAAGAGACTCAGCAAATACAGACCGAGCACTACCATGACCAAATCCATTCCACGGAGTAAGAGTTTGCGCTCTGAAACTTGAAAATGAATTCCCTTTTTTGCCATTTGTTAAAATAAACTTAAAGCGAAGATAATAAGTCTCCACAATTCTACAAGCCTACAACGGTTTTTAACTAAAATGTCAGCAGATCGATTGTTACGAGTTTCCCGCCTTCGCAAATGCTGCGGACGGGCAGGCTTGTTTCGAGTTTCAGGTTTAGTTTCTGTGTAACTCGGTGGATCTCTGCGGAACCCTGCCTCGCCGGCAGGTAGGTTTGTGTAACAACTCAACAAATTGAAGTTTGCCTTTTCTCAGACACTGATTACACGAATTTTCACGGATTCAATAATTTAATCTTATATCCTCGCATCTATAAAAACAATAAGAAAATCAGTTAAACCTTTCATTTTCAATTTTCCACCATCGCTTTATTACGGACGGGCACATCTGCGTTCCAAAATCGTCAACCTGCCCGTACCGAAAAAGCACGTTCAGGCGGGTCAACAATCTCAAAACCGCGTTCGTCGCGTCCCACAATAGCCAAAACTAAAACTTCGGTGTTCAGTATTCAGCATTCGATATTCAAAAATCAAAAATCCTCAACCTGCCCCTACCTAAAAAGGTACGTTCGGGCGAGTCAACAATCATAAACCTGCATACGTCACTTTACACAACAGCCCGAACTATAACTTCATCATTCGATATTCAACATTCATTATTCGATATTCCTAAATCAACAACCCGCCCCTACCTAAAAAGGCACGTTCGGGCGAGTCAAAAATCATAAACCTGCATACGTCACATCCCACAATAGCCCGAACTAAAACTTCATCATTCGATATTCAACATTCATTATTCGATATTCAAAAATCAAAAATCCTCAACCTGCCCCTACCTAAAAAGGTACGTTCGGGCGAGTCAACAATCATAAACCTGCATACGTCACTTTACACAACAGCCCGAACTATAACTTCATCATTCGATATTCAACATTCATTATTCGATATTCAAAAATCAAAAATCCTCAACCCGCCCCTACCTAAAAAGGCACGTTCGGGCAAGTCATCAACCCGCCTGTACCTAAAAAGGTATATTCAGGCGAGTCGTAAATCCCAAACTCTGAACTCATAACTCATCACTCCCCAACATCGCCTCCCAAAGCCCCTTCACTCTGCTCCAATCAAAGCTCTCCACCTTGTACCTCGCCTTAACAACCATAGCCTCCGTCCGATCAACATCTTCAAAAGCCGTACAAATCGCATCCGCCATCGTCATTTTATCACTTGGAGCCACCAAAAGCCCATCCAACCCATCCTCTATCAAATACGGCATGCCGCCCACATTGGTGGATACGACAGGAAGCCCCAAGGCCATAGCTTCAATGACGCTTACCGGCATATTATCAAAATTGGTGGTATTGATAAACACATTATAATCCACGGAAAGCGCAATCCATTCTGCCTTTGTGAGTTTTCCAGTAAACATAACGGACACACTAAGTCGTTCCGCTAAGGCCTTCACCTCGGCCAAACTCCCATCCGAATCGGGTCCTACCATACATAAAGTTGCATCATAACCACGTTGCCTAAGTTCATGCAACACCATAACCGCCAAAGTCGGATTATAAATTTCAGAAAAGGAGCGCACCCACAAAAGTCGGGGTGTATCATAGGTTTTTACGTGTTGTAGATAATTCTCGAGGCTAATGGTATTGGGAATAAACACCACATTTTGATAGCCAGCTTTTTCAAAACGCTCTTTTAAATATAGGGACGGGGAGACATTCGCATAAGCATTCTTAAAAAGTCTTTTGGAGAGTTTTGGCGAATTTTCTAAACGGTTTGGCAAATTGCCACCGTGCAGAATGGGAATATAAGGCAATTTTAAAAGTCGGCACAACTGACTGACCAACACGGCATAATAAAAATTCTGGGTGCTGTACGTGTCAATGAGTACGAGGTCTGTTTTTGTACGAGAGATAAATGTGGTCCATAGCATATCCCAAAGTCTCAGTACTTTATTGGTTTTATTGGAGGTATAACGCACTTCATAGCCACTTTGCTCTAGCAATGGTCCCAAAACTGCACTGTAACTAAGATTAGTCTGTGAGTTTTGGAGATGGTTTCCGACGTAGAGTACGTTTTTCATTTCTAACGTTTAACAAAGCGAGGCCATATATAAAGGCAGGTGCAGCAATCCGCATTGAGGAGTGATTAATAGTAGCAAACCAAAAAGCTAATAAGGCATAAAAATAATAATTTTGTCTATTGTTAGCGCGCATGTTCAAAGGCTTAAATATGAGTATAACTAAAATGATTACCCCAAAAATCCCATGTTCTGCCAAGGTGCGGCTTATTTCATTGTGAGAAGTCAACCCTTGCTGAGCCTCTTCAATACGTTGGTCTTTAGCACGACTGGAGCCTATTCCTAAAAAAGGACTTGTAACAAAACCTTCTATTTCATCCATAAATAACTCCGTTCTACCGGTGGTAATATCTTCCTTTTCAATACCTGCAGCATTTTGATTAGCATAGCGTTTATCTGCAAGGCCACCAGATTGGTTAGAGCTTATCACCCATGCCAAGGTTAATGCCCCAATAAACAAAATAAAGACACTTAACACTTGACTTCGAACCTTTGGCTTTGCTTGAACATAATACATAACTAAAAAAACTGCAATGCACAAAAGTCCTGTAATTACACCTCCTCTACTAAATGTAAGTATAGCACGGTACGAAACAATAATTAAAAGAACCGTATTCAATAGCTTAACATTAAATGTTGGTGAGTTTAAAAATATGCGAACAGTTAGGATGAACATGGCTAGACCTAAAGCACTTGCCACTTGATTGGCTCCAAAGCCACCAGCGGCCGCACTATTAGATGCCGTACTTGTCAAAACATCGCGCAAATCAGGTGCATAAAAATAAACAAAGGCAGTATGTGCGATAATAGGCAGTAACATATACAATAAAATTTGTGACATTTGTTTAAAAGATATATGCTTATTATAGCAGAACAAAGCCGACAAACCCAAACAAATAGGACCACTTAAAACAAAAGCAATATTAGTTCTAAAATTTGCGTCAAAACTCAAAGTGGTAGACGCCACAAAAATCGATGGAATTAAAAACATGAGATATATAAAATAAGGGTAGCCTTTACCTGACAAACCCTTATAAAACATCCCCATCAAGACAAAAAGAATAACCATATATTTTCCTGCCTCATAGGAGATTCCACCTTTTGTGGCCCTAAAGAATACTTCCGCCCCCACAAAATAAGCACACGCCTTTAATACTTCAAAAGTTTTTTCATTTCCTACAACCGTGATAATGCGGTACACAAAATAAAAAGTCGCTGCAAAAAAATAGAGTTTTGCAACACTTTCATTCAGAAAGATCAATAACCCTAGAGCCACATGAAAACCGACAGCAGTGATATAGGTAACATTAGTCTTCAAAATTGATTTGATAGGAGTTTAAAATTAAATTATGCTGCAAGATATTATATTATCGTTAATCTCATTTTCAAAATGAGAGAAGAAACCTTTAGGAAAATATCTTTTTATAATCGTCCATCGGAAATTTATAGTGATAACTCTTTCCCATCGCGTAAATCATAAAATGTATTAAAAACACAGGGATGTGGGGTCTCCATGTCTTTAAGAACCGATCATAGATTTTATTTCGATAATCACAAATCAAGAAAGGGGTGACATCTGGATTTAAATAATTTTTAGTTACTTGTTCATCATCAATTACCTTACCGTCAACAAAAGAACGATATCCTATAACTTCCCCTCTTCGGGACAATTGGTACAATTCCAGAACGGATAAAGCTTCATCCTGCTTATTATAAAAAAACATGCCCCATGAAGGATCTATCAATATCCATTTTTTTAACTCTTTGATAAACACCTCACTAAACGAGTGTCCTCCGTTTTCACGATTAAAGGGTGCACTGGTAGTGCCCCATTCCCTGACTTTAATATCGTTAATCACACAAAAATTATTAAAAATTTGTGCTAAATCGCTGCATACCCCTCCTTTTCCATTTACCATAATTTCAAGCGCCTTGTCAGAAGGCTCACTTAAACCAGGTCCTACTCTTGTATGCTTATTTAACCAAGACACCAATTGTTTAATTACCTCTAAGTCTGTATCGGGTTTTGATTGCTCGAAAATACGCGAATTAATTTTGTAAAAATTACTAGGCACATCATCTTTCTTGTTCCAATCATTATAAGAAATAGACGCAATAGCAGTAGCACTAGAATTCTTGGACAATAACCGAAATCGGGTCATATACAAAAAAGGATGCCGCTTTAAAGTCCAGTGTATTTTTTTAAGAATCATCAACTAAATGACAAAGAATTAGTTCGGGTTAAAAATATCATTTTTTATTTTAAAATATGGGGCATTATAGAATATCTTTTAAGAGACGCTGATTGTAATAAGTATAGCTAAAAGTATTAATAAAATTCAGAGAGGTTGATACCATCTTTTTATACGCATACTCGTCCATATCCAATAACGACATAAGGCATTTTTTCAAGTAATATGATTTTAAATCTTCCATCAAAAATCCATTTTCTTTGTGGTTGACATAATGACTTATAGAAGAAATGTTTGAAACCATGGGTATACATCCATAATTCATGGCTTCCGCAATTACCTTAGGAAACCCTTCGGAGGCAGAGGGCAATAAAATAGCATGCGATTTTTTATAAATTTCATGCACTTCAATTCTTGAGAGAAACCCATGAAATATTATCGGCAAAGATAAACCATCCACCCTTTTTTGATAGGCTGCCATTTGCCCGCCTGCACCGACCAGATGAACAGCTCTAATTTTACGGAGTGACTGCGCACCCAAACCTGCTAAACTCTCAATAATCATATCTACTCCTTTGGCGGTTTCCAAACGACCTACAAAACAAAGCTCCAAAGGAAATTGAAACTTTCTTGAGGCTATGACCATTTGTCCTGTTTGAATTTCTTCCTCAGTCAAACAAGGATTTTCATAACTCAGACAATGTTTCGGTTGATCCTCCCAAAACCCATTAATGGTTACTGGACGGGATTGTCTTTCTAAAAGCCATTTCTGGAACCGATATGTTAATGGTGCGTCGGAAGGCTTCCAATTCCCCGCATATTTAAACCAGCCTTTTTGCGAATTAAACATTAGTAAATAAGGTATCACAAAGACACCCATCCCTGTAGGAGCTCTAAATTGAAAATAATCGGATGCTCTTAGTGCCTTACGAATTGTCCCTAATATTTTAGGCGCTTTAACCACGACGGCCATTTTGGCGCTCAAAGTTTCACCTCCAACTGCTGGCAAAGCCACGAACCTAATTTTATCGGACACATACGGCAAGGCACTTGGAGGTGCTACAGTATGATGCAGCATTGCCACGTGGGTAATGTTATCAAAAATTGCCAAAAGCTCATTAATTTCAGTCACCGTAGAACCTAAGCCCACAAGACTCCCATCAGGCAAGATATAATGTTCAGTATGCGAAATAATGGTCAAACTTCTCATGGCAAATGGTTGAGATACTGTTTAATAATCTGGTTCCAATCATGCTGTTCTGCCCAAGTTTTTGCTTGAGATTTGAATTTCTGAGCATCGTCCAACAATCTATTCAGGCTATTTCTAAAATCAGCCACATCCTGTGGATCCACTAAAAATCCTGACCCCCCATCTGCAATGGCGTCCTCTATCCCACAGCCTTTAGAACCAATACTCGGAATTCCCAAAGCGTTGGCTTCCAAAATAGCGATCCCAAAGCCTTCCACATCACCCGTAGTACTCTCAGTACTCAACATCACAAACACGTCGGTTGCTAAAAGCGATGCCTTTAAAGTCTGATCATCTACAGCCCCATGGAAAGTGACATGCTCTGTCACCCCCAAAGCTTTTGCCTGACTTAAAAATGCTTCAGCTTCGGTGGGAATCCCGATACAGTGATAATGGATCTTGGGATACATCTTTTTCAATTCCGGTAATAATCTTATGACCTGCAACTGACCTTTTCGCGAACTCACCCTGCCGACCGTAGTTAAAACAGGAAATCCTTTCAAACGGCCTTTGGACATCTCATCGGCTTTCCATTGGCTTACTTCAATCCCGTTAGGTATGACTTCAACCTTCCTGTTTAAATGCGCCACCAACTGCTTAGTGTATTGAGATACTGCCACTATAATATCAAACCGTTTAAGCGATAAGTCAATGGTCTTTCTCAAAGTAGCCGATTTAAAATTCACCTCCGTCCCATGGATCACCGCCATTTTGTGACGCTTAAAAAAAAGCGAACAGAATGCCACATTCCAAAGGGAAAATTTACCCGTGGCAATCACATAGTCGGTGTGCTTGAAGGCTTGAAAGGTTTTTACAATCCGTTCAACATACATAAAAGGTCTAATCCGTTTCAAAGAAACCCGATGCACAGAAAACGGCAAGCCGGCATCAAAATTTCGTTCTTCCCTATTCTCAACATCCCGCTGATCCGCAATCACCGAAACAGTATAATCGTTTTTAGACAAATACAAGCCCAAATAATACGAATGGTTCCCTATCCCCCCAGGTTGTGGCGGGAATTCGGAAGTGACGATGAGTATGTTCTTTTTCACTGTTGTCTGTTGTCTGTTGTCTGTTGTCGTTTAATAAGCTGCTTTTTTTACTTCAGTATTCGCCATTCGTTATTCATTATTCATTTTCAAACAAGCACAATAAGCTCCCTCCCTTTTTTCAAGGGAAGGTGGATTTGATTTCAACAAAGAAATCAAAGACCTGTCTGCCGGACAGGCAGGCGGAAGGGTCATTCAACTTCAATAAAAAGTCCCCTTCGGGGATTTAGGGGATTAGCCGCTCAATCCTCGCCCCCTCCCTCAGCTTCACACTCGCCAACCGCCAACTTCTCGCCACCTGTACCAAGACCACCGGCATCAGCAAGATACTCAAGAGCACCCCAATCAGCAACATCGGCTTGTTTTTTTTAAACTGATAGGGCATTATCGACAAAGGTATCGTTCGCAATAAAGCCCAACGCGCCGCAGCATTCCCATAATACTTTCGAAAATAATACAACACACTTGGGATCGGTCTTGGTGCAAAAAACGTGGCTGGCCTAAACGCATCCCAACTCCCCATTTCTCGCAAACCTCCTATACCTACTTTTAAATGCAAACGCTCAGAATAGGGATTTGACACATTCAAAATACCTGCTAAATAACAACGTAAACCAAACTCGCCATCGCCCATCCGTTGTTTTTCAAATTGTCTATCGAAAAGTCCAACTTGCTCGAAAACACTTTTATTTAATAGCACGTTACCGGTATCTAATTGATCACTTAATCTAAAATACGAATAGTTATCAGGCACTTTCGCACCTACCTGAGAAATGGAAACTCCGGAAGAAATATTTGCGTTAAAATAATCGAGACATTTCAAATGGTTGCTTATCCAATTAATTGCAACTCTGCTATCATCATCAAATAATAAGAGATAATCACCCTTGGCTTCTTTAATGGCTTTATTTCTAGCCAACCATAAAGCTTTTTCTTCCTGACGAATCACACGAAGTTCTAAATCAAAATCATTGTAAAACTCGGGCTGATATGGTTCGGATTGATCCACAACAATCACTTCAAAATGACCATAATCCTGTTTTTCTAAATCAACCAACACATCGTTTAAATATAAATAGCGATTTAAGGTTGGAATCACCACAGACACCAAAGGTTGCTGGGCTAATAGTGTGGATTCGAAAGTTTTCCAGGAAGCGTAAACTATGGGTTTGATGTTATTATTTTGGTTTTTTATGGATGTCGTTGCTAGCCAAGCCTGAATATCTATTATCGGATGATGAAACGTGACCAACCGCAGAACCAACACATAAAACACCCAAATAGGATGAAATTGTTTGCGTATAAAGTGGTAATTATCTCGAACAGAAACACTTTCAAAACGATCATAGGTTTTCGCAGAGCCAACATACCCTGCTTGCACTGCCTGCCATGATAAATCGTAGTCACGGGCTAATTCTGTTTCATAGTCCATATCTTCCACAAGTTGTTCTAAAACTGACTCTGGCAGGGCAGTAACTAAAGGAAACACTGAGACTCCAGTCTTCGTAAATAAACGAAAATAGTGTGTGGGTTGTAAATATTTTAAAAAGTTAAATGGCATATGATGCTATCTCACGTCGTCTTTTAAAGTGGGTTAATTATCTAATTTTTGATTTAAAATCACTGCTTTTATCTTTTTATAAATAACCTCTTTTTCAAAAGTTTCAGAGTACATGGTTTTAAAATAATCAGCATTAAAGCCTCTATGATTTAAATAAGGTGCTAATTTATAAATTAATTCATGAGGTTCTTGTGGGTTAAACGTATAGTCTTCCAATGGGAACTTTTGACTATTAATAAAGTCCAAGGCTCCAAAAGCCTTAGAAACCAAAACTGGGGTACCTAAAGCTATAGCTTCAATAAATACTAATCCAAAAGCTTCATGAAAACTTGGCAAGACCACCACATCCATAGCTTCATAATAAGCGGCCATTTCATTCACATTTAATAATCCTAAAAAAACGACCTCTTGCTCAAGCTTTAAATCTTTAACTAAAGTTTCTAATTTATTTCGATACGAACCATTGCCTGCAATATATAAACGCATGGGGCTTGTATGTGTTTTTTTTAATCGATAGACTGCCTCTATCACCATGGAATGATTTTTATCGGCAAGCAAACGACCTGGACAACCAATATTTATAACAGAATCACTTTTCTTAATACTTAATGATTTTGATTGGCTACAGTAATTGGAAATATTAGTCCAAAATGGAATGCACCTAGTTTTTCGCTTAGAAACCTTATATATCGAATGCATTTCCTTTTGCAAAGATTTGGAGTTGGTCAACACCCAATTGGCCATATTTAGATACATCATTTTATTCAACACCTTTAACCAACTGGGTTTTGTATGCCCATAAGCTGTATGGAACCAAGCAATATTATGCTTTACCCTTAATAATTTGCCAAACAAAATAGCTGGATTGATATAACTGAAATTAGAAATGATAACATCAGGCTTAGTTTTCTTTATGATCTGATAAATAACTTTATAATTATGGACAAAATTTCCACGCCGCTCGCCATAAACAGCTACTCCATTTTGTTCAAAATAATTTTTATGATGTTTCAAATAAAAATTAACCACCTCGAAGCCATCTGTATTGAGCTTTCCTGACAGCTCTTGGAAAAACTCAGAAAGCAGACCTTTATTATAGGTGTAGAGGATTAAAATTTTCACCGACAATTTGTTTTAGTTTATTTGTATAAAGGGATTAAAGACATTAAAAATGAGACGATTGTTTAAACGCTTAATAAGGGTAAGATCATGCTTTTCTATACACACCCAGTTTTTATTTGCTTGATTTTTATGATTATTAAAGTCAACTTTAGATACGCCTAACTTATCGATAGAATAACACACATAACCTAAATCCGTAATATAATTACAAAACTCTGTGAATTTTATTTGTCCTCTTTTTTCCAAATACTTTTTATTCACTTCTAAAATTAAAACCGGTCTATTTATGTTTATAAGATTTTCACTACCTTTTAAAACTTGGTATTCAAAACCTTCAACATCTATACATATTAACGAAATATTTTTATCAACAATTTTTTCATCTAATGTAATTACCTCAAATTCTTGCATGTCATTATTGTCATTTGAGTTTGATATAAACCCAGAGCCTGAATTATTACCCGTCGGCACATTAAAATAGGATTTCCCAGACTTATTAGATACTAAGCAATTAAAAAGTAATAAATTATCGAGACTATTTTCTGCTTTATTCTGAAGGATAATCTTCACGTTTGAAGACAGCGGCTCATACGCAAAAACTTGCGCTTTATATTTTTCCGCAACATCGCAAAACGATACGGTTTCCGTTCCAATATTAGCGCCTACCTCTATTAAATCACCTCCTTTTTTATATTTTAAGATTTCGTCTGCAATAATAATATTTCGCTAATCAAAAAAACCATGAACACTAAATTTAAAAGCGTGAAAATCGGAGGTATTCCCACTAAAAACACTCCCTGTAAAACTTTTTTTCTTAAAATTTAAATTCAACTGGGCTCCTTCTTCAATTGAAATAATTCTATTTCGAACCGACTGTGATAGAATAGGCGGCAGAAACCTACAAATTATTTTTGCTACTCTATATTTTAGTATCATCGATTATAAGCTTATTAAAAAATTCAACATCTCGATTAATAGCAACCGAATTCTCATAACATTCTATGAATCGCTGATAACCAGCCTGCGCTAAAGAATTTCGGTAATCTACATCCAAAATGACTATTTGTAATTTCTGAACCAAATCATTTGGATTACCAGTTTCAAACAGCAAGCCTGTTTCCTCATGTTTAATTATCTCTTTGATCCCCGTATTATTAGCACCTATAACACAAGTACCAACGCTCATAGCTTCTATAACAGTAAACCCAAAGGCTTCAGAACGACTTGGAATAATGGTACAAAATGACTTTTTATAGGCCTTTAATACCATTTCTTTTTTATGTTCTCCTAAAAAAGAAACACTCTTAGATATGTCTAAAGACTCTGTTAGCGCTATAAGTTCCTTTAAAATTTCTCCCTGACCAATTATATCTAGATGAAAATTTGGAAACCTCTTTAATAATGTTGAAAAAGCACGTAACAAAACATCAATGCCTTTGCTGGGATGAAGACGTCCAACATATAGTAGGTTTTTTTTATTGGTAGTTTCCTCCAATAATGTATCACTATAATCTTTTACTGAATTTGGAAGTACTGTTATTTTACATTTAGGAATTTTAAAAAAATTAGAAACGTCTTTTTTAGTCGTATTTGAGTTTGTTATGATATTTGTTGCTAAACTATAAATCAACGACTTCCGTATTACTTTGTATCTTTTTTGAGCGTATTGAGAGCTCAAAGTTCTAATCCAGGCGACTCTAATATTTACACGTAAAAACCAGCCTACAATTAAAAACGGATTAACAAAACTAAACATGGATAGCATCGCATCTGGCTTATAAGTTTTGATTAATTTATAAAGAAACCAAAAATCCTTCCAAGAGTTTGGTCTTTCTGACGGCCATTTTAAAACGGTAATATCTTCCTTTAATATAATATTCGTTTCTCTAATCTTTCCAGCAATAACTACCACTACATTCTCTTCAGACAACTTATTACTTAAGGTAATAAAATAATCACCAGTTGACGTATTCATTAAGTTATAAGATAAGAAATATACTTTCATTAACTATTGTTAGATAATTAGACTTCTAAAGAAATAATCTCTTTTTATCTAGGATAAATTGAGACAATATTTTTCACAAAATTCTCGACGTTGTTACATTTTTATTTTTTGCATCTTAAAAAACCCAGATAAGGTTAGGTTTTCCTTCCACAACCTACGATTGTTTTCAAACAATACCTGCATCTTCTCTTGATCTAGTTTGCTATGAAATTCTAACAAGATGTCCGCTATACGATGTCGGTCTTTATAATCCACCCAAACCACGTGATTCTTCCAATCTATTATATCATTTAAAGGCAAATAGCCATCGGTATGCACATATAACGGAATTCGTCCCATCATGAGTGTTTCATAAAAGCGGACTGAAAAATTCCCTGCGCCACGCACGCATAATACATATTGCGACATCAACATATTACAATAAAATTCTTTAGTGCTAATGTGGGTTTCTTTGTTTTTAGTCACTCCAGCGCGATAGTGCTTGCGCTTAATAAAACGGGAATCAATAGCTTTATTACTTTCTAATTTTTTTAACAAGTTCGCACGTAAAAAACTCGTAGCTGAAATTTTCTGTGGCTCTAAGTTCCTCAATCCTATCCTACTACCCAAGTTACGTAAAACCTGCTTTATCATTTCTTTAAAGGCATCCAATTTTGATGAATTTGTTTGTCCACAAAAACCAACGATGGGCAGTGTGCCATAAACACTGTCTAAATACCTATCTCCTATCTGATGTTTATGAAGGTAATCTTCAATTATAGAAGGAAAACCTTTATGACCTAATTGTTTATTTGAAACATAACCACTTTGTCTATAAACTAGTAGATTTCTAAAATACGGTATTTTCACCCCAAAATCACCGGTATTAATAGACCAAACTTTTTTATCTAACTTTTTAGCCTCTTGTATAAGTGTATAGGCCAAATCCATTTGCTTTGTTCTAACATAATAATTCCAAGACATGGGTAGAACCACTATATCAGCAGTATCCATCGTGTCTACCATTTCAAAATCACGCTCACTAATACCATATAATAATACGCGTTGCATGTCGGTAAAATCATTATTTTTTATAAATGCCTTTAATAACGGGAATACTTGGCCACGATAAGAAGCATTATAATGATTGGATGGATAGTATAGTTTCATAGAATCTATTTCATATAAAATTCGTCAAAAGCTTGTTTCTGTTGCTCCAAATTAAAATCGTTTTGCACGCGTTTGATAACTCGTTTGGTGAAAGCTTCTTTTTCTTTAAAACTAAACTCAGAAATATCAATGATAATTTTTGCCATCGCTTCCACGTCGTAAGGTTCAATGAGCCAACCGGTTTCCTTATCCCTAATATTTTCTGGCAAGCCGCCAACTTTGAATGCAAGACTTGATATTCCTAATGCCTGCGCTTCTAAAACCGCATTACAAAACCCTTCGTTTAAACTGGTTTGTACATACATATCAGCAGCTGCTAAACAATTCAAAGTTTCGGAATGTGAACAAGCCCCTTTTAAAATTACCTGCGTTTCTAATTCTCTTTCTTTAAGAAGATAAATATAACGTTCTGTTTCCGCATTTAGCCCTGAGCCTATGACGAGCCATTCGAAATTGACCTTAGCATTTCTTAAGCAGTTAGCAACTTCAATTAAATAATCAATCCCTTTTATCCAATGCAACCGAGCAATAGTGACAATTTTGATAATCCCCTTAGAATTATGATTCTTTGTACTTGGTAAACTACTTAAATCAACTGCTGGGGTTATTATTTGATAGGGAACATGTTTAGATAAACCTAAAAGCCAAGCTTTTTGTAACAAAAAATGAGATATAGAATGAACCTTATTCACTTGCTTCCAAAGCAATTTATAACAACTGGGGTGTTTTAAAGGATAGACATTGATGTCGTAACCTCTCAAACTCACAGCCATTTTAGCTCCAATTGCTTGTGCAACTAGTTCTCGATCTATGGTGAGAGTAGCAAATCCAAAATGTAGCCAATCACCTTTAAATTTTAACAATTCAGAGTTCACATAAATTTTTTCAATCGATCTTTTTAAGGAACTACCGTATTGCCGCTCAAGTTTAAAATAGTTCCTCACGGCTTTTAAGTGTGGAAGCAACTGAAATCCTACCAAAAACATCTTGAACACTTGTAATAAAAAATATTTATAGACTTTCGGGCCTTTTATATGTGTACAACCTTCATATTTTTCCTGAGTAGGTCCCGTAAACAGAACAATTTTATACCCATTTTCTTTCAGTCCTTTAATCTTGGAATTAAAAAAGGTTTCAGAATATCCAGGAGGTTTGGAAAGTATAATTCCTATAATCATTTTAATTGCTGACGTGTTTCAATTTCTTCATTTGGTTTGCTAAATCTAATGAAAACTTTTTTCCTGAATTAACAGTTAAATGATTTCCATCCGTATAATCATAATCGTGGTTATATAGCATCATATTGATATAAGGACTTTGGAGGTGTTTTGCTAGCAAGTCGATTCTTTCATCAAAATTAGGTATCAATTCATTTTCAATTTCTAACATCTCTTCTATTACAGGTATTCTAACTAAATATACATCTCCTTGTTCTTTAAATAAATTAATTGTTTTAATTAAATAATTCCATCTGTATTCAGAAAAGCCGTTATAATTAGAAAGCATGTTCCTATAGCTTTCAATTTTATTTTTCGTTCTTATTGTCTTGGAAATCATATCGGATTCTATAGTTACCTCTAGCCAACCATTATCCTGCACGTAAAATGTCTGATACAAGCCTTTCCTATATTTATTTCTAATAATAGCCTCGTTTTTCGGAATAAAAGATTCTAAAAGATACTCAATATTGGGTTTTAAATTAACAAAATTTGTTTTTCCAATAAAATCATAATCTTCAGGATACCCCATGCCATTCTTATTATTGAATTTATTTTCTGATAAAGACCATGGGGTTACGGCTATTATAAAAACACCATTTTTACATTTACTATTAAGCTTCTTTGAAATA
This sequence comes from Gelidibacter maritimus, assembly GCF_014062315.1. Classification (GTDB taxonomy): domain Bacteria; phylum Bacteroidota; class Bacteroidia; order Flavobacteriales; family Flavobacteriaceae; genus Gelidibacter; species Gelidibacter maritimus. The sequence continues at coordinate 65,006 of NZ_JACGLT010000005.1, forward strand.
CTTTCATAATATGCTTTGCCATAAGGAGAAGCTGAGATTGTAAAGCTGTAATTATATATATTGTTGGAACCATAGATAGAATCTATAATGTTTGGATGGATTCCTTGGGCAGCCCTAGAGGATCCCACAATTAATGATGTTTGTTTTGGTGATGACAGTTTTTTATAAAACGCATCAGTAGTCCCATCTGCCATACTAAACACCACGAAAAAACTGGCAAGCAACACAATTAAAAACAAACTTGTATGAAATAAAAATCGCCGCATTAAAATTGAAAATAAATAAATTCTTGAGTCCTTCCACCGTATAAAAAAATCATCATTGCGATTGTATAATAAACAAACAATCTTATAGGTTTAGGATATTTAAACCACAAACGTTCTATGGCATAAAAATCACGTCTCCCTGCCCATTCTATAGTAATGAAAATTAGTAAAAAAATCAGTAAATCCGTTGGTCTTATTTGTGGAATGGTAAATAAAGATGAATTCGCTGTTCTATAAAGAAAGTGAAGTGCCATTGAAACACTCTCAGCTCTAAAAAAGACCCAAGCAATAACCGTCAAACTAAACGTCAGCCCCATTTGCAACAATTCTTTAACACTTGGCAATAAGCTATGTTCGGCCACAACATTAGTATTCAAACGATTTTTATTCAGTAATAACAAAGGTATGAAGTACATCGCATTTAATACACCCCAAACAATAAAGGTCCAATTAGCACCATGCCAAAATCCACTCACTAAAAAAATGATGAACACATTACGGATTTGATTCCTTTTAGTTCCACGTGACCCTCCAAATGGGATATATATGTAATCTCTAAACCAAGTGGATAGCGATATGTGCCAGCGCCTCCAAAATTCAGCCATATCTCGAGAAAAATATGGAAATGCAAAATTTTGCTTTAAATCAAATCCAAAAAGTCGGGAGGTGCCAATAGCTATATCTGAATACCCAGAGAAATCACCATAAATCTGAAAGGCAAAAAATACGGCACCTAACAATAAGGTACTCGCGGAATAACTTTCATACCCCTCAAAAATCGCATTGGCAACATTTGCGCAATTATCAGCGATAACCACTTTTTTAAATAAACCCCAAAGTATTTGCCGTAAACCATCAACAGCTTTATTATAATTAAATTGTCGTTTAATGTAAAATTGTGGCAACAAATTAGAAGCACGCTCTATAGGCCCCGCAACTAATTGTGGAAAAAAACTTACAAACGCTGCAAAAGATATAAAATTCCTTGTAGGTTCCAAGTTTCGTTTATAAACATCAATAGTATAGCTTAGCGTTTGAAAAGTATAGAAGCTTATCCCTACAGGCAAAATGATGTTTAAGGTATTGGGCTGGATCTCCTTACCGAAAAAAGAAAAGGCCTGAACGAAATTATCAACAAAAAAATTGAAGTATTTAAAAAAGCCCAGAAAACTAAGGTTAACAATAATGCTAATCCACAATAGTATTTTCCGCTTGCTATAATTTTCCTGTTTTGATAAGGCCAAGCCTACTGCATAATCTACAATGGTACTGAAAAGTATTAAGGTCAAAAAGCGCCAATCCCACCAGCCATAAAACACATAACTCGCCACAACGAGTAATATATTTTGATATTTCAACTGCTTATTCACAACAAACCAATAGAGTACAAACACTATGGGGAGAAAAACTGCAAAATCTAAGGAGTTAAAAAGCATGTAACGCGACTAATTGATGAGTTTAAGATATAATTCCTGACAACGTTTGACTTCTTTATCAATAGGATAATGCTGGACAACATAGTCCCTAAATTGGTTTCCAATATGGGCATTCCTCTCTCTTGTATTGGAACAACACCATAATAATGCTTTATACCAAGCCTCTACATCGCCCGCTTTCACCAAATGTTGGGGAAAGGGTTGTAACTGATCTTTTATGCCCGACACATTTGAACCTAAAACGTTCTTACCGCTGGCCATCGCTTCCAACAAAGAAACAGGCGAGCCTTCCTTTCTGCCCTCATTAAGCGTTGGTAATACCACAACTTCCGCCAAACTCAGATAATCTTGAACATTATTTTGCTTGCCACAAAATACAACCTGCTCTTTTAAACCTAATGTATTTGCTAAGCCAATCATTTTCTGTCCATAAGGATTATTATGATCGCCAACGATCATTAATTTCCATTCTTGAAAATCTTTACACATATTTTGAAACGCCTGCAACAACACTTCGATACCTTTTACAGGCACTAAATTGGCCACGCACATAATAATACGCTGGTCTGTCTCCAATTGCCATTCTTGAGCTAAGCTTTCACTTTTTGTTAAGGGTTTAAAAACTTCGACATCCACACCTCTCGGAATTAAAACTGTTTTGTTTGAATTCTTAAAAAATTCTGTCATCATATCCGTATTCTGAACCGCAATGGCGGCAGCTAAAAAACTTCTTAGGTACCACGCATTTTTTGAGGCGCCTCCCCAATTCATGTTCTTCTTAGTATAAACCCATTTAATACCCGCCATTTTTGCTGCCAAGGCTTCAGAATAATCGGCAGCATAATGAAAGCTATGAATGATATCTGGAGCGATGGTTTTCAACTTTTTACTGATATTATAACACGCTTTCAATCCCTTAACATAGGGTTTCATGGGCATGGTATAGTTTAAAATATGAATAGGAATGCCAGAGGCTTCAACAGTTTTAAAAAACTCGCCACGATTGTGCATACAAGCAATATGCACCTCAAAACGTTTAGGATCTAATCTTTTAGCGATGTGAAGTAAGGCTTTACCACTACCGGCGGTATCAAAATTTGGTATGGTAAACAATATTTTTATCATTTCAATAAGGAGTATAAAGTAAATAATGGCCATTTTAAATCGTGCTGGCCACTTTGATGCACCTGCAACATATTTTCTATAGCACGGCGATCAAACCCAAAAGAGGTTAAATCGGCATCCAAAAGACGCTTGATAAAAAGAGGTTTCAAATCTTCCCTGAGCCAATCTGTTAACGGGATTGAAAATCCTTTTTTAACCTTTTCTTCTCCTACTGATGGAATACGTTTATGAAGAATATTCTTTAGTACTTGTTTGCTTTTATTTCTGCCATAATTCAACAAAGGATCGATTCGCAAACTGGCTTCAATCATCTCTTTGTCTAAAAAAGGCACCCGCACTTCCAAACTGTGTTCCATACTGGCCAAATCCACCTTGCGCAACGTTTTTTGCATCATCCCATAAAATTCAGCATGCCGCATATGTTGCAATAAGGTTCTTGTATCTTTTGTGTTCTGATAATTATATACTTGATATGCATCAGGCAAAGCCACACCTGTTAGATCTGGTGTCAATCGATCCAACCATTCATTTCTGAACCTTGAATGTAAACCCTGGTGCGCTTTTGCTTGACTCGAAGCTAAAAGTACAGCATTTAGGTTTTTATTTCCACTGGCATACTTATCTAACCCATATAAACCTTTTCGTAAAAGACTTGGATAGTGTTGGTATTTAATATTTTTACCGACACTCCAAAACCGTTCATAACCAAAAAACAACTCATCTCCGCCATCCCCACTTAAAGACACAGCTACTCGTTTTTTAGCTAATTTAGAGACTAAATAGGTGGGCAAGATACTAAAGTCGGCCATTGGTTCATGCATCGCCTTCATGGCTTCATCCCAATAAGAAAGCATCTCCTTAGCGTTCAAATTCCAAATGGTCTGTTGTAATTCCATCGCCTCAGCCAATTGCTTGGCACGTTCAGATTCGTCGTGCTTTTCACTATCAGAACCAATGGTAAATACTTGAGTGTTTTTGTGAAATTTCTTTAAGGAGCTCACAATTAATGAAGAATCAACACCTCCTGACAAAAAAGCGCCTAAAGGAACATCAGAGATCAGTTGTCTTTGGACTACCTGATCTAATATAGATTCTATATAAGTTTCGGCCTCTTTAGAATCGGATATAAATGAGGTTCGATCCACCGGCAATTCCCAATAACGTTGCTGTGTTTTAAATCCCTTATTATTGAACGTTATGATTTCACCTGGTAAAACTTGAAAGGTGTCCTCATGAAGCCCAAAAGGTGCAGGTAAAAAGTGTTGTTGTAAATAGAGCTTCAAAACCTGTGGATTAACGGATTTGCTTGAATAAGCACGATGCGCTTTAATTTGATCGTATTGACTGGCGGCAACTAATGTCCTCCCATCCCACCCATAAAACAAAGGTTTGATGCCTGCAAAATCCCGAACCAAACTCAATTCTTGTGTTTGCTGATTATAGATAACCAAAGAAAACATACCATTAAGCGATTTTATGGTTTTCTCAATCCCCCAAACCTCCAAACAAACAGTAATGGTTTCCGTATCACTATGGCCACGATACTTTGTAAAACCGAGTGCTTTACGCAAATCTAAATGGTTATATATTTCACCATTAAAAACAATTGTAAATTTATTATTAGGACTCTGCATGGGTTGTTTTCCCGCTATAGAAGTATCTTGTATAGCCAACCTATTAAAACCCATTTGTAAATGTGGTTCTATAGAAATATAACCGCAGCTATCAGGACCCCGCTTGTGTGAGAGCTTCAACAAATCTATAAACTGACCCTTACGGAAGTTACTTGAACTTGACAGATTGTATTCAGTTAAAAATCCACACATAAATAAAAATGTTCTAATTTTAAAATAACAAAACGATCTATAAACAAGTCCAAATGCTGACAATAGCAGTATGTTTTACACTCATTTAACAGCATATTTCATGTAATATCTCAGCACAAAATAAGCATACACCTTATAAACATTGCCGTTTCCGGATAGCATAACAATATTAATAAAAGGTCTTAAAAAAACAGGAATCCTTAAAGGTTTTATCTCTCGGAATAATTTATTTTTTAATTGCTTCTTTTGGGCATAGCCTTTAGTTAAAAACAACATGTGCGGAATAGAACCATAAACCCGCACTAAAACTTGCTTTCTAAAATCGAGCGGCACGTCATGCGTTAACAGATAAGGAATATGCGAATGGATTAAAGGTTTCCAATAGGTAAAAACTTTTTCCTGTTTTTTATTTTGATTAGAAACAGTTGACTGTTGATGTCTAAAATACAATAATATATTTTTATCTAAATGCGCCACTTTACATTCCATTCCTAGTTTCACATGAAATGCCGCGTCTTCACCTAGTCTTAATTTCACGTCAAAACAACCAATTTTATCAAATACGTGTTTTCTGTGTAAAAAACTAGGTGTTCCAGGTAAAGTACTATAGGTCATCCAACGTATTCCCCAATAATAGTGTTCGGGAATAGTTAATTTGTTGGTGTCTGAATTATCGATTTTTATGTCCTTTAATTTTAGGTTTGACTTTACAGTATTTCCATGCACACTATCCAAGCTATCATTATTTATAAGAACATCTAACAAAGTGATTAAAGCATTATCAAACAATTCATCATCGACATCAAAAAAATAGATGAACTCCCCTTTTGCATATCGTAATCCCGTATTTCTTGCTGATGCCGCACCTTGCATCAGCTCATGATAAAGACGAACTCGATCATCCGTTTTAATAATGTCATTGATGATCTCAACAGAACTATCAGTAGAGTTATTATCAACAAAAATAATCTCAAAATCATCAAGCTTCTGATCAATTAAAAGCCGGTAAGCATCTCTAATAAATAATTGCCCATTAAAGACAGGAATAATGATACTGACCAAAGGACCTGGTTCTATTTTATTTATTGTTAAATCCTCCAAACTCACAAAGTTTTGAGCTTTCTATACCATACTGATAACGTAAGCAGCATACTCATAGAATGCGAATAAAAGACGGCATCTTCAGTTTTGAATTTTTGGTACAAATCATCAACAACGTCCTTACCTACAAAATTTAAAAAATCTGGCTGATATAAATAACCTCTTAAATGACCATCATTTTCTTCACCCAAAAATTGTAACTCCCAATTACGTTGAATATATTTTTTACCTAAAACAGCATTAATCTCTCGTTGCATTTTATTCTTAACCTTATACGAAAAAGTTTTCAACAATTGACGATCCTTATAATTATACAAATTATAGGGCATTTGATCTTGCCATTCAATTTTAGCCACATTGGGATTCCTGTTTTTGATATAGGCAATTTGAATTTTGCGATCTGCCAAATAGGCTTCTGGTATTCCACAAACAAAACGGCACATGCGGTCATCATAATAAGGTAGATGGATTGGATGTGCGTTTTCAAAAAAGGTTAAACTTACTGAAGTCCATCGTGGCGCCCAATACAACGATTTGAAAGCTCTAATCTTAGACTCTCTATGTGGAATGTCAATCTTGTCTAATAGATCCTGAATGCGTTGTTTTAAATAAGATTCAAAATCGCCATCCAAATCCCAAGCCTTCCAGAGTTTAGAAGCTACTGCCATGCCACCCTTCTTGACTACCTTTTTATAGATGATTTCCAAATCAGAGTACTTTTCATCTGCCGCAGCAAAACCTCTATCAAAGAAGACATCCCCCCAATGCCCTAATGAAAATTCACCTTGCATTCTTTTAAAATCATCTAATACCGCAATTTGTCTGGGATGCGTAAAATCCGAATAACAATCATTGATACTTGACACCTCTTCTATCACATCCCATAAATAATTGGGTGGAATTATAAATGGATCATACCTGAAGCCACAAACCTCCGCTATTTTTCTGCCAATTTCGTGTTCCTTAAACCCATTTTCAAAACTATAACAATATGAATGAACGGCTGCACCAAGATGTTTTAAAGCCACCGCTTGGGTCCGGCTATCCAATCCTCCAGACAAGGGTAACAAGACAGTATTAGTACCACTTTGTTCCTTAATAATGGTTTCAAATAACTCTGTAAATTCAGTTACAGCTGTTTTAAAACTGATATTTCGTGGCTCATAATGCCATCTGAAATTCTCTTTACTAGTAGTAACCTCACCGTTTCCATCAAGAGTATAAGTCGTTCCTGGCTTTAAGGCAATTTTATCCTTCCAATACGCATCCTGATCCAAAAAAAAGCCAATAGCTGTAAATACACAGATGGCCTCATAATTAAGTGTATGTGGCGTCTTTACATTTGCAAACAACTGTTTTATAGGAATAATTGGGGTTGTGATTGTTTTCATATTAAAGTAAAATTGAAGATAACATATTTTGTGACTTTTGAAATATTAAAGTGAAATTCATATGCGATCTATCTTGATAAAATGTTGATTATGGATGATAATGCATCTATTGATTATACTGAAATATGATTGAAATTGCTGATTCAGATACATGTTATAATTACCAATTGCAAGCGCCACTCTATTTGAACAATGTATCAGTGATTCCAAAATATTCAAACACCTCTTTAACTTGACGATTATTGTCGTTATTAAATACATTTTTTGACGACAGTTTTTCTTTTTGGGAATCAGGAATTTCAAGAAAAGGTTGAAAATAAAAACTGGTAAATACAACGGCAATATGATTATCAATCTGACCAGCTTTTAACCAAATATCATCTCCAAGACAATTCGTTTTTTTAATCCCTTCGAGATCAAAGAACGATTGTTTAAAAAATCTTGGGTGATAAAGCACACCCCCAACTCCAGTGGCAAATATTCTTTTGGAAGGGTTACCCCTGCCCACTTCGTTTATTTTCCAAGCTCTATAATGTTTAAATTGATTGCCTTTCATTTCCATATAACGAACGCGATTGGCTACCACGCAATTGGGAAACTTTTTATGGGCTTCATATAACTTAGCCAAAAGATCAATAGGATATATGATATCATCATCTACGGTTATAATCAAGTTATCTGGGTATTTCTGAAAAGCATAATAATATTTTGTATGAGCACCGATATCTTCACAAAATTCAATTTCCAAGCCTAATGGTTTCAATTCCAATAATGAACTTGGTAAACTCTCTTCACCAAGAGGAAATTGTGCATTCCCTAACCATAATATTATTTTTTGGGGTCTTAGGGTTTGATTTAGTATACTCCGTATGGACAGACAAACCAAATCTATTCTTGCTGGAAAAGAAGTCAAGCTGACGATAAAACTACTCCCAGCATCAATCCCTAAAGAGTTGGGGGAAACATTCTTATAGTATTTAATCAAACCTACTTTCAAATATTTATAAAGTTGCCAATGTAACCACTCAATCAACTTATTGTCCTTTTTAGAGGGTTTTCTCGTTAAGGTGAAATTATATAGAAAGTGTATCATAATATTTGATGAAACTATAATTTGAACTTGGATGAGTTTCAAAATTATTTAAAATAACTAAGTCAAACTTTAATACCTTATGTTTAAACCTTTTATTCAAAAACAAAGTAACGGCTAAACTGAGCTTATTGCTACCAATTTCTTTCCCAATATAAACCAAGGTCTGTTAAAATTAATCATCAAGCCTTTTATTGATTTTCTTGTTTTAAATGGTAAGTATTAAAAACTTCATTCTGTTTCATCAACTCATAAAATTTGTAATACTTACCAAAAGCTGAATTTGTGAATTTTGCAACATAAAAAAAGTAATAACGTTTTGGAAATGCCTCTTTTAATTCTTTCATAAATCCATTTGGTAAACCTATTTCGTTCTTCAATTCTAAATAACAATGAACACATTGCAACAAGGAATACCTGTTAAATTTCGATGAATTGGCTCGCTCTTTTATATCTATATAATTATGCCAATGTGTTTCAAACATTTTTTTAAGATGTATTTCAGCTGATTGATCTCGTTGTCCTTGTATCGAGCTTGGTGTGTACCTTCTCAACGTTAAAAAAGTGTCTAAATAATATAAATTATTGGTTTTTAATAAGAGCTTACAATTAAAGTTATGCTCTTGTCCGGCGGACATAATTTCGTTAAATTGAATAGTTTTAATAACGGAACGTTTTACCATCAAATCTGGCGTGTGCCATCTTATATAATCGATGGCATAACTTTCAAAGGTGACATCTGACACTTCAAAATCATAATTAAAAAATGAATTATTTTTCGTATTAAAGTACTTTGTTTTACTCACCACAAAATCAACATCATTTTCAGTCAAAGCCTTAGCTTCTAACTCTAATTTTTTGGGAACCATCAAATCATCACTATCAAACCACTGAATATAATCACCTTTACTTAATTTAAAACCATAATTTCGAGCACCATTACCACCTGGTAAATGTGTATCTGGGCGTTGGTGATATTGAAATCGACTATCATTGACCATATAACCCTCAATAAGTTGTTCTGTAGTATCCATACTTCCATCATCAACTATTATACATTCCCAATTACTATAGGTTTGTGCAATAATTGAATCAAGCGTTTCTCCAATTAAATGTGCTCGATTATAGGTTGGAATGATTATAGAAACTAGTGGGTTAAGCATTTAATTTGTTTTCAAATATATAAAATCGGCATTCTAATATTTTAGTTTAAAGTATATTTACAATAAGCTATATATAGTCATTTTTAGGTCTTTCAATATAGAGCTTATTAAACTATTTAACATCTCTTGAATTTAAGTATTGACTCCTTCTGAGATTTTTAATGTTTTTAAAAATGAGCAATGCTCGTTATTCTATTCTAAGAAATTATTTAAAAATTTGAAATCATAAAGGGTAAAGTATCAAAAGACTTGTTACTCCTAAAATAAGTATATCTCCCCATAAATTGAGGTTTGACCTGTAATTTGTGAGCCCAATTTTCAGAAATTTTACGTTCCTCTTCTCTATGACCATCATCCAAAAAAACCGCATAATCTTTGACTAATCTATTCTGAAGGAATGGAATTGCTGTATAGCGAGCGTATGGAGTGCTACTTCCAAAAGGTCCATCAACTATAACTAAATCAAACTTTTTCACATTCTGCAAAGCGCTAGTTAGTTTCTCTGAATCATACCAAAGTTCTTGTTCATGTAAACCAAGCTCTTTAGGAACAGCGACCATAGTAGCATGAACGAATGTAACAATATCATTTAGACCATAACGAGAAATTTCCTTGTGCATATTTGATAGCCACTCTTCATTTGACTCTACAGAATACAACCGTGTAGGCAGTTTCAAAGTCTTAATTAATTGAGCTATATACAGTGTAGAAACACCAGAGCCAAACTCAATAATATTCTGACGTTTATTAATAACTATATCATTTAAGATGTGCAAAATAACACTTGGTGAAATTGACCAATCCGTATAAGGAATAAAATCAGGCTCAGGAAATAATCTGCTTATTTGAGCATAATCCAACACAACTTGCTCGCTTTTTTGTTGATTTACAGCTATTTCCTTAATACGATCCTGTATATAGATTTGTAATTTTTTCTTGAAATTAAATGACATTGTTTCAGTTTTTAAGTTGCGTGTTTGTGTTAATTATAAAATCTATTTATAATCGTTTGGTCAATCACTTTTAAAGTCCTTAAAGGTTTTTTGCGAATCAATAATAACAAATTGAGTAGCACCGCGTTTTATTAAAAATTGAGAGACAATACAGCCCATTAAATAAACCTTTTGGCCTATGCTCAAGTATTGAAAAGCAATCAAGCGCTTAACTACCTCATGATAGTAACCATTTCTTAACATCACTTTTAAACTATTTAAACAGCGTTGTTTATATCTGTAAATACCTTTTGTGTGCTTTTGTGCCGCAAAATAATTCAAAACCATATGATATACTTGATATATAGATACCATTTTTAAAATATCCTTATCCGAATGATAGCTCATTGAACCATCATGAGTCCTAACTGTAAAAAGTATCTTGTTAACATGGACAATTTTTAAGGAATCAGATGATGTAAAAAACCGAAAGAAAAAATCAAGATCTTGGTTTTTTTTCAAAGTTTCGTCATAGCCCATATTTGCTATTTTGTTTCTTCGCAACATAAAAGAACAAGGCCCAAAAGAAACATGTCCATCTACTAAATCGTCAAGGATGTTGCCACTAAAGCTTTGATTGGCTATTCTCGTTCGTTCACCCTTTTCATTGACGTTTTCAAAAGCTGAAAACACAACATCCGTATCAGGGTTTATTATAAAAGGTCGTAGTTTGGCTTCAATGAAATCCGACATCATGATATCATCACTATCAAACCATTGAATATATTTCCCAGAACTCTTTGAAAACCCATAATTTCTTGCTCCATTTCCGCCAGGTTTATGAGAATCTGGACGTTTATAGAACTTGAATCGTTTATCTTCGTTTAAATATTGAATGAGTAAATCCGCAGTTTCATCTGTACTCCCATCATCTACTATGATACATTCCCAATTCGTATAGCTTTGTGCCAATACGCTATCAAGTGTCCCACCAATGAGGTATGCACGGTTGTAGGTAGGAATAATAATAGAAACTAAAGGTTTTTCTTTCAATGACAATGGCTATTTATATTAAAACACTATTTTAATCGGATACTAATTTAATATTTTAGGTAAAACTTTAAACACTATGACCAATTAGCTTTTTATAGAAAAAATAACCCTTATCCTCGCTAACCTTAAAACTTAACCACATTGGAAAAAAGTAAATGGCTTTAACGTGTAGTTCGCTAAATAGCGCTTTTATAAAATCAATTTTTTTGGGTGCGTAACCCATATTGCGACCTTTGGCCATATAAAAAAGACACTTTTCTAACAGTAAAACCCTTATTTCCTTTTCAGTAATTTCTTTTAAATCTAAATAAGTTAACCATTTTGATTTAAAGGCACCAGAAAGCAACTTTTGCTCATTATCAATACGTCCTCGTATAGAATCTGTGTGATAACGCCGTAAACTTACAACCTTATCTATAAAATAAGCATGGGTTGAGTGATGAACCAAAATGGAAAAATAATTATACTCTTGACCAGATTCTAACGCTTCATTAAATCTTATACGCGTTGCTAAATCTCTTTTAATACAAATATCTAAGGTCAACCAATTAATATTCTGTGCGATATAATTATATTTTGATATTTTGAAATCTTCGAAATTGTAATAATTCCTAAGTTTTTCTGATGTATGGTTAAAATATTCCGTTCGAGTAATCACGTAATCACAATTATATTTTTGCATTGCGTGTACTTTAACTTCTAAATGATTTTCGGTCATTAAATCATCACTATCAAAAAACACAATATATTCGCCTTGCGCTTCTTGCAAACCGATATTTCTACAGGCATTAGCACCTTTAGGTTTGGTATCTGGTCTTTTAAATAGTTTTAATCGGCTATCCTTATTTATATAATTAGCAATAACCTGAACGGTTTCGTCGGTGCTACCGTCATCTACCACCAAACACTCCCAATTAGTATAGGTTTGCGCAATAATAGATTCCAAAGTTTCGCCTATTAAATGAGCGCGATTATATCCAGGGATTATTATGGAAACTAATGATTGTGTTGGCATAATATTCATTTATTTTACTAAAATAAAAATTAGGGTATCATTACCTGCCTGAATACCCATATTATTCTACTTTTTTTCAAAAGATTAATCTACCTTTTTTGGTAATAATTTTCTTCGAAAATAGTATCCTTTATCACTATATTTTCTTAATAATAACATCAAGACAAAATAGATACCCTGAAACCCATACATACGCAAAACTTCTTTTAAAAATTTTGTTCTATTTGAAATTGGGATTAGCCTCAAGGCATATACATTTGCAACACAGTTGGCTAAAAGAAAATTCAATTCCCTTTTTTCAGCGATTAACTTTAAATCCAAATACGTAAACCAATTTACTTTAAAAGAACTCTCATTCTTAACAAAATTCGTTTTCAAGTTCGTGCGTATCGAATTATCATGATGTCGGCGTAACGATATAACGCTATTAACAAATTTAGCATTGTCTGATTGAAGTATCAACTTACTGAAATAATTATACTCTTGCCCAGACTGTAAATTTTCGTTAAATAAAATCAATTTGGCAACGGTGGCTTTAATACAGACATCTAATGTTAACCAGTTTAATTTCTTGGTTAGATAATTATAGAGATTAACAGAAAATTCATCAAACTTATGATACCTATTGATGACTTCATTCGAATAGTTAAAATACTCCGTTTTAGTAATCACATAATCACAATTATATTTTTGAATAGCATTTACTTTAACCTCCAAATGATCTTCGGTCATTAAATCATCACTATCAAAAAAAACCACATAATCACCTTTGCCTTTATTTAAACCCATATTTCTACAGGCATTGGCACCTTTAGGTTTTGTGTTCGGTCTTTTAAACAGTTTTATCCGCTTATCTTTTTGAGCATATTTTGCTATTACGCTAGTAGTTGAATCCGTACTTTCATCATCCACCACTATACACTCCCAATTGGTATAGGTTTGTGCTAATACGCTATCCAACGTTTCACCAATTAAATGCGCACGGTTGTAAGTTGGTATAATTATAGAAACCATCATTTCTTCGCATTTGCTATTTCAATTATTTTAGTTAAGTTATTTAGATAATGAGACATTGTATAATTATTTTCAATTTTCCTTTTCCCTCTCATACCCATAATTTGTGATTCTTGAGGGTTTTCAAGTACCCACAATAAATGCTTGGTCATAGCCGGAATATCCTTTTCTCCACTTAACAAGCCTGTTTGTTCATGTAGTATGATATCTGGAATACCCGCATGAATCGTACTTACTACTGGTAATCCTGCGGCGCTTGCTTCCAAAATAGATACAGGGGTACCTTCCATATCACCATCTTGTGCTTCAATAGAATGTTGCACGTAGGCTAATGATTCTGATAAATAGTTTTGATATTCATTTGGTGTAATCCTACCAGGAAATATCACATTTTCAGAGATACCTAATGCTTCCACTAGATCCTTACAACTATCCAACAGAACCCCATCCCCTGCATATATCAATACAACATCATTATGGTTTTTTAACAACTCGTTAAAGGCTAAGATAGTTAAATGAGGTGCTTTTTTATCGACAAAACGACCAATGCTGATAAACTGTTTTTTACTGTATCTTGGTTTTAATTCTAAATAATTATTTGCTGGACCATAAACATTATACGCTATTTTATGTTCTGGACATCCAATAGCAATTAATCGCTTGGTCATTTCCTTACTTACAGAAATAATCGTTAATCGTTCATAAGAAAAGAGTTTTTTGTAATTTTCATAGTGTTCCAAAACTGATTTCCTAACTGCATCATGACCATGAAAGTGAACGACTAATGATAGATTTAAAATTTTACATGCTTTCAAAACTTCTTCTCCCATCATTCCATATTGAGCAAAAATCAATTGAATGTTTTTTAAGTGTAAATCTTCCACAAAACGACTCAGATTAGATTTCTTTTTTATTAAACCCAACTTCCGAAACCCCGAGAATAATATGCTTGGTTTGGTTGCTTCAATATTAAATGGTATTTTTCTACCCCAATAATGCAGCATTTTAAAAGGCAAACCATCAACTTGAGCTTTAATGAATGTTTCACAATCTTCGTATGGTTTATTCGTAATAAAAGCAACCTTCATTTCATTTCAATTTAATTTTCTGCTTAATAAAATTATCAACATTTGGATTTTCCTTAGTTAAATGCACATTTACCTTATCCCTTCTTTTTCTTAATATATTTTAGTATCAGTTCTCGAGTTGAAGTTTTGTTTGTTTTTTTCTCTTGTTCTAACTTAATTCCTAATTTCGATTCCACACGGAGTTCTCTTTCCTTTTTTGATTCCAAAATTAAAGGACTGTATTTTATCATCTTATCACTACTTCCGTATTCTGGGTTAATTTCAATGACGGCATACAAGTAATCGTAGTTTCTCCAAATGTTTTGATATTCAAATAAAATAACTTCTCCATCAATATCTTTTGCTATTTGATTAATGGTTTCAAAATCTACATCTTCATCAATAGGCTGTATACCTGATGGATTATGCTCTTTTATATAGGCTTGATGATACTTTGAAGGACAAGCTAAAACTAAACGACCTCTATTATTTAAGTTTTTCTTGATTGATTTATGAAATTCAAATCTTTCTGATAGAGGTATATGCTCATAGACATCTATCATCACAATTACATCATAAGTATCTTTGGGCAAGCCATCAGTTAAATCATATGTTTTAAAAATTAAGTTTTTTTTGTCATCAAAAAGCTTTGAAGCGGTCTCAATCAATACAGGGCTTAAGTCAATAGCATTTACTTGAGAATTTGGAAAAGATTTCGCAAATTCATAACTACTCCAACCTATTCCACAACCAATATCCAAAATTTTCTGGGAGTTTTTGGGAATGAACTGTCCTAAATTTTTTATTGCTCCGATAACACGCTTGTTTCCTAAAACATAATCCTTGATTAATCGTCCCTCGAACTGATTATAAAATTCTAAAGATTCTCGCATTTATCTAATTTTACAAGGTAATATGATAGCATTATATTTTCTGTTCATATGTCCTACATTATAAAAATCACCAGGCAATACATTCAAATAAAATCCTTTTTCAATATAATCGACGTGATTTTCCTTTTGAGTTGTATTTTTCGACAAAATGAATTGAAAATTATATACGCCTCCTCGCAGTAGTACTCTTTCAATTTCAATATCAAGAAAACCTTTTTCTAAAACTGTATTAATATCAATTCCCATTTCATCTGTTACCACCATGGCTTTCATTTGTTCTTGAGTATCATTAATTGAAAAACCAAATATTAGTTTGCCTTCGACTTTCTGTTCAATTTTAAATTCAACTCTCATTCTAAGGTACTCTCCTGATATTACAGAGTCTATTTTTAAATTCGATTTACTGTAGAGTTCAATTTTACTTATTATTATTTCCCCGCTGCCTGATCTATCTTTTCTTAAGCCAATATCTGAATATTCTTTCTTATCATTCTTCTTAAGATAAAAATCCACAGCTTCATCAGTATCTCCTTCAAAAACAGATGTACCATGCTCCAAAACAATCGCGCGTGTACACAAACTTTTTACAGCCGCCATACTATGACTCACAAACAACACCGTCCGTCCGTCGCCTTTACTAATGTCTTGCATCTTCCCAATCGCCTTTTTCTGAAACTCCGCATCGCCAACGGCCAGCACCTCATCAATCACTAAAATATCGGGTTCTAAAAAGGCGGCTACGGCAAAGGCCAGTCTAACACGCATTCCAGAACTGTAGCGTTTAACTGGGGTATACACATAGCGCTCGCAACCAGAAAACTCAATAATCTCCGCTTCTTTGGCTTTGATTTCGGCTTTGGTCATACCCAAAATAGCGCCGTTCAAATAAATATTTTCACGGCCAGTAAGTTCCGGGTGGAATCCTGTGCCCACTTCCAATAAACTGGCAATCCGGCCTTTGGTCTTAATTTCGCCTGTGGTAGGAATCGTCACTCTACTTAATATTTTAAGCAGCGTGCTTTTACCCGCGCCATTTTTTCCAATAATGCCAAGCACTTCGCCTTGTTGTACTTCAAAGTTAATATCACGCAAGGCCCATACATAGTCGCTATCGGCTTTGGTGCTTCGGTCATTTATAGAACCCACTTTTAAATACGGGTCCTCTTTGCCTCTAATGCCAGCCCACCATCGGTTCAAATCATGACTGATGGTGCCCGTACCCACGAGCCCGAGGCGGTATTGTTTGCTGATATTTTCGGCCTTTAAAATGATCATGAAAATATTACTTATTCTTTATTATAATTATTATTTATTATTTCATTGCGAGCTTCTTAATTGTACCGTCATTGCGAACGAAGTGAAGCAAATGCAGAGCATTCACTACACTCTTTATCAAAACTAAAAGACGTTAGTAATCTTTGGGTTTTGGCTAACTAATTATGAGATTGCCGCGTCGTTCCTTCGTCACTCCTCGCAATGACGCTAGGTGAAGAGGCTTCTCAATGACAGCTCGTTATTGTTTGTTTTGGCTTCTCTGTCCTGGCTCTTGATTCTTGAATCGTTGATCTATATTCTCCATATCTTTTCTCTATGCTCTATTTTCTATCCTCTACCCAGACTCACACCTCTAATCTCTCCCCACTAATCCCTAATCCCTAGCCTAATGCCTACACCGTATCAATAAACGTCTTCTCCGTCCTATTGAACACCACAATCCCTAACAATGAAACCACCAGGGTCACCCCAACGGTATATAAAATCCCGAACCAACTAAAAGTTCCTGTTCCCAACAACATATAACGTGCGGTTTCTATAATATAGGCCAACGGATTATACTCCACCAACCAAGCTAATTTTGGGAGTTTCTCGCGCATCAACGATAACGGGTACATTACTGCCGACACATACATGAGCAACTGCACTCCAAAACCGACCAGAAACTTCAAATCTCGGTATTTGGTCACCATGCTGCTGATAAGCATTCCAATGCCTAAGCCTAGCAATCCCATTAGGATGACAATAAAAGGAAAAAACAATATACTGATAGTCACGTGAATGTCAGCTCCATTTAAATAATAATAGAGGTAAAATACAATAAAAATGAGCAATTGAATACCAAACTTCATCAAATTGGAAATAATAACTGATAATGGCATTATGAGTCTTGGGAAATAGACTTTTCCAAATATACCAGCATTGCTTGTGAAAGTATCACTAGTAGAAGTTAAGCATGTATTAAAATAATTCCAAATGGAAATCCCCGCCAAATTAAATAAAAAAGATGGCACCGTTCCGGTTTCTATATTGGCGACCTTGTTAAAAATAAGTGTAAAAGTAAGCGCAGTAAACAACGGCTGAATCAGATACCAAAGCGGACCCAAGATCGTTTGTTTATAAACAGTGACCACATCACGTTTAACAAACAAGAACAACAAATCGCGGTAACGCCAGATTTCGGCAAAATTAAAATCGATTAATTTACGTTTGGAAGAAATGGTGTATAACCAGTCGTCGTCTTTTGTATGCAAGATAATAGTGGGTTTTTGAATGGGGCTAATATAGTAATTCTGAGGAGAACGTGGGATGTAGGGTGTCGGATATATCTGTAACTTATGGACTTTAATTTCAAAGCTTGAATTCACTTTAGTAGCGCTATGTTATTACTGCCATTGTTGGTGTTTCCATCAACAATTTAAACCTATGTTCAGTCTTAGCAGTTCCCATACCTTTTTGCTCTACCCTAAAGTTTGTGATATGCGCAAAGGTTTTAATGGTCTGTGTGGCATTGTAACTTATGAATTGGGCAGGACGGCGCACAGTGGCGAAGTGTTTGTTTTTATCAACCGCAAGAACAACCGGATGAAACTTTTGCACTGGGAGTCCGGTGGTTTTGTGCTCTATTATAAACGCTTGGAGCAAGGAACCTTTGCCAAGATAAAGGAAGGCAAAGTCCAGATCAGTTGGAGCGATCTGGTCCTGATGGTCGAAGGGATCCAGGTACTTAAAAGCAGCCGAAAAAGACGTTTTTTATTGTAGATATATAGTGCAAAACCCTTGTGATAACGGGGGTTTTGACGTATATTTACGTCATGGAAATAGACCTTAAAAACGTATCGAAACTGGACCTTTTGAAGCTTTTGACCAAAGCCCAAAAGACTATTTCCACACAGGATGATACGATCTCCAAGCAAGACGAAACTATTTCCAAACAGGATGTTCAAATTATTCTTGTTGTAATCATTCTTTTTTTGGAGGCGGCAAAGGTGGAGATTGATAACGAGGTAAACTATTATTACCTTTCGGTTTAGGAAAACTATTCGGATTATTTGTAGGCCTTCCCTGCGGCCTATTATTTGATTTTTTTGCCATAATATTATACATTAAATACTTGTTTAAAATATTCGTCTGAATTCTTTTTACATTTTTCTACAATTCTCTTCGGCTTACTTCTAATAGTTTCAGCTATTATTAGATTAATTTCGGTTTCTTGTTGTTTAAGTTCAAAGAAAACATCTGTTACTTGTATTTCGGTTATTCGATTTGATTCGAAATCAAACCACAATTTTTCAATTTGATTGTAGTAATCAACATAAAATCTATGGATATCATCCAGATTTTTTAATTGCTTTTCGTTCATAATCAAATGAGGTTGCAATAATCTCAGTAATGAAATCCCAGCAATTACAACACAAGCAAAAAGCGGTAGATTTTCCCATATTTTCCACCCCATTATTCCAGCTGAAGAAAAAGCAAGAATTATAATATTGAAAATTCTTAAAACACCTCTTTGTTGATCAGAATAGATATAAGTGAATTCAATATTGTGTTTCGATTGAGTTAATTCTGTCCAAATTCTATTTCGCATTTTTTATTTATATGTTTGTAAACTATATAGACTCAATGAATTGCGCCATACTTATTATATGCTCTTATCAAACATACTATTTTTATCTAATTGTAATAAAACAAGTTATACAACATTATCAACATCTTGACAAATATGTTGACATTTATATAATGAGTATTTATTAAGATACATGCCCCAGGTTTGGGTTTTCAGCCTTAAGATAGCTGATATAAAATGCAGAAAAGAATATAAACAAGGTAATAACTATGCTCCTTTTTCTAATTCTTTATATTTATCTGTAATTGTAGTTTTTAAAGAAAAATAATATTCACGTTTCTTTTGAGTTAATTTTTCTTCAAGGTTTAATGATTCCTCAACGATAGATAACAATTCATCCTTGCTCATTAAATTAAATAAACTACAATAATCTACATTCAAATATTGGCTCATAGAATAAATTTTATCCCAACTACTAAAATTTTCTGACCTTTCAATTCTTCCAATCATAGTGGAATTTGATCCAAACACCAAAGAAAGCTCTTGTTGAGATAAACCTTTTTTAAGTCTAGCCAATCTAAGAATACAGCCTAATTGAATATTCAAAAGGTCAATTTCTATATGTCTAAACTCTTTCATATGGTAAATGTTGAAAAAATCGAATAAATTATTCGATACATATTTGTATTGAATGAATATTTTACTATATTGCACTGAATTTGTTAACTTTGCGATTCTTCAAATTAGAAGCTTTCGCTTTGAATCTCAATCTGAAAACTGGCAGTTTTACGCAACGAGATGATAAGCAGATTGCTCACGACCTAGGCGTGGGCTCTCTTATCGTTGCAGGTATGCCAGTACCCCAGATTGATAAGTTGAGTTCCACGCCTTTTTTATGTGTGTACTCTACTTAAACTTATTGTGTTTAATTAGGTAATTACTTAAAGGCATGAAAAAACAAAGATTTCCAAACATCAACCAGCTTAGGTACCATAGGCCAGGACTGTCGATCTTTGATATTATCTATGCCCAAAAGCCAAAAAACCCAATTTAAAC
Organism: Gelidibacter maritimus; assembly: GCF_014062315.1. GTDB lineage: Bacteria > Bacteroidota > Bacteroidia > Flavobacteriales > Flavobacteriaceae > Gelidibacter > Gelidibacter maritimus. Next base: position 85,278 of record NZ_JACGLT010000005.1, read on the forward strand.
TTAAAAGCTTGGGGAAGCACCTTTCCTTTGATTCCTGCTGTATTACCTTAGAATCCCCAGGCTCGACATTTCCATTACATCCCGATTAATAGCACGACGGTTTCCGCAGCAATGTCTGTCGGTATCTTTTACAATGAGTTAGTCAACGTGGATACGGCCGCGCCAGCCTTGTTATGCCCATTTTTGGCCGGCCCGATGCCACCATTGGTCCTATAATATTACATGCACTGACCTTTGCTAATTTGTATAAATACTTATTAAAATACAAGTTGGTACCGCCCTATAATAAGGTATCAAAAAAAAAAGCCCACTCCCAAGTTTTCGACGACGTCGGAGCAGGCCAAAAGTTAAAACAATTGTATCACTTTAACCAACACAAAACTATGATAAATAATCATAATTCAGTAAGATGGCGGCGTATTTTTGGCTGTAATCTACTTTTCTTAATGTTCACCTTGTCTCTCACGGCCCAAGACATACTGGTCACTGGCAAGGTTACTGACGGCAACTTGCCCATATCTGGTGCAAATGTTCTTATTAAAAATACTAATAGTGGTGTGGTCACTGACTTTGATGGACGGTATAGTATCACCGCCAAAGCTACAGATACGCTTCAAATATCTTATTTAGGATATACTACGGTTACTATTCCCATCCAAAGCCGCCCGACCATAAACATTACCTTACAAGAGGATGCTACCGCCTTGGGCGAGGTACAGATCAACGCTGGTTATTATACCACTACAGATAGGGAAAAGACTGGGAGTATTGCGAGGATTACGGCTAAGGAAATTGAGAAGCAGCCAGTGAGTAATCCGCTGGCGGCTATGCAAGGTAGGATGGCAGGAGTTGATATTGTCGAAACTTCAGGAGTTCCTGGTAGTGGTTTTGAGGTAAAAATTAGAGGGCAAAATAGTATTATGGCTGGTAATGAGCCATTGTATGTTCTTGATGGCGTACCATATGATGCACAATCATTAGGATCCAGAAATTCTTCAGGTCTCATTATTCCAGGAGGAAATATTAGTCCATTAAATGCTATCAACCCTTCAACAATAGAGTCCATTGAAGTCCTAAAAGATGCAGATGCGACTGCTATTTATGGATCGAGAGGTGCAAATGGAGTTGTGTTGATAACCACTAAAAGAGGAAAAAAAGGTAAAACTAGCTTAAATATAAGCAGTAGTACAGGCATTGCTAACATCACCAAAAAAAGAGATTTATTAAATTCTAAACAATATATAGCACTGCGCCAAGAAGCCTTTGCGGCTGAAGGTATTACCAACTATCCCGCAAATGCCTATGATATCAATGGCACATGGAATCAAAACCATTATACCGATTGGCAAAAAGTTCTGATAGGGGGCACTGCTAAAACTAGACAAGTAAAGGCTTCAGTCTCTGGGGGTACTGAAAGCACACAATTCTTACTAAGCGGAATGTTTCAAAATGAAACTACTGTATTCCCTGGAGACTTTAATTATGATCGGATTACTGTAAATTCCAACATCAACCACAGTAGCAATGACAAACGGTTTCAAGTCGCATTAAGCACAGGTTATACAATTGAAAACAATCTCCTACCAGGAACAGATTTAACCTCCAATGCATACAAGTTGGCACCCAATGCTCCTGATCTATATGATGACGAAGGCAATTTGAATTGGGAGAACAGCACATGGACAAATCCTTTAGCAGAATTAGAAGGAAAGTATACTAACATCACCAATACCTTAATGGCAAATAGCGTATTGAACTATAAGGCGTTTAAGAACTTCGAAATCAAACTAAATATGGGATATAATAATGCCATTCTTGAAGATAATAGAAAAATTCCTCATACAATCTATAATCCTGCTGTTGGTTTAAACAGTAGTGTCTCTCGGTCCTATAACCATAGTGGCAAAAGAAAATCTTGGATTTTAGAACCGCAATTGCACTGGACCAGAAAAAGTGAAAATCATACCTGGACATTATTATTTGGAACAACCTTCCAAAGCCAAAAAAGCGAAGCGTTTGCAATACAAGGAACCGGCTTCGCTAATAACAAATTCATAGAAAATCTAAGTGCGGCAAGTACTTTGAGAATATTAAATGAGAATAATCAGGAATACAACTATCAGTCTGTTTTTGCTAGAGTAAACTATCATTTTAAAAGTAAACTATTTTTAAATGCTACAGGAAGGCGTGACGGTTCCAGTCGTTTTAGTTCCAGTAACAGATATGGGAACTTCGGAGCTTTAGGTACAGCTTATATCTTCTCAGAAGACCTCAATCTATCTTGGCTAAGTATAGGAAAACTTAGAACAAGTTATGGTATTACTGGTAATGACCAGATAGGCGACTACCAATACCTGCAAACTTATAGCATCAGTGATTTCCCATATGATGGCAATATCGGTTTACAACCTACCCGACTTTTTAATCCACATTATAAATGGGAGGAAAATATAAAAAAAGAAATTGCTATAGAATTGGGGTTGTTTAACCAACGCATATCATTATCAGCAACTTATTATAATAACCGTTCTTCGAACCAACTGTTAAATTATGCCTTACCCGGTACTTCCGGATTCACCTCCATTCAAGCCAATCTGGATGCCTTAGTTGAGAATTCAGGCTGGGAATTGGAATTGGATGGCTCAATAGTCTCTATTCCAAATTTTACATGGAACACCGCTTTTAATCTGTCATTATCTAAAAACACTCTTTTGGAATTTCCTGGATTAGAGGAATCGTCATATGCTAATCGATTTGTGATAGGAAAACCGTTGTCAATCATGAAGTTATACAATCTAAAAGGAGTCAATATTGAAACAGGACTGTTTGAATTTACAGATTATAATGGAGATGGGCTTATTACGGTTGCTGAAGATAGGCAGTATCTCGCCGACCTCACGCCACAGGTTTTTGGTGGGATTTCTAATTCCCTACACTATAAAAATTGGACATTAGATGTGTTTTTTCAGTTTGTAAAGAAGCAAGGTATTAATGAGTTTTTTGGAACCTCAGCTACTGGTACTATGTCCAATCAACCCATATCTGTAGCAAACCATTGGCAGCAATCAGGCGACCAATCAACAAGGCAACAATTGACAACAGGTGCTAACCCAACTGCTCTTCTTGCATATTCGCAATTCACTCTAAGTAATGGCATTATTTCGGATGCGTCTTTCATAAGGTTAAAATCTTTAGCAATCTCCTATACGCTACCATTTAGTAACCATACAAGAAGCTCCTGCCGCTTATCCATTCAGGGACAAAACCTATTAACCTTTACTAGCTTCAAAGGTGGTGACCCCGAACAAGGGATTGGATTTTTACCACCTCTTAGAAGAATTACTTTAGGAGCTCAAATAAATCTTTAAACTAAAGCTATAATATGAAAACAACAATTATAACAAACGTATTCCAAATGATAAAACAAACACTCGGCCTAATGGGTTGCATAATCCTATTGACTGGATGTCACGATTTTCTGGAAGTGGACGATCCTAGTGGACAAATTTCACATGAGACTGTTTTTGAAGATCATATCACAGCTACTGCAGCCACAACAACCATGTATGCAAAACTTCGTGATGAAGTTTTGATAACTGGGAACTTTTCAGGACTAGGGGCTCAAATGGGGTTGTATTCGGATGAATTGGATTATTACGGCGCACCTGGCCAACCCATAGCGACGTTTTACAATCACCAAATCCTCGCCAGTAATGTCTTGGTTCTAAGGACCTGGAATAGCGCGTATAACCTTGTCTATATGGCAAACACAAACATTGAGGGTTTGGAAGCCTCACAAGCATTATCTCAGGATCTCAAAAATCAACTGCTAGGTGAAGCTCTGTTTATAAGGGCATTGACGCACTTTTACTTGGTCAATCTTTATGGAGAGATTCCTTATATCAAAACAACGGACTATGACAAAAACAGATTGGTTTCAAAAGTGCCAGAACACCTTGTTTATGAATACATAATAGCCGATTTATTAGAAGCAAAAAATAGGATTGGAGAAAATTATATGTCCAGTGAGCGCATCCGTGCTAATAAATATGTGGTATCGGCTTTACTTGCAAGAGTGTATGTATATACCTCCCAATGGGAAAATGCTGAAAACGAAAGTAGCTCATTGATTAACAATACATCTTTGTATAATTTGGAAATAGATTTGGAGAATGTATTTCTAAAAACAAGCCCAGCTGCCATCCTCCAACTCAAAACTAAAGTAACAAACCAGTCCACAACAGAAGCCAATTCTTTTGTGTTTACTTCAGGACCACCACCATCCGTCGCTTTAAACCCTAACTATGTAAATAGTATGGAAGCAAATGACCTCAGGCGTTTACATTGGGTAGGGAAAGTAACAAATAATTCCAATACGTGGTACTTTTCAAACAAATACAGGCAAGGCACAAATTTACAATACTCCACAATCTTTAGGTTGGCGGAACAATATCTTATCCGTGCCGAAGCTCGCACCCGTTTAAACGATATATCAGGTGCTCAAAATGATATTAATAGTATTCGTCAACGTGCAGGCTTATCACAGACAGAGGCACACACTAGGGATGAACTGCTCCAAGCCATTTTAAAAGAAAGACAATCAGAACTCTTTGCGGAACATGGACACAGATGGTTTGATATCCGCCGATTTGGAATGGCCAATGACATACTTACCCCTATAAAAACAAGTTGGCAAACTACGGATATCTTCTTACCCATCCCAGAGACGGAACTTTTAATGAACTCTAATTTAAACCCTCAAAATCCTGGGTATTAACAAAAAAAAAAAGCCACAATGAAAACTATCCTAATATGGCAACTGAAATCAACACTCTGGCTGCTGACACTCTTGTTTACATCCTTTAGTGTTTTAGCACAGAAAGAAACGAAAAAAAGATATACGTCCAATTTAGATTCTCTATGGAGCCGCAGTACATACATTAATAAAATGACTACCGATGGTAAATGGGTGATTTTAACGGAAACTTTTGACCATAAAAAAAATGTATTAATGCTCAAACACACTTCGGATTCCATCACATTTAAATTGCCCGAAAGTCAATGGATTCGATTTTCTGACGACAACCGATGGTTTGGCTGTATTACTGATCATAAAGAACTAAATCTTATTGACTTGGTAAATCACACCAAAGAAAGCTACCCCAATATCCAATCGTATAGTTTTTCAAAATCTGGAGATTACATTGCAGCCTTAGAAAAAGACAAAGACTTAGAATCACTGGTGATAATTAACTTAAAAAATAAGTCCGTTTACTCTATTCAAGATGTCAATAAATATCTCTGGCATCCACAGCACAACAGCTTATTGTTAGGAATAACTAAAGGCAACCAAAACCAAATTACACTTTATGATGTAGACTCTACAATATATAAATTCATAAAAGAAAACCCAAACAGTAGATTCAATTATCTGTTTTGGAGTGACTCAGGGAATGCGCTTATGTTTTTGGAACAAAATAATAAAGAAAGCATCCTAAATTATTATAGCAACAATGGGGATTTAATAACCTTGAACGATACTGCCATTGAAAATAAATTTTCACACTATCAATTAGGACATTTAGAACCCCATATATCTGATGACGGTAAGAGAGTGTTGTTTTACAGGCAATTAAGAAAAATGGATGCAACACGAGGTACAGAAACCATGCAGGTTTGGAACTCCATAGACCCTTGGGCATACCCTAGGCAAAAAGAATATGAGGAAAGGGAACTTCGAGCCTTGCTCACCGTTTGGTATCCTGAAACCAATCAATTAATAGCCATTGAAACAGTTGAAAGGCCCACAGCTGCCTTGGATGTGAATCATAATCACGCCATAGTGTTTGATAAACTCATATACGAGCCCTTATATAAAGAATTCTCCAATACGGATATATATGCAAAGAATATGGAAACTGGCGAAGAGCATCTAGTGGTTCAAAATCAATATATCGGTTCCGGATTTGTAACATTGTCCCCTGATGGAAAATATATCACCTATTTTAAAAACAAGAATTGGTGGGTGCATAATATGAAGACAAGTGAAACAATCAACCTGACCAAAAGCTTGAACATTTCTTTTGAAAATGTTGAAAAAGATGATGCGAGTGAAATTGTTCCTTTTGGTAATCCTGGATGGTTATCAAATAACGAATACATTATTCTTTATGACCAATATGATATTTGGATGATGTCGCCAGATGGGAATTATAAAAAAAGAATTACAAAAGGTAGAGAAGAAAAGATGAAATATAGAATTAGCAAAAATTATCGGCGTAATGATTTTTATTTTCTGACTGTGAATGTAAACTTTTCGAGTTCCCCTTTTAATTTGGATAATGGCGTGATATTGGAAATGTATGATGATTTCCATAAAACAGGATATGGAATTTGGAAAAAAGTGAATAAAATTGAAAAAGTGATTTTTGAAGACAGGAAACTGGACGGTATTCTTATTTCTGAGGATTTTAGCAATATCGTTTTCAGGAGACAAAAATTCAATGAGCCGCACGGTATCTATAATTTTGATATAAAACAGAAAAAAGAATATCTCTTATATCAAAGCAATGAGGAATTATTGAATTATGACTTAGGAAGTGGACAACTAATAAAATACAATATAGGTGAAAAGGAGTTGTTGGGCACCCTTTTATTTCCAACAAATTTCAATCCTGAAAAAAAATATCCAATGATTGTTTATATATATGAAAAAACCTCCAATAGATTGATGTTCTTTGAGCCACCTTCAGATTACGAATATATAGGGTTCAATTCGCTGAAATTTACTACAGATGATTACTTTGTACTATTTCCTGATATAGCATACACAATTCAAGACCCTGGAATATCAGCATTGAATTGTGTAATTTCAGCAGTAAACAAAGTCATGGAATCTGGCAATCTTGATGAAAATAAAATTGGTTTGGTAGGACATTCCTTTGGAGGTTATGAAAGTGCATTTATCGCGACGCAAACAGATATGTTTGCTGCGGTTGTGGCCGGTGCTGCCGTCACCAATTTCACAAGCCATTACCATAGTTTAGGGTGGAATAATAAAAAGCCTGAAATTTGGCGCTATGAAAGCCAACAGTGGCGTATGGGAGATTCATATTATAACATCAAAGGGGCCTATCAGCGCAATTCGCCCTTATATCATGTAGAGAGTCTTAGCTCACCATTATTACTTTGGACTGGTAAAGAGGATTATCAAGTACACTGGACACAAAGTATTGAACTATTTTTGGCTTTGAAAAGATTGCAAAAGAAGAGTAAATTATTGCTCTTTGAAAATGAACCACACGCACTGATGAATAAGGCGAATCAGAAAAAGTTATCAATCGAAATTAAGACGTGGTTTGACAAATATTGCAAAAATAAAAACGAGTAGGATAATTATTTATCCTACTCGTTTAATTACTAAAATGGATAATGAAACAATGCTGTATCACAAACTGTATCACTAAACTTAAGGTCATGAACTTGTCTGTTTAGATCATCCGTACAAGGAATTGAGCCTATGTCATTACATTCCTTTGTAGAACTTACACAAAAATCATCTTGCATGATGTAATTCGTAACGCGTAATGATTCATTTTCAGTGGTAGTTTTCTCAGAGGCAAAAGCAAATACAATTGCCATCATAAATACCGTAAAAGGCATTCCTAATTTTAAAAATTTTGATTTCATAATATAAAATTTAAAGATTAACTTTTGGCCTACTTTTTCTACAGGTGTTCGGCCTTATTCCTGAAACTGCGCAGTATATGTTACTTTCAAGCCAGAGTTAAAATACTTTGGCTTTAAACGATATAACCATAATTGATCATCAACAATAGCCACTAATACATCTTTGTAAATTTGAAAATCACTTATTTTTTTGTCACGCTGATGGTAGAGGTAAAAACTAAAAGCATAGGTGCTATCGGTAATATCATACATGTCAATAATACCAGCTGAACGTAAAACGTCCTCTCTTTCATAACGCCCTAAGCGGTCACTGTTTATATATAGGTAGTCTCCATAGGTAGCACTTAGTCTGTTTACTAGTATAGTCTGTCCACCCAATTTATACTTATCACTTTTAGCATAATGAGCAACATCTAATATAGCCTTGCTTATAGTATCTATGGTTTTCCCTGTTGTCTGATAATTGACATATTTGTCAGTTACTTCATAATGGCTCCGATAATAATAAGTGTAAATAAACTGTCGATGTTTATCATTCCACAATAAAATACCGTTAGACTCAAAAACACTTTCAAATGGCCTTTTTAATAGCTCATGGTTTATTGCTACACTAATGGAGTCCTTAGATTTTTTGAGAAGGCCCAAAGCATTTAATTGTGTAATACCACTCTTAGTTGTGATTCCAACAGATGCTGAATCCCCTACAGCGAATTCTGTAAAATAAGCATCTTGATATGAATGAACAGAAGTTTTTCGTTCATTTATTTTACCTCGGAATAATATCGGTATAGTCCCATCCCCAAGAAAGAAATAGGGTGGGCTGACCGAAATTCGCACCCTTCGATAAGGCAAGTGTAAACTATCAATAGCAATACGAAATTCGGTGGTTTGTGTAAGAGTGGTATCAATACTCATTAAAAAAAGAGGGGCATTATAATTTCCTAAGTAAATGGTAACATCATCCATACCTGCAAGGTAGTAGGAGTTGGATTGTAGTTGATATTCCCCTATTTTCTCCAAAGCATGTGGCATATACCTCCGTATAAAAGCATTATTCCGCTTAATTTGTTTCTCGCTGCTTAAGAAAACAACCGTAACGGCACTGACACTAAAAACGGTCAATAATCCCAAAACCCAAAGCCTCTTTCGGCCTTTGTCAAAAAGAGACCATAACAAGTAGCCTGAAAGCAAAATAAACACACTATTAAAAACTAAATGCTCCGTCCATCCCAAGGCTTCCAACACCCCACCACAGGAGCAGGGCACAAAATCAGTAAAGTTCAGGATGATCACTATGTAGGTAGTAAACATCATCATCATTGCAAAAAATCCAAATAGGGCCAACAACCGAGAGCGCTTGAACATCAAGAAAAACGCAATAATCAATTCCAAAAAAGGAACACCAATCGCCACAGGTTTGGCGTATGCACTCAATAACGGAGATTGCCCCAACTGGGTTTCAAAAGTCTCAAAATCCAACAATTTGCTCACGGCGGCATACACAAATAAAAACGAACACAAATAAATGCCAAGCTCTAAAGTATAGTGTTTCAATATGTCCCATTTCAATTTCATAACCTGAATCTTAAGTAGGAATAAAATTCGTGAATTGTAATGTTTTCAAAAGGATAATCGATAGTCTCAGAGGGAGTAGAATCAATTTGAATCTTGAATCTTGAATTTTGAATCGGGATTACTTCCTCAAAGCCATCGGCGTGACGCCATATTGCTTTTTAAAAGCTTTCGAAAAATGGGACATGTTTTTAAAGCCGATCATTTGAGCAATTCCTTTCACCGGCAGGCTTGTATTCTGCAGTAGCATGCTGGCTCGTTTTAAGCGCTCTTGGGTTAAAAAACGGTAAACAGATGTGCCATACAATTGCTTAAAGCCATTTTTTAATTTGTGCTCATTGGTACCAAATTCATGGGCCAAAACCCGTAATCCAGGAAGTGGTTGTGAAATGTTCTGGAGAATACGATCCCGAACGCTCTGAATAATGCGAACATCCTTTTCATTGGATAGTTTAAAGGGAGGGTTTGATTTCACACGAGATCTCAAATCTCCTGATGCTAATAGGGCCTTGATTCTATCTTCTATAAACAATCTGTTCAGTGAAGTCTCAAAGGTGGTCACCAAAATAAAAGATACAGACCATTCCTCTATGAAAACGGTACTAAAAGCACAAGTGCATCTTTTGGTTAACGCCCCCTGAACCTTAAAAGAAAGGTCATGTATCCCGTGATAATTGTCTTTATAAAGTAGATCGCGCGCAATCAATTGCCAGCTTGACAATGAATCTGCCGTTAACAAATCAGAAAAAGGAGCCTTTATTAACACATCAAATTCCTGTCCCAATAACGTATGAACGGTGTTGTTGACATACCGCACTTGAAAACCGGTATCCAGAACAAATATCATGTTTACATATTCCTTGATGGCTTCCGGCGCATCCAAATACCCCACATACCGCAAAGTATCGGCCAGCTCCTCCACCAACAGGTTGGCCATCATAAGCACCAATTCAATATCGTCATCTTCCTCTGAACGTTCTATTAGATAATTTCCCCCTCCCACAATCAATGTCATGAGCAACCGTTGGATTTGCTGTAGTCGATGTGTATTAAACGGACTTTGCATCAGCGATAGGATTTTAGAAAATGCATAGCCTCATATTGGTTTTCAAACAACTGAGTCGGAATGAGGGGTTTGCTCCGGTGGATATAAACACGCAATAGCGCCTCTATAATCGCTCTTGTGTCAACCATTGCTACAGCTTTTAATAAAAAAGAACCTTCATTCGCAAGATAATCCCGTGCCGACTTATCCGCATCCTTTATACCTTGAAGATCACATAATACCGGATAGGAACCGTCTTGTTGATAATGAAGCCGTTCATTTACCACAATTTTTGCCGTGCTATAATCAAGGAGAGGAAGTGGTTTGTAAACAAAAATAAGAATGCCATCCACCATCCAAATTTTAGAGTAAGTAGTCTCTTTCATAAGCATGAAGATTGATTGGAACCTCTAACATAGGAAAAAAACCAATCCATTTAACGTAAAAACAACTCATAATGATTTTTCAATCAGGGTTTTACACAGAATCCAGCAAAGTTTTGTTCTCAAAAGGATAATTTATGTTCTCAAAGGGATTAATAAGTTAGAAATCCGCAGCTAAATTATGAACGTCACAATTAATTTTATAGTTTCCCTTATAAAATCAGCTGACCTATCGACAATAAAAACCTAACAATCAAACGCTTTGCAATAAAAACACTTCTAATAAGCACCATGAAATTTAAAAAAGAGCCCTAAATCTAAACTTTATCCCGCTATCATGACTAAATCAAAAACCTACATCCCAGATTACCTGCCAGTCCACCGTCATCCGACAACGACTATGTAAAGCCAAAAAACCAGATCGACCATCCATTACCTTTACGGATACTGTAAACCGCAAATTCATAACGGATCACTGCTAACTGCTGACTTGCCCGAACGTACCATTTCCTGTTGGAATTAGTTCAGGCCGACGGTACGGGCGGGCTGCTGACTGTCAACTGCTGACTGCTAACTGCTAACTGCTAACTGCCGACTGAATACTGCCATTATCTTTTTTCACTTTTAAAACAATCTTCTGATGCAAAGAATTTGTATATACAGCAAGGATATTTGTTGGATAACGGGAAAAAGCGAACGTTATGCAAGAGACGTAATGCGCGACATACGGCTTTTGCTCAAAAAGGAAAAACATCAACTGATTACCATCGCTGAAGCTTGCGATTACCTGGGATTGCCTTTTCAAGAAGTCTGCGAAATGCTCAACCGAAGAACATAATCAAGCAGTGAGTGACACATTAGCGACACCCCAGAGCGACATTGAGAGTCTGCCTGCCAGAGAAGGAAGCAACAAAGAAACACACCCCCAAGTGTCATTGCGAGGAGTGAGGCAGGAACGACGCGGCAATCTTTGTGTTGACGGTTCCCATTGATGAGATTGCTTCGTCCTGTGTCCCTACGGGTTCGCAATGACACCAAGGTGGAAAGGCATCTAAATGACAGCTCGTTATTGTTTGTTTTGGCTGAACTTCCCCGATTAGAGTTGGCCGGTATTCATCGTTCAAAAATCACCAATCAAAAATCTTCAATCGTTAATCGCTGATCTCTACCTCTCTACCCTCTACCTCTCTACCCTCAACTCCCCCCATAGATACTCCATAGATACTCCATAGATACTCCATGGATAAAGCATGCCATAGACACTTCGGCACAAAGGGTAATAAACGGCAAAAACGGCAGAAAAGGAAATACGGGCAGAAAGCTCATAAGGGAACAGGAAACTGCAAATCAAAGTAAAAATGGCGCAATAATGAATAACCATTCCATTTCAGAAACAAAGTACCATTACGGCAACAATGACAAACCCCCACCCAACTTTTCCAATAATTTAGCCCCAGATCCAATCCTGGATATATAAAACAGCGGCCGATGTTTTGCGCGCCCAGGACCGGATCTAAAATAAACAAATTGTCTAATCCGAGGACAAATAGATAATGTCCTCACAAAATTAAAAATCATGGCAAAATTAAAAAGCTTAATCAAGGTCCAAGGTACCCTGGACGACCTTACCTTTTACAAGGGCAGAGATGGGTATTTAGTACGCACCAAAGGGGGCGTCAGCAAATCAAGAATCGCTAAAGATCCAGCATTCGCAAGAACCCGAGAAAACGGATCAGAATTTGGATTGGCAGCTTCCAGTGGCAGACTGCTCAGACGTGCCATCTTGGACTTGATGGTCGATGCAAAGGATAGTTTGGTAACTTCACGACTGACCCGTGTAATGACATTGGTCAAAAACGAAGATGCCATCAGTCCGCGCGGCGAACGCAATGTGGCCATTGGAATCACAACGCCGCAAGGCCAATTGGCACTAAGGGGATTTAACTTCAATAACAGGGCCATCATGAGCGCTGTAATATTGTCGGACATCACTTTGGACACGGCAACGGGTGAGATAGTAATCGCCGATTTTACGCCTACCCAAAGAATGCACGCTCCGGAAGGTTCCACCCACGTAAGCCTAACCTCAGGATTCCTGAATTTAGATTTCACAACGGGCGCGAAGGATCTAAGGTTAAGTCCAATTACAAACTTACCTATTGATCACACCACGGCAACGGTAACCTTGACGCCTTCCGCTGTTCCAGTCGGAACCGGAGCGCAATGTTACTTCCTAAAAGTGGCGTTCTATCAAGAAGTCAACGGTATCCAGTACCCATTGAACAATGGTGCATATAACGCCCTCCAATTATTGGAAGTGTTATAATAAACGGAATACCAAAATTAAGCGGACCCCAGGTCCGCTTTTTTATTGGACTTAGTTTATGTCTGTTTAAAAACAACTATTTCCAAAAAACTACGCATGACCACACCACTCCCCTCTTTAGTCAAAGAGGGGAATGAATTTACCGGAGTGAAACGAAGGTAAAGAAAGGGGAGTTTGTCTTTTTAATAAATAAATCTTGTTAGAAAAAACAAATAAACAAACCCTCCGTCTAAACCTCCTCCCGTCGATTTAGCCACCTCCCTTTGACTAAAGGGAGGAGCAACAGGTATAGTTTTAATATCTCGTGATAATTTCCCTGAACAAGTCATCTAATTCACTTTATTGAAAGAATGGGGTTTATAAAAAACTCACCAAGCACCATGAAAACGCACAAAGAATGGGGAGTTTGAATAAGAACTGGGGAATGAATTTAACGTAGTGCAACGAAGGTAAAGAAAGGGGAGTTTGAATAAACCACAGGAATGAATTTACCAGAGTGAAACGGAGGTAAAAAAAGAGGAGTTTGTTCTAACATAAATAGTTTTAGCACTACATATCAAAATATTAACTATTTTTAATACATGTCCAAACAAAGCATACATACCAAAAAAGAATTACAAGGCTATAGAAAAGAACTGCGCAAAAAACTAACTCCCGCAGAAGCATTTTTATGGACACAATTAAAATCCAGACAATTAGACAGCAAACGATTTACGAAACAACACAGCATTGGCTATTATATAGTTGATTTCTATTGTGCTTCTGAAAGATTAATTATTGAATTGGATGGTCAAGGACATTTTACTACCGAAGGTCAGGAATACGACAGGAAGCGAACCATGTATTTAGAAAGTTTAGGGTATAAGGTCATCCGATTTGAAAACAAAATGGTATTTGATCATTTGCCATCTGTTATAAAAGAAATACGGGATTGTTTTTGTAAAGCTTAAGATTGGTGGTTTTCTGGATTAGATTAAGATGCTTGGATTTGAGTAGGATTCACAAACCCTCCGTCTATATCTCCTATCGTCGATATAGCCACCTCCCTTTGACTAAAGGGAGGAGCCACTGAGATAGAGTTTATGACATGTAGATAATTTACAAGATTAATCCTCAATATTAAGTTTACTGGAAAAGACAGATTAATAATAGTATTACAAATAATCATTGAAACTCAACATGCCGCTCCCCTCTTTAGCTAAAGAGGGGAATGAATTTACCGTAGTGAAACGAAGGTGAAGAAAGGGGAGTTTGAATAAACAACAGGGGAATGAATTTACCGTAGTGAAACGAAGGGGAAGAAAGGGGAGTTTGAATAAACAACAGGGGAATGAATTTACCGTAGTGGAACGAAGGTAAAGAAAGGGGAGTTTATGTTTTTAATAAATAAATCTTGTTAGAAAAAATAAATAAACAAACCCTCTAAGCAAATGCATCCCAAGTAATCTTGAGCCCTTCCCTAACCGTATATCGTGGTGAATAATCCAATAATTCCTGGGCCTTTGAAATATCCGCCAAAGAATCACGGACATCGCCTTGACGTTCTGGGCCGTATTCTGCCTCTAATTGAGAGTCGGCCGCAGTTTTTAGGGAATCCCATAAATAGTTGATATCTATGCGTTCGCCACAAGCCACATTGAAAACCTGATTGGCCGCTGCTTTTGGGGCAAACAACCCTTTGATATTGGCCTGAACCACATTATCAATAAAAGTAAAATCTCTGGTTTGTCCGCCGTCGCCATTGATCTTTGGCGATGTATTATCCTTTAAGGCCTGCATAAACAACGGAATGACCGCTGCATAGGCGCCATTGGGACTTTGCTTTGGTCCAAACACATTGAAGTATCTAAATCCAATCACATCGGTACCATAGGTTTTACCAAACACATCGGCGTAAAGCTCGTTGACGTATTTGGTCACTGCGTAGGGCGATAAAGGCTTTCCAATGGTATCTTCGACTTTTGGCAAAGATTTACTATCGCCATAAGTAGAACTGGAGGCCGCATAAACCATACGTTTAACCTGTGAATTGTCCTTAATGGCTATCATCATATTCAGGAAACCTGAAATATTCACATCATTGGTCGTTGCAGGATCATTAATCGATCTTGGCACAGAGCCTAAGGCAGCTTGATGAGATACAAAGTCCATGTCTTTTACTGCGCGATGGCAGGTGTCCACATCTCTGATATCACCTTCCATCAATTCGAAGGCGGGATTCGCCATAAATTCGGTGAGGTTCTCGCGATACCCATTTGAGAAATTATCGAGCACGCGGACTTTCTTAGCGCCGTGCTGCAAGAGGTACTGGACCAGATTGGACCCAATAAAACCAGCGCCGCCGGTGATTAAAAAGCTATAGTTTGATAAATCTTCTGTATGATAAGGATGTGTGTACATTATAATCTGGCGTCAACGGATTCTATTGGTAATAAGCATTTGACGTCAAAAATAACGCCGATATCTGATTTTAGGTTCTTGAGATCCAACTTTAAAAACTCGTTATGGGCAACCGCAACGACAATGGCGTCATACTTGGAAGCCAATTTGGTATCGGTGCAAATCAAGTCGAAGTCGTATTCATGTTTTACGGCATCTGCTGAGGCCCAAGGGTCATAAACATCAACATCCACTGCATAACTTTCAAATTCCCTGATGATGTCAATCACTCGTGAATTTCTGATATCTGGACAGTTCTCTTTAAAGGTGACCCCTAAAACCAAGACCTTGGAACCTTTGATGGTGGCTCCTTTTTTGATCATCATTTTAACCGTTTCCTGAGCTACATAACTGCCCATACTGTCATTCATCTTTCGACCTGCCAATATAATTTCAGGATTGTACCCTGATTCAATCGCTTTTTGGGCCAAATAATATGGATCCACTCCAATACAATGTCCGCCGACTAATCCCGGAGACATTTTAATAAAGTTCCATTTGGTACCTGCTGCTTCCAATACCGCTTTGGTATCAATATCCAACAATCTAAAGATTTTGGCCAATTCATTCACAAAGGCAATATTGATATCGCGCTGTGAATTTTCAATCACCTTGGCTGCTTCGGCAACCTTTATGCTTGGTGCCATGTGGGTACCAGCAGTAATGATGGTTTTATAGAGATTATCAACTTTCACCGCGATTTCAGGAGTAGAGCCAGAAGTGACCTTTAAGATTTGAGTCACTGTATGGACCTTGTCTCCTGGATTGATTCGCTCTGGCGAATAGCCCGCAAAGAAATCGACGTTAAATGTCAATCCCGATTCCTTTTCCAAAATTGGGACACAGATATCTTCTGTAACTCCCGGATACACCGTAGACTCATAAATGACGATAGCATCTTTTTTCAGTACTTTACCAACGGTTTCACTCGCTTTGATCAAAGGTGTGAAAATTGGTTTGTTAAGAGCATCGGTTGGGGTTGGAACGGTGACGATATAAAAATCTGAATCTTCGATATCTGACGTGTCATTGGACACAAACAGGCCGTTTTTTGCCTTAAGGTCAGTCACTAATAGAGATTTAAGCACATCATTGTCAACTTCTAATGTTCCATCAATGCCTTGGTTCAACTCGTCAATCCGATTTTGGTTGATGTCAAAACCGACAACCAAAAATTGCTTTGCAAACTCCACTGCAAGTGGTAAACCTACATATCCTAATCCTAATACCGTAATTTTGGGGTGATTTGTCATTATCTGTTTTTTATGGATTTTAAAATAAAGAGCAAATCTAAAGAAAATCTCCTATTCTTAACCTGTTTTTTAACAATTTCAATCGGATCAGTTCAAAATAGACAACTATTGTTGCATTTGGGTTCAAACTGCTCTGCCAAAGAGACAAACGTAACCGAAAAACGCATTAAGAAAAACCGTAAGCGTCACAAGGTCAGCAGACAATAAATCGTATGGATGGGCGTGCTATAGACATAGGTTGGAGCAAATTCCAAAATCCAATAAATAAGAATCAAAACGTGAAAACAGCTCAGCGCACAAAACCCGAAACAGGAGAAAAAAACCAAATAAAGCATAAAGTACTGCGAGAAGGTCATAATGCTAGACTACCATAGCGATAAAAGAAATCCATTGTATTTTGCCAGAACAAGTAAAAAGAACACTCAAAAAGGCCACTGGTTTAATCTAAAACATCAACCGCAAGGAGCGCAAAGAAAACCGCAAGGGACGACTACCTCGGGGCTACCCGATGGGTATAAGGGATTCATTATCGATTAACGACTTGCCCGAACCTGGCTTTTTAAGGTAGGATCGGGTTGATGATTTACGATTTACGATTGATGATTTTTGAATTTTGAATTTTGATCTGGGATTTGTCTAGGATTGAATATCGAATGATGAATATTGAATATCGAATAATGAAGTTTTCAGTTCGGTCTATCGTGGAAAAGCGACGTATGCGGGTATAAAATTGTTCCCCTTACCGAACGTACTTTTGCGGTATGGGCGGGTTGATGAATGTTGATTTTTGAATAGCGAATACCGAATAATGAATAAGGTCAACACTAATCAGCGAGGTTCAGATTTTTGAATAATGAATAACGGTCAACGCTAATCAGGGAACACTCCCACATCTCTTACCTCTCACCTCTCACCACTAATCCCAAATACCTAATTCCTATTTCCTATTTCCTATTTCCTAAATACTTGATCGAGATTAACAAAACCCATTAGCCAATATTTTTAAAAAACCGCTTGATGCGTCTCAAAATCGGACGTCTGCCGTTTCCTTCGTGGTAGGCATTGCCATACACTCCGTAACCATAGCCGTAGCCATAGCCATACCCGTAACCATAGCCGTAATTATGGTTGGTTTTATGTTTGTAAAAGTTAAGAACGAAACTGATATTCTTGACTTCGCCCATTTTATATTTGGCGTTGATTAAAGACAACATGCCTTTTTTGGTATAGTCCAGTCGCACCATAAACAGAGTGGCATCGGCATATTGAGTCAATTCTAAAGCATCGGTGACCAGCCCCAATGGTGGCGTGTCCAATACGATAATATCGTACCGACCTCGTACAAGCTCAATGAGTTCCTTCATCCTATCGCCCATTAACAACTCTGAGGGATTTGGAGGCACTGGCCCAGAAGGAATGACGTCTAAGTTCTCAACATGCGACGAATAATTAACCTCATCAAACGTATTGTCTCCGATTAAGTAATTGACGATTCCCTTATCGTTAGTGATTTTAAAATCATCAAAAATTTTAGGTTTCCGTAAGTCCAGACCTAACAGCAAAGTTTTCTTTCCGGATAAGGCATAGACCGTCGCAATATTAATAGAGCAAAATGTCTTTCCTTCCCCACTTACCGAGGAGGTTACCATGATGGTTTTTCCGACCCCTTCTTCTTCTCCTTGCTTTTTATAAATAAACTGCAAACTTGAACGAATGGAACGGAAAGATTCTGAAACTGCCGATTTAGGCTTTTCAAACACCACCATATTGTTTTTGTAATTGTACTTGCCTATCAAGCCCAGTATAGGGATGCTGGACAAACGTTCTACCTCATCAGACCCGTGAATGGTATTATCCAATAAAAAGATCACAAAAATAAGGAACATGGGGATAAAAAAGCCCAACATCAAACCCATCATATAATTCAGGTTCTTGTTGGGACCAATCCGGCCACCGCCAATATCCTTAGCCTCATCAATAGTGCTGATATCTGATACGTTAGCCGCTTTAACAATGGCCGCTTCTCCACGCTTGGTCAAATAAATATTATAGGCCTCTTGGCTGATATTCATCTTACGCTGAATTTTCAAAAACTCCTGTTGGTCTTCAGGTAGATTGCTCAACTGCGCTTCAAAACGCGCCATATTAGTATTAATAGCGTCTAAGTTGATACCAATCGTCTTTTTTGTATTGTCTATAGTTTCTAAGAGTACATTCTTCTCCGCATCAATTTGCCTGTCAATATCCTTAAAAATAACATTGCCCTCCTTAACCGTGTACTCTTTTGATTGCCGCTCAATGGCTAATGCAGTAATTTTAGCAACACTCGACAATATGTTGTTTTCAGTTATCCCTACAGAAGTTGGTGCTGCAATTTGAGTATAGTCAGTCTTGGTACGGAGATAATTTTCGAGGGAGTTGAGATAATTTAATTTGGTACGTTCTTCTTCCCTGCTTAAATCTAAGGCTCTCAGCTTTTCCGACACAATCGTCATTTCCTCCGTAACATCAAAAAGCTTGTTCTTTTTTCTGAAGGTGTTCATTTCATCCGTAACATCCTTAAGATTGTCATTTACGGCATTCAAACTGCTGTCAATAAACTTAATGGTATTGGTAGCGTATAGGTTTTTGCGTTCTAGCTCAGTTTTGCTTAAAATTGAGGTGGTAGCGTTTAGATAATCTACAATCTTAGCTTTGTTACTCCCCGCCAAAGACAAAGTCAAAACGGAAGATGAACTTCCTGAGAAAGGCGCAATCATTACACTGTTTTTGTACTGATTGACTACCGAATCAAAATTCAGAAATCGCAGGTAGTACTTTGAACCCTGCACAATATTGCTGTCATTTCGTTTTGTAATCGTACCGTTAAAAAAGGGCAAATTGATGGTTTCGCCGAAATTAAAGGTTTGTGCAAATTGCCCGACCTTGAAATTGTCGTTATATTTTGTTTTATCTGAATAACGTTGGGCTGTAAATCCGCTTTTTTCAAAATTGGCAGTCAGTTCAAATTGGGTGTCATTTATGAATTGGATTCCAATGATGTGTCCTAAAATCTGTCCCTTAGATTGATCTAACTTGACTACAAAAGGTGCGTTTTTATAAATATCTTCCATGCGATATTTTCCTTCCTGCAGATATTCCATATAATACTGTAAGGAATCCATCACTAACTCATTATGGGTGCGGGTTTTGACTGTGGTCATTACTTTGCCAACTTTCCCTGAAACACCACCCCAGTTGAAAGAAATGCTGGTATTGGCTGTAAAAAACGGATTTTGATCAGTTTCTACTGAAATAAGAGAATCTAATTTGTAGATGCTTTGTTTTCTTACATTGATAAGATAGGCGACTATCAGTGCAAACACGACACTGAGCAGCACAAACTTCCATAAGTGAAGGGCCTTAAACAAGTAGCCCCTAAAATCAAAATAGGTGCCTCTTGGTTCTGAATAATCGTCGTGTTCTTCCATGATTAATTAGAATCTCGTAAGCAATAAAATGGTTGTGGTAACAAGACTCAAAACGGAAACAATAGTAGCCAATGACTCCCTGCCCGTTGTTCCTGTCCCCCAAGTTTTTTGTTTGAGGGGTTTCACATAAATCATATCATTGGGCTGAATATAATAATATGGCGAATTCATGACGTTGATATCTGTTAAGTCCAAATGATGAATCTGTTGGCCCTGCGGATATTGCCTGATGATCAAAACATCTTTCAAATCTCCCGTAATGTCCACTTCACCTACATTGGCAATGGCCTGAAAAATATTAACCCGCTCTTGAAATAGGATTTGAGTCCCAGGAGACCTAACCTCACCCATAGCGGTATATCTCAATCCTGACAACTTAACTGTGATAAACATATTTGCAGTTTCCTTAAACTGCTCCTCAAGAAGTTTATTTTTAATCAACTCTTCAATTTCAGTTGTCGTGTACCCCAACACCGTTATTTCTCCCAACTCCGGTATTCTTATTCTACCGTGTGTATCTACCGTAAAGCCATCAAAATAAGCGCGTTCAGATGCACTTGCATTCAGATTTCCTTCACCTATGGGATTGAAAATACTGACATTTTCTTGATCTAAAACCTTAATTCGAATGTTTAAAATATCATTGATCTGAACCCGATATGGTTTTTGCTGCTCTACCATTAACTGCAAACTATCGGTAGCCACTTCCTTGTTTTGAAGGTACACAATATCTTTATGAGGTATGCAGGACGTCAATAAACTACTGAGAATTAATCCCATAACCATTAAAAATCGTTTCATAAAGAATTACATCTGTTATGCAACTATGCTCCACTCAAGATAAATGCTCTTGCTTTTCCCTAATCCAAAAAGGAATCCAGATGACTTCTACCATTCACGCTGTAGGAAGGACGTAAAATAGTAGTAATTAGCTCAATTAGATAGTGGTTGAATAGTTACTCTGTTTTGACAAATATAAGTTTTCACTATGAATATCAAAACAATTATGGTTTTTTTTGGATGATAGGTAAATTGACTACCTTAACGGATGAGAACGACTCGAATAAATTAAAGCAACATTCCCTAATTTGGATAGTCAAAAGGGTGATTTTCTTTTATATTTATACCCATAAAAGGCGCAAAAGCGCTTGAAATTGGCTTTAAAAACGAGAGTTTGATACGCTCTTGTGATTTATTCCCGTTATTTGCAAAAAAATAAACTTTGAATTACCTAACTGTTGAATCGATTTCAAAATCTTATGGCGAAGTATCGCTATTTGAAGATCTTTCTTTTAGCATCCATAAAGACGATAAAATTGCCTTTGTGGCTAAAAATGGAAGTGGAAAAACATCCATTCTAAATATTCTTTCGGGTGCCGATCAACCCGATAATGGACAAGTGGTGATCAGAAAAGGCTTGCGCTTATCCTTTTTATCGCAATCGCCAGAGTTTGATGATGATCTCACCATTGAGGACACCATTTTCAATTCCGATCTGCCCATTTTAAAAATTATTGAGAGCTACGAGAAAGCACTTTTATATCCTGAAGACGCCGACGCTTACCAAAAGGCATTTGAAGGTATGGAGCGGCATAACGCTTGGGAGTTCGAGCTGCGCTTTAAACAAATCCTTTCACAATTGAAATTGGAAGACCTGAGCAAAAAGATCAAAGTCTTATCTGGAGGACAGAAAAAACGATTGGCACTGGCAACGGCTTTGATCAATGATCCTGATCTTTTAATTTTGGACGAACCCACCAACCACCTCGATCTTGAAATGATTGAATGGTTGGAGCAGTATTTTGCGAAAGCACAAATGACCTTGTTCATGGTGACGCACGACCGGTATTTTTTGGAGCGTGTCTGTAATGAGATCATTGAATTGGACCACGGCAAACTCTATACTTATAAAGGGAATTACTCGTATTATTTGGAGCAAAAGGAAGCACGGGTAGCCAATGAAACTGCTGAAACAGGTAAAGCCAAGCAACTCTTTAAAAAAGAATTGGAATGGATGCGCCGTCAACCTAAAGCACGGACCACCAAATCGAAATCGCGCATTGACGATTTTCACGATATTAAAGCCAAAGCCCATCAACGCCGAAACGATCATCAGATTCAATTGGAAATTAATATGGAACGGTTGGGCAGCAAAATTGTGGAATTCCATAAAGTTTCAAAAGCTTTTGGGGACAAGGTGATTTTAGACGGATTTGAATATGTTTTCAAAAGGGGCGAACGGATTGGTATTATCGGAAAAAATGGGACGGGCAAATCGACGTTTTTAAATATGCTAACCGATGCCATTACCCCTGATGCTGGCAAAATCATTATTGGCGATACCGTTAAATTTGGATATTATACCCAAGGTGGCATCAAAATTAAGGAAGGCCAAAAGGTGATTGAAGTCATCAGGGAGTTTGGCGATTACTTGCCGCTGACCAAAGGACGCCAGATTAGTGCCTCACAATTATTGGAGCGTTTCTTATTTGACAGAAAAAAGCAATACGACTTCGTAGAAAAACTGAGTGGCGGCGAACAGAAACGCTTGTATCTCTGTACTGTATTGATCCAAAACCCCAACTTCCTGATCCTGGATGAGCCCACCAACGATCTGGATATTGTGACCCTAAACGTGCTTGAGGAATTCCTGCTGGATTTCCCTGGCTGTTTGCTGGTGGTATCGCACGACCGTTATTTTATGGATAAGATCGTCGATCATTTATTTGTGTTTAAAGGTGAAGGTGAAGTGGAGAATTTCCCTGGAAACTATTCCGATTATCGGGAATATGAAGCATCCGCACCAGCAGCGGATCCTGTAAAAACTGAATCCGCCACCGTTGATCAAACCAAGAACGAAGCCAAGAAACTCTCGTATAATGAGAAAAAAGAACTGAATTCGCTGGAAAGCAAAATCAGATCTCTTGAATTGGATAAAAAAGCCTTTGAGGACAAATTTCTTGACACAAGCCTGACCCAAGATCAGATCACGAAGTTGTCATTGGAATTAGAGAAAATAATAGACGAGTTAGAAGCAAAGGAGATGCGATGGTTTGAGCTTTCGGAGAAATTGGAATCTTAACGTTTGTTATTTTTGTTAGTTATTAGTTTTGAATAGCGCTCAAATAATTCAGTCAAAAACAGCAAAAAACTGCGTCACCCGCCTGAACGTGCGGGCAGGTCAGCGTTCTATTTAATTTTGACAGATGACAGATGACCGATGACCGATGACCGATGACCGATGACCGATGTCTTATAGTCTGCAGCTTTTGCATAAGTAGTGAACAATAGAAATAAGAAACTAGACTGTTCGTCCGCTAAACTGTAAATTTTGTAGAGGCGTTAAACAAAAGAAATCATAGAAAGAAGAATCCTGAAATAAGCCTACCCAACCGCCTGCCCGTCCGGAGTTTAGCGTAGGCGGGCCTGCCCGACCATTGCGAAGCGTAGGCAGGCCTGCCCATCCGCCTGCCCGTCCGGAGCTCAGCGTAGGCGGGGAGCTCAGCGAAGGCGGGCCTGCCCGTCCGCAGCGAAGCGTAGGCGGGAAAAAAGATAAAAAAACCAGTGCATCAACTCCTCAGCTACATAAAATTCCTCCTCAAATCAAAAAACCAGCATGGTGTCCATTCTCCTTTTGTTTATGATTTGGTTACGACATGTTTCTACGATCGAAAAAAACATACGGAGTACCAAGCCATAGCTGCCTATCGTTCAGAGTTGCTTCAAAACCCTAAAAAGATTAGGATCACCGATTTCGGATCGGGATCCAAAATTTTCAAATCGGATGAGCGCGCTGTTAATGCCATTGCCAGAACGTCGGGCACAACTTTAAAAAACACCAAGTTATTGTTTCGAATTGTACGGTATTTCCAATCGCCGTCCATTTTAGAACTGGGTACCAATCTTGGCATTGCCACACACGCCATGGCATTGGCAAATCCCAAAGCGAGCATTACAACAATTGAAGGCTGTTCAGAAATTTTAAATGTTGCGAATCAGCAGTTCTCCAACAAAAGGATCTCAAACGTCACAACCATCCAAGGCGATTTTACTTCCAAAATTCAAGAACTCACCCAAGATAAATGGGATCTGATATTTTTTGATGGTCACCATTCAAAAGAAGCCACCTTGCGTTATTTTGAAATTCTCTTATCCAAAGCACATAACGATTCGGTTTTTATTTTTGACGATATCTATTGGTCCAAGGGCATGACGGAAGCTTGGCAAATCATTAAAGCACACCCTAAAGTGACCGTTACTGTAGACACCTTTAATTGGGGGATTGTTTTCTTTAGAAAAGAACAAGCAGAGGAACATTTTAAGATTAGAGTGTAACAACATGGCAATTTAAACGTCTTACCAAGCGTAAAACAATTATCTTGCAACCTTGGAAAGTCAGTTGTCAGTTCTCCGATAATGAATAACCAGATAACAAGATAACTTTGAACTTTGAACCTTAAACACAGCCATGGGAAACGTCATTCACATTAGAAACATCGTTAGAAACTTCCAATTAGGATCAGAAACCGTTTATGTCTTAAAGGGTATTGACCTGGACATAGAACGCGGCGACTATGTAGCCATTATGGGGCCTTCAGGCTCTGGAAAATCGACCTTGATGAACTTGTTGGGCTGTTTGGACACGCCTACTTCCGGGACATACATTCTCAACGATAAAGATGTGAGTCAGTTGAGCGACGATCAGTTGGCTGAAATCCGAAACAAAGAAATCGGTTTTGTTTTTCAGACATTTAATTTATTACCAAGAACTACGGCCTTGGATAATGTTGCCTTACCGATGATCTATGCCGGTGCCTCAAAAGCCGATCGTCAGGCGCGTGCCACGGAAGTCTTAAATGATGTTGGTTTGGCCGATCGGATCCATCATAAACCGAATGAGCTTTCTGGAGGACAACGTCAACGTGTAGCGGTTGGACGCGCACTAGTCAATAAGCCTTCCATTATTCTTGCTGATGAACCTACGGGTAATTTAGATTCCAAAACCTCATTGGAAATCCTGCAGCTATTTGACGACATCCATTTGGCCGGAAATACCGTAATCGTCGTGACCCACGAAGAAGATGTGGCCTTAAGAGCAGCACGGGTTATTCGATTGCGCGATGGAATGATTGAGAGCGACGAAAGGAATTAATGTTCCCGCCTGCGCTGAGGCTGCGGACGGGCAAGCAGTAAGCAGTCTTCAGTGGGCAGAGTCCTTAGTGGGCAGACAGGAATTATCGCCTATATAAAACGCTAGTGGCGTATAAACCAGGTGAAAAATCAAGAACCTTCGGACAAGTCCTCCAAGTATGAATAAGAAATTGTATTTTCGATTAAGATAAGCTTAAGGTTCCCAAATCTCATTTGTGGCGATAAAACAACGGCAACACATCCGAAATTAAATTAATATTGTTTAAATCTTTTTATATACAGCCTCGGTTTTTTTATAGCGGTATCGTCATTATAACCCTGTTTGTGTTCAGTTATTTCGTTCCCGTTTTATTTGGAATTGCCCAACTAAGCATTCTGGTGGTTCTATTATTGTTATTTATTGACATCCTGATTGTATTCCTTGGCAAGAATAAAATTATTGGCAATCGAATTTTACCTGATAAATTTTCTAATGGCGATAATAATCAAGTAGAAATTAGTATTGAAAACCATTACCCGTTCGCCATTGAATTAACTATCATTGATGAAATTCCATTTCAGTTCCAAGTAAGGGATTTTGAGCTCAAACTCAACCTTAAACCGCATAAGGAAGATCGGATCACCTATAACCTGAAACCTAAGGAACGGGGCGAGTACCATTTTGGAAACCTTAATATTTATGCATCCACAAAAATTGGACTGGTAGCCAAACGTTTTCGTTTTGACGATGGTGCTATGGTGCCCACTTATCCGAGTTTTAAACAATTGCGCAAATTTGAATTGATCAATATTAATAATAACCTGCAGGACTACGGGGTTAAAAAAATCAGGAGAATTGGCCATTCTATGGAGTTCGAGCAGATTAAGGATTATGTATTAGGCGATGATCTACGGACCATTAACTGGAAAGCAACAGCCAAGAAAAACAGTCTGATGGTCAACCAGTTTCAGGATGAAAAGTCGCAACCCATCTATTCCATTATTGATAAAGGCAGGGTGATGAAAATGCCTTTTGACGGTTTAAGCCTATTGGATTATGCCATTAATGCCACTTTGGTCATCAGCAGTATCGCCTTAAAAAAGCACGATAAAGCTGGCATGCTTTCATTCTCCAAGAAAGTGGAAAATATGGTTGTAGCCCAACGTCGAAACTCACAAATGCGCCTGATATTGGAAGCGCTCTACAATATAAAAACCGATTTTTATGAAAGTGATTTCAGTCGCTTATACGCCAATATTAAGCGCAACATCACCCAACGTAGTTTAATCCTACTCTACACCAACTTTGAAACTTTAGATAGTTTAAATCGGCAGCTGCCCTATTTGAAGGCCATTTCAAAAAACCATCTTATTGTTGTCATTTTCTTTAAAAACACAGAACTGACCAGTATTGTGGATGAGAAAGCCGCGACCATACAGCAAGTCTACGACAAGGTTATTGCCGAAAAATTTGCATTTGAAAAGCGATTGATCGTTCAGGAATTAAGAAAGTACGGCATCTACTCTATTCTAACCACGCCAGAAGACCTGACTATTGATACCATTAATAAGTATTTGGAGATTAAATCACGGGGATTGCTTTGAAGGAAGTGGGCAGTCCGCCCATACCGATCGAAGGAACTAGTTCCATAAAACAAAGGTAAGTTCGGGCGGGTCTTCAGTATCTCCACCTCTGTGAATATTACTGACGAGCAGGTCGTGTTCAGTGTTCTTGTCTACGCTGACTTTGGACGGGCAGGCGGACGGGCAGGTTTCAGGTTTCAATATCATCAAGAATTGCTAATAATCGAATTTTTTGACTTTTTCTTTGTGTGTTTTGTGTCTCCTTCGTGAATTTTGTGGAATAACTATTTTTCGTCAATCCTCAATTATCAACCGTCAATCAAAGTACCTGAGTCTTGTGTTTGACAAACTCAAATTAAATTTACCAATGTAGAGCAACTTAGTCACCCATTTTTTCGAACTGAAAGCTCCCGCTCCAAACCCCAAGCCCATTCATGCATTCACGGCCAACAATTTTTCATTTTCTCCCGATTCTATATTCTTGGCTCTTGTATCTTGTATCTTGGCTCTTGGTTCTCGGTTCTTGGCTCTCGGTTCAAAAATCAACAATCTCCAATCGTTATTCGTTATTCGTTATTCGTTATTCGTTATTCGTTATTCGTTATTCCAAAAATGTAAATTCAATTCACCTATACAAATCAAGTCAGTCACACATCTCCTCGCACTTCAAACCTCCCGCTCCAAACTCTAAAAACCTCTCGTGCATTCGCGGTCAACAATATTTCATTTTCTCCCGACTCTATATTGTTGAATCTTGGCTCTTGTATCTTGGCTCTTGGCTCTCGGTTCAAAAATCATCAATCTCCAATCCTCAATCGTTATTCGTTATTCGTTATTCAAAAAATGTAAATTCAATTCACCTATACAAATCAACTTAGTCCGGCATTTCTCCGCACATAAAGCTTCCCGGTCCAAACTCTAAAAACCTCTCGTGTATTCATGGTTTACAATATTTCATTTTCTCCCAATTCTATATTCTTGACTCTTGGCTCTTGTATCTTGGCTCTTGGCTCTCGGTTCAAAAATCATCAATCTCCAATCCTCAATCGTTATTCGTTATTCGTTATTCGTTATTCGTTATTCGTTATTCGTTATTCCAAAAATGCAAATTCAATTCACCTATACAAATCAACCTAGTCCGGCATTTCTTCGCATAAGCTTCCCGCTCCAAACCCAAGCCCATTCGTGCATTCACGGCCAACAATATTTCATTTTCTCACGATTCTATATTGTTGAATCTTGTATCTTGTATCTTGGCTCTTGGCTCTCGATTCAAAAATCAACAATCTCCAATCTCCAATCTTAAATCTTAAATCGTTATCCATAAATCAACTCTCATTATTTAACACCCCAAACTTCCCGCTCAATGCCTTAAAACACATTGATATATAAGAGCCCAAAAAAGGTTTCAACCAGAGCATCAATAAAAAGCCTGTCTTTCAACTTTTGACCAATAAAAATTATGCTTTAATTAACCTATTTTATTATAGCTTTTATAGATAGTTTTTATATTTTTATAGTTTAAATGAATAACCATGACCATTACGCAATTAACTTACGTTATAGCCATTGCTGAATATAAAAATTTTACAAAAGCGGCCGAAAAATGTTTTGTGACCCAACCCACCTTAAGCACCCAAATCCAAAAGTTGGAAGAAGAATTAGAGGTGCTCATTTTTGATCGTAGCAAAAAACCTATAGAACTCACTGAAGTTGGACGAAAAATCGTACAGCAAGCACGAAATATCGTCAATGAATCCGAGCGGATCCAAGACATTGTCGATCAGCAAAAAGGCTTTATTGGTGGCGAATTCCGTATTGGGATCATTCCTACGGTAATGCCTACCTTGCTTCCGATGTTTTTGAAAACATTTATAAAGCGATTCCCTAAGGTAAAACTAAAGATTGAAGAGCTTACCACTGATGAAATTATCCTCAGGATTAAAGACGGCCACTTAGATGCGGCCATTGCTGCAACGCCTTTAGAAAGTGAAAACATCAAAGAGCGCGTGCTCTATTATGAACCTTTTGTAGGTTATATACCTGAACATCATCGACTATTTGAAAAGAAAACTATTGAAGTGTCCGACCTAGAGATCAACGATATGTTGTTACTGGAAGATGGCCACTGTTTTAGGGATGGGATCATTAATCTGTGTAAGGCCTTTAAAGATCAAAATGATGATAGTTTTCAGTTAGAAAGCGGCAGCATAGAAACCTTGATCAAGCTCTCAAACGAAGGTTTGGGCATGACCCTGCTCCCCTATTTACACACGTTGGAACTCAATGATAATCTTAAAGTCAATTTACACCATTTTGTTGAGCCCTCTCCAGCACGTGAGGTCAGTATCATATACCATAAGAGTAAATTAAAAATGCAAATTATTGATGCCTTGCACGATGTAATTTCGGGAATTATTCGTGGAGCGATAGCATTTCAAAACGTGAAAATTATTAGTCCTCTATCAAAATAGGAGTTTGATTTTAATCGTGATAAATTTAGGAACCTCAAGTCCCAGTATTAATGATCAAGAACCTCTGGGTATTAAAATCTACTGATGGAAAAAAAAAGCGACCGATTGGTCGCTTTTCTTTTAAGTTTTTAAATAGATTAAACATTGGTTTAGCTCAGGGTTCTGTAGGATTAAAGCCTTGATAAAGACTTTCAGCTCTTCAATTTCGTAAGGCAATAAGCGTTGAATAGCTTTTTGAACTTCTCTACAGAACAACGCAGTATCAAAACTGACTTTGCTAAGTACAGTCTTAGTGTACTCAAACATTGCTCTTGACATGATTTTTTAGTTTAGGTTATAATATTATTAGGTAGATATAAATAATAGGCATCATTTTTTAGGTTGTCTAAATTTAGTAAAAAAATAAGCATCTTACCTAACGAAGTCTAACTTTAACAAATTAAAAGGACAATTTCTTTTTTTAAAAAGCAATACACCCATCCAAAACAGCACCCAATACAGTAAGGCCACTGCTTTCCCCCTTCCGCCTCTAACCCTCTTTAAATGTGTTGGTTGTATCAATAAATCGGCAGTTTCCCATTTATCAAGTAGCCAGGCAAATACTTCTAAGAACCATCCGAATCCACTTTCAACGTCAACCTCAACTTCGACTTCAACTTCAACTTCAACTTCAACTTCAATCGGCATGATCATCCCCCCAATTCACATCTTCTTCTCCAAAAAAATAGTCCGCCATTGGTGGTAAACTTTTTCAATCTATTGTATCTTCGTACTTCAAGCTTTACGCTTCAATCTTCAATCTATAATTTCTATTATCATGAAAATCTATACAAAAACAGGCGATAAAGGGACCACGGCGCTATTTGGTGGTACCAGAGTTCCAAAACACCACATCCGCATTGACAGTTACGGAACGGTTGATGAATTAAACTCACATATTGGTTTGGTCAGAGATCAGAACATCGACCAACATTCCAAAAATATCTTAATGATTATTCAGGACCGGTTATTTACCATTGGCTCTACTTTGGCTACTGACCCCGAAAAAGCGACACTTAAAAGTGGCAAAGCCCGATTGAACATTCCTAAAATATCAACAGAAGACATTCAACGTTTAGAGAATGAGATCGATCAAATGAACGCCGAACTACCTGAAATGACGCATTTTGTGTTGCCCGGCGGCCACCAGACTGTGTCATTCTGTCATATTGCCCGGTGCGTCTGCCGAAGAGCCGAACGTTTGGCGTCAGCACTCAATGATTTAGAGCCTTTCCAACCCGAAACCTTGACCTATCTGAACCGCCTATCTGACTACTTATTTGTGTTGGCACGGAAGTTGTCTCATGACTTGAAAGCAGAAGAAATACAATGGATTCCAGAAAAAGAATCCTAAAGAAATTAGGTACTTACCTTAATTTTGATTATATATTAATAGTGAGAAATCCTGTAAGAATTATACGCATTTTTAAATGGTGATTAAATAATTCATTTATTACTTGATTATATCAACAAAAAAATTATTTTTGCAAAAATTTAAAACGAATAACAAATGTATTGGACATTAGAACTAGCATCTTATTTAAGTGATGCGCCTTGGCCTGCAACCAAAGACGAATTAATTGATTATGCGATCCGTACTGGTGCGCCTTTAGAAGTGGTAGAGAATTTACAGGCTATTGAAGATGAAGGAGATTCTTACGATTCTATTGAAGAAATTTGGTCAGATTATCCAACCGATGAAGACTACCTCTGGAACGAGGACGAATATTAAATCAAGATCCGAGCAACGGGGCACAAGATGTGAATGATAAATTGTCTTTACGATGGTGATAAGCCTCGGTGTATAAATGCCCACTAGTGGGAAATAAATCAAAAAGAATAGTTAAAAAGTCTCCTCAAGAGACTTTTTTTGTGCGTTATTTTTCAATAAACTTAGTACAAACCGTATCTTTGTGAGCCTTACAGGCAAAACAATGCACAAATAACAGAGATTATCATAAATGCACACGGAACATATCAACGTGTAGCTTAAAAAATACACTATATGAGTTTTTTAGATTCAATATTAAAGGTTTTTGTTGGCGACAAATCCAAACAGGATGTCAAAGCCATCATTCCTATTGTAGATCAGATTAAAACCTACGAGAAAGCTTTGGAAGCTTTGTCTCATGACGAGTTAAGAGCAAAAACAGAGTTTTTTAAATCTAAGATTGCTGAAGCGCGCAAGCCTTTTAACGATACCATTGAAAAGCTTCAAAAAGATGCTGAAGCTACTGAAGATATTGATGAGCGGGAAGATATCTACGTTGAGATTGACCGCATTAGAGACGATATTTATGAGGCTACGGAAAAAGTTTTGAACGACATACTGCCGGAAGCCTTTGGTGTAGTTAAAGAAACCGCCAAACGCTTTGTCCACAATACGTCCTTGACCGTAACAGCCAGCACTTTTGATCGTGAAATTTCAGGAAGTAAAGACTACGTTACCTTAGATGATGACAAAGCGATATGGGCTAACTCCTGGGATGCTGCCGGTAAACCGATTACTTGGGATATGATCCACTACGACGTTCAACTTATTGGTGGTGTAGCACTTCATCAGGGTAAAATTGCAGAAATGCAGACTGGTGAAGGTAAAACCCTCGTGGCATCACTTCCAATGTACTTAAATGCACTTACGGGCAATGGTGTACATCTGGTAACGGTCAACGATTATTTAGCAAAACGTGACAGCGCATGGATGGCACCCCTATTCGAATTTCATGGCATGAGTGTCGATTGTATCGATTACCATCAGCCCAATTCTGCTTCTCGTAAAAAAGCGTATAATGCAGATATCACCTACGGAACCAATAATGAATTTGGTTTCGACTACCTGCGTGATAATATGGCACACTCGCCTGACGATTTAGTACAACGCCCACATCATTATGCCATTGTGGATGAGGTGGATTCAGTACTGGTGGATGACGCGCGTACGCCATTGATTATCTCTGGACCAATTCCGCAAGGAGAACGTCATGAATTTAACGAGTTAAAACCTAAAGTTGATGCCATTGCCGCTGCGCAACGCCAATATTTAACTGGTGTTTTAGCTGAAGCCAAGAAATTGATTGCTGAAGGCGATCTTAAAGAAGGTGGTTTTAAATTGTTGCGTGTTTATAGAGGAATGCCTAAAAACAAAGCCTTGATCAAATTTTTAAGTGAGGAAGGCATTAAACAATTACTGCAAAAAACCGAAAACCACTATATGCAGGACAATAACCGCGAAATGCCTAAAATTGATGCGGAGCTGTACTATGTGATTGATGAAAAAAATAATCAGGTTGAATTATCTGATAAAGGTGTGGACTTCCTTTCCGGAGAAGATGATCCAAACTTCTTCGTCATGCCAGAAATCGGCATGGAGATTTCAAAAATTGAAGCTCAAAATCTTTCCAAAGAAGACGAAGCTGAAGCAAAAGAAGAATTGTTCAGGGATTTTGGTATCAAATCAGAACGTATCCATACGCTAAGCCAGCTATTAAAGGCTTATGCCCTTTTTGAAAAAGACATTCAGTATGTGGTTATTGACAATAAGGTAATGATTGTTGATGAGCAAACCGGTCGTATTATGGACGGACGTCGTTATAGCGACGGTTTACACCAAGCTATTGAAGCTAAAGAGAATGTCAAAATTGAAGCGGCAACGCAAACTTTTGCCACGGTAACGCTTCAAAATTACTTTAGAATGTACCGTAAATTGGCAGGGATGACTGGTACAGCATTGACAGAAGCTGGTGAGTTTTGGGAGATCTACAAATTAGATGTTGTTGAAATTCCAACCAACAGACCGATTGCCCGTGATGACCGCGACGATTTGGTTTATAAAACAAAACGCGAAAAGTACAATGCAGTCATTGACGAGGTCACCAAACTATCTCAGGCAGGTCGCCCCGTTTTAATTGGAACAACGAGCGTTGAAATTAGTGAGTTATTAGGTAAAATGTTGAACCTACGAAAAGTCCCTCACAACGTTTTGAACGCAAAGCTCCATAAGAAAGAGGCCGATATTGTTGCAGAAGCAGGACAACCAGGTCAGGTGACTATTGCCACCAATATGGCTGGTCGTGGTACGGATATTAAGCTGAGTGAAGAAGTGAAGAAAGCAGGTGGCTTGGCCATTATCGGTACTGAACGTCATGATTCGCGTCGTGTGGACAGGCAGTTGCGTGGTCGTGCCGGACGTCAGGGAGATCCAGGAAGCTCTCAGTTTTATGCCTCCTTGGAAGACAATTTGATGCGTCTTTTTGGTAGTGAACGTATTGCAAAAATGATGGATAGAATGGGCCTTAAGGAGGGTGAAGTGATTCAACATTCCATGATTTCAAAATCTATTGAGCGCGCGCAGAAAAAGGTTGAGGAAAACAACTTTGGGGTGCGAAAACGTTTATTGGAATATGATGATGTTATGAACGCCCAGCGTGAAGTGATTTACAAACGTCGTCGTCATGCCCTACATGGTGAGCGTTTGCGAGTGGATTTAGCAAATATGATCTATGACACTTCCGAAATTATTGCCCAAACCAATAAAGCGGCCAACGATTTTAAAAATTTTGAATTTGAATTGATTCGTTATTTCTCTATGAGTTCACCTATTACTGAGGCTGAATTCGGTAAAATGACCGATATGGAGATTGCTGGCAAAATTTATAAGGCAGCATTTGATCATTATAAGGATAAAATGCAAAAGAATGCAGACATGGCTTTCCCGGTCATTAAAAATGTATACGAAACCCAGCGCGACAAATTTAAACGCATCGTGGTTCCGTTTACTGATGGTGTAAAGAGTTTGCAAGTGGTCACAGATCTCGAAAAGGCTTATGAAACCAACGGGAAACAACTGATCAATGATTTTGAAAAGAACATTACCCTGGCCATCGTGGATGATGCATGGAAAACGCATTTACGTAAGATGGACGAATTGAAACAGTCGGTTCAATTAGCGGTACACGAACAAAAAGACCCCTTATTGATTTATAAATTTGAAGCTTTTGAATTGTTTAAAGAGATGATTGACCAAGTGAACAAAGATGTGATCTCCTTCTTGTTCAAAGGCGAATTACCATCAGAAACTACAGATGCCATTCAGGAAGCGCGTCAAACACGCTCCAAAGAGAAGTTGGAAACCAATAAGGAAGAAATTCCAAATCTGGACGAACGTTCTTCTCAAAGCAGAGCTGCCGGCAACACACAGCGTCAAGAAGTGGTGGAAACCATTGTTCGTGACCGACCTAAAATTGGTCGTAATGATCGGGTGACCATCAAACACGTGATAAGCGGTGAAAATAAAACTTTAAAATACAAACAGGCTGAACCTTTAATATCTAAAGGGGATTGGGTGCTGACTGAAGATTAACCCAATTTGCAAAATCAGTCCTGAAAATGCGGGATTATTATAACAAAGAGGCTATCTCATAACACTTGAGATAGCCTCTTTTTCCATACCATCAACGTTCTCTCCATCAGAGAGGTGGATCAAATTTTTAGTTCTACGGACGCGATCTGATTTAATAATGCAAATCTAAAGCTATTGATTTTTCCTCATAAATGATTGAGCCATCACTTACACTACCTTCAATAAATAATGTTACAGGCACTTTAGGTTTTGCTATGGTAAACTCTATGTTTCCATTAGCATCTGGCACAAGTTTAGGTTTCCAATCGACCGTTCCATATTGTTTATAAAAGTCATCGGTGTAATATTGATATTTAGGTACATAGAATATTTTCTGGGGACTAAATGCTAAAGGTAATTCAAATCCTTGCCCAGTCTTTCTGTTGTCTTGAAGATCAGAACCGTAATAAGAATAGATTTTTACAACCCCACTGGCACCCCTAAGGCCACCACCTATTCCTCTTTTATTGATTTCAACATAGTCCACATTATTGAGCGGATATTGATTTAATATCGAATGATCCACCAACTGTATATCATCCAAAAACACTGCCATCGGTTTAACTCTAACTTCCGAAGTCCCCATAATATCAGTAGGCGGTGGCGAGGATGATCTATGTTTTAGGGTAACAGCCCCATAATTTGCGGTGGAGTTGTTCCTTAAAGGTTTAGAACCTACAAATAACGAAAAGCCGCCCTCGCTTTCATCACTAGTTATTCCATGAAAGTGTAAAAAATCAGTAAGTGTATTAAATGTCATTCGATCGATTTCTTCTACTATTTTGATCTTTCCATATTTATGCTCCCCAAGTTTCTGAATGCGCGTTTTGGTTTTACTTACACGTGTAGAAACAGTTATTTCGTCCAATTGCTGCATATCATTCAACTTCTCAAATTGGATGGCGTTGTTGAGACTTGTGCTGATATTATAATCAAATTTCGGATTCAGATAGTCTGATTCAGCCGACAGTTTTGGAATAGCGCTTGGAAATGATTGTATATATAACTTTGCAGGTCCCAACTCACCATTACTCTTAACTTTAGACAAATACAAACGGTCATTCTCCATGGGAAAAACATTGTCTATCATAAAATTTTTTTGGTCTCTATTAACTCTGAATGTTTGTGGATCAGTCTCACCTACTGCATGCATGAGATATGAACTTGTCAGCTCGTTGCTTGAAGAGTTAATATTGACTTTATACCTGATGCCTTGCTCAAATGTATAATTCAGGCGTTCAGGAGCATTAAAAATAGTGTTCCAGTGATAACTGCTCCACCCTTGGGTAAGTAGCAGATTGTCCAATTCAAATTGTTTCTTAGCATCAATGTCAGTAAAATAATATTTGGCTTGTTCAATTGGCCCATTGACATAGGGCTGCAGATAGAGATAGGAAACGATATTATGGTCTTTATTGTAAGATTTAGTTGCTTCTGGCAAGACTGAAATACTAATATTGCTAAGCGCATCGGCATCTATGTTTTTAAAATTAAGTGCTACAGCTATAGAGTCTGTTGTTTTTGATGTTGAGATCTCATTTGACTTGAGCAGGTTGATTCCCTCATATTTAAAAAACAAACGTTCGGCAATTGGTTGATTGTTTTCATTAAAAAGTGTCAAGATATTAACTCCAGAAGAAGCACTGGCCAACTCGATGCCTATGGTAACGGTTGTATTGTCCGTAAAATTGACATCCATTAAAGTGCTTTTATCGCCATTGTGCAACAACAAATTATAATTTTTATTTTTTATAAAATCTAAGCTTTCTGTATTGGTTTTAATTGAGATAAACACCTTGGACTTAGTTCTGTTAAGGGAAACAACTACTCCCTTTTCTTCAATTTTTTGATTAAGATTGAAATCAAAATCCTTATTGCCATGTTTAAGCTTAATCCTGTAACCTGTATTAAGCTCTGCAAACAACGGAAATTTACCGATGCCCAATTTATTAGTCTTAAAGGATGTCAATACCTCATCGTTTTTGCCAAAAACTGTACCTTCTATATAAGGTACACCATAACCCAAATTATCCTTAACTACCACTCCAACTGTGTTGGATACGCCATGCAGCAGATGGCCACTTTCCGGTAAAAACTGCGCATCCAATTCGTTGGATGCAGTTTCTGTGGAAATAAACTCCTCAGTATCCGGATCAATAATTCTGATCGATTCTACATAATGGTTTTGTTCATTAAAATTAAGCATCCAATTGGTATAGGCTTTTATCTTATAGTAACCAGAAGTGAAGGTTGAATCAACAACAAACGTATTTGAGCCCACACCATCCATTATCCTGATCAACTTTTTCGCTATGGTCTTATCGTTTTTATCTTCGATTGAAACATATAAGTTGGTGGTCAGATTTGAAGGTTTTTTATCCTTCTTGTCAAAAACATAAGCAGTAAAACCAATTGCCTCGCCCTTTATATAAGTGGATTTATTAAGATGTAGATAAGCAACCTCTCTTGGGTTTCCAGTATAATTTTGGTAAGCAGAAAGCAAATTATTTTTCTCCTGTGCAACGGTAGAATACCCATTTAAAATGATAACTGTACAAAAAAGGAATTTGTAGAATAATGAAGCGTTTTTCATAATCAAGGTATTTTATCAAATATATAAAAGAATAATCGGACCAAATACTTTGCTATGTTTTTTTGGACATTTTCCAACTTTAAATAGTTCGTTCATCCAATTAGAATTTAAACTTTGATGACATTTCCGAACGATCCCGATGCTATTCCGTAACCCTATAAAATTCACATTATGAGAAATTCACAAAACAGATTCAAACTGCTCTTCTTCATCTGTATCTTTAGTTTTTCCTTTGCAGTAAATGCACAGGATTTCACGTATGGAGCCAAAGCTGGCCTTAATATTGCAGAGCTTAAATTTTCAGATAATACGGACATGAAATCACTTCTGGGAGTTCATATCGGCTTATTTGGCAATTATGCCATCAACGAAAAATTTGCCGTTCAGCCTGAGCTCTTCTTTTCAACCGGTGGCACAAAATATAGTTATAATTATATTGCCGCTATGGCTGCTGATATTGAAATGAGAAATGCGGCAACTACAGCGAGTTATGAGGCTTCGGGAAAAGTCAAAACGAACAATATAACACTTCCTGTAATGCTACAATACAAAATCACCCATGCTCTTTACGTGGAAGCAGGACCTCAATACAATCTTTTACTCTCTATCAAGGAATCGGTTGATGGCGGTTCAGATGAAGATATTAAAGAATATTATAAAACAGGTACTTTTGGTTTTGGTGTAGGCGTTGGCTATGATTTAGCCGCTTTTGCGCCAGGCCTAAAGGTAGGCGCGAGGTACACCGGAGATTTTTCTGATATGAATAAAGAAAGGGTAATTTCAGGAAACATCAAAAGCCATATGTTTCAAGTAGGTGTCACTTATGCTTTTTCAAGATAAAAAAGTGATAAATTAAATCGAAATAAAATAGAGGTTATCTTGAATTTCAAAATAACCTCTATTTATTATGATAGGTGTTGGACAATTTATAAAATTCAGTCATAAAAACAATAACTACTTCTTAAACATTACTCTACTATCTAATAGTTTTAACTTTTCATTGTGCAACTCGCCTTTCACCATAATCATTCGTTATGGCATTTAAGCATCAGGACATAATTTTAGCCACTCACTTAAGAAAGTCATATAAAAGACATAATTCGCATTAAGTTGCAAACAATAAAGTTTCAATCTTCAGTATCATAAATTAACGAGGGCGACAATTTAGACCACAAAGTTGGTGTATATTGCCATCCATAGCAAAGGTTTATTTTGGAACAATTCAATTCTCGAACTTTATAACACCAATTCCAATTTGATATATGAAACTAAGAAAAAGATTTTCAATTACTACCATAATACTACTCTTTATGATGCTTACAAGCTGTACCGATAAAACGCTACCCATCAAAGAATTTAACATTAATATGAATGGCTCGGCCAGTTTTATATCCTTAGCAGACAGTGGCGAGGTCCACGCTTTTTCTATGCAGGGAGACTCTGAAAAAGTTGGAACTCTACATGCCAACGGCGAACTGAAAAACAACGACGGCAAACTACTGGCAACAATTGATGAAGATGGTTTTGTTTATGATGCCGACACTAATAAAATGGTACAGATCAATGACACTGGTGATATTGACAATGGCAGTGGTCAATATCTTTCATGGTCAGATGATGGTAAATTCTCGATGCAACAAGGAGGTGATTTTTTGCAATTAAACCCCAATGATAAAGACCTAAGAAAATCAGCATCTTTTTTAATTTTTGTAATGATGAGCCTCAATTCAGTAACGACAGATATGTCTGATATGAACATTGACGAAAATGATTAAACAGTTGTGATCCTACCATAACTGTGTATTGAAAAATTAACGTTCTGATTTTTAAACTAAGAAGCTTCAGTTTGTCGTATTAAGGACGAATCAAAAAATCAATTGACTGGCGTTGAAAGGTATTGATCTTGATGTGATTCCAGTTTGGAAAATCATATATTTTTTATCAGCGCAATCCGCCGTGACCATTGCAAATCCAGATTCTCTTGCCTATGTTTAAGAGTATTTTCAACCTAATGTTTTCCAACCCAAATTTTCTCCTTATTTTTCCATAAATTTCGACTTTGAAAACCCCAATAGGCAAGACCAAAAAATCTACAAAGCGACAATGGCTTAAAAGAATTTCTATAGGCTTAATTGTCCTCATGCTATTGCCTTTTGGTCTCTTTACTATTGGTTGGCTCAATCGGGATAGTGTTATTGACGTACTCCAAGAGTGGTATGCTGAAAACACTTCAGGAACATTGACCATTGGTAAGGTAAACGCCCGGTTTTTAAGTGGTTTCCCCAATGTCAGTTTTACGCTCAAAGACATCACGCACACCAATAAAGATTCAGTTTCCGATCAGGTCTCAAGTCTTCAGATCGATGAAGCTAAGATGGTAATAGGTGCCGGAAAATTATTGAGGGGCCAGATTATTTTTAAAAATATCGCTATCAAAAATGCCGAATTCCATTCAGAAGTCATCTCAGACAAACCCTTAACATATCACCAGCAATTAAAAAAAGACAAACAACAAGCAAGGCAAAAAGGTTTTCAATTACCCAGTTGGGTCAATCCTACTGGCGCAAATATCTTATTGGACAATGTCAAATATGTTACCAAGGATAGTGTTTTAAACAAATACTTCAATCTTCACATACATAAAATAAAAGGAGCGTTTAAAGGGGATGACTTGAAATTACAAGGAAACTCTGAGATGGATATCACCGTCAATAACTTAGGATTTAACACTACTAAAGGCAGTTTCTTCAACGGTGCCATTGTAAAGGGAGACTATAAATTTACTGTAGATTTAAAAAACAACCGTATAGAGGTTCCAGAATTCCCACTCAAAATAGATGACCAGACCTTTCAATTAAGTGCTGACTTTGATCTTTCAGACATCACAGAATACAGGTTTGCACTGCAAAACGCCAATACAGATTTTAAAGCCCTTAAAGGTTTACTTACGGATAGTATTTCGGCGAAACTCAAAAGTTATGAGATCCAAAATCCCTTTACAACCAATCTCAGGCTATGGGGTAAATTTGCCTATGGAAATAATCCAGATATCAATGCCGAATTTTCTACCACAAACAACGCGGTGCTCATTGCTGATAAATTCTATTTTAAGCAAACATCCTTTAGTGGCAACCTGACCAATGATCTCTATAAAACGGATAGTTTAAAACAAGAAAAAAGATCTGTGAAAGACTTTAAAATAAGCTTTGATACAATTAATGCGAAATTAGAGACCGTACAGGTTGACATCCATAATTCCTATTTTCAAAGTACACCGGAAGCCTTAAATTATATAGACGCCAAAGTACGATTAAATGGACATAACGAAGATTTAGCAGCCATTATCGAAACCGACAATTTTGATTTTAAGGATGGAAAGTTTCTTTTGGATGCACACTTTTCTGGTGATATCCTCAATCCTTTCGAATTTCTAAACAAAGCTACGGGCCTATTCAAACTGGACAATACACGAGTCGTCCTTAAAAAAAACGGACTGCAATTGCCAGTACAGTCTATCACGGTTTTATTGGAAAGGGAAAACTCTATTCTAAAGGAACTGACTATCAACCTTCCCAACGGTGAGGATTTAGTTTTTAAGGGAAACTTAAAAAACATCGCTGGCATTTTATCAAAAGCACCTATAGTTCCTACAACGAGTCAGATTTCATTGAACTCTAAAAACCTAAATATCAATGATGTGATTGCCATGGCGAAAAGATTTGTGCCAAAGTCAAACACACCGGTGGACGATAGAAGAAATCTCTATGAAACCCTTGACGCTATTTACAGCCAATTTCATCCGCAGTTTAAAATCAACATCGGTTCCTTAAAGTATGATGATGTGGTTATTACCGATGTAAATTCAAACCTGGAATTGGTCGATTCGGAAACCATTGTATTAGAAAATTTTAATTTCAAATATGATGAGGCCCTAACCAAATTAAAAGGAAATGTTCGGGTTCACGGTCCACAAAGCAATCTCAAAAATGCTGTATATATGAATGCTGAGGCCAGTTCAAATGGGCCCATTTCTGTTTTTAAGGATTTATTCAATATTGAACTTTTCAGAATAGACTCAGGTGATTATAATTTTAACGGACACGTTACCGGCAATGTAAAAGAAATCAGCGAGCTTCTGAATAATGCCGTAGGTGATCTGACCTTGACTAACACCAGTCTCCATTATGAACCTGCTAAAATGGATATTGGTATTGACTCATTATCTCTCTTTGTGAATGATTCCAATATTCTGCTAAAAGAATTCAATTTGGAGATTGACGATGTTCACTCCATAAATCTCGATGGAAGCATTAAACAATTTCCGATTTTTTTATTAGATGATAAGGAAGGGCCAAGCTCAGTGTCTTTGAATCTTACCGCACCGTTTATTGATGGTGACGACTTATTGACAACCATAAATTCATTTAAAAATGAAGATTCATTAAAGGTTCAAAAAAACAAAAAAGGATTACATCACCTCTTTGAAGATCTTAACAGGTTCAATCCGAAGATAACAATAGCTGTGGATTCTTTAAAATATAAGAACTTAATCACTGAAAATATCAAAGCCGAAATACATTTT
This sequence comes from Gelidibacter maritimus, assembly GCF_014062315.1. Lineage (GTDB taxonomy): Bacteria > Bacteroidota > Bacteroidia > Flavobacteriales > Flavobacteriaceae > Gelidibacter > Gelidibacter maritimus. The sequence goes on from NZ_JACGLT010000005.1 coordinate 127,255, forward strand.
GAAAATGATTCCATTCTTAAACTTGCCCATTTAGATATGCATTTTAAAGAAACCGTGGCCAATGTATATGGTCAGGTGAACGCACATGCCAGTCAGATTGAGTTGCGGAAAGACAATCCATTTGATCTCGATTTTTCGGTGAAGGTCAAAGGGAAATCTGAAGATCTGAATGATTATTTGAAGACCACCAATTTTGTATTTAAATCGGGTGATTTTGAATTTATCGGCAACTACAAAGCAGAGTCCAAAGAACTGAAACTGTTGAATGCCGAGGGATTTGGAGATCTCAAAATGGCGGGGACTGTTGTAGATTTCAGAGCGGCTGGGCTTCAATTTCCAGTGGATAGTTTGCATGTTGAAATCAATAACGATATAGCAACGCTAAAAACACTTGATATCCAACTACCAGGAAAAAGTGAGGTCTATTTTTCAGGAACAATTGACAATTTTTCCGGATTTATCAATGGACCACAGGATATCAATCAGCACAGTTCAAGTTTCTCCATTTACGCGCCGTATCTTGACACCGAGCATATTAAGGAATTTATTGCAACCTCAAGCCAAAACAATCAACCGACGGATTCTTCTTCGTTTGATTTACAAAAATGGAAGACCACCATGACGGAGATCAACAGTTCATTTTACCCAGATATAACCATCGTAATTGACACCTTAAAGCACGATAAATTCAATATCACCAATTTTGGTTCAGAACTTCTGTTTGAAGAAAACAATCTAATGATTGAGGATATGCGGTTCAATAGTTTTGGGGGTACACTAGCATTAGACCTCGCATTGGGAATTGAACATGCCGTGAATACTCCAGTGGCAATCGAAATAAACGTTGATAATATTCGGCTTCATGAGTTTCTAAAGAGTGTGAATTATTTTAATAACGATGATTTAAAGCAGGCTGATAGCATTAATGGCCTTTTAAATTACACGATAAAAGCAACCGTGTTGTTGGATGAAAATGGGCAGCTGAACATGAATTCCATGAATGGCGTTCTTCATTTTGATCTTAAAAACTTAGCACTTTATAATTATAAATCCCTCATGGATGCTATTCCGCTGATGCGGGATGAGCGTTTTAAAAACCTGAGATTCCAACCTATTGTCCAAACATTACAGATAAAGCATGGCGAGGTTATCATTCCGAGAACAGAAATCCAGTCGTCAGCCATCCATTTATTTGCCGAAGGCCGATTAAAACTGAAAGAATATATGAATATCTGGTTATCTGTGCCGTGGAGAAACCTCAAACATAATGATGGCTTATCTTTACCCCAAAAAACTACTTATGACGATGCGGGAGCCAAATTCTTTTTGCAGTTTATTCAAGACAAAACTAGTGAAAAGGAGCGAAAGCAAAAGCTGAAAGTAAAATTTAAATTAGGAAATAGGAAATTAAGAAAAATGCGGGAGGACTCAAAGTAAAATCCGATGCAGCTATTTGGCAGCAGTATTTGAAATTGACCAAATAGCCGATTTTTTCCATAAAAATAAAAGCATTTTAAAAATGTTCTATCTTTTTAGAACGATTCTAAATCAGTCAAAACTGAAGATAAAAAAGACTCATTATTTATCTTTGACAAAATAATTTCCCATCTTAGATACAGAATATTAACCAATTAGAAAATTGAAAGACGTTGCAAAAAATAATTGCTTGCTTAACTTTTCAATAATTATTTTCGCTTGAGGGATTTTTCATACATGTTTTTTAATAAAATATGATGAATATCAGTTAAACGAATAATCTATTTGGTTATTTTTAACATACAATTCACAATGGTATGAAGTTTAACTTAAAAATACTTCCGGAAAAAGGCTCTTCTTGGCGCACATTTGCAGTGTTTGCAATTGCTGTTGTAATGGGCATGGGTTTTTTCCTAATGCGTGAAGCTGAAGTGGTCTCTTACCTATCAGACAATCCGCAAGCCTGCGTAAATTGTCATGTTATGACCCCTGTTTATAACAGTTGGATGCACAGTTCCCACAGAGAATGGGTGTCTTGTAATGGTTGTCACGTGCCGCAGGACAATATTTTTAACTCCTATTATTTTAAGGCTAAAGATGGTTTGTATCACTCGGCTGTTTTTACGAGCAGGACAGAGCCAGATGTCATTACCATGCGTGAAGCCTCAGAAGAAGTTGTTCAAAATAACTGCATCAGATGCCACGTACAACAAGTAACAGAAGTTAAGTATGATGGTTGGCTCGATAATCACAGAGAAAATCGTACCGAAAGAGCCTGTTGGTCCTGTCATCAAGAAGTGCCACACGGCCGTATCCACGGACTATCGACCGTCAAATATAATATCGCTCCATTACCAACTGATCAAGATGAAATGGTCATCCCCGAATGGTTGGCAAAAGAAATTGAAGCACAATAAACCGTAATTATTATGAAAAATAAAGTTCTCTTCATCGTCACAATTGTAGTCGTCTTTTTATTAGGATTACTGGCATCAAGTATTATAAATAGAAAAAGTGAGGCCAAATACAAATATGTGCCAAGTGTAGTCATTGGAAAAAATGAACCTCGAAATGAAGAATGGGGTAAAAACTATCCAAGAGAGTACCAATCGTATATGAAAACCGCCGATACGTCTTTCCGTTCTTATCAAGGGGGTTCTGCCATGGTTGATATGTTGGAAGAAGATCCGAGAATGGTATTACTTTGGGCAGGCTATGCGTTTTCAAAAGATTACAATCAAGGTCGTGGCCACTATTATGCTATTGAAGACATCCATAACACTTTACGGACTGCAGCTCCTGAGAACAAAGAAGATGGGCCTATGCCAGCAACTTGTTGGACCTGTAAAGGTCCTGATGTACCGCGTTTAATGGATGAGCACGGTGTTGGAGAGTTTTATGCGGGAACTTGGGCAGAAAATGTTTCGGAAGTGGTCAACCCCATAGGATGTGCAGATTGCCATGATCCGAACAATATGAAATTGCGCATTACAAGACCGGCATTAGTAGAGGCTTTCCAGGCTATGGGTAAAGACATCAACAAGTCAACCCACCAAGAAATGCGCTCATTGGTTTGTGCACAATGCCACGTGGAATATTATTTCAACAAAAACAAACCGGGACATGAAGGCACAAATTATCTGACGTTCCCATGGGAAAATGGATTTGCGGTTGAGGATATGGAGAAATATTATGATGATATTGAATTTTCAGATTGGACACACGCTATTAGTAAAGCGCCAATGCTTAAAGCTCAGCATCCTGATTATGAAATTTTCCTAACTGGAGTCCACGCCGACCGTGGTGTATCTTGCGCCGATTGTCACATGCCTTATAAGAGTGAAGGTGGTCAAAAGTTTACCGATCACCATTTACAATCGCCTTTAAACAATGTTGCCAACTCATGCCAAGTGTGTCATAGAGAAGAAACAGCAAAACTTATTGCCAACGTTTATGACAGGCAACAAAAGTCCAATGAAAACAGAATCAAGTTAGAAGATGTTTTGGTAAAAGCACATATTGAAGCAGGGAAAGCCTGGGAGCTTGGCGCAACAGAGGAGCAAATGAAAGATATCTTGATGAACATTCGTCATGCACAATGGCGTTGGGATTATACAGCTGCTTCTCACGGTGGTTCGTTCCATTCACCTGTAGAAATAGGGCGCGTATTGGGTAGTGGTCTCGCCGAAGCTCAAGAAGCACGCGTTAAACTGGTACGTCTCTTAGCTACTTTAGGACATAATGAGCCGGTAGCAATGCCGGATATTTCAACTAAGGCAAAAGCACAGGAATACATCGGACTCGATATGGATCAATTGAAAAAAGATAAAGAAAATTTCAAATCCAACGCGTTACCAAAATGGCTGGAAGAGGCAAAAGCCCGAGAAGCTAAAATGGGTTCCGATAAAGTAGTAAGCTCCAAAAATTAACCATATCCACAAACGGATTAACAAGTTCTATAACGGCTTTTTTTAAAAGCCATACCATTCCCTATGAAATTTATTTATCGTTTTTTTTCGTCTTCCGTTTTAGCTTTACTTTTACTCTTAATTTTTGCGGTAGCCATGGGTGCCGCGACGTTTATTGAAAATGATTTTGGCACAGATACCGCTTGGATCAAGGTGTATGATGCGCTTTGGTTTGAATTGGTCATGGTTGGTTTGGCCTTATGCTTTCTTGCCAGCACCTTCAAATACAACTTATGGCGAAAGGAAAAATGGGCCATCCTTCTTTTTCATCTCTCCTTCATCATTATCATCATTGGTGCCGGAATTACACGATATGATTCTTATGGTGGCATCATGCGAATTAGGGAAGGTGAAAGTTCCAACACTATTATTTCAGATAAAAACTATTTACAAGTTCATATTTCCAACGGCAATAAAACAAGACATCTACAAAAGAAAAAGGAGTTTTCTCCACTAAATGATAATAGCTTCACCATCAATACGGATATTGAAGATACGCCTGTAGTCATTTCCTTAAAGGAATTTGTTGCAGATGCCTTACCGGAAATTGTTGATGATCCAGAAAATGGTATTCCCTTATTACAAATGGTCACCACTTCCGGCAACGGTAGAGAGACGCTATTTCTTAACAAAGGAGAGGTAGAGGTCATCGGTCCGCACAAACATAAAGTAGGCTTTGAAGCGCAAGAAGAAGGAATTATTAATATCACCGAAGATAACGGAGAATTCAAGATTTGGGCACCTCACCCACTCGACTTCTTTGTCATGGCCGATCAAAAAGCTGGCGTTATTAAAGGAGACTCGCTTCAGCCTATGTCGCTTAGAACTTTATACCGACAGGGCGATTTATCTTTCGTTCCTCTTTCATATCACCCGAATGGTAAAATGAAGTTGACCAGTTCCTCAGAAAAACCACAGGATAATGATCCAACCAAAGATGATGCCGTCGTGCTAAATGTGACCGTTGGAGATAAAACCGAAGAAGTCATGCTTCTTTACAGAAAAGGTTTTCTGCCTACCACTCATGAGATTATTATTGACGGGATAAATCTTAGTTTTTCTTATGGCGCCATGCCCATTGAAACCCCCTTCGCCATTAAGTTAAATGATTTTCAATTGGAGCGTTACCCAGGATCTGAAAGCCCATCGTCTTACGCCAGTGAAGTCACTGTTTTAGACGGTGATACTGAGATGCCATTCCGAATCTATATGAACAATGTTTTGGACTATGGCGGATTTAGATTTTATCAGGCCAGTTATGACACCGACGAAAAAGGTACTCTGCTCGCCGTAAATCATGACGTTTTGGGCACCGCAGTAACCTATATTGGTTATTTTTTACTGATGATTGGCATGTTTTTTACCCTGTTTGGGAAAAGCACCCGCTTTACCATCATCAGCAAAAAATTAAAAAAACTGAAACAAATTACCTCGATTCTGCTGATTGGTCTATTCAGTTCTTTTACAACATTTGCACAAGCACCGATGCAAAGAGACTCGATCCCGTCTGTAACTGACTTGGTGAAAGCTCAAGAAATTGACAAGCAACATTCCGATTTATTCGGACGTATTTTGGTTCAGGACATCGATGGACGAATTAAACCTATCAATACCTTAGCTTCAGAGTTTTTACGTAAAATTTATGGTAAGACTACCTTTACCTATAAAACAAGCGAGGAAAAGATTAAATTGGATGCCAATCAGGTGTTTTTGGCAATGCACGTTTCACCTGGAGCATGGCAGAAAATTCCCGTCATTAAAATAGAAGCCATTAAAGGCGGCGATTTTTTTAAGCCCCTTAAAATTACAGATGATGGTTATATCTCCTTTGATCATTTGATCAACCCAGAAGGTGATTATGTCTTGGCAAAAATGGCGGAAGATGCGCACGCCAAAAAACCTGCTGAACAAAATGAATTTGATAAGGAAGTCATTAAAGTTGATGAGCGCTTTAATATACTGTTCAATATTTTCTCTGGAAACTATCTGAATATTTTCCCAAATAGTTTAGATGAAACGGATAAGTGGTTCAGTTATACCCACCACTTCAACGACTTCCCTCCAGAAGATGGTAGATTTGTTCAAAATATCACACGGACCTACTTTAACGATATTGCCGCTCATAACTGGGCAGGAGCTACCGATAAACTTTCTTATATAGACACCTATCAATCTACTTTGGGGAAAGACATTATCCCTTCCGAAGAACGAATTGAAGCCGAATTGTGGTATAACCAAATGAATCTTAACTTTTGGCTGTTTCAGACCTTTTTCACTATTGGTTTGATCATGCTGATATTGGCACTTTCTAAGATATTTGTTCAGAATCGATTTATAAATATCCTTTGGGATATTCTCGTGTTAATTTCATTGATCAGTTTCTTGATATTTACAGGGAACATCCTGCTACGTTGGTATATTGCCCAACATCCACCATGGAGCAACGGCTATGAAATGATGGTTTTTGTTGCTTGGGTGCTGATGCTCTGCGGATTGATGACCTTTAGAAAATCTGATTTCTCACTGCCATTGGCAACCTTATTTACGGGGTCTCTACTATTTGTAAGTTACCTCGATTGGTTAAATCCGGAGATCACCAATTTAATGCCTGTTTTAAAATCGTCGTTTTGGCTCAAGGTTCACGTGGCGACGATTGTCAGTAGTTATGCACCCTTGGCATTATCAGCCGTATTGGGTTTTATGGCCTTGATTTTAATGATTATCAGAACGAAAAAGAGCGCCTATAAAATTGATATCCGCATTAAAGAACTCACCTATATCAATGAAATTTCCATGACCATTGGCTTGTTTGTATTGACCATCGGAACATTTTTAGGTGGCGTTTGGGCCAACGAATCGTGGGGACGTTACTGGGCATGGGATCCAAAGGAGACTTGGGCATTGATTTCAATCATTATCTATGCGATCGTCTTACACTTACGACTCGTTCCGGCACTTAAAAGTCGATTTACCCTAAACGTGGCCAGTGTATTTGCATTCGGTTCCATTATAATGACCTCATTTGGGGTGAACTACTATTTAACAGGCTTGCACAGTTATGCTGCGGGCGACCCTATCCCTGTTCCAAAGTTTATTTATATACTAACGGCAGTTGTAATTGTGGTATCCATCATAGCTTATATAAGAGTGCGAAAGCCGAAAAAGAAAGTGGGTTAATGTTAAATAATTGCATAAAAAAACCTCTCAGTCCCGATAGCTATCAGGATGAGAGGTTTCTTTTTTATCTAAATTACAGTTCATGTAATTGAGCTTTGACATGTATCGGTAGCAAACCTGTCCAAATAAAAATTGGTTATGGGAAATCCCACCTACAACGCTTTTTAGTGTGAAGGATTTTCTATGTATGCAAAGAAGACCTAAGCCATAACTAACACACGTATTTGCTATGCACTTGGCTTAACTCGATCTGGTTTCATTCGTTGTTCTCTAAAGTAGGCAACAATTTCTTCTTTCGTCATTTTGGATAATTTAGCATCCAATTTGTCCTTAATTTCACGAGCCATTTTGACGGTGTCAAATTTTTTTTCTTTTTTAGTTTCCATAACTCATTATGTCTCTTGGAGAACGTATCTCCAATGGTTTGTATCCATTTTTAATATTTATCAAGTTATAACCTCTAATTCGCTGAATATTTACAATATGTTTAAAATTCCAACTAACGAGTAAATCCACTTGATTAATTGTAGCCAACGCGATGTGAAGACAATCGGAATAGCTTGTCTTACCAACTACGTTTTCTTTAATATATTCTGCCGCAAGCTCTACAGCTTCATCAGTTTCTTCAACGAATTCGGTATCTTCGCTTTCGATTCCGCGAACTAATTGACGAACCTTTTCTGGTGCCAACTCTAACTCTCCCTCGAGCATTGTAGAAAAAACAATTGTAAATTCCCCTTTATTTAACCTTCAAATAATGGTTTCGTGAACTCTTGAAATTCATCGTCAAAATAGCCACCAAAAACTGATGTGTCCAAATAAATCCGTTGTCTTTTCATTCTATAAATTTACGAAATTCAGTGTGATGTTCAATTTTAGTACAATTTCTATTGCTTCGCGCCTAACTACTAAATATCTTCGGAAGAAATTATTTGTATGCCCAGATATTCCATCTTCTTTTTTAATTCTTCATGTTTATTTGGATCCAATGGTTGAGAAGCATCTTCAATAAAGAAACAGGCAAAACCTTCCTTAAAGGCATCGTAAGTGGAAAAATAAACGCAGATATCGGCTGCGAGTCCGCATAAAAAAAGTTGGGATACGCCTTTCTCTTTTAAATAACCGGTCAATCCGGTCGACTTTAAATGGCCGTTATCATAAAAGGCACTATAGCTGTCAATTTCCTTATCCGTTCCCTTTCTAAAAATCGCTTCCCATCTTTGAGTATCAAGATCCTTGTGAAACTTTGCGCCCTCAGTGCCCTGTACACAATGATCTGGCCATAATGTTTGTGGTTTCCCATGAATTTCGATCTCATCAAAATGGGATTTCCCTGCATGATTGGAGGCAAAACTTACGTGATCTTGCGGGTGCCAATCTTGGGCCGCAACTACCAAATCAAATTTATGTTGGATATTATTGATCACCGGAACAATTTTATCGCCATCTGGAACCGCAAGCGATCCTCCAGGCATAAAATCGTTCTGAACATCAATTATAAGAAGTGTTTTCATGTTTTTATATGATTATAAGCTATTTTTCGTAAAGTTAAATAAACCTACTATTTATAACAACCCAAAGGCATTCGTAGTTAGTGAAATGTTTACCTCTAAATTAGTGACCATGCATGATCACGATAGCCTTGGGGACGTGTCCAAAAAGTTCGATTCAGAATTTGTGCTTTTGAACCAGGCTATCACGTTCTTTCTTTAGATCTGTGCTCAAACCTATTTTGTAAATGTGCGGATTCTGAAATCGTTTGTATTCCTCTGGAAGTTGCTCCAATCGAGATTTTGAATACTCTGCAATCTCACTGACCGTTCGTGCCGGCATTACTTTTTTACCGTTTTCCATTACCTTCTGAAGTAAAGGTTCGTGTTCAAAACGCGTGAGTTCCAAACTCTTGTTTGCGTCAAATGAATGTTCCATTCGCGCTACATTTTCCTCATCATACATGGCAACGGCATCTGCACCGTAAAACATGCCATTTTTATCCAACATTCTGTACACCTGTTTTTTTGATGGTAGGGAAACTTTAATAATGTTTTCAGAAAGCTTGATCCGTGGTTCGCCGTTGTATTCAGACAACTTATAAACGCCATCTATTGCTGCATCAGGCTTTCCGGTCACCAGGTTTGTTCCCACACCATAGATATCAATAGGTGCGCCCTGTTCTTTTAAACTTTTAATGACATATTCATCCAATTGGTTCGAGGCAACAATTTTTACATAGTTTAAATCGGCGTCATCCAACATTTTACGTGTTCTTTTTGCGAGATAAGCCAAATCCCCACTATCCAATCGGACACCCAATAACTGCTCTCCACTGCTCTCCATTTCCTTGGCCACCGTAATAGCATTTGGCAATCCACTTCTAAGCGTGTTATAGGTATCAATCAGTAGGACGCAATTTTTTGGTCGTATTTTTGCGAAATCCCGAAACGCCTGTAACTCATCTTCATAACTCTGAATAAAAGAATGCGCCATGGTACCTGAAGAGGGAATGTCGTAATCCTCCGCTGCTTTCACATTACTTGTACTGTCAAAACCACCAATAATGGCTGCCCGTGACGCATAATAGCCTCCGGTAGCATGGGCGCGGCGTAGCCCCATATCCAAAAGCATTTCTGTTTTAGCACTATGGCGAATCCGACTGGCCTTTGTAGCAATTAGAGTCTGAAAATTTAGAATATTCAGCAGCATCGTTTCTATGATCTGTGCTTCTATAATATTCGCTTCAACCTGTAGAATGGGACGGTTTGGAAAAACAACATCTCCTTCTAAACTTGATGAGATATTCCCGCGGAATTGAAAATCTTTTAAATACTCCAGAAAACTTTTTTCGAATCCGTGTTGTTCCAGATAGGTCAAATCGGAATCAGAAAATTTTAAGGTTTCAAGGATATTCAAGACATCCTCCAGTCCCGTAAAAATAGAATATCCGCCGTTAAAGGGATTGTTTCTAAAATAATAGTCGTAGACCGCTCGTCCGTCGGGTTTGGTTTTAAAATAGACCTGAGCCATGGTCAGTTGATAGAGATCAGTATAAGAAGCTGTAATGTTCATTAGAATTTGATTTTAATTGAGAAGTTTAGTTGTTAAGATATTTAAAATACGAATGATTTTCTCATAAGATTTTCGAAAAAACAAAGGGAACAAGTTATATAAACATTGTTCCCTTTGCAAATCATAATCCTTCTTTTGGCATTAACGCTTTTGAAGTGATACGGGTATATTCTCAGCTAATTTTAATAATTTAAGCACCCCGTTATGATTGTTTTATAAATATACAAAAAAAATAGATATCTTTAAATACCGATTGAAAATTTAACATAAGTTTTTTATATGGTTCCAGAGTCATTCTTCCGCCAAGTAAACTGAATTGTTGTCGGTTTTCTACCTTTCTAGTTCTGTAAACTTTTCAAGTATTGCACGAGCGCCAACCGAATGTCAGATTGAGGATGATCAATAGAGGTTTCAATAGGATAAACTTTAATAATATCAGGGTGATTATCTTTTAGAAAATCTAAGTTCGTTTCCATACCAGTAAGCAGGAACCCTAACATAGCAACCCGATAAACCTTTCCATTCTCTATATGATCTTCTCCAACACCCCATTTATTATCAATCTTTTTTATGGTTGAATTCCGCAATAAATAGCCGCCACTACCTTTATTACTTTCACCAACTCCTAAAATCTCTTTTAGCAGACTTCCTTTCATGTCAACTTCTCTAATTTCTCCACCAAAAGGCATAGCTCTTAAGATATCATATTGAGAAACCGGCGCATATAAAATATCATCAACCCGGATTGCTCCCGCATTGACAAGTACGACATCAGCCAAAGGCGCAGCAACTTGAACAGCGTTTACCACAAGTTCGGTTAAATTGCTTGGTTCTGACCTGATTATAATCTCCCTACCTTCAAGAGGCTCACTTTTTTCTATAACAATATCCGTAGCATCAAAACCTAAGGAACTGTAGTTAGCATTGGCAATTCCTTCCCATTTTTCAACTACGGTATTGGTGTGGGGATCAAGCGGAATGTCTTCATTAATATACCTTAATTTTGGAGACACTTTTAATTCACCTGTATTCTTATTTAATCTCATCGTATTCACATAAGCCGATTTCGCATTGGCATGGGCCTTGGTAATGTACACATCCCCTACTTTCTCAAACTGCATATCATGTTCATGCCCTCCCATAATCAACCCTAAGGTCGGAATTTGCTGGGCAAGTTTAATGTCATCCTCAAGATCCAAGTGCGTTAAGGCGACCACCACATCAACAGAATCCTTTAGTTGATTATATAAGTTTTTAGCAGTTGACATTGGGTCTGTATAATGCACATAAGACGCTTTATTAAAAGGCAAAGTCAACCCGATAATTCCAATTTTGGCCTGAGTACCATCGGCATCTGATACATTTAATATATAGGTTTCTGGAAATGCTGTTGTAGAATTTTTGAAAAAAGGCTGAACCGCATCACCAGTTTTGTGGAACGTATTTGAAGACACCCAGGTAAACCTGGATTCATCAATTCGCGACTGAAGTTCACTTTCTTTAATATCAAATTCGTGATTGCCAAAAACAACAAAATCCATTTCAGCAGCGTTAAGTGCTTCTACCATCTGCTTACCACGTATACTCTTTCCTTCATATTTCAAACTATTATAAATGGATGGACTTACAAAATCACCACCCATAACCAGAAATGTATTTTCATTTTTTGCCTTTTCCTCCTTCTTTAAACTGGCAACACGTGCAATTCCACCTTCCTTCCCTCCAGCTAATGGTGCAATTTCATAAACGTCATTGACTTGTACAAAAACAATATCGATTATACCATCGTCTTTTAGTGCGGTGTTTTTCTGAACTACTGAACAGGAAGTTCCAAACAATAAGATTACGAGCAACAGTAGCGAAAGTTCTTTTTTCATGAGAGTATAGTTTTATGCAAAATAAGCATTTACATTGTTAATCAAAAACTTAGAAGTCAACCCAGACTTATAAATGAGAAATAAAGATTCATAAAGCAACGAACATAAGGTCATTAAAAACCCAATAGTGTGATAAAAACAAAGTCTTGTAACAAAAAATCTTTAGATAGATTTAACATTCCTAGCATACTATTTGCATTTTAACACGTTCTTACTAGATAACCTATAAAGTTTAAAACTATGAATGTATTAAAAAAAATGAAATTTGGCGTTGTTGCACTTTCCATGGCAACTGTATTTACCGCCTGTTCATCAGATGATGATTCAACAAACGTCCCTAATCAAGGTCACTTAAAAATTGCTGCTAAAGCAAGTTATAGCCCCGTGGCTTCTCGCGGCGTAAATAGCGTAAATCTCGGAGAATTCTTAGTGAACTTCAAAGAAATTGAACTGGAACTTCAAGATGGTTTTTACGATAGCGATGATGACATTGAATTGAAAGGTCCTTTTGAAATTGATCTTTTTTCCGGAAACAGCGTCCAATTGGTAGACATCGAAATCCCAAATGGCATCTACGAAGAAATTGAATTTGAATTTGATAAAAGCGAAAACCCTAACTCTGACTTGTTTGGGAGAAGCATGCAAATGACCGGTGAAATTAACGGACAAGCTTTTATTTTTTGGCATGATTTTGAAGATGAGATCGAAATTGACTACGAAGACAGTGAGCAGAAGCTCGTAATCAATAATGACACTAAAGAAGTGGTTATCAACTTTGATCTCAATGCTGTACTGGGCATGGTTGATCTTTCTACCGCTACCGATGGTGATGGTGATGGAGTAATTGTAATTAGTCCAGAAGATATGGATGGCAATAATGATTTGGCAGAAGCAATAAAGGAAGCTTTTAAAGTACAAATTGATTTATTGGATGATTAAGAATCAGTAATCACGTATTAATAATAACAACTGCTCGGAAAGCTTATAAAGCTGCTTTCGAGCAGTTTTTTTGTTTAATAGATGTAGAGAACTGATTTTCGAGTGATGACCAATGTCATTTTAACTTTCTTTTTAAAAAATAAGAGCAACTTTCCATAAAACAACGTTAAGTACTTTAATGAGCAATCTTTTATAATTATATTTATGCCAAGTTTCAAATCCATGATCCCTTATTTATGAACAAGTTTCTAAAACGTCTATTGATTATCCTTGCCTTTGTAGCAGTGGGTTTATTTCTATATTCCTACTTTGTTGAAGATATTTTCTCCAAACGAATGAGTCCAAAAGATGTCGTAAAATTTGAATTAAATGACACCAAATTGGAAGTGCTCTATAACAGGCCTTATAAAAAAGGTCGAGAGGTGTTTGGCGCTTTGGTGCCATATAACCAAGTTTGGCGTACGGGAGCTAATGAGGCCACTACTTTTACTACCAATAAAACGCTAATCGTCGACGGTATTTCTGTGCCTAAGGGTGTTTATACGCTTTGGACTGTACCTAACGACAGTATTTGGAAAGTTTATTTCAATACCAAGCAATATCCGTGGGGTGTTGATGAACAAATGCGACCGATGCGCGAACCAAAATATGATCTTTTGGAAGTTGATGTTCCTGTTATTGATATTGACAGTACGGTGGAACAATTCACGATTGCTTTTGACAACACCGTAGATGTTCTAAAAATGACCATGGCATGGGACCACACTAAAATTGAAGTTCCTATAGAAATCAGCAAAGAGCAACCGCAATAGGCTAAATATCATCTATTTTGACCAAGAAAGGCAAAACCTCAGCACTGCATGAAAACGAAGGTGTTTCTGAACCGGAAGCGACCAACAAAAGTGCTATTGCCGCCATTAAAAACAGACGCCAAAAACAACCTTCTGTAGCCGAACTGGTCAAAGGTATATTAGCCCAGGATCGTACAGCGCTCAGTAGGTCAATAACTTTGGTGGAAAGCACCAACCCGCAGCATTTAAAGAAAGCCAATGCAATCATCCAACAGTGTCTCCCTTATGCCAACACATCCATTAGGATTGGCATTACTGGGGTTCCAGGGGTTGGGAAAAGCACTTTTATTGAAACTTTTGGAACTTATTTGACTTCTAAAGGAAAGCAAATTGCTGTTTTGGCCGTTGATCCGAGCAGTACTGTGAGTCGCGGTTCTATCCTGGGCGATAAAACCCGAATGGAAGATTTGGTCAAGACCGACAACGCCTTTATCCGACCCTCTCCTTCAGGCACTTCACTTGGTGGCGTGGCTCGAAAAAGCAGGGAAATTATTATTCTTTGTGAAGCCGCTGGATTTGATACCATCCTTATAGAAACCGTTGGCGTTGGACAAAGTGAAACGGCAGTCCACAGCATGGTAGATTTCTTTTTATTATTGAAATTGGCCGGTGCAGGTGATGAATTACAAGGCATTAAACGAGGCATCATGGAAATGGCTGATGCGATCGTAATCAATAAAGCAGATGGCGATAATCTTAAAAACGCCAAAACCGCCAAGGTTGAATTCAATAGGGCGCTCCACCTCTACCCACCTAAAGATTCTGGATGGCAACCCAAAGTCTTACTTGCAAGTGCCCTTAAAAATGAAGGTATCCCAGAGGTATGGCAGTTGATTGAAGACTATCTGAAGTTAGTAAAAGAAAATCAGTTTTTTAATTATACCCGGAACGAACAAAACAAATTTTGGCTGCTCCAAACTATTGAAGACCGACTGAAAACGGACTTTTACAATAACCCTTCCATTAAAAAAGAATTGAAACACCAATTGGAATGTATTGAAAATGGTGAAACCACACCATTCGCTGCTGCAGAACTCTTGCTGGGCTTAAAGTAAATCTCCACGAATGTTTTAACGGATTTCTCTGTAAGCTTGATGGTGGGTTGTGGATTGTAGTGGATTGACGGTGCATAATTCCTCTCCCTACTTAATTGGATAAGAGATTAGAGCAAACCTAAATAATGAAATCAGTTTATTCTTCTAATTGCGCCTGCGGTGATCTGCCTGAAGCTCTAACAGTAAATAACGGACAGCCTCTCAATAATTCTTCGAATTCAATTTCAACTTCGATTTCGATTTCAATTTCAATTTCAAATTCAATTTTAATTTCCTGCCCGACTCCGTCAGTAAGACGGGCGACTTCAAGTTCGACTTCTCCCGATACCCAACGGGATTCAACCTCCCACATTAAATTCTAAATAAATCTCCATAAGGTCATATTATATTCAATCAAAAATGCCTAACTTTTCAACAACTAATTTTAAATCCGCAGCGCTCTATGACATTATTCAGGAAAATTAAGTCCATCATCAATTTGATGAAAGAAGTGGACTTTGAAGATCTCAGTAGAATTTCAGAAAAAATAGACTTGCCTAAAATCATGAAAACTGTGGGTGAACTGGATGAGAATCAACTTAACGGACTCATGAAAATGCTCTCCGAAAAAAGTAAAAAAGGCCAGCATCAACTCCCTCCAATTGATGGCGATTTTTACGATCTCGATTTGAAGTTGACACAAGAACAACGTGCAATCCAAATGAAAGTCCGCAATTTTATGGAGGATGAAATTGAACCCATTGCCAATGCATATTGGAACAAGGCCGAATTTCCAATGGAAATCATCCCAAAATTAGCAGCACTCAATATTTGCGGCGTGGCTTACAAAGGGTACGGTTGTCCTGATCTTCCTTTTATTATGGAAGGCATTATTGCTGAAGAGTTGGCACGTGTAGATGTCTCAATCTCAACGTTTTTTGGAGTACATAGCGGACTTGCAATGGGCTCAATTTATCTCTGCGGCAGCGAGGAACAAAAGGAAGAATGGCTACCAAAAATGCAAAAAATGGAATTGATAGGTGCTTTTGGCCTAACCGAACCCAATGTTGGAAGTGCCGTAGCGGGCGGGATGGAAACCACCTGTAGACTTGAAGGCGACGAGTGGATATTGAATGGCCAAAAGAAATGGATTGGTAATGCAACATTTGCCGATGTTACAATTATCTGGGCAAGAGACGAGGTAACCAACAAAGTAAAAGGTTTTTTAGTGAGAAAGGACACCCCAGGATTCACCTCTGAAACAATAGAAGATAAAATGGCTCTTAGAACCGTTCAGAACGCCATTATCACTTTAAGTGATTGTAGGGTTGCTGAAAACGATCGACTCCAAAACGCCAACTCCTTCCGTGATACAGCCAAGGTGCTAAGGATGACCAGAGCGGGAGTGGCATGGCAAGCCGTGGGTTGCGCAAGAGGCGCATACGAGAATGCACTTAAATACACCAAAAAACGTGAACAGTTTGGGAAACCGATTGCATCGTTTCAATTGATTCAGAATCATTTGGTGGAAATGTTATCCAATTTAACGGCGATGAAAACTATGGTCTATCGACTTTCTGAATTACAAGATCAAGGTCTGCTTACAGATGAACACGCATCCTTAGCAAAGGTGTTTTGCTCACTACGAACTCGCGACGTGGTCAGTCAGGCACGTGAGGTTATGGGTGGCAATGGCATCTTATTGGAGTACAAAGTGGCCCGTTTTGTAGCCGATGCTGAAGCTATTTATTCTTATGAAGGCACCAAAGAAATCAATACGCTTATTGTGGGTAGAGCCATTACTGGGTATAGCGCATTTGTATAATATCTAACCGAACAACAAATTATACTATTTGTTAATCTACGCGCTCAAACGAGACGCAACCGCATGGTATAATCATCCCAAATCTTATGATTAGATGACCAACAACTACTGAGGTGCAGGCCTGGTAAATTTTCATTCCTTAAAATTTCCATAAACTATTTATGAAAATCGATTTCTTTGAGCCACTTTTCAGACTTTTGTCCAAGAATTCATAGTTCAACAAATTTAGTTGCAGAATTGGCTTCTCAGTCGTTTTATAATATAATATCTTGAGACGCACCTATTAAATATACAAGCAGTTGTTTTGATTGAGCCAGGCCACGAAGTATAGAAGCTAACAGGTTGGAATAGAAGAAGATTATTTGAAACATATACATTTTATAGTGAACCCTGTATCAGGTTCTGGAACCCAGCCAATCCATCAGAAATTTTTGAAACGATTTTTTGATGAGAAACATTACGTGGTTGTCGTGAAATATTCCGATTATAAAAAACACGCAATTGGTTTGACCAAATCATCCATTGCTGAAGGTGCGGATATCATAGTGGCTTGCGGTGGAGACGGCACGATAAATGAAGTGGCTTCTTGTTTGGTTAATACGACTATTGTTTTAGGTATTATCCCGCTAGGGTCCGGCAACGGATTGGCTTCCAATTTAAAGATTCCGATACGAATTGAACATGCCATTGACCTTATTAAAACAGCATCTGTCAAAACGATAGACGTTGGTTGCGTCAATGAACATTATTTTTTCAGCAATACGGGCATCGGTATTGACGCACAAGTGATTAGGCACTATGAAAACTCCAATGAGAGAAAGTTATTTAGTTACCTAAAATCGTCGTTTAAAGCGTTAAAGAGCTTAAAATATAAAAACAAAATAACGGTTGAAATCAACGGAGAAAAAATTCAGACCTATCCGTTTCTGCTTTTTATTTCCAACTCCAACGAAATGGGGTATAAAATCAGCCTAACACCAATGGCAAGTTTACATGATGGTCTGTTGGATGTTTTAATTGTTCCAAAAATGACTTTTTTAAAGGTCTTCTACTTCGGTTTTTTGATTTTGCTTAAAAAACCCCATCTGATAAAGGAGGCTAAACGTTATCAATCAAAATCCATCAGAATTCACCAAGCAGATGACACTGTTTATGAAAGTCAAATAGATGGTGAATTTTATAGTATCAAGAGTGACACCATCAACATCACGCTATTAAAAAAATCACTACACGTTATTTACTGACCTCTTTAATCGGCCTTAAAATGTTGAATAGCGTAACGGTTGATTTTATAGAATCCAGTTCCAGTAATAAGACCAAACAACCCTCCCAATAGTACATCTAAAGGATAATGAACACCAATGTAGATGCGACTATATCCCATTAAAAGAGCCCAAGAAATCAGAAGGTAAATAAGGTATTTAAATCGTTTTTTCAAGGTCAATCCAATAAATATAGCTACGGCCATGGTATTGGAAGCATGCCCCGAGAAGAACCCGTATTGACCACCACAACTCGATTTTACGAGTCGCATTCCATCAATCAATTCGGCCAAATGACAAGGTCTCAATCTGTGAAATCCATTCTTAAAGAGATTGGTCACCTGATCAGTGACCAAAATCATTAGAGCCACTACTAAAAGGGTAATTAATACCGCTTTTAACCGCATTTGTCTAAACATTAAATACAGCAGCAATGCATAGAGTGGAATCCAGTTGAACTTAGAAGTATAAGCCATCCAAAAAGGATCCCAGGTTTTGGTACCGAGGCTGTTTAAATAAATGAAAACGTCAGTATCTAATTGTAAAAGCTGATCAATCATTAGGCATTGTATCTTTCAATTTCACGATCGTAGAAGTCGGTAGCCTGCTGAATCAAATTCTCAGTCTCAGATTCAATTTCCTTTTCATCGTGCTGATCAAACTCTTCCAGCCATTCCACCTCGTCATCTTCTAAATTTAAAATAAATCGTGGAAATTCAGTGTGAATAATATATATGGCATCAGGATGATCTGTATTGTCGCCTAGTATAAATTTTGGTAGTTCCATATTGTAAAGTTAATAAATTTAGAGAATCTAAATATTTGAAAAGCTTTTGAGTAAAGTTTTATTAGACTGTAAAAATATCAAATTTTATCCAGTATTTAGCCTATTACTTATTCGCAATTGAAGCAGAATAATCAAAAGCTATCTGGCATTCATTCTACATTTTTACAACACGTCTTTGTTGTTGGTGAAGCAGCAGATAAATTTCTCATGTGGGCTACACTTTGCCATGTCCGTTTTTATAATATAGCCGCAAATTATTTTTTTGCCGTCTTCTTTAGCATCAATTATAGCATATCACCATGCCAGACTTACGAATTTTTCAGACCTCATTATTGAGTTTTATAGACATGGAACAAATTCTCACTTTTAAACGCTCCCTACTAAAACCTTAAACACTAACTGTAGGCACTTCCAATCTTATCAATTTCTTAGTCAGATAATTAAATCTGATAAACAGTAAAATGGCCGCGCAGGTCAATCCCGCTATGAGTCCAATCCAGATTCCAACACTTCCGAAAACCTCTTCTTTTCCTAAATAAAAACTGATTGGAAATCCGATGATCCAATAAGATATAAACGTGATTATGGTTGGAATTTTTACATCCTGTAAGCCTCTAAGCGCGCCCAAGGCCACTACTTGTAAACTATCACTTATCTGAAAAACAGCTGACACCAAGAGTAAGGTGGACGCAATGGCCACAACTTCTCTGGTATCAATGGCATTCAAAGGATCATCCAAATCCACATAAATAGTGGGGAGCACTTTATGCAAAAGCACAAAGCCTAAAGCAAATATAAAGGCCAACACAACCCCCAAATAGAAGATGGATATGGCAATACGTCGTAGTTCTGTATAATTTCTAAGGCCTTTTTGATTGCCCACCCTTACCATGGCTGCCACACTCAAACCACTTGCCACCATAAAGGTCATGGATGACAGGTTCAAGGCAATTTGATTGGCTGCCTGCGGATTCTGGCCCAAAGTACCGCTGAGCCAGATAGCCGAAGTGAATATACCCACTTCAAAAAACATTTGCATCGCACTTGGAAACCCAATATTAATGACCTTTTTAATCATGGCCGATTCCAGTACAAAAATTTTGATATTGGTGACATAGGCTTTCGATTTATCTCGAGCTTTTAAAACCCACCATATAAAAAACACCATCACAACCCTTGAAATCAAGGTGCCGATAGCTGCGCCAACGATACCCATTTCAGGAAACCCAAATTTCCCGAAAATCAACAAATAATTGAGCACCACATTAATCACATTAGCTATAAGCGTGGCGTACATTGGGTATTTTGTAAGCGAAAGTCCATCACTAAACTGTTTAAAAGCCTGAAAAACAATCAACGGAATCAATGAAAATGCCACCAGGTCTAAATAAGGAATGGCCAAGACCACAACGTCCTCCGGCTGATCCATGACATACATTAGAGGCTTGGCGATTAAAAGGAGTAAAAACAGAACACTTCCTAAAGCCGTACATA
Source organism: Gelidibacter maritimus (assembly GCF_014062315.1). GTDB lineage: Bacteria > Bacteroidota > Bacteroidia > Flavobacteriales > Flavobacteriaceae > Gelidibacter > Gelidibacter maritimus. The sequence goes on from NZ_JACGLT010000005.1 coordinate 147,511, forward strand.
GAAACAAGCCATGTTTTAATGCCGATTTCCCTTTTTTAAAATTGTTTTCAGTGTCAGCTTCTGCTACTAAAGGCGTAATTGCTGTTGAAAAACCTATTCCGATGGACATGGCAATAAAAACAAAACTATTGCCCAAAGACACCGCAGCAAGTTCTGCAGCCCCCAATTGTCCCACCATGATATTGTCCACAAGACTCACAAAAGTATGACCCAACATGCCCAACATGACAGGTGCAGCCAAGTTTAAGTTGTACTTAAATTCTTTAGTATATTGAGATAAAACCACCTTAAATTTTTAAAGATGCAAAGGTAGTTGATTGATTGTCCTTATGCCTATTTTTATGATTAAATTTCCGATACTATTCACCCATTTATAATGCACAAAAAAACTTATTAACAATTTTTAAGTTGCTGAACGGAATTTATAGACTTTGTCTATCGAAGGAATACAGACTGTTTAGCGCGTTTTCAGTTAACAGACATCTAAAAAACGAAAGCAACTAATTGATAGTTATTAACTTACATCGATATATTGTTAATAAATTACTTCAATATAATTGCTCTAAATAATGATATCCGCTATTTTTACATTACTATATTGATTGGTATCAATTGTTTCTGTTTCATTAATGATCTTTACTATATCAAACTGAAGGTTTTAGCTTATTATTTTAGAGGGATTTAAAAATATTGTTGTTAAAACGTTTCAAATCGCAAAAGGGGAGACTTTCCCCTTTTCGCTTTTCACAAACTTTGGACACATTGCATCTGTCGTGTTTTTAGTTCATCTGTCGCTAACTTCTTTTTAGCAATATGATGAAATTTGACAGTTATATAAACTTCGAAATTAAAACAGTGATCTTACATGCTGTTTCGCCTCTTCATATTCGTGAAGCATATCTTCCACAATTTTTTGGGTTGGTTTTATATCGTGGATCAATCCTGAAATCTGTCCAATTTCCAATTCACCTTCTTCCAAATCGCCTTCAAACATACCCCGCTTTGCTCTTGCCCTTCCCAACAAGTTTTTAAGATCTTGTAGTGATGGCGATGTTTTATACAATTCGACAATATCATTATAGAACTTATTTTTAATCAACCGTACAGGGGCAAGTTCTTTTAAGGTCAAGTGCGTATCTCCTTCCTGAGAGTTAATAACCACTTCTTTGAAGGCGTGATGCGCTGAACTTTCTTCACTGGCAACAAATCTGCTCCCCACCTGAACTCCATCTGCACCCAACACCATCACTGCCAACATGCCCTGTCCTGTGGCAATTCCGCCCGCTGCAATAAGCGGAATGTCCAAAGCTTCTTTGACCATAGGAATTAAGGTTAAGGTAGTTGTTTCTTCTCTTCCATTATGACCTCCAGCTTCAAATCCTTCAGCAACAACGGCATCAACCCCCGCTTCTTGTGCTTTTAACGCAAACTTTACACTACTCACCACATGTACCACAGTAACCCCACGTTCTTTTAACCAAGTAGTCCAAGTTTTAGGATTTCCTGCGGAAGTGAACACGATCTTTACCCCTTCATCTACAATAATATTCATGATCTCCTCAATATTTGGATAAAGCATGGGTACATTTACTCCAAAAGGTTTATCGGTGGCCTTTTTACATTTTTGGATATGCTCTCTCAAAACATCCGGATACATGGATCCAGCACCAATTAGTCCAAGAATTCCGGAATTACTTGACGCTGATGCCAAACGCCAGCCGCTGTTCCAAATCATTCCTGCTTGGATGATTGGGTATTTAATATTGAAAAGTTCTGTGATTTTATTTGACATTAAGATTTTATGAATTTAAAATTGAGTGATTTACTATTTGAAATGATATGAAGCATGTATAATCCTGAATTTAGGTACGACACATCAATATTGGAAGGGGCATTGGAATACACCTGTTCACTTATGAGCTTACCAAGGGCATCATAAATCCTTAGAATTCCCTCCTCTCTACTTGTTGGCATCTGAATATGAAGCCGATTTGAAACAGGGTTTGGATAGATCTTAAATTCTCTGACCTCGTTTCCCGGCACTGAAAGCGCTAAAGAAAATGCCAATTGAAAATTCGGAATACCATAACCTATAAAATAATCCGGTGCGGTGTATTGCGAAGCTGACAATCGTACATATTGCTTAATCTGCTCGGCATTAGCGTTTGGTAATGCTTGCCATAAACATGCAATCCCACCTGCTAAAATGGGCGAACTAAGAGATGTGCCATTATTTGCTACGACAGCATCCATTTCATCAACCACCATAGCCCCTAAACCTTGCGCTACAACATCTGGTTTTTGGGTAGTTTGTGAACTGTTTCCTTTTGAGCTGAATGAGACATACAAACCTGCATCATTTACGGCACCAACGGTAAAAACACCAGAGGCATCTGCAGGAGCAGTGACAATGCCCCATGGTTTGTTACCTGAGTTTCCAGCCGAATTAACGACTAAAATTCCCTTTTCAGAAGCTATATTCGCACCTTTACTGATAAAGGCAGTCGTACCATTCATATCCGATGGTGTGTAATTATAATTGGCGTTATCAAACGTATTATAGCCTAATGAAGAATTGATAATATGAACGCCCAAGCTATCGGCACGCTCAGCAGCTTCCACCCAATAACTTTCCTCTACCGGGTTTTCAAAAGCTGCATCTTCGGTACGGAACAAATAATAGGATGCATCAGGCGCGGTACCAACAAATTCATTCTCAATATAACCTGCCATGGTACTCAACACTTTAGTACCGTGTGAACTGCCAGTATAGTCATAAATAGCTGAAGTTCTATCTACAAAATCATAACCACCCAATAACCGATTATTAGAACGCAACCTACTGAATGCAGCCATAGTATTCACATTGGGGAAACCAGCATCAATTACGGCAATCACAATGCCTTCTCCAGTGTAGTTTTTGAGGTGAAGCGCATCTACATGAATCATGTCCACTTGGTTTTGGGTACTTCCATAATGAAAATCTTCCAGTCCAGTCTCAACAGAAAATTTTTCATTTTGGACAGTTGGCCGAGCTAAACTGGCCAAGTTTTTATTCGCAAACTGAATGCTACTCACAAATTCCAAATCAAAAAGTGCCGTAATATCCGAAACTTCACCTCTGACGTGAACTGCATTCATCCACTTTGATTTTGCTAAAACACTGATGCCATTAGCAGATTTAAGAAGAGAAATATAAGATTCATTGACAGGCACATCTCTGGCATCAATAGGAATTTGATGCGTATTTTTTCTAATAATGGCTTGTTGAGTAAGAATAGAGATGGGATTTTGAATCGAAGCTTCTACATTTTCCTTATCCATCAAATACACCCATGCATCTTGTTGTGCGAAGACCACATGAGAAACGCATAGTATTAGAAACAGGAAAACGTTTACTTTCATCAGCAATAATTAACTAAATTATTACTGCAATTTAAGAAATTACTCCCGAACCAACTAATTCGTCATTGAGGTACCATGCCACAAATTGGCCTTCGGTAATGGCCGATTGTAATTCTTCAAAAACCACATAAAGTCCGCTATCCACTTGATGTAAGGTTGCATTTTGAAGCGGTTGACGGTATCTGATCCGTGCCTTCACCTCCATGGTTTGGTCCAAAGCCAATTTTAAATCCTCACGAATCCAATGTAGCTCATCATTAGAAACAAATAAGGCTTTTTTGAGCAACCCTGGATGTTCTTTCCCCTGACCCGTATAAATGACATTTTCTTCAACGTCGGTCTCAATTACAAAAAGCGGTTCAACAGTACCACCTACAGCAAGGCCTTTTCGCTGGCCTTTAGTAAAATAATGCGCACCTTGATGTTTGCCCACCACTTTTCCGTCTGTAATTTGGTAATCAATTTTTCGGGTCATATAGGCGAGATGGTCCTCTTCGGAAGTAAAGTCTGGTTCCAACTGAGTGTATAGATTTTGCTCCGACGGAATTTCAACAATCAGCCCTTCTTTAGGCTGTAATTTTTGCTGTAAAAACTCGGGAAGCCTAACTTTTCCTATAAAACAAAGACCCTGGGAGTCTTTCTTGTCGGCAGTTATCAGATTTTGCTCCGTGGCAATCCTCCTAACTTCAGGTTTGGTCAATTCGCCAATAGGGAATAATGCCTTTGCCAATTGGGCTTGTGATAATTGGCACAAAAAATAAGACTGATCCTTGTTATTATCAACTCCAGCAAGCAATTGATAGATTTCCTTTCCGTCTTTGTCTAAAGTTCCTTTTCGGCAATAATGGCCGGTGGCTACAAAATCAGCACCCAAATCGAGAGCGATTTTCATGAACACATCAAACTTGATTTCGCGGTTGCAGAGCACATCGGGGTTTGGTGTTCTACCTTTTTGGTATTCGTCAAACATATAATCGACAATGCGTTCTTTATATTGTTCGCTCAAATCGACCGTTTGAAACGGAATTCCTAATTTATCGGCCACTAACATGGCGTCATTACTATCGTCCAACCACGGACATTCATCAGAAATAGTCACAGAATCATCATGCCAGTTTTTCATAAACAAGCCAATAACCTCATAGCCTTGCTCCTTTAATAAATAAGCAGCAACACTTGAATCAACACCTCCAGAAAGTCCTACAATAACTCTTTTCATTTTGCAAAATTACGAAGTTTATTGCAGATATGGAATTGACGTTGATATTGAAAATTTGATGGATAATTTTGTCTAAGAATTATTTCAAAGACATTTCATAAAAACAATTGAGTTTCACGGGTAAATCCGTTAATCATCTTGCATTTTACAGATGAAACAATACGTTTAAAATGTGCATTTCCGTCCTTCAATTGTTAGTGCTTCTCAGAAACATTTGTATCTGGAATATCAACTGCTGATTGTTGAAAGGAATTCGAACTAATCAAATCGCATCGCTTTTACTGGAGAAATTTTGGTAATAATAACCGAAGGAATTAAAAGCATCAACAAACACACAATGAAAGTTCCTAAATTAAGTAGCAAAATATAATCTAAATTGAGATAAACCGGAGCTTCTGAAACATAATACACTTCCGGATTTAATGGCACCAATCCAAAATACTTTTGTGCCAGCAACATTCCCAATCCGATTAAATTTCCCCAAAACAATCCCAATCCAATCAAATAAGTCGCATTATATAAAAACACTTTTCTGATACTCCAATTGTTACTGCCCAAAGCTTTCAAAATGCCAATCATTTGGGTACGCTCCAATATGAGCACCAATAAGGCGGTAATCATGTTGATACCCGCCACAAGAATCATGATTCCAATAATGCCATAAGTATTATTGTCAAAAATACTGATCCATTCAAAAATGGTCATATATTTTTGTTCCACCGTTGTTGCGTCAAGATCGGATGGAATATTCTCGTAAATTTCCATTCCTTTGACATCAATCTGTTTAAAATCGTCAATGAACACCTCGAAATTTCCAACTTGATCTTCATCCCACTTATTGAGACGTTGTACGTGACGAATATCTCCGATTACAAATTTCTCATCCAATTCCTTAAAACCCGAATTATAGATGCCAACAATCTTAAACGCCCGTAAAAACGGCATCTGATCAATGCTTTCCTTTTTAAAAACGGTTTGAAAGTTTTCGTCTAATTTAAACTGTAATCGGTTGGCCAAATATTGAGATATCAGGACTTCATTGCTCATTTCATCAGAATAGTCTGGCAATCTCCCTTCCATTAGAAATTCTTCAAAATAGCGCCAATCGTAGTCCGAACCGACACCTTTAAGCACAACACCTTCAAAATCAGTTTCTGTCCGGATAACCCCAAATTTAGTAGCGGTTGCCTGGACATGTCTGATACCGTCTATATTTTTAAATTCCGGATAAAATTCTTGGTTTTTACTAATTGGAATTTCAGATTCATCAGACACGTTACTATCAAAATTAGTAATGGTTACGTGGCCATTGAACGCCACCACCTTATCCCTTATCTTTTGCTGAAGCCCAATTCCCGTAGCAATAGCAATGAGCATCACCACAATACCAATAGCAATGGCAGCAATACCAATTTTTATTATCGGTGCTGAAACACTACTTTTATACGCTTTACTGCCTATAATTCGTTTAGCTATAAAAAACTCGTAATTCAAAATTTTATGATGCGATTAAAGATGCTCAAAAATACATTATTCTCGATAATAATATCGGTTGTTTTAGTATTGATTTCTTGTGGGAATGGAACTAAAAACAAAAAGACCGAAGACGGGAGACCGATGACGGAAGACGTTTCTCTAAAATCAATAACAGTTGGCGCCAATCAAACAGAAAATTATCTGAAACTATTAGAACACAAGCAAGTTGGCGTTGTTGGAAATCAATCGAGTGTGATTTTTAAGGACAAAAAACGAAAAAATGATCATGGCGATTACACGCACCTCGTCGATTCTTTATTGAGCTTAAACATCAACGTAAAAAAGGTGTTTTCACCAGAACATGGGTTTAGAGGTACCGCTGATGCTGGCGAGAAAATTAAAGACGGTCTTGACGCCAAGACAGGGCTGCCCATTATTTCACTTTATGGCGATAATAAAAAACCAAAACCAGGACAGCTTAAAGGATTAGATGTTTTAATATTTGACATTCAAGATGTGGGGGTGCGTTTTTACACCTATATCTCCACTTTGCATTATGTCATGGAGGCTTGTGCGGAGGCTAATATTCCACTCATTATATTGGATAGACCCAACCCAAATGGCCATTATGTGGATGGACCAATTTTAGAAAAGGAGAACTCCAGTTTTGTGGGCATGCACCCTATACCAATTGCCCATGGAATGACCATTGGTGAATATGCGAAAATGATCAATGGTGAAAAGTGGCTGAAAAATGGGAGGCAGTGTACATTGACCGTTGTTTCTATGGTTAATTACACACACCAAACAAGTTATAGCCTACCAATTAAGCCTTCACCCAATTTACCAAATGACCAATCGATTGCCTTATATCCAAGTCTGTGTTTTTTTGAGGGCACCAATGTCAGCGTTGGTCGCGGTACCGATAAGCAATTCCAAGTTTTTGGCAGCCCTGACTTAGACAAGAGCCACTTTCCATTTAATTTTATACCACAACCAAATGAAGGTGCAAAAACGCCACCTCAACAAGGAAAAAAATGTCATGGCAAAGATTTAACCCAAGTTAAAGTCCAGCCAGGAATAAATTTAAAATATCTAATTGACGCCTATGCACATACAACGGATAAAGCTAAATTCTTCAATTCATTTTTTATGAAATTGGCAGGTACAACAAAACTTCAAGAACAAATTCAAAATGGACTTTCTGAAAAAGAGATTAAAGCCACTTGGTCACAGGAACTTGAGGATTTCAAAAAGATTCGGAATAAATATAAGCTCTATCCTTAATCAGGATAAAACCTTAAGTTAAACTGCTTTTCTGATTTGGAAAATAATTTTAAACGCGCTATAAATGAAGATTAGCAATCAATTCAGCTTTTCTTAGGTTGACTAAAGACACCTTACCTTTCCATAATCCCGCATTTTTTTCGTCTTTTCTAAGTTCATAAGCTGTATAATAGAGAAAAGCAAGCTGTGACGCCGTAGTTTCATCAATTTCTGAAGTGTCAAATCTTTTCAATAATCTAAGCACTTTTTTGGGTCTATTTTGAAGCAGGTATTGTGACCATCTCAATAAGCTGATCTTATCCGCAAAATGCTTCTTACCATTGATATCATCGGTAATTAAATATCTTTCGGCATCGTCTAAATATCTCAGACTTAAGCTCACAATATCTTGTCTCGTTTTGCGGTTAACCAAAATTGCAAAATCCATATATTTTGAAGCCAACCGATAAGCAGTTCCAAAATTTTTGTGCTCGGCATAATTACGCAATTCAGCATTTAAATAAGATGTATTTAAACCATAATTGGTTATGAATTGGGATAAATTAAAATAAGCTTCAGGAGAAAATGAAGTATTGACAATATTTAAATTGGGGTCCATAATCTTAATATTGTCATCTTCAAATTGAAGCATATAACTTCTGCTTTTCGTGTCTTTAATCTCATCGTATAATTCGCCATAAAGATTTTCGTCTACTTTTACAGGCACAAAATATTTCCAAATAATCCGATTGATTTCTTCATTTTGAAACAAGTCGTCAAACAATATCTCATTCCCATTTGTATCATTCATAATGACAGGATATGGTATCGAAGCTGCTTCTTCCCACATCATGAACAGAAATTTATCCTGAACTAAGGCCGTACGTTTTGCAGCTTCCAAAGAAGTCATCCATTCTTGAGAAAAACAAATATTGGATGTTAACATGGTTAACAGTAAAATTAAAACGTCTCTTTTTAAATTCATATTTCATATTTTTTTAGGCTGCTGCACTTCCACTATAGTATTGAATAATTATGACAAATCAGCACTATTTTTTTCGTAAAAATCTTACAGAGTTGGTATTTCTATTTCAAGTTTAATATAAGGTTTTTACGAGCTTTTAACTCGACTGAATGATCGAAGTGATGATTGAAGAATTTTCAAAATAAGTCTTCTTTGATTTTCGTCTATTTGATCAAAGTTTTCATTTTCCTTATATGTATCTTTGCCCCGCTCTATGAGATTCTTGCTGCAATCTTATAAAGTGTAAAAATAACATATTTTGAACTTAATATTTCCAGTTATATGGAAATGAAATGAACTTGCTATGAGAGATATATTTGGAAAAGCATTATTGGATTATTATAACGGAAATTATACTGAAGACGTTTTTACAGCGACAAATATATCTGATGAAGATGCATTGCCACTGCCCTTCCTCTTTAGGAATTATGATGAAATGCCAATATTGGAAAAGAAGTCCATGGAACTTGCTAAAGGAAGAGTGTTGGATGTGGGCTGCGGCGCAGGAAGTCACGGTTTGTATCTTCAGGAACAAGGTTTTGAGGTCAAGGCTATTGACGTTTCTAAAGGTGCCATAGAAGTTTCACGAAAACGCGGACTCAAAAATGCCGAAGTGATTGCTCTTTTAGATGAAACCGAAAAATTTGATACCATTTTATTATTGATGAATGGTAGTGGAATTTTTCAAGAACTCTCTAAAGTACCAATGTATTTAAATCATCTTAAATCGCTTTTAAATCCTGGAGGTCAAATATTACTCGACTCCACAGATATTATATATATGTATGAAGATGAAGATGGCGGAATTTGGCAGGATTTGAACGCCAATTACTACGGCGAACTCGATTATCTTGTGAGTTATAAAGGCGAATCAGAACCGCTTACCACGTGGCTCTACATGGATTTTGAAACTTTAGCAACGGCTTGCCATTCGGTGGGATTAGAGTGTGAATTGGTGATGAAAGGAGAGCATTACGATTATTTGGCGCGAGTTTATTAAAGGTTAAAGTAGGATATGGTTACACAAAAGGCACGAAGAAGCCACAAAAAACACGAAGAAAAACTTTGTGAAACTTTGTGCTTTCTTTGTGTAACTTAGTGTCACAACTTTCAATCCTCTAATTTATGATTATCGAAAACAATCTATCGAACAAGATAATTGGTTGTGCAATTGAAGTTCACAAACAACTCGGTCCTGGCCTATTAGAATCTGCATATAAAGAATGTTTATTTCATGAACTTTCACTAATTGGACTTAGCACCAAAAAAGAACTGGCGTTACCTATTGTTTATAAAGACATAAAATTAGATCATGGTTATAGAATTGATTTACTGGTAGAAAACAAAGTCGTTATAGAAATCAAAACAGTCGAAAACTTTACAGATGTACATCTCGCTCAAGTTTTAACTTACCTTAAGCTTGGAAATTATAAATTAGGTTTATTGCTAAACTTTCATGTGACAACTTTAAGAAGCGGTATAAAAAGAATTGTGTTATAATTTGTTACTGCTTCTCCCCACCAACAAAGGTTCCCTCTACTTTAATATTCGGGATCTCATGAACCTCAACGTTCATAATATCTTTATCAAGGATGATAAAATCGGCAAATTTGCCCTTTTCGATACTTCCTTTTTCGTTTTCCTCAAAATTGGAATACGCCGCCCAAAGGGTCATGCCTTTTAAGGTTTCCTCGCGGGTCAATGCATTCTCCATTTGGTAACCACCTTCTGGAAAAGAATCCAAATCCTGACGCGCTACGGCGGCATAGAAAGTTAAAAACGGACTCACCTGCTCCACCGGGAAATCAGTTCCCAAAGCGACTTTTCCGTAAGCGTCCAATAACTGTTTGTAAGCGTAAGCACCTTTGATGCGTTCTGATCCCAAGCGGTCTTCTGCCCAATACATATCCGAAGTGGCATGTGTTGGTTGAATTGATGGCAGGACGTTTTTATAAAGCTCAAAATCTCCAGGTGATACGATCTGCGCATGTTCCACACGCCAGCGTCTATCCGATTGATCTTTTAATACCTTGTTATAGGTCTGTAAAACCGCATGATTAGCAGAATCGCCAATGGCATGGGTATTCATCTGAAATTCAGAATTGGCAATCCGTTGTGCAGCATCATTAAAAGTTTCCAAATCCGTTACCATCAATCCAAAATGATTTGGTTTATCGCTGTACGGCGCCCTTAACATTGCTCCTCTTGAACCTAAAGCGCCATCGGCATAAAACTTAAAACTGCTCACGTTGAGCTTATCGTTCTTGCTGATACCTTTGTTCAAGTAATAATCCACATTTTCCTTTGATCCGGAAACCATCGCATAGATTCGCATTTTCAAATCGCCCGATTGCTGTAAACTATCAATAAGTTCAATAGCTTGTCGTGACAAACCCGCATCATCCACAGTGGTCAATCCGTAATCGAAGCAGATTTTCTGAGCGTCCAAAAGTGCGTTGATCAGTTCCTTTTTAGAGGATCTGGGCCAATGTGCCATCACCAAATTCTCAGCGTTATCCACCAAAACACCAGTCAACTCACCCTTTTCAATCACCACTTCTCCTCCCTCAACCTTGCTGTCAACAGTCACATTGCCTAAATCCAAGGCCGCTTGATTGGCCAATATGGCATGACCGTCAATACGCGTCAAAACAATCGGTGTATCAGGATATAAGGCGTCCAATAAGGCTTTATTGGGAAATTCCTTAACCTCCCAATTATTTTGATCCCAGCCGCGACCTTGAATGAAATCAAGATTTTTTTCATTTTGAAATTCGCTGATGCGCTGTACAATTTCTTCAAAGCTTTTAGTGCCTACCAAGTCGACAGATTGTTGATTTAATCCCAATCCCAAAAAATGGCAATGTGCATCGATAAATCCCGGAACAATGGTTTTTCCGTGAACATCGATGATAGTGTTGGAAGCATACTTGTCCTGAATAGCTTTGGAACTTCCTATTTCAAGAAATTTCCCATCTTTAACGGCGAAGGCTTCGGCTTTGTCCGAATGGTCATTAACCGTATAAATATTGGCATTGATAATGATTGAATCGACTTCAGTTTTTTCGCTTTCACAAGAAAAAATAAAGGCTAAAACAAGGAAAACTAATAATTTTTTCATCTTAATAATTGGTTTCAGTTGAATTTTGGTTGTCTTGTAAAAATAAGAAAAGCATTCCAATTGAAATGCTTTTCAAAACTTATCTCTTACGCTTTCTGTTTTTCACGTAATCATCAATTGCTTCCTTAGTTGTAAGCCAGTTTCTGCCTTCCTTATAGGCATCTATCTTTCCGGTACGGGCCAACAGACTTATATATTCCTGACCATAGGGAAGATTTTCCTCCTCTACCAAATTTGAGATCTCTGTATATTCCAAGGTGTTCCCTGGCAAAGCATTAAGATAAATATTTAAGGTACGCTCTATGGCCTGCGACATAAGAAGCATCAACTTTCCATAACGCCCTTTATTGGCGTCATTTAACGCCGTATAATATTTTATCCGATCATTGGTCAAAATGATAGCCGGTGGAAAACCATGGGTCATCAACAATAAATTCATGGCCAACCGCACGGTCCGGCCATTACCATCAAAAAATGGATGGATCCAAACAAACCGATGATGAAATACAGCAGAGAGTTCAATAACATTCAAATTTAAAGGATTCTCTTTCGTAAATATTAAAAGATCATCCATCAAAGCAGATACTTTTACGGCATTTGGAGGCACAAAATTCGCTCCTGAAATACGCACACCGCCATTGCGAAGTCTTCCAGCGAATTCCTCTTCTATGGAATTCATTACGAGCCCATGCAAAGAAAGGACCTCATGAATGGAAAGCGGTTCACGACGTTCGACCAATTTATAAAGGAGATTTATGGCCCGCTCATGGTTTTTTGCTTCAAAATGCTCCCGAAGTGATTTCCCTTTTATAGTAATACCATCTTGCAAAACCATTTGGGTTTCTCTTAAACTTAAAGTGTTCCCTTCTATACTATTGGAATTATAGGTCCACTCAACGGTCAAAGCCTCTCTTATTTTATTTAAGGCCATAGAAGGTAAAGGCCGGTGCTTTTTTAATTGCTCCAGCTTCATTTCAAGACGCTCAAAAATAGGCGTCATTTCTTCGCGATAGGTTAAATCTAAATTTCTCACCCCACAAAGATAGTTATTTTATCGGATACCTCAATAAATTAAGCTATCCGATATTAAGCGCATTATATATGTTCAGAATCCATTTTAATTCATGGTATGCAAAAATGTAAAAAGCACCCTCAATTTGGGTGCTTTAGATGTTTTATGATAATCTGAAAAACAAAATTTCACTTCTCATCATGAAATCCCTGCCTTTGCAGCGATGCAGTTAAAAGTCAAATTGATAAGTGGCTCCAACCAAAAACTGGATGCCCTGAACTGGCGTATTTATCCAGCGTTCATATTTCTTGTCCGCAATATTATTGGCCTTTACATAAAATGATAATTGGTCGTCAAAACGATAGCCCACATGGGCGTTGGCATCAAAATAACTATCCAATGTTTTGGTTCCCTGTATAGACGTTATGTCTTGAATATAACTATATTGCAGAAACTGATCTTTACGTTCGCCCACATAAAACATCCCTGCTCCAGCAAACCAGTTTTCATCAATTTGATAATCCATAAATAATGATCCTTTCAGATCTGGAAGATTCCAAGCTTCTGCTTCAGCAATAGTGCTATAAGAGAAATATTCGACTTTGGCACCCAATTTAAAATTTCGGTTAACATCAACGTTTAATTCACCAGCAAAAGACAAGGTTTTGACATCATCGTGGATCAATCCAAAGGAGTTTCCATATTGGTAATCTTCAGTAGCTTCAACAAAAACAGGATTTGAAGTGTACAAGGCTTTATTAAATTCATTCATATAGCGGCCGCTCACGTTATAGCTAATGCTATTGGACAATTTCCCCTTTAAACCCACTGACAAATTATATTTTTGATCGGTGGGACTGATACGAAGTGTCGGCGAAACGAATGGATTTTCTTGGGCAAAATCATAGTATGAATGTTGGTGGAATCCACCTTCGAGACCGCCATAGGCAATCATCAACTCGTCCACCACTCTCAAAGACGCCGTAATATTCGGATATATATGCAATTTACTCGCTCCGAAATCGCCCGTATTATTTTTGTAGACCAAATTCACTCCTAAATTAAGTGTTAAGTTATCTTGGGTCAATTGATAACTTGGTGCAATTCCGAAACTTACGTTACCGTAGTTTAATTTATTATCCGTATAAAAATTTCTATCAAAAGTTCCGTTGATATAATCAATGGTAATTTGTGTAGAAATCAATTCATCCTGAATTGGAACATCCGCCGATGCTTTTACCACAAAACGGTTTTCACCAGAACCTTGGTTGTCGCCAAATCTTCGATAGTAAGCACTTGCATCCTTAAATAGATAATCGTGGAACTTCACTTTTCCACCAACGTTTCCGCCATAAAATTGATGGCCTACATTAAGAGTGTCAGCTGTTGTCTCATCAAAATAAGGCTGCGGCAATCCGTACCAATTGTATTTTTGAAATAAACCACCAGCTTCTATAGACCATGAAAGATCTCTAAGGCGCTGGCTGTAATTTACATTCAACTTAGTGTCAATAAAATCATCGTCCAAAAGCACCCCATCAATACCGCCGCTTGAGGAATGGTGCGTAAAATATCCGCCAACATTTTCTCCTCTACCCAACTCATGATTTAAATAGACCTCCCCTAATATTGTGGTATAAGTGCCGACTCCCAAAGACGCATAGTTATCATATAATTTAACGGCTTTGGGTCTATTGACTGTGGCCGCTTTTCCTTTTGCCGGGGTAAAGGTGGACGCTACAGGTATTGAAAAAATATTGTATTTAATCTCTTTTTTAGAGGTATTAACATCATCATCCAACACCGGGGTTTCCTTTATTTTGAAGGCATCAGCAACCGTCGGCGTATAAGGTTTGACAACATTGACCACTTCAGAATCTAAAGTATCTTTTGTGCGTTCTTGGGCAAAAGATGCAGTACTTATAAGGACTGCAATGAGGGAGATATATTTAATTTGTTTTAGCATTGTTTATTTCGTGTTAATTTCCAAAAATAAAATTCCAAATTCCATTCTTTACTGGCATTCATCATCGTGCAATACTTCAGAAAATAAAGCCTTGACAGGAATTTAGTTATCGGTGGTGATTGATGAGTTTGTTTTTGCTTCCTGTGCTTTTATGGTACTGAGTTGTGCCTGCGCTTCCTGAACCACATCTTTAAATTCCGGGAAGTTTGAAATCACACTTTCCAAAATATAAGTGGCTTGAAATGCATCTTTAAGAGCATAAAAATTCTTTGCCATAAGCACTAAGCCTTTAGCACTGAAATACTTGTAACTACCATAATCTTTTGCCAATTTTTGAGCGGTTGCGTTTGATGCTTCGTAACTACCATCCTTGTTTTTGAAGTAGGCATTATAATACAGCGCTTCAGCGGCCAATGCTCCAGTGGCTATTTTTTCAACCGTGGCATAAGCTGATTTTGCTTTAGATTCATTTCCAGTCTTAATGGCAGATCGCGCAATAATAATCTGCGCATCACTTCTTACCTTATTGTCCAATTTGGATCCTGACAGCACCTTTTCAGCATAACTTTCGGCATCTTTATATTTTTCTTGCTGGTAATAGGCATTCATCAGGTTAGATTGTGCATAAATGATATTCTGCGGATAATTGGCTTCTATTTCTAATTGCTTTAAGAGCGGAATAGCCCTGTTCCATTGCGAACTGTTCAAATAAATCTCTGATAGTTTAACAATAGCCTGCTCTGAATATTCACTTTTAGGTTTATCAACTACATATTCATAGTGGGGCTGTGCAGTTTCCGGCAAGGATTTTTTAGTGTATAATTCGCCCAAATAAAAATGCGATTTTAAAGAATGCATCCCATTCGGAAATTGATTTAAATACCCGTTAAATTGCTTAATGGCATCATCAGTCTTGTTTTCCAAATATTGCTTTTCTGCCGCTAAATATGTGGTATTGTCCAATTCAGCATCCGTCACCTCAACATAATCCAAGGTTTTCACCCAAGCCGCATATTCGTCAACCCTTCCCGTATCAATATATATCAATCTGGAAGTAGAAACCGCCTGAACGGCTTCTTCGCTACTTGGGTAGTTTCTGGCAACATTTTTAAACTTGTTCAAGGCTTGTTCATTCTGACCTGCGTTATAATAGATGAGTCCCTGTCTTAAAATGGACCTCGAAATAAATACGGAATTTTTATACTCTGAATTCAATCGGTCATACATGGCAATTGCCATATCGTTCTGATTGGCTTTGACATAAGAATTTGCCAGTTCATACATCGCATCATCTCTTAATGACGATTTGCTGTATCTGTTTATAAAACTGTTCAGTTCTTGAATTTTGGTTTTATCCTGTCCGATATAGCCATAACTCATTGCTTTCTGAAAATCGGCATAATCAGGTTCAATTTGTTTTAAAGCGATGGCTTTGTCATAAGCATCAATCGCGTCACGATAATCTGATGACACAAAATAGCCATCCGCCAATCTTAAATAAGCGTCGTTCAATCGTAACTTGTCTTCTTTACGTTGGTTGACAAAATTTTTAAAATGTTCGGTCGATTTTGAATAATTTCTTTGCTTAAAATACGTATAGCCCAGATTGTAATCAATATTGGTCATCTCTGGTGTTGATGCGGCTTCACTTTGTTGCTTAAACTGTCTAAATCCGATTAACGCTTCATCATAATTACCAATATTATAATCGGATTCTGCTTTCCAAAAAGTAGCTCTGGCCGTGAATTTTGAATCTCGTGGCTCTTTCAAGGATTTTTCAAACAAGTTTTTTGCTGTTCTATAGTCGCCTTCGTTATACACTTCAATACCTCTATAGAAAGCCACTTTTTGATATGCGACTTTATTTTCAAAGCTGGTTTTACCCTCCAATAACCGTAAAGCTTCCTTATAGTTTTTTGAGGTGATATAGGAGTCGATTAACAAGGTCTCAATTTCAGTTTTATTTGCCGTTTTAGGATACTTCTCCAAATAACTGGTGAGTACTTGTGGCACCGATTGATAGGGATTTCCTATTTCATAACTGAGTTTTGCATAATTCAACCAGGCATCTTCCTGAATTTTAAGATCATAATCCATTTGTGATGCATTCCTAAAAGCATTCAATGCTTCCTGCTTTTTATCTAAGTTCACATAACTTTCGCCCAAATGATAATAGGCATTTTGTGCCACGCTATCATTCCCCCCAATAATTTTATTGAATTCGGAAATAGCTTTCTCAAAATCATTTTGCTGGTAATAAGCATATCCCAATTGGTAATAATCGGTATTGTTCCATTTTCCTCTTTTACCTTTATATGCGGTTAAATATGGAATGGCTTCCTTATACTTTTTAAGGTTGAAATAACTTTCGCCAATAATTTTAGACAATTCTGATCTTTCAGTCGGATTGCTCTTTTTCATTTGTGCTTCAGCAAGTTTTATGGCCTCTTCAAATTTGCCGAGCTTAAAGTTCAAATCGGCTTGGTAATATGAAAGTTTCTCTTGATACTTTTCATTATCACTGACTTGCTCAAAATATTCGTTGGCCCTATCATAATCATCACCTTCATAAGCCATAAAGCCAATATAATACTTGGCTTGTGAGCCATATTCCTTCGAGTTCACAACGCGATTAAAATATTTCTGCGCCTCCACCTGATCTTTTGTTGAATATAGGCTGTATCCGTAATTGAACGCAAACCGATCGCGCTCAGAAACACCGATATTCCGTTCATCAACTTTCTCGTACCATTTTCTGGCATAGGAATACCTTCCGTTATCAAAGTAATAATCAGCGACATCCATAAAGGCCGAATTTCGCTTGGTACTTGTAGGATAGGTTTCAACAAAATCTTCAATGAGAGCATCAGCGTTGATCTGATTGAGTCGCACCGCACAATTAGCGTAGTAATAGGTGCAATCCGCAATCAACTGTTCATTGTCAGTGGCATCTTTTATTTTATCAAATAAGCTCTGTGCTGCTTGATACTGTTTGTTGTTATATAAAGTCAGTGCTTTTTGATAATCGACCAAATCATTGGTGTACGTAGCCGATTGTTGTGCGTAAGTATGCCCTATTAGCAATAGGAAACCTACAAAAAGTGAGAGTTTTTTATTAAGCATTAAGTTTGATTTTTTTGACGACCAAAGATACTTGAATCTTAAATCTATAACGAAGGATTTATTTTTTAATTATACACGGAGTTATTAAAAAAGAAATGAGCGGTATTTAGTGGGTAGTGAGTGATTTTAGAGGGTAGTGGGTGGTTTTTAGAGGGTAGTGGGTGGTATATAGAGGGTAGTGAGAGGTTTTCGGTCGACATTTGACAGGCAAAAATGTCAATTCAAAAAAACAAAACAGAAATTCCTTAAATAACAACCTGAAAATTTTCTGTAGCTTTCGAAGACTAAGACAGACATTTGGCGACCAGTTCAGAATCATCCATCATAAATATTCCTTTTAAGACAGCCTAAGATACTTCCGATTTTAAGCTGGAAACCATCTACGACAAACCACAGACTGAAAACCACCTGCCCCTCCGCCTGCCCGTCCGTAGTGAAGGCGGGTAGTTTTTACGAAGGCGGGCCTGCCCGTCCACCTGCCCGTCCGCAGCGAAGCGAAGGCGGGTAGCGAAGCGAAGGTGGGTAGCGAAGCGAAGGCGGGATGACCGTGCACTGCGAACTGCCGACTGCCAACTGAGGACTACTAACTGAGGACCCGCCCGAACGTACCTTTTTCTTCTTGAATTAGTTCAGACGAGCGGTACGGGCGGGCTGCCAACTGAGGACTGAATATTGCCAACTTCTCACTCATCCTCTCCATAAATCAAATCGATGAACTCTTCTTTTGGAATATCTCCAAAGTATTCAATAATATTAAAATCCTTTAATACGTCTGAAATATCTGCCCGATCATAACGCGATCCAATCAACAATTGTTCAAGCTTTTCTACCGGCTCTTTTCCAAAGAAATCTCCAAAAACCTTAAATTCTGTAATATGGCCTTTTTCAACAAAAATCCGAAGATCAATCTCTCCAACAGGAAAACGTTTGCTCCGTTGAATATTGAACTTTGGAGAACGCCCATAGTTCCAGTCCCAAGTGTCATATTTTTCTTGTTTTAATTGGTGGACTGCTTTCCATTCTTCTGAAGTGAGGTGATAGCTTTCAAAAGCATCACTTTCATCATAGAGGCCTTCCAGCAATAATTGTCGGAAATCCTCAATTTTCATAGACTTGTTTAAAAATTCGGAAATATTGGCCACACGACTGCGCACCGATTTATGACCTTTAGACTGAATTTTACTCATTTTTACGTTCAATGCATTGACAACTTCGCCTAAATCTGTGTCGTATAATAAGGTACCGTGACTAACCATCCGCTTGCCTGTAGAAAACTGAGCCGTGCCGGATATTTTCTTATCATCCACCTCAATATCGTTCCGACCTTTCAATTCGGCATTCAATCCCAAACTGTTCAAGACCTTGATAACCGGTGCTGTAAACTTCTTAAAATTACTCAAACTTTTCACATCGTGATTGGTAATAAAACTGAAGTTGAGATTTCCAAAATCGTGATATACCGCGCCCCCACCTGAGATTCGTCTTACAATATGGATGTTATTTTCTTCCACATAATTGTGGTTGATCTCCTCCAAAGTGTTTTGATTGCGCCCTATAATAATAGATGGTTCATTAATGTAAAACAACAGGTAGTCATTCTCAACACTAAAATTTCGCAGTATGTATTCTTCCAACGCTAAGTTTAACTTCGGATTGGTATGGCCTTCATTTTCTATAAAAATCATGATAATGGATTGTTTTATACAAAGATAATTAATTGTTGGGAGGAAATGGGATGAAGGATTAGAGATTAGCCTGCAGTTGGCAGTTTTCAGGTTTCAGTAGTCAGCGGTCGGCAACCGGCAGAACAACTATGTAAGATATCTTGACCTTTAAAGCTTATCTGAAGGTTAAAACTTCCAACTAAAATTTTTAAAACCCTGAACTCAAGATCTGAAATCTGCAATTTTTGAAATTTGAATTTGAAACTCTGAACTTGGAACTTCAATCCGATAAGCTTAGTTTTACAAAAAATTTAAGTCTATGAAATTTTCGATTAACAAGTTAAAAGCTGCTTTTGGGACCAATAAAACTAATAACGGACAAGACAATAGCGCCTATACCAATGAGATCATTAATGCTGTTGAAGGCGAACCGTTTGCTTTATCTGAAACCAATGTCATGTATGCCGGAATGAGTGAGTTGGCTGGGTACCATTATTTTAAAACCATCATAATTGGCACATTTAAAATCAAAACTTTTAAAGGGGCAAAACTCATTATTAATGGAGAAAATTTTAAACTGGAATTGCCATCGGATATGCTCGAATTAAACTCTGAGACCGCTCCAAACCGAAATATCACGGCTATTGATTTTGAAATTGATAAAAAAGACCTCCCAAAAATTGGTAGATCTAAAATTCAATCACTTGAACTTTCAGCCAAAAAAGAAAAGATAGTTTTCAATATTATAGAAATTACAAAAGACGAGGAAGAATAATTTTTTATCGCGGAGTCGCCAAGTTTAAGGAGCGATGAGAAAGGACAGTTAACCGACGATCATCAACAATTGCATCCCGACTGCTGTATAAAGATTGCTCGACAGCTGTAGGGACAATAAATTCAATTTGAAATGGGAGAATATGAACGTCTTTCTCGAAATTAACATTCATATGTTCCACAGATGATTTTAGCTTTTCGGCTATTTTGATGCTTTAAGAGTGTGACTTTTATATTGAAAAACTGATAACCACCAACTACTCTTTAAAAACTGTCGAGTGTTGACTGATGACAGCCAACTGCCATATCAATTCGCCACTTCACTAATAAATTTAATTCGGTATAAACGTAATTCTTCATCGTCGTAATCGCCGTCAAATTCATCTATGGCCACATCAATTTTATCGGTTGTTGATTCCATAAAATAATCATGGATCTCTTCTTGTTGATCTTCATCTAAAATATCGTCGATCCAGTAATTAATATTCAATTTCGTCCCCGAATAAACAATAGCCTCCAATTCCTTTATGAAATCCTTCATACTCATTCCTTTGGCTGAAGCAATATCATCCAAAGGTAATTTACGGTCCACATTCTGTATGATATAAAGTTTTAAAGCCGAATTGCTACCCGTACTCTTGACCACTAAGTCGTCTGGTCTAATAATATCATTTTCCTCAACATACGTTTCTATAAGGGCAATAAAATCCTTACCATATTTTTTTGCTTTTCCATCGCCTACGCCATGCACATTACTCAATTCTTCTAAGGTAATAGGATATTTTAGAGCCATATCTTCTAAAGAAGGATCCTGAAAAATGACAAATGGAGGCACTCCTAGTTTTTTGGCATTTCGCTTTCTTAAATCTTTAAGCATGGCCATAAGTTGTACATCAGCCACGGCAGCTTCACCTTTTGAGGCGGTAATGATCCCATCTTCCGTAGTTTCATCAAACACATGGTCTTCTGACATCATAAATGAGGTGGGCGATTTTAGAAACGCCTTACCACTGTCCATTAATCGTAGGACACCATAAGTTTCGATATCTTTTTTCAATAACCCCGCCACCAGTACCTGACGGATCAATGCCATCCAATACCGCTTATCCTTATCTTTTCCAACACCAAAAAAGGGCATGGTGTCAGTTTTATGAGATGCAATCAATGCGTTTGATTTTCCGGTAATGACATGTACCAAATCTTTCGATTTATATTTATCATTGGTCTGTTTGACGGTTTCCAGTAAAATTACAACATCATCCTTTGCCTCAAATTGTTTTTTAGGATAGCGTACATTATCATCCATATCACCACCTTCGCCGGTTTCGTTGTCAAACTCTTCGCCAAAATAATGAAGTATAAATTTTCGTCGTGACAAAGAGCTTTCTGCAAATGCCACTACCTCTTGAAGCAAGGCATGTCCAATTTCTTGCTCTGCCACTGGCTTGCCTGCCATAAACTTCTCCAATTTCTCAATATCCTTATAGGCATAAAATGCCAAACAATGACCTTCGCCACCATCGCGTCCTGCACGACCTGTTTCCTGATAATAACTTTCAATACTTTTAGGAATATCATGATGAATTACAAAACGTACGTCAGGTTTATCGATACCCATCCCGAAGGCGATTGTAGCAACTACCACATCAACATCTTCCATCAAAAACATATCTTGATGTTTCACTCTGGTCTTGGCATCCAGTCCGGCGTGATAAGGCACGGCCTTAATGCCATTAACTTGTAAAACCTGAGCTAATTCTTCAACACGTTTACGACTCAAACAATAAACAATTCCAGATTTCCCTTCGTTTTGCTTGATAAATCTGATAATATCAGAATCTACATTTTTTGTTTTTGGTCGGACCTCGTAATAAAGATTAGGACGGTTGAAAGAAGCTTTAAAAGTATTCGCACCTGTAATATCCAAACTTTTGAGAATATCTTCTTGGACTTTAGGCGTGGCCGTGGCAGTCAATCCAATAATAGGAATGTTGTCACCAATACGTTTTATAATATGTCTGAGGTTTCTATATTCAGGTCTAAAGTCATGGCCCCATTCACTTATACAATGGGCTTCATCAACAGCCATGAAGGAAATAGGTACCGACCTCAAAAACTCAACATTCTCTTCTTTGGTCAATGACTCTGGAGCTACATAAAGCAATTTTGTGATCCCGCTTTTAATGTCCTCTTTAACCTGTTTTATTTCAGTTTTATTCAAAGATGAATTCAGCACATGGGCAACACCCTCGTGCTGAGATACAGCTCTAATAGCGTCCACCTGATTTTTCATCAGTGCAATTAAAGGCGATACAATAATTGCGGTGCCTTCTTTTATCAATGCCGGTAATTGATAGCACAACGATTTACCGCCTCCTGTTGGCATGATAACAAATGTATCATCCCCTCTAACTAAACTCCTAATAACGCTTTCCTGAAGACCTTTGAATTTAGAAAATCCAAAGTATTTTTTTAGTTCTGCATGTAAGTCAATTTCTTCTTTACTCATTAATCCCTATTAGTATTTTATATACATTTGCATTGGATTAAAGATACTAAAATTCTTTAGATGCATCAAACCCAAAAATCAATAAATTTTGAATATTAAAAATTCGATCCTAAGCGTTGCACGAAAAACCATTGACTTAGAGAGTTCTGCTATCTCCAACCTGGCCAATTTATTGACTGACGACTTCGCCGATGCCGTAGAGCTTATTTACAACTCGAAAGGAAGGGTCATTATTACAGGTATAGGAAAAAGTGCCATTATTGCCAATAAAATTGTGGCCACGTTAAACTCCACCGGTACACCCGCTGTTTTTATGCATGCGGCAGATGCCATCCATGGCGATTTAGGACTTGTCTTGGAGGATGATGTGGTTATTTGCATATCTAAAAGTGGGAATACACCAGAAATCAAGGTTTTAATCCCCTTATTGAAAAGTGCCAACAATAAAATGATTGCCATAACCGGGAACATCACATCTTATTTAGGCCAGCAAGCAGACTATGTTTTAAACACACACGTTGAGCAGGAAGCCTGTCCAAATAATCTAGCACCCACAACCAGTACCACTGCACAATTGGTAATAGGTGATGCTATTGCAATTTGCTTAGTGGAATTAAGAGGATTTTCTAGTAAGGATTTTGCCAAATACCATCCTGGCGGTGCCTTGGGCAAACGCTTGTATTTACGAGTGAGCGACCTATCATCAGTGAATGAAAAACCTCAAGTAGGTTTAGACACCAATGTAAAACAGGTCATTGTTGAAATATCCGAGAAGATGCTGGGGGTGACTGCGGTTGTTGAAGATGAAAAGATTATTGGCATCATTACAGATGGCGATTTAAGACGAATGCTCACTAAAAGTGACGCCTTCATTCATTTAACCGCAAAAGACATCATGAGCGTCAACCCAAAACGAATTGATGAAAATGCCATGGCGGTAGAAGCCTTGGAACTTATGGAAAACAATGAAATCACCCAGCTTCTGGTAGAAAATAAAGGCAAGTATGCTGGTGTAGTGCATCTGCATGATCTCATAAAAGAAGGAATTATCTAATGGCAAAATCAACTTCCAATGAGATGTCCTTTTTAGACCATCTCGAAGACTTACGCTGGCACCTCATCCGGATTACCTTAAGCATTGTTATTGCAGGCTCAGTGGCATTCATTTTTTCACGATGGATTTTTGATGTCATTATATTTGGTCCGAAAAGCATGGATTTCCCAACATACAAATATCTATGTAAGCTATCAACGTTTTTAAATATTGACTCTACGTTTTGTGCGGATGCATTTCCATTCACCATCCAAAGTAGAACCATGGGCGGTCAATTTTCTGCCGATATATGGACCTCAATTTTTGCTGGATTCATCATTGCTTTTCCGTATATCATTTATCAACTTTGGAGTTTTATAAGTCCGGGACTTTTGGAGAATGAACGTAAAAACTCCCGTGGCTTCATTGTCGTATCCTCTTTATTGTTTTTTCTGGGTGTCTTGTTTGGTTATTACGTCATTACACCACTCTCTATCAACTTTTTGGGCACCTATTCCGTGAGCAGTGAAATTACAAACCAATTTGATATCAGTTCTTATATTAGCTTAGTACGCTCCTCCTCTATTGCGGCAGGTTTTGTATTTGAATTGCCCATCATCATCTATTTCCTTACCAAGGTTGGCCTCGTCACGCCACAGATACTTAAAAAGTACAGAAAATATGCTTTGGTTGGCGTACTTATCATTTCAGCGGTTATCACACCTCCTGATGTGGCTAGTCAGGTGATCGTTGCCATTCCTATTTTAATTTTGTACCAAGTAAGCATCTATATTTCTGCCATTGTGGTAAGAAACCAAAAGCGACAAGAAAAACGAAAAAACAAGAAACATGTCTGATATTGTAAAAGAGTTTAATGACTATCGCACCAAAATGAATGATAAAATCTTGGGCGACGGCAATAATAAAATCATCAAGCGAATTTTCAATCTCGATACCAACGCCTATACAGAAGGCGCATTGGACGTCAAAACCAAAGAACTTTTAGGGTTGGTGGCCTCTGCCGTGTTGCGTTGTGATGATTGTATTAAGTATCACTTAGAAACCAGCTACAAACAAGGTCTTTCCAAAGCAGAAATCAGCGAAGCGCTTGGCATTGCTACCTTAGTTGGTGGCACCATTGTGATTCCGCATCTCCGTAAGGCCTATGAGTTTTGGGAAGCTTTAGAAGCTCAAGGTTAAAATTTTTATAAAAATAAATTGTATAATTAGGTGTCCTCTAAGATTTTACTATTTTTAGACTTACAATTAAAATTATGAAGTTAAGCGCAACAAATTTAATGAAGTCCTACGGTGGGCGACAAGTGGTCAAAAATGTTTCTTTGGAAGTCAACCAGGGAGAGATTGTAGGTTTGCTCGGCCCGAATGGTGCTGGTAAAACGACCTCTTTTTATATGATTGTTGGTTTAATCAAGCCCAATGGAGGCAAAATCTTTTTGGACAATATGGAAATCACAAAATTTCCTATGTACAAACGAGCCCAACACGGGATTGGTTACTTGGCACAAGAAGCTTCCGTTTTTAGAAAGTTGAGCATTGAAGACAATATTTTAAGCGTATTGCAAATGACAAAACTCTCCAAAAAGGAGCAACTTGAGAAAATGGAGTCGCTGATTGACGAATTTGGATTGGGACACATCCGGAAAAGTAGAGGCGATTTGCTATCCGGTGGTGAACGGCGCCGAACCGAAATTGCGCGTGCCTTAGCTACCAACCCTAACTTTATTTTATTGGACGAACCCTTTGCCGGTGTGGATCCAGTGGCGGTAGAAGACATTCAGCGGATTGTGGCCCAATTGACCAAAAAGAATATTGGTATTTTAATCACCGATCATAACGTACAAGAAACACTCGCCATTACAGACCGAACCTATTTGATGTTTGAAGGTAATATTCTTAAAGCTGGGGTGCCTGAAGAATTAGCTGCCGATGAAATGGTACGAAAAGTATATTTAGGCCAGAACTTCGAATTGCGTAAGAAAAAGATTCTTTTTTAACACTTGAAGTTCTCTTTATTGGATTTTGCCACTTGAATTTTGGTAGGTATTAAAAACTGGTTTTGCTTAGGACATTCATGATATTTTCCACTAACAATCCGTGTAACCATCACTTCTTCAATAAACCTATCAGCATCTTTATCCCATTAAAAACCAACAAGGCTACGAATCCAAAAATGACACCCACAATAAATTCTCGAAGAAGCGATGGCCAATTTTCTAAAAAGTGATGGAAGAAATCTAAATTATGTACAAAAATCCCACCGGCCACAAGCAATAAGGCAATCGTACCAATAACACCCAAACTCCGTATTACCCACGGCAAGGCATTGACAAGGAAATGACCAAAGAAGTCGGAGATGCTTTTATCTTTGTCGTTGAAATTTATCAGGCTGTAACCAAAATCGTCCATTCTGACAATAAGTGCCACAATGCCATATACCCCAACTGTTGCAATAAGTGCTACAATGGAGACCACCAAAATCTGATTTAAAAGCGGAAGCCCCATAACAGTACCCAAGGCAATGATGACAATTTCTACGGATAAAATAAAGTCGGTTATAATGGCCGATTTGATCTTAGATTTCTCAAGTTCCACAATCTCCTGGGAACTCATACCTCCTTTCTCTTCAACAGTTGAAGGTTTATGGTGCGGCACCAAATATTCATACACCTTCTCCGCACCTTCGTATGCTAAATAAATTCCGCCTAATACCAATATGACTGTGACTGCAACAGGGAAAAATGCACTTAATAAAAAAGCTACCGGTAGAATAATAAGTTTGTTTATAAATGAGCCTTTGGTAATGGCCCATAATACAGGAATTTCTCGTGAAGCGACAAATCCGGATGCCTTTTCAGCATTTACTGCCAAATCATCACCAAGAATACCAGCTGTTTTTCTGGTGGAAATTTTAGCCATAGAAGCCACATCATCCATTAAAACGCCAATATCATCTAAAAGTGCAAAAAAACCAGATCCCATTTGTATTGAAAATTTTAGTTATAGCGATTTACTATTGATTAGTGTAAAAAAGACGGTTTTTATGTAGTTAGCGATTTTGAAAACAATGACAGTAAAACATAAAATATAATGATCAGCGGTATGGCCAGGAACTTAAAAAGAACGATAAATATGATGCTCATTATGATGAAAATATACCGGACGCCATTGGATTTAAAACTCCAATCCTTAAACTTCAAGGCAAACAGATTTATTCCAGAGTTCAGCAAATAACAACTTAAAATTGTAACACCAATTAAGAACCACGGATTCAAGATGATGGTATTTATGGTGTCATTATTTTGAAACTCCATGATAAGCGGTAATGAAATAATCATAAGCGCATTTGCAGGCGTTGGCAACCCCTTAAAAGCGGCCTGCTGCTCAATGTCAAGATTAAATGTTGCCAACCGATAGGCAGAAGCCAAGGTGATGAAAAACCCAATAAAAGCCCAAGGTGAATAATGGTGCAGACCTTCAAATATATTTGAGGCGTCCCAAAGTGTCTCATCATTTTCTATCACCGGATGACCAATGGCCCAATTCAGTAACTTAAACATTACAATACCTGGTACCAAACCACTGGTGACCATATCCGCTAAAGAGTCCAATTGTAGCCCCAATTCGCTCTGAACATCTAGTTTCCTTGCCACTAGGCCATCAAAGAAATCAAAAAATATTCCAAGAAACATAAATAAAGCTGCAGCCACAAAATGGTTTTGCACAGCTAATACAACCGCAATGCTACCTGAAAACAAATTGAGTAGCGTTATGATATTTGGTAGGTGTCTTTTTATGGCCATGAGATAAGTTTGTGTAAAAATAACAAACTATTTTTATAAGAATATGCTCATAAGCGAATATTGAAAACTTAAATGCTGAAAATTTGGGCATCATCGGAGACATGACCCTCGGGTATCAACATTGATTGTTAGGATGTCATAAAAATTCAATGCGCCAAATCGTTGAGAAACACAATATCTACAAAAATATTTAGTTTAAATAAAAGAAGTTACTATGCAAATTCGTACTTAATTGTCGAAGTTCTAAACTTGAGATCCCACCAAAAAACCGAATTAATTCAACTTTTTGTGCATCTTTGTAAAAATTTTGCGATTGAAAACGAATTTAGTTGTTGCGCTCTTCCTGTCGACTCTGCTTGCCTACGGTCAAAGTACCCGTAAATACTCCAATGAGTTCATGAATATTGGGGTTGACGCTGCTGCTTTAGGAATGAGCAATGCCGTGGTATCGCAATCTTCAGATGTGAATTCAGGCTATTGGAATCCCGCGGGATTGGTTGAGCTTGAAGACAATCAAATTGCTTTAATGCACTCCAGTTATTTTGCCAACATAGCCAATTATAATTATGCCGCTTTTGCAATGCCTCTTGATGATAGAAGTGCGGTTGGAATATCATTGATCCGCTTTGGTGTGGATGACATTTTAGACACGACACAGTTAATTGATGCACAGGGAAATATTAATTATGATCGCGTCAGCTTGTTTTCAGCGGCTGATTATGGATTGACGTTTTCATACGCTCGTAAAATCCCTTTAGATGGGTTTAGCTATGGGGTCAATGCAAAAGTCATCCGCAGGATTATTGGCGATTTTGCTTCTTCCTGGGGGTTTGGATTGGATTTAGGCATTCAATTCCAATCACAGAACAATTGGAAATTCGGATTGATGGCTCGGGATATTACGACCACGTTTAACGCGTGGACTTTTGACAAGGACAAACTGGCGGACATTCAAGATGCTGTAGAAGGTCAAAATCAAGACGTCCCAGAATCCACTGAATTAACCATCCCAAAATTACAATTGGGGCTGTCAAAAAAGTTTATTTTCCATTATGACTATTCCTTGGTAACTGCGTTGGATCTCAATGTCCGATTTGAGCAAAACAATGATGTTATCTCTACTTCTTTTGCAAGTGTTACACCATCCTTGGGTTTTGAATTTGGCTATACTGATGTAGTATTCTTAAGAGCTGGCGTTGGTAATTTCCAAAATGAACTCCAACTTGACAATTCTGAAAACCTCACCTTTCAACCTAATTTTGGCGTCGGATTTAAATATCGAGGCATACAGATAGATTATGCCTTTACAGATATTGGCGATCAAAGCGCTGCTCTGTATTCGAACGTGTTTTCCTTAAAATTGGATTTCAGTATTTTCAGGTAAATGAGGTTTCCAGTCTTCACTGCATTGCGAAAGGGCAAGCTTGTTTCGGCTTTATCTTTCAGGTTTGGGTCATTTACACCTTCTTATTGGATACTGAGTACTGAACACTGAATACTGAATCCTGAAATGTCTCTTGATCTTGACATCTTGGTTCTTAGTTCTTAA
Organism: Gelidibacter maritimus; assembly: GCF_014062315.1. Taxonomy (GTDB): domain Bacteria; phylum Bacteroidota; class Bacteroidia; order Flavobacteriales; family Flavobacteriaceae; genus Gelidibacter; species Gelidibacter maritimus. Next base: position 176,473 of record NZ_JACGLT010000005.1, read on the forward strand.
TTTTTGTTTCTTGTTCCCCACCTCCGCCTCACTGTGAACGGGAAGGCTTGTTTCAAGTTTTCGGCAATAACTACCAGCCTTCGCAAATACATTACATATAGACGTTATTGAAGTTGCTTGTTCCATAATTCCATTGATTATTACAAATCATTCATCCAACTTGGTTCATCCGTCCCTAATAACTTCTCACGATCATATTTCAACAACCCACTCATACCTAAAAAGTAACGTTCGGGCAGGTCGTTAATCGTTAATCATTAGTTAGCTTCGATTTCAACTTCAATTTCGATTTCGATTTCGATTTCCCGCCTTCGTAAAAACTACGGACGGACAGGCTTGTTTCGGCTTTCTCTTTCAGGTTTGGGTCATTTACACCTTCTTATTGAATACTGAATAATGAATAATGAACTCTGAATACTGAATCTTGAACTCTGAATCGTGAACTCTGAATACTGAATACTGAATCCTGAAAATGTCTCTTGATCTTGGCGTCTTGACTCCTGATTCTTGACTCATTATTCTTTATTCCATTCTCTCAATTCTATTTCCTATTTTCCTACCCTATATTCTTTCGTCTTTGTTATAAGCACAAACTACTTATTTATTAAATTTGTTCGTAAATTTCCCCAATGAAAAATTTCCTTTTAGCCATACTCTCAGGGTTACTTTTAGCCTTTGCTTGGCCCACCTACGGTTTTCCAGTGCTACTTTTTATAGGCTTTGTGCCAATATTACTGGTGGAGCGTCATGTTCGACTTTCGACTTTCAAATGGAAAAAATTATCCGTTTTTGGGTTTAGTTACCTCAGTTTTGTCATCTGGAATTTCATCACCACCAATTGGCTTCAATATGCCGATGAATTTGGCGCCAGTTTTGCTGTTTTAGTAAATTCTATGCTTATGGCAATCCTTATGGTCATTTATCATAGCATTGCCAAACGTGCCACGGTCAACATCAGTCTTTTATTTTTAATGTGTTTATGGATGGCTTTTGAAAAGCTGCATTTAGGATGGGATTTTTCCTGGCCATGGCTGAATTTAGGAAATGGGTTTTCAGAATATTTCACTTGGATCCAATGGTATGAATACACTGGGACTTTTGGTGGTACGCTATGGGTTTGGCTTGTGAATATCTTGATTTATAAATTGGCTGTAAAATATCACCTTCAAAAATCCATTAAAAGCGTTAAATCAGACGGTCTTATTATTTTAGCGCTTATCATATTACCTATTATAATCTCCTTAACCATCTATCACACCTATAAGATTGAAGGTGAACAGATGAATGTTATTGCGCTACAACCCAATATTGATCCGTATTCCGAAAAATACAATGTGTCCAACGAGGAAATTGCCGATATGTTGCTGAAATTGACCGATACTGAAATCAATGCAGAAACAGATCTTGTGGTTGCTCCGGAAACGGTATTTGCTGACAATGTTAAAATCACGCAGTTGGAAAATGCTTATTTTAAAAGAAAACTGGATGTCTATCTTTCCCAACACCCCAATATAAATATTTTAACAGGGATTTCATTTATCAATTTTATCACGGATAAATCACTGGTCAAAAAACAATCCAATTACCACAAAAACGGATTTTGGTATGACGATTATAATTCGGCCATGATGCTCAATGGGGGTGACGATGTACAGCTTTATCACAAATCGAAATTGGTGGTTGGTGTAGAAACGCTGCCTTATCAAACCATTATAAAACCCTTAATTGGTGATTTTATGATTGATTTGGGTGGGACTTTGGCCATGAAAACAACCCAAGAAGAGCGCACTGCGTTTACAACATCCAATCCACAACTAAAGGTTGCTCCAATTATCTGTTATGAATCAGTTTACGGGGAATTTGTAACTGGGTACATTAGAAATGGAGCCTCGGTTTTAGCCATTATCACCAACGATGCCTGGTGGGGCGAAACACAGGGTCATAAGCAACATTTAAGTTACGCAAGACTTCGCGCCATAGAAACCCGAAGGGATATTGTAAGAAGTGCCAATACAGGTATTTCTGCATTGATCAATGCTAAGGGGGACATTACTTCGTCATTAGCCTATAATACCCAAGGAGCCTTGTCAGGTACCGTCACCACCAACGAAGAAACAACTTTTTACGTTTGGGCTGGCGATTATATTGCGAGGATTGCAATATTCATTGCACTTTTCGTGTTTTTGATTACCATGTTCAGGAAAAGTAGAGTGTCCTAGTTTTGATATAAATTTGTGACCAAGCTCAAGACTTCTTCCGAATTTGATCTAAACTTACGGACGGCATCCATTAATCAATTAACAGCCAAACAATTAAAATCATATCGCATACAGAGCATCTGACCATCAACTGGAATCCTTTAAACACTATATGATTTAGGGTGTTTTTGAAAAAAAATGATACGAATGATTTTGCTATCCTATAAATAGCAGTTAATTTTGCAATAAATAAATTTAAATTCTAAATAACAATGAAAAAGTTAATCTTAGTATTTTTAGTAGCCTTAGCATTTAGCTGTGGCGACAAGAAAAAAGAAACACCTGCAGCTACAACGACAACTGATACAAAAGTTGAGAAAAAAGCACCTGCTGAAGATCCAAATGTGGCCGTTTTGACCATAGAGGGTAATGACCAAATGCAATTTAACAAAAAAGAACTTAAAGTTAAAGCAGGTCAAAAAGTAAAACTTACTTTAAAGCACGTAGGTAAAATGGATATACAAGTTATGGGTCATAACTGGGCTTTACTAACCCAAGATGCTGATGTGGCTACTGTTGGAAATGCTGCTGCTTTGGCCAAGGACAACGATTATATCCCTGCTGATATGACCGACAAGTTTATTGTCCATACAAAAATGATTGGTGGTGGAGAAACTACTACTATTGAATTTGACGCTCCTGCTCCAGGAACCTACACGTATATGTGTACATTCCCAGGGCACTACGCTTTGATGCAAGGTAAACTTATCGTGGAATAATTAAGCACGATTTTTTAGGAATCAAGTAGTGCACTTGAAGTTCTAAAAAAAGAATGAAAACTAAAGTGTCTTTAAAGGCCTTTATTTTAAAAAAGCTGCAAACTTATTGCAGCTTTTTTTTTATTTTTAGTTTTGCTTTTCTATTCTTGCAAGGTCTGAATGATTTAGGAACAATTGCTAAAAATGCAACTATTACTAACCACCTTCACATTTTAAAATATTTGATATTTGACTATTTTAACAATACATTTACAACTCTTTAAAACCGTATAAAAATAATGGCTGAAACTATTTTAGAATTAAAGGATGTCTCCATATATCAAGGTGACAGCATGGTGTTATCTGAAGTCAACGTTGAAATGAAAAAAGGCGATTTTGTCTATCTTATAGGAAAAACGGGAAGCGGGAAAAGTAGTTTTATGAAAACACTTTATGGCGATTTGGAATTAAACACTGGTGAAGGTCATGTGGTAGACTTCAATTTACGAACTCTTAAGGAAAAAGATATTCCGTTTTTAAGACGTAAATTGGGCATTGTTTTTCAAGATTTTAAATTGTTACCGGACAGAACGGTGAATGGCAATTTAGAATTTGTATTAAAAGCAACTGGTTGGAAAGATAAAACGAAGATTAAGGAACGGGTTGAAAAAGTTCTTGATAAAGTGGCCATGAAAACCAAAGGGTTTAAGTTTCCCCATGAGCTTTCGGGTGGGGAACAACAACGTATTGCTATTGCAAGAGCCTTATTGAATGATCCTGAACTTATTTTAGCCGATGAGCCCACCGGGAATTTAGATCCGCAGACCAGTATTGAAGTCATGGAAGTCTTACGAGAAATCAATAAAAATGGCAATACCATCTTAATGGCCACTCATGATTATGCACTTCTATTGCGATATCCAAGCAAAACTCTGAAGTGTGATGAAAATAAGGTCTTTGAGGTTGTGCAGCGTAAAGGTTAAATCCCAAACCACTCAAATAACCGTTTAAACAATGGTGGCTTAGCGTCAACATCTTTTATACCTTGGAACTCAACGATGAACACGCCAAAATTTGTAGCCGATTTTTGAGCGAGAGTATTATGCAACGGGTATTCCAGTTCTTTCAATCCGAGGGGGAAATTAATTTGCCCAGATGCACCTATTATCCCTGAACGAATAATTTTACTTGGGTTTTCCGCATCATAAATTTTATAGGCCATCCGCTTTTTAAGTGAATATTTCGCAAAATCAATAGCTATCTCGGTTGCCGTCTTATCCATCAAAACAACTTTATAGGTATTGGCACGATTGGCATAGGCTACAATATTTTTATATGGTTTGACCTCGGCATTTTTAATAAAGCTCCACGTACTGTTAGCATCCAACTGAAAGTTCTTTTGCCAATCGGCCATTCTGTAATCTTTATGCTTGAGGACTCTAAAGCCATCCGAGCGCCGGGTGTAGTATGTGTTGTAATCAAAGTCCCAGTTTTTATGGTTTTCCAAAATATTAGAATATAAATGCACATTTCCAGTGTAAACAATATTATTTTTAAAAGTCAAAGACTGAGCGTACAAAATATTTAACCCGTTATTTTTACCAACAATCAGATTATTTTCAATAACAACATTATTTACTGGCGCATTTTTATTCCATCCCAAATGTAGAGACGTGCCATCTCCAAAATTATTTTTATCTGCAAAATCAATATTATGATAGAGCACATTATTTCTTAAAGTAATGTTTTTTGCCACATTTATTCCATCATTATCATCTGAAGCAATAATCACATTCCCTTTAAACGTCTTAGACGGCGAGCCATTGTTAAAAACGACATTATCTGTCATTTGCACGTTTTTTACGAACTCAAATTTGGAGCCTGAGGTTGCCGACCAGATTTCGACCCCCTTGTAGTAGTTGTTAAAAATAATATTATTGGTGATCTCTCTAATCTTTTCACTTTGATTTTGAACATACAAACCTACTCCACTGCCCCTCGATTTAGACATATAACCATTGTTATAAATCATGCACCCTTCTATCTTTGTTCCTCCCGTCATTTTCCACGATCCCATACCAGACCCAGGTATATTGTAGATTTTGAGATTGATAAATTGGCAGTCTTCACCAGAAATATGGTTGATGCCGGTAATTCCATTAAAATTCTCATCCGTGCTATCTCTTGAAAAGTCACCGAGGCAAGTCACATCAAAATTCTTAAAGATGACTTGTTTTCCCCTCACCTCCAACACATAACCTTTATTATTTGGAATGTTCCCATTCAAAACCACCTTATCTGTTTTAAAAGCAGCTACAGTTATAAACGATTGCGGAATTGTACTTTCTAAAGTACTTATAAATTGTCCTTCGTAGATCCCTTCATGCAACCAAATCGTGTCGCCACCGTTGACAGTATTTGTTTTTTGAGTCAAGGCCGTTTGTAAATCCCACGGATTTAAAAGACTTCCGTTTCCGGAAGATTTTCCAGTTGGAAATACGTGAAATTCCCTTTGGGCATTGACCAATGAAATAGATAGAAGTCCGAAAAGTAAGAGGAATATATTTTTCATAAAACAGAAAATACAATTACTATACCATATCAGAGGAATGGACAATTAACAGTTCATTTCAATTAATTTTCGTCATTCAATCATCTTTCGCATATAAGAGGCTAGTGAGCACGTATAAAATTGGATAATTGGAACTTAGACGTCGATTTCCTTGTCACAAATTTAAACCAATGTAATCAAAGCCATTATTTTGACCATAAAAAAATGTATTTTTAAATTTTAATCTTAGAAATGATTTCGGTTTTAATTCCTGTATATAATCACCATATTGTAGCTCTTGTAAAAGAACTCCATCAACAACTTATGTCTTCAGGGAAAACCTTCGAAATTATTGTTATGGATGATTTTTCAGAAAGCCAAATCATCATTGAAAATTCAGTGATTGATAGTTTATCGCATACCCATCTGCATAAATCAAGTAAAAACTACGGAAGAGTCCAAACCCGCCAACGTCTAAGCGACAAAGCCAACTACGAATGGCTGCTCTTTTTAGATGCTGATGTTATGCCTGAATCTCCTAACTTTATTCAGAATTACATCAACTTGATTGTTAAAGATCATGATGCTATTTACGGAGGATTCTCCTACTCTAAGACTGCTCCGGAAGCCGATCGTGTGTTGCGTTGGGAATATGGCAGAAAGCAAGAAGAAGTCGATGCCAAAATCAGAAATACAAAGCCTTATAAAATTGTTATATCTGCTAATTTCTTGATCAAAAAGAGTGTATTTAATAGCATTAATTCTAAAATCACAACTCATGGCTATGGTTATGACAATTATTTCGGAGCACTTTTAAAACAAAATAGAATAGACGTTTTCCATATCAACAATCCCGTTCAGCATTTAGGAATTGAGCCAAGTGCTGTTTTTTTACATAAGACAGAGGAAGCTGTAGACACCTTGTTAAAACTCTATCAAGATGATAAAATGAAGGATCATGAAAACGGTTTGCTCTCATTTTTTATAACCTTAAAAAAATACAGGTTACACCACGTGTTTTCTTATATTTACAAAGCATTTGATGCACAAATGCGCAAGAATCTACTGGACAAAAAACCCTCAATACCCTTACTACAGCTCTATCGTCTCTCTTATATGTGCTATAAGTCTAACCTAAATAGAAAATAATGACGCCTTTCTTTTCCGTTTTGATATCGCTATATAACAAAGAAGGTTTTATCAAAACCACTATTGAAAGTGTACTGTCTCAGACATTTCAGGACTTTGAAATTATAGTGGTCAATGACGGCTCAACAGATGCCAGTGAAACTATGGTCAATTCAATTTTGGACCATAGAATAAAGTATTTTAAACAAGACAATAAAGGCGCCTCCGCAGGAAGAAATGCGGCCATCTCTAAGGCAAGTGGCCAATACCTTGCACTTTTGGATGCTGACGACATTTGGCAAGAAAACTATCTTGAAACTATAAATCAGCTTATTACATTTCATCCGGAGCAAGCTGTTTTTGCGACCGCAGTAACTATAGAAACTTCAAATGGCCTTGTTCGCTCCATGTACTCCATTAATAATATTAAGGACAAAGAAATTTATATTGTTGATTATTTTAAGTCAAGTTATATCAATACCGTGCTGACCAGCTCAAGTACTGTTGTCCACCAGAATGTTTTCGATAAAATTGGAACTTACGATACTTCTCTAAAAAGCGGTCAAGACACCGACTTGTGGATTCGTATTGGTCTTCAATACAAGGTTGTTTTTATTAATGATGCGCTTGTCACCTATCGCTACGAAAAAAAGAGCCTCTCCAACAGAACTAAGCGATCGGATAAGCCGAAATATGACAATTATCTAAAGTTTGAAGCAACCAATCCGGGCTTGAAAAAATTTATAGACTTGAATCGATTTTCGATGGCCATATTATCAAAATTAGAAAATGATCGCAGCAGTTTCAAAAGATTCGAAAAAGAAATCGATTATAACAATTTGAATAAAAAGCAGCAGTTTTTATTAAAACAACCCACCAGTGTGATTCGGTGTTTACATTTTTTCAAAAAACGAATGCAGCATTTTGGGATTCACTTAAGTGCTTTTAAATGATTTAAAATCATCATAATCCCTGATATAATCATCTTCATCAAACTTATCAGACGCCAATACCAAACAGACGGCTCCAGAGGAAAAATTATCGAGTTCACGCCACATCATCGTAGGAACGAGCAGGCCTTTATTGGGTTGGTTCAACATGATTCGTCGATTTTCAAAACCATCGTCCAAAACCACTTCAAAACTGCCGCTCAGGGCAATCAAAAATTCGGTCTGCTCTTTATGGGCGTGCGCTCCCCGATAGGCCCCAGTTGGCACATCGTATAAATAATACACTCGTTTTATGTCGAACGGAATACACTCTTTTTCTATAACGGCGAGATTTCCTCTTGTATCTTCAATTTTGGGGATGGTTATCAGTTCTACTCTTTTCATGACTTTAAGATATTTGACCATTGCGCTCCAATGATTTTTTGATTCAGATGGGCTACGCTTTGTTTGCTGTTTGACTTACAGGTGTTGTATATATTCGGATCCAACAAAAACCGGTCAAAAGCTTGCGCTAGAGCTTTAGGGTTATGATTTTCTACTAATAGTCCGTTTTTTTCGTGATCAATGATTTCTGATGGTCCACTTTTACAGTTTACTGAAATGGTCGGCGTTCCCACAGAAAGCGCTTCTATCAAAACCATCGGAAATCCTTCATATCGACTGGTCAATACCAAAAATAAGCTGTCTTTTAACATGTAATAAATGTTTGCCGTAAAAGGAAGTATTTTAATCTGATCTTGCAGGGTATATGAATTGATTTTTTGCTGCACTAAATCCTTGTCATCCCCATCTCCTACTATATAAAGTCGAACCCCATTATCGGACAATTGTGATTGATTATACGCCGCAATCAACAATGATAAATTCTTCACTTTTTCATCTATTCGACCCAAAAAAAGAATATAAGGTTTTTGAATTTCAATTCCATTTTGTTGCTTTTTGAAACTCTCAACTGAATTATAAATGGTTAGTGCTTTTTGTGTCTTAAATTCTGAATTGATTCTTTTGGTAATGGCCTTAGATACTCCAATCATTTTATGGGATTTTTTAATCATTGATTTTGCCATCCAATTGGACTTGGTTAGGTAATTTTCAAGTTTCCAACTGTGAACGAGATAAATAAATTTCAGGTTGAGATAGACATAATTTAAATATAGCCATTCTATCACTACTGAACGTCTCGCTCGGGTATCAATGATATAGTCGAAATTTTCTTTTATTAGATATTTTCTTAATTTTTGAGTCCGACGAAGCCGTTTCCATGGATTATCTGAACCTTTTTTATCCAATCCTAAATTAAAAAGTTTCCCTTTAAATTCATAGTCGATAACATCGTTGAGCAACACCACATGCACCTCAAAACCCGCGTCATGGAGCATCTTGGTTAAAATGGCAGTCGAACGCTCAGCTCCTCCTTTAGCTAAAGAAATAGACACCAAACATATTTTTAAATTAGGTTCTGCCAAAGAATCCATTGCTAACAACTACCTTTATTTTGATTAAGTTTACAAAATCAAATATACAATTAATGAACATTCTTTTAATTGGTGAATACAGCCGTTTGCACAATTCCTTAAAAGAAGGATTGATAAAACTAGGCCATAACGTTATACTAGTTGGTACAGAGGATGGATTCAAACAGTTTCCTGTCGATTACAATTACGGCGCATCATTTTTTTCTCGGTCTAAATTAAAATCATTCTCAATTCTGATCAACCGACTGACAAGCTTAAATTTACCACAAATTGAGTCTGCTATTAGGTTTTACAGGCTATTACCTAAGTTAAAAGAATTTGACACCGTCCAGTTGATTAACGAAAACAGCATTAAAACAAATTCGACGCTCGAAATTTGGTTACTTAAAAAGATCATTAAAAACAATAAAAAAATATTCTTACTTTCGTGCGGAATAGATCATTTAAGTGTTAAATATGCCTATGATAAGAAGTTCAAATATTCAATCTTAACACCATATCATGAAAATCAAAATTTAAAGGACTATTATAAATTCATTCTTTTGAAACTTCAGAGACCTGCCATCAAACTACATGATTTTATTTTCAAACATATAAACGGCGTTCTTGCTTCAGATATTGACTACCACTTACCATTACTCAACCATCCGAAATATTTGGGATTGATTCCAAATCCAATAAATTACAACAAAATAGAATTCATCCCTTTGTCTATTACTAATAAAATCATCATTTTTCATGGGGTCAATTCTCAAAACTACATTAAAAAAGGAAATGTGTTCTTTGACGAGGCCCTTGAGATCATTAAAAATAAATTCCCCGATAAAGTCAAAGTAATAAGAACCGAAGATATTCCATATAATGATTATATAAAGGTTTATGATGCCTGTCATATTCTATTAGATCAGGTTTATGCTTATGATCAAGGTTATAATGCATTAGAGGCCATGGCAAAGGGCAAGGTAGTATTTACTGGTGCTGAACAAGAATGGTTAGACTATTACAATATTGAAGCTGATACTGTTGCAATCAATGCATTGCCGGACGCAAATAAAATTTCAGCAAAATTGGAGTGGCTGATTTTAAATCCTGAAAACATATTGAATATATCAAGTAATGCTCGCGCATTTATCGAAAAGGAACATGATTATATTACCATTGCCCAAAAGTATCTTGAAGTTTGGAAACATTAATTAAAAATCAAAATGAAGCATTTTTTAATCACACGTTTCAATCTTAAAAACGAACAGTGGCAACACACCAAAAGTGGTCAACAGGTCATTACGGAAGAGTGGCTCAATGAGCGCTTCAGACTATTTGAAACCTACTGCTTCCCCTCTGTAGAAAAACAAACAAATCAAAAGTTTTATTGGTGCATCCTTTTTGATACTCAAACCCCTTCTATCTATAAGGAAAAAATTGAGCACCTAGCAACGAAAGGCAATAATATATATCCACTATTTATTGACGGATTTAAATCTTTACAAAGCGCATTGGTTGAATTTATAACCTCACAGCTAAATAAAAACGATAAGTATATCATCACCACACGATTGGACAATGATGACATCATCCATAAGGGTTTTATTGAAACGATCCAATCCTTGTCAGTGGAAAAAAATAAAACCATTATCGATTTAATTGAAGGCTATCAGGTCAGTATTAATGATAAAGCGACGGATTTGAGAGCTTACAGGTCACACTATAACCCGTTTATAAGCTTGGTGGAGTCAGTTGAAGATTTTCAAACGGTGATTTCAAAAAATCATAATGATTGGAAATCACTTCATAAAATTAAGTATGACTCTAAGCCTATGTGGATACAATTAATCCATAAGGGAAATCTCACCAATGATAAAATAAAAGCTCTAAAAAAAGTTTCTCACCTAAATATAGAAGAATTTGGATTAGATAATATGACGTTTTACAACTCCAAGAACTCCAAGAACTCTATTATACTTTACAATACCTTGATGATGCCCTATCGAATTTATTATCGAACTAAAATCTTTTTAAAAGGGATATTACTCGGTAAATAATTTTTATCCATCAGTTATACATCACTTGGAGCCATAACTTTTCGAACAATAAAACACGACACAATCATTTAATGTAAGAGTTGGATGATAACCTATTCCAATGAAGTTCAACATGGACGTCTTAGCTAATAATAATAATATAAACCTTTCCAATCTCCAACCACATCGTTATTGAATCTGCCATACTAAATTGTAAGAAGGCACCCTTTTTATATACGTCTTACCTAATGTGGATTATTAATCACGAAAATTAGGTTGGCTGATTGAACATCCTGAAAAGATTATGGAGATTTCTAAAAATGCAAGAATGTTTAGCGAACGGAGACCTGATTATAAAAATAATGCAAAACAGCATCGTGACATCTAATACAAATACTAAGCGAGGTCTCTTATTATTTTTGCAGGAGAACCACCAATGACCACATTGGCAGGAAAGCTATGAAATACCATTGCTCCGGCAGCTATCACACTATTTTCACCAATGGTGACGCCTTTTAAAATGGTCACGTTATTACCAATAAACACATTTCTCTCAATGATCACCTTCTTGGGGTTTAGATCCGTTTTCTTCCGATTTGCTTGATCCAAGTCATGAAAATTACTATCGTATATAGCACAGTTCAATCCGATAAGAACGTCATCATGTATGGCAACTCCCAATTCCGAAACGACTGTAAATTGATTATTAATACTCACATTATGACCAAAACTAATTGTAGCTTGTTCCGTACGAGCCTCAATATAAGCATAGGTGTTATAGTACATAGGTGAATTTACAACCCCAAATTGAACATTCTGACCAAAAACTACCTGCCCTTTTCCTTTAATAACTACAGGTTGAACCGCCTTATATTTTCCATTGATTTGTCCATTAGAAGAAGCCATTCTATAATATATTTTTTTCAAATACATCACCAATTCAACATATTTCGATTTTAGATTCTGGCTCATATCTCAAAATTTTGTTTGCTAAACAAGAGCTTTTTAAAAACAGTGGCAATAACTATCAAATGAAGAGCGAAGTTAACAAAATGCGCAATAACCGCTCCCTTCGCTCCATAAATATCAATAAAATAAATGCTGGCAAAATATAAAGTAAGGAGAGATAACAACTCAATCCCAATATAATATGAGACCATTTTTTTAGCGATCAATTGATACGCAATAACAGAGGCAATCACCCTTAAAAAATCGCCCAATAACTGCCACATAAATAGATCTTCAACCGGTTGGAATTCGTCGGTAAATAGGATAGCAACAATATATGATCTCAGAAAATAGATGACAAGCAAAGCCGTTCCGAAAATAGGAAGCACGGTTTTATAAAAATGAACGATCTCTTTTCTGAAATCGAAGGCATTTGTTATTTCCGAGAACCGAGGTAAAATATATAATGCTAGTAAGGAGTTCACAAACATCAGATAATAATTGGAAATCCGTCGTATTGCTTCCCAAAACCCTGCATCTTTCATACTGACATGGTCAATTAAATAATTTCTGATAAATACAAAAACCAATGGCATGACCGCTGCAGAAAACAAGGCCATTGCAGAATAATGGCTGAAATTCTTTAGAACCTTCAGCTTGATTCCAGATAATTTGACGGGCTTAAAAAAATGTCTGATATCAAAAAAGCTAAACAAAGTGACAAAAAATAACAAACCTGGAATCGCCACAGCGGCTATCAATGCACCATTCAACTGATGTTTCCAGATCAAAAGCAAGGTCACCAAGAGCCCAAAAATCTGGCTGTAAATATTGATTTTAACAAAAGTTTTGTATCTAGAAAGTCCGTTGATTATTGCCAGCAATACTAAATTCATCCCATAAAAAGGGAGCATAAGGGCTAAAAGCTTTATTATAAAAACATACGATTCCTGAGAACCAAAAATCCAAACGTCTATAGTTTCGGCATTAAAATAGATGAGCAAGGAAATGACGAGTGCAGTAATCAAGAGCGTCGTCAGGACTGTACCAACAGCTTCATTGAGTTTGACTTTATCCTCTTTATACTCCGCAACATATTTAACGATGCCGCTTGTAAAGCCCAATGTGGAGAACGACTCGGCGGTGGTGAGAAAGTTTCTTAAATTTCCAATTAAAGCCAATCCCTCCGCTCCAATAAAAACAGCAATGGCCTTTGACGTAAGGAATCCAACCACCACTTTAGTTAAAACAGCAACAGAATTAAATGAAGCTATTTTGAGAAGCAGGTTACTGTTGATATATTGGAATATTCTTTTCAATATCAATATATGTTTTGGTATGCGTTAGTCGTCGTCGGTATTGGCTATCACTCCAAATAGCGAACTTCCAAATATCAACAAAATAATGCCATAATGCATCAAATAGCTCACAAAATGGCCCATAACCGCACCTTTAACACCAAAAATATCAATCAAATAAACACTTGACAAATACATGATGATCACCAAAAAGACTTCAATAATGATAAAATGCGTAAACATTTTCTTTGCGATAAACTGATAGGCAATAACTATGGAAAGCACTTTTATAAAATCGCCCAGCAGTTGCCATAAAAACAAATCTTCTGTTGGCTCAAAGGCCTCTGAAAACATGAGCGGGACCAATAAAGATCTCAGGAAATAAATGACGATCAAACCAATTCCAAAAAGCGGCATGGCAGATTTATAAAAACTGAAAACTTCTCTCCTAAAGTCCGCTTTGCTCTCAATCTCGCTAAATCTTGGTAGAATATACAAAGTCAACAACGAATTGATAAACATCAGATAATAATCTGAAATGCGTTGCATGGCCTCCCAATGTCCTGCTTCCTTTATACCAACTTCATCAATTATATAATTACGGATGATAATGGACACCATTGGAATGGCAATAGCAGTTACCAAGGCCATAGTTGCAAAAGGCGCAAATCGTTTCAACACGCCCAAATTGACATTGGATATTTTTAAGGAAGCCACTAAACTTCGTTGGTTGACAAATCCGATAAACGTAATCAGAAAAATAAGAGAAGGCGCAATGACCGCTGCAATCATGGCTCCATCAATATTATATTGATAGATTAAAATCAGCGTAATTGAAAGGCCTAAAATTTGACCAATAATATTGATGATCAGTAAAATCTTATACTTTGAAAAACCGTTCATTATTGCAAAGCTGAACATGTTCAGGGCATAGAACGGGAGTGCCAGAGCCATGATCTTAATGATATAGGCATAATTATAATGGGCAGCAAACAAGAAATTATTAATGGATTCTGCATTATAATAACTCAAAAAAGCAATCAATATGGTTGAGAAAAAACCAAGATAATAGGCTGTAGATAGGGTTTGACTTAATTTGAAGGCCTCATTTTTAACTTCTGAAATAGATTTGACCAAACCATTATAAATTCCCAAAATTGAAAAGGATTGGATCGCATTTAAAAAATTTCTGAGGTTTCCAATAAGCGCCATCCCTTCTACCCCAATAAAAACAGCTATGGCTTTAGAGGTCAAAATGCCAGCAATAATCTTGGTAATTATGGTTGCAGTATTGAGATTGGCCACCTTAAACAGCACGTGCTCGTTGATATAATTATTGAACTTCCCCATTTAATACGCGTTCAAAACGTTAATAATTGTAGCAGTATCTCCCGCTGTCATTACTGGACTCAATGGAATACTGATAATAGTTTTATGAATCAATTCGGTAATATCATAATTGTTATTATTATACATTGATAAAGCCTTTTGCTGGTGCGGTGGAATTGGGTAATGGATCAAATATCCAATACCATGAGATTTTAAATAAGCTTCAAATTCAATACGATTACTAACGCGAACCGTAAATAAATGAAACACGTGATCATTTCCACCACTATAAAACGGCAATATTAATTTTTTGTTTTTGATCTCCCGAAGATATCTTTTTGCAATGGTTCGGCGTATCTCGTTGTCCTGATCGAGTTGTTTTAATTTGACATTCAAAAATGCTGCTTGGAGTTCATCCAACCGACTGTTAACGCCAATAACCTCATTGACATACCGCTTTGAACTACCATAATTGCGCATCATTTTAATGGTTTCGGCTAAATCAGGATTATTGGTGGTCACCGCTCCGGCATCTCCCAAAGCCCCTAAGTTTTTAGTGGGATAAAAGCTAAAAGCAGCGGCATCTCCTAAATTTCCAGCTTTCCTTATTTTGGAATTTGGCACTTCCACTGCGCTCAGTTTGATTGTATTGGAACTTTTAAGTGCTCCATGTGCCTGTGCCGCATCTTCGATGACCAGCAATCTATTAGACTTTGCAATGGCATTTATCGCGTCCATATCGGCCAAAAGACCATAGAGATGCACCACCAAAATGGCTTTGGTGTTTGGGTTAATATGTTTTATAATTTCTTCCGGTGAAATATTATAGGTTTCAAGATCAGGCTCTACCAAAACCGGCCTTAAACCCGCATTGATAATAGAAAGGATTGAGGCGATATACGTATTTGCCGGAACAATCACCTCATCATTCAACTGCAACTTTCCTAAGTGAATATAACTTTTAAAAATCAAAGTCAGTGCATCCAATCCGTTGGCCGTACCAACACAGAAATCAGTGCCACAATATGTTGCAAAACCCGTTTCAAAACGTTCAACTTCAGGTCCTAAAATATAATGTCCTGAATTAAAAAAACGTTTAAATTGGTTTTGAAAATCATTTTCAAAACGTACATTTATTTTATGAAGGTCTAAAAAGTTGATCATTTGAGTATCGCATTCAGGGCGTTATAGTTCTGGGGATCTATTCTTAAAAAATCTTGCGTCTGCGTTCTAGCACCAAAGCCTTCCTTCCAAAATTGCAGGCCCTTATTAATATTTTTTCCGTCATTTTCATTTGATGTGCCAAAATCAAAGTAACGCTTCTTAACATAAACGGTATTGATCAAATAATCGTGTAAGCCATCTAAACTTCCTAACCTATTTTTATCGTCATTTCCAGAAATATACTGACAATGTGCAACGTTTTCCGTTTCAAAAATGGTGGCACCGGCAACAATCTGACCAGCATGATACGCATTGAATTGTTTAATATTCTCAGGAAACGTATTTTTCAGATATAATATATCGTCCAATGAATGAACAGGATTTGCATTGTGTTTTTTAAGCAAATTAGGTATTAGAATTTCATTCCAGAATATTTCAAAATCACCGTCTTCTTCAATCCTCAACTGATATTTCTTTGCACGCTTAATTCCCTCAAGCCTGCTGCCCGAGAATTTTAACCTGTTCTGATTATCAATTACTGAAAGCGTATCCCGTCTTATCAATTGGGCACTCATAATAAAATTCAAATAGGCGATTTCTTCGGCGGGAATATGGTGGTATATTGAAGGGATCTCTTTTATATAAAGGCTTTTAATGTGCTGTTCGTACAAAAACTTTAGTAGTATTTCATAGCTCTGTAAAACATTTTCAAATCGGATGTTTTTGGACAAAATCAATCCACCGTAAGTCAAGCCTTGATGAGAATAAACTTCATCTCCCACTCTATTGGCAGGTAACAAAGCAACCAATTTTTCCCTTTTAAAAATCATCAAGGAAAAATCCTCAAACCGCTCTTGATGATACTCCATAAAATCACGATGGAACAAGAATGTAGCATTTTTGGAATTTGAAACAAAAGCATTCCAAACCGACTTAAAATGAGGTTGATATTGTTTGACTGAATACACTTTCAAAAGGCAAAATGATTTGTAAATTTTATAATTCAAATTAGCTTCCAAAATACAATATTTTTAATAGAAGGCATCTCGTTTCAGTCTAATTATTCGCTCCCTATTACCGATGTCCAATTGGCAATTCATCAGGAAAAACCTCCAAACTCTGAGTTTTAAAGCAACCATTGCGTATAAAAAAAGGGACTCCGATTTGGAATCCCATTTTTAAGTCAAAAGCTCAAGGGTATCAGTGCCCTATTGAGGATAGAATCGATTTGATTAGATCGATTTATTTCTTTTACGTTCTACTTCAGTCAATAAGATTTTACGCAAACGAATATGGTTTGGAGTTACCTCTACATATTCATCTTTCTGAATGTATTCCAAGGCTTCTTCCAACGAGAATTTAATCGCCGGAACAATACGCGCTTTATCATCTGCTCCAGAAGACCGAACGTTACTCATTTTTTTGGTTTTAGTAACGTTAACCGTCATATCATCGCCACGTGAGTTTTCACCTATCACCTGACCTTCGTAAATATCTTCACCAGGATCAATAAAAAACTTACCTCTATCCTGTAATTTGTCAATAGAATACGGAATGGCCTGGCCTTTTTCCATAGAAACCAACGAGCCATTTTGTCGTTCAGGAATACCACCTTTTACCGGCTGATACTCTTTAAAACGGTGCGTCATAATTGCTTCACCAGCCGTAGCGGTCAACAATTGATTACGCAAACCAATGATACCGCGAGAAGGAATGAGGAATTCACAAACCATGCGATCGGCTTTAGCTTCCATACTCAACATCTCACCTTTACGCATGGTCACCATTTCTATAGCTTTCCCGGAAACAGATTCTGGCAAATCAATAGTCATTTCTTCAACAGGCTCACATTTAACGCCGTCAATTTCCTTAATGATAACTTGCGGTTGACCAATTTGTAGCTCATAACCTTCACGACGCATGGTTTCAATCAATACAGATAAATGCAAAACGCCTCGGCCAAACACCATAAATTTATCGGCACTGTCGGTTTCATTAACGCGTAATGCCAAGTTTTTTTCGAGTTCTTTTGTCAAACGGTCCTTGATATGTCGGGAGGTCACATACTTTCCATCCTTACCAAAAAACGGTGAGTCATTAATAGTGAATAACATACTCATGGTTGGCTCATCAATAGCAATAGACTCTAAGCCTTCAGGATTTTCATAATCGGCAATGGTGTCGCCAATATCAAATCCGTCAAGTCCTACCAAGGCACAGATATCTCCCACCTGAACTTCTTCTACTTTTCTACGGCCTACACCTTCAAACACATGCAGCTCCTTTATTTTGGACTTTACAATTTTTCCATCGCGCTTAACCAAAGAAATGTTCATTCCAGTTTTTAAAACGCCACGTTGTAAACGTCCGATAGCAATTCTACCTGTAAATGAGGAGTAGTCCAAAGATGTGATCAACATTTGAGTAGTACCTTCTTCAACTTTCATTGAAGGAATATGTTCGATCACCATGTCCAATAATGGTTCTAACGAATCGGTTGGTTTTTTCCAATCGGTACTCATCCAATTGTTTTTGGCCGATCCATAAACTACCGGAAAGTCTAATTGCCACTCTTCTGCGCCCAATTCAAACATCAAATCAAAAACAGCCTCATGCACCTCATCAGGTGTACAGTTTTCCTTATCCACCTTGTTGACCACAACACAAGGCTTTAAACCAAGGTCAAGTGCTTTTTGAAGCACAAATCGGGTTTGTGGCATTGGTCCCTCAAAAGCATCAACCAACAGCAAAACGCCATCGGCCATGTTCAGTACACGTTCTACTTCACCACCAAAATCCGCGTGACCTGGTGTGTCAATCACATTAATTTTAGTGTCCTTATAAGTAACAGCAATGTTCTTAGAGGTAATAGTAATTCCTCGTTCACGCTCTAAATCGTTATTATCAAGGATTAAATCACCCGTGTTTTCAGATTCACGAAAGGTGTCACAGAAATACATAATTTTGTCAACCAAGGTTGTTTTACCATGGTCAACGTGTGCAATAATTGCAATATTTTTTATCTTCGCCATATATATGGTGCCTTTTTTTCAGCGTGCAAATGTACGCTATTTATTTTTTACAAGCTTTCTCACAGCTTCTATATTTTCGGATTTATTCATTCTAAGTTTATAATAACAAAAATTAACCACTTATACAAGCTATTGAAGCCCATCAAATTAGTGCTTTAATCAGTATGCAGATCCAATTTTAGACAGTTAATAAAATGTTATTGTTCAAAACTAGCACACTTTCAATTGGTATCTTTCGTTTTAAGAATAGATTAATAGTAAAATGCCATATCCCCACAACATCATTTAACTCATTGGCACTTTACATCTGACAGTTTCATAATTATAAGGCCTATGGATTGAAAAGAATTAACAATTTTTCATTTCAGAGGCATACTGATTAAAAAGTTTACAGATGAAAACACTTAGAACATACTCAAAATACATCCCCTATTTTTATTTTATTGCGGTAATCATCTATTGGTTTACCGACGTGAACAGAAGTGAAGGTCTTACCGCATACCCTATTCTCTTGTTTGGAATTCCATTTTTATGGCAATTGATAAAGCCAAATGAGAAGCTCAATTTCTCTTTGGGAATCACCTTCGTTTGCCTTTCTTCTTATATGATATTGGCCTATTTATCTGATCTTCTAAACATCGTAAACCTTTCTTATGATACGAAACGTTTTCTGATAATGGGCGGATTTTTCGTGATTGGTAATTTTGTGATGGCACTATGGATGATTCGCAACAGTATTAAAAAGGTATTTTAGATAAAAAAGATCAAACGGCTGCGCTAAATGGCTTCAATATTGACATAAGTAATTTTGTATAGATACAATTTCTTTGCGATTTTAGAATTTGGCATTCACATAAGCTCAGTAACTTTAAAACTTTAGATATTTACGTCAATAAAACCTCTCATTGATAACAATTTTAATCTTCGAGTCCCATTGTAAATACAGAGTCAATACCAACATTGAAATAACGTATTCAACAAGCATAACTTCGTGCATTATTTTGCGTAACTTTGCACATCTAAATTCTTAAGTAAATGACTCTTAACGATGTTCCAAAATTAAAACATACTGCCGCCGATAATTTCTTCTTATTATGTGGCCCTTGTGCCATTGAAGGCGAAGAAATGGCACTGCGCATTGCTGAAAAAGTGGTGACCATCACTGATAAGTTACACATCCCCTATGTATTTAAGGGAAGTTTCAAAAAGGCCAACCGCAGTAGAATCGATAGTTTTACAGGAATTGGTGATGAAAAGGCACTTAAAATACTACGTAAAGTGTCTGAAACCTTCGATATTCCAACGGTGACTGATATTCATGAAGTTTCTGATGCAGCAATGGCAGCTGAATATGTGGACGTTCTGCAGATTCCTGCCTTTTTGGTAAGACAAACAGATTTGGTGGTTGCAGCAGCCGAGACCGGTAAAGTGGTCAACCTTAAAAAAGGCCAGTTTATGAGTCCGGAAGCCATGAAACATGCGGTCCAAAAGGTGAAGGACGCTGGCAATGAAAAGGCGTGGATTACAGACCGAGGTACCATGTTTGGCTATCAGGATATGATCGTTGACTTTAGAGGCATTCCTACCATGCGCAAATTTGCACCAACGGTTTTAGACGTTACACACTCTTTGCAACAACCCAACCAAAGCATTGGTATTACGGGTGGAAGACCAGATATGATTGAAACAATTGCCAGAGCTGGCGTGGTCAATAATGTTGATGGTTTATTTATTGAAACCCATTTTGATCCTGCAAATGCCAAAAGTGATGGTGCCAATATGCTTCACTTGGATAATTTAGAAAAGCTACTCCATAATTTAGTGGCAATTAGAAAGACAATCTCCACTTTATAGTTTTTTTATATTAAAATGCTTAAAAAAATTAATTCACCATTAATTGGTGCACTACTCTTATTGTTCACACTCAAGGGTAATTCGCAAAACGGTACGGGTTCAACAAGATACACAGCAACCAACAAAGGTAAGGTTTTTGTGAGTTGGGGCGGCAATAGAGCAGCCTATACAAAATCTGACATCACGTTTAAAGGTGAGGACTACGAATTTACCATCAAAGATGCCACTGCAAATGACAAACCGAAAGGATGGCATATAGATTATATCAATCCCGCACGGATTACCATCCCGCAGACCAACTTTAAACTTGGTTATTTCTTTTCAGATAAATATTCATTAGCTCTTGGCGTAGACCACATGAAGTATATCATGACTATGGACAATAACAGAGTGGTTGACGGCTATATTGACTTACCTGCGGATGATGTCGGATCTATTTATAATGGTGTTTATGATCAGCAGAACTTTTTTGTCTCTAAAGAATTTTTAAGATTTGAGCATACCGATGGTCTAAATTATGTTTATCTTGAACTGGCGCGACGTGATGATATATCGTCATTATTCAATATTCAAAATACGGATAAATTTCAGATCAACATCACTGAAGGCATTGGTGCAGGGATTCTATATCCTAAAACCAACACGACGCTTTTTGATAGAGATCGGTATGATGAATTTCATGTGTCTGGATATGGATTGTCCCTTGGTGCAGGTCTGAATTTTACTTTTTTCAAACACTTTTTTATTCAAGGAGATTTGAGAGGTGGCTATATCAACATGGGCAATATTAGAACAACCCGCAACCCAAGTGAAGGCGCCTCACAACATTTTTTCTTTGGTGAAAGTGTGTTTAACTTAGGTGGTATATTTAGAATTTAAGATGATAGAAATTAGAGAAGCAACTTTAGAAGACATCCCGTTTATCACGACAATTTTCAGGGATACAATTACGAATGTCAATGCTAAGGATTATTCTGAAAAGCAAATTCGACAATGGGCCTCCGGGGCATCAGACATTGATCAATGGAAGGACCGCATTGCGAACTCCTATTTTATTGTAGCCGAATTAAATGACACAATTGTCGGTTTTGCCTACCTGAGTAAAGGAAATTATTTTGATGGTCTCTTTGTGCATAAAGACTTTTTACGAAGAGGATTTGGTATTAAGTTGATGCGTATCATAGAATCTCAAGCTTTGGCAGAGGGCTACGAGGTAATTAAAGCTGATGTAAGCATCACCGCATTACCGTTTTTTGAGGACCAATATTACATCGTCGAAAAGAAACAGAAAAAGAACTATAAGGGTCTGGCATTTGAAATTTTTAAAGTTTATAAGGAATTGTAGATTTCAATGCTTCTCCCTCGGATTTCGCCGATATTCCTATATTTTTTGTTTTTTATTGGTTATTGGTATTTTGAATAAACTGGCCGACTTCCTATTCCTTAAAAAATATATGGCCAAATTTCTTACAGATTGAAATAAAGTTACTAAGGAGTTTGAGGAATCCGGTATATGGCAAACTATTCTTCATTAAAACTAAGTCAAAAATTTAAATTCTCTAAAACGATAGGCCTGTTTAAGCATTTCAATTACGATTACATCATCAACCTCATCCAAAGTTGAATACCGCAAAGACTTCATCCGTTTTCGTTTGTCTGTCACTAAAAATTCCGTGAATTCTGTAAAGCGTGCTGCATTCCAAAACACCAGATCCACATAATCTTTAGTTTGATTGATATAACAAATGGGGCGGTTTTCCACATAGAAAAACGGCATCTGCCACTTATACAACAACTCACAACCAGGCATAGATACTTCAATCAGCATTTGCAATTGCATAATGATGCTTCGGTATGGCTCTGATTGTTTTAGAATATAGGCCTCAGCTGGTTTCATGGATATGAGATTAGGTGTTTATAAATTAGAAAATTTATTCTGACGTTATTTTTATGATTCTTGAATTTAATGCAGCGCTCAAAAATTGACCTATTTCAAATACAAAAAGCATCAAGGTTTTGGGCAGAACCACATCAAATTTTTAGAATCTTTAAATCAAAACTCCCCCCTTGGCAGCAACCATCTAAAAAATTGAAATCCAATGCTATGAAACAGTAAGTTACCGGTATTAATAAAAGATGCCAAACAGTACACATTTATGATTTACACAATACTTTGCTAAAAATAGTGTTAAAAATGGTTGTGAATAGTTTCTACAAGCTATCTTTTGATCAAAAAATGGAATCGAATAAATCTGTAGAGGTTAAAACTCAAATATTATTCAATAATTCAAAATAATTGTTGTTTATTTTAGCGTATGAAATTCCTAAAAACAGTTCTGCTACTCGTCATCCTTGGTGTTGTCGCTTTGGTTGCAACCAATTACTATATCATTTTAAAGGCCAAGGACAATGTGTATTCCAACATCACTGAACTACCTAAAAACAAGGTGGGTTTGCTTTTGGGCACTAGCAAATATATGGTGAAAGGTGGGGTTAACCCTTATTATGCCTATCGCATCGATGCAGCGGTTGCGCTATTTGAAGCTGGTAAAATAGATTATATTTTGGTGAGTGGCGATAATGGAAGTGCATATTATGATGAGCCCACAATGTTTAAGGACGACCTTCTTAAGAGGGGGATTCCGGAAAATAGAATTGTGTTGGATTTTGCGGGCTTTAGAACATTGGATTCTGTGGTAAGAGCAAAAGAAGTTTTTGGACAAAACGCCTTTACCATTATCTCCCAGAAATTCCATAATGAACGTGCTATCTATTTAGCCAACAACTTTCAAATTGATGCCATTGCTTTTAATGCCAAAGATGTTGATAATCTTTACGGATTGCGGACACGTGGAAGAGAATATTTGGCGAGAGTAAAAGCTGCCATAGATGTGTTATTTAATGTCCAACCCAAGTTTTTAGGCGAAAAAATGCCGATAGAACAATCTTGACAGCTATATTTAATAGCCACTATTTTTATAGCCTTGCTCCATCCTGCAACACCAACCGTCATTAAAGTGTATATAAAAAATCGGATTTAACTGGCCTATTTCTAGCAATTTTTGATTCCATTTAGAGCTTCATCTTCAACATCAGGCTATATCTTGGCAGGAAACAGGCTAGTTATGCCTCTTCAAGAAAAGCTGTAATTCATTGCATATCATCTGTCTTAATTTTAGAGTTAGCTCAATATTTTCTATTTTTATTCCCATATAAACTCAAAAACTACAGATGAAAAAAATCACACTCTATTTATTCCTTACCCTTTTGGTAGTATTTTCCTGTAAGCAGGAATCAGAAAAAAAAGCATCGCCACTTACTATGGGCCCCTTGACCATTTCCAATGAGCAACCTAAACCAGGAGACCACTTAGAAATTATTTATAGTAGCGCCAAAGACGTTGAAGCTTTTTACGCCTATATGGTTGGCGACAGGAATTACCCGGTCGATATTGATTTTTCAGAATCAAACAACGAACACCATGCGTCTATACATGTTCCAGATTCTGCAGTAGCGCTGGCATTTCTTATTAGAGCTGATGATCAATTTGACGATAATGATAAAAAAGGATATTTAGTGCCACTTTATGACGAAAGCGGCTCTAAAATAATAGGAAGCAAAGCGGCTACCGCGCTGTACGCTCTAAGACAAGGCAGTGACTATGGCATCAAAATGGATGAAAAAGCTGCTTTTGAAACAATTCATACCGACATGACAGCTCATCCTGAACTGAAAGCAGACTGGAACAGTTCATACCTGCAAATGGCATACAAAAACGATAAAATTGAAGGTAAGAAACTGATTGATACTTATGCAGCAACAATAGGAACACAATCTGACGTATCTGAAAAAGAGTACACTACCTTACTGCAAACATATTCGATAATTGGGGATGAATCCAAATTAGATTCGTTGAAAAAAGTAGTTTTAGAGAAATTTCCAGAAGGTAGCACGGCTAATTTTGAACTGATTGACCAGTTTCAACAAGAAAGTGATCTGGATAAGAAGGCTGAAATTTTCAAAAGGTTTTCTGATGCCAATTCAAAGTTAGGGAACATCGGTAATTATATGGCCGGCACTTTGGCTAGAACATATTATCAGAATAAAGACACGGATAACTTTGAAAAATATGTTTCCTTGATTGATGATAAAAGTCGCAGAGCTTCAACACTCAACAGTTTGGCTTGGCCATTGGCAGAAAGTGGAGAAAACATGGCTCAAGCCGAAAAAATGTCAAAAAGTTCTTTAGACCTTATCACCTCACTTCAGAACGATCAAACAGATAAACCAGATTATGTCACCAAAAAACAATACGCTAAGAGTTTAGAATCGCAGTACCGCATGTACGCGGACACCTATGCCCTTATATTATTCAAACAGGGTAAAGTTAAGGAAGCCATTGCCTACCAAGAAAAAGCTACAGATGCCAAAGCTAGGGATGTTGACGGCAACCAACGATATATTGAATACTTGGTGGCTGACAATCAACATCAGAAAGTTATTGAAAAAGCAGAGCATTTTATGACGCTGGGCCATGCCAACGAGACCATAAAAGAAGCCTACAAAACGGCTTATCTTATTGAAAACCCGTCCGCTACTGATGCCGATGCGAAAATAGCGTCTTTTGATAAAGAAGCGTACAAAACCCAAGTGGCCGAAATCAAAAAAACGATGCTTGATGAAGAAGCGCCAACCTTTAGTTTAAAAGGTATGGACGGCAAAGATGTGTCCTTGGCAGATTTAAAAGGAAAAACAGTTATCTTAGATTTTTGGGCAACTTGGTGTGGGCCTTGCAAGGCATCCTTCCCAGGTATGCAGGAGGTCGTAACAAAATATAAAGATGATGATAAGGTGGTTCTCCTATTTGTAGATACGTTTGAAAGAGGTCCAACTCGAGAGAAAATGGTTGAAGATTTCATAAAGAGCAACAACTACACCTTTCATGTGGTTTATGACCCAATGATTGAAGACAGCAATGATTTTGAAGTGGCTTCCAAATATGACATCAACGGAATCCCGACCAAAGTGATCATTGGACCTGATGGACGGATGAAATTTAAATCGGTGGGCTACGGTGGTTCCATTGAAAGATTAGTTAAGGAAATGGATATTATGATAGATATTTTAAAATCATAATCACTAGATTTTATTCATAAAAAAAGCTTGAAAATCATTTTTTCAAGCTTTTTTATTTATAACAATCTGAGAATTAAAAATTCCAAATTTGCCACAGGTAGTTGATAACTTGTGGCTACTTACTTCCCATCCACATAGTTTTGTAAATATTCATAGCGTTTTGTAAGCTGTCCATTTTCGGTCATTTTAGCCCGTTTAAGAATACCACGCTCATCCTGATTAAAGAAGGCAGGAAGCACATGTTCCAAAAACATCTCACCAAAACCTTCGCTAGCATCCTTCGGGAGCTCACAAGGCAAGTTATCTACTGCCATGACCGTGATGGCGTCTTTAGCATCAAAAACCACTTCCTTTTCCGATTGGGCATCATAACCATAAAATGGATTTGCTATGGTTGAGGCTCTTAATGTTGATGCTACCGGCCCATCAATGTCGCAACTGATATCTGCAATAAGATTGATTCTAAAATCTGGCAATTTGGCTTCTTTTCGAGTGAAAAGATACGGCGCATTTTGACCGTAATAATGTCCAGCAATAAACATATCGGTCTGTTTAGCATAAGGTAAAAAGTTACTTTCATATCCGGATGGATCTTTATAAAATTGAAGCTTAGTGCCTACTTTTCCATCTTTTCGTTTGTTGTATTCCATAACATCGATCATACAATAAACGGGCTCGGTAAATTCTGAAGTTAAATAAAGTGCATCGCTGATTTCTTTTATCTCGAGATGATCAAGAATTTCTTTGGCACCATAAGCCACTTTACCATTTCCAGAAAGTAATATTTTAAGCGGTGGGATTTTGATTTTATCCAATTCCATTTTAACAGCATTCAAATCAGCCAAGGTCTCTACCTTTGGTAAATTGAACAGTCCATCTCTCATGCCTAAAGCCCTAAAGCCATTGTAAGCACCGACCAAACCCGCATACCTACCAAAACCAATTAAGCGCGTACCACTTTGTTTAACGATGGTTTCATGATCAAACAACTGAATGTTTTTATCCAAGATTGCTTGAAGTAAACTCCGGTTATACGATTGCTTCTTGATGGTATGGGAAAAGAAGAAGTATTTTTTATCGGGGACCAAAGCATCGATCGGAACCTCCTTAACGCCCAATAAAACATCTGCATTTGAAACATCATCTGTAACTTGAAATCCCAAAGCCTCGTAAGCCGCATCTGGAAACACTCTAATGTCACTTGATTCAACAATAAACTCTGCCTGTGGAAATTGGTTCCTGGCTTTAACTAATTCATCTGGTGAGAATACGACACGTCGGTCAGGCGGATTTTTACGTTCTTTGATAAGAGCAAATTTCATAGAAAAATGGCGTTAAGTTTCCCCATACATCCGATAAGTTTTCGGTAGGAAATGTATTTGATTAGTCTTGTCACGAAAATAAGCCGATTTGACAGTTCTCACAAGCATTCCTTGATTAAATTATTCAGTGGAATTTAGTCAAGATTGCGGTGTCCTATACACTTGGCAAAACACCAACATCATCTCTAATGTTAAAGCCTCAGCCATTCGTCATGTTTTGAGCTATAGATTAAAATGGCAAACAGGAGTTCAGATAGCCGATAAAAGCTTAAAAATGAAATTATTTCTTTATTTTGAAGAAAGGTTTTTCATAAAAGGTCAGTCTAATCCCAAAAAGTAAAACGAATCCTCCAATAATCATTTGCAATGAAATCTGCTCATCAAGTAGCCACCAGGCTAGAATTGACGCCAGAACCCCTTGCCCCAACAAACTGACCGATACTCTGGTGGCCCGCATGTGTTTGGTTGCAAAACTGATGAGCAACCAGGCCAAGAGTTGGCATACCACCCCTTGAATGACCAACACCAACCATCCCGCATTTGAAAATCCGCTAAAAGGTTCTCCTACAGCGTAACTCAACACTCCTAATGCTACGACCGAGGAAAGCAAGCTTACGGTCATAAACGTTAATACCTCCATTTCACCCAAAACCCGTTTGCTGGTCAACATATAAACAGCATAGAGCATCCCGGATAAGATTCCGAAAATAAAGGCCAAATTAAAATCCAAGTTCAGAAATAGATCAAAACCGACCAACAGCGCCATTCCTAAAATAGCAACCACGGTTCCGGTCCAAAAATTCTGCTTTGGTTTGTCTTTTAAAAACAGAAATGCCCCTATACCTACCCAGACCGGTGATAAATTGGTCAAGAGTGTAGCCTGAGTTGCCGTTGATTGCTGGATGGCAATATTCCATACGCCAACATCCAACCCAAAAACAACCCCACAAATGACTGAGAGCCAAAATGATTTTCGGGAAGCGACCTTAAACTGTTTTGTGATAATAACATAAGGTACAATAATAGCAGAGGCTATTACCATTCTATAAAATGCAGAAATCAAGCCTGGCGATAGATTTAACTTCACCAAAATTGGAAATATTGAAATGCAAATAATACCAACGGCTAGTGCAACTCTTGGTTTTGTCATGATCACATTTTTTTAAGTTTAAAGTGTGCAAAATTACGCTTTAATGTCCATTACCTCATCATATTAAATTAGCAATTGCTAATACTATATTATCCCACAAATTTCTCATATAAAGTAAGTTTAAGTAAAATATGACAGGTTTACGGGGATTTTCGTCCACTTTCATGAAACTAAGGTCATGTTGGCACGTTTTCGAATACCTTTTAGTGTTGGCATAATTTTTGAAATAAGTTGGATGAAGTTGTGAAGTTAGATGAAATTTTTTTGGTAACTTTGCAAGCTGCGTTAAGGATCAGGCAAGCTTTTGTTTTTATTTTTATTAATAAAAGTTGTAAAACCCTGACGCAAGAGAATAAAGTTCAATGATGAGATTCCTGCCTTCGCAGGAATGAATTGGGGTCGACTGGTTTTGACAGCGAGATTTATTGAACGGTAAGCACGTCGTGTAATGAAATTGAAACACGTAAAAGACTATTTCAAACTTTTAAACGGCGAGAATAACTACGCTTTAGCTGCATAATCTGAATTACAGTAAGATTGCGCTTATTCCTACTAGGTAGGAAGGCTAAATGTCTCTTGAAAGCCCTGGTCAGCGGCGGTCAGCTAAGAGACATCGTAAAAGTTGACATAGAGAGCAAAGCGCTTTGATTTGCTCTTGAAGCTAAAGAAGCTAAGTTGTAAGTGGGTTGTCTTTAACCAGCTTGCAATCGAAGAAACAAGAAAAGAATAAACGTGTAGAAAGCCCTTTGGTAACTTGTTTGGACGAGGGTTCGAATCCCTCCGACTCCACAATCAATCACAACTGGGTTATGATTTAAAACATAAGAAATCCGACAAGCTCGCTTGAACGGATTTTGTTGTTTTAAAGCATCTGGACTGCAAGGACAGCCAGTTGTAGTTGCAGAATTGGAGTGATAGTGAACAACGAAGTTAATCTCTCAGATATCTAAGCAGACTCAAAAACAATCCTAACCTATACAATTTACTGCCAGTAGTTTTTTATTCGGAACACATATTTATCTTGGTCATTTCGTTCTCTGAAAATTAAATTGACAGATGAAAATGTCAAAAGAAATATTGTTAAGTCGTCCAAATAATATTCTTCGATGTTTGTTTCAATTCCAGACAAATATAATTTCCCGGCTAAAGCTATTTTTTTGTGCCTTAATAATTTCAAATCCTTATACTCATCAGGATAAATTCGAAACTGATTGCACACTAATAAAGGGATTAAATCATCATCCGCAAAAAATCGTACTTGTTCACAATTTTAATTGAAGAGGTGTTCTTTAGTGTTGGGGTTTCTTTAACTGTTTTGTATTTCATTTCTGGTTTTCAATTCATGAAGAAATTAATTAAACTCAAGGTGCCTCTTTTTAACTCAAGATTACTTGTAGGTTTGTATTTCCTCAAATTGAAAAGTATTAAAAAATTAAAAAAATTTTTTCTTTTGTTTATTAGTTGGATTTTTGTTTAAATGACTAAAAAACTTAATTATAAAAAGTGAATATACAAAAATCTCAAACTAAACCATTTTCTGCCAAAGTTACTATAGGACTTGAAAAAGGATATTCCGGAAATCCTATAGATAAATCATTAGTAATTAGGTTCATTCAAAATTATCAAGACCATTTAATCAAGGATAAAAACATTATGCTAAGCGTTTCTTTAAGTGAATGTACCATTATTTTTAGTGGTCAAGAAGAACCTCACTTGAATCTGAATTTCATTAATTATCCAAAATTTCCTTTAGATGAAACAGATCTTAAATCTGAAATTGAAATAATGACAAAATCCTTAATGTCAGAATTTAAACAGAACCGGGTTGTTATCGAGTATTTAGATGAAACCATTATGTTCGAAGAAACTTGTCAAATCGATCCGAGAATAAAGCAGAATAACTCCACACAGTGACCACTACTATTGACGACAATGAAAAAATTAAACGCAACTTACGTGCTCACCGGTTGACTTGATTGAAATTTGTTCCTTACATGGCTTGGTCTATAAGGATAGAATGTTGGACTTACATAATGGGAGACATTGGAGAACAAAGAAGTTAATCTCTCCGAAAGTTAAAAACTCACTATATCTAAAATGAGCTTCATGACAAATAGTGCACCAAGATACTCAGACTTTCTTTGTATGCTTTCAAAGCATAAAACGCAACGAATTCGCAGAATTCCTTGTACTAAGTATCGAAATCCATGCTCTTTTAATGTTGAACATCCCTTTAACGCACCTTAAAATTCGATACAAGATCGTATTCTTACATAATTTATCTTAAATTACGACTAGGCTCACAATTCAGCATCTATGAACTCCAACTCTACAACATCCAATCAAGATATTTCGGTAACATTGCCGGTGCGCATCGGCTTTGCAGTCATCGAATCCTTTCTAAAGAAAAAATATACAGGTACCACAATCAGTAAAACAAGCAGCAGAGGAAAAACCTCCAATTATTTTAAAATACTGGACCTTAACCTGTTTGAGAGTCAAACTGAACCTTATAATTTGCAACTGCGACTCAAATTACAAACACTCACTCTTTTGTTCAACAATAAGGACATTGAAGTGTCGGTTCTAACAGATTTAAGGTTGGATATCGAAACCCAAAAATTATATGTTGAAGCCTATAATATTAATAGTAGCGGAGACCATTGGATTGCAAGTAACATCCTAAAATCCGTACTGAACACCTTCATTTATAAAAAAATCCTCAATACCTTAAGCGTTGACTTAATGCCCATATTGCAAGAAAAAATTGACCTCGTCAATATCAAGTTAGCGTCAGAGCTCACAGCCACAAAAAACCTTTCAATTATGGGAAATGTAGAGAAATTCACTATCAGTCATTTTGAGATCAAAAGAGATGTAATCTGGATATTTATCGATACACAAGGATGGGGCGTCATAACTATTGAAGATTTAGAAGTTTAGAACACACTAATTCTTAGCCTCTTATTAACAGTATCAAATATCGCACATAAAAAAGCCTAACCACGTTTTTTCAAAGCTCTCATCATCTACGATTATCAAGACCGCACAACTTGAACCTCTCCTTTGTCAGATAATGGAATTTATACACCTGGCTCATTGATAAAACACACCTCAGCCTTATCCTTTTGGTTGTAATTAGATAAATTCATGAAGCTTTTTGGACCTCTCATAATTATTAATCTTATATTGTGTGTTAATTCAAATTTAAGCTGCAATGCGAAAATTTATACCGCTTTTATGTATTACTTTTTTAATCCTTGCCTGGCAACTACCTAATCAAAACTTACAAAAAGTTTCATATAGTTTATTCAACGGAACCGATCTTACTGGATGGCACGTTGATGTACCCGAAATGGACAAGAATGTCTTAGCGAAAAATCCGTTTATTGTTCGTGATAATATGCTTGTCAGCTTGGGAGAACCGCGCGGACATCTTATTACAGATACTATTTATCAAAATTATAAATTAGAGGTGGACTACCGATTTCCTGGAGCTCCGGGCAATTGTGGTGTTCTTGTCCATGCTTCTACCCCAAGAGCACTATACGGCATGTTTCCAAAATCAATTGAAGTACAAATGGAACACGAAAATGCAGGAGATTTTTGGTGCATTGCAGAAGACATTGAAGTTCTTAACATGGAGGAGCGTCGTGGTCCTAAAGAGAATTGGGGCACCACTGGCGATAAGGCGCGAAGAATCCGTAATTTGACTACAGGCTCTGAATCTCCGTTAGGACAATGGAATACTATGGTCATTGAATGCCGCGATGATAAGATCAAGGTCTGGGTCAATGGCGATTTAGTCAATGAAGGCTTCAATTCTACCGCCCATAAAGGTCAGATTGCACTTCAGGCGGAAGGTGCCGAAGTAGAATTTAAGAAATTGGAAATTACGCCGCTATAATTCTTCAACAACAGCATGATACTCTACGCAACAAAAAATGTAATCTTTACGGAAATACTTAGGCCTGAAACCTATAATTTTGAGCTACACAATTTATATTAAAACATGAAAATTTCATTTCTTCTCTCCCTTTTACTGCTGATTTTACAAACTTCAATACTTCTGGCACAGGAAGAGCAAAACAAGAATTATACGCAAGACATAGCAGGTTCAGAACTGACCATTGAAATGGTGGCCATTCCAAAAGGCGAGTTCATTATGGGAAGTTCAGAAAACGAAAAACACCATTATGAAGACGAAGCACCTCAGCATAAAGTCGCCATTGATGGATTTTGGATGTCCAAATATGAAATCACCTGGGATTTATATAATTTATTTGTGAATAGAACCATAGATAAGATTGAAAGTTCGAGTAAAGCGACACAGGTGACTGCTGATATTGATGCTATTTCCGGAGCTACAGTTCCTTATGTGGATATGAGTTTAGGTATGGGCAGTGGTAGTGATTTACCCGTGGGCAATGTCACCCACCACGCGGCATCAAAATTCTGCGAATGGCTGTCTGCCAAAACGGGACGATTCTATCGGTTGCCTACAGAAGCTGAGTGGGAATATGCCGCTCGTGCCGGAACCACCACGGCATATCATTTTGGAGATGATGAGACTATGTTGGACGAGTACGCTTGGTATTATGACAACAGTAAAGACACCTATCATAAGGTAGGTCAGAAAAAGCCGAACCCATGGGGCCTTTACGATATGTACGGCAATGTGGCAGAATGGACCTTAGATCAATATCTGCCGACCGTCTATGAAAGAAGAACAGATTTAACTCATAACCCCATAGAATTTCCGATCAAGGAATATCCGCATGCCGTAAGAGGTGGATCATATTACGATGATGCGGAATATCTGAGAAGTGCAGCCCGTTTAGGGTCTACCGAAAACTGGAAAATGCGCGATCCTCAATTCCCTAAAAGTAAATGGTGGCATACAGATGCTCCTTTTGTAGGCTTTAGAATTGTGAGCGTACCACATCCACCTAAAGAAACCGATTATGAAAAATATTGGGGCCCGAAATCCCATTAATTTATGTTATTGAACTATGACTAATTTTAAAAACAATCAAAAATCCATTCTTCAATCTTCACGAAGAGATTTTGTTAAAAACACCGCAATTTTCACAGCAGGCATGCTACTCCCAACCATGGAAATGGCAGCTATGGCCAATGTGTTTAACGATAAAACCCTAAAACTTGCCATAGTGGGCTGTGGTGGTCGAGGTACAGGCGCTGCCAATCAGGCCTTAAAGGCAGATGAGAATGTAGTATTGGTGGCTATGGCTGACGCTTTTGAAGATCAGTTAAATGCAAGTCTATTGAGTCTTCAAAAAGAGTTTGAAGGTAGTAAAAAGGTAAATGTTCCGGAGAATCATCGTTATGTCGGGTTTGATGCCTATAAAAAAGCGATAGACCAGGCAGATGTGGTGATCCTTGCCACGCCGCCGGGATTCCGGCCATATCACTTTGAGTATGCCATTAATGCAGGAAAGCATGTGTTTATGGAAAAACCAGTAGCTACCGACGTGCCTGGTGTAAGAAAAGTGTTGGAAATGGCAAAGGTTGCCAAAGCTAAAAAACTGAACGTAGTGGTAGGGTTACAGCGTCGATACCAAAACAATTACTTGGCCATCAAACAGAAAATAGATGAAGGAAAATCAGGTGCGATAATTTCAGGTCAGGTGTATTGGAATAGCGCTGGAGTTTGGGTAAGACCACGAAGGCCAGATCAGAGTGAAATGGAATATCAAATGCGCAATTGGTACTATTTCAATTGGCTTTGCGGCGATCATATTCTTGAGCAGCACATCCACAATATAGATATTGCCAATTGGTTTATTGGGGAGTACCCAATCTCCGCACAAGGCATGGGTGGTCGCTTGGTAAGAAACGGGCCCGATCATGGAGAAATTTTTGATCACCATTTTGTGGAGTTCAAATACCCTAGTGGAGCTGTGATCTCCAGCCAGTGTCGCCATCAACCCGGAACTTGGTCAAAGGTTGGTGAGGACTTTCAGAGCAGTAATGGCAGCATACATATGAACGATGCCGGCGCAGCTCGTATAGTTGATCATCAAGGAAATAAAATTTTCGAATATAGAGGACGTAATGATCCTAATCCTTATCAAGTAGAACACGATAGGCTCTTTGCTTCCATAAGGAATAAAGAAGTGATAAATGATGCTGAAAATGGTGCCAAAAGTACTATGAGTGCCATAATGGGCCGGATGGCAACCTATTCTGGTCAGATGATCAATTGGGAGGACGCCTTAAAGTCTGAAAAGATTTTAATGCCTCCAGTTGTCAGCTGGGAATCCACACCCCCAACGGTTCCAGGAGAGGATGGATCGTATCCTATTCCAGTACCCGGAAAAACCCAAATTATATAAAATTAACCTGCAAATACTCCATAACTACAATTACCAAACCCGTATTTCTAAAAAATTATGACTTCAACAACAAGTGTCTTTCAGTTATTCATGAAAAAAAGTCGTCTATTGATTCCCGCAATATTCATAGTTTCCATAATGTTCTCCTGTCTTGGTCCAAAAAATAAGTCGGACAAGACCGAAGTGGCAGCCTTAGAAAACCAGGAAGAATGGTTGCCTCTTTTTAATGGAAAAGATTTAAACGACTGGACTGTTAAAATTCATCATCATGATGTGGGTGACAATTATGCCAACACATTTAGAGTGGTAGACGGCGTCATCCAGGTCAATTATGATGGTTATGACACATTTGACGAGCGTTACGGACATTTATTTTATAAAGAACCGTTTTCTTCATACCATTTAAAGTTTATGTACCGATTTACCGATCAATGGCTAGAGGATGCCCCAAGTTACACCTACAGAAATAGCGGGGTGATGTTTCATTCACAAGATCCAAACACTATCTTAAAAGAGCAAGATTGGCCTATTTCTGTCGAGTATCAGATGTTGGCGAGGGAAAAAAATGATGTTGCCAGACCAACGGGAAATATGTGTTCTCCTGGGACAGAAGTTTTCTACAAAGGCGAAATGGATCCCAGACATTGTATAAACTCTTCTTCGGAAACTTATGATTGGGACGAATGGGTTTCTTCAGAATTAATCGTGTATGGCGATTCGTTGGTTATCCATAAGGTCAATGGCGAAAAGGTGCTTGAATATACAAAGCCGCAAATAGGTGGTGGCGTGGCCAATGGTTATGATCCAAAAATTAAAATCGATGGAAAAAGGTTAACTGAGGGGTATATAGGTCTTCAGGCCGAAGGTCAAGGCGTAGAGTTTAAAGATATCAAGATTAAAAAACTAAATTAATCTAGCTGACGGTTTAGTGATGCCTAAAATTAGGTTTATTTCAGCACATTTGGCGTCATAAAGACGAACCGTATTTATCGGCTTATGCTTAATTTTCCTCCCTAAATTCTGCCTGCTCTACTGTCGCTTTAATGGGTGGGAGGAACTGAAAACTATTTAAATATTTAAGACGATATTTGAACATCTTGTTAGCATTAATTTGTGCCACTGTTCATCGCAGTCAGTTCGGTTTGGGGTACGCAACGGGGTATCCGTATAAACAAGACTATTTAAGTTGAGATGTTTTTATCTCAAAAAAACATCATCGTCGCTATTTGAACTCGAATATTTCAGACCTCCACAAGTAAACAACAATAGAAAATTTTAGTTCCATACCTACCATTTTAATTCAGGTATGATCAACTAATACGATTTATTCAATAAAATCAATTTCTGCTATTGCTGCCTGTTTCTTCCCACCGGCAATGGTTACTGATTCTATACGAACAAAACGCGCTTTTACCGTTTCTTCAAAATAATGGGTTCTTGATGTTGGATCGTTAATTAGATTTCCAAATTCAAAACGCTCGATTTCTTTCCATGATACGCCATCATCACTCACTTTAAAGACGCCTTGCTCTATCATGCCATCGGAGGTTACGGTAGGCGGTGTATAAGCAAATGCTTTAAAATTCTGCACCTCTCCCAAATCAATTTCTATAAAATGTGGCCCGTCCTTTTTTGTAGACAACCAATAGGTCTCTGGTTCTTCATCTATTGCCAAATTAGCCGGATGATCGGGATCAGAGCCATTGTCTTTGATAATTTTCCAATCCTTTTTCAAAATTCCTAATTCTGCGGAAACCGTACTTCCTTTTTCTTCATTGGAAAAAGCCGCGGCCTTAATCAATCCGGTCGCAAGAAATGGAGCTTCAAAAAGAGGGGATGTTTTAGTAGGTTCACTGCCATCATTCGTATAGCGAATTTCTATTCCAGCATTGATATTTCCCGAGCTATCTTCGCCATGGGGTTTCCATCCAAAATCGTGCTTTTTGGGTTTTATGCTAACCATACCATCAAAGGTCCGTGTTACACTTAATTGTGGTGGACGTGGTTGATAATAATGTGCAGTTATGTTTGAAATTGCAGGTGCCAATCGCGACTCTAAAATTCGAACCCTAAATTTATTTGAAGTGGTCTCTGGAAATCGTAAGATTCGTTTATATCCAATATTGGTGGCTGAAACTATTTCATTCCAAGCTCCGTCAAGCCACACATCCAATGTATGCTTTTCAACCCTTTCGCTATGTGTAGTGATGGCTTCCTGAAGAACCAATCGGTTGATGGTTACAGGGCTTTTTGTTTCAATAAGGATTTCCTTTGGATCAGTATCCAATAATTCAAAAGTATCAGCATTTGCATCCAAAATGTTTTTCACTCCAGAAGCATCGGCAAATAAATTAGTGCCATAAGTCTCGCGAATACGTCGGCCAACCTCTTCCAAGACCTGAACATCTTCTGATGAGAACTTTCCGTCCCTGTTCGGCGGAATGTTTAGTAAAAAGGTGGTATTCCCTCCTACTGAACGCTCATAGATGTCAAAAACATCATCGGCACTCCGTACTTTTTGCTTATCATCATCTCTATAAAACCAGCCTTCGCGAATTGACGTATTGATTTCTGCTTGTTGATAATGTAAATAATTGGCATCATAAAGTTTCTCCCTACTCCCAATATCCTCACCTGTAATATCCGCAAAACTATCCATTTCAAGAGGGTTTCCTGAATATGGAATTACATTCCATTCCGTATCTCTGGTAGCGCCAGCTTCATTCCCTCCCCAGCGGATGTCCTGTTTTCCAAATACAACTGCCTCTGGAGCCAATGTAGATATCAATTCTTTCCATGCCAGATAATTATACTTTTGCCCACCCTTGCGTTTTGGGTGCGCGCCATCAAACCAAACCTCATGAATAGGTCCGTACTCTGTTAACAACTCAAAAAGTTGGTTCAAAAAATATTCATTATAATCGTCAACATTAAAGGTGAATGTTGTTTTATTTTCAAATGGACGTCCTTCAACCGGCGTTGGAATAACACGATCTGAATATTCACTTAAATTACCGTATAATCCCGCCTCGTTTTCAATTTGATAAAGGTCTGCCGGAGATAAATACACGCCGAGTTTTAAACCATATTTTTCACAGGATGCTGCAAGGTCTCTTAAAATATCGCCTTTACCGTCTTCAAAATCTGTAGACATGATACCGTGTTCGGTATAACGGCTTTGCCAAAGTACAAATCCCTCGTGATGTTTTACGGTAAGGATTACCATTTTCATTTCCGCATCCTTCATCGCTTTACACCATTGATCTGTATCCAAGTTTTTGAGATCGAAAATCTCGGGATCTTCAAAACCATTTCCCCATTCCATTCTGGTAAACGTATTTGGCCCGAAATGGATAAATGCAATAAACTCGTTTTTTAAAGCTTCATATTGGTTTTTGGTTGGCACGACATGAGCTGCCTTAAAAATTATGGAATCTTTAGTATCATCTGAATCGATTTCAATAGTTGAGCTCACCTTTGGAAGGTTTCTATTCTGATTGGAACATGAAGCTAAGACGAATACTAAAACGGCATAAAGAACTATTTTTCTCATTATTTTGAATCTACCTTTTATTAATTTTTACAACATATGCATAACTGTCGGAATCGCGCATTTTATTTGGTTGGTACGATGGCATCGAAATTACAAAATTCTTTCCCTTTTGTTGTCCCTTTAAAATGTCTTTTGCGATCTCTGATTTCCATTAGGGCATCATCGCATAATAGGACTCATCATTCTGAGTGAAAAACAATTTATTGACGATAAAATCAGATTCTGGATCTTTGGTTTGCTTAATAAAATAATATCACCATCTTGATAATGTTGTTTGAGTTCCAAAATGTCGTCTTCGCAATTTACAGTTCAAAAGTTACCCTAAATTCAAAACGAAGTTCTATTTGACAATCTTTTTGGAGTTTAGCGATATTTTATCGATACGGATGAGGTGATCATTAAGAAATATGTAAAATATCAAGAGAAAGAAGATAAGCGCGTTGAGGATTTGCAACAACGGTTAAATTTCTGAATTTTCATGCTTCCCCCAATGGAAACTAACCAAAGCCACACTCTGAGAAGATGTGATTTTTATTCACTTTCAAAAACATGCTTAGCATAATTCAATCCCAAAGCGTCATACTGTTCTCTCATTTTATCCAACCGAACTTTAAAATCTGACCAATCCTTCTGTTCTTCTGATGACCAAACCACTTCTGACAATGCCGTCATTCTTGGCAGCACCATATATTCAGCATGTTCAGATGTTTTAATATATTCCGACCAGAGATTGGCTTGCGCCCCCAAAATATACTTATGAAATTCCTCTGGAAGCGCTTCTGGAATGATATTTAAACCATATACCTTTTCTACGGAAGTAAAACCGCCAATGGCAAACTTTTCCTTCGCATGATCTTCTTCAGGCACTTGATAGGCATCAAAATACACGTGCGATGCAGGGGTCATGATGATATTGTGACCGTTTTTTGCGGCTTCAATAATTTCATCCTCTCCAGTCCAAGATCTCCAGAACATCACCGCGGCATTTGGTGCCAAGCCGCCTTCAATGATTTCATCCCATCCGATGATTTTCCGTCCTTTTGAATTGACAAACTTTTCAACTCTTTTTATAAAATAACTTTGTAATTCGTCTTCATCTTTCAAGCCTTCCTTCTTCATTAATTCTTGAGCATATCGACTTTCTTCCCATTGTTTTTTTGGTGCCTCATCCCCACCAATGTGAATGTATTCACTTGGAAAAAGTGCCATGACTTCAGTCAGCACGTCTTCTAAAAAGTTGAATGTGGTTTCCGTAGGCGCATAAATCTCCTCAAAAACGCCCCATGTTGTGGCTACCTCATATTGTTCGCCTGTATTTCCCAATTCAGGATACGCCGCTATGGCGGCCCGTGAATGCCCAGGAAGGTCTATCTCGGGGATAATGGTGACGTGTTTTGTTTGGGCATAAGCCACAACATCCTTGATTTCTTCTTGAGTGTAAAATCCACCATACGGAATACCATCAGCAATATAGGGGTCAAAGTTTTTTTCAATAACCGTTTCTTTTCTAATAGCACCGATTTCGGTCAATTTAGGATACTTTTTTATTTCAATTCGCCACCCTTGATCTTCGGTTAAATGCCAATGAAAGGTGTTCATTTTGTGCATCGCAATTAAATCAATGTACTTTTTAACGAATGCTACAGGAAAAAAATGCCGCGCCACGTCTAAGTGCATGCCACGGTAAACAAATTGGGGATGGTCTTTAATGACCACTGCAGGAATGGTGAGTTCTTTTCCATCATCTGCAGCCGCGCCATTCGCAAGGGGAATCAATTGTCTCAAGGTTTGAATCCCATAAAACACCCCTGTACTGTTTTTACCAGAAATCCGAATTTTATCATAATCTACGTACAACTCATAACCTTCTTCATTTTCTATGGCGGGATCAATTTCAAGAACGATATCGCCCTTAGCGTTCTGTAAGGAAAATTGAATATTCGTACCGAGGGTCATGCTTAATAATTCAGCCAGAAAGTTGCCTTCATTACTCAGAGTTTCATCTCCAACAATCGTTGTACTGGCATCGACTAAAAACCGTCCCGTTTGTGGTTCAAGAACTAAAGGTTTTGGAATGATGGCATAATCTTCGTCTGTGTTTTCAAGATGTTGATATTTTTTAGTGCAAGACATAAAGGCCAAAGAAACCAGTGCAATAATGATAAAGTGCTTCATGTTAAAATAA
The DNA here is from genome assembly GCF_014062315.1 of Gelidibacter maritimus. Lineage (GTDB taxonomy): Bacteria > Bacteroidota > Bacteroidia > Flavobacteriales > Flavobacteriaceae > Gelidibacter > Gelidibacter maritimus. Next base: position 216,878 of record NZ_JACGLT010000005.1, read on the forward strand.
TTAAAGAAGTTAGCTTTCATATTTCAGAATTTATAATTTTAGTAAGTGTCAAATAATGACGTAATTTTAATTTTCGTAGGGTCAACATCTGAACTTTCAAATGTTACTGTTTTCTCTAAATCAGGCAACAAATCAAAATAGTTGTCCGACAACTTCAAAGAAGCGCCATCAATCGTAATGAACACATCTTTAACCAAAGTTTTTGAACTCAAAGTCAATTGTGTTTTTCCGTCATCAGAAACAGTGAAAGTTTTAATTATTTCTGGTTGAAATAGCTCAATATCTTTTGGTTCGGCAAAATAAGTAATATTGTCTGAAACCATTTCACCATTTACAATCACTTCCGAAAGCACTACCACGTCTTCCATTTTATAGTCTTTAATCAATGTACTGACGTCAACGGTGTGATAGATATTACTGGTATTGGGATCAATCTTAATCGTGTTGTTTGAGGAACTTATAATGTGACCATTAAAATCCATAGCGGTGACCTTCAATTCGGCTCTTTGTGATTTTAATTCATCCGAAATCACATAAAATTCGAGTTGTTCGCCATTGACTTTTGGCGAAACAAAAATAGGTGCAAACGCTTTTTTAGTCATGTATTGCTGTGCCTTCCAGTTTTTATAATAATCCATACTCGACCAACTCGCTACGGGCCAGCAATCGTTAATTTGCCAAAAAAGAGACCCCATGCAATACGGCATATTTCTCCGATGTGCCTCTATGGCTTCTTTGATCCCCTTTGCTTGCAAAAGTTGGCTCACATATAAAAACGATTCGAAATCCTTGGGATCTTTATAATGGGATTCCATATATTGTTTGATCCGCAAATTCCCAATACCACTGCGCTGATGGGCTGCCATCACTTCAGATTCAATATCCCAATCGGATTCAATGGTGTATTTTTTTACGGTTGAAAATTCTGGAAAAGACTGGAAACCATATTCGCTCATAAATCGCGGAATGTAAGTATTGAAATCCGAAAAGGGATGAAGGCCATGCCAAACGCCCCAATAATGGTTGTCTCCAGATCGGGTTTCGTTTGTAGCCACTTGTTCTGGTCCTGCTGACGGCGACGATTTCCAATAATCGATAAGTTCGGTTTCAGCAGTTACCACTTTAGGTAGAATGTCATGGAAAATGGTCTCATAGGCCGCCCAGATTTTGTTTTGCTGTTCTCTTGGATATTCCTTTCTCCAACCGCCCCATCCTCGGGTATGGTCGTATTCAGACCAGGCCACTTCGATCTCATTATTGCCACACCATAACACAATGGACGGATGATTTCTTAAGCGGCGGACATTATCAATTGCTTCCTGCTTAATGCTTTCCTGAAGTTCTGGTGTATCTGGATACATGCTGCAGGCAAACATAAAATCCTGCCAAACCATAATGCCTTTTTCATCGCATAACTCATAAAACTCGTCGTTTTCATAAATACCCCCACCCCATACGCGAAGCATGTTCATATTGGCCTCAACGGCAGAATTGATCACCGTTTCATAATCCTCTAAAGTGACGCGAGGCAAAAAAAGATCATTCGGAATGTAATTGGCACCTTTTCCAAAAACTGGCACGCCATTCACTTCAAAATAAAAACTTCTCCCATTTTTATCGGCATCCTCCTCTTGGATCAATCGTGCGGTTCTAACTCCAGTTTTTACTTCTTTAACATCTATTAACTCAGTATCCAAATAAAGTTCTTGTGTAACCGTATATAAATGGGCGTCACCTAAACCTACTGGCCACCATAGCTTAGGGTTTCTAATCTTGAACTCGGATTTTATCTCCTGCACGCCCTTTTCAAGGAAAGCGTCATTTTGTGCTACTTTCTGACCATCTAATTTTGTGATTAGTGTGTAATTGCCTGGTGTGGATAAATTAATGGTTACATCTGCCGTTAAATGTGCCGAATTTCTATCGATGCTGCGCGTCACCACATAACTATCGTCAATTTGTGCGGTGTTCCAAGCGTTGATTTCAATGGTTCTCCAGATTCCCGAAGTCACAAATCTTGGGCCCCAATCCCAGCCATAATGATAGCCAGCTTTTCTGGTGTGCACACTCACTTTATTTGAACCCAGCCCACCGTTTTCCGATTGATCGTTATTGGCAGGCAGCGGAATTCCGAAGGTTTCATAAAGTGCCATCCCCTTGTTGATTGGGGAGTGAAAAACAATATGTAAATCGTTTGCACCGTTTTTTAGAAGCTTTTTACTGTCCACTTTCCAAGTTCTGAACATATTATCTGCCGATAAAATAAGGGAGTCGTTTAAATACACATCGGCATAGGTATCCAAACCATTAAAAATAATGTCGATATGTTCTTTATTGAAAACCGATGCATCAATATTAAATGTGGTTTTATATTCCCAATTCACTTTATCAATCCATTGCAAGTCCTTTTCGTTGGTGCGATAATAGGGATCTTCAATGATTTTATTGTTTAATAAATCGGTGTGGACCGTCCCAGGAACAGTTGCTGGAAGCCATTCTCCAATATTGGATTGACGGAACTCCCATTGAGAATCGATTGTTATTTTATTCTGAGCATTTACACTTATATTGATCATGAGCATAGCTGTTAAAAAGGTAACGAAAAGATTAACGGTTTTTGTGGTTAGAAGAGTCATGGTGTATTATTCTACGGTTAATAAAGTCTTGTTAGTGGTTGTTGAGCTGTCCCCAACATAAATCTCAAATATCCCAGGTTCAATAAAGGATTCGCCTTGATTATTAAATATGGATATATCTTTAGGGGTGATATCAAATCGCACAACTTTTGATGTTCCCTTCTTCAAGAAAACCTTCTGGAAGCCTTTTAGTGATTTTAACGGGGTTGTAACACTTGCCTCTTTATCATTTACATAATACTGAACTACCGTTTCTCCGTCGTAATTTCCATTATTCGTTACTGTAACTTCCACAAGATTTGATTCGGTCTTTTGTTGCCTATATTTCAATAATTGGGGCTTCGAATAGGAAAAATCAGTATAACTCAATCCGTAACCAAAAGGATAAAGCACTTCGCCATCAAAATAACGATAGGTGCGACCTTTCATATGATAGTCCTCAAAAGGAGGCAAATCATCAATTGATTTGTAATAGGTTATGGGTAATTTCCCGGACGGATTGTAATCTCCAAAAAGAACATCAGCAACAGCATCGCCACCACCCTGTCCTGGATACCAGATATTAAGAATGGCATCAAGATGTTCCTGTTCCCAATTAATGGTCATGGCGCTACCGCCGGTCAATAAAAACACTACTGGCTTGCCCAATTTGTGCAATTCCTTGAGCAGTTCCTGTTGTACTTTTGGCAAATCTAAAGTAGTGCGGTCGCCTTTATAAAAGCCTTGCACATCCACGGGCATTTCTTCGCCCTCCAATCGTGCCGTAATGCCGCCCACATAAATCACAGCATCACTTTCCTTGACACTTTGAAACATCTTTTCTTTGCCCAGTCTATGCTCCAAATCCCACATTAATTGAACAGAAGCCATCCACGGATTGGTACATTGATATTCTATGACGAATGCATATTTCTTGTTTTTTTCTACAAATAGTGTTTTAGGTTTAGGATCTGAATCCTCTTGACTTACCATAAATTCCTTGCCATCCACAATCAATTTGTAGCTTCCGCCGCTCTGAAGCACATTTAAAGCGACTTCTCCGGTGAAGTCAGGTTTTAAAATTCCAGAATAGCGAATTGAGAAATCGCCCGGGGTCAATACAGGAACAGGTGCTGCACCACCCCACTCAAAATCGACAAAATTCACAGTACTTACAACGAATGGATTACCTTTCAGGTTGGCATTATTATAATATTCGGCGGTCACTTCTCCACTGTAGAAATCATCTCCAACGACATCAAAAATTGGTTGGTCATCAATAAGATTGACGCCTTTAAAGTAATGGACTTTCGTTTGCTTGGACACCTTATCTTTGATGCCTTTCAATATTGTTTTTGAATGGTTTGGTGTTCCGAAGTAATTTCCAAGCACAAAATGGCGGTCGTTGGCATTTGGCCCAATCACCGTAATATTTTTTATGTTTTTTGATAATGGCAAAATTCTATTTTCATTTTTTAGCAACACCAAGGATTCTCGCGCCGATTGCAGTGCCAATTGTTGATGTGCTTCAGATTCTATTACGGACTCAGGGATATCTGAAAACGGTGTTTGGTCTAAAGGATTTAAGAGCCCCAATTTGAGCTTGGCGACGATCAACCGTGTTAAAGAGGTATCGATTTCTGCTTCTGTAATCAAGCCTTGTTCCACCGCATTGGCTAAAGTTGCATAACTCGTTCCACAATCTAAATCGCATCCTGCTTTCACCGCTAAAGCTGATGCTTCCTCGGCAGTTGCCACAATATGATGGTATTTATAAATATCCAAAACGGCACCACAATCCGAAACGACATAACCCTTAAATCCCCATTGATCCCTTAAGATATCACCCAGCAAAAGTGGACTTGCGGTAGCCGAAGCCCCAAGGTACCTATTGTAAGCAGACATGATAGAAAATGCCTCCCCTTCCACTATGGCCGCTTCAAAAGCTGGCAAATAGGTTTCCCATAAATCTCTTGGATCAGTATAGGCATCAAAACTATGTCGGTTGTACTCCGGACCGCTATGTACGGCATAATGCTTGGGCGTGGCAATGACTTTAAAATAGTTGGGGTCATCACCTTGCAAGCCTTTTACAAAAGCTACGGCCATCCGGGAGGTTAAAAAAGGATCTTCACCGTAGGTTTCTTGACCTCTCCCCCACCTTGGGTCTCTAAAAATATTAATGTTGGGCGTCCACATGGTCAAGCCCTGATAGCGGTTGCGCTGCCCCAAGGCGATACTTTGATTGAACTTTGCCCGTGCTTCGGTACTAATGGCGCTGGCCACATGATTAAGAAGTGATACGTTAAAAGTAGCCGACATCCCGATAGCCTGTGGAAATGATGTTGCTGAACCAGCTCTGGCGACCCCGTGCAAACATTCATTCCACCAATTATATTTTGGAATTCCCAGACGTTCAATTGCCGGAGCCACATCTTGCATTTGCCCGATCTTTTCCGATAAGCTTAAGCGATTTAATAAGTCCTCTGCCCGCACCTCAATCGCCAACGAGGGATCTTGAAATGGCAGATTTTTTTGTTGTCCGATGATGCCTAATGGGACTATAAAGAAGATGAGTTTTAATATCGCTTTCATTCCTAATTTATTTTAGGATTATTACCCATGACAATTTTAAGAGTACTACCATTTTTAATATCTGAATGCTTAAAAAACAGCCCATTTTGTTTCACATCATTCACATAAAACGCTTGCACATACTTGTTCTCAGGACTGTTGTTTTCGGTGATGATGGTGAAATTTTTACCTGAATCCAATGGGATTTCAACTTTATCAAAAATAGGGCGTCCTATAGTGTAAACGGGATTTCCTGGTGCCACTTGATAAAAACCCATCGCATTTAATATATACCACGCACTCATTTGTCCACAATCTTCATTGCCAATAATGCCATCAGGTTCTGAGGTATAAAAATCATTTAAAATTTGATCGACCAACTCTTGGGTTTTCCATGGTTGACCCGCATAGGTGTACAAGTAAGCAACGTGATGACTCGGTTCATTACCGTGCGCATACTGGCCAATCAATCCTGTAATGTCACTGCTGGCATCTTCGCCAACAATTTCCGAAGAGGTGGTAAACAGGGTGTCCAACTTTTGGGTAAACCGCTCGCGACCGCCAGACAACTCGATAATGCCGTCCACATCGTGAGGCACAAACCAGGTCCATTGCCAAGCATTGCCCTCGGTATAATCTGACTCTTTGTGACTGGAATATCGAGGATTAAAAGGAGTTACCCAAGAGCCATCTTCATTTTTACCACGCATAAATCCTGTGCTCGGATCAAAATAATGTTGGTAATTTTTAGCTCTCTTTTCAAAAACAGCAACAAGGGAATCATTGTTGTTTAATTTTGCAATTTCGGCAATACACCAATCATAATAAGCCATTTCCAATCCAAAGGACACCGACTTTATCAGCTTATCTGCGGGGAAATGTTTATTGGCATTGGCATACTTATTATACAATGGCATCAAGGATTTTTTCTTCGGATTGAGCGCATCGTCCTCAACAATCCAAGGTTTATATAAGGCACTGTTTAATGTGGCCTCCAAAGCCAATGTCTTGTCTATTCCAGGAAGGTCTTTTGACAGCGCGTCTGCAATATTTGCTACCGCTGGATAGCCTACCATGGTTCCTGTATAGTTTGAAGCCAATGGCCACATAGGTAAGATGCCACCTTCCTGATATTTCAACATCAAGTTATTGACCCATTCTACCGATTTTGGTTCGTCAATAATGGTCATTAACGGATGAAGACCTCTAAACGTATCCCATAAGGAATACACAGTATAGTTGGTAACGCCTTCTGGCGATTGATGAATTTCCTTATCCATGCCTCGGTAGCGCCCATCGACATCCTGATATGTCATCGGCGCAATCATGCTGTGATATAAAGCGGTATAAAAAATGGTCAGATCGTCCTCATTTTTTGTTTGAACCTTAATCTTCTTAAGTGCCTTTTGCCAAGCGTCTTCAGTGTCCACTCTTACCTTATCAAAGTCCCAATGTGATAATTCTGTAGCCAAGTTATTTTTAGCGCCGTCAGTATCAACTGATGAAATACTCACGCGAACCTGAAGGGGTTCATCAGCCTTCAGGGCATCAAATTTCAGATAGGCATAAACATCTTGACCTTTCGCGATGGCGCGGTTGGAGACATTTACAGAATCGATATTGATCTGTTCCACTGCAAACGGACTGGAAAATTCGGCATAGAAGTACACTTTGTGGTCATCGGCCCATCCTGTGGTGTGCTTGAGGCCTCTAATCGTGACACTATCCACAACCTCCAGCTCATTATGCACATTACTGTTGCCCCATGTTCTTTGCAAGGTATGGGCCAAGTCAAACAAGACTCGTTTTTCCGTATCGTTGTCAAAGGTGTATTTATGCAGACCCACCCTCTCGGTTACTGCTAATTCTGCTGTGACGTCATAGTTATTAAAGGCCACTTTATAATACCCCACTTTTGCTGATTCGTCTGCTTTATTGAAGGTCGCTATCGGTTTTTTGTCAATATCATCTGTAAAGGGCAAGAGCAGAACATCGCCCATATCGCCTATGCCTGTACCGCTCAAATGTGTGTGCGAAAACCCATAGATGGTGCTGTCATCATAATGGTAGCCACTGGAAGCATCCCAACCGTTCAATTTGGTATCCGGGCCCAATTGCACCATGCCGTAAGGCCGCACAGGACCGGGGAAGGTATGTCCATGAAAGGCTGTACCGATAAAAGGATCGACGTAATCAATGAGGTTGACGGATACTTTATCTGTTTTCTCAGGTTCCGATTTACAGCCTAAGAAAAGTATGAACACTACAATCCAAAGTCCAAAAGGATAGAAAACCGATTTCATCTCAGTATTGTTCATTTTAGAAATCTATTTCAACCCTGATACATTTCCATCCAATTGCCACTCGTCTTTAATGGCAATCTCTAAATGTTTAAGTGCGGTTACGGCTACATCAGTGATATAAACCTGTTTTTGAATTTCTCCTTTCTTAACGTCTTTTCCAGAAGCAATATAAAATATGGTAGTATGTTCAGGCGTTGCTTCACCGTGATTGGTCCCGCTACCACCATGATCGGTAGAGACTAAAATGAGCCAGTTTTCGTTGGCATAATTTTTTCGTTTTTTAAGGGATTTCAGAATCTTGCCAATATTTTTATCCGATTTTTCAATGGCCTTAATATATTTTGGATTATCTGGCGTAAACCCAGTACTATGACCCGCATGATCCACATTGTCCAAATGCACAAACATCACATCAACATCTTCATTTCTTAGAGTCTTGCTAACACTTTTAGTGACTAAGCCATCGGTCAATTTGTGTTTCATAACGGTGGCGTCATTATTATTAAGGATCTTATGAATTGGAGACCAATTGATAATGGAATACGTGCGTAAATCGGGTTGTTGTTGTCGTGCCAAATTAAAGAAATGAGGATATTCTTCAGTATTAGGATTTTCATAGCCATTGCCATAGACGTTGTGTTTCTCTTTCCAAACGCCAGTAAGCATGCTGGTCCAACAGACACCGCTCCAGCTCAGATCGTCCGTTTTTGCTTTGAATGAGTAAGCGCCGTTTTCCCATAATTGATCGAGATTTGGAGTTCTGGCTGCCAATAAAGCGTCCGGTCGGGTGCCATCTATGCCAATGATAAGCACTTTGTTTTGTGCTTGAAGTTGTCCGAAGGAGACTATCGCTACAAGAGCTATGAGGCTGTAATACTTAAATTGAAATTTCATATGATTCTATATTTTTAATATTTTAGTTTTTGTCTGAATAGGTATAAATACCCTCGGTATTTAATTTAAAAGTCAATCTTTCATTATTGACTTTTAGTTCGCCGGACTGATTGGGTTTTCCAATAATTTTTGCTTCCACAACAAGTCCATCTTTCCAAAGGATATCGATTTCAAATCCACCTCGGGCTTTTAGGCCTTTGACTTCTCCTGTTGGCCATACATCGGGTAATGACGGTAACAGCTCAATGATTCCTGATTGCGACTGGAGCAACATTTCCACCATTCCGGAAGCGCCACCCATATTGCCATCCAATTGAAATGGCGGATGCGCACATAGTAAATTGGAATAGGTTCCACCTGCCGTTGACATTTCAACGCTTGTATCAGAAACAGGTTTTAATAAGTTTTTTAGCATTTTGTGCGAACGGTTTCCATCGTTGAGACGTGCCCAGAAGTTCATTTTCCATGCACGCGACCAACCTGTTCCACTATCGCCACGAGCGTTTAAGGTAACTCTTGCCGCTTCGGCCAATTCTGGAGTTTGAGCCGTTGAGATTTGATTACCTGGATGTAATGCGAATAAATGGGAAACATGACGGTGATCGCTCTTTGGGTCATCCACATCTTCGGTCCATTCCTGTAATTGATCCCAAGAACCAATTTTAGGTTTTAAGATCGCATCTCTGGTACGTTTTGCTGTTGCGGTGAATTCATCATCTATCTCCAGCACCTCAGCAGCTTTAATACAGTTGTTCAAGATATCCCAAGCAATCTGATGGTCCATAGATGCGCCCTCTGATATCCCACCGTGTTCTGGAGAATAAGACGGGGTTGACACTAAGTTCCCATTATCATCCATGGTCAGGTAATCGATCCAAAACAGGGCAGCTTCCTTCATAACGGGATAAGCATTTTCTTTTAGATAGGTTTTATCTTGAGTAAAGTCGTAATGGTCCCATAAATGTTGTGAAAACCAAGCGGCACCTGTAGGAAAGAATCCCCAATCCACACCCCATCCCGGCGAGGTGTAACCATAGGCATTGGTCATGGTATTGGTCATCCAGCCTCGGGTATTGAAAAATTCTTTGGCAGCCAATTTCCCAGGTTCTACAAGACTTTCTATAAAGTCCAAAAACGGCACGTGACATTCTGAAAGATTGGTCAACTCTGCTGGCCAATAGATCATTTCCAGATTGATATTGCTATGATAATCGGCGGCCCATGGCGGATTGGTGGAATGGTTCCATTTGCCCTGCAAGTGCATGGACATGGTGTTGGGGCGACTTGCCGAGATCATTAAATATCGAGCATATTGAAAATACAAACTCTCTAAAGCATTGTCGTCTGAGCCATTGGCGTAAGCAACCAAACGTTCGTTGGTAGGAAGATCAACTTTTGGACTTTCGCCCAAATTCAAGCTCACCCTATCAAACAAATTAGAATAATCGCTGATATGCTCCTTTTTCAAATCTTCATAAGTCGAGTTCTCCCATTTCTGCACTACTGCGTTATTGGCCGCTTTATAATCATTACCCTTATAGGTCGGGTAATTTAGTGTATAAGCGGTAGCAGATGTGTTTAGAATGATGACATCGTTCGCATCCTTTATATAAATAATCCCATTCTTATAGGTGATTTGTCCATCTGATAATTTCAAAGACAGTTTTGTTTCAAATGGCATTCCATTATCGGCAACTTTCCCTTCAAAGGCAAAAACACCATCTTTGAAATCCTGTGAAACCATGACATGTGGACTATCAAAACGGATTTCATAATCTGTCTTTTTTGAACTTTCAAAACGATAGACCATGGTATTACTCGGATAATTACCAAAATACGTTCGGCTATATGTTTCATTCCCGATACTGTATTCTACCTTGCCCAAAGCATTGTTGATGTCAAGACCGCGTTTGTAATTGCTAACGTCTCCAGAATGGCCCACCTTTATGAAAATATCTCCCATGGTTTGTTGAGCGCCATAATCACCAAAGTCGGCATTGTATTGCTTACCAGTGTCGATGATTCCGGTGAACTGGGATTGGGTAATTCTATGGGCCTCTGCCTTCTTTCCCTCTTTCAACAAGGTCCTAACTTCTGACAGGTGTTTATGGGCGTCCTTTCGAATTCCGAAATTATAGTTGGGATTGGAGTCAGGCCCGCCAGACCACAGCGTACCCTCTGAAAACTGAATCTGTTCTTCTTGCAGGCCTCCAAAAAACATGGCACCTACATAACCGTTTCCAATAGGTAGGGCTTGGGTCATCCAATTGGCAGCGGGTTCGTTGTACCATAAATCCATTGATGATTTATCTTGGGCACAAGAGGAGAACATCAATAAAGTGAGAGACGCGACAAGTGTTTCTTTAATTTTCAATTTGGTCATTTGTTTATTAATATTTAGGGTTTATTTGTTTCGAATCCTTAACAATAATGTCATTATTAGACATGTTTTTAGTCGTAGTCATCGCTTCAAAGTTATTACTATCGAATTTTTCCAAGATAAGACAAACCTCGGTACATTGATCAAAATAAAACGAAGGTCTCCCTGCTTTTAAATGTTCAAAAATATCTGAAACCACTATTTTATTATATTCAAATAGAATTCCTTTCGTGCTTTTCGCCTTTAGAATCGGAGTGTCAAATGATTGAAACAGATTGTCCTCAATAACAATATTTTCATGTACAAAATAGTTGGGTACTGTTTCATGATTCTCTGGCCAGATATTAATTATGTAACTGTCTGGCGACTGATTATAACCGCATTCAATAAACTGGTTTCCCCTAATGGTGACATCTCTCACGGCACCAGCCTCATACCAACTGGACGCATCATTGGCAATTAAAATGGCGTGCATGCCTGTTCTATAAAACACATTATTTTCAATGACACTTTTTCTTCTGGTGGTTAGTAAAACGCCCCTCGTGTTTGTACCGGAAAAATAATTATCCTTGATGGTTACTGAAGGCGTCCAAGTGATATTCTCAACCACATCATTTATTTTTAAGTCGTTCGGTAAATCTTCCATCAACACGATTTGCACAATCCTATCGCTAATTTTTGCGACCTTCTTTACGATGCCCTGACCATAGACCTGCAGACTTTTAGAATGGGTAAAATTTAAAGTATCACCTTTAAAAAAAGCATCAAAACCATAAGTTTGATGGTTCATAAATTCCAAGTTGACAATATTATGAGCTAGTTTTTCTCTAATTTTTAAATGGGTACCGTGAATGTTTACAGCATCGTCATGGGCACCATTAGTGGTACAATTTTTAATTGTGATCTGTCCTTTACAACCTGAAAAATGGAAAGCATCGGCAAAGGCAGCAATTAGTCTTCCGGTTTCTTTTCTGGGTTGGACGTTAACCGCATCAAATGTGATGTTATCAGAGAATTGACTTATGATGCCCATGCCGTGCATATAATGCATGTTCACGTTTTTTAACTCAACATTCTTGCTATAAGCAATAAAGCCTCCCACTTGATCTCTAATCGGATCTCTAACCGTTAAAACCTGTCCTTCTTTATAATTAGCTTTTGAGAAATCGCCTGTAAAGACCACCTTATAGGGTGCAATTTTTTCTGCTTTACTTTTTAATAGAGGACCAAAATCGCTGTAATACCAAGCTGCCATTTCAGGATCTACTGCAATGGTGTGGTGTTTTTCGAGTGTCCAATTGTCGCCATAAAACTCGATCTGATGTTCTATAATCCTAAACGTAGAACTTGGGTTGATACTTGCCGTAATGCTATTAGTCGAAACCGCTTCGAGTTTCAGCTCGGACATGGTCGCCCGTTCATAGTCAAAACTGATGTTTTGCATGATAATGTTCTTGCAATTCACAAACGCAAAATTGATCATTTTCCCGTGCATGATAAAAAGAGCTCCGTTGCCTTCAATAGTGATATTCTCTAAACCCTCCAATAATAAAGCTATGGTTTTTGTTTTGGAAGGGCATTCAATTTCACTTGAGGTATTTGAGATAAAATATTCGCGTTTTGGTGAATGTTCTGGCCAAAAATCATATCTACCCTCTTGAAATTTGATGGTCACATTAGAAAACTTAGAAACTTCTTGAATCAAATCATTAAAAAATGGCGCCATATCCTTTGACGTATTGGGGATGATTCCAAAATCCTCAGCTTTGATAAGCTTCTTATGTTCTTGAATCTGACTTGCCGTATTTGACTGCATGCAAGTAGGCATCAAAATCAAGCATATAATAAATAAGTGATTTTTCATATACTGTCAAAACTCTTCATTCATCCAAGTAAATGGTTCTCTCTTGATCCACTTCCCTCTGGTAAAATCTGGAAAATCTTGAGGTTGTCCATTATTTTCTATAGACATTTCAGATAAAGGGGTGACGGCACTCCAAGCGGCGGCATCGTAAACATCCATTGGCGGTGCAATATTCCGTTTTGCCGATTCGACAAAAGCATTCAGAACAAAGTGATCCATACCGCCATGACCGGCACCTGAAGCCATTTCTCCATATTTTTTCCATAAAGGGTGATCGTACTTTTTAAGCCAGTCATCGGCATCATCCCATTGATGTGATTTTGACTGCCCTTCAATGTAGATTCTATTGCCATCTACTTCCCACAAACCATTGGCACCTTGCACTCTAAACCCTAAAGAATATGGCCGTGGCAAATTACAGTCGTGGGTAACAATAATGGTTTCCCCTAAAGCGGTTTCAATGGTGGTTGTAATGACATCGCCTTGTTTCCATTTGAGCTTGGCATTAGGATGGTCTTTTCCGCCGTTCTTAACAATGTAATTATTTAGTCCGATGGCTTTTGTAGCATTTGAGGTTAAAGATGAAAACCGATTGCCCCGATTAATATCGCACATCACGGCAATTGGTCCCACTCCGTGAGTAGGATAAACATCGGCGTTTCTTAACAATGAATGCTGCGTACGCCATCGTGCTTCTGACATTCCTTTTTCACCGAATTCAACCCCGCCACCGTAAATTTGCTTGCCATTATTAAATTTAACGTCGCGCAAATCGTGTTGGTACCCGCATCTAAAATGGACCAATTCTCCAAAAACATCCTGTCTCACCATATTTAAAACGGCCATAACATCACGACGGTAATTCACGTTTTCGAGAATCATCATATGGGTGCCTGTACGTTCGTGGGTGTTGACAAGATCCCAGCACTCTTCCATGGTATTTGCTGCAGACACCTCAACACCAGCATATTTCCCAGCCAACATGGCGTCTTTCGTCATGGGCACGTGCCATAACCAAGGCGTAGAAATGACTACGGCCTCTACATCCTTGTTCTCTAATAGGTTTTTATAATCGTATTCACTTTTATTGTAGATTTCAGGGCGTTTAAACCCAAACTTATTGATCTCTTTCAAAGCATTTTTTATGGCTGCTGGATCGATATCGCAAATAGCGGTAATTTCCACATCCTTTCTTTTCACGGCATTTCGTACATGTTCCATACCACGACCTCCTACGCCTATAAATGCTAACTTAAGTTTCTGTACGTTATGGGTTTGGCTGACTCCAAATGTTAATGATGGTGTCAAGGCCAAACCTGCCGTAGCCACCATGGTTTGTTTTATAAAATTTCTTCTTGTTTTCATTGCTGTTTCTTTTTATTTAAAGCGTAATGTGACTTGTACCGCCTTATGATCTGAAGGCCATGCTAAGGTATCGGCCAAAAAATGATCGCCAGAGGTATGGGTTGTTGTGAGTTCATCAAAAGCGTAAGATTCTTTTGGTCCTACCAACGTGGCAAACGTGGTTTTAATGCCATTTCCTTTATAAAAGATATAATCAATCCGATCCCGTTCATCCGATAATGGGGTCCAGCTTGTCGAGCCCTTTCCATGGGCTTTTGAAGGCCAGGTGATGCCAGGATGAGTCAATTCATCAGGATGAAATTCGCGATAGGCATCTGTAAATCCATTTTGATATAAGGCATAAGTACTTGGCCATTTTATAACTACCCCATTATGATCAAATCGTTGCGCTGCTTTTTCAGTCCAATCCAAATGCGAAGGTTCATTAAAATCGCCCATCAAAATGACAGGATTGGTTTCGTCTTTCACGGCGTTTAGAAATGCTTGAATTTGCGCCTCTCGCGTTGATTTTTGATTGTAAGCCATAATCGCATCCACATCGGTAATGGGCGCCTTGTTTCCTTTTCTGTCCTTGATAAAATTCCAATTGGGCGTGCCACCGTAATAAGCTCGTGGCAAATAGCAGGCATAACCCGTATAGTCGAGATGCGCAACCGCCACCACAATAGTTTGTGAGTCCACTTTCACATTAAATCTCACCACTGAACCCTCGCCATCAAATATAAGATGGGAAGCTGTAATGGGAAATTTACTGATCAGGGACACATCACCGCCCGCAAACATGCCAGAGTAATGACTTCCTTTATCGGCTAATTTTTTTACAATTTTTGAAGTCCAATCCTCACCTTCGTAATTTCTGACTTCGGTAAAGCCCACAAGATCTGGATCGGCTTCAATGATGATATCCCGGATTTTATCCAGGCCATTTTCTACCATCGTGCCTTCTTGCCAAATATTGAAGGTCATCACTTTGAGATCTTTGGTGCCTCCATCGACATCCGGTTTTTCAGATTGTTGTTTTTCGAAACCTTGACATGAAAAACAAATGAGAAGGAGACCAAGTAAGGCTGCAATTTTATTCATAATTAATATTTTACCTATAGCATTTTACGCGTTATAAGAGATTTTTGAAAGGTTCACTTTTAATTTTTTGTTGTTTCAACCCTATGCGCTTCCCAACCAAACCTATCAAGTTTCAGGTTTGTTTTTGCCTTCACACCATAATTGACAACTTTGGCCTAAAAGGAGTGAATCAAGCTGTTATAAAGTGAGTCTCGGTTTTAAAATAATCCACAAGCAGGTGCTATCGGCGCAATGCCGATGACTTTAACTTTACCATTTTCTGCACTTACCTTGTGGATGGCTAAGTGTTCTTCTCCTGACCAAAAAATCGAAAATCGAAGCAGTTTCATTCTTGGCAGTCATAATAAATACTGACCGCACGGTTTCTTCTTATTTCTGTATTTTTGAGTTATAGGAAAAGTTATCCTACAGTGATACAAACAATACTTCAAAAATAGTTTCCGGCCATTGGATAAAACTATAAAGTAAATAGCAAAACCCAATGGTTTCCGTAAACTAAGGTGCGTACTATTGCATGACTTCCTTATAAATTCTGTTTTTAATACCCGGTATTCTGAGTTAAGTTAGGATTATTTATAAGTTCAAAATCAGGAATTGGCCATGTGTAATCTCTTGGTGCCGTAAAGGTTCTATTTTCCAAAGGCTTAACGGCCTCTGCTGGCTTGTTCATTGTTTCTTCCAATAAGCCCCAACGGTGATAATCATAATACAAGTTGCCTTCTCCAACCAATTCAATTACGCGTTCTCTACGTATGATCTCCCTAAAGCTTTCCTTTGTTAAACCTGCCAATGCTATTGGTGGGACCGCAATATCGCTACCGTCATCGGCTGCACCTTTTCCTGCACGGGTACGAAGCTCATTCAAGTAGTCCAATAATTCTTGGCTAGGGCCATTCAGCTCGTTCTGTGCTTCGATGTAATTAAGATAGACTTCACCTAAACGCAGGATGATGTGATCGGCATGGCTTCTATCTGATTTTTCATTCGGATCAATAAATTTTCTAAAATTATACCAAGTGCCCGTATTAATAAATTCAGCGCCTTCATAGACTACATCTTTTGTCCAGTCGAATACGGTTTGCTTCAACCTTGGATCCCTGTTTTTGAAAGGTTCATCGGCGTCATACAAGGTACTATTTTCAATAGCAACCCCATTGATGTCAGGATATTTTGCCACTAATGCCCGTGTTGGTGAATAAGTATTATAACTACCATGGAAACTCGGTGGCCCTAATCTAGTTCCTAAATTATGATATTCGCCTTCTTTATCGGCATTGATTCTCGCCAATATGACTTCGTTGCTATTATCTCCCTCTGGGCGAAAAAGCATAGTATAATTGGGATGTAGGCCAAATCCACCTTGTTCAATTATGTCTTTAGAAATATTGGCACTTAATTGGAAATCATCCTGATTATCATTTAAGGTCCCTTCGTACAATAGAATACGGGATTTTAAGGCCATAGCCGCCCACTTTGTAATTCTACCCCCTTCAGGATTGTAATCTGCTGCTGACAATTCAGTAATGGTATGATCCAATTCTGAAAGGACAAAAGCCAAAACCTCAGCTCTAGAGTTTGGTTTAACCCGACCATCGGTAACTTTGAGAACTTCTGTTACAATCGGGACGCCTCCAAAATGATACATAAGTTTGTAATGCGCCCAAGCTCTAACAAAACGCCATTGGCCGGTATACTTATCCAGCTCATTGCCACTAACTGGAGATTTTTCGACATTGTTCAAAAACCAATTGGCCTCTCGAATATTCTGATAAGCATCGGTCCAAAGTGAATTAACAACATCCGAACCAGGATTGATACCTCCTGTTGCAATTTCTTTGGTGGAGCCGGTTTGACTAAAAAGCACTTCAGTAAACCCATCCCACTCTATCTTATCGTTATTTTCCAAAGTTAAATAAGCGGCATTGGTAGCCATTATAACCTGCTCTTCCGAAGTCCAGAACTCATCTTCAGAGATGGATGAAACCGGCAGCGTGGTCAAGTCATCATTGGAGCAACCCACCAATAGCAGTGCATTTATGACTATTAAAACTTGATATATATATTTGAATTTTTTCATGATGTTTATATTAAAAATTAACATTTAATCCCATTGAAAAGGTTTTTAATGGTGGAATACCCAAACCACTGGATTCGGGATCAAACCCTGGTCTAAAATCAGAAACCGTAAGTACATTGGTACCCTTAACATAAATTCTCATTTTCTTGATGAAATTCTGTTCCTTCAATGGCAGGTTATAGCCTAATTGAACATCTTTTAACCTTAAATAAGCAGCGTTAAATGCCCAAAAACTGGAAGTGGTATTAAAATTTCTAAAATATGTTTGCTGCCCGTAGAGTAAAACCCGCGGATAGCTACCGTCTGTATTTTCAGGACTCCATGCATCCGTAGCTTCTTGCGGAATCCAGCTATAGTTTCCGAAGAGATCAGTACTTCGGTATTGTTTGGTTTTCCCTACGCCCTGAAAGAAAGCTTGGAAATCGAAATTTTTATATTCGGCACTTAACCTAAGGCCCCAATTAATCCTTGGTACTGTTTCTGCGATGACCACTTGGTCTTTAAAATCTAATTTTCCATCGCCGTTGACGTCCACATATTTAATATCTCCTAACGATGTATTGGGGTCTGCCCCAGAGGTAATAGCCTGCTTGTAGGCTTGCAACTCGGCATCTGAAGAGATAATACCATCGGCCTTATAGCCATATACAGCGCCTAACGGATCGCCAATTCTATAGTCTGTACTGTATTCTGAAAAGGCATCAGTAAGATCTAAGATTTCATTCTTATTATACGATGCATTGGCAGAAATGCCATAGCTAAAGTCTTTAGAAACAGCATTACGGTGACTAAGTGTGAGTTCCACCCCTGTATTTTGGACTCTTCCCGCATTAATAGCAGGACCATTTCTATCGGTGCCCACGGTCCCAGGAACTGGGCTTGGCAAAAGAATATCATCGGTGATTTTACGATAGACGTCAATACTTGCGTCCAAGAGACGATTTTTTATACTAAAATCAACCCCGATATTCGCAGTTTTGGTGGTTTCCCAACTTAAATCCCTAAATGGCAATTCAGCTTCATTTGCCGTAACACCTACAGTTTCATTCAACCCAAAATAGTATTGGCCAAATAAGATATTGGAGAAGTAGGTTCCATCTACCCTGTTATTTCCAGTAACCCCGTATGAAGCTCTTAGTTTCAAATAATTCACTGTTTCTGAAGTGTAAAAATCTTCTCTCGAGATTAACCACCCTGCAGAAGCAGCTGGAAAAAACCCATATCTGTTTTCAGGGGCAAAAATTGACGCACCGTCATAGCGTCCCACTAAGGTTAAAAGGTATTTCCCAGCATAATTATAGTCGATACGTCCTACGGCAGATTGCAAGACGTTTTCGAAGGTATTACTACTTAAATTTGTGATGTCCTCTTTATCACCTGAATTGGGTGCATCAAACTCAGACAAATAATCGTCAAATTGGAAATTTTCGCGACCCGCCGTTAGAAATGAATCTTTATTAAATTGGACATCCCAGCCTCCAAGGATATTGAAGTAATGGTCTCCAATTTCTTTTTCATAACTTAAAAACGTTTGCGCATTGATTTGTCTATTATCATTGTAGGTTTGATTTAAATTATTAAACTCTGCAAACCATGATGGTCCCCCACTAGCTACTGCCCGATAATTCATGGCCGATGACTTTTGGTTGTAGAAAATACCAGAATAGTTTCCTTGAACATGAAAGCCGTCAAATAGCTCCCAATCCAAACTCAGGTTAGCAGAAAAATTCTTTCCGACCGTCCTATTTTTACCGCCACCAAGCTCCCAAAGTGGATTATTGAACCATCTGAAATAATCACCTGCCTGACTTTGGTCAGAATACACAGCGTCTTCTTCATCGCCCATTTTTATGGGCATAAATGGAGCAGTAACATTGGCGTGTAGATAAATATTATCCATCCCGTCGTTCACACTAGGCGTGGTACTATCGGTAATAATATAGCTTATATTTGTTGCCAACTTAAGATTATCGGCCAACTGTGCGTTTAGGTTGGCGCGCAGGTTATAACGTGTATTATCAATGTTTTTTACCATAATACCATCCGCATTTCTATATCCCAAGGATACATAATAGGATGATTTCTCACTGCCGCCTTGAGCACTTAAAAAATGACTATGAGCAAATTCTGTTTTGAGTATTTCATCAACCCAGTTGATATTGGCATAGAAATGTTCTTCTCCGGTTCTGAAATAATTGATCTGTTCTTGTGAGAATAAAGGATCGCCGCCAGAATTTACAGAAGCTTCGTTCATGATCCTAGCAGATTCAATGGAATTTACAAAAGATCTCGTGGTGGTGACGTTACTCCAACTACTATAGGTTTCATAGTTAAAGGAAGCTTTTTCATTATCTCCGGTTTTAGTAGTAATCAACACCACACCGGCTGCTGCTCTGGAACCATAAATTGCAGAAGCAGCGCCATCCTTTAAAATGGAGATATCTTTAACATCCTTAGGATCTATCGTTAAGGCATCTTGTGGAACACCATCTACTATAAATAACGGCGTATTATTACCAATAGTCGTGGAGCCACGAATCAAAAAGCCAATCCCTTCGTTATAACCGGCGTCTCTTACATATAGCCCCGGCGCCCTACCTTGAATGGCAGCACCAATATTGCCCTCTGTAATATCTCCCAAATCATCAGTGTTTACAGTACTAATCGCGGAAGTTACATTCACTTTCTTTTGTGTTCCATAACCTACCAGCACCACCTCATCCAACACATCTGCGTCTTCAATCATGGTAATATTAAACACTTTGGTATCTCCAACTACAATTTCTTGGGTAACAAAACCCATATAGGAAATGACTAAGACAGATTGTTTAGACTGCACCTCCAGAGAGAATTTTCCATCAAAATCTGCGGTTACACCATTTGTAGTTCCTTTTTCAAGGATACTTGCACCAGGTAAAACCATTCCGTCAGCATCGGTCACCACACCTTCCACCAAAGATTGAATGGCTACTAAGGGCGTGTTTTTGACATCCTGGGCAACGACCTCCATTTTTTTAATAATTATGGTGTCGTCAGAAAATATGTAATCAACACCAATGGGTGTCAAGATATTATTCAATAAGTCTTTCGTTTTGATTGTCCCCTTTTCAACGATGATGTGAGGTGCATCATTGACTAAGTCATTGCGATATACAAAACGGTAATTCGTTTGTTTATTAATCAGCTTAAAAACCTGTTTTACATTTAAGGTTTGGTTGCTATTAATAACAATATTGGCATTTTGGGCCAATCCATCGTTAGGGCCTAAAGCAAAGACCACCGTACAGCATAATAGAAAAAAGGTTTTCATGATCAGTTTTAATAGATTCCTCGGATAAAGGAATGCCATTTCAGGATAAAATTTCATAAATTTGTTCTGGTTTAGTTAAACTTGTTTTAATTACTCTCTTAGTGGAAAGGCTATTGCTGTGAGAGGTGTAGCCTTTTCTTTTTTAATTCAATAGTGTTTCATCGTATTCGTTTTATTCAATTGTTATCATTTTATTCTCAATATTAAATTGAACCTCGCCCGTGGCTTCTAAATTCTTCAAAATATCTTGGATGGACTTTGATCGTTCCAAAACACCGGTAAAAACATAGTTTTGTTTTTCTGTATTTTTAAAATCGACGTCGAAATCATACCATCGAGATAGCGTGCGCATAATATCGGCCAAGGAGGCTTCGTCAAAGGTGTACAAGCCCTTGAGCCAAGAGATTTCCTGAGCAACATCTGCTTCTTTAACCGCTATCTTATCATTTTGCATATCAAGAACAGATTGCTGATTAGGATTCAAGAGCACCCTGTCCTTTTCTTTTGCAATTTCAACCTTACCCTCCACCAAAGTGGTTACGATTTGATTTTCTGACTTGTAAGCTTTAACATTAAATTCTGTACCGATCACATTAATATTTTGCGATTCATTTTTAACCGTGAATTTTGCGCCTTGGTGATGTACACTTGGGGACACATCAAAGTAAGCTTCACCATAAATCAACTCAACTTCACGTGTTTTACCAGACACAAAATGCACTGGATATTTTAACTGCGATTCCGAATTTAACCAGACCTGGGTTCCATCAGATAATTTGATAAAAAACTGACCTCCCCTGGGAATGGTTAAGTAATTATATTGGACTTCTGATGATGCGTTTGCTCCAGCATCATATATAATTTCCTTTCCATTACTATTGGCGTTTGCGGTTTTATAAGATTCACCACTTTCCAAAACTACTTGAGATCCATCAGCCAAGGTTAGCGTGGCTTTGTCCGTTCCTATAACTATATCTTTAGACTCCACAAGTGTGGGCTCTATTTTAACAGAGTCAGGTTTGGTAAATACAAAGTTCAGCGCCATTAAAAGTGCAATGGAAGCAGCCACAGTGTATTTGAATATTGGCTTTTTATAAAATGGTACCAACTTAGCTTTAGGGGTTTCTTCCTGAATGGTTTCAAGAATATTAGAAAGTATTTTATTTTTCAATTCGCTTTCCGATCCCAATTCCTCAACCCATTCATTAGATTTTTGGAAGCTTTCATAATAACTTACCAACTTCTTTAACTCTTCTATACTGATTTCTCCATCGAGATATTTCTCAATTAAGTTTTTAAATTCTTTATTTATTTTTTGGTTATTCATCTTAAAGTTTATTGCGCAAATTATGCGTTCTATTAGTATAGTGTATAATAAATGACCTATCCCCTAAGTAAATTCCAAAAATTTTTTTAATTAATACATTATTTCAAAAATATGTTAACAGAATCATTGCATTATCCTTAAAAAGGACTTGACCATAATCGGGGTTAAAGATTATACTATAAGGTGGTAAATATGTATTTTTTAAAAGAAGACGTGGCCTTCCGTAGGTTCTAAAAACGAACCATGGAAAGGAAAATTTAAGACAGACAAATAGTGGAAAAACAGATATGAGACCGACACATACAGATGGGTTCACCCAACATATAATCGGATATTTAAAGGTTTAGGTTTTTAAAACAACAGTTATAGAAAGACTAAAATAAATAAGACATTACCTAAAGAAGCGCGCAAGACCTTAAGCGCATTTGTAATATGGTTTTCAACTGTTTTTGTAGAAATATTCAGTTGTTGTGCTATTTCCTTGTGACTTAGATGCTCATTCCGGCTTAAACGATATACATTTTGACATTTTTGAGGTAAATTCCCAACGATAGATTCTATATGCTGTTCCAATTCCTTATACATGACCTTGGTTTCTGGTGTTGCATAATGGAAGCGTCTATTCAAATCTTCAAATAACTCGACCCTTATTATCGTATTTTTTCTAAATTCATAAAATACTTTGTACCGGACACAAGCATAAAGATAGCTTTGTAGTGACACCTTAATTTCAAGTTCAGAGCGCTTGTTCCAGATTTCAATAAAGACATCCTGAATAATCTCTTCACATACTTCCTTGTTTTTGAGAATATTGTAAGAAGATATAAAAAGTGGTTTCCAATACTTATCGTAAAGCGCAGTCAATGCTTTTTTGTCGCCGCTTTTTAAAGATTCGATTAGATTAGTATCAGAATTAAGCATGTTTTACAACATAGGAATTTGTATCTAACAAACTTAACAAAAAAAATCAAATGGCAATATATTTATAAAACCATCACTTATTCATCTTTTTAAAAACTACTTTAAGACCGATTAAAAACCTGATTTATAAAAAATCAAAACTTCCTGAAAGCTTATTTCTCACTCAAATTCTTAAACTACAAACCTCGGCACATTGAAATCATTTAATAAGAATAGCCATAAGAATGCATGCTCAATTTTTCAGCAATTGATGACCTTAATCTGTTGGAATAACAGATGATGAGTTTTTTTATCAGCCATCCCTCACCACAAGAAAACATAATTTTTGAGATTTAAAAGCTGCAACAACTTGACCCGATTGCTCTTTTTGACGGTGAAGCGTTTCATGGGTTAAAGACATATTCTTATCCATCGGCCACTTGCACTCCCAATATTAATTATTTACCTTTCGGGAAACAAAAGGGGGCCATACAGTATACAACGTGGTAAAATAAACTGGTGCCGAACTAAGTTTCCATTAAAATTTTTGGTTGAAACGCTTCATTAAGCTGTGGATGTTCTTTTAACAGACAGAATTAAAATAAGAGCAACTGGTGGTATAGCCATGCGTTCAAACCATACAATCAGTTGCTTTGAAATGATGGATAAATCACCTACACATTGCTGTTGTAGTTAGTCCAGGTTCAGATCAGAATTAACCTCACTGCTGTCTCTCAGGAGAACTCAAAAGCTTATCTCGATGTTAAAAAAATTTAACGTATCCATAAAAAATATTCCAAACGCACCGATAATCAGTTCGTATTACCCTCAATAAAAACTTATGAAAAAAGCATTTTTCAGTAAAATCACACTAAACAAAGGCATCACCATTCCGAGTCTTATATTCATCACCATAACGGGTGTTTTTGCCGGTCAATTTCCAAACGAAACCAATGCAGTTTTAGAAACCATTAAAAACTTTATTTTCACCAATCTCCATTGGGTATATGTCTGGGCCGTTACCATTTTTGTGGGATTTATGTTCTATTTGGCCTTAAGCAAATTTGGGAATATCAGACTTGGCAATAACGACAGCCAACCGGAACATTCTTTTTTCTCGTGGGTGGCCATGCTCTTTGCAGCTGGAATGGGAATCGGACTTATGTATTTTAGTGTCGCCGAGCCGATGCAACATTACAGCTCAGATATTTTTGCTGGCGATGCGAGCATCAACAAAGCGGAGAACGCACAATTATACACCTTTTTTCATTGGGGCGTACATGCTTGGGCCATTTACGGCATCGTTGGTTTGGCCATGTCTTATTTTACCTACCGGTATAAATTACCGCTTTCCTTACGAAGCTGCTTTTATCCACTGCTCAAGGACCGAATTCAAGGCGGTTGGGGAAATGTTATCGATATTTTTGCACTGTGTAGTACTATTTTTGGCATTACCACAACTTTAGGCTTTGGCGTGGTTCAAATTAATTCGGGATTGGTCAATATGAATATCTTTCCAGACACTAGTTTTACATACCAAATTATTATCGTCTGTATTTTAGTCGGAATTGCAATCCTTTCGGCTGTTACGGGAGTAAGCAAGGGCATAAAAATACTGAGTAGCATCAACATTGTGGTGGTAGTTTTATTGTTGCTGTTTGTTGTTGCAGTTGGCCCCACCACTCATATTCTTGGCGGCTTTACCACCGGTATAGGAAATTATATAAGTAATTTTGTTGAACTAACCTTTAACACCCACGCCTACCAAACCGACGAGCTGCCTTGGTTTTATGATTGGACCATTTTATATTGGGCCTGGTGGATTTCATGGGCGCCTTATGTAGGGCTGTTTATAGCTAAAATATCAAAAGGACGGACCATCAGAGATTTTGTTGGGGCGGTTCTTATCATTCCTGCGCTCTTCAATTTTATTTGGATGACCGTATTCGGAAACAGCGCCATGTGGATTGATGAGTTTGTGGCCAATGGTGCATTGAGCAACATTGCCAGCAATCCGGATATCCTTATGTTTAGTTTTTTGGAATATTTACCATTAACCGAAATAACCGGCTATGTGGTCATCTTCATCATCACCATATTTTTTATCACCTCCGCCGACTCCGGTATTGTTGTGATGGACAGTATTGCCACAAAAAACTCAACGGAGTCGAGTAAACTTCAAATCGTACTTTGGGGTATTTTATTAGCGGTAATTTCGCTGGTTTTATTAAATGCGGGAGGCTTGCCTGCTCTACAAAGTATGACGCTCATTACCGCACTGCCCTTTTCCGTCATCATGCTCCTGTTTATCGTGAGTTTGGTAAAAGCACTTCGCATTGACTATAAGTATTACGAGAGCGGCTTCTCAATGAGCACCAATTTGTGGTCGTCCGATTCATGGAAAGACAAACTGAATCAGATTGTCACGTTCAAAAATCGCGCAGCGATTGATCGATTTATCAATACAACGGTTATAGAGGCCTTTGAAGAACTGCAAGAGGTCCTATCACAACATGGCATCGATGCCTTGATCCATAACCATCAAGATCCGAATCGGATAGAAATTGAAATCAAATATGATGTGCTGAATAACTTCATCTATGGCGTAAAAAACGAATCGCGAGATATGCCTGAATATTTTATAAAAGAAAAAAACTTACCGGATGCCGACATTGAAGAATCTTTTTATCCATTAACCTATTTTGGTGATACGCGAGAAGGCTATAACGTGACATACTTTTCAAAAAACGAATTAATTACCGACGTCTTAAAGCATTACGAAAGGTTTTTAAAACTGACCTCTGAAGAGAAAAATGTCATGTTTATCAGCAGTAATATCCACCGTAAGAAAGTAAAAAAGATCAAACAAAAGTTTAACACATAGGTATTTCAGTGGATGGAATTTTTCGTAGTCCGATAACAAGCACTTAACACAATGAGCTATGATATGATATTATCTGAGCAAACCGAGTATCTGTGAGCTGGGTTTTCCTGACTAAAAATTTCGAGACCTATCCAAGTTGCACAGGCAATACCCCAGCGCAATTGGATTAGATAATTGTTTTTGGATCATCAGACGAGACCTGTTGAAGGGTTTGCTCAGTTTTTATAAAAAAATAATTCAAGCGAAGAATTAATCGCCAGGATGCTTATAATTATGAATTCAAACGATGCCTAATCCTAAAAGTTTTGCATATATTCGAAAAGCAAAATTGAAATACACTTTGTTTATAATCCACAACACAAATTTTCAAATTACAAAACGAACCTAACGGTAATTTAGAAAGCATTAGGCCTTTATTATGATTCTGAAAGAGGCATTTCCGGGTATCACCTCGGCAAATGAACGGTGAATAGGGTTGCGTGAAGTGAATTGGTAAATTATATAATTGGGTTATTTATTGTTATCATAAAGTCTTTTGAAACTTTACCCTATGCCTAAAATAAAGATTAATACGTTTGGAGAAGGCATAGAAATAAGGCAATTACATTTAGGTTCAGATACCTATCAACGTTGGCAGGCAATTGCTACCAAAAAGAATCGCAGTATCCCTGATTTAATTTTGGATCCTTTCTTTTATTATGGTCTTAAAGACAAGAAAATCAAAAAACTGGAAGATATTGAGGCTAATCTTATTTCAGGAATGCTCAACACACCAAAAAGCCAAATAGAAATTTGGTTTGACCGCCGGAAGGTTTTAAAAATCCCAGCACATGAATTGTTCAATGAATTAGTTTTGTACCCATTATTCAATTTAGAGTCAAAAGGGAGTTTCCTATCGGAAGAAGTACCCAAAGGGATTTATGTGGTACAAAGAACAATTGGCTTATTGAATTCTGAACAACTTGAAGTTGATAGTCCGCAATTGGACATTGAAGACTTCACTTTTAAAACAGCCAAGTTTGAAAATCTTCAGTTCGCAACTGAAATAACCTATCAGGATCAATATTTAAATTTTATAAAAAATGATACGATGGTGACCTATCAAACGGCTTTTGAGGTGTTATAAAACTGGATCGTTAGATTCTAAGCGCCGTCTTTAAAATATTGTATTTATATATCCAAAAAAACGGTCAATCAAATTAAGCACCAACAAAACCTTAAAGTTTTTCCGTTGGATAAAATTGACACCTTCTAAAGACAACTCCATCTCAAATTCTTATTAGGACTCTTAAATTAGAGTTATGGTTTGCCGTATTCAAAATTAAAATTATGTTAGTACGACCTTTAAAAATCGAAATGATATAACTCCTATGTTAAATTAGTTCCCATAGCTTGGGTATGGAAAGCAAGAAATTAATTTTAAAATAAGACTGCTTACAAATCTACTCCAATTCTAAAAAATTTTATCCAGCAATTGGTTAAAGTATATTTTAGTCTCTTCCAAGATCAGATTGTTGTCAACTATTTCCCCCTCTAATGTCCACAAAACAGTTGGCAACATGTTTTCAACTTCAAGTTTTTTAATTAAGCATTCATTATTTAGTGTAGTGATGATCAGAACGCCATTGACACTGCCGTCATTGATGATCTTAAAACAGTCCTTTTCCTTTTGAATGGATTCAAAGGATTGAAAGACGAGCAATCGATACCCAAGATCAAAAGTCATATTTTGAATTTCAGACAGAAGTTGGCCATAAAACTCATCTGAGGTCTGTGGTATAATGAGTGCTAATGTTTTTGTCTGCTGTTTGCGTAGTGCGATGGCATAATAGTTGGGTACGTAATTATGCGCTTTGGCAATATTTAGAATTGTAGCCCTGGTTTCAATACTGATATCCTTTTTGTCATTTAGGGCCTTGGACACCGTTGACACAGAATAACCTGAAAGTCTTGAAATTTTTTTAAGCGTTATCGCCTCGGGATGCATAGTTATCTATTTTTAATACGTTTGATATACCCTACGGAAAACGCCGTCAATCTTTCAATTTCGGCATAGTCAAAATAGCCTTGATCGTTCTTTGCAATAAGTTTTGAACCTATTCCAACACAAGTGACTCCAGCATCAAACCACGATTTTAAGCTCTTTTCTGTAGGTGCAACGCCCCCGGTAGGCATGATGCTGGTCCACGGACACGGTCCTTTTATCGCCTTGACATAACTCGGACTATAGGCATCGCCAGGAAATAATTTTACAATTTCACACCCTAATTCTTCCGCTCTGGCAATCTCCGTCAAGGTAGCACAGCCAGGTGACCACAATACTTTACGTCTATTGCACACAGTGGCAATATCCTCTCTTAACACTGGTGTGACGATAAAATTGGCTCCCAGCTGCATATATAGGGAAGCCGCGGCGGCATCGGTTATAGAACCCACGCCCAAAACCATTCCTGGAAGTTCAGAAAGTGCATATTTGTTCAATTCTGCAAAAATCTCAAAGGCAAAGTCGCCGCGGCTGGTAAATTCCAATAACCGAGCTCCCCCATCATAGCAGGCCTTTAAAACTTTTTTACTCACTTCAACGTCGTCGTGGTAAAACAAAGGCACTAAGCCTGTGTTTTCCATCAAGTTTGCCACTTCTATTCTTGTAAACTGTGCCATTTTCCTTAATTATCTTGAGACCTTACCAGAAGCATCTCCGCTTAATAATCTTTCTATTTCATCAAGTGTGATTAAATTATAATCTCCCGATATGGTATGTTTTAAACAACAGGCAGCCACTGCAATGTTCAACGCCTTTTGTTTGTCAATTGTATCATTTATCAATCCATAAATCAATCCACCCATAAAAGCATCCCCACTACCAACACGATCTACAACAGGAGTGACATCTTTAATGTCTGCAGTATACAGATGATTTCCATCATATAACACACCTCCAATTTGTTGATGTGAGGCGCTAATGGAATAGCGTAAAGTTGTCGCCACCGTTTTCAGATTCGGGCATGTCTTAAACAATTTGTCATATAACTTCGGTAGGGATTTTTCGTCCTGATAATCCGGTTCTACCTGATCCATTCCGAGCATAAAGAAAGCCGTGTCCAAATCGCCCAATATCACTGTGCTATACTGTAATAATTCTGGCATAACGTCTTTAGGCGCTTTGCCATATTTCCACAGTTTGGATCTATAATTAAGATCGCAAGAAACAGTGAGACCAAGTGTGTGTGCGGTCTTTACCGCTCGCAAACATTCTTGTGCCGCCGATTCTGAAATGGCAGGTGTAATACCACTCCAATGAAACCAAGTCGCGTCTTTCAAAACATCCTCCCAATTGATTTCACCTTGTTCAATGGTTGCCATGGAACTGTTGGCTCTATCATAAACCACATTGCTACCTCGTGTTCCGGCGCCAGTTTCTAAAAAATAGATTCCTAAACGATCACCGCCATACACTACATTTTTAGATTCCACATTGTATTTACGCATTTCCTTCAAAGCACAGGCTCCAATTTCATTATTGGGAAGCCGTGTTACAAATTCAGTGGAAACGCCATAATTAGCCAAAGAAACGGCGACATTGAATTCACCACCGCCATAAGAAGCTGCAAATTTATTGGCTTGGGAGAATCGTAGATGTCGCTCTGTTGACAAACGCAACATGATTTCTCCAAAAGTTACTACTTTATTCATTTTATATATTTTAAAGCCCTAAAGCATCCAAAAAATGCCACAGCTCATCATTGCTGTGTTTTTGATCTTCTTTAGAAAACTTACCGTGCTCTCCATTTTTGATGGTCATTAATTTTGTTTTTACTGAATTATCAAGAAGAGCCTGATACAGCCTTTTTGATTGTAAATAAGATACAATCGGGTCGGCATCACCATGTACCATAAAAATAGGCGGGCTGTTTTTATCCACGTAATAGATAGGTGAAACTGATTTTACAAATTTCACATCATGATAACGTGTGCCCAACCAGTTTTTTACTGATTTTGACTTTCTCACATTTTCAGAAGTCAGATCTGAAACGCCATATTTATTTATAATCGCAAAAACAGCGAGGTTATTTTCAGATTTACAATATACATCAAAAATAGTGTTGTTTTTCAATAAACCTGCCAACATGGCCAAGTGAGCTCCTGCTGAACTGCCCATGAGTATAATGCGATCTCTATCGACATTAAAATCTTCTGCATGTTCATATAAATAATTGAGTGCACATCGTACATCCTGTACGGCCGCTGGAGCTTCTCCTTCGTGGACCAGTCGATATTCAATATTGGCTACCGCAAATCCCTTCTTGAAAAAGGATCCAAACCCAGTTTGGGATTCTTTTGTTCCATGGTTCCAACCGCCGCCATGGATATTTATGACCAATGGTACTTTTTGATCTTTGGTGGATGGATGATAAATGTCCAAGCGTCCTTCCCATGATCCCACTTTAGTGTAAACGAGATCTAATTGTGTCACATAGTTATTAGGAAAATTGACAGGTGTTTGAGCATTATTTACCTGTGCGACCGTCATGGTAGCCAGCAATAGCACAAAAACACCTGCCAATCTCCTGGTTAAACAATGTAAACGGGACATGTTAGCTAAACGCTAAACCTCCGTTGATGTCCACATTATTTCCTGTGATAAAAGAAGCCTCATCTGAAGCTAAATATGCAACCAGATCTGCCACTTCTTCAGCTTGACCTTCACGTCTCAGAGGTGTTCCATTGGCCACGTTGGCACGGACTTGATCACTTGTGAAATCATCGTGGAATTTAGTTGCAATCATCCCTGGACATAATGAGTTAACGCGAATGCCCTGAGGACCAAATTCTTTGGCCAAAGATCTTGTATAGGTCAAAACAGCACCTTTTGATGCCGCATACAATCCTGAACCAGGACCACCGCCATCTCTTGCTGCTTGCGAGGCAAAATTAACAATTGCTCCACCTTTGCCCATTAAAGGCTTAAATGATTTTGTTGTGAAAACAGTTCCTTTAAAATTGACATTCATCAACAAATCGTAAAATTCTTCATCTATTTCTTCAATGGTCTTTCTTGCGAAAAGTCCACCGGCAACGTTTACGAGGATATCAACCTTATTTCCATAAGCTTCTTTGGTTTTAGCGACCAAGTTGTCAATATCTTTTTGTTTGGTGACGTCTGCATAAACTGCTATAGCTTCACCACCATCTTTCTTAATCAATCTAACGGTTTCGTCGCCTTCCTCTTGACTTTCAAAATAATTGACCACCACTTTCGCGCCTTCTTTAGCCAATTTTATTGAAACGGCACGTCCGATGTCACGGGCACCTCCAGTGACTACTGCTACTTTTCCTTTTAAATTACTCATAATATTAGATTTATTTATTGATTTTTAATTAAT
This sequence comes from Gelidibacter maritimus, assembly GCF_014062315.1. Classification (GTDB taxonomy): domain Bacteria; phylum Bacteroidota; class Bacteroidia; order Flavobacteriales; family Flavobacteriaceae; genus Gelidibacter; species Gelidibacter maritimus. The sequence goes on from NZ_JACGLT010000005.1 coordinate 247,838, forward strand.
TCTTTTGATTTTACCGGTTTTATGTTTGGACATAATATCCAGACACTTGCCAAAGCAATTATTGCCAAGGCGGCACCAATTACAAATGCAGGGGTATAATTCCCGCCACTAGTTAACCATGGTACCAAGTATGTTAGACCTGCAGCGGTTAGTTTAGCCGCCATACCGGAAAATCCAGCAAGAGTTCCTACCGTTTTCCCACTAAAAAGGTCACTCGGCAAAGTCTGTATATTTCCAATAGCTGTCTGAAAACCAAACAAAATAACGGCCATGATAAGTACCGCTCCAACGGGGCCACCGGGATTTGCCATGCCCAATAATGCCGGTAACATTATTATACACCCAATAGAAATGACCATTTTACGGGTCTTGTCAACATTCCATCCTGCCTTTAATCTATTCTGCGCCAGGAGGCCGCCAAACCATGCTCCAAGCATAGCCCCTACATAAGGCACCCAACCATACAGTCCGATAGATTTTACATCCATCCCGTAAACTTCATGTAAATAAATAGGGATCCAGAAAACAAATAACCACCAGATCGGATCGATTGCGGCCGAAGCCAGAATGACTCCCCAACTTTGTTTATGGCCAAGCAGTGCTTTGGTGTCTGGATTATACTCTTGGTCTTCCACACCATCGGCATCAAAATCTTCATTTTTTTGACCTGTTAAAATGTAGTCTCGCTCATCATCCGTTATCCAAGGATGATTTTTAGGCGGTGATTTGACTAATATCAACCATGGAATCAGCCAGAGCAATCCTACTAAACCAATCAGTATAAAGATGGATTTCCAGTTAAAATAGATAGTTAAAAATGCAATTAACGGGATAGATACTATTCCACCTATGGCCGCTCCTGAATTAAATATTCCTTGGGCGAGTGCGCGCTCCTTGGTAGGAAACCATTCGGCATTACCTTTGGTAGCCCCTGGCCAGTTACCAGCTTCTGCAACACCTAATATAGCTCGGAAGATTCCAAAGCTCAATACGCCTTGAGCTAAAGCATGTAACGCTGTGGCAACGGACCAAACTCCAATGGATAGTACAAATCCTATTCGTGTACCCACCCAATCGAATATTTTACCGAATATGGCCTGACCAAAAGCGTAGGAAAACACGAAAATAATTGAGATAAGAGCGTAGATTGACTTTGTCTCGTCTGCTGTATGTCCAGGGTACAATTCCTTGGCAATTTCTGGCCAAAGAACACTTAGCGATGTACGGTCGATATAATTGATAATGGTTGCAATAGCTATCAATGCGACTACCCACCACCTTAAACCTCTAACTTTCATAAATTCCTTTATTTTAAAACATATTCATACTGTGCCATCATTAACGATTAATGCGACAGAATTATCTATATCTATGAAAGTAAACTGATTATCTCTTAATTTCGAATGAAACTAATAAAGAATCGACTTACCTCCCTCCTTCATTTTCCGTGAAAACACAAGCGTGCATTTATGTTTTCAGATTGTTATTTATTAGATATTGTATAAATACTGATACAATACTCTAAAATGATCTTTCATTTTTTGCTTGGCTTCTTTTGGATCTCCTTTTCTGATCGCCTCAAAAATATCTTCATGTTCCTTTATACCAATTACAGGATCGTTTTTTTCACACACATGGTATTTTGCGAAATTGGTGATGATTTCTGGAGTGATAATCAACATAAAAGTATTCATCGTACTGTTGCCGGCAGCTCTCGCAATGGCCAAATGAAATACAAGATCTTGTTGCACAGCATCTTCTCCTGCATTCACTTTTTTATTATAAGCATCTAAAGCGATCCTCATCTTAACAAGGTCTTCGTCAGATCTTCGCAAAGCAGCTAACCGCGCTGTTTTCAATTCTAACAAAATTCGTGTTTCTACAAGCGATTTAAAATCAGGTTCCTCTAAGCTCAAAATATCCTCAATCATTCCATTTAAAGCAATCACTCCAATATTCGCTACAAAAGTTCCACTTTGTGGCATGGACTTCAATAAGCCATAAAGCTCCAATTTTTGAATAGCGTCACGTACGCAACCCCTGCTCACTTCAAATTTTTCAGAAAGACTTCTTTCGGACGGCAACTTATCTCCTGGCTCAAGATTCTTTTGATTGATCAAATCTCTAATTTTTGAAATGACTTCTTTTTGAGTCGCTTCACTTTCGTATTTTGTTAAAACTTCAAATTTCATTTTTTGCATTTTATTACGAATCTCCTTACTAATTTAAGGTCAGAAATCCTGGATGATTTAAAACAGCTTCACGATTGGTTAACCAGTTAGCATAGGTCAAATTTATAAAAAATAATCTTAACATCCCTTATTAACACAGCACTAAGCCAAAAACTCTTCTAAACGCTCCAATACTAAGTTAATGTGTTACCTCCAATTCGTAATAGTTAACTCTTGCCGAACCGTCTTTATCTCTTGATTGGAAATAGTTTCCAGCCTTAAAATAATTCTCAAAAATCCCCCATTTTCTCATATGGATGTCATCATAAACTTTGTACTCATTGTTATTTAAAATAACGACCATTCTACCATCAGTTACCTGAACCTCCAACGTAAATTTTTTAAATCCTACTTCTTGTTCAAAAGTAAACCCCTTGTCATCTCCCCAAGCCTTTGTGTAAAGAAGGTCTTCACCATGAGCGTTTAAATTTTTCAACACTTTGGTTTTCACTCTGATTTTGCCATCCTGCCAATAAATTTTGAGCATTGGCGGCGCATTATTATCCTTTTGTCCTATGGCATCGCGTTGCTCATTGGTTAATCGACCATGGATTTGCATCACAATCACCTTATGATATTTCCCATCTGCCGCTTTAGTAACCTCATCCATCTGCAACTTCCCTTTCATATTGGCTCCTTGTGAAAATGTCCAATTGGTATTATTATCCCCAGGCACCATCTGCTCCCGCAACTCCGATCTCGAATACTTTGTGTTGGCCGTCGTAGCTTCACTTGGATAGGCATAAAACACTAGAGCTCCCTTTATAGAATCGTTGTACATATAGGGCTTCAGAGCCTCGTTATTACCATAATCTAAAATTGCTGGCGGCTCCACACTTAAGGGTTTTCCATCTTCTCTTGCAGCTGGCACTGTTACCGACCAATGCGATAAGTCAATGCCTGACAATTTAAATCTCTTTTTCTTTTTTTTCTTTTTCTGAACCTGAGTTTGCTGATGATCGTCCACAGAACTGCTCTGAGCTTTCAATTGCATGGACAAGAAGCAAATCATACACAGACTAAAAAGTCGAATCTTATTCATTTTAAAGCCGTTAACTAATTTCATTATTCTGCCAAAATAATAGAGACATCATCAATTCTGGACTCCGCCACGTTATTACTATCTATCCAAATGGCAATAGTATCTGTTGCTCCGGAATTGAATGATAATACTAAAGGCAAGTATTCATTGGCATCATCCTGATTATCACCAGTAATGGAAGCAATGATAGCGTCCTCAGCTTCTGAAGCATTTGAAATAGCATTCCCTAAAATTGCCAAGCGCATTGCAGAACCAACTGGCGATGTTTTGATGGTGTAATAAACTGTCACAATATAATCCGTATTAGGTGTTACCGTCAAAGCTTGATAAGCAACCCGGTCAGATCCTGCGTCAAACTTAGCACCTTGCGAGCCTGTTCTTACTGGACTTGATGTAATTCCAAAAATACGACCACCGCTAATTCTCCAACAGTCACGCCCGTCCATATTACCGCTTCCACAGTCTTCACTTCCTGGACTGTTATCTTCAAAACTAGCTTCTTTAATAAAAGGAACTATGGCCGCCGGAGCTTCAGGCTCCACTATCTCAATAGTCATGGAAAAGGTACTTTCAACACCTAACGCATCTGAGGCCGTTAGTGTGACGGTAAAAGTGCCTTCACCCGGATACGTATTAACACCATCCAGGCTAGACGATGTATTTCCATCACCAAAATCCCAAAGATATGTGGTCGCACTCACTGAAAGATTAGAGAAGTTGTATATTCTATAATCTATTGAACTTTGCGTTGCAGAAAAATTGGCCGTAGGTGGCGTTGCGTCAGCAATCGATCCTGTTTCGGGCAAATCAAATTCGTAATGACTCAATGCAGGATCGCAGGAGATGAACACCCCTATTACGGACATAAAAGCTGCGATACCAAGGCCTTGTCTATACTTTTTATTAATAATTTTTATGAATTTCATAATCGTATATTTTTTTATTAAAACTGTTTAGTACCCTGGATTTTGTGTCAACATTCCCTGGCTAAGGTTAATTTCCCTTTGAGGAATTGGCAACAATAAATCAGTGGAAGTAAAGCTGTAACCATTAGCTGCAGAAAACGCAGAGAGTACATCCTGAGCCGCATTAAATCGGATCAAATCAAATAATCGATGGTTTTCAAAAGCCAATTCCACACGTCTTTCATCCAATAAATCTTTTTTTGTAATACTCGTAACCACATCCGTAAGCCCTGCTCTGTTTCTAACCTTTTGAAATGAATTCAATGCGGCTTGCACTGATGTTGATGCTCCTCCGGCCATTATAGCTTCTACATGCATCAAAAGAACATCCGACAATCTCAAGACAATCCAATCGTTGCCAGCAGCTCTTGGATTGCTATTAAAGGTAACGCCTGTGGCACCTCCATTCTCCCCATTAGGGAAATATTTAGCCACTTGTTTTTGGGTAGGTTGTGCAGGATCAATACGATAAGAATATGCAGCTCTATTGCCTCCATTTGCATCCAATGCGGCCGCAGCCTCGTTGGTAACGTAATTCACACCGCTAGACCGTCCTACAGAATTCAGCCATTCTGCAGAGAAACTTTGACTATCTGATGCTGGATTTGAAAGAAAGCCAATTGAAAAAATAACTTCATTATTGTTTTCATTGTAAAACACGTCATTAAAGTTTGGTTCCAATGCAAATCCACTGTTTATGACTGCTTCACAAAGCACTTGTGCTTCTGTGTAATTGGTTCCCAAGGTAAGATATACCTTGGCCAACGTAGCTTGTGCTGCTGCTTTTGATGCTCTATTGACATATGTGTTATCCAACGAAGCAATAGCGGCATTAAGATCATCAATAATTAATTCATATACTTGCGCTTTTGGAGTTCTTGTAAATTGAACATCCGTATCAGCAATCCCTATTACTCTGTCGGCCATTGGTATATCGCCAAACAACCTTACCAAATTAAAATGGGCATAGGCTCGTATAAATTTTGCTTCACCTTCAATCTTCGCTTTATTAGCTTCGGAGGCTACATCTATATTTGCAAGTACGATATTTGCTCTTTTGAGAACATCATAAAAGCTACGATAATAGTCATACACAATCCCATTTGTTGGTCTTAAGGTGTAATTTTCAAATTGTGCGGCCTCACCTTCACTACTTTTAGTTCTCGTATTATCACTCCGCATTTCGGTGATATAGAACTCAACCTGTATTGCATGGTTGGCATTAGAATCAGAGTCATCCAAAGCGTTCACACCCTGAATACCGTCATACATATTAATAACCGCATTAAGAAGCTCGCCCTCAGTAGTGTAAAAGTCATCTGCACTGATTGCAGAACTTGGAGCTGGATCTAAAAAGTTATCACCACAGCTCACAAATGATCCTGAGATAAGAACCAAGGCTGCTATCATGAATGCCCTGAACTGAACAGTTTTAGTTAATGTCAGCTTTAATGTTCGCAATAGACAAGAACTTGAATGTTCGAAATTTAAATATGAATTTTTCATAATTTATATATGTTTTTACGTATCGTTTTTAATTAAAATTCCAAGTTAAGACCTAATGAAACCGTTCTGTAAATTGGCGAACCTGCTCTTTGGTAACCATAAGTTGTTGGGCTCGTATTGTAAATGGATTCCGGATTAAAACCTGTATAATCATCAGCAGTAAAATATAGTAAGTTTTGTCCTGCTGCGTAAAGCCTTGCTTTTGAAAGACCTATTTTGGAAATCAAATCCTGAGAAAAATTATATCCAATATTCACATTTCGCAAAGCGATATAGGACGCATCCTGAACAATGGAGTTGGTAAATATTTTCTCCCTGATAAAACCTTGATCTGGCGTTGTTGCTGGAATAAAATCTTGAGCACTATTAAATTGATTGAACAAATACTGATCCCCCATATTTCTTACCTGTGCACCGTGACTGCCCTGGAACATGAAACTTACGTCAACATCTCCGAATTGTAGCTCATTGGTAAAGCTCCAAATTAGCTTTGGATATGGACTACCTAAAATAGTTTTGTCATCATCATCGATCAATCCATCACCATTTAAATCCTTCACATAAACATCCTGAGCCTGTCCACCAACTGGAAAATATGGATTACTAATAAATTCTTTTGGAATTTCTCTATCTACAACCCATCCATAGAAAGATGAAATTGGATTTCCAATCAAATTGATCCATTCTGCCGCTCTTTTGTCATCAACATTTTGAATGAGTCCATTTGAATCACCAAAACTGATGAGCTCATTCTTATTGACTGAACCCAATATGGTTGTTGACCATTGAAAATTTTGATTAGATACATTTCTCGTTCTCAACTCTATTTCATATCCTCTATTTTCAACTTCACCAAGGTTAACCAGAGCATTGGTAAAACCAGTGGTTGAAGAAATAGGGTTATTCAACAACAACTGATCACTGTTTCGTTGGTAATATTCAAACGAACCCGATATCACATTGTTAAACATTCCAAAATCAATTCCTGGGTTAATTTCCACAGAACGTTCCCATTGCAAGAACGGATTCGCAATATTAATTGGGTTAAAACCTGTTACCAAACTATTGTCAACCACTGCAGTTGACGCCGTTAATAGTGCCAAATAAGGATAATTATCAATCAGCTTGTCACCCGCATTTAGATTAAGATTTCCTGTAACCCCATAACTGAATCGAAATTTTAAATTATTGATGACCTCACTGTCTCTCATGAATTTTTCCTTTGAAACAACCCATCCCACAGAAGCCGCAGGGAAATCACCATATTTATTATCTGGTCCAAAAACCGAACCTCCATCACGTCTAAAACTTAATGAGGCCAAATATTTATCCTTGTAGGCATAATTTAACCGTCCAAAAACAGATAATAAACGTCTCTGGTAATCCATAGATTCCTTTTCAGATATGATTGTGGCCGCCGAAATGGTTTTAATATACTCATTATCATAGCCAGCTCCAGTAACGGTTTTAAATGAGGTATCCCATTTTTCGGCCGCAAAACCTGCCACCGCACTCACATCGTGATTCCCAAAAGTTTTGTTATAAGACAAATACTCTTCCGTAACAATATGAATTGTATTCTCATCAGACAATGTTAATTCTATCACGGAAGGGCCTATGTTATTGGATTTCTCTCCCCAAAAACGCTTTCTGCTCGTGTTTTGAAAGTCGCCTCCCAAAGAAGCCCTGAAACTCAAAGCATCTGTGATATTGTATTGTAGGTAAAAATTACCGAACAGTTTAAATTTCAAATCCCTGCGATCGCGCTCCAAGACTTTTGCTCCAGGGTTTGTATTGGAGGTATCACTAATATCCGTTCCACCGGAAGCTATAGGTTGCATCGTATTCAAATCGAAATCATCAAACATACGTTGCTCTGCATAATCACCAATCTTTGCGTTTGCCCACCGACCATTCTCTCTTAGTCTATTTACAAATGGCATATTTTCTTCAGAAAGGTAAAGTGGCAACCATGGTGCCTGTCTTAAGATATCGTGAGTAGATCCATCAAAACGGGTTGTATTGGTATAAGATGGAGATAAATTAGCACCTATGGAAAACTTATCACTTAGCTTTGTATCTATAGTCAATTTCGCATTGTATTTTTTGAAGTCATCTATAATCAATACGCCTTCATCGTGTGAATATCCAAGAGAAGCGCTAAACTTTGTACGCTGACTTCCACCTCTTGCACTAAACGCATGGTTGGTAATGGTCCCGCCATTGAAAATGATGTTCTGCCAATCATTATCAACCCCTAACAACTGCATATAACGTGCTCTGTCCGATAAAGTTCCTGTTTCCTCGAGTTCTAAAGCTATGGCATCCTTAACTGAAAAGTTGTAAGCATCACTTTTCTTGGCATCTTTGCGTCCCGTAAAGGTGTTATAGCTAAACTTGGTCTTCCCTTCCTTACCTTTTTTCATGGTAATCAAAATGACGCCATTAGCACCTCTTGAGCCATAAATAGCCGAGGAAGCGGCATCTTTAAGCACCTCAAATGAATCGACATCATTCATGTTTAAGGAGCCTAAAAAGTCATCATCCACAGCCAAACCGTCAACTACAATTAACGGAGAGGAGCTTCCAGCCAATGAACCAGTACCTCTAATTCTAATGGTTGGCGCTGAACCAGCTTCACCGTCAGTGGTTTGAATATTAACCCCCGAAACCTGTCCAACTAAAGCATCATCTACTCTCGCCGATGCAACTTGATCTAAATCTTCATTGACAACCTTAGAAATAGATCCGGTTAAATGACTTTTTCTTTGACTACCGTATCCTACAACGACCACTTCATCTAATGTCGCTAAGTCTTCTGCCAACGAAACATTCAACTCTGTTTGATTATCGATGATAATAACTTGGGTTATAAATCCCACATAAGAAAAGCGCAGCACATCTCCTTTAGAAACTTCGATCTGATACAATCCATCAAAATCAGTTGTTGTTCCTTTTGATGAGTTTTGCACGATAACATTGACACCTGGTATGGGTTGGGAATCTGTAGCAGAAACTACCTTTCCTGTAATCAAGATGCCATTTTGAGCAAATAATGAGACATTAAAGACCGCGATGAGGATTAATGTCAATTTAATTTTTAGATTCATAATTTGTTTTTTGTTTAAAGTGTAAATCTTGGATAACTCCATATTAATAAATCACTTTATCACAACACATGTTTCGCTTAACTCAAATCTTTTTGTATTTTTGCAGAACATGGTGTCATAAAGACGGCATGTAACTATTTACTTCCCTCCAAAGAAGTATTTTTACTCTAAAAGGATAGGCGTGCACCTGTCCTTTTTTTTGTTACAAACCTTAGACAATATTGGTTAACCAGATTGGTTTACCACATTGGTTGACCAAATATAATAAAAAAATGGTAATTCCAATACTTTTGTAAAAAAAAGTTTTCTATTTAACATATTTCAATGGTACAAGTCTTAATTCACTGACCCTTAGGTAAGAAATCTTCCCGAATTGGACTAAACACATCAATCAACATGCCCTCATGTGTGCAGGTTGCTCCGTGCATGACGTTTGATGGAATATAAAAACTGTCACCTGTTTTAATCGTTTTGGTGACATCGCCTATGGTCAGTTCATATTCTCCACTTTCAACATAGGTGACTTGAGAATGGACGTGATTGTGCATTGATCCGACTGCCCCCGTTTCAAAATGAACTTTAGCCAGCAAGATTTTATCATCATACCCCATAATTTTTCTTTTAATGCCGTCTCCAATGGTTTCCCATTCAATTTGGTCATCAAAAATAAATTCCTCACTACTTCTAACTGTTTTCATCCCAATAGATTTAATTAATAGGTTTAAATACAAAAGGTCCTTCCCATTTGACCGTAGTATCATTTATATATAGTTGATGTTGCCCATCATTTGAACTGTTGTTGTTGTTGTTGTTGGCCATAACAAACCACCATTTTTTATCATCTTTAGAGGTGATTTCAATTGCAGTGTAATCCTCATCGTCATGTATCACTGCTATGTTCTTTATTTGTCCATAAGCATTCAACGCGAATTCCGACACTGGGCTGTATGAGCCGTGCGTCTCCAATATGGAAATAAAAATGGCATCCTTTTTATCTTTTTTTCTGATGATAAATGCTGGCTCCCGCCGCAGATTAAACACTGGATCATTTGCCCCTATTCTTGCCAACACCAATTCATCACCTTTAGATGTAACGGAAGTCAAGGTATAAAACGTATTGTTCAACATCCAATTGAAACTCGTGTTGTTGCCGTCGGAAATACCTAAACCTTCTTTATATAAATGTTGATAGCCATTTGAATCTCCTAATTGGGTTAATGTTTTTGGCGTTTCATATTTAAAATTGGTCTGTAACAACTGTCCCAAATAATAAAAAGGTAAATCATAATTATTGGACGTGGCAGAGTTAACCTTCACAATATCGAGAACGAAAGGGTTTTCAAAATTTTCATCCTTAATTAGCGCCATAGTCCGCTGAATCTTAGTTCCAGGATAGGCATTTTCCTCAATTGCACTGACCACTTGCAGATTTTCATCATCAACATTAAATAGATATTTTTCAGAATGATGTTGACTTCCAGTTTCGTAATCGCCTTTAAAGTGCGAGGTCTCATTTTGCACTAACGTGTTGTGGGCTATGGTTTGCTTTGCCCAAGTAGTATTCTCCTTCAGATAGTTGCCACCACCTTTTTGTTCAATGTTGACATATCTCGCCAAACCGTAATCCTGTAATACTTCTTGCCCTGCATTATATAATGAAAATGACAATTTATCGTAATGCCCATGGCTTAAGCCTTGGGCTGCATATTTAAAAACCAATTCCAAATCGTCACTTCGTAGGATTCCGATAGCACCTTCATCGCCCATTTGGCCATCACGCAACTCAATTGACTTTTTCACAAAAGGTTTAGCTTTCTCTTCTTTGATTGCCACTGCAACGGACAGGCCAGTATCATCTAGAGACACACGGTTTTGTTTCTGGGCAATATCAAGTAATTCAGGATTTTGACCACCATAGTAATAGGCAATATCCACACAGGTCACCAGTTCCCGAGAAAAATAGGACATCCCTTTTTGGGCATCGTTTATAGGAAAAAAATCACCATCCGCATCGGTAAGATTTAATAAGGCATTCACCGCTTTTAAGAGTACACCATCCTTATATTCAAAAATCTTTAATTCAGGTTTTACATTCTCAAGTGCTTGCGCAAAAATCAGAAATGGATACATGGCGTAGCGCTGATAATAAGGACCTTCGGTATAATAGCCATCTGGAGAGAATGGTTCATCCAAATTACCATAAAAACCAACTTTCTGACCTTCTTTTTTTATCAGTCCGCCATCATTGTCTCTCATTCCTGCGGTCAACTTATCATCTTTGATCCCATATAAAGCTCTGTCCAATAATTCAGCATCATCCATGACTAAAGCAATCATCCCAACGGCCACATTGCCCCAGGTACTATGATTATGAACACGATTAAAAAATTGCGGATTGCCTATGGAAATATAATCGGCAAACGGACGGAATAAATCCTTTTCCAATAGATCGCGGTCCTCTTTAGATAACCAATCATAAATACAGTCATAGGCTTGACTTGTATACACTAACCAATTGGAGTCATTCAATGCTTGCCAAAAAAGCTTGCCGCGTGCGTAAGATCGCTCTTGTGGATGGATAGGAAGAGTTGGGTATAATTTGGCATAGGCCATCAACATATCCCGAACGTATATGGCGTAAGTGTCATCTTCCAAAATCTGAAACAGGACACCCGCCTTTTGCATCATTAAAAAATTTCTTTTATGTCGTTCGTGCGTATAACCACCAGAAAGATCCTTTGGAACAGGCACTTCAATCCCCAACCTGATTTCTGCATCTACTTCTGCTTTCGCCTCCTCTAAGGAAGTATCAAAAAGTGGAATATTCCCGAGTTTGGATTTTATTTCTGCGACTCCTTTTTGAGTGAGAATGAGTTTTGGGTGATGCTTGACTTCATTGTGCGTCAGAATGCGCTGTTGCGCCATCGGTTGGCACCCAAAAAATAGCGATAAAATAAAAAGAAAACTGTATTTGAAGTTGAACTTTAATTGAGATTGCATGCTCTTTTTTTAAATTGGTTGACCAATCTGGTTGACCAAATATATAAAAATTTATTAATCCATCAATTTTTAAAGAGTTAAATTAAGAAATTAACAGAAAATGAAATTGCTAATTTTGAATAGTATAAGTATAGGTCTCTCCTGGCAATAATTTCTTTTGAATGGATTTGCCATTAATAGCATTTATAGCAATATTGTGATCACTTAATGATAAGATGTGGATTTGACGTTCATTAAAAGTGATAAAAACATCAACTTCGCTCTCAAAGGTTATCGTGACAGTCCCGAATGTTATCTCAGATGATGAAAATGCATAAAGCTGCTCATGTTTCGAAATGATAGTAGCACTAGAAGAGTTTGTAATTTCATTGGACTTATTTATAGTCCAGCCATTAACTATATAATCGTTTGAGTTTTCGTCAATGCGATGGTCATATTTTGAAAAAGGATAAATAACTGTTAGAAAGCCAAAATTGTTTTGATCATTCTTTGACAAGACGCTCCACTCCTTCCCTCGAGCTCCATCCGTTAAGACCTCATCTACGTCATGCAATTGTAAAATATCAACTCCTGAACCATCATCAAAAGTTGCACGAAGTAGATTTGGCGCATTTTCAAAACTGTAATGTCCTTGCCAAACTTGTTTATACGTATGTTTTTGATTCGATTTAAAATTATCTTTCACGATCCAAAAACCACTTTTAGTATCGATAACTTGTCTGCTGTAATCAACCCCTATATTATTAAAACCATCATGTGATCCAATATATACATCTAAGTCCGCATTGGTTTTCCACAATAATGTCTTAGGATTTGGCAACTTCCCAAATTTCCCAAACCCACTTCCTCCTTTGTTGGAAGCGTATTCTTTTCCTTGCAACTCATCATCTACCAATGCCACGTTTTTAACCATGGAGTTTTTGAACAATTCCAAATCTTCCAAGGAATAGCGCACTTGGTAATTGGGCAATAACACGTGAGTATTAGCCATGGCTTGGATCCCTAACATATCACCGTGCTGATGGTCGGGTTTTTTTGGGTCCAATCCAGCAGAAATAATGAGCATTCGGTCGTTCTTTTCCCAGCCCTCTCTCATGATATATAGACCCGTATCCTCAAAAGCTAAAGATTCATAATTTGGTTTCTTGGAAGTGATGTCTTTTAAAAGTTCCAATTGGGAATTATTCAAATACCAAAACATTTTAGACTCTACCTTTTTTTTGGCAAAATATCCCATCTCAGGATTTCCAAAAAGCACGTACCCCAAAGTCAGTGCTCCGGAAATATCATTTTTTTCTGCCCAAGGCGCATCCGTATCATCGGAAAGTACTGGAGCAGATTTATCAGGGTAAGCAATTTTGATAAGTGTCGTAAATAAAGACTCCAATTTTGAATCCCAGAAAGGATCCAAGGGCATTCCGCTATTTTTAGCCAATTGATAAACATAATAGTAGTTATCAATATCACTTATATGATAATGTACGGTACGTTCAAATTGAAAACCATCGTCATTAATCTCCTTTTCCAAATGCATTTTTAAGAGTGACATGGAGCGTTCAAACCATAAATCGGCATCTTCAAAGTCTTGAAATAAGATAGACAACATGGCTAAAGCAGACATCCCACGGGTTTGGTGATTTCCCGAAGTGAATTCTTCATTGTTTTCAAACAAATCCGAACCGTGCTGTAATAAGGTAGCAATTGTATATAATTGATCGTCATCAGAATAATTCTTTTCGCCCAAAAACATATTATGGATCTGCAACCAATTTAAGATGCGATACCCTGAACGAAATACTTCATAAACACCATTGCCATCTTCAATTGTTTCAAATTGATTGGTGAGTAGTGCAGCATTTAAGGACAGCTGCTGTTCTTTAAAATAGTTGATGAATTTTGGTTCCTTATTTTCATAGTAATAGTCGAAGGCAATATCTACCATCTTATGCTGACGCGCCAAATGTCTGATTGCATAGGCATTTACCGGAGATCCGTCCGTATAGTTAAACGGTAATTTCCAAGTAGTTTTGGCTGAGAATTTTGACCTATGGTCCAAAGCTCTTTCCTGATGTGAAACTTTTACATTAGGATATAGATCATTATAGGTTTCAAATCTGGCATCCATTTGTTTCCAATCGAAGAAATAACGTTCAGAAAATTTCTCTCTAAAATAGGATGCCAATTCATCTGTGTTACTGCCGTTAAACTTGGTTTTAAGATCTTCTTTTAAATAACGCCTCAATTCTATAATTGGAATAATTTTATCAGAAGGGATTGTTTGCCCAAACAGCACAAAGGAATAGATTGAAAAAAAGAAAATCAGATATGTGCTGCTTGGGTTCATCATTGAATCTTTTAGTACATTAATTTTAATTTTAAGTTCTGAACCACTTGTATTTCGCCCGAATTTTCAATGGTATTATCAACAGGTTTCTGATCTTTCTCACCCCAAAGCACCGCAATCAGTTTTACAGGATTGTTTTTGAAGGTATTATTGGAGAAATCGACATTAATGATGCCTCTGTTTTTTATAAGGATATGGTCTGCTTCCTGTTTCCCCGAATTGGTGACCGTATTATTTTGAAACACTAAATTTCCGCCTATGGTGGATTCATCATAGCCACCTCGATGATAATCGAGAATGGTTTCATTAATATTGGTGAATTCATTATTCTTCAAAATGACGAACTCTGCATTATAATCACCTTTATCATCGGTTTCTTTATTTAATTGAAATCCTCGATTTGAGTTCTTAATGACCGAATTTACCACTGAAATGGTATCTGCGAAAGCCCCTTTACTGACCTGTAAGACGTTTTTGAAATTATCCAATTCTACATTTTCCAAAAACAAATCATAAGCCTTGGTCATATTCTTATCCAAAGTTGCAAAGGCATTTTGATTGCCATTTCCTTTCATAAAGATATCATCGAGTTGCAATCGTGCTTTGGGATGCAGCTCAAAAGCAATACTATCAGAATTAAATATCAATTCCGCTTTATTGTTTTTGTCAGAAGAGGTTATGGTGATATTTTTGTTGATGATCAATTTTTCATTCAACTCATAGGCTCCAGGATTCAAAGCCAAAATATCTCCGGAATTCGCTTTTTGAAGTTGACCTACTAATTCTTCAACATTAGAAACCTGCAATGTCTGCGCTTCATAGGCTGATTTCTCTGTAGCAAACCAATCCGTGCCATAGTTCTTTTTATCTACTAAAACGACGCCATCCTTAACAGGCACTATTATAGCACCTACGGCATTTTGCTTTGTGCGATCATTTCCGAAAAGATCTGTAGTTATTGTTTCGAAATCAAAACCAGGATAAACAGATTCAAAATTTTCTGTGGGAACGAAGAGACCATCTGACACTTCTTTCACCTTAAAATCTTTTGTAATCAATCCCTCAGATTTGACAGGACTATGGTTTGGACTGTTTAGAATGTTTTTCGCAAACATAACGCCATCTACAGAGTCATGGGCCACTACAGGTTGATCATCAGGATTATGATTGTATATCAAATTATTGGCGACAATGGTACGGATAGCTCTTGCCGAACGGATTTCCGATTCTGGTAAAACCTCACTCTGACTCACATTAGAGCCCACACCAAATTGAAATGGCGATTCACAGTCAATATAGGTATTGTAAGCCACCACCACATCGGTGACCTGGTTATAGCGATTCAATGGCGATCTTGGAATGCCGTTCATCACTGCAAGTGGACTTCTAAACACTTTTCCTTTCAGTTTGTAGAAATAGTTATTCGTAATCCAGTGGCCCGTATTGACGACTCTAATACCACCTATAAATTCCGAATTATCATTTCCTATAAAAACATTCCCATCTATTTTTGCATAATTCCCATGACGTAATACCAAAGACCCTTCGCTTTCAAAAAACACATTGTTGGTAAATTCATTAAAATTCGATTTACTCGAAATGATTTCAACTTCACCATTGCAACGGTCAAAAAGGTTATTGGATACGATGGTATGCGATGGCGTCATAGACGTGTAGCTATCTCCAACTTGAAGGGTCTCTCCATGTGGCCCGCCCTTTCGAGGTCTTGGCCCGAAATGGTTGTTGATGATTTTATGATAATTCTTAATATGTTCATTACCATTCAATCGGACCATGACCGTCGGTCCAAAATTCGATTTTCCGGCGATATAACAATTGCTCAATTCATTATGACGTCCCCAGAATTCGACCCATTGATCTGAAACCTCACGATTGGGCTGTGTAAATTCCTCAATCACACAATTGGTCACTTTGCTGTACATTGCAATATTCTCATCATCAATTTTAAACTGGATGACATTTTTGGTCGGCGTATGTCCGTTTTTAAAGTGTAAATCTTTAACAATTAGATATTGGCCGCCAATTTTCAAATTGGACACCCCTTCAATCGTAACTTTTCCTGGCGTTTCTGCTCTTAAAACAATGGGCTCATCTTCCGTACCCTGACCTGAAAATTCAATCTGAACATCCTCCCAAATACCATTTGCCATAACGATTTCATCGCCAGCTTTACTGTTTGTGATGGCTTCCTTTAAAGCCTCAATATCATTAACAGAAATTGAATTCGATGATATGGGTTTTTCACACCCAAAAAATAGGATTAGACAGAATGAAATTGAAATGAATGTTCTCATGATTTTGTTTGTTCAAAATTATTTAAATGGAAAAGCCTTTAAATTAAAGGCTTTTCCATATAAGTAATTGGTTATTGCTCTTTAATTATTTTTTTGGTTACCGACTGGTCTCCAGAATTTATTTTCATTAAATAAACGCCACTTGCCAATGTTGATATATCTACTTGATTATTGAGCAGTCCGTTTTGTGAATAAACATTAGCTCCCAAGATATTATAAAATTGTAGCGATGTTACCGTCATATTGTTGGTCTCCACATTTAAAAAATTCCGAGATGGATTTGGATAGACCTTAATATTATTGGCAAACTCATTTTTTGACACACTTGCTGTCGGGTTTGTGGTGACTGCCAACCATGAATTACCGATTCTCACTTCGTCCAGTATGATTCCAGGTGTTTTAGAATTTGACCCTAAATTAATTCTTACTTTATCAAGGTTAGTTCTTGTTGATGTAGCGGTTTCATCTGTAATATAAGTAGTTGCTGGCTCATTGCCATCAACTACTGGATTGATCCACATCTTTGAAACTGCATTGTCTATATCATAATATATCACTACAAACAAGTCTTGTTCAACTGTAAATGCATCAGGTGCCCAAACGGCATTGGTTGTGTTATTGTTTTCAGAGATTCCTAAATTAAACGTGCCATCATCAACTTTTCTAATATAGACACATGACGTATAATTGAGAGATGTCCCACTGCTTGAGGTTTTTGCAAAAGAATAAAAATACTCTGGACTATTCGTGTTCACCGCAGATTGATCTATCGCTCTAAAAACAAATGACGAATAGATTACACCCGTATCACCTTGATCAGGTATTGCAATGACCGGGTCATCACCTCCACCAACAAATTCCAAAGCATTTCCAGTTGCTGCTGGAAGACCTGCAGGCAAAGACCATGCTGGGGAGGCCACTATAAATGGATCTGCACTTGACCCCGCACTTTGGAATGCTGGAATCATCCAGTCACCAAAGCCAGTGTTGGTGCCTTCAGTAATAAGTTTTTCACCAATGGTATAATCAATGCCGTCGTAATAAGGAAGCGATACTTGAGCTTGAATCCCGTATAGAGACAGGACAGCCGTTAAAAGGAAAAGTAATTTTGTTTTCATAATTGTGTGTTTAGTGGTTAGTAATGGTTATTAATGGTAAAACTCTTAATGAGTGACATTCAAACTGTAATATTTTATATAGGCAAAAGCATCGGCATCTGTTGTGACCAAATAATTGCCTGCCTTAAAGTAATTTTCAAAAGGCCACTTGGCCAAACTGACATCTTCATATATAAAAGGTGAAGCATCATTCAATTGCAGTTCTAACCTTCCATTGGAAGCTGTAATTTTAAAATCAAAAGGCTCAAAACCTACGTAACCAAAATTATGTTTGATATCTGTCCACGTAGAAGAAGAGACATTTAAAAGGTCATCACCTTGAGTATTTTCGTTTACCAATGACTTTTTGTGTGCCCATAAATACCCATCTTTCCAATACATTTTTAATAAAGGAGGCCCATTATTTGAAGAAAAACCATGTAACTGCATGTCCTTTATTGAAATAATACCATGTATTTGCATAACAATCACGCTATGATATTTTGCACTACTTTTAGTGTTTTCAGAAATACTATCCACTTTCAAACGACCTTTCATGATGCCGCCGTCAGATAGCTTCCAATTTTCACGAGAATTGGATGGATTGATAAGCTCTCTCAGTTCCGTTCTGGAATAGGAACTATTGGTTGTAGAAGTCTCAGGATAGGTATAAAAGACAATGGAGGCATCCGAAACATCATCATACATAAAAGGTTTGACCTCTTCTAAATTTTGATATCCGAAATTTACAAGTTTTGCGGGTTGGTATTCATCTGGACTGCCATTTTTATCTCTATCTACGGGAAGAGTAACTTTCCAATTGGAGAAATCAATGTCTGCAAAAACAGGAGTTGGTGTTTCTTCGATTTCTTCCTGTTGTTCCTGTTCTATTTCTTCCAAAACTTCATTGGATGAACTGCAGGTAAACAACAGAGACATCATTAAACTTAAAAGTAAAAAACTTGCTCTATTGGCCATGTTTTAGATTGTAATATTTGTTAAATCACATAATTGGTTTACCAGATTGGTTTACCAAATATATATAATTAAAGTTCAGAAACAAATATTTCTATGAATATTTAGCAATTCAGAAATTATAGAGAAGTGAAATGTAATTTTATCTGGACCATACTTTTAAAAATTTTTATGAACCCTTTTAGCTAAATTTCGATAGGAATAGGAACGGACCAACAGAGGCTTAACTCTCAACTTAAAAACACAATTTGAAATCTTTCTAAAACAGTACATTTATGAAGTATAAATTGAAATATATTATTAAATAAATCACTTTCTAATTGGTTAGCAATAGTTTGTTATTAGGCCATTATTCCATGTTCTATCAGTTTAAACTATTTTGACTTTCAAAATTATGCCAAGCTGATAACATTACAAGTAGTAACGAAAACAAGTAGATAACCATAAAGCACAGAACCAATATATCTAATAGTTCCAACTGATTTCCACTGGCATTAATAACCCTTTTCCAAAAATCTCCATCAGATAAAACAACCATACTTGAGATCAGATTTTTTCAACCTTCACTTTTAATATTATAAATTTGAAAGATTTCATACCTTTAAAGTCTCTTTATTAAAATCAATATCATGAAGTCACTTATCCATAAAAAACTATGCCTTACGGCACTCTTCCTTTCCATCAATTTTTTAATAAATGCGCAAGCCTTGAGCGGCCCGCAGATTGACAGTTTAGTCCAAAAAACGATGACTACTTTTGATGTTCCCGGAATGGCTGTGGCGGTATTGAAGGATGGCCAGGTCTATCACAAGAACACTTACGGTATCAGATCAATAAAAACAAATGCCAAAGTTGATGAAAACACACTTTTTGGTGTGGCTTCAAATACCAAAGCATTTACAACAGCAGCTATGGGTCAACTTGTAGATCAAGGCAAACTTACTTGGGATACGAAAGTCATAGACGTTATCCCAGAATTTCAACTTTACGATCCTTACGTGACACGGGAATTCACGGTTCGAGACCTCGTCACCCACCGTAGCGGCTTGGGTCTGGGCGCTGGAGATCTGATGGTGCTTCCCGCTTCCAACACCACTACTAAAGATGAAATGATCCATAATCTTAGATATCTAAAACCCGTATCCTCTTTCAGAAGTAAATTTGATTATGACAACCTGCTCTATATTGTCGCCGGCGAAGTGGTTTCAAGAATTTCAAAACAATCCTTTGACGATTATATTTCAGAAAATTTCTTTAAGCCATTAAAGATGGAGCGTTCCTTACTTTCTCTATCTGAAATAAAAGCTGACAACAACAGAATTGATGGTCATGCACCTGTAAACGGAAAACTCGAATTGACAGCGAATACCTTTACCCAAATCTCTACACCCGCAGCAGGAATTTTCGCCTCCATCAACGATATGTCCACTTGGGTACAAGCATTATTGAACGAAGGGAAATACGGCGAAAAACTAAATGATACTCTTTTCAGCACTAAAGTTCTCAACGACATGTGGACCCCACAAACGCTTATCAAAACCGGGAAAGGCCCGTACAATACACACTTCTTAGCTTATGGCCTGGGATGGTTCTTGAGTGATGTCAACGGCCATTTTCAAGTGACACACACGGGTGGATTGCTCGGGATTGTCAGTCAGGTAACACTTATTCCAGAAATGAATTTGGGCATTATTGTGCTCACAAATCAACAGAGCGGTGCGGCATTCAACGCTGTGACCAATTCCATCAAGGATGCCTATTTCGGCATCAAAGACAAAGACAGAATACAGCAGTATAATGAACGGCGATTGGCAGGCGAAAAGGAAGAGGACAGCATCGTTTCTGCTTTGGAAAAAAGCATTACCGCGCAACTTAAGAATAAAACCCAAAAGCCTAATCCTGCAGATTATACCGGGACATATATTGATAACTGGTTTGGAAAAGTGGCCATCACCAATCAGAATGGCAGTCTTCATTTTAAAGCTTTAAAATCTTCGGACTTAACCGGAACCATGGCATTTTATAAAGGCACAACCTATGTAGTACGATGGAATGACGCTTCGCTTAAAGCCGATGCTTTTGTGAATTTCAGTTTGGACACCGAAGGTAAGGCGAATGGTTTTAAAATGAGTCCGATTTCGCCATTGACAGATTTTAGTTATGATTTTCAGGATTTGGATTTTAGGAAAGCGGACTAAATTAAATACCGTTATGGCAAAGAATGTCACCCGACATTGGGATAAAACGTGATTCGCTGTCCTTACCTATTTTATCGGTCCGCTCCTGGATAATCGACCCTAATTATCTTGAACGAAATCGAGTTTTTTAGATTAATTTCCAATGTGTTTATCCTGTTTTCAATTTTAAACGACTCAATTCATTTGCATTCACTCACATTCATTCAACATATAAATTAACCTTAACTCGGAAGCAAATCGAAAAATTATCCTTATTTTTATTCATTCTAAATAGTGGTATTTTTCATTTATTGTTATAACTCCGAAATTATGTATTCCAATAACCAAATAAACGTTTTTATAGAAACCTCTCCCATTCTTGAAGAGATCAAAAGAGCAAAACCCGTGTCTTGGGTCAATCCCGAGTTACAATCTGTACGGCACGCCGCAAAATTCTCCATAGACATGAATGATATGAGAGCAGCCGAGCAATTATGGAAACGTTTCGCACCATTTTTCGTAAAAGCTTTTCCCGAAACTGAAGAAAGTCACGGAATTTTAGAGTCTCCTCTCCTTGAAATCCCAAAGATGAAATCGCTTTTAGATGGCAATAAGGAAGAAACAAAAGGACGATTGTTCTTAAAATGTGATAATGCACTTCCTATTTGTGGATCTATCAAAGCTCGTGGGGGTTTTTTTGAAATCATGACCTACGCAGAACACTTAGCGCTTGAATCGGGTCTATTGAAAAAAGAGGATAATTACAGTGTTTTGACCGCTCCCAAATTCCGAGAGTTTTTTAGCAAACATCAGATTGGTGTAGCATCAACTGGTAACCTCGGACTCAGTATAGGTATTATCAGTGCGAAATTAGGTTTTGAAGTGACAGTGTATATGTCTGCCGACGCCAAACAGTGGAAAAAAGAGTTGTTGGGTAAGGCCGGAGTGACTGTCGTCGAGTTCGATGGCGATTTTAGCGAGGCCATTTCTGTCGGACGAGAAAAAACGAAGTCAGATCCGAATGCCCACTTTGTTGATGATGAAGATTCACACGATTTATTTCTTGGTTATACCGTAGGTGCATTACGGATAGCGGAGCAGTTAAAATCGCAAAACATCAAGGTTGATGCAGATCATCCATTAATTGTCTATTCCCCATGTGGTGTGGGTGGCTCTCCCGGCGGAACAGCTTTTGGGTTAAAGCAAATTTATGGCGATCATGTGCATTGCTTCTTTGTTGAACCTACACATTCTCCCGCGGTCTTGACAGGATTGGTTACCGGTGAAATGAGTCGTATCAGTGTTCAGGATATTGGACTTGATAACGTAACAGATGCAGACGGTTTGGCTGTAGGTCGACCTTCACATTTCGCCACAAAAATCAGTAAATCTCTAGTCAGCGGTATTTTTACGGTAGAAGATGACGAACTGTTTAAACTTTTAGCCCAATTAAAAGACACCGAGAACATCTTTCTCGAACCTTCTGCTACTGCAGGTTTAATAGGACCTCAACGGTTACAAAAAACAGATTATGTAAAAACACATCAACTCAACCTGAACAATGCAACGCATATCGTATGGGCTACTGGTGGTCTTCTCGTGCCCGAATTCCAAAGGAAAAAGTTTTATGAAAGAGGCCGCCAACTGCTGATGACCTAAAATAATTTTATTTTGAGGCCATTAAAACCGGTTAGTTTTCGCGTGCTTTGTATTTATCCAATATCTCCAAGGTTTCTTTGATGGGCAGCGCTTTCATTTGTCTTCCTTTTTGACCCACAATATCCTCAGCCATAAACATGGAATTATAAATGGCTTCTTCGGTAGCTTCAAAGACAGCCAAAAACAAAGGAGACATAAAATCATTTAGAACTTCTGGACTGGTTTTTTCAATGGACTCAGCATCATACGGAATTCTGGTATCCTTGTGCGTACTGAAAGCAATACTGTAATCGCCACTTCCGTTGGAAGAAAAAGACCCCACAGCACCGAAAGCTAAAAATGAACGTCGTGCCAAGCGTTGTAAGTTTCTACTTGAAAGTGGAGCGTCAGTGGCAATAATAATCATACAGGAACCATCCACTTGATATGGCACATCATTAGCCATATAGTAAGTGTCCAATTCTTTGCCCACAGGAGCACCGTTAATTCGCAAAATGCCACCAAAATTTGTCTGAACCAAGACCCCTACGGTATATCCGCCTTTGGATTTGGGTAGCACTCGGGAAGACGTTCCGATGCCACCTTTAAATCCCAGCGTATTAGTACCGGTTCCAGCGCCAACATTACCTTCGAGAACTTCTTTGGTTGAAGACGTATTGATGGCTTCAAAAACATCAGAAGTAGTTACATGGCGGCCTCTAATATCGTTCAACCAACCATCATTGGTTTCTCCAACAACGGGATTGACCGACCTAATTTTCGAATTTTCAGGAATGCTCAATGTGTAATCAACAAGTGCATTCGCCACTAAAAAAGCGTTCAGAGTATTTGTTAAGGCTATTGGTGATTCAATATTTCCCAATTCCTCAATTTGTGTGGTGCCGATTGATTTCCCAAAGCCATTGCCAACAAAAATACCAGCAGGGACTTTCTCTTTAAACAGATTGCCTTGATGTGGTAAAATAACAGTTACCCCCGTCCGAATAGAGTCGCCGATATTTAAGGTCTTTTGGCCAACCGATACACCAGCTACATCAGTAATGGCATTGTACTTTCCAGGGGTGAGAATACCTGGTTTAATACCTAAATCACGAGCTCGTTGTCGTTCTTGAGCACTATTCTGAAACGGTAAGCTAATCAAGAGTAGGCCTACCAAAATAAGTCTTGTCATCAGTTATAAAGGTTTTAGTTTTTCGGGATTTATTTTGTGAATTAATTTTCTTGCCAAAACGTTGGTAGGATTGATTGCAATCATACCATTAACTTCCTTAGTGGTGATTACCAATGGTATTTCCGTACATCCTAAAATTACAGCTTCTGCACCATTTTCCTTAAGATAATCCATGGCAATCTCCAAGTTTTTCTTGGCATCTGGATGAAAAGGATTCGATTTTGATTTTATACCATATTCTGGATGGTAAATGGCCGGATGAACGCATCTTTCCTGCATCTCCAAAGTAGGTACAATAGCCTTAAAACCGTTATCTTTTAAGACATTTGAATAAATCTTCTGCTTATAGGTCCCCGTGGTCGAAAGTACACCTATTTTAGAAAAATGCGGGTAATTTACTTTAATGAAATCGATCGTTTCATCGATCATATGAAGTAACTTGATGTGACTCTTTTGCTTATTCAATTCTTCTTTGACCAAGGAAAATATCTCGGGTGCATGTGCTGTATTACAAGGAATGCCAACGACTGTAGCACCCGATTTTTCTAAGTCCGAAATTATTTTTGCAATAGAATAGCCTGGATTTTCATCGACTTCTCCTAAAAGGTATTCCGTTCTATCCTTGATTTTGGACGGTAAAGAAAACAACAAAGCATCCAAATGGTCCTGATCCCTTTTGGCCAGAGTGTTATCAAAAATATTCTTTAATAAGTCAATTCCTGCATAAGGTCCTACACCTCCCACAATTCCAATCATAAATACTTCTTTTCCATGAGCAGCAGAATTATCCTGCGTGCTTCAACATTTTAACTAAGGTAATGAGATTTTCAAAACAATCCATGATGAATTAATTTTTTAGGACGAGCCTGTCTTCTCTATTTGAAACTAGCCACAGAACCTTCATTTGTTCAATTCCTTTATTCCAGTCTGAGTTCAACAAAAACCGGAAAGTGATCCGAAGGAAATTTAAAATCTATTGAACTTGACAGCGTCGCATATTTCTCAACCTTAATCCCATCAGATACCATGATATAATCAATTCTTCGGGTTACAGGCTCATTATATTTGAAAGCGTTGAACGTACCTTCGGGTCCGAAAACGACCTCAGCCTTTTCTCGTGAATCAGAAAGTTGAGATTTTAAAGACCTAATGACTTCTGAATCCGGTTCTACGTTAAAATCACCCATCAAAATCACAGGATAATTTTGGATATTCACTTCTTTAATCCTGTTTAAAATGAGTTGCATTCCTTCTCTTTGTGCTTCAGCACCTACATGATCTAAATGCGTGTTAAAGACCCATATTTTCTGTTCACTTTTCTTGAAGGTAAATAATCCATAAGTACACACCCTTGGATAATCGGCATCCCAACCCTTAGAAACTACATCGGGAGTTTCGGAAAGCCAAAACGTATCTTCGTTTTCGACCTTCAATTTATGGCTGTTGTAATAAATTCCTGAATGTTCGCCTTCCTGCCCGCCATCACGTCCTTTCCCGATAAACTTATAATTTTCCAGAGATGCTTTTAAGTCGTCCACCTGATTTGGCTTAGCTTCCTGGACCCCAAGAATATCAGGTTCCAAAAACAGAATTTGAGAACTTAGAAAGTCCTTTCTATTGGGCCATGCATTTTCTTTATCTGATGCAATGTCCAGACGTAAATTATAAGTCATGACCTTAAGGTCGTTTTCAGATTTCTTTTGAGTCCGATGTCGCATCCGCTCAAATACCAGCTCTGGCTCATCCGTGGTAATATAATCAAAACCATGAGCCAAAAACATATCAATATCTTTGGTTCTATTGACCGTCCAAACATTCAATTTCAGATTATGGTCCTTGGCACTTTCTATCCATTCCGGGTTACGTTTATAGACGCCAGCTGCATAATCTAATCCAAAAATCCCGGCTTCTTTCAAAGCTTCCGGAGCCATCGAGCCGTTTAAATATTGTGTTTTCGCTTTCGGATTTACCTCAATGATTCGCTTTAATAGTTCATAGCTAAAACTGATATAATAGGAAATATACTTTTCAGCATCAACTTCTTCAACCAATTCCAATACTTTCTCTGCCATGAGTTCATTCCGACCTTCAGTTTTTGAAGGTTTGATCTCACAAACCAAACCTGTACCTGGATTGTTTTCCATTCCTGCCAACAGATAATCTCTTAAGGTGGGCAAAATTTCACCATTGGATAATTTGTGTTTCGATAATTCTGAATATGTAGTTTTTTCAATAATGAGTCCGTTATGATCAGCATCGTGGTTCACCACCAATACGTTGTCTGAAGTCATACGCACGTCAAACTCTGACCCGGTACAGCCCAACGCTATGGCATGTTTTAGGGATGCAATAGAGTTTTGGGGAAGATTTTGAGCCTTCCAGGCTCCCCTATGGGCAATTACAGGATTTTCTGAAAACGTTATGCCGATCGGTGGTTTGGTCGATTTGCATGTCTGCAGTGACATGACCATTAACAGTATAAAAACATAACGCATAATGTATTTTTTTTTAAAAGAGTTAAACCAGATATCCGCCTAATAAACATCATTACTATCAACCCTAAGTTATTTACTTCATCCTAAGTTCAAATTTAAGATAATTTGGTAGCAATCACTCGAGATTGTCGGTGCAAACAAAAATCGAGGTACCATCAGTCTTTGATTGCACTGTTTCTTTAATCTGCACGAAAACATTGTCAGAGTATGAAGATGCCCGAATTCTTTAATTAAGACTAAGCGTAATTAAAAATAAAACGAACGATTTTAGTACGACTTCTTATTGTAGAGCGGACTAAAATTATATTTCGGAAAATACGATTCAAAATCGCTTTTATTTATATAATATACTGATCTGCCAATTGGGTGAACTCCTCAATCTGGGATTGTTTCCAAGCCTCGTCCTTATCTAAATACTGAGCCAATATTTCCGCAACTTGAGGTGCAACATCTTGTGAAGCCTTTGCATCCAAGAACAGGATACGCACGCGTCTTGCCAAGACATCTTCTACCGTTAAGGCCATCTCATTTTTAACCGCCCAGACCACTTCGGCTTTTAGAAATTCCAATCTTGGATGCAACTTTTCACCGAGCTCAGGCGCCGCCTTAATCAATTGTTCGATAGCTATCTGATCTGTCCCATAAACATATAGGTGGTCGTCATCCTCTGCTGAACCGTCAGCACCATGAATACTCAAATGTTTTGTTTGACATTTCTCACGAGGCAATTTACCCAAAGCTATCACCTTGTTTATGGTATCCTGGGCCATTCTTCTATAGGTGGTCCATTTGCCGCCAGTAATGGTAATCAAATCGGACGATGACACAATTATCTTATGACTTCTCGAAATTTCCTTAGTTTTTTCTGAAGGATCTTTTGGTGCTGCCAGCGGTCTTAATCCGGCAAAGATGCTCAACACATCTGCCCTGGACACCTTTTTATTCAAATAGGCATTGGCAGTTTCCAAAATAAAATCAATCTCCTCTTCTAATGGTTTAGGTTCCAAGCTATGGCTATCGAGCAGTGTATCAGTTGTGCCTACCACCACTCTATGATGCCAAGGCACCAAAAAAAGCACTCTCCCATCAACTGTTCTAGGAATCATAATCGCATCATTGCCCGGCAAAAAGGAGCC
Source organism: Gelidibacter maritimus (assembly GCF_014062315.1). Lineage (GTDB taxonomy): Bacteria > Bacteroidota > Bacteroidia > Flavobacteriales > Flavobacteriaceae > Gelidibacter > Gelidibacter maritimus. Next base: position 275,061 of record NZ_JACGLT010000005.1, read on the forward strand.
GTCCAGCACCAAATGAATACCTTGGCTAGGCCTTACTGTGTTTTTGGCGCCAGCAATATCCATTTGCAAAATCTCATCGGTAAACACGCCAGTTGCGTTAATCACTACCTTGGCATTAAAGTTATATTTCCTATGTGAGTCTTGGTCAATGGCAGTAACACCACTGACTTTTCCGTCAGTATCTTTTTGTAATCGGGTGACTTTAAAATGATTCAAGAGTGACGCCCCCTGTTCAATAGCAGTCTGAGCAATATTGATTGCCAATCGTGCATCATCAAATTGCCCGTCATGATATACCACACCTCCTTTAAGATGGTCTGTTTTGATGGTGGAAAGTCTCCGTGAGGTTTCATTTTTAGAAATTCTTGTCGATTTACCAAAGCTTAATTTTCCTGCCAGAAAATCATAGACTTTCAATCCCACAGTGTAAACAATAGCATCCCACCATTTATAGGTAGGAATGATAAACGATTGATTTTTGACCAAATGTGATGCATTTTTCAGCATCAGTCCACGCTCGTACAAAGCCTCTTGAACCAAGTCAATATTGCCTTGCGCCAAATAGCGTACACCGCCATGCACCAATTTGGTACTTCTACTGGACGTCCCCTTTGCAAAATCTGATTGTTCCAAGAGCAGCGTCTTATAACCTCTGGTAACACTGTCCAGCGCTACACCGAGGCCCGTTGCCCCGCCTCCAATAATAATAACATCCCACTCAGGATTGCCTTCTAAGGGTTTTAATAAAGATTCTCTATCGAACAAAAGGCTATGGGTTGGGGTGGTTATTCAATTTCAAATATAGATATTTTATTCACCACAATTCGTAAATCCGTCAAACGAAATGAAACCAAAGAATCCTCATGGGCTAAAATCATAAAAGCAATAGTTTTGAATAAAGTCCGTAATTTTATGCTTACTAATAAACCAGATGGTCAATTTAATTTTTCATGGTGCATACCTGCCTTAAAATCTACTAACCCTATTATCTGACAAACCATTGAACACATCAAAATCCAACATTCCGGTATTGAGTCCGACGATTTTTAGAAAAGATCATATTAAAAACAACACGGATGAATTATTGAATGATGACAGTATCGCTGAGTTTTTTATCCATTCTTTTAAGGATGACGATGTGTATCTTAATCTGCCTCTTCCGCCCCATAAAAAAACGGTTCACGACTTTGTTTTTATAACTAATGGCAGCATGGCGAAAAGCTTACGACTTGAGACCTATCTATTATATAAAAATGACTTTTTATTCACACCCAAAAACAACATTACTACCACTACATCAGTATCTCCCGATCTTGAAGGATTTTATTGCCATTTTTCAGATGAGTTTATTGGAGCGAACCCATTTTTAGGAATCTGGATCACCCAACCAAGTCATCAAAATTATTTGCAGATAACTCAAAAAGAAGCCTTTAATTTAGAGCAATTATTAGCTCGAATGGTTGAACTTTTTAAACATCGAAAAAAGAATCCCAACAACAATCGCTTAATCACATTTTACCTTTCTACTTTTATTGCAGAATTGTTTTTAACGATAAAAAAACAAGAGCTTGAACCAAGACAAGATAACGCTATGTTCTCAAACTTCATGAGCTTAGTTCTCAAATACTTTAAGCAACATTGGTCCATTCAAAAATATGCAACAACGTTGAACATTACGCCTAATCATCTCAATAAACGTGTCAAGCAGGAGACGGGAAAAACAACTTCGGAAATCATCAAGGAAACCATCATTTTAGAAGCTAAGGTACTGCTTCTTCAAACCAATATGAATATTAAGGAAATTAGTACAGAATTGGGTTTTGATGACGCTTCATATTTCAGTCGCCTTTTTAAAAACCAAACGAACGCCACACCTTCAATGTATCGAAAAATGATTGATTTGTCCTAATTTCGGCATAAAAAATCCTCTAAAAAGGAAGTCGTAAGCATTATATTTGCTAAAAACTTAAAATAATGAAACGGAATAGATTTACCTCCACTTTTCTAATTGTAACATTGGCCCTTGTAGGCTTTGTTTCCTGTCAGGAAACCTCTAAAACTGAATCGGTAGCAAATGAAATGACGCCTGACGCATTAGAAAAATTATCAAAACAAGATACGATAACCATCCTCTTGAATTCTAACGATAAAATGCAATTTGACAAGACCGAAATCACAGCCTATGAAGGTCAAACTATAATATTAACCCTAAAACATACTGGTACGATGCCCGTTACCGCAATGGGCCATAACTTTGTACTGATTAGCAACGGCATATCCGTTTCTGAATTTGCCAAAATCGCCATTAAAGCCAAAGAAAACGACTATATCCCAACGGATTTAAAGCATGTTATTGCTTACACAGATCTTATAGGTGGCGGAGAAAGTACATCTGTCACTTTTAAGGCTCCGGCAAAAGGAACATACGACTTCTTGTGCTCTTTTCCTGGCCATTACGCTATTATGAAAGGTAAGTTTAACGTTAAATAAAATAAAACATGTACACTATTCTCAAAGAATCACATAACGGCATTGGCATGCTTTTGCTGTTCCTCTTATTACTAGTAATTATTTTCATTCTTGTGCGATTTTTATTGAAAAAACCTTTCAACAAATCAGTGAAAGTTGCTGCCTTGATAGGAATGGTTACCATGCACATTCAAATACTTATTGGTTTGATACTCTATTTTTTATCTCCTTTGGGAATGTCAAACTTTTCAGGAGAATCCATGGGGCATACCATCTCAAGGTTTTATATTGTAGAGCACCCTATTGGAATGCTATTGGCTGCCGTTTTAATTACCATCGGCTATAGAGTCACGAAGAAAATCAATCTCCCAGATACTTCTAAATACAAAAAATTGCTAATTTATTACTTTCTTGGTTTTGCAATTGTAGCCTACTTAATCCCCTGGTTTTTATGGTCGTAAATATGGTCAGAATTTAAACATTAGCATCGGATTTTTGAACAGCTATTTAAATGTCAGCGTGTCACTTAAATATAAATTCAATGATGTACCCGATGGGAGTCAAGAACTTTAAAAAGGACTGCAAAATACCATGAAACAGGACCAGTTATTTTTTAAATCTCCCAATTTCTGTAGTAACTAAACACTATTGTTTTTATAATTATCAAATAGAGCAATGGGCATATTTTAACTTATAACACTGAATGACAAAGGCTTATATCAAGCAAACATCTACCATCAGGAAATAAAATATAGACGCTAAATTAAACGTCAAAACCTATAATTCATTATATTTAGTGTATGATCGCCATCACCGACATACCACCTACAGAGGTTCAAGACAATCTAAATTTGTTGAAAGCCGATTTAGACTCAAAAATTCCCTTTAAAAAATTAGATAAAAATCTCCTTATTGCCACTTGGAATATTCGTGCCTTTGGAAATTTAACGCGCAAATGGGATTCTGATGATGAGGATTCTCCCAAACGCGATTTGCATTCTGTTTTATGCATTGCTGAAATTATCAGTCGGTTTGATGTTATTGCCATTCAGGAAGTCAAAGACAATATAAGAGCGCTCCGAGACACTTTAAAAGTGTTGGGTAAAAACTGGTCTTTTATTCTCACCGATGTCAATAAGGGCAAAGTGGGCAATGGTGAACGCATGGCCTATTTATTCGATACCCGAAGAGTGCATTTATCAGGATTGGCAGGAGAATTGGTGGTTCCCGAAGAATGGGAAGATAATATCGGAAAGCACGCCCTATCCAAACAGTTTGTAAGATCACCTTACGCCGTAAGTTTTCAATCCAATAAACACACGTTTATATTAGTGACTTTACATATTCTTTATGGGAAAAGCCCACAAAGCCGAATTGAGGAACTTAGAGGCATTGCCAAATGGCTTTATAGTTGGGCGGACAGTATCAATGCCTACCATCAGGATTTTATTGCTTTGGGCGATTTTAATATCGATGAACGAGGTGATCTATTAGAAGAGACATTTCTTTCCGAAGGCTTGTACATTCCTCCACAGCTTCAGAATGAAAACGTTACCCGATCTATTTTTGATACCACTAAATTCTACGATCAGATTGCTTGGTTCAACAGTCAGGGCAATGGACCAAAATTGTCCATGGAATTTATAAATGGCGGCAATTATGACTTTGTACCTTATGCCCTTGCAAATCGAGATTTAACCAAACAAAGCCTGTCTTGGCTGATTTCCGATCATTATCCGTTGTGGGCTGAATTTAAGGTGTAACGCCCAACAGAAAGCTATTTCAAATATAGAACAGTACAATTTTTTTGAAATGTTTGAAATTATAATGGTGCTACCAAACTCTCAAACCATGTTTTGACTTCACCATCCAAATGTGGTCCGAGCTTTTCACTAACCATGTGATGATAGTTGTTGATCCAATCAATCTCTTCTTGGGAAAGCATGTCTTGAACGATGATATTTTTAAAGAAAGGACACAGCGTCAAGGTTTCAAATTCATAAAAGGTATTCCATTCGTTAGTCTTCCAGGTTTTAATCAGAATGAGGTTTTCATGACGAATCCCATATTTACCCTCCACATAATACCCAGGCTCGTTGGACAGGACCATGCCTGCTCGTAGTTCTACCGGATTCAAATCTTTACGGATGCTTTGCGGCCCTTCATGAACATTCAAGAAACTGCCCACACCATGACCGGTACCGTGATTAAAATCTTTCCCCTCTTTCCATAATGGCATTCGCGCCAAAGCATCAAGATGAGCGCCTCTTGTGCCTTTAGGAAACTTCGCCAAAGTTAATTGAATCAATCCCTGAAGTGCCTTAGTGGCATCTTTCTTAAACTCATCAGATACGGCTCCCAAGGCAAACGTACGGGTAATATCAGTAGTCCCTTCCAAATATTGACCTCCAGAATCGATCAAAATACTGCTATCATTAGTAACTTTAGCACTTCCTTCAGATTTGGCAGAATAATGCATTATGGCGCCATTGTCTTTATAGCCGACTATACTTCCAAAACTATTCCCAATGAAATTCTTTTGCTCAGCACGAAACGCATATAGTTTTTTACCGATACTATATTCGTCAAGATCTTCTTTACCTACGGAATGGATCAGCCAATGGAGAAATTTCACCATCGCCACACCATCGCGGATCATGACCGTTTCAAAACCTTTTTGTTCTGTTTCGTTTTTAATCGCCTTCATTAAATTTCCAGGAACTGGTTTCTCAATGATAGTGTTATCAGCTTTAACCGCCTCAAAAATTGATTGGTTACTATTAGTTGCTATCAGAATGGACTGGTTTTTCAACATTTTAAGATGATCGAAGAAATTATGGTAGGGTTTTAAAAACACCCCCGATTTCTTCATGAGATCTTTTACGTCATCATCTAATTTGAACAAATCGACAAAAAGGAAACATTCCTCCAACGTCAATAAAATATAACCTAAAAATACAGGATTACACTCGACATCACTCCCGCGAAGATTGAGCGTCCACGCCACATCATCCAAGCTGGAAATGATGTGTGCCGTTGCTCCTTCCTCCTTCATTTTCTCACGAATAGCAGTAATTTTATCAATTGCCGATTGGCCTGCGTATGCCATGGGATGCTCAAAAACAGAATTCTTACTTGGCGCAGGACGTTTCGTCCAAACATTATTCAACAATGGCAAGTCTTTAACCTGTCGCTTGTGTTTGGTCAATTTGGTTTCTAAATCTACCCAATTGGAATGGGAAGTGGCCAAGCCATTTACCGCTATGGTCGCACCTTCTGATGTTTCGGAGATGATCCAATCAATATAATTTGGCGTGCCTTCGATCCCATCTTTAAACAAATCAATACCCGATCCCTTCAATTCCCTGGGACCTTGGGTAAAATAACGGCCATCGGTCCAAAGGCCTGCTTTATCTGAAGTTACAACCACAAATCCAGCAGAACCGGTAAATCCGCTAAGCCAAGTTCGCTCCTGCCATTCGGCGGGAAGATACTCCCCCAAATGCGGATCGGCAGAATAAACAATAAAGGCATCAATATTGTTTTTCTTCATTTCGGTTCTCAACAAGGCTACTTTTTCTTTGGCGGTCATATCTATAAAATTTATATAGGCCAAAGTTAAAGAATCTATAGCAAAATCTTACCGTTGATCGTCATTATAACGCTATCATTACGTTAAAAAAGCGAAGTGTATGGCACTGTTACAGATGGCGAATTGAATTTTATAACCCAAAAGAGAATAAAGTGGGATTTTACAGTTCATTGTTCTTTAAACAACGTCCTCTCGGCGCATTGTCTTCATGAAGTACAATTTCTGAATGAAGGAATTGTGCAGCGGCTGCTGAATCTTTGACCTTGGCTGCACTGCGTTCCAACATTTCTGATTCAAAAGCGCTTAATACTTTCCGTCTTAATCCGGCATCACGCCAATGGGATAATGATCTACATTCTTTGTAAATTTCTCTCGTAAGCGCTAATGCATCCAACAAGGCTTGATTTGCCCCTTGTCCTTTAAACGGGCTCATTGGGTGAGCAGCATCCCCGATCAGGGTCACTTTTCCGAATTTATCCAATACTTCTGCATCGAGTAATTCGCGGTCATATACTGGGTAACCTGAAATCTGATCTAGTTCCGTTGCCATTAAAACCTGTGGAATGGGATCGTGCCATTGGGTTCTACGGCAGGCCTCGGCTTTAAGTGCCTGCGCACCTTGCGAATGTAAGTCCTTCGCTTCCTGTTCTGAGATTGGGAAGCTCAATTGCCACATAACTTTGTCAGAGGTGTACGGCATCATATAGATGCGCTCCTCCCCATTAGCAGTTTGAAATACCGTAGCTGAATCGAGCAAAGCACTTTTAACATCCTTGACATCCGTCAGTGGACAAATACCTAAGATCACCATACAATCTAGATAATGCAATGGTTTGATAGCCTCGCCAATCATTAACTTTCTTACAGAACTATGAATACCATCAGCTCCAACCACAAGATCTGCGTGCGTCGTCTTAATTTCACCATTCACTTGAAAGCTCAAAGCAATCTGACCGTCCCTACTTTCTTTAAGATCGACTAGCTGGTGACCCCAATTAACGGTGTCATCCCCACCGAGTTGATCAAGAAGTTCCAAACGTAACGATTGGCGGGCAATATGGACGTTGGTACGTTTCGCAGCGACTTTGACATTTGGTTCCGACCACTTTCTCATCCCCCATTCTCCGATCACGTTTCCGTCAGTTGTATGCACAACATGTAGTGTTGATATGACACCATCTTCCAAAGTGGAAATCCCCAATCCTTCTATCGCTTTTCGTGCCTGTTGCAGCGTAAGACCATAACCTTGAGATCGAGCGTCAAAACCGCTGTCGCGCTCGTAAAGAGTAAAAGGTATCCCACGGTGCAAGCAGCCCACAGCTAATGCGATACCACCTATCCCTCCACCAATAATAGCTATATGTGGGAAGTTGTCATAATCAACTTGCGGAGGGTTGTTAGAAGAAATCAACCCAGATCCAGAACAGTTGCTGCACAACTTTAATTGTGTCTTCGGACGTAGTGGCGCAGTCCCAATGCCATTGTTTTTCTTAAACTGATCACAGGCCAATTTATAGCGGGGTCGCACTTTCTTTTTGGGCTTTTGGTTTTTCTTGCCACATCCTTGACATTCTGGACATACCGACCAACTTAACGCTTTACTTTCAGAATTTCGCACTTAGGTTTATTTAAACTGAAGTTGACCACTTGCGATTTTCCCAAAATTAGCCAATACAATTAATGATCGGCAAAAGTAGTGATTCTGGCTTTTATAGTTGATATAGAATTTGGTGAAAGAAAATCAAATTAATATCCATGTTCCCTTCGCAGTAGAATAAAGAGACACTTATAGGCTAAACCCGTAGCTAAGGATAAAATGTTACAAACTTTATCAAAAGACGGTTCAAACATCAAGACCATTCTATTTCACCAAAAACTGAGGTAAATTTTCCACTTTTTCACAACAGATCTGTTCCATGACTTGTTGGAATTCGCGTTTCATCAAAGAAATAGTATGATTTCCTCCTTCTTTACCTAAGGCGCCAACACCATACATAAAGCTGCGTCCCATAAAGGTAAATTCAGCACCACTTGCCATGGCTCTTGCAATATCTGGCCCTCCGCGTAACCCTGAATCGACCATGATTTTTATCTGACCTTTGAATTTTTCGGCTAAATGGGTCATCGGCACAATAGACGATTGCCCAGCATCCAACTGGCGTCCGCCGTGATTGGAAACAATTAACCCATCAACACCAAGACCAATGGCCTTCTCAGCATCTTCCTCACTGACCACGCCTTTGATTACCAATTTACCTTTCCATTGTTCTCTTATCGAGGCGATCCGATCTGTATTTAATCGTCCAGAGAAAGTGATATCCATCAACTCCCCCAACTTCGCTAAATCCAACCCTTTCGGCATGTACGGCTCCATAGTTTTAAAAGCAGGCCGCCCATGAATTAAGGTTTGAATGGCCCAATCTGGTTTTGTAAATATTTCAAGAATATTCTTCATGCTCATTTTAGGTGGCATGGCCAATCCGTTCCGGATATCACGTGGGCGAAATCCAAAAGTAGGCACATCGGCTAAAATCACAAGAACATTGGTACCTGCATTGGCAGCTCTATCCAATATATCTCGTTTAATTTTCTCATCCGTTGGATGATATAGTTGAAACCACGATTTCCCTTCGGTCAACTCCGCAATCCGTTCAATGCTTGAAGTGGTTACCGTGCTAAGTATAAAAGGGATATTATGGTCAAAGGCGGCTTTTGCCAAAATCTCTGGCGAATTGGGCCACATCAGACCCTGAAGTCCAACGGGTGCTATCCCAAAAGGCGCATCGTAGGTATGCCCAAATAATTCAGTTCTGGTGTCCGACTTATCAAACTTGGACAAGTATTGCGGCATTAATTCGACTTTCTGCAGATCGGTACGATTTTTATCTAAGTTGATATCTTCATTACAGCCACCATCTAAATATTCAAAAGCGAACTTAGGCATTTTCACCATCGCTCTATTTCGCAAATCAGTAACAGACGGATATTTCGGGTTTATTTTTATTTCCATGTGATTAGGCTTTTAATTGATATATCTGATCCATCAACACCCACTTTTCACCGTCTTTTGCCGTCGGAAGTGCTTGTTGGTATTTCCACATGAGAGATTCCCATTCTTGAACTTTAGGATTGTTGGCATCCATTTTATCCTTCCTTTCAAAAGAAAACGTTTCGTTAACTTCCATGATCATGAACAGTCGGTTTTCAACAAGATAAATTTCTAAAGCCAAAATCCCGCTATCCTTAATGCTTTTTTCGATTTCCGGCCATACGTTCTCATGGTATTTCTTATAGGCAGAAATCAGTTCGGCATCATTTATCAAGTCGAGTGCAAAACAATGTCTATTGGTTTTCATGTTTTATAGTTTTATATCCGAAAAGTGCTACCACCGCTAAACAAATCAGCGGTAAGATAAAGGAGAAATTAACCTCAGGAATATACCCAAGGATTTTCACATCAGCAAAACCCGGTCCGCCAATATCCAAAATACTTCCTTGTAAAACTGGCAATAATGCACCACCCACAATGGCCATCACCAATCCGGCAGAACCAATTTTGGCTTCATCGCCCATATTATTTAAGGCAATTCCGTAAATGGTTGGGAACATAATACTCATAAAGAGCGATGTTGCTACCAAGCTATACAAACCAATATGACCGCCAATAAACACCGTAATCAAGGTGGTTACCACGCCCCCTATTCCAAAAATAAACAATAATTTGGAAGGGCCAATCCGCTTCATCGACAGGGTACCTACCCATCTTCCCGAAAGAAATAGTAGCATTGCGCCTACATTATACCAAGTGGCAGTTAAGTGTTCTTCTCTTGGCAAGGTCGCATTTAAATTGTCTACATATTGAAAAATGAAGGTCCAACACATAATCTGCGCACCTACATAAAACATTTGTGCGATCACCCCGGTAATGTATGTTTTATTTTTTACCAGGATTTTAAACGTATTTGAAAGTGCAATTTTTGAATGCGCTTCCACCTTCGGAAATTTCACCATCATGATGGCCACCATAATAATCAAGACCAAAACGCCCAAGGCAATGTAGGGCACACTGATGACGCTTAAATCGTTTTCCCGAATGGCCGCCATTTCTGAACTTGACAAGGCCTGATATGCTTCTTCGGTAAATTCTACGGAACGTAAAGCATCAATGATAAATACCTGCGCAATGATCATTCCCGTTAAAGACCCTATCGGATTAAATGCCTGTGCTAAATTGAGGCGTTGGGTAGCGGTTTCTTTAGGACCCAATGCCAGAATCAACGGATTGGAAGTGGTTTCTAAAAATGCCAAGCCGCAGGTCATGACCCATAAGGAAACCAAAAAGTAATTAAAGATTTCAAACTTCGCAGCTGGAAAAAACAAAAAAGCACCAATAGCATATAGCGATAACCCGACAAGAATTCCAGATTTATAACTGTATTTTCTGATAAACAATGCCGCTGGTAAAGCCATAAAGAAGTAGCCGAAATAAAAAGCAAACTGAACCAATGAGGCTTGCGTATTTGAAAGTTCGGGCATAACCTTTTTAAAGGCAGAAACCATCGGATTCGTCAAGTCATTCGCTATTCCCCACAGTGCAAACAGGGAGGTGATCAATATAAACGGTAGCAGGATGTTTCTCGAAACGAGTGGTTGTTTTATGGCGTTTTTCATCATTATAGCGAGCGGTCTAAATGGGTATACCCACCATCAACAAACAAAAGCTGTCCGGTGGTATGGCTTGAGACTTCAGATAACAAAAATGCCACGGTATTTGCAATTTCGATATCGGTGGTCATTCGGTTTTCTAAAGGAATATGTTTGGTAATACTTGCTAATTTTTCCTCGGGATTTGGGAAGGTATCCAACCATTTCTTATATAATGGCGTGTAACATTCGGCAACAATAACGGTATTTACGCGAATACTGTAAGGCAATAATTCCACTGCCCACTCTCTCGTCAATGCATTTCTGGCACCATTGGCAGCGGCATAACCTGAAGTTCCCCCTTGACCGGTAACCGAAGTTTTTGATCCAATATTTACGATAGCACCTTTAGTCTTTTTGAGTTCGGGCAAGGCATGGTGTGCCATGGCATAATAATGTGCAACGTTGCGTTGAATGGAGCGCATAAAATGGTCATAATTGCCATGTTCAAGTCCCACATTATCATTAACACCCGCATTATTGACCAAACCATCAAGACGACCGAATTCCTTGATCACACTATCCATTGCATTTTTACAGGCAACTTGATCGGTTAATTCTGCCAAAGCATAAAATGCCTGCCCGCCATTGTCTTTTATAGTATTCACCGCTTTTATAACATCTTGCTCATTTCGACCTAAAATTACAGGAATGGCACCCTCTTGGACCAACACTTTGCAAATGCCATTACCAATTCCTTTTGAGCCGCCAGTAACAACAATGACTTTATCTTTTAGTTTTAAATCCATAAGTTTAATCTTCTAAATGGTACCAGGTTTTGGCGTTCAAGCCCATAATTTGTTGTTGTTCGGTTTCTGAAAATTTCGAAATATAATCTTCAACAAGCGATAGCGTTTCTGTATAATTTCCCGCCAATAAACTGACCGGCCAATCGCTGCCAAAAAGTGTTCTTTTGGTTCCGAAGACATTAAAAATCACATCCAGATAGGGTTCCATGTTAGCATTATCCCAATCTTTCCAATCCGCTTCCGTAGTTAATCCTGAAACCTTGCAGGCCACATTTTCAAACCCAGATAGTGTTTCCATCTGGCTTTTCCACGGCTCTATTTTCCCGTCCTTGATATAAGGTTTTGCGCCATGGTCCAGAATGAATTTTTGCTTCGGAAATGCCTCTACCAGTTTAATGGCGTCCTCCAATTGATGTGGGAAAATTAAGATATCATAAGTCAGATTGTATTTTTCCAATGCTGAAATGCCGTTTTGAAAATCCTTGCGAAGCATAAAACCAACAGGTTCCGCCTGGACGATGTGTCGCAGACCTTTGAGCTTTCTGTGTTTTGAAAATTGCTGTAAACGATTTTCGATAGTGCCACTACACAAATCCAACCAGCCCACAACACCTTTGATAAAATCATGTTGATTGGCCAAATCCAATAAAAACTTAGTCTCGGCTTCTGATGTGTCGGCCTGAACTGCAACACAGCCATCCAATTGATGTTGCTGCAATACTGGCTTTAGGTTTTCGGGCAGGAAATCGCGTTGGATTACGGACATGTCATCCGTAATCCAAGCATCTCTTTGCGGATCAAATTTCCAGAAATGTTGATGTGTGTCTATTCGCATTTATTTGTAGGCTACTGCTGTTTGTTCCTGTACCCCTAAACCTTCAATTCCTAAGCGCATGACGTCTCCTGGCTTTAAATAACGTGGGGGTTGAAATCCTAATCCAACACCAAAAGGCGTTCCTGTTGAAATGACATCCCCAGGCAACAAGGTCATAAACTGACTGATATATGACACGCAATGCTGGATATTGAAAATAAAATCGGAGGTTGATGAGTCCTGCAAGCGTTCGCCATTGACCTCCAACCATAGATGTAGATTGTTGCCATCTTCTATTTCATCCTTTGTAGCCATAAATGGTCCTAAAGGGGCGAACGTATCACAGCCTTTTCCTTTGCACCACTGGCCTTCTTTTTCAATTTGGAAGGCGCGTTCAGACACATCGTTATGCAAGACATAACCTGCGATATAATCGTCTGCTTCTTCTACAGATATATATGACGCTTTTTTACCAATAACAATGGCCAATTCCACTTCCCAATCCGTTTTCTCACTGTTTTTTGGAATAATGACATTATCGTTTGGACCGACAATTGCCGTTGTCGATTTAAAGAACAAAACAGGTTCTGATGGCACTTTAGCTCCAGTTTCGGCAGCGTGCTGGGCATAATTTAACCCGACACAGACCAATTTTGAAGGTCTTCCTATTGGTGATCCCAATCGTACCGAATCATCAACGGTTGGACAATTTTCTTGGTTAGTTTTTAACCAGTCCTTTAAACGTTCCAAGCCATTGGTTTCGAAGAATTTTTCATCGAAATCTTCGCCAAAACTGCTGACGTCAATACGTTTATTTTCTAATTGAAGTCCTGGTTTTTCTTGGCCTTCCGACCCAAATCTTATGAGTTTCATTGTAAACTATTATTTATTTTCTATTATTATATTTTATTGGTTTTATCACTATCGGAAAGGATGGAAATCACCCATTCAACTTAATAAAACCACCATCAATTGGGAAATCTGTTCCCGTAATAAACGCGGCTTCATCACTACATAGATAGAGTGCCAAATTCGCAATTTCTTCAGGTTTCCCCATGCGTCCGATAGGCTGTGTTTTTGAGAGATTCTCAAACATTTCCGCTTGATTATCGGGATAATTTTTGGCTATAAATCCATCCACAAACGGCGTATGCACACGCGCTGGCGAGATGCAATTACACCGGATACCTTCTGCGACATAATCTTTTGCCACCGAATAGGTCATGGTCAAGACCGCACCTTTGGTCATGGAATAGGCAAATCGATCTGAAATCCCGACTGAAGAGGCGATGGAAGCCATATTAACGATTACACCTTTTTTCTGCTTTTTAAAATGTGGGATGGCCGCTTTCATGCCGTTATAAACCCCTTTGATGTTAACGTTATACAATCGGTCCAAATCCTCAGAATTGGTGTTTTCTATATTTCCAACATGGGCAATTCCAGCATTGTTCACCAAAATATCGATGGCATTGTTATTAGCTATCTTGCTAAAAATGGCTTCCACTTGTTCTTGATTGGCCACATCACATTGGTAAAAACTTGCCGAACCACTATCTTTTTCAATTTCTGAAACGGTTGCTTTTCCATTTTCAACATTGAAATCCAAAATACAAACGTTCGCACCATGTTTTGCAAATGTGGTGGCAATTGCTTTTCCTATCCCACTTCCACCACCTGTGATGATGGCTGTTTTTCCTTTTAAACTGAATACCATAATTATGCTTTTTGTAATTTTTTAGTCCAAACCTCTCCGTTCGGAAAACTATAGGTTTCCAACGACTCTGGTTTCATGGTGATGCTATATCCTGGAAGTTGTGGTGGCATGTAAGCGCCGTTTTTGATCACTACAGGATCAAAGAAATGCTCATGTAAATGATCGACATATTCAATGATCCGATCTTCCATGGTGGCACTGACACAAATATAATCAATCATTGATAAATGCTGTACATATTCGCAGAGGCCAACACCTCCTGCATGCGGACAAACAGGGACCTTATATTTTGCAGCCATCACTAAAATGGCTAAAATCTCATTGACCCCACCAACGCGGCAACTATCAATCTGACAAATCTGTAAGGCATCGGCCATAATCAATTGTTTAAATACCACTCGATTCTGACAATGTTCCCCAGTGGCAACCTTTATTGGTGCTACGGCCTTGGCAATTTTGGCGTGACCTAAAATATCGTCTGGACTGGTAGGCTCTTCAATCCAATACGGATTGAATTTTTTGAGCGATGCCATATTTTCTATGGCCTCATCCACATCCCATTTTTGGTTGGCATCCATCATCAGTTGTAAATCGTCTCCAATTTCCTCACGGATAATCTGTGCCCTGCGCATATCATCCTGCAAATCAGAACCGACTTTAATTTTCATATGCTTAAACCCATCCGCTTTCGCCTCTTGGCATAATCTACGCATTTTATCATCACTATAGCCCAACCACCCCGCAGATGTGGTATAGGCAGGATAGCCATCTTTTAGTAAAATGTCAATCCGTTCTTGTTTGGTGGCTTCATTACTCCTAAGAAGTTCTAAGGCTTCCTCGGGAGTTATGGCGTCTGTGATATAGGTGAAATCAATACATTTCACAAATTCTTCCGGAGACATATCGGCAATTAATTTCCAAAGTGGCTTGCCTTCAACCTTCGCATATAAATCCCAAACGGCATTGACAACGGCACCCGTAGCCAAATGGATGACTCCTTTTTCAGGACCCAACCAACGCAGCTGGCTATCGCCTGTGATCATCTTCCAGAAATCACCCATATTCTGCGTGAAGGATTCCAAGGTTTTACCTATGATCAAATGAGAAAGTGACTCAATGGCCGCCACGCATAATTCGTTGCCGCGACCAATGGTGAAGGTTAATCCGTGACCTTCAAATTCTGGGTGGTCGGTTTTTAAAATGACATAGGCTGCTGAATAATCAGGATCCGTATTCATAGCGTCAGAACCGTCCAATTCATCACTTGTGGGAAAACGGACATCTTTGGTTAAGACTTCGGTTATGGTAATTGGTTTTTTCATTTTTTAGTACGTATTGTTATAGGTCATTTGCAATTTTGGCCGATTAGAGTCTTTTCTACCCAATCCATGAGACCTCCTTGATAATCTTTCAAAGCTATACTATGAATCTTAATAAATCCACTAATAATTACACCCCTACTAATACTATTTTTGCATTAGAGCACATTATATCGACTCTTTTGTATATTTACTATGCTTCTTCAAATAAGCCGACGGTGACATACTCTTGATCATTTTAAACTGCCGGTTGAAATTTGAAAGATTGTTAAATCCTGATTCGTAGGCGATAGCAGCAACATTCAGTTCATTCTCAATAAGCAATTTACACGCGTAACCGATCCTAATTTCATTGACATACTTTGAAAATGTTTTTCGATGCACACGTTTAAACGAGCGGCTGAATGCCGATGGATTCATTTTTACAATATCAGCGACTGTATTAAGATCAATATCCTTGTTAAAGTTATTAAAAATAAACGCAATAACTTTGTTAGATAGGTCTGATTCCTCGAGTCTTAAAGAGGCCACATAGCCTGAACTGGCCAGGAGCTTAAAGTCATCGTGCAAAGCTAATTGATGGAGAATGCCAATGAACTGATGTGTTTTATTAAAATCGGTTTCGTCATTTAGTTTTACAATGGCCTGTAGGAAAGCTTCCGGCAGGTTCCTAAACTGAATGCCCTGTTCTGCTTTTTTAAAAAGGGCAACGATAGGTTTTATTTCAGGCAGTTGTAAAAATGTACTTCCTAAAAAATCTTCCCTGAAATGAATAGCAACAGCCTCCGCCCTTAAGTTTTTATCTTCCTGAAAATACTTAGGATCATTCAACCACATATGTGGCAAATTTTTTCCAATAAGCACGACATCTTTGGGCTGAAATTTCTTAATGCTATCGCCAATAAAACGCGTGCCCTTACTTTTAAGAACAACCACCAATTCCAATTCGGGATGGTAGTGCCAAATTTTAAGAAAATTGGCGTAACTGTTTTTTCTTACCGATATCGCAGATGCAGTATGACTACGATCTAATAAATGTAATTTCATGACTATGAAAATAGCACTTTGTAAGCAATTTTTAGCTTATTGTGCAATAAAAGTATCACATCAGTAAACGATTATAGTTTGGATCGGGTTCATTCTTCCACAGTCTCAAGTTTTCATCACCATCCTATAAAAAAAACACATCATATTTTGGTTTTGTAAAACCCTAATATGATGTGTTATATATTCAATTTTGATGTGTCTTGCTCAATTTAATCCACACCCATGGCCCAGTCGTCGCCTCTTGGATCGGCCGCACCTTCTAAAGATCCGTCAGGTCTGACCAAGATGGCTTCCACCCTACCGATGCTTCCCCGTTCTTTTATCACATGGCCCATAGCCTCCAACTCTGTACGTACGGAATCATCAATCGCTCCCCGTTCAATAGAGATCCAATTCGGCTTCCATTGGTGGTGTATTCTTTTTTCCGCAACAGCATCGGTCATGCTCATGCCATGATCAATCACATTGACAATGGTCTGGTAGACAGATGTGATAATGGTTGAACCGCCCGGCGTACCTACTACCATGAACAATTGGCCATCTTTGTCAATAAGCGTTGGTGTCATAGCACTCAACATACGCTTGTTTGGTTGAATTGAATTTGCAGCGCCTCCAAGTAATCCGTACATATTTGGCACACCTGGTTTCATGCTGAAATCGTCCATTTCATTATTTAATAAAAATCCAGCGCCTTCCACAAATACTTTAGATCCATAACCAGCATTGATAGTAGTGGTCAACGAAATGGCATTGCCAAACTTATCCACTATTGAATAATGGGTAGTTTCTTCCTTTTCCTGAATATTGTCCAATGACATAGCGCGAACCTCTTCACTATCCGTTGCTTTTGATTCGTCAATCTGAGCCACTCGTGATGCGATATAATCATCATCCAACAACGCGTTAACGGGAACATCCCAAAAATCAGAATCGCCCAAATGTTCCGCTCTATCAGCATAAACCCGTCTTTCCATTTCAGTCATCAGATGGATGGTTTTAGCTGATTTTGATCCGTATTCAGATAAAGGGTAGTGCTGTGACAGCTTTAAAAGTTGGACCAAGGCAATACCTCCACTGCTGGAAGGTGCCATGCTATAAACTGTATAACCTCGGTAACTACCAGTGATTGGCGTTCGCCATTCAGAATTATAATTTTTAAGATCTTCTAAGGTTATGATACCGTTGCCTGCCTGCATTTCGGCAACAATCAACTCAGCGGTTTTACCTTCGTAAAATCCTTTCCGTCCTTGTTGTTGGATACGCTTGAGGGTTTGGGCCAAATCGTTTTGTACCAAAAGATCTCCAGCTTTCCACGGCTCATTCTTAATTAAAGCCACCGTGTTGGGATTTCGGTTGTATTTTAGAAAATCGTCTTTATAAGAATTGTAATTACGTGCTTGTTGTGCTGAAATAGGAAATCCCTTTTCTGCAAGTTTAATGGCGGGTTCAATCAAGGTAGTCAACGGAAGTGAGCCAAATTTTTCGTGTGCCATCAGCATACCGTCCACCGATCCTGGCACCCCAGCAGCTTTCTGACCATAGACACTTTCGCCTTCAATCACATTGCCATCGGCATCCAAGTACATTTCCTCAAAGGCGTTACCAGGCGCTTTTTCGCGAAAGTCCAAAGAAACCACCTCACCATCATTTTTTCTATACATCATAAATCCGCCACCACCAAGATTTCCTGCAGAAGGATAAACAACTGCCAAAGCAAAGTGGACGCCAACCATGGCATCTACTGCGTTTCCACCCTGTTTCAGAATGTCCTTGCCTACTTTACTGGCCTCAGGATGTGCAGAAACCACCATGCCATTTGTTGAAAACGCCGTTTTTCCACCTTCAAAGCGCTCAGTAATAGGAAGTTTATTTCCGCCACAGGTAAGAAAGAGAACGGAAATAAAGGTCAGACTCAATAATTTAATACTACGTTTCATAAGATACTTGGTTTTATGTTTTTAGTTCAGCAGCTCCCAAAAATCAATTTCTGGGATGACTTCATTTATTGGTTTAGAATGATATTTGAAAATTTTATGATGTGATAAATTTATAACTTCCTATTGGATTCTGTGAGATGATTCAAAATATTCAGTTTTTGGATTTGACCGATTGAATGCTTCGATCAATTTATAAGTTTCAGGAATTGATTTTTTAAAACGATCTAAGGTTTCTTCTGAAATATTACTTTTACTGAAAGGGACCATTTTTACATATTCCTGAATTTCATTCTCTGTTCTTCCGTATTTGTAGTCGTATGGGAAACGACCGTTATCGTCGATCTTTACATTTGAATTTTCGGAATTTGGTACACTAATAAAGAATTCACTATCCATAATATCCCCGGAAGGGTTAAAAAGATCCTTCTCTTTCATATAGACATATAGTTCTTCAGCAACATTTACGGCAGGGTCCACGATAGCAATATCCTCGGCCATAAAGTCGCGATAAATATAAGAACCATCTTTTTTATAATTATAAAGTTCATCTAAAACCTCATTGATCTCCTCCGTCAAATAAGGATAGTGTGTACATCCCAGAACAATGGCTTTTAGCGGTTGGGAATTTTCTGATTTTCTGATTTTCTCCAATAAACTAACGACGTGATAGCGTACGTAGTTTTCAGAATCGTTAATTTGAAGAATTTGGCAATCGTCAGTATCTTGATTATCACAAAGCATTTTGCCGTGGTCGAAATCAAAATTATAAATATCCATTAAGGTTTTGTCAATGGTGAAATTTGGATCATCTAATGAAGGTCCCCGATAATCGTCTCGAGGTTCGTCAGAATTCTTAGTCACAAAATCCGGCTCCTCATCAACCGCCTCAGCAATACCGTGGCCTCCTTGGTTAAATATTTGAATATTGCCGGTATAACCCAATTCATCTTTTACTCTCAACAATGTGTTCTCATAACCTTTAGACTGAATAGTCCCTACCGTAGCCATAACACCAATGGAGCCGCTTTCATCCTTTCCAAAGGTAGAAAGTGTACCACGAGCCCCAGCGTCTATAACACCAATGACCTTTAACTCAATCCCGGTTTTATCTATGAATTTCCTTATAAATTCACTTCCATAGGCCGTAGCCGTATTGCAGGCGATTACAATGGATTTCACTGGTAGTTTATCCTGCTGAAATTGCGCATCGTTAGCCTCACGATAATATTTATTTGACAGTAAAAACTGCATATCCTTAAGAATATGTTCTACTAATAAATCTGTTTTATCTTCACTGGAATAATTGCCATACGGCATATTGGCTTGGTCTGCCAAATAAATGAATTTTTCAGAGACAAAATCAGGAACAGCATCGCCGCCTTTTTCTTGATTGTTATTATTGTGACCGTCAAAATTAACGAGCGCATCCAATACGGTCAGACCACCAGTTCCTGAATCGAAAACACCAATAGGCAAGGTTTTGTCCATCTCAGGATAATCCTCAAAATTGACATGGAAAAATGAACGCTCATCGTTCATAATAGCAGATTCGATAGCACGCTCATTTTGAATAACCGTCTCGTCTTTTACGAGGTTTTTCTTTTCAGAATTTTTACAAGAGCTTGCCAAAATTACCAATAAAGCCCACAGATACTGATTTTTTAGGTGTGTCATTTTATTATTCGTAATAGCATTCATAAATGGATGGAAGGATTAAAACTTGGTTATATACATGTTTTCTTAGAATCGATTCACTTTATTGGTTGCACTTTTGTTGAAATATATGCGACCTTAAATTTAGCAACTGTTACTATATATACCAATTATAGTTCAATAATATTCAGTTAATTGCTTTATCTAATAAAACTCCCTTATAAAATAAAATCAAGAACTCTAGAGTATTAAAATTTACCGAATTGAACAGAGGGCTTCTTAAGGACACAATCCGATTTGCAAGTTATAGGGCCAGCCATTAATTAAATTATATCTATTAAAACTATTAACCCCGCAGAAAATCAGATTCTCATCGCTTAATTGGCGCCTCAAAATTAAATTTACTAAACAGCCTTTATATACATTATTGGAGTTATAATGATCTTATTTATCGTTCGAAAAAACCGCTGCATTTTAAGTGTCATCTTTATGTTATTCCCTAAGACGATTTCAGTAAATCAGCGATGGTCTTAAAACACAAAATCAATGCTCTCAATACCTTCCAAACAAATTTGCTTTTTGAATAAACCGTATACTTTTTTCCGTTTTTGCTGGGGTTAGCAAACTAATCCCCACATAAAGGACAAAAGAAATTGAGATGCCAATAATAGCCTGCTTTGCCGATGCAATTTCCCATGCTACCGGAAAATCAGCACCCAAGGCCACGAATAGATTATAGCTAGAGAACAGCAGACCGAAAATCATAGATACAATTGCTGCTTGGGAAGTCCCTCTTGCCCATAAAAAACCCAAAACCAAAGGTACAAATGCCCCGCTGGTAGGAAAATCGGAGGCAATCCAAGAAATTGTAAGTACCGATTGTATCCTTAACGCCATAAACAACGCAATTGCCGCCATAACACAGGTTGAAACACGTGCGACAATAACTCCAGTCTGAGGTTTTGCATTGGGTTGTATGTACTTCTGAAAAACATCTACAGTTAATGACAAGGCACCTGTATTGATGAGCGAATCCATAGTGGACATGATGGCAGAACATAAGCCCACAAACAGTATTGCACTTACCAATGGACTACTCAGATTACTGATCAAATCTGGAATAATTCCAGTTTCTGGAACGGTTTCATACAAAACAGAACTAAACATGCCCGTGTAAGTGACCATCAGATATAATGGTATAAACGCCAAGAAACTTAGAAGCATCATCTTTTTAGCAGCTGATCCGTTTTTAGCCGCTGAGATACGTTGCCAAATGTTGGCCTGAATCATCCAAGAGGTTCCAAAAGTGATGACGTAAGCTAAATTATCAGCCACATTGGAAAAAAACGAGGTGTAACCAACCTTCGCATTGGCTATGGCATTTATTTTAACAGCTTCAAGACCGCCTGAGTCCGAATAGGTGAGATAAAACAAGAAAATTCCTGTAAATAGAAAAAATACAAATTGCAGCAAATCGGTCAGCACAACCCCTTTAAATCCACCAAACATAGAATAGACCAGCACAATTATAGTACCTAATATGGCGCTATTCTCATAACCTATATCAAAAAAGGCATGAAAAAAGCGACCTATGACTATGACCTGAACCGTGGAAGCAATTACCATAAAAATAACAATAAAAATGGTCAGCATGAACGCTGCCGTTTCATTATAGCGTTGACTCATGAGCTCAGGTTGTGATATGGTCCCAATGTTTCGAATGCCTTTTGAAAATAAATACATCAAGCCAGTAGCAATGAGCACTGGTACGCCATAGATCCAGAAAGAACTCAGTCCGTTATTATGTGCATGGTCTACCAAGTCAATAGCTGAGCCACCGCCCCACCATGAGGCAATAAAAGTTATGGCCAATAGCCAAGCTGGCAATTTTCGGGAAGCTAAAAAATAAGATTCGCTACTGTCATTTTTACTGTTCCATATCCCTATGGCAATAATAGCAATAACATATATTGACAACAAAAAAATAGTAAGCGTAGTTCTTTGCATCATTTTATCTGAGCTGTAAAACTTGTAAATTTAAGCATTTCCATAAACCCAATCAATGGGTATAAAAAAGCCTGTAAATAATAATATTACAGGCTCATTCATGTATTTTATAAGAATAAGAACCTCAGTATTTTATCTGACTGAGTCTATGATAATTTTCAATAAAAGAAAGGAATTCTGACAAGCTTTTTCGCATTTTTAAACCAAATTTACGACACTTGCTTTCCACAGTAATCTCTGAGGCATAAATATTTTCTTTTTTCGTTTTCTTTTCGATTTTGACATGTCCGTTAGGAAAATAAATGGTTAAATATGGCCCATTGTCCTGCTGAAAAAAATAATATTCCTTTTGAAGCCAATTTATAAATTGATCATATTGTTTAGAACATGGAAAATTCATCTCCAAGAACCAATAGTGCCGATTCACATCTTCTATTTCCAATTTTTGCTCCATTTTCAATACCTCTCTTTAACTAATTAAACACCTACCGTTTTCAAAATTTACAAGCCCTAAATCTTATGGTGACAATGTTTAAACGACATTGATTCGCATATCATCATTCAAATTAATTTTTGAAAACAATGACGTGATCATCTTTTTTCCAAAATGTTTGTAATCTTGAGCTTTCAACGACAAATCCTCTACTCTTTTAATGATCGTAGGAAATAATTGATCTTTAGAGTTTTGCTTTAAATCTTCTAAAGTGGTTGAAGTCCCGATAACGATAACGCCATCAATACCCCCATTTCTGAGGCTTTTCAGACATTCAAGCTCGCCATTTTCATAATTCAAATACTGTTGCACCACCAATCGGTACCCTTGCTTAAAAGCTTCCATTTGAATACTGTTCAACATGCTTCCGTAGATCATAGAGTCAATCTGCGGTACGATTACAGCAATGGTATTACTTTTTTGAGATCGTAACGCAATAGCCGAATTGTTGGGCACAAAGTCATAAGTCTCAGCCAATTCCTTAATAATCTGTCTTGTTTTGAGACTAATATCCTTTTTATCTCGGAGCGCCTTGGATACCGTGGATACAGAATAGCCGCTCATTTGGGATAAGGTTTTCATGGTTACTTCCATCATATTTCTTTTCTTAAATTTATTCCATGCCTACTTTTAGAAGACGCCTATCATAGCATGGTGTGACAGGCGTCATTTTCTCATAAATTCTGCCGACTAAAAATGCCATCTTACAAAGGCTTCCATTGCAGCGTAATGTGCTAAGCCCAATTGATCATATAAATCGGCCGTTTCTTTATTTCTATCTTCAGCGCGCTGCCAAAACTCTCTTGAATCTGAGCCTTGGAATACCACGCCATCCTTTTGTGACTGGTGTTTGAAAATACCGTGACGTTTTTCCAATACTTGATCTGGACTCATTGGTACGGCCATCTCAATTTCATCGATTCCCCATTCTTGCCATGCACCTCTGTAGAGCCATACCCAGCAATCTTTCATAAATGGCTTGTCTTTTAATCTTCTGACGGATTCAAATACAGCATCCAAACAGACTTTGTGGGTTCCATGCGGATCTGCCAAATCTCCAGCAGCATAAATTTGATGTGGTTTTATTTTCTCAATAAGATCCACGGTCATTTGAATGTCTTCTTCTCCCAGAGGATGTTTGTCAATGGTTCCTGTTTCATAAAACGGCATTTCCATAAAATGGATCTGGTTATCGGACAATCCAACAAAATGGCTGGTCGCTCTTGCTTCACCTTTTCTAATCAGTCCTTTGATATAACGTGCTTCTGGAATATCGATTTCACTTGGTTTCTTTTCAGTAAGCGATTTGACAACCTTTTTGTATATTTTTTCAGTGGCTTCACTTTTAATTCCGAACCTCTCGTTATAATCAATAACAAAGTTTGCAAAACGCAAAGCTTCTTCATCAGCCACGGCAATATTTCCTGAAGTTTGATAGGCTACATGTACTTCATGGCCTTGCTCGTGAAGTCGTTTAAAAGTCCCACCCATACTGATAATGTCATCATCAGGATGCGGACTGAAAATCAAAACACGTTTTTTACTTGGCTTGGCACGCTCGGGTCTATGCGAATCATCTGCATTTGGTTTTCCACCTGGCCATCCGGTTATGGTATGTTGTAGTTTGTTAAAAATTTTGATATTGATATCGTAAGCCTGTCCGAATTCCGCCAAGAGATCACTCATCCCGTTCTCAATATAATCGGCATCGGTAAGCATTAAGATAGGTTTTTTGAGATGCATTGCTACCCCCAGTACGGCCTTTCTGATAAGACGATCGGTCCAAGTGACTTTCTCCACCAACCACGGTGCATTGACACGGGTCAACTTTGATGCCGCTTCTTTGTCAAGTACGAAAGTGACATTATTATGCTCTTGCAAAAAGGAGGCCGGCACCTGATTGGTAACTTGCCCTTCAGCCGATGTTTTGATAATTGCTGCTTTACTTTCGCCCCAAGCCAAAAGAATAACGCGTTTGGCTTCCATTATTTTTTTGACGCCTAACGTAATTGCCGTTCTTGGTGTGTTGGACAACCCTGCAAAATCCTTACTGGCGGCAACCCTGGTAATATGATCTAAGGCTACTAATCGTGTTTTCGAGTTTTGTAGGGAACCTGATTCGTTAAATCCAATATGGCCGTTACCACCAATCCCCAAAATTTGGAGATCAATACCGCCAAGTGCTTCAATTTTCTTTTCGTAATCACTGCAATAACTGGCAATTTTATCTTTAGGCAGCGTTCCATCTGGGATATAGCAGTTTTCAGGAAGAATATCTACTTGATCAAATAGCATTTTCTTCATAAAACGCACATAACTATTTACCGCATCTGGTTCCATTGGATAATATTCATCCAAATTGAAGGTCACTACATTTCTAAAACTCAAACCTTCCTCTTTATGCAATCGCACCAATTCAGCGTACAAGCCTTTTGGTGAAGAACCTGTTGCCAACCCTAAGATACAGGGCTGTTTTTGCGATTGTTTCACCTTAATAAGATTTGCTATTTCTTCTGCAACGGCTTTAGAGGCTACTTGAGAATCCTCAAACATAACCGTATTGATATTTTCGAACCTTTTTTCGAAATCTGTTGCTTTATCGATTGTGCTTTTTAACATATCCTAACTTATTTAATTATTAATGACTTCAATTTTATTTTCTAATATCCGATCCATAATCCATGCGGTATGCATTGCTGTTTCGCCTAATGATGGATGTGTTTTTACTCCTGATAAATGAGCTTTGATATTTTGAACATGATACCATTGCACATGTTCTGGGTTTTCTATAGTCTGACTTATCGTGTTTTCATCACGTTCCAATACAAGGGGACACTCTCCAAAAACTGAAAAAGTGATATTTCCTTCATTGCCGTATATTTTAACGACATCTTCTCGTTGATCCGCTCCAAAGTCCCAGCTGCCATATCCGGTCACTCCCGAATCATGTTGCCATTGTCCTTTAACAATATCCTTGGCCGTATAAAGTCCCAGCCTATTTTCAGCTGTGCCTTTTGCAGATGTAACCGTTCCTAGCAAATACACAAACAAATCCAAACCATGCGATGCCAGGTCGTCAAAGTATCCCCCTGGAGCAATTTCTGCATCGGTGCGCCAGTTATATGATCTTGACGTATCCATATCATTGGTCGGCTTGGCAAAATGCCAATGGATGTGCCTAATAGTTCCTATTTCATTTTGATCGATCCATTCTTTTACCTGCAAAAAACGCGGCAATGACCGTCTGTAGTAAGCCACAAATAATGGCACATTTTTCTCTTCAAAAGCGGCATTAATCCTTACGCAGGCCTCGTAACTCGGTGCCATAGGTTTTTCAATGCAACATATCTTTCCCGCTTCAGCCACTTTTAAAGCATAGTACTCGTGCGAATCTGGTGGCGTAGCAATATAGATTGCATCAATTTCTGGGTGATTGATAAGCGCGTCGGCATCATTATAAAAAAGAGGCACTTGATGCCTTTTGGCATAATCTTCTGCTTTAGCGATATCACGTCGCATAACTGCAAAAAGTTCGAAACCCTCTGTTTTTTGATAAGCGGGTCCACTTTTGAGTTCGGTTACGCTTCCGCAACCAATCATTCCCCATTTATATGTTCTATTCGCCTTCATTTCAAAACCTTCACCTGCCTATGTTCTATCGGTATCTATTTTTTCCAACTTTTAATTTTGTGTCCCCAGACCGCAAAAAACAGAACGATAAGGTAGCAAGGAATCAAGATCCAATAGCTACTTGTTGACGCTACAGATAACTCAGCGGCATCTTGAACACCGTTGGTCATCATTTCATGCTTGCCGGCATCTACCAAACGGCCGTATAGTGGCGGAATGATAGCACCACCCGAAATGGCCATGATCAATAATGCAGAGGCTGTCTTGGTATGTCTTCCCAAGCCATCCAACGTCAACGGCCATATTGCCGGCCATACCAAGGCGTTTGCAATACCTAAAGCTGCCACAAATAAAACCGACGTAAATCCGGTAGTTGACAAAATGCAGATACTGAAAACAATACCTAAGATGGCACTGATAATCAATGCTGTTTTTTGTTTAATATATTTCGGAATCAAAACGACGCCCACAGCATAAGTTGCTACCATGGCCATTAAGGTGTAGGTAGTAAACCATTTTGCATCATCCGCCGAGATTCCGAGAGAAATCCCGTATGCAATAATGGTATCGCCAGCAATTACTTCTGCTCCAACATATACAAACAAGGCCAATACGCCCAACCATAAATGCGGATATTCAAAGATGGATTTACTGCTTTTTCTCACTTCTCCTTCCACCACAACCTCTTCTTCAGCTGCTTCAACATGTGGTAAATTTGCTTTTCTAATAAAGAAAGCAAAAATGAACAGAATAACCGCCATCACAATATATGGTGTGTGCACACTATCGGCCATTGTATCCAACAGAACATTCTTCTCATCGTCAGAAACGGTACCCAGTTTCTCATTGACCTCATCAATGCCTGATAATAATAAAGCACCAAATATCACCGATCCGAGTGCTCCAGCCACCTTGTTGGCAATTCCCATCATGGCCATACGTTTAGCGCCACTTTCTATTGGCCCCAAAATGGTAATGTACGGATTGGCAGCGGTTTGACAAATGGTCATCCCGATACCTTGAATAAAAATAGCCAATAAAAACACCCAATAGGTACGTGCATCTGCTGCAGGAATGAATACCAATGCTCCAACGGCCATAACCGCCAGACCTAATGATATACCGTTGCGATATCCAATTTTATTAATGACATAAGATGCCGGCAAAGCCATAACCACAAAGGAAATGTATGATGCTGTAGCCACAAAATAAGATTGGGCTTCAGTGAGTTCATTAAGCGTTCTCATGAATGGAATGAGCGCTCCATTAATCCAAGTAACAAATCCGAAAATGGCGAAGAGTCCTCCAATGATAAGGATTGGGACGAGATTGTTTTTTTGTGTTGTATTCATATAGACAGGTTATCGGTTAGCGACGTATTGGTTATGGTTTTATAGTTATTCTAATATGATTGGACGGTTTAATATTTTAATCATCATGATTTTATACACCCAATTTTTCAGAGAGACTCTGCAATAGTTTAAATTGATTCTTCGCACGATCTAAATTATGATCGTCATATTTTGTTTTAAAATAGATATCGCCATTCAGATAGTCGGTTAAAAACCGTAATCCAATAATAAATATCATGGTTTTAGCTCCCAACGGCAAGTGTTTTAATTCAATTGGTGTCAGGGATTTTCCCATTTTTTTTAAAAATCCTTTAGTATAGGCATTGTAATAATCGACGTTAAACTCAACTAAATCCAAATTGGACTCATCTTCTGCCGCAGTATTACAGATAGTACGGATGGCATCACCAAAATCATAATGTACAATCCCTGGCATTACGGTATCCAAATCAATCAAACAAAGCCCTTTATCGCGCTTATTGAACAAGACGTTGGATATTTTGGTATCGTTATGGGTAACGCGCAATTTGATATCCCCAGATTCTTTCAAATGTTGGAGAATATGCATTTCCTCTTTGGCATTTCTCACCAATTCAATCTGCTCTTTCGCTTTTTCAAGTCGCTCCTGAGATGCCTTTCGATTCGCCTCTTCAAATTCCCAATATCTAAAAGACATGTCATGGAATTTTGGAATGACCTCAGTTAATTTAGAGGCATCAAAGTCGTTGGTCAAGGTCAAAAACTGACCCAGTAAGCGGCCACCCTCATAAGCAATAGTTTCATTGGAAACACTTAAGTGGGTGACACTTTTATCAATAAAATGCATGAGGTTCCAGTAGTTTCCCTGATCGCCTCTATAATAGGAATCCCCAGATTTTGTCATATAAAACCTGAGGATACGTCTGTTTTGTTTTTTCGGAGACAAATGGCTGAGCTTCTCTTTGATATGGTTACTGATCAGCATTTTATTCTCAATAAGTCCCGGCACATCTTTAAATACACCATGATTGATCCGCTGTAAAACAAAATACGGCTTCTCTTTGGTCTTGATCAAATAAGTGTCATTGATATGCCCGGAAGCCAATTCCTTATAAGAATCAAATTCGGCATCGTGTTCAAACTGTTCAAATATAAATTTCAGTTGTTCTGATTTCATCTTACCAAAGTTTTTTGGGATATACACCGTCCGCTTTTAGCTTCGCGATAGCTGCTTCAACAATCTCCTTGTCTTCAAGATACGTGACCCCAAACCATTGTGCATCGGATTTTAGAACTTTTACACTTGCTTTTTTGGATCTCAAAATTTCATTGATCACATAAGGAATAAAGAATTCTGCCTTTGGATTGTTCTTATTGACCTTTAAGAACGCGTCAAACAATTCTCCGCCAAATTCGAAGCATCTTGGCGTAAAGCCCCAAAAGTTCATAGACACGGTCGTATCTCCGTCAATTGGAATAAATTTACCATTGGCATCCTTACGCATGAGTTGACCATCAATTTTTTCAATATGCGTACGTTCGGTAACATCTTTTAAATAACCGTCTTCATCTACTTCACATTCACCGCGGGCCACATAGCCGTGGTCTGATACGGTGTTCTTAAGCAGGTATGCCATCATACTAAAATCATACGACTCCTTATCCGTTTCCGATAAATACTTGGCCATGGTCATAAAGGCCTCCCTACCATAAAAATCATCTGCGTTAATAATGGCAAAGTTTTCCTTAACGGCATCTTTCGCCATTAATAGGGCGTGACCTGTACCCCATGGTTTGGTTCTTTTGGGATCTATATATTTTTTAGGAACGCTATCAAATTCCTGAAACACATAATCCACCTCAGCTTTCCCCTTCAGCTTTTCACTAAAAATCTCTTTAAATTCTTCCTCGAAACTTTTACGGATAATAAAAACAAATTTTCCAAATCCTGCCTGAAGCGCATCATATAAAGAAAAGTCAATTATGGTATCACCTTCGGGAGTGAAAGCGTCCATTTGCTTTAAGCCACCATACCTACTCCCCATTCCAGCTGCTAAAATGACTAATGTGGGTTTATTTGTCTCTACCATGATTTGTGTTTTAACTTGTAAATTGTCTCAGACGAGTGAGATTGATTTTGAAAATTAATGTAATTTAGACCAAAAAAATCCGTTGATTTTATCACATATTACTGCGTAATTTTGAAATGCATCGGAATTTTCCATACATTGTGCTCGAACACAGTATTGCGAATATACACATCTCTCGTGTACTATACAAATGTGAATGATGAAAAAATACACCATTAAAGATATTGCAGAACTCGCTGGAGTTTCAAAAGGAACTATAGACAGGGTTATCCATAAACGGGGCAATGTGGCAAAAGATGTTGAAGACAAGGTCAAGCAACTCTTGTCAGATATTAATTACCAGCCCAATCTTATCGCAAGAAACTTAAAAAACAATCGCATTTATCAAATAAGCGCTTTATTGCCTGACCCACAAAAGGATGCCTATTGGCAGGTCTGCTCAGACGGGATGCAACAAGCCCTTTCCGAATTCAGCGCTTTTGACATAAGGATGAACACCTTTTTATTTGATCCCACGGACACTAAGTCGTTTATAAAACAACATAAAAAGCTATTGGATTCAACTCCAGACATGATCTTGATGGTGCCCTTGTTTTATAAGGAGGCCAAAACCGTCTTAGAGGAATATAAGTCCTTGAACATTCAAGTGTGCACTTTTAATAATCAAATTGACGCTTCTGCTGCCAGTTTTATTGGCCAAGACCTTTACCAAAGTGGACGTGTGGCCGCAAAATTAATGCACAGTATTATCGATAATGGTGATATGGCCATCATCCATATTGATGAAAAATACAAGAATGCGGTACACATGCAGGAAAAAGAAAAAGGTTTCAAGAGTTATTTTGAGGATCTCAAAGGTTTTAAAGATGATATTTTAAAGTGCAAAATAAGATATACCGAGACGGAAGATAAATTACGTGATTTTTTAAAGGATCATCCTAATTTGACCGGGATTTTTGTTACCAATTCAAAAGCTTTTCATGTGGCACGCTTATTAGAATCTGAAAACAAGAACCATATTAAACTGGTAGGATATGACCTGTTGGAGGAAAATGTCCGTTTCCTAAAAAATGGCGTGATCGATTTTCTCATCCATCAAAACCCCAGACAGCAAGCCTATTTAGGTCTAAAGTTTTTAATTGAACATTTGGTGTTTGAAAAAGACATTCCTGGCCAATACCTTTTACCAATAGATATTATCAATTCAGAAAATGTTAAGCCTTTTCTGAGAGCTTAAAAGTTTACAAGTTTTAATTTTCCAAAGGATGATGCCGTGTGGAAATTTGGCGTTTCGGTTTGAGGATCGATCCAAGTGATCCAAGTGGGCTCAAACTGACCATCTTGTTTCTGATTGTATTTGGCGCGATAGATCCCTGCTTCAATATGACCATCTTTTTGGATAAGGTTGAATCTTTTTAGAGAGTCTATTGAGATTGCCAACTCCACAGTGAAGGACTTAGAGGTAATATTCGATTTGATATTAAGGTCCTGTTTTGGCCAATCCCATTGGTAATCAAACACCTTATTTGGACGCGCCATAAAATCCTGAACTCGAGCCAGCGGATCTATCTCAAGACAATAATAAGGATTCAAATGCTTATCAGACCTTAAAAACAGCTCCACCCGATCAGAATTGTCAACACTTTTTTTTGAGTTATCCGTACTGACCATATGCAGTGAACTATCATTTACCTTAAAGGCTACAAATAAATGCGTACCATCGTATAAGGCTCTAAATTCAATGTCCTCAAAATCCTCAGAAATCCAGGGTGAAGAAAAGTCTTTTAAGACGACTGCATTTTCCCACAAGGGATGATTTGCTTTACCGTTGATTTCCATAATATTGGAATCAATTACATTAACTTTGTATGTTTTCATAAATTTTAGAGGTCAAATAGACTTGGTAGCCATAAACTTAATTCAGGAATATAGGTGATCAATAATAATGCAATAATCATGGCCAGGAAAAGAGGCAGCAGGGGCCTGAATACTTTTTCGATGGTGGTATTTGCAATTCCAACTCCCACAAACAGTACGGATCCTACTGGCGGTGTACATAGACCAATGCATAAATTTAATATCATTACAATTCCAAAATGTACGGGATCCATGCCCAACGTGATGATTATAGGCAAAAATATAGGGGTAAATATCAACACTGCGGGTGTCATATCCATAAATATCCCCACTAAAAGCAACATGATATTAATGATGAGTAATATCACGATTGGGTTATCACTCAGACCCAACAACAGATTGCTTAAATCTTGAGGTATATTCTCATAAGACATGACCCATGACATACTCATGGAGGCCCCAATGAGCAACATCACGATAGCTGTGGTGCCAGCGGATTCCAAAAGTATTTGCGGTAATTTTTTTGTTTGGATTTCTTTGTAGTAGTAACCTAAGACCAATGTGTAGAGTACTGCAATCGCAGAAGCTTCAGTTGCTGTAAATATCCCTGCCACAATACCTCCAATAACCACAACCAACAACATCAAACTTGGAAAAGCTCTTACGAAAGTTTTGACCACAGCTCTCAACGAACTTCTTTCCCCCAACTTATATTTCTTCTTTTTTGCGTATAACGATGCTACGATCATTAAAAACAGACCTGTTAAAATTCCAGGAATATAACCTGCCAAAAACAGTGCAGCGATAGACACGCCACCACTGGCCAAAGAATATACGATAAGCACATTACTTGGCGGAATAATCAATCCCAAGGTTGAGGAAGTAACATTCACCGCTGCGCCAAATTCTTTTGAATAGCCATCTTTTTCCATTTCCGGACCCAAAATGCTCCCCATTGCCGATGCCGATGCCATAGCCGATCCAGCAATGGCGCCCATTAGCATAGCCGCCACTACGTTAATAAGTGCCAGTCCGCCTGGCAGTGCGCCAACTAGGGTTTTAGCAAAATCAATTAGGCGATGCGCAATGCCACCTTTGTTCATCAATTGTCCCGAAAGCACAAAAAATGGAATGGCCAATAATGCAAAACTATCCAATCCGGTAGCAATGCGCTGGGAAACCGTAGTCAAAGCGGGAAGCATGGAAATACTGGTCATCATGGTCAATAATGAAGAGATGGCAATACTCCATGCCACCGGCACGCCAATGAGCAACAATCCGACAAAACTGACAATTAACACGTAAATAGGTAAATACTCCATTAGAATTGTTTAAGATAAATATCTGATATTTTATAATAGATAATAAGGATGCCACTAATAGGTATAATCAAATACACTAAGGCCAAAGGAATTTGCAGTGCAGGCGAATGTTGATCAAGGACATAGGTAATATATACCAATCTTAAACCGCCAACCACCAAGGCGGTAAAGCAAAATAGGATGATAATAAAATTCACAAGCATCTTGAGCAGCATTTGTTTTGCCTTACTTAAACGGTTGGGCAATAAATCTATGGCAACGTGCATTCTTTTTCCAGAAATGTAGGCCGCTCCCAAGACACCAACCCAAATCATAAGGTAGCGTGCAAGTTCATCAGTAAATGAACTTGGATCGCCCATAACGAATCTTGTAAACACCTGCCAAAGAACGTTTATAACCATAACGCCCATAATAACAACCAGGATATAACCTAAATACAGATCTATTTTTCTTCGGAATTTCATAATATTTGATTATCGTTTATAGGAATCGTACGGTTTAATATTATCAGTGTGAAGTTTGCTCTAATCGGTTTCTTGAATCCTTCGGATCAGACTGTACACTTCATGGTTATCCTTATAAGATTCATAGACCGAGGTCACTTTTTCCATGAAAGGTGCTTTATCAGGTCTTGAAATGGTAACACCGGCTTTTTCAACTGCTGTAAGTGCTTCCTCTTCGGCCTTGGCCCATAGTGTTCTTTGGTACTGGACTGATGCGTCTGCCGCTTCTTGCACCCACCCTTGCTCCTCTTCATTTAATGACTCCCATAAATGTGTGCTCATAATGAGCACATCCGGGATGGTAGTATGCTCATCCAAAGAGAAGTACTTACAAACTTCATACTCCCTTGTCAAGTAGAATGTAGGAGGGTTGTTTTCAGCTCCATCCACCACCCCCTGCTGCAAAGCGGTATATAGTTCGCCAGAAGAAATTGGCGTAGGCGCCCCTCCCATGCTCTTAATCATGTTCATGGCTGTAACACTTTCCATGACCCGGATTTTTAGTCCCTTCAGGTCATCCGGCTCCTCAACAGGTTCTTTAACGGTATAGAAACTTCTGCTCCCAGCGTCATAATAACCCAAGCCTTTTAACCAATATTTTGTGCCACCATCCAAAAGTTCCTTTCCAATAGGGCCGTCTAGAACCCTAAAGGTTTGTGCACGATTCTTGAACAAATACGGTAATCCAAACACTTTCATATTTGGTGAAAAGTTTTCCATAACGGCGGCGGACACCTTGGTCATTCCCAAACTTCCAATTTGTAGAAGTTCCAGACATTGCCGCTCTGAACCCAATTGCTGGTTTGGATAGACGTGAATATTTAAAGTCCCATTAGATTTTTTTTCCAATTCCTTACCCATGAATACCATAGCTTTGTGTACAGGGTGCGTTTCATCCAGACCGTGGGCCAACTTGATTATTTTGGTCTCTTCGATCGATTCGCAGGAAACGAGCCCAAAGAAAAGCGCAATCGTAAATAACATATATTTATAGTTCTTCATATTCAAAACTGTAATTTATTCCCTCAAGGTTTTGATCGTCTCAATGGTCCATCGGACCTGCTCTTCCAGCTTCTTAAAATCCTTTTGATTTACTATGTCTTTCGTTATTAATTGGGATCCCATGCCTACGCATGTCGCTCCCGCATCAAACCATTCCTTTAAATTCTCCTGGTCAGGGGACACACCTCCTGTAGGCATAATATTGGTCCATGGCTGTGGGCCTTTGATGTTCTTTATGAATTTTGCGCCAAAACTATCGCCAGGGAAAAGTTTAACAATTTCACAGCCCATTTCTTCCGCTTCTGCAATTTCTGTTAACGACCCACATCCTGGAGACCACAATACTTTACGTCTATTACAAACGATGGCAATATCCTTACGAAATACAGGTGTAACAATAAAATTAGCCCCTAATGCCATGTACATGGAAGCTGACGCCGCATCGGTTACCGATCCAACACCCATTACCATTCCAGGTAGTTCTTTGATGGCATACTTGTTCAGTTCCCCAAAAACTTCATGAGCAAAATCACCACGGGCCGTAAACTCCAACAACCGCGCACCACCATCATAGCATGCTTTAAGAATACTCTTGCTCAATTCTAAATCTTGACTGAAAAACAAGGGCACCAATCCTGTTTTTTTCATGATACCTGCGACTTCTATTCTTGAAAATTGTGCCATAAGCTATTATTATTCTTTTCGTATTTTTATAAATTATCGTGAAACGATCCCTGAGGGACCTCCTTTAACCAGAGCTTCTACCTCCTCTTTTGTGGCCAAGTTATAATCACCCGAAATGGTATGTTTCAAACAACAAGCTGCGACTGCGAAATTAATCGTATACTGAGGATCAAACGTATCCAGCACCAGACCATAAATAATCCCTCCCATAAAGGCATCACCACTCCCAACACGATCAACTACAGGTGTGATTTCTCTAACGGTTGCGGTATACAATTTTTCTTTATCATAAAAAATACCACCTATTTGTTGATGGGATGCACTTCGGGAGTATCGCAAGGTCGTCGCCATATATTTCAAATCAGGATACTGATCAAAAAAAAGATCATAAAACTGTGGTAAACTGTCAGCATCCTTATAGTTTGGGTTAACCTTATCTTTTCCGATCATCATGAAAGCGGTATCAAGGTCTCCCAATATGACATTGCTGTATTTTAAAAGTTCTGGCATAATGTCTTTAGGTGCTTTACCGTATTTCCAAAGTTTTGCCCTGTAGTTTAGGTCAGTGGTAATTAGGACTCCCATACCTTTGGCAACTTTCACCGCTTCCAAACACACATCAGCTGCATTTTGGGATATAGCTGGTGTAAGTCCGCTCCAATGGAATACACTTGCATCTTGAAAGACCTTTTTCCAATCAATCACACCAATTTCAACGTCAGAAATGCCCGAATGATTACGATCATAGACCACTTTACTGCCACGTAATCCCGCACCGGTTTCTAGAAAATAAATTCCCAAACGTTCACCGCCATAAATAATGTTTTCTGCAGACACATTTTGTCGACGTATTTCCATCAATGC
>NZ_JACGLT010000050.1 GCF_014062315.1 Gelidibacter maritimus
CCATACGCTCTTATGTAGCTTATTGTACTTTTTGTCTTTTAATGAGTTTGCAATCATCCCTTAGCTCGTAAACCAGGAATGACTACGTGTTACTAAGATATATTCCGAAGAATATATCAGTAATATTTTTTATGTATCTTTTTTCAATATGTCAATGAACGTTTAAAAGTAGCAAGCCACCGGTACTATGTATTAAGACGCATCTTGATACTCCGTACTTCGTACTCTGTACTTTCTTGTGGAGAATATCGGAGTCGAACCGATGATCTTCCCGACTTGCGGTCGGGACGCTCCAGCACCCTATCTGTGCCGAATCTCTATTCAATATGTAATGAACTTTTAAAAAGCATCGAGACTTCCAGAATTAAATATCAAGACGGATCTTGATACTTTGTACTTCGTACTCTGTACTTTTTTTGTGGAGAATATCGGAGTCGAACCGATGACCTTCCCGACTTGCGGTCGGGACGCTCCAGCACCCTACCTGTGCCGAATCTCTATTCAATATGTAATGAACTTTTAAAAAGCATCGAGACCTCCAGTATTAAATATCAAGACGGATCTTGATACTTTGTACTTCGTACTCTGTACTTTTTTTGTGGAGAATATCGGAGTCGAACCGATGACCTCCTGCGTGCAAGGCAGGCGCTCTAGCC
>NZ_JACGLT010000051.1 GCF_014062315.1 Gelidibacter maritimus
AATGGAACGAGCCATTCTCCTTTTCCAGAAACACGTTTCGAACTATATTCTGTAAAAATTTCTAATTCTTTTAGAAAGTCAGAAATCAAATTATTTAATTTCTCTACAGAAGTTTGGTTTTCAATTAGAACCGAATTATGCTTAAATTCAATTACGTTGCTAATTGCTTCTCTCGGATAACCATTCCAAGAATCTTGTGTGCAAATATCTTCTTGAAACATTTTTAAATTAAGAGTTTTCAGTAACTTTTTAATTATTTTTTTGTCTTTTTCAGTCGGTTTAGATTCTAATTCCACAACTTTTTTATTCAATAACTGAATTTCATAAATTAAAATAATTACAAGTATTGTCAAAGATGTAATTATTGAATATTCCCAATTTGAGATTATATCTGGAAGTTGGACGAATGAAGTTAAATAAGTCAGCAGTATTGGTAAAATAAACAAGCTTATATACCATTTTTCAAAATATTTTTTCATTCAAATTTCGATAGTTTAATTTCGTAACGAGTGTTTTTTTGCATTATGTACAACGT
>NZ_JACGLT010000052.1 GCF_014062315.1 Gelidibacter maritimus
AACGGTTTTGTATATGGAAAGTTGCGGGTTTGCGTGCGAGGATTTTCCGAAGGAAAATCAGACGTAGCAAACGTGCAACGACCATTGAATTAAGCACAAAATAGCAATTTTTTATATACGTTGTTAGCTTTTAGTGCTTTTTTGTCCGCTTTGTAATTCATTCCGAATTTTTGTTTTTCTTTAATTTTTATTTTCAGATTTTGAGTAAATTCCGCAGTTTTCGATTCCGCAAACTTGCTCAAATTCTGCAATATTTTTAATTCAGATTTCGAGTGAGCAATTCCGCAACTTGCTAAATTCCGATTGAGTGAGATTCCGAGTTTTTAATTCAGATTTCAATTCCGCAAACGAGCTAAAAAATCAGACGCAATTCAATTCAGAGTTTGAGTGATAATTCAGCGTGTTTTTAAAAATTCCGCAACATTATTTTTCGGTTTTTACTTTCTTAAAATTCAAAAAAAAAAAAAATCGAAAAACAAACAGGCTTTTTTCAATTCCGCAAACTTGCTCCAGCATTAAAGCTAACG
>NZ_JACGLT010000053.1 GCF_014062315.1 Gelidibacter maritimus
GGCTAGAGCGCCTGCCTTGCACGCAGGAGGTCATCGGTTCGACTCCGATATTCTCCACAAAAAAAGTACAGAGTACGAAGTACAAAGTATCAAGAGTCGTCTTGATATTTAATACTGGAGGTCTCGATGCTTTTTAAAAGTTCATTACATATTGAATAGAGATTCGGCACAGATAGGGTGCTGGAGCGTCCCGACCGCAAGTCGGGAAGGTCATCGGTTCGACTCCGATATTCTCCACTATCTCTGAGAAGATAGAATAAAGAAAAAAGACAATAGACTTGGTCTATGCTCTATTTTCTCTGTTCTTTTCTCTCAAGGAAAACGTTCATTGACATATTGAAAAAAGATACATAAAAAATATTACTGATATATTCTTCGGAATATATCATAGTAACACGTAGTCATTCCTGGTTTACGAGCTAAGGGATGATTGCAAACTCATTAAAAGACAAAAAGTACAATAAGCTACATAAGAGCGTATGG
>NZ_JACGLT010000054.1 GCF_014062315.1 Gelidibacter maritimus
GCTCCCGTACTCCACAAATAAGTAGCGCCTCCCGTAGCGGTTAAGGTTGCACTTGAACCAGCACAGATGCTTTGATCTGCTCCAGCATCAGCAACTACTTCAACTGTATTTGTAACGGTAACTCTAACAGTATCCGTGGCCTCACAACCGTTGGATATTCCTGTAACAGTATATGTCCTGCTTGTCGAAGGACTCACGGTAATGCTCGCTCCAGTGGCTCCGTTACTCCATTTATAAGTCGTAGCTCCAGTGGCGGTTAAAGTGACATTATCACCTGAATTTATCGTAACATTACCTCCAGCTTCCACTGTTGGCGGTGCATTTACTGATACTTTGACCTCATCCGTATCTGAATATTGGCCTGATTCGTCATATGCAGTAACCGAATATGTGGTGGTCGATGATGGGCTCACTGATATACTTTCGGTTGTTGCTCCCGTACTCCACAAATAAGTAGCGCCTCCCGTAGC
>NZ_JACGLT010000055.1 GCF_014062315.1 Gelidibacter maritimus
AACGTTTATGTGTACGAGCTGTTGCGTATTTATTAACCTAATGCTTTAAGTCTATCCGAAGTTTCAAAATTCGCAAGAATTTTGTGAGCTGGATGGGTTTGAGCAATGGCTTGTACACGGTGTTAGTACACGGCTTTTAACTTTTCCGTTCGGGTATAAATTCGGACGTAATGTTGTTTAAAAGACTAATTTAAACAATTGAGATGGATTGTTGTTAAGTTTTTCCGCACGCAACATTTATTTTAATTTTCCGGTCAGAATGGATTCCGTCGAAAAACCCAAACTTTTGATTTTACTATTAAACAGCAAAAAAAAAATCCGATTCGGTTCGGAAGGTTTTTATTCGTCAGATTGGATTCTAACGTTCTGGAACGTTTTATAGGAACGTACTGTTTGTCGGTTCTGTTATTCAGCCTGACCTTTGGCATTC
>NZ_JACGLT010000056.1 GCF_014062315.1 Gelidibacter maritimus
ACATAATCCGTAAACGCCACGTTTTTAGAAATAATCAGTTCATCTTCGGAAAACTGCCCATCAAAATTCCAGTCGGCCCAAACTCTTACCCTATTTTCATCAAATTGACCACCTTTGCCAGGATCAGCGTTGATCGTAATCTCATAGGTTTCCCCAGACCTGAATTCTGTATTTACAGAATTATAATAATTATTGTAATTGTCCAAACCAGGGGCATGATCAATGGTCCCCACCTTTACATTATTGATGTTAAAAAATGTTCCATATTCAAAAGTTGTCCTACAATATGCAACAATGGCGCTCACACTGCCTGTATATGAACCTGTTTCCCCTTCGGCATTTGTAACTGTCAAGGAGTAGCTATAGATCCCTGGCTCGTCGTAGGTTATTTCAGG
>NZ_JACGLT010000057.1 GCF_014062315.1 Gelidibacter maritimus
CCTGAAATAACCTACGACGAGCCAGGGATCTATAGCTACTCCTTGACAGTTACAAATGCCGAAGGGGAAACAGGTTCATATACAGGCAGTGTGAGTGCCATTGTTGCATATTGTGAGACCATGCCTGAATATGGCACTTATTTTAACATCAATAATGTAAAGGTGGGGACCATTGATCATGCCCCAGATTTGAATAATTATTACAATTATTTTAATTCTGTAAGTACTGATTTAGAGTTAGGTGAGTCCTATTCTATGACTATTATCACCGAATCTGGAAATGGTGGTGTATCTGACATCAATAGGGTAAGAGTTTGGGCCGACTGGAATTTTGATGGGCAGTTTTCCGAAGATGAACTGATTATTTCTAAAAACGTGGCGTTTACGGATTATGT
>NZ_JACGLT010000058.1 GCF_014062315.1 Gelidibacter maritimus
CATTCTTGATGCCATATAAATCAGCAAAACGAAAATTTAAGAAATGTCCATAAAAGAGAAAACCCTGCGTTATGCAAGGTTTTCAAGGGTGTGAGACCGATAGGATTCGAACCTATGACCGTCCCGACTTGAGTCGGGATGCTCTATTGTTCAGCTATCAAAATCTTTATTTTCCTTGAACTTTTCCAATCTTTAATTTCCAATTCTCGCCTATAAGCTGAACTTTTGTCTGGATAGATCTCAGTATTAAGATGTCCATAAATGAGAAAACCCTGCATTATGTAAGGTTTTCAAAGGTGTGAGCCCGATAGGATTCGAACCTATGACCGTCCCGACTTGGGTCGGGATGCTCTATTGTTCAGCTATCAAAATCCTTATTTTCTTTGAACTCTT
>NZ_JACGLT010000059.1 GCF_014062315.1 Gelidibacter maritimus
CGTTCGAGTATAAATTCGGACGTAATGTTGTTTAAAAGACTAATTTAAACAATTCAGATGGATTGTTGTTAAGTTTTTCCGCGCGCAACATTTATATTAATTTTCCGGTCAGATTGGATTCGGTCGAGAAACCCAAACTTTTGATTTTACTATTAAACAGTAAAAAAAAAATCCGATTTGGTTCGGAAAGTTTTT
The DNA here is from genome assembly GCF_014062315.1 of Gelidibacter maritimus. GTDB lineage: Bacteria > Bacteroidota > Bacteroidia > Flavobacteriales > Flavobacteriaceae > Gelidibacter > Gelidibacter maritimus. The sequence goes on from NZ_JACGLT010000059.1 coordinate 196, forward strand.
ATTCGTCAGATTGGATTCTAACGTTCTGGAACGTTTTTTAGGAACGTACTGTTTGTCGGTTCTGTTATTCAGCCTGACCTTTGGCATTCACTGATTTTCGGATTTTAGGCGACTTAACATTGGATCTCAAGAA
>NZ_JACGLT010000006.1 GCF_014062315.1 Gelidibacter maritimus
ATATGTTCTGGAAGGTTGTCCAAGGGCAATATCAGTCCATCGACCATTACCATGTTGTTAAAAGGGCTGTTCTCCTGCATGGCACCGGTAGAAAATTCAGGGCTATAATACCATAGATCGAACATATCCTTTATGATCCGGGCCTTGCTCGAGACCGTAGCCCCCTTGGTCCCGAAGTATTCGTTCATCTCTTTGGAACTTATATACGGCTCGAAGGATCTGTCGAACAAAAAATTTATCGACCCTATGGCATGGACCACAGCTGCCGCCCATATCTCTAATTTTCCCCTTGTGAACGGGACGTCTCTTTTTCTACCCATCTTTTTGATGAGTTTTTCACAGAGTACGAAGTATTCATCATTGAGTTTCTGCGCACAGAAGGCCCCCGTTATTTCCAATAATTGTTTTTCCTTTTCCTTTACCTGTTCTTTGGTCATATGCTGTTCTGTTTTTGGTATCCGGGCAGGAGTTCTTCGAGTTTTTGTATGCTATGATCTGGGATCCGCCCGAGGGTCTCCTTTAGCCATTCCCGGGGATTGACGCCCTGCATCTTGCAGCTACCGAAGAAAGAATAGAGCATGGCGGCATTTTGTGCCGCTTTATGTGATCCACAGAAAAGGAAGTTCTTTCTGCCTATGGCCATGGGGCGGATGGCATTTTCGATCAGGTTATTGTCAAGTTCGATGCGTCCATCCTCAAATATGGCCTCCAGTTTTGGGTATTGATTGATGAAGTAGGTCATCGCCTTGCCGATGGGACTTTGCGGCAGCACTCTGAATTGTTGCCCTTCGATCCACGTTTTGATCTGTACCAATAGCGGCTTGATCCTTATGTCTCGTTGTCTTTTTCGGGCTTCAAGATCATCTTGGGCCTCCTCTTTGATCTTACGTTCTTCCAAATAGATATCCCTAAAGATGGCCAATGCTTTTTCCGCTTGTTTTTTATCACTGTCCAGCGCGTCGTGGAACTTGCGCCTGGCATGTACCAGACATCCGGCAAGTGCGATCTTGGGGTCGGTACCTATTTTATCGTACACGGTATAGCCATCGCATTGCAGATACCCACTATAGCCCGCAAGCAATTCTTTGGGGCCGTGCTGTCCACGGCCTTTTCGGTAATTGAAAAGCACCAATTTTTGAACGGGATCGTGATAGACCCATTGATATCCCTGATGTGTACTGCCTTTTTTATCGGAATCCAACACCTTGATCGGACTCTCATCGGCCTGGATATAATCGGAGGCCAGTATTTTTTGTTTCAGTGTATTGTAGAGCGGTTCCAGCAGCTGGCAACAACTGGCCATCCAGTCGCTCATGGTGCTCTGTGCGGGTTCCCATCCAAAGTCCCGTTTGAACATTTGGATCTGCCGGTAGAACGGAAGGTGATCGATATATTTGCCCACCAGGATGTGTGCCAGTAAACAGGCCTCGGCTATCGATTTGTCGATGGGACGGGTAGGAAGTGCCGCGATCAGTACGCCCTCTCCATCCGCTTTGGCATACTTGGGCCGGATCGTCCTTCTTTTGATAAGGCTTGCGGGAGTGTATTCCAAGGTTTCGGTGACCTCTTCCCCGATCTTCTTCAGTCCCGTGGTATCCTCTTCGGGCTCGATGGTGATTTCCCTGACCGGCAGATGTTCGGGCAGTGCATTGCGCCCATTGTGTTTTTTCTTGTCCCTGGAATAGGTAATGGTCTCTTGCGGGGTCTCTTCTACGGTTTCTGGGGAATCATCCCCTGAAAAGAGCGATAACTGGTCGACCACAGCTTGGGATATGAAACTCTCGGATTTGAATCCACTTATGAGTTTGTAGAGCTGTGCCAGTTGATGTTCCAAGGAAACTATTCTGGCCGTGGAGGCCTTCTCCTTTTTTTGAAGGTCCCGGTTCTCGACAAGCAGCTCTTGATAGGTCATAGCAGGGCTAAGATAAAAATTGCCCTGTTAAAAAACAACCTAATATCACGTTTTTTTGTAACGTTTTCTCCTGGTTATATTGGTAATGGAGATCCCATCGATGAGCAGGACCAATTGAGCGTAATCCAGCCGTAGACTGCCGACTGATCCATCGTAATCGGGAAGTTCAAAAGTACCGGATTCCAGCCTTTTGTAGTACAGCATAAACCCTCCCGATTGCCAGTGCAACAACTTTGCCTTGTTGCGGACCTTGTTGATAAAGATATATACCGTACCGTCATCGGGGCTCTGGTCCAGATCGTTGATGACAAGTCCACTCAGGCTATCGAAGCTTTTTCGCATATCGGTGGGGAGGCTGTAGAGTTGGAACCGGTGCGAAGTACCAAGTGCGAACATCTATACTGGGATTTCGATCTCGATCCCGTTTTTGCAACGGATCAAAATGGTTCTGCCATCCTGGACAGGGACGACTTCGATAGGAACGAAATGCGAAGGACCTTTATCGGCCGTTACATCCACAGGCCGCGATAATTTTGATCGCCAATAATGAAGTTTGCCTTCCTTGATCCCATGGGCAGAGGCAAACTCTTTTTGACTCCGACCAGAGTCCAGAAACTCCTTTACCAATTTACGCATCCACAAATCATTCTCCTTTTTTGTCATAATACATATAGTTTATGCCACCAAAGGTAAAAAGCCAGATCATGTCATAAAAGACGTAGTTGCTCGGATGAATACTGCCTTTCCCACCTACGAGCAAAAAATCGCGCCAGCCCTGAGGTAAAACATCAACAACTGCTGTCCTCATCCTACCTTAAAATAGCGTCCACTCAAACAAAACGGCATGATTCAATTTCTACTCAAAGAATATTCTTAGCTTTACATAGACGGTATAAACGGTCGTACTCCCATTTACACAAGGGCTTTCTCCTTCTGTTTTTCATGCGAGTTTGAGAAGTGATTTGGGGTGTAATTGTTGAAAGTCTGGAAAGCGTTAGAGATACCTTCAATTATTTTCCAAACTCATGAGGGGAGATTTTTTCTACTTACTGATTGAGACCCAATTTTTTATTTGTATAAAGCACCTTTAAAATACGTGTATTGAGTCATGCTTATCTGCGTTCAGAAACAAGCTTTCCCAACGTAATCAAAAACTACATAATACACTTTTGAGGTTTGATTCCATAGGTTTGGGATTTTTTACAGTAGTGCGTATTTAAACAAGAATTATTTTGAAATTATAGCCTATAGATTGTAGTGCGCTAGGAACAATTACGGCCAGGTTTGGTGAGGTTATACGGGATGTTTCACTAAGTAATATTCCGATTATCATCCAAAAGGAAATTTATGCCACCATCACTATTCTTTGGTGGATCTATATTTTTATGTTAAACGAGACAGGCGCATCCCAGATGTTACTTAAAGTTACTGGTTTAGTTGCAATAATGTACTGAGATTATTGCCTGTAAGATTCATTGGCAATTGCCAACAATCTGGAAGTCAAATGGATTTTCTTAACAATCATTGATTTCCTTTTGAAATATGCCTTCTGAATAATAGAGGAGCTCTGCCTCAGGAACATGACAGTCATAAGGACGGGGTTTATCAGATCGAGTGAGGATTTAGTAAATAGGGTTGATTGAAAACCATTATTTGTTAAACTTTTGTTTGATCTTTTTTACTTTGTTACGGTGGATGTTGCTGCTGATAAACATGACATTCTAGGATTGAATCAAGAACTTCTAGTGTGAACATAGACTTAATTTTGTGGAAGGTTAGGCATTATTTTGGCAAAATAATTTCGATATTTTGAAATAACTTAATTTTCTTATTTAATTACCTATCTTTAACTTAAGATTGAAAGTCTAACAAACAAATTGAAAATCAATCCCCGTGGTAGCTATCAGGCTACCTCATAATAGGAAATTTTGACAAAGCCTTTGTACAAGAGGGTTTGCGTGACAGGGTTTGAATCCTGTCGAGGTCACGAATAAATCAAAAAAAATAAAAAACGCCAAGTTTACTTGAGCGTTTTTTTTGTTTTAATGATTTTCTAAGCGGAGCTTTACTGTAAGCGCGCAACGAATCCGGATCAAGCGCAATTAAACATGCTGAAACAGCAATAAACGAACGTCAGAAAAAATTATTAAATAAAATTCTTGATGGCTTCGACGGAAAACTGATCTCCTCCAAATGGGCCAAGATCGCTAAATGCTCAAAGGACACCGCCATACGCGACATCAATGATCTGATAGAAAAAGAGATTTTGCAAAAGGAAGCAGCGGGGGGAAGAAGCACAAATTATGAATTAATTCGAAAATAATATTCAAATCCAGATTTATTGGTCAGTAAACCTTTTTCATGTTTACTGCAGAATAATAATTCGTTTTCATGCTAATTAAATGCTTTTCATAATGAACTTACTAATTTATCAATCCATTATTTATAATTAGAGTTTCTATGCCTTTAGCAATACAGGATGATAACGGATTTTTAGCGTTTGCGATACCCTGTCGTTCTCAGATCATAAGATTCAACTTTCTACTATTTAAGTTTTTGTCTTGGCTGTCAATCCCGATAGCCATCGGGATTGACAGCCAAGCGCCTGCCTAAGCAGGGTCTTAATTCCTTTTCTAGTTAAAAACATTCTATTGCGAATCACATCAAACTGTATCACTATTTTTTAAGGGCAGGTAATAAGTAGTTCGTAACTCGTTCCGTCATTGCGAGCAAAGCGAAGCAATCTCTACATTGTTCCATAAAACATTCCAAGCCAATCTATGATCCATTGTCACCCTGAGCGCAGTCTATGGGCCACTAACTTGCACCGCCAACCTCATCTCCAATTCATCCACCTCACACCAATTCAGTCCATTATAAAAAGAGAGCAGGGAATAAGGAGGTCCTCAGTCTTTCCATCAATTCGTAGGCAAGAAATCAAAGATTCAGTGCAGCTATTTTCCATTCCCTGCGCATGCTTTATTAAGTCTAATGAACCTGCCAATATTAGTGTTTTTTAGAACCGATTAAGAATTTCATCTTTTGAGTTAAAGAAAAACAAGATTAAGTCATATTCTGTATTCCGATAAATGATTTTCAAAAGTTTATCTCATTTTTCACATAAAAATCAAAAATAGAAAGGCATGGCAAAGAAAGTAGCAGATTTACTCGTAGAAAACTTAGTAAATGCGGGTGTTAAAAGATTATATGCAGTCACGGGTGATAGTTTAAATCCCATTAATGACGCAGTAAGAAGGGATGGCAGATTGGAGTGGATTCACGTTCGTCATGAAGAAGCTGGAGCCTATGCAGCATCTATGGATGCAGAATTGGACGGTATAGGTTGCTGTATGGGCAGCAGCGGACCGGGTCACGTTCATTTAATCAACGGTCTATATGACGCTAACCGTTCAGGAAACCCTGTAATTGCCATTGCTACCACTATTACTACCGATAAATTTGGGATGGATAATTTTCAGGAAACCAACGTCGTCAAATTATTTGGCGATTGCAGTAAATATTGTGTGATGGCCAACACGCCAGAGCAGGCGGCTAATGCATTTCAATCAGCTATTCAACATGCCATCCAAGACAGAGGCGTTGCAGTGGTGGGCTTGCCTGGCGATGTGTCAGAGTCTGAAGTGACTCATATAACCACTGCCAATAAAAATTTCTACACAAATTCCAGACTTATTCCAGGACAGGAAGAAATGGAACAACTGGCAGAGGTGATCAATGCTAACAAAAAAGTCATGTTGTTCTGTGGTTATGGCTGCAAAGACGCTCAAGCAGAAGCCATGCAGCTTTCTGAACAGTTAAATGCACCGATGGGTTATAGTTTTCGAGGTAAAATATTCTTTGATAAAACAAGCAATCCTTATGCGGTAGGCTTGAACGGGTTGTTGGGAAGTAAATCAGGGTTTAAGGCGATGCAGGAAGCTGATCTCCTAATTTTATTGGGTACTGATTTTCCTTATACAGATTTTCTGCCGGAAGACAATACCATCATTCAAATTGATGATAAGCCCGAACGCATTGGCAGACGAGCAAAAGTAGATTATGGCTATGCAGGAAAAATTAAAGACACTTTGGAAGCCTTAATTCCGATGTTGGATAAAAAATCAGATGACGGGTTTTTAAAAGACATGCGAAAATTACATGACGAGCAAGAAGAAAAATATGCTTCCTATGTAGCGGCAAAATCCGAGGAAAAAAATATTCATCCTGAATTTGCGGCCTCTATAATTGATGATGTGGCTGCCGACGATGCTATATTTACGGTCGATACCGGAATGTCAGCGGTTTGGGCGGCACGATACATTAAGGGTAAACGCAATCGGTACCTCACGGGTTCATTTAACCATGGTTCCATGGCCAATGCTATGCCAATGGCTATTGGTGCGGGATTATCGCACCCAGACAGACAAGTCATAGCACTTTGTGGCGACGGTGGTATTAGTATGCTTTTGGGCGATTTGATGACGATAAGCCAATACAACATTCCTGTAAAAATTATTGTATTTAACAATAGGTCTTTGGGAATGGTTAAAGTGGAAATGCTGGTTGCTGGATATCCCGATTGGCAAACTGATATGAAAAACCCTGATTTTGCAAAGGTTGCAGAAGCCATGGATATTAAAGCTTGGAATGTGGATGAATGCCAAAATGTAAAAAGCACCTTGCAGGAGGCATTTGCGCATGATGGTCCTGCGCTCATAAACATTTTTACAGACCCTGACGCCTTGGCCATGCCTCCAAAAGTGGAATTTGATCAAATAAAGGGATTCACAAAAAGTATGGGAAAATTGATGCTGAACGGCCAAGTTGCTGAGGTGATTGATACAGCAAAATCTAATATGAAATACTTGAAGGAACTGTTTTAGACGGTATCATTAAAGGATAAGTGGTTTTATTCAAATGCTTTAAATTATAAATATGAAAACAGAATATATTGACATTCCATTAGTTAAAAACGAAGATAAAAAACGTTTTGAAATAGAAATTGACGGACACTTCGCGTTTATAGACTATAAGGAATATGGCAGCCAAATGGCGTTAGTGCATACCGAAACGGAGCCAGAACTGAGAGGAAAAGGAGCGGCGGCGGCCGTAGTTGAGAAAACGCTGACTTATCTTGAAAATGAGAACGTCATGGTACTTCCTTTTTGTCCTTACATATTTGCATACATAAAGAAAAATCCAGAATGGAAGCGTGTCGTGAGTCCGAAGTTTAAAGGATACGATAAGCTATAAAATTATTTTGTAAGCTAACGATTCCACAAGAATCTCAATAATAGAAAGGACATAAACGGTAAAAAATCTTAGGCATCTGTGATGAAAACATACACAAGTCTAACGTTAAAAAATAGTAACTAATGTGTAATATAACTGTATTGAATTGGAAAAGCTTCCACCGTAATCATTGGCTATAATTTTAGTTTATTTTCTTTCGATGGGGTTTCGGCTCAAGACAGCGGAATTACGTGTCCTTATGAAGATAAGAGAATTAAAAGGATAGCTATTGAAATAACACATCCTTCTCAAGACATCGTGTTCAATGAACGCCTAATTGATAAAGTGAATCAAAATTTAAAAGCCTTTTAGATAAGAGATTTTTACGTAGCCAAGTTGATTTTGCTTTATCGCATCTCGTCAATATTCTGCCATTGCTGAAACTAAATTAGAACCATAATTTGGACCATTCGGAGGGGTTTGAGTAACAATTTTTCTCACATTGGGTGCCGGCATAGGTGTTTCAGCAGAAAACGGTCTCTTAAAGGCTGGAAAATTTGGTAATCTTCCAAAAGTCTATTTATTTGAGATCGAAAAATACACATATAAAAAACCCCTTCAAGGCTGAAGGGGTTTTTGACTCTTTTTTAATAAACATTAAGTTCTATTCCTTTTGAGTAGGACTCTTACAGGACACTTAATGCTTATTTTTTTGATTCCGCTATTGAAACCTTACGAAATTCTTTCAATAATTTCTCTAAGGCCAATGATGATTTTCTCGCTCTTGTTCCCGCTGATTTATTTCCGCTTTCTAGCTGTGTCTTAGCGTCATTTTCAAATGATTCGTAAGTGCTTTGCATGTTCTCAATAAGTTCTTTCATAAGATTTGTGTTTTAAATTTTTAAAAGAGCGAAAATATACCTTTTTCCTTTAAATACCTGCAACAGTTGAAGAAATTACCCAAGTTAGTGCTCGTTTGTCACTAGTGCCGCAAAGAATGGAAACAGATAAAATCCGCCCCCTACGCCCTTACTGATTAATATATAGGCCACTATGTAAATTTGGGACTATAGGTAATAATGAGTTCGTTAACATTCCTGCGAAAGCAGAGGTCTTCAATCTGTTTAAGTCGATTCTTTGTTTTCAACCTTGAGCACAATAGAAGCAGCTCCCCGCCAATACTACTTTTAAATCCACGATATGTTGAAATTTTACAATACGATATTATAGTATTAGTTATGGATAATAGTCTATTAATATTATCCTCGGCCAGCCTCTAAATTTGTATTAATGTAAAATGTTGGGCTCAGATTCCAATTCTTAAAATGGATGGAGCCATCGATTTGCAATATTGAGATTATCGTAGCACTCATCTTGATAATAAGAATATTTAGGAATTATTCGATAGTAATTGATAGAGGATCAGCTCATTAAAAAAACAATGACAAATGATAACAGGAAAAAACTATATAGGCAATACCTTAAAGGCCAGTGGTGATAAAACACACAAAACGATAAACCCAAGACTTAATACTCAAAATCCAACGGCATTTTATGAAGCTACTTCTGATGAAGTTGATGAGGCCGTTGCATTGGCTTGGAGTGCTTTTAAATCTTATCGGAAAGTTGCTGGGAAGAAAAGAGCAGCATTTTTGAATGCTATTGCCGATGAGATTTTAGCGCTGGACCAAGAGTTGTTGGATGTTTACACAACAGAATCTGGACTTCCTGAAGCCAGGGCCATTGGTGAGCGGGGACGGACAGTATTTCAACTGCGATCTTTTGCAGACTTAGTATCCAGTGAAGAGTGGAGAGAGAACACCATTGACGAAGCTGTGCCAGAACGAACGCCCATGCCAAAGGATGATATCAGACGCACTCTAATACCCATAGGTCCAGTAGTGGTTTTTGCCGCAAGTAACTTTCCTTTGGCTTTTTCGACGGCTGGAGGAGATACTGCTAGCGCATTAGCTGCGGGATGCCCAGTTATTGTTAAAGCACATGCCATGCATTCGGGCACAGCAGAGTTGGTGGCTTCGGCTATTATTAAAGCGGCGGATAAAACTGGAATGCCGAACGGCGTCTTTTCAAATATTATGGGTCGTGGAAGAACCGTTGGTGTTAAATTGGTAAAGCATGATAAGGTGAAAGCAGTAGGTTTTACGGGGAGTATTTCTGGCGGTCGCGCGCTTTTTGATATTGCCGCACAACGTAAAGAGCCTATTCCTGTTTTTGCGGAAATGGGAAGTATCAATCCAGTAATCATCACCCCGAAAGCATTAGCAAATAGATCGGATGCTGTTGCAACTGCCTTTGCCGGCTCAATAACAATGGGAGCTGGACAATTTTGTACAAAACCAGGTTTATTATTGACTGTTGAAGGTGATAGGACTGATCAATTTATAAAAGATTTAGCCCAAAAAACAACAGCTATCGATCCGCAATATATGCTGCATCCAGATATCAAAAAAGCATTTGTTGATAATGTAAACATAGTATCTTCTCAATCAGGAACAGAGGTTGTTGGAAAGGTGGAATGCGCAATTGATGACAATCATGCGCCATCACAGATTGCAAGTGTTTCAGGAAAGGAATTTTTGGCAAACCCTAAGTTGCACCTTGAAGCTTTTGGTCCATTTGCATTGGTGGTCAGCGCTAAGGATCAGGAGGAGTTGATCAAAATCATCAATGGATTGGAAGGCCAATTAACGGGTACCATTATTGCCGAAAAAGAAGATTATCAGAATCTACATGAGGTCATTGATGCGCTTGAAAATAGAGTTGGACGAATCATTTTTAACGGTGTTCCTACAGGGGTTGAGGTGTGTCCGTCAATGCAACATGGCGGTCCCTATCCCGCATCGACCGATTCAAGATTTACTGCGGTAGGAACCAATTCCATAAAAAGATGGGTGCGGCCGGTGAGTTATCAATCGTTTCCTAAAGAGTTGTTACCAGCTGCATTGAGGTAATATTACTAGAAATGTTAATGATAAATTATAGAACGATTTTCGTAAAGATGACACGGACACGTTGAAAACATCATAATTCATCGCTATTTTATCTGTTTGTTTTTTGTAACATACTGTTTTGATAGGTTAAAAACTATGATTTGAAGCTCCCAATCGATTAAGGACTATAGCGATGTCAATTGCCTTAAATAATTTAATAAAGCAATGAGTAGAAGTACATTTGTTTGTATTGACGCACATACCTGCGGAAATCCAGTAAGAGTAATTAAAGAAGGCGGTCCTCATCTGATTGGAGAAACGATGAGTCAAAAACGATTACATTTTTTAAAAGAATTCGATTGGATTCGGAGAGGCCTGATGTTTGAACCTCGTGGACACGATATTATGAGTGGCAGTATCCTCTATCCGCCTCATAATCCTGAAAATGATTTTGCCATTTTATTTATTGAGACCTCAGGCTGTTTGCCGATGTGCGGACATGGTACAATTGGTACTATAACCATAGCTATTGAAGAAGGTTTGATTACGCCAAAGGTGCCTGGTAAGATTAGGATGGAGGCTCCTGCAGGCCTGGTGGAGGTTGAATATAGCACCACTGGAACTAAAGTGGATTGGGTGCGTTTGATCAATGTTAAGAGTTATCTGGCGGCTGAAGGTTTGAACATTGATTGTCCTGAATTGGGAGCACTGACTTTTGATGTAGCTTATGGCGGAAACTATTATGCCATAATAGATCCACAGCCAAACTTTTCAGGTGTAAACAATTTTACCGCGGTTAAGTTGATTCAATATTCTCAGATATTGAGGGATGAAATTAACCAAAAATATCCAAACATGTTTATCCATCCAGAGAATGATTCTATTAAAGATGTGTCACATATACTTTGGACCGGAAAACCAACTGATGCTACATCAACATCAAAAAATGCGGTATTTTATGGCGATAAAGCTATTGATAGAAGCCCTTGCGGCACAGGAACCTCCGCTGTAATGGCACAACGCTATGCAAAGGGCACTCTAAAAATAGGAGAGGAGTTCATCCACGAAAGCTTTATAGGAAGTAAATTTATTGGGAAGATCGTTAAAGCAACCACGTTAGATGGCAAACCTGCAATTATTCCAAGCGTACAAGGCTGGGCCAAAGTGTATGGGTACAATACTATTATAATTGATGATGACGATCCGTACGCTTTAGGGTTTCAGGTCATTTGAAAATCCTTTAGGGTAAAAGATTTTTTTATTCTTTTGGGGGCAAAGCCAATTTGAGAATCTAATTTTGAATAAATGAACAAGGAAGTCATTATTATTGGCGGCGGAATTATCGGGTTGTGCTCTGCATATTATCTTCACAAAGCAGGACATAACGTATCCATTATAGATCAATCCAATTTAGATATGGGCGCTTCTTATGTAAATGCAGGCTTCTTATCGCCGAGCCATTTTATTCCCTTGTCAGCGCCAGGGGTAATGCGGCAAGGAATTAAATGGATGTTCAATAAATCAAGTCCTTTGTATATCAAACCACGATTGGATGTCGATTTCATGAAATGGACCTTGGCGTTCAATAAATCCTGTACCGCCAAACATGTAAACAAATCCATCCCGATAATTAGAGACGTTACGCTGTTGAGCCAAGAACTATACAGTAGTATAAAGCAAGATGAAGGTTTTCAGTTTCAACTGGAAAATAAAGGCTTGTTGATGCTCTGTCAGTCGGAAAGAATGCTTGAAGAAGAAGTTAAAGTAGCCGAGTTAGCGCGCCAAATAGGTTTAGAGGCTTCAGAAATCGGTCTGGACCATTTGAAAAAACTACAGCCTAATGTCCAGTTAAATGTGAAAGGAGCAACTTATTATAAATGTGATTCACACATGACCCCTCAAGAGTTTATGAGCGACATGAAGACCTATTTAAAAGAATCGAGGGTGGCATTTTTTACCAATGAAAAAGTGAGCGATTTTAAGATGGTAAATGGATATATCACATCTATATCAACAAATATAAAAAATTATCGAGCCGACGAATTTGTTCTTGCAGCGGGTTCGTGGAGTTCATTCCTAAGTAAAAAACTATCTTTGCAATTGCTATTACAGGCGGGAAAAGGATATCGTGTTAATACTGATCAAGATACGGGGATATCCATTCCAGCCATACTGTCTGAAGCTAAAGTTGCGGTTACGCCAATGCATGGATTCACCCGCTTTGCTGGGACTATGGAAATAGCCGGGATTAATCAACAAATAAATAAAGCAAGAGTTAATGCCATTGCTCATGCCGTAAGCAAGTATTATCCTGAAATCACATTGAGTCAGGAAGATAAAAATAATGCACAGTCAGGGTTGCGTCCAGTCTCACCTGACGGGTTGCCTTATATAGGAAGGTCAAAAAAGTGTTTTAACTTGACCATTGCAACAGGACATGCCATGATGGGGTGGGGGCTGGGTCCTGCTACGGGTAAATTGGTTTCGGAGGTGATTTCAAACAAGAAGACCTCATTGAACCTTGATCCGTTTCACCCAGACAGAACTTTTTAAAATTTAATAATTTATGAAAACAACAGGAATCGGCGGTAGTACAATTGAAGCCGAATTAAATGCTATCACGCCTAAGGCACATTTAGTAAAGCCAATACAAAAAAGTGAGTTTTATGCACGTATTGATAAAGCGTGTAAATTAATGCAAGAACATAAAGGGGAAGTCATGTATTTAGATGCAGGGACAAACCTGTATTATTTTACCGGAACCAAATGGAGTTCCAGCGAACGTATGGTCGGAGCTTTATTATTTCCTGATGGAAGTTTACACTATATCGCGCCAAATTTTGAAAGAGGGACAATTTTAGATTTTATGGAGGTTGAAGGTGTCATTCATGGTTGGGAGGAACACGAAAGTCCCTATCAATTATTGGCTCAGGTATGCTCAGAAAATGGCGTGGATAAGGGTGTTATCCTTATTGATGAAAGTACGCCGTTTTTTATTAGTGATGGTATTGCAAAAGCAAATTCAAAATTTGAACTTGTTAATTCTAAACCGATCACTGCGGGATGCCGAATGGTAAAATCGGAAGCTGAAATCGCGATTATTCAACATGTCATGAATATTACTTTGGAGGTGCAAAAAGCCGTAGCAAGAATTTTGCATGTGGGCATAAGCGCTAAAGAAGTTACTGACTTCATTCACGAAGCACATAAAAGATACGGTATTCCGTCAGGGTCCTATTTTTGTATCGTCTTGTTTGGCGTGGATACCTCATTTCCGCATGGGGTTAAGACACCTAAAGACTTGGAAGACGGCGAAATGGTTCTGATAGATACCGGTTGCGAATTGCATGGTTACCTCTCGGATATTACTCGCACCTATGTGTACGGAACCATAAAAGCATCGCAAAGACGTATTTGGAATATAGAAAAAGAAACCCAATTGGCAGCTTTTGATGCTGCACAGTTAGGAAACACATTTTCTTCCATTGATAATGCATCGCGGGTGGTTATAGAAGCGCATGGCCTCGGACCAGATTATGAATTGCCCGGACTGCCACATCGTACAGGGCATGGTATTGGTTTGGATATTCACGAGTGGCCTTATGTCATAAGAAATGAAGAGACTGTTATAGAACCTGGAATGTGTTTTAGTATAGAGCCAATGCTTTGCGTGCCAGATGAATTTGGGATTCGCCTTGAAGATCATATTTACATGACTGAGCAAGGACCAAAATGGTTTACACAACCCATGCATTCCATTGACAATCCATTTGGGGAATAATATATAGATCTTGGTTTTTATATTTTTTGCGTACAATTAACTTCTGAACATTCCGATGGAAAGAAGACTTTGTATAATTCAAATAGCGGTATAATGAGCCAAGTGCGTACTGTGTTTTATAGTCTGGGTTTTCGGAGGTTGTCTTAACAGAAACTTTTGACCAACATTCGGAAATTCAGATAATCTATAGGGTGCTGTTTTTAAATCACCTAAGTGCTTTTTGCCTACCCTACCAATATAAAAAATTAAGCTCTTTCCTTTCTGAACTCAGAAGGTGTGTTTTTCTTAATTTCCTTAAACTGTCTATTAAAATTGGATATGTTTTTAAATCCAGATTCATAGGCGATTTCGGCAATGGTAAATTTGTTGTTTGATAGCAATAACTTAGTGGCATGCTCTACGCGTAATTCGGTCAAGAACTGAAAATACGTTTTATTCGTTCTTTTTTTAAAGTATTTACAGAAGGCATTCTTGGTCATGTTGGCCTTTTCTGAGACCGCTTCTAAAGTAATATTGGTGTTAAAATGGCTCATTGTGAATTCAAAGATATTTCGCATTCGATTGCCTTCGTGGTCCGTGTACTGCTTGTCATAAACAAAAGAGGATAAGCTTTTGTAGTCACAGGTAGATGTCATTTTTAATAATTCCAACAAAATTAAAAACTGGTCGAGTTTTTCAGACAATCTTAATTTTAGGAATAAGTTGGCCATTTCCTCTTTCTCTGAATTTACTTTAAAACCATGTGTGGCTCGCATAAAGAATGCCTGTAAACTCTTAGTCTCTTCCAGTTCAAAAAATTTTTCGCCAAAAGAATCTTTTGTAAAGAACAAACTTAACATCTGCGATGTCTTATAAGCACTGGTATCACTTTTAAGAAGATGGGGTAGATAACTGCCAATGACCAAAATATCATTGGGCTTATAGAAATTGATGGTATCTCCAACAATCAACTTGCCCTCACCTTCAATGATATAGCTCAACTGGATTTCTTCATGTTGGTGTAATTGGTCATAGAATGACAGCCCAATGTCTTCCTGATAGACCAGAGCGTCATGTTCCGGTTTCGGTATTTTAAAAGGTAATACTTTCATATCGATTGATCTTATAGCTGAATTTTACAAAAATCTGGGGTTCTACGGTTTTGTACCTATTTATATTTTATGGTGAAACTTGTAGTTTCGGTATTTGGCTAGAAATCCATTCTAATATTACTCAAAAAAAATGTTATTTACTATAGGTAGGACAATATAGTATTAACACTTGATAAATATGAGCTATAACACCACAGGTTTCTTAATTAAATTTGGTAGGTAATTAAGACAGCAATAAAATTTATATCTATGAGTGTAAAATGGGAAGGCATTATGCCAGCAGTCACAACAAAATTTAATGATGATGATACTTTAGATTTTGCAATGTTTGAAACTAATTTAAAAGCACAACTCGATGCTGGTGTACACGGTATTGTTTTGGGAGGTACCTTGGGTGAAGCAAGTACCTTAACAGAATCTGAGAAACGTAGTTTGACAAAATCTACAGTTGACATGGTTAAAGGAAAAGTTCCTGTAATGATCACCTTGGCGGAACAATCTACCAAAGCGGCGGTTAAGGCAGCAAACATGGCGGAAGAAGACGGTGCGTCAGGGTTAATGATGTTGCCTCCAATGCGTTATAAATCCACGGACAGAGAGACTTTGGAGTTTTTCAACTCAGTTGCCATAAACACGTCGCTACCGATAATGGTGTATAATAATCCCGTGGATTATAAAATAGAAATCACCCATAAAATGTTTGATGAGTTATTAAAACATGACAATATAGAAGCGGTGAAAGAATCGACACGAAACACAATGAATATCACCCGTATAAAAAATCGTTTTGGCGATAGGTTAAAAATTATGACCGGCGTTGACACCATTGCTTTTGAAAGTATGGTACTTGGTGCTGATGGTTGGGTGGCGGGCTTGGTCTGTGCATTTCCTGAAGAAACCGTGGCGATGTACGAATTGATTAAAGCCGGACAAATTAAGGAGGCCTTAGACATTCATAGATGGTTTATGCCATTGTTTGAATTGGATATTGTTCCAGAATTGGTGCAGAACATAAAATTGGCTGAGGTTTATACTGGTCTTGGAACTGAAAATGTACGGGCACCACGCTTACCACTTATTGGGGACGAAAGAAAATTTGCTATAAAAACAATTGAGGAGAGTCTAAAAACCAGACCTGCTTTACCAGATTACAAAAATCTCTAAGTGCTATTCTTCGTTTAATATTCAACGGAAATCCATAAAAAGAACAACCTAAAAAATCTCATTAGCTAAGCAGTTTTAGTTAATGGGATTTATTTGCTTTTTGGTTTATCAGTTTTGAATGTTATATTTTGATAATTGTCAAAGCCCGAAGTGGGCGTTCAGAGTAAATGGGTTTATCCAATTTATAAAGACAAAATTAATAATCATATATCCATAACCTTTATGAAAAATATCGTCCAAATTGATGCAGATTTTGTTGAGAATAACACAAATTTCCCAAATTTAATCACGGCCATAGAAAATATGTTTGCCAATAAGGAACTTTTAGTGCCAATGCGACATCATCATGATTTTCCCAATCCGGAAGTTGGTATGGAATCCACGCTATTATTGATGCCTGCTTGGGATCCAGGGAAGGATGCGGGTGTGAAAATAGCGACAGTTAGTCCAGCCAATGGAAAATTTGATTTACCTGCCATTCAAGCCATTTATATTTATTTAGATGCCTTAAAAGGCTCAGTTAAGGCCTTCATAGAAGCTAAAAGTTTAACCGTGAAACGCACTGCCGCGGCATCAGCCTTGGCATCGAAATTTCTAAGTCGAAAGAACTCCAAATCATTATTGATGATTGGAACTGGAGCTTTATCTCCAAACCTTATTAAGGCTCACGCAAGTGTAAGGCCCATAGAGCAGGTTTTTGTTTGGGGCAGGAATTTTGACAAAGCAAAGGCTATCTGTGAGGACTTAAGTGAGGAAAGTTTTGAAATAGTACCTATAAAAACCATTGAAGCTAAAATTAGCGAAGTTGACATCATTTCGGCTGCAACGCTTTCACCGACACCACTTGTTTTGGGCAAGTACCTAAAACCTGGTCAACATATCGATTTGGTTGGGGCTTATCGTCCTGATATGCGAGAAGCCGATGATGATGCCATAAGAAAATCGGAAGTTTTTGTAGATACTTATGAAGGCGGACTAAAGGAAAGTGGTGATATCGTCATTCCGTTAAAAACTAAAGTATTGGCGGAGCAGGATATTAAAGCCGACTTATTTTTAATGGCTGCTAAAAAACATCAAGGTAGAAGTAATGATGAACAAATTACATTATTCAAGTCTGTAGGACACGCTTTAGAAGATCTTGCAGCCGCTACGCATTATTATAATTTATTTAAAAAATGAGAAAACTCTTAAAGTGAAATTGAGAAAATTATGTAACAAAAGTCTCGCTCCGAGAGGTGTTTTCTAAATCTGTATGGGTCGAGATTTTTTATTTGGTCTTAATGATGTGATCTCCTTTTGAAGTTCTGATTTTTATTTTCAAGAATAATATCCTAATTTCAACATATAGGATTTTAAGTGGTCACTCCTTTATTTTTCTACTCACAGAACGAGAAACTACAAGTCTATATTATTATCTGAAAGGCTAAGTGTCCAGATGAAAAAACCTACATAATCATAAATTAATTAAAATAAAATCATGGAAAAATCAAAACGCTATCAGCAGGGAATGGACATTATAAAAAAATATGAAGACCCATCAGAAAAACCTGCTTACTCTATCACTTTTGACAGTTTAATGGATTTAGATTCCGAGTTGGAAAATTATATTGTTGAATTTGCTTTTGGTGACATTTATTCCAGAGCAGGACTATCCGATGAGAATAAAACGCTGATTACAATTTCTTCATTGGTCACCCAGGGGTTGGAACCGCAATTGAGATTGCACGTCAATATTGGCCTTACCATAGGGTTGACTCCAAAGGAAATAATTGGCGCTATCATTCACTTGCTGCCATACACTGGCTTCCCGCGTGTGCTGAATGCCTTGAAAATAGCAAAAGAGGTTTTTACTGAAAGAGATATTAAATAAGGAATCAAGTTAATTAGCTATGGAGCTTATGAATTGCACACCAAAAAGGGGCGAAACTATTTTTTATGAGCGATTAAAATTAAATCAGAATTATTTAGGAAGTAAAGCAGTGATTCAAGTTCTTTGAACATTGAAATACTTTAACCAATGGATAACCTATTAACATTTTCGATTACAGTATTTACCGGGTTTTTTGCGATTACCAACCCAATCTCAAACATGACCATTTTCTTATCCTTGACCCAAGGTGCTGACGAAAGAACTAAACGGGATATTAATAAGAGGGCAAATATTATTGCTTTTATTATTGTTGTCGTTTTTGTTTTATTGGGGAAATATATTTTCGAACTGTTTAACATTAGTATTCCTGCGTTTAAGATTACTGGAGGAATCCTAATATTTTACATTGGTTTTGAAATGCTACAATCAAAAAAATCGAACGTAAAAAACATTAAAGATGTCCATATTGATGAGAATATTGCGGTCTCGCCATTGGCCATTCCTATTTTGGCCGGGCCAGGAACAATTGTTACGGCTATGAACTTTGTGGCTAATGTGACGCCATTCCAGGTGTTTTTAGTCATTGCTATTTTTGGATCCATGAGTTTATTGACTTATATAACTTTTAGACTCAGTAGGTATATTGTAAAAGTTGTTGGATTTAATGTGATTTCAGTAATTGGCAAAATAATGGGATTAATCATTGCAATCATAGGAACGGGGATGATCATAGAAGGGATTAAACTTGCATTTAATTTGATGTCATAACTGTTGCTTCATTTGGCTTTAGCGCTATATAAAATAAAAAGAGCTGTCACCAATAAAATGACAGCTCTTTTCGACTAAATCAAATTAAAACTATATTTATTTAATTAATGGCTGAGTTGGAGTTAATCTCTGATAACGGTATTGGCAAATAAGCGTGAGATGCCGCATTAAATCCGCTTCTGCCTGCGTCCTGCATGGCTTGGTCCAACATATTCCATCGTCTTAAATCAAAAAACCGTACAGATTCTAAGGTTAATTCCATGGTTCGTTCATGGATGATCTGTTTTTTGACATCAGCTTGAGAGGTTACTGTTATTGGAGGCATGTAGCCATGAACAGCCCTTAAGTTATTAATGATGTCTATGGCCTGAGGTGTAGCTCCGGTTTCGTTCAGAGCTTCGGCATACATCAGTAAAACATCAGCATATCGCATCAATACCACATTCACACCAACATAGCTATTGTTCCAAACATAATTAGGTAACCATTTTCTAAAATAAACGGCATCATCATTTGTGTTTTCATAAGTTTCCAACATTAGTTCGTCCCATGTACTTCCCTGCATTTGGTTGGTATCAGGATCATTATAAAACGGATCTCTAAAGTATAGCGAACCGTAAAGTCTATTGTCATACAGACCGTTGCTGGCAATCATGCCTTCACTTTTCATTTCGTTGACAATGTCCATGGTGGCGGCAATTCCGCCCCATCCACCTACAGACCAATCGCCTACAAAAGCATGTAATCTTGTCGAATTATTTGAAGTGGCATCTGCGGTTTTAAACTGGAGTTCAAAGATGGATTCTTTATTGTTTTCATTTTCGCCATTAAACAGACTTGAAAAATCAGACTCTAAGGCATAAGAACCCGCTGAGCCTTCAACAATAGGCTTAAACGCCAAGGCTGCATTTTCAAAGTCAGAGGCTTCAGATGAAGAAGGATCGCCAGCTTTATACATATAAGCTTTTCCTAAATAGGCCAGGGCGGCTCCTTTTGTGGCTCTTCCAGGCTCGGTATTGTCCACTGTTTGTAACATCTCGGCAGCTTGTTTGAAGTCGTTAATGATCACTTCCCAAGCTTCTGGACGAGTGGATAACGGTTTATCTAAGGTCTCGTTGGAGATTAACTCAGTCCTTAAGATAATTTGCTCATAAAGCGTCAATAATTTAAAGTGGTAATAGCCTCTTAAAAAAGTAGCTTCTCCAATTATTTGCTTTTTCTCGGCATCCGATATTTTGTCAGAGGTCATTTCTCCAACTTTGGTAATAACTTGATTGGCAAAATTTAATCCTTTATAGTTGGTGGTCCATATCACATCTATAAAAGTATGGCCATTGGTGTAACTGAAATTATATATGGACATCCAATGGGCATAGTTGCTCGCATCCGGTCCTGGTAAAGCATAATCAGATCTGAAATATTCGACCACTGGACGTCCTTCTTGCCAGCCATCCCAGAAATTGCTTCTTGATTCCAATTCTGAATAGGCAGCTACTAAACCAGACTGCGCGTCTTCGGCATTTCTCCAAAAACTGGCAGAGGTTAATTGATCAACTGATGTTTGTTCTAAGAAATCATCGTCATTACATGATGTTGTAGTTGTTAATATTAAAGCAACTAAAACTATTTTATATACGTTTTTCATATTGTTTTATTTTGTAATTTTTAAAATGCCAATTGAACTCCAAAAATTATCGATTTATATTTCGGATATAAATTAATATCAATACCTCTTGACAATACACTTCCTCCAACTTCAGGGTCTAAGCCACTATATTTGGTAAATGTAAATAAGTCCTGTCCGGTAAGGTAAACTCTGAATTTATCCAACTCTAAAGTTTCTAGAATATTGGTCGGTAACGAATACCCAATCTGAATGGTCTTGATTCTTAAATAATCACCTTTTTCTAAAAATCGCGTTGAGGCTCTACTGTTTCTGTTAGGATCGCCCAATACAGCTCTTGGAATGTTGGTGTTGGTATTGGAAGGTGTCCAAGCGTTCTCCGCTTCAGCTCTGTAATTCCTTCCGGTATCTAAACTTAACAATCTAAAGTCATTGCCGTTATAAATTTTATTGCCTCCAACACCTTGGAAGAATATATTGAAGTCAAATTTCTTGTAATCGGCTGCAAGACTCAAACTGTATTCGTATTTAGGTATTGCGGTGCCTTGATAGGTTTCGTCCATTGAATCTATTACACCATCACCATTTTGATCTACAAATCTAATGTCTCCAGGAGAGGCATTTGGTTGCGCACCGTGAGCATCAATTTCGGCCTGTGATTGGAAAATGCCATCGGCTACAGGTAAAAAATAGGCGCCAGGTTCATAGTCTACTTGGGTTTGATTCACAAAATGATCCGATCCGAACAATAAACCAATACCATATAATTTTTGATTGGCGTTACTTAGTTTTGTGACTTCACTGTTAATGGTGGTAAAGGTTCCAAAAGCCGAGTAACCAAATTCGCTGTCTTTATTGACATAGCCCAATTCTAATTCCAATCCTTTATTTTCAAATTCACCAACGTTTACAATCGGATTGTTGACCCCGCTTGATGGGGAGACCTCTTTTGTAATGAGCAAATCTTGAGTAGTTGTACTGTAATAATTGATGGCCCCTTTCAACTTATTGCGCAATGAGGCAAAGTCGATTCCGAAGTTTGATGAGGTGTTCGTTTCCCATTGAAGATCGTCATTCTGCAAATCGCGAGCGATACTTCCTAAATATGAGGTTTGTGGATTTCCAAAAACGTAACCTCCATTGCTCCTGTCTTTTCCTTGAGAGATAAGGGCTATATAATCATAATATCCTAAAGCACTATCATTACCCGCTTGTCCCCAGCTAAAGCGTAGTTTTAGGAAGTTGAAGATATTTTGATTCTTCATAAAATCTTCATCTGTTATCTTCCAACCAGCAGCTACTGATGGGAAAACACCGTATTGATTGTTTTTTCCAAATTTTGAACTGCCATCCCTTCGGACACTTGCTTGAAATAAGTAGCGATCATTGTAGGCATAATTGACCCTTCCAAATTGTGATACCAATGCATATTCTGCGTTTGTTCCTTCGGCAGAATAAGTGCCGTCGCCAAAAGCATTCATAGTGTTGAAACTTGGATCTAATATTGTAGCTGGGATTTTATCGCCATTCTCATCAAATTTATAACCTTCGGCTTGAACATAGGTCTCCTTAAATGGTTCAGAAATTCTTTGATATCCTGCCAATAAATTAACCGAATGCTTACCTATATCAAACTGGTAATTGAGCGTATACTCTTGATTTAACCTTCTAAATTCGCTGTTGTACTCAGAAACAAAAGCGTATTCATTCTGAGGATTGTCATCAATATCCCTTACCTGAAATGGAGGATGAAAAGCATAAGTATAAGTATCTCTGTTGGCCAAGGAGAAGTTTGCGTTGGCATTTAGTCCCTCAATTATTTCATAAGTAAAGCCTACATTTCCTAAGAAATACTTCATCTTGGTGTAGCCATCAATAATAGCAGCTTCACCAACTGGATTTCGATGGTCAGGTAGATCGCCACTTCTATAACCATATCCTGATGGTTTAGACGGATCTAAAACAGGAATCAAGGGTGATATGAAATAGGTTTCCCTAAGGGAGAATTTATAATCCTCTTGATTTGTTTCACTATAATTTAAACTCGTATTGATTTTTAATTTCCCTTTCGTGGATGAAAGGTTGGCATTGATACCTTTTTTGGTAAAGCCAGAACCGATTAAGATTCCTTTTTCATCAGCGTAACTACCAGCTACACTATAATTGATATTATCTGATGCGCCACTGACCCGAACATTCAATAGGTTTAATTGGCCGGTTCTATGAGTTTCATCAATCCAATTAGTATTTACATTGGGTGGGTTTTGAACATACTGCGGTAGACTTGCACCTGCATTCTCGTACATCTGCCTATGTACTGAGACATAACCATCAGCATCAAGTAACTTCATGTCCTCTCTAGCTGTATTGGAACTTAAAGAACTTTCAATCTCGATTTTTGTTTTGCCAGCTTTACCCTTTTTTGTGGTAATGATAATGACACCATTAGCGGCTCGTGTTCCGTAAATAGCACCAGAAGCCGCGTCTTTTAAAACTTCAATGGACTCAATATCATTGGCATTTAAAAAATACGGATCAGCTTGTACGCCATCAACAATATAAAGCGGTTGATTGTTTCCAAAGCTTCCAATCCCTCTAATGGTGATATCAGAAGTTGAGCCAGGACTTCCAGAAGAAGCCGTGACCGTCACACCCGACACCCTGCCCTGAAGTGCATCTACCGGATTTGTGGTGACCACTTTAGTGAGGTCTTCGCTTTTGACGGAGCTTATGGCCCCAGTAACATCACTTTTCTTTTGGGTACCATAGCCTACAATTACGATTTCATCCAAATCTTCAGCACTTTCTTGTAATGATACATTGATGGTTGTTTGAGTGCCTACCGTGATTTCCTGAGTTGAAAAACCTAGGTAACTATATACTAATATAGTTTGGCTGTTTGGTACTTCAAGAGAATAATTTCCGTCAAAGTCTGACTGTGTTCCAACAGAAGGATCGCTTTTGACCATAACCGTTGCTCCTGCGACAGGTATTCCAGCATTATCTGTAATAGTTCCTTTCACCAAAATGCCTTGAGCATGCGTGTTGGTCATAAATCCAAAAGACACAAATACAAAAAGTAATAAAAACAGACTTTTATAAGTGTGAATTTGATTTTTTGATTGTTGTTTTTTCATGTTAGTAATTTCTTTATTAGTTAGCTGAAACTTCGGTTTAACTTAAGTTTAAGAATACCAAATATGAAATTAATTTGAGACAAAACATTGTAAATCACCTTTACTTGACCTTTACAACCTATATAAAATTTGGTTTTATTAAGGTTTTTGAAATCTTAACATTGATGTTTAAGTAACTGATTATGTGGGTATAATTTACTGATCCGTTTGTGTTGTAAGAAGAGGTGAAAGCAAAATGGTATGAGAAATAACCTTATAACTCAAATGTTTTCTAAAAAAGTTACAAGATTGTCTTTTGACTCCAAGCCGAGTTTTTTTCTTAATCGATGTCTGCCAATTTCTACGGAATTTAAAGAGATATTATTAATGTTGGCAATTTCTTTGGAGCTAAGTTTGAGTTTGACCTGTACTGCTAGCTGAACATCCTTATCCGTTAAGTGCGGAAATTTTTCTTTGATTTTAAACAAGAAGTCGCTTTGCAGATTTTCTATATTGGCATGGAAGCGTTGAATGTCTTCGTTAAAATCAAACTTAAACGTATATTCTTTTATAAGATTATCGATGTTTTTTTTGAGCTCTTTTAAATCGGTGAATTTTAAGTTTTTTAAAGACTTGGTGAAGTCTTTATATATGGAGGTGCGTTGCGAGATAAACAAGGCTAAGTTTGTGAGTTCCTTCTGGCGGAATTCTAATTTGTGTTCAAGGTTCTCGCGTTCTAAAGATTGTGTTTTTAGTTTCTCTTTAGATAGTCTGTGGTTTTGTAGGTAAAGGGCTTTCTTCTTTTTAATATTATTCCAGAGACTTGCAATAATTAAAATAGCAATAATTGCCAATAAGATTGAGCCAATAAGTAAGAAGTTTCTTTTTTGGGCTTCTAAGTTACGTTCTTGCTCCAATAACTTTATTTCGTTTTCACGACGTTCGGCTTCGAATAGAATCCTCATTTCTGCGAGCCTTTCACTTTCTGTGTTCGAGAAAATTTCAGAGGTTTCATCAATGTATTTCTTATAGTAATTATAGGCCTCCCTATAATTGTTTGTTGCTACATAATAATCGGATGTGATTCTATTGTTCTCTAAAATTAATTCCTTATTGTTTTTTATGGTTTGAATAATCATCCGCGATTCTTCCAGTAAAGCATAGGCTTTTTTAAAATCTTCCTGTTTCAAATAAACAATGGAAAGTTCATGGAGTATATAAACTTTTTTGTGATCGAATTTGATTTCATTGGTAATCGCTAGCGCCGATTCTAAGTATTTTATGGCCAAATCAAGGTCGTCGATTTTACGATAACAGATGCCCATATTGGTCATGGCCTCGGCAATTCTGTCCTTGTTGTCGAGCGCTTCGATGAGTTCTAAGGATCTCTTAAAAAATGATAATGCTAAATTACAATCGCCTTTCCCCTCATAAATCAGTCCTATACTATTGTAACTGTAGGCAATCCGTTGTTTAGAGCCTATTCTTTCGTGTATTTTGAGTACTTCCGTATGATATTCTAAGGCTTTGTCAAAATATCCAATGTCATAATAGAGCCATCCAAGCGTGCGTAGGGTAAAAGCTAAATCGTAGTCATTTCCTATCTCTTTCCGAATTTCTAAAGACTGTAATCCATATTGTAATGCCTTGTCATAAATGTCATTAAACAAATAGCCTTGGCAAAGATTGATAAGGGCCAAACCTTCTTGCTCTTTTTGATTAAATTCCTTTGAAAGCTGTAAGGCTTCAGAAGCATATTCTATGGTTTTGTCAGGGTTGATTGACCAAAAGATCTCTGCAATCCTATTTAACAAAGGTGTTTTGTCCGCGCGATTTACCGTTGGCAATACGGTTAACAAACTGTCCAGCTCAACTTGCGAGTCGGCTGGATTCTCATCCCATATATTCGTTTGTGCCTGTGTTGTAAAACAGAGACATATAAAGGTGAAAAGAACAAAATGTGTCAACGTCTTCATGAATCAGAATTTCTTATTAACAGAGCTGTACTTATACTTTTTAGAATGATTTGCGTGTTATCAAATATCGACAATATTAATTTAATAATTTTAATCAAAGAGGCATTTGTAAGGTCAAGTAAAGGTGAGATTTACGTTATTGTCAATAAAAATTCGAAATTTGCTATGTCATAATATAAATGGATTTAAAACTTTGAAATGGTTAAAAAGATGTATCTGAAAACAATGGCCAAATATTTAATTGCACTCGGGATGTTGTTTAATTTGAGTTGCAATTCTTCAAAAGAAAAACAGAAAACTGAGGACACAAATAATTTCCTGGATTTCAGTGAAAACATTTTGGATTATCATATTATACCGAAAGATGCCAAAGATAGGTCAGGTCTTATGTTTTCTGATCAAGGCGCTTGGTTTGCCTATGGGATGCCTGAAGATACAAGTGATGTGATTGGCTTTACAGGGCCTTTTTTAATGACGCAACAAAACGGGATTTGGTTAAGTACTTCTTTTATTAATTCTATGATTCAGGTGGACAACGCCCCTGAATCATTAAATACAGATTCATCACGTAGTTATTCCAGTCACTTGGAAATGCATTATTCAAGCAATAAAATAGCTGTTGATGAAACCTTGTTTTTCAAAAACGGGCACACAGCTTTATTGCAGACCAAAATCAAGAACACTGGCAACGAAACAATCGATGTGGAAGTGCTTTATGAAAATGCACCAATATTGATTGAAGGTATTTCATTATCACAAAATAATCACACCATCACGATTAATTCTTCAAAAACAAATGCCGTCGGCTACCTCACTTTTCCTAAAAACACGAAGGTTGAATTGGTCGATAGCTTATACTACAAAGCAAAAGACGTTTTAACATTAAATCCCAACGAGACCAAAGAAATTGTTGTGGCGCAAACCTTTATTTTTCCTGAATATTCTTGGGAAGAGGAGCAACAAAGTATAACAAACGTGAATTTTGATTCTTTATTTGAGGCTCGAAAAAACGAAAAGAATGCTCAGTTAAAAGCCATTATTGAAAATAGAAAACCAGAATTTAAGGAGGATAAATATGCTGGAGTTCTGGCAAAATCACATTTGACTTTACAAAACAACTGGCGAATCCCTGCAGGGGAATTGACCAATGAAGGCTTGTTTCCGAGTTATCATTATATAGGCTTCCACGGCTTTTGGGCCTGGGATTCGTGGAAACATGCTGTTGGATTATCCTATTACAATATTGACTTGGCGAAAAATCAAATGCGCGCCATGTTCGATTTTCAGAGTGATGATGGATTTATAGTCGACTGTATTTTTCGAGACACCACCATTGAAGCGCATAACTACCGAGATACGAAACCGCCACTTTCGGCTTGGGCGGTAGCTCATATCTACGAAAAGGATAAAGATTTGGAATTTGTAAAAGAGTTGTATCCAAAAATTAAAAAATACCACGAGTGGTGGTACACCAAACGCGATCATGACCAAGATGGTCTGGCTGAGTATGGTTCTACGGACGGCACCGTAGTTGCTGCAAAATGGGAAAGCGGGATGGATAATGCCATTCGTTTTGACGATTCCAAAATTCTTAAAAACGGAGAAGGGGCGTATTCTTTGGATCAGGAAAGTGTCGATTTAAATGCTTATTTATATGCTGAAAAGCTCTATTTAAGTGAATTGGCAGAGATAATCAATAAATTAGAGGAGGCAAAAACCTATAAAGACGAGGCAGCAATTTTAAAAGATAAAATCCAAGAGCAATTTTTTGACCCCGAAGACGGTTGGTTTTACGACACCACTCTTGACGGTAAAACCTTTATTAAAGGTGAAGGAAGTGAAGGTTGGACCGCACTTTGGGCAAATGCCGCAACACAAGAGCAAGCAAATGCTGTAAAACTTAAAATGATGGATCCTGAAAAATTTTATACTAAAGTGCCATTTCAAACCATGAGCGCAGATCATGAGAAATTCAATCCACTAAGAGGTTATTGGAGAGGACCAAACTGGCTGGATCAAGCTTATTTTGGAGTTCAAGGCCTGCGTAATTACGGATTTAATACCGAGGCAGATCAAGCGACCATTCAAATTATTGAAGGAGCCGATGGGGTTTTAGGCAAAGGAAAAGCCATTCGTGAAAATTACCATCCCATTACTGGAGAAGGCTTAAATGCTCAAAATTTCAGTTGGAGTGCAGCACATCTTATCATGCTATTACAAAACGACTAAATGAACTACGACAACCTAAAAATATCAAATCAGCAGGCTGAAGACATCCTCTTCAAGCTATATCAGATTAAAGGAAAAGCAACAGCACTTCCTGGGGAATTGGATTTTAACTTTCGAATAAAAGTTGATAATAATCCTGGTTATATTCTGAAAATTTCGCGTCCAAACGAAGATGAAGACTATCTCGATTTTCAACAACAACTATTGCAGTTTGTTGCGGATCATGGGCGAAATCTTATGGCGCCAAAAGTAATATCGGACATTGATGGAAATGCAATCTCCAAAATCACCGATAATTTTGGTAATGAACGACACGTTCGCTTATTAAGTTGGGTGTCCGGACGCGTTTGGAGTGGTGTGAATCCGCAATTAGACGATTTGCGTTATAGTTTAGGTAAACAATGCGGATTGTTGACACAAGCGCTGCAAGGTTTTGATCATGCAGAAGCACATCGTACTTTTGATTGGGATGTAGCACAATCACTTTGGACAAAAGCCCATGTTGACCTGTTTAATAGCGAGGAAAAAGCCATCGTTGAGCATTTTCAAAATCTATTTGAAAACTCTCAAGATACCTATTCATCATTAAGAAAAGCAGTTGTTCACAATGATGCCAACGATAATAATATCATTGTCTCTTCCGATTTAATTGGACCTAAAGTTGAGGCAGTCATCGATTATGGCGACGCTGTTCATACCCAGATTATCAATGATGTTGCGGTTGCCTGTGCCTATGCCATAATGGATCATAACGATCCGTTGGAAGCGGCTTTACCGATTGTTCAAGGCTATCATTCGACGTTTGCATTACAAGAAGAGGAATTAGCGCATTTGTACAATGCTATTGCCATGCGATTGGTGATTTCAGTCACTAAATCGGCCATCAATAAAATTGCAGAACCTAATAACACTTACTTGTTGATCAGTGAAAAACCAGCTTGGGAAGTACTTGAAAAATGGCGACATATAAGTGCGGATTTTGCACATTATAGTTTTAGAAATGCCTGTGGTTACGCCGCACATCCTAAGGCAAAATCATTTCAAGATTGGGCCGAACAACAAAGTTTCAAACTAAATCAGCTGTTTAAAACCATTGACAAGAAAGAGGCACATCACGTCGATTTAAGTGTATCAAGCAAATGGATCGGCCATCAAGAAGAATTTAATGATTTGGATCTCTTTCAATTTAAAATAGATCAACTTCAAAAGAAACATCCCAATAATATTATCGCTGGTGGTTATTTAGAACCTCGAGCTTTATATACGTCCGGTGCTTATGATAAAATAGGAAATTCTGGTAAGGAAAGTAGAACAATCCATTTAGGTGTCGACTTTTGGTTACCGAGCGGCACCATTGTCAATACGTTATTTGATGGAGAAGTGGTTATTGCTGTTAATGAAACTGGTGATAAGGAATACGGTGGATTGGTGATCTTAAAACACCAAGCTGTAGACTTTGAATTCTATACCTTATATGGGCATTTATCGGCTGAAAGTGCTACTAAACACAGAGTAGGAGACACTATAAAGAAAGATCAAATAATCGGCGAATTAGGAACCTCAAAAGAAAATGGCAATTGGGTGCCACATCTTCATTTTCAAATTATGCTTTCGCTTTTAGATTATAAGAATGATTTCCCCGGAGTGGCTTATTATAATCAAATTGACGTGTGGAAAAACATCTGCCCCAATCCGAATTTGTTTTTTAAATCCGAAGCGCTTCAAAAAACTGTTGGTACTTCCAATGCCGAATTAATCAGCTATAGAAAACAACATTTAGGCAAAAGCTTAAGTCTTCAATATAAAGAACCCATCAAGATGGTTCGCGGGGCTGGCCAATATTTAATGGATCAGTACGGACATAAATATTTGGATACCGTCAATAACGTGGCCCATGTTGGCCATGAGAATTATAAAGTGGTAAAGGCTGGTCAGGAACAAATGGCTTTGATCAATACCAATTCGCGCTATTTGCACAAGAATATTAACGCCTTGGCCGAAGAACTTATTGAAACGTTGCCGCCAGAATTAAGCGTTTTACATTTTGTCAATTCGGGTAGTGAAGCCAATGAACTGGCCATTAGAATGGTCAAAGCAGCCACTGGCGAACGTGATATAATAGCAAGTGAAGTGGGCTATCACGGCAACAGTAATATGTGCATTGACATCAGTTCCTATAAGTTTGATGGAAAGGGTGGCAGTGGTGCCCCAGAACATACCCATATTTTCCCTTTGCCAGATGCATTTAGAGGGACCTATAGAGGGGAGGACAGCGCAGAAAAATATGCAGAAGAAGTTCAAAAGCAAATCGATGCTGTCCATAAAAAGGGACGCGGGGTTGGTGCACTCATCATTGAGCCCATCATCAGTTGTGGCGGACAAATTGAATTGCCTAAAGGTTTTTTAGCCAAAGCATATGAAAAAGTGAGAGCCGTTGGTGGCCTTTGTATTTCTGATGAGGTCCAAACGGGTTGTGGCCGGATGGGGAAAACATTTTGGGGCTTTCAATTGCACAATGTCGTTCCGGATATTGTCACTATTGGCAAGCCCTTAGGAAACGGCCATCCTGTTGCCGCAGTGGCCTGTACACCTGAAGTTGCAGATAAGTTTGCAAATGGCATGGAATATTTCAACACCTTTGGAGGGAATCCTGTTTCTTGCGCTATCGGGGCTGAGGTGATTCGCACCGTAAAGCGCGAGAACTTGCAAGAAAACGCCTTGAAAATTGGAACATTTTTAAAGGATGAACTCCGCAAGTTAGCTCAAGAATTTCCGATTATTGGTGATGTACGTGGACAAGGTTTATTTCTTGGGATTGAATTGGTGGATGCGGATATGAATCCATTAGCCGCCCAAACCGATTATTTAACAGATAGAATGAAAGACCATGGTATTTTAATGAGTACCGATGGCCCTGATCATAACGTATTGAAGATTAAACCCCCAATTATTTTTACCAAGGCTAACGCCGAAGAGTTACTTTTTTATTTAAGAAAAATATTTGCAGAAGATTTTATGCAACTTTAAAATTATAGAGATGAGATTGAGACTATTAAATATTATTCCCTTGTTATTCGTAATGGGTTGCAAAACTGCACCGCTTATGGAAGTGCCAGAGCAAAAATCGCACTTTAATCACGAGATTTTCGAAGATCATAAACTACCACCTAGGGCGACTTATTTCGCATTTGAATCGGCTGATCTTAAAGAAAAGGAAAACTCAAAGAGATTCATGAGTCTCAACGGACCGTGGCAATTTAATTGGGTTAAAGATCCAAAAACAAGACCCACCACATTTCAAAATGTGAATTTTGACGATTCCGATTGGACAACCATTCCAGTTCCTGCTAATTGGGAAGTGGAGGGTTACGATCATCCAATTTATTTGGACGAACGCTATCCGTTTACCACGACCTGGCCAGATGCACCAACAGATTATAATCCCGTAGGTACTTATAGAAAAGAAATTACTTTAAATAAAGATTTTTTATCTGAAGACGTCATCTTGCATTTTGCTGGAGCCAAATCGGCAATGTATGTGTATCTCAATGGGGACTATGTTGGCTATTCACAAGGTAGTAAATTGCCCGCGGAATTTAATATCACCAAGTACTTAAAAGAAGGAAAAAACTTGTTGGCCTTACAAATGTTCCGATGGAGTGATGCCAGTTATTTGGAAAGCCAGGACTTTTTGCGCATGAGTGGTATTGAGCGCGACGTCTATTTATATACGCAACCAAAAGTGACCGTTACAGATTATTACGCTTATACCAATTTAGATGATGACTACACCAATGGCATTTTCAAAAATACCGTGTCAATAGCCAATCATTCTACGGAGCCTGTTAAAAGAAAAGTGTCCGTAGAAGTTTTAGATGGCGAAATATCCAAATTCACCGACACTAAAGTTGTAGAGATTCCCGCGAATGATACTGTGACGTTTTCTTCAGAAAGCAGTTTTGAGGATGTAAAAAAATGGTCGGCCGAACAGCCCAATTTATATACTTTAAACATAGTTTTAGAAGATGAAACTAATGCAAAAAACGATCAATTCATCACCAGAAATGTAGGCTTTAAAAGTGTAGAGATTAAAAACGCTCAGGTGTTGATTAACGGGAAAGCCATTTATATTCGTGGCGTCAACCGTCACGAAACGGATCCGCTTACAGGGCATATCGTTTCAAAAGAATCGATGGAAAAAGATATTCAGCTTATGAAGCTCAATAACATAAATGCCGTGCGGACCTCACATTATCCCAATGATCCGTATTGGCTGGAACTTTGTGATAGATATGGTCTGTATGTTGTAGATGAGGCCAATATTGAAAGTCACCCGTTAGCCATAGACAAAAATACGCAAATAGGTAATGAAATGAGCTGGTTGCCAGCACATGAAGCGCGTACACAACGCATGTACTACCGCGACAGAAATCATATTTCAATTTACTCATGGTCTTTAGGGAATGAAGCAGGAACGGGGGAGATTTTTAGAACCACCTATAAGTGGTTAAAATCACATGATGATAATCGGATTGTGCAATATGAGCCTGCGAGAAAAGATGATTACACAGACTTGTATTGTCCAATGTATCCAAAACCGGAATATCTGATCAATCATGGAAAATCAGATTCTGATAAGCCTTCCATCATGATTGAATATGCGCACGCTATGGGGAATTCGGTGGGCAACTTGCAGGATTATTGGGATATCATTGAAACCTATCCGAATCTTCAAGGTGGTTATATTTGGGATTGGGTAGATCAGGCCTTGGAATATAAAGACGAAAATGGCAATCCGTATTTTGCCTATGGACATGATTACCATCCAGACTTGCCAACCGACGGCAACTTTTTAAATAACGGTTTGGTCGATCCGCACCGTGTACCACATCCACATTTGACCGAAGTTAAAAAGGTTTATGAACCTGTCCAATTTAATTATTTAGGGAATGGCGTTATAGAAGTTACCAACAAGAATTTCTTTGTGGATTTCTCAGATAAAACCATCGCTTGGAAAATTTTGGAAAACGGAAAGGAAGTGTTTGAAAATGATAATATTACCGTTGATGTGAAGCCTCAAGAGACTGAGAAAATCAAACTTGAGAAATTTCCATGTTCTTTTTCTTCAGGAAATGAATATATACTTCAAGTCAGTTTAATTCAAAAAGATGCCAAAGATTTAATTCCGAAAGGCTATGAAGTAGGCTGGGATGAGTTTGTACTTCAAAAAGGACAATTTAAAATGCCAATTTCTTCTGAAGGTGAATCCCTTGAAATCAGTAAAGACAAGGATGCTTTTACGATAAAAAATAACCTTGTTGACTTGAAGATCAATGCAGAAACAGGAGAAATCCAATCGTGGACGTATAACGGAAAACTCATTACCAATGAAGCGATTCGTCCAAATTTCTGGAGAGCACCAACCGACAATGATTTAGGTAATAACATGCAGGACTGGGCTAAAATCTGGCAGGACGCCACCTATAATTATAGTTCTAAGTTGTTAGAAAACCCTACTAAATCCAATGAAGGCGTAGCTTATAAAGTCAATTATCTATTGCCAAATAATGAAGCAAAAGTAGAGGTGAAATACACATTGAAAACCGATGGAAATCTAAATGTCCATTTTAGCTTTACACCCAATCAAACGGATTTACCCAATATCCCTCGTTTAGGAATGTACATGACCTTATCCAATGATTTTACGGATGTGTCTTGGTATGGAAAAGGGGAGACGGAAAGTTATTGGGACAGGAAAACTGGAGTTAAAACAGGCGTATACTCGGGGAAAATCGATGATCAGTTTGAAAGATACCTCCGTCCGCAGGAAACAGGAAATAAAACCGATGTCCGTTGGGTTGAAGTTTCGTCACCTCATGTAAAACTGACGGCGTCAAGTCCTATTTTACTTAACACAAGTGTTTGGCCATTTGCTATGACTGAAATCGATTTTAATAGTGATGATGCCAGCGAATCGGCTTCTGGTTTGGTGCCCGTTACTAAAAAGCACGGTGCCGATATTAAAATTGGCGACACGGTACAATGGAACATTGATTATATGCAAATGGGCGTTGGCGGCGATACCTCATGGGGACGATTGGTCCACCCGGAATATACCATTCCTGCCAATAAGGAATATGAGTACTCGTTTACTATACAGCCTAATTAAAAATCATCTTAGAATAGATAAATATGTCAGGGTAGCTCTAATCAGCTGCCCTTGCTTTTTTCAATTTCTGATAGAATGAGAAGGGTAGTGGGGCTGCCATATCGGATGAGTTTATCTATAAATTGTTGTAGATGTAGCTGATCGCGAAGCACAACGCGAACGTGGATGTTATATGGTCCAGTGATTCTATATGCTTCCTTTACCTCAGGATATGTATTGATTTCTGTTAAAATATATTTTAGCTTCCCGTCAAAGATTTTTAGTAGAATAAACACCTCCAATCCATTTCCTAAAAGAGCCTGATTTAATTTAACGCCATAAGATTTTATAACTCCCAGATCTTCTAATTTCTGAACGCGTTCTCGAACTGCAGAGGGAGAAAGTGCTATTTTTCTTCCAATTTCGGCAAAAGAGGCTCGAGCATTTGTTTTTAAGATGTCGATTATTTCTCTGTCTGTTTCTGTAACCATTGATTCAATTGTTTTTAATTAAAAATACATGTTTTATTTGGAATTATAGTATGATTACCAATCAATCTATTTATGTATTGACCGCTTATCTTGTAATTTTATCTTGTTTAATAAGATGGTTTTAAGATGTCATTAGAAGTTTTTATTATTCTCGCAATTGGAATATTCGTGGGTTTTTATGTGCAGACTGTTGTCGGGTTTGCTGGGTCTTTAATGGCGCTTCCTATTTTGCTTTTCAAAATGGAACTCCCCGATGCAATTGCTTTTATTTCCATTTTTTATCTGTTTTCGAGTGTTTTTCTAATCATAAAGGAATGGCAGAATATTGATAGGAAAATTATTTTACAGTTGGCATTAACCTCAGTTATAGGTGTCGTTTTAGGGATTGTAGTGCTTAGCTATGCAAAACCCATCATTTTAAAAAGAGGGTTGGGAGTCTTTATCTTACTCTACGTCGTCTATGTCTCTTTTGGAAAAACGAAAATAAAACTTAATAAGAGTGGAGTTATTGGATTTGGGGTGATGGGCGGATTTTTTTCAGGTGTATTCTTAACTGGTGGGCCGTTGTATGTAATTTGCGTTGAAAACACCGCTCATAATATTAAAGTGTTTCGAGCCACAATGATAGGAGTATTAGGACTGGTGACGATCACTCGTGTCCCAGCTTTAGCAGTAAGTGGTATATTAAATCTCAATCACTTAAAAACGGCATTATTTGTCTTTCCTATATTTCTACTTGCTCAGTTTTTGGGGAAACGGACGTTTACAAAGATTGATGAAAAATTATTTAAAAGATCATTGATGCTGCTCTTGTGTATTTCGGGGGCGATTATGATAGTTTAAGACCTAATTTTAACTTCATTAATTTCTAATATTAAGCGGGAAGGTTTTACACCGATGGGATAATATACTAATCGAATTTATAAGCTACCCCAAACAGAAGATTTCCTTTTGGCATTGGCACTAAATTAGTTTCCGTGTATTCGGCATTGAAAATATTATTAGCCGACAACGAAATATCAAAATTGTTTTTTTGATAGTTTAATGAGATATCCATTACGCCATATTCATCTCCCGCGTTACGAACTGCGTATTTATAGAGAATCGTTTGTGAAAAATTCTTGATCAGTTGTGATCTGAAATTCGCGATAAATTGATGTTTCAAAGAGTTGATGGCATATCTGGAGTATGGAAGATCCAGTTCCTTTATTTTATCCTCAATAAAGGTGTAGCCAAAATTGATTTTCTGATCAAAGTTCAACATCGAAAATCTATAATCGATGGAAGTCTCAAAGCCTTTTGTGTTGAGGCTTCTGATATTGGTGGCCTTAAAAGGTTCATCCTCGGTGGTTTTGATGAAGTCTATTAGGTTTTTCGAATCCCTATTGAACAAACTAAGCGTCAAATTAACGTTTGATTTTCTATATTTTAATCCAAATTCTTCCGCAATGGCCTCTTCAGGTTTTAGTTGATCATTGCCTAAAGTGGTGGGGTCGCTGTAGTACAAATCAGTATAGGTCGGGATTCTATAGGTATAGCCAATATTGGCATAAGCACGAAGGTTATTCGTAATCTGCATTCCTGCATCAATACCGGGGAAGGCATGAAATTTAAAATCTGAATAGTAAGACATGGCAACTCCAGGAGTTAAATCGACACGATCATTCAAAAGTTTAAAACGTTGTTCCAAAAACAAGGTTGTTATGGTTCGGGAATGGTTACCTAAATTATTGCTAGATATAAAGACTTTTTCAAAATTGACCCCGAAGCCTGTAATTCCAATATTGGAATGATAGGATCCATTTACTTGTGCGCCAACTTTATTTGAAATATGCAGATTTCTATAACCGGTTGGATTTTGACGGTCATATAAATACAAATCTTGATTGCGCCTCCAATAAACTTGTGGCGTAATGGTGAAGTTATTCTTTTTATATCTTGTGGTGATTCCTACAAGACTGGTTTGCGTTTCTTCGTATTGATCGGTTGCCGATGGTGTGGCATAAAATCCGTTGGCTCCAAATTTTCTATCCGTAAATGTGGCTAAAACTTCAATAGGCCTGTTATGAGTGTTGAATGCGCTCTTAAGTAGGTAGTTTTGTGTGTCATAATCGGTGTTATAGCGATAGCCTTCAGAGACGTTTTTAGAATAATGCATTAAGTGATTTGAGTTGTCAAAATTGCTGCTGGCGGTAACTGCGGCGCCCAACTGTTCGTACGAACCACCTCTCAATGCAACGGACAATTGATCAGGACTTTTTTTCTTCGTAATGATATTCACCGCACCCGTAAATGCATTCTGACCGTAAACTCGTGCTGCTGGCCCTTTAATAATTTCTACACGTTCAATGATTTCCAGAGGTAAGGCTGCATTTAAGATATGATGTCCCGTTTGTGCATCGTCCATCTTGATACCATCAATCAGGAGAAGTGTTTGATCAAAACCACCACCTCTGATATATAAGTCAGCTTGCATGCCATTGGTGCCGCGTTGTCTGATATCCAAACCTGCTACTTCTTGTAAAAGCTTGGCCAAGGATGTGGCAGGACTTTTTTCAATATCGGCTGTCGTTATGATTTCTATAGTTCGAGAATCTTTTGAAAACGGAATTTCTATTCGCTGTGCTGAAATAACAATCTCGTCAAGATTTTCAGGGCTCTCTTGTATTTCTTGAGCTTTTATTTGAAGAGAAAAAACTAAAAGTAGAATCAGAAATCTAAAGTTCATGGTAGATTTATTAAAGATTTTTTTTAAGCAGGCAAAGTTACTTAAAGCATATAGGCAAATCCTAAGGAAAGTTGTAACAATTTTTGTGGGATAGTAAAGGTTAGAATTCTCAATTAAAACTTTACTTTCCAACAATTTCCTTAAAATTTGTTAAAATAACCGATGTTTTACCACTTGTTGATTTAAAAAATTAGATTTGTGAAACCATGAACTAGCGTCAACTAACATAACCCATCTTTTAATGAAAAAAAGATACATTATTCTCACGATTATTATTTGTGGACTAATCGCATTAATCGCTTATAGAATAAGTGCCAATTCAAAAGCCAGTAGTCCTAAAAAGGCACAAGCGACAGCTAACATTATGGGCGTGGAAGGTCAAGTCCTCAAAGCTGAGAAATTTGCTGAAAATCTCACACTATCCGGCACCTTGGAAGCCAATGAGGAAATTGAAATACGAAGTGAAATTTCCGGAATTGTAGAAAGCATCAATTTTCAAGAAGGGAAAAAAGTTTCAAAAGGACAAGTTCTGTTTAAAGTCAATGACATTGAACTTCGTGCCCAACTATCGCAAGTGAAAACGGCGCAACAGTTGGCTTCTGAAAATCAAAGAAGAGCCAAACTTTTATTAGAGAAACAAGCCATAAGTCAGGAGGAGTTTGATGTGTCCAACGCCGATTTTGAATCTGCAAGGGCTCAATCCGATTTGATTGCGGCGCAACTGTCAAAAACAACCGTCCGTGCACCCTTTTCAGGAACTATCGGTTTACGCTCCATTTCAAAAGGAACCTACGTAACACCTACAACGCCAATTGCCAATTTGGTCAATACAAGTCAATTAAAACTCACCTTTGCCGTACCCGAAAAGTATGTTTCCCGAATGGAAGTGGGCACTGTCTTGACATTTACAACATCCAATTCCAAAGAAGAACACACGGCCAAAATATACGCCATAGAACCACAGGTTGATATTGCCACAAGAACTTTGAAAATGAGAGCTATCGCCGAAAACAAGGAAGGTAAATTGTACCCAGGTACCTTTTCCAATGTGACCTTACCTCTTACAACAGTCGATGATGCTTTACTTGTCCCAACAGAAGCACTGATTCCTATACAGAACGGAAAAAAGATATTTGTGGTAGAAAACGGAAAAGCCAAAGAAGTAGAGGTTGAAACGGGCGTTAGAACAGATAAATCTGTGCGCGTACTATCTGGAATTAAGGAAGGGGATACCATTTTAACTTCTGGGGTCATGTCACTCAGAAATGGAACTCCTGTTCAAGTCAATTTAAAGAATTAGCTAACAGATGAGTTTATCCACCTTAAGTATTAAACGTCCCGTACTGGCCATTGTGATGAATTTGGTCATCATGCTCTTCGGTATTATTGGCTTTACCTATCTTGGTGTCCGAGAGTTTCCATCTATTGACCCTGCACAGATATCGGTCAGCACCAGTTATGCGGGTGCCAATGCTGATATTATCGAATCCCAAATTACAGAGCCACTCGAGAAATCCATTAACGGGATTGATGGTATTAGAAATATAACCTCTTCTAGTAATCAAGGGAGCAGTAGGATTAGTATTGAATTTAATCTCGACAAAGACCTTGAGGAAGCTGCCAATGACGTTCGCGACAAGGTTTCTCAAGCCATCAGGAGTTTGCCTCAGGATATTGACGCAGCACCGGTGGTTTCAAAAGCTGATGCCGACTCGCAGGCCATCATTTCTATGACCGTTCAGAGTGATAACCGGAACATTTTAGAGCTGACAGACTATGCTGACAATGTTCTGGCGCAACGTTTACAGACCATTCCCGGAGTCAGTAGCGTGCAAATTTGGGGACAGCGCCGTTATGCGATGCGGCTATGGATTGACCCGATTAAATTGGCGTCTTATGGCGTGACAGTTTCTGAAGTGAGACAAGCCTTATTGTCTCAAAATGTCGAATTGCCTTCCGGAAAACTCACTGGAGCCAATACTGAATTGACCGTAAAGACGATTGGAAACCTTTCTACCGAAGAAGAATTCAATGATATCATAATTACATCGGAAGGTGGAAAAGTGGTCCGATTCAGTGACGTGGGTAATGCCACCTTGGAAGCGGAAAATATGGAAACCAAGTTGAGCGATTCTGGGCAGCCTATGGTTGCCTTGGCAATCGTGCCACAACCTGGAGCAAACTATGTAGCCATTGCCGATGATTTTTATGAGGAGTTTGAGAAACTTAAGGAAGATCTTCCGGAAGATTTTAAACTGAACGTTGTTATAGACAATACGCTTTTTGTAAAACGTGCCATTACCGAGGTGGTAGAGACCTTGGCTATTTCCATTGTTTTAGTAATCTTGGTTATTTATTTCTTTTTTAGAAACTGGTCCATGGCACTTCGTCCGCTTATTGATATACCCGTTTCTTTAATTTCCACATTCTTTATCATGTGGATGCTCGGATTTTCCATCAACGTTTTAACGCTTCTTGCAATTGTTCTCGCAACGGGATTGGTGGTGGATGACGGTATTGTGGTCACCGAAAATATCTATAAAAAGATTGAAGAAGGCATGTCGCCCATTGAAGCTGCCATCAAAGGGTCCAACGAGATTTTCTTTGCCGTAATTTCCATTTCGGTAACCTTGGCCGCAGTATTCCTCCCGGTTATTTTCTTGGAAGGATTTGTGGGTCGCTTATTTAGAGAGTTTGGTGTAGTCATTGGTGCCGCAGTAATGATTTCGGCCTTTGTGTCCCTATCATTAACACCAATGTTGAATGCCTATATGATAAAACCAGGTAAGCAAAAGCGTTCCAGGTTTTACAATTTCACGGAGCGTTACTTCGTGAAGATGAATGCCGTTTATGCAAGTACCTTAGGGAAATTCATGAAAAACAAATGGTGGAGTTTTCCTATTTTGGCAATTTGTATTGTGATGATTGGCTTGTTCTATAGCCTACTTCAAAAAGAAACCGCACCTTATGATGATAGGAGCTACTTACGGGTCAGTGTTACCGCTCCAGAGGGCGCCTCTTATGATTATATGGATCGGTTTATGAATGAAATGACCGATCTTATCAATGATTCCATTCCAGAAAAAAAGGTAAGTTTGATCATCACTTCTCCAGGTTGGGGATCGTCTTCAGTAAATAGTGGCCGAGCCATCATTTCCTTGGTAGATCCGAGTGAGCGCGATCGTTCGCAAAAGGAAATCGCTGAGAATTTGACCCGATGGACCCGAAACTTTGAAAATGCGCGTTCAAGTGTTTCCGAAACACCAACTATTGCCGTCAATAGAAGGGGAGGAATGCCTATCCAATATATCATTCAAGCACCAAATTTTGAAAAGCTAAAAGAAAAGATTCCTGAGTTTATGGAAGAAGCAGAGGTCAATCCTGTTTTTGCCAATACGGATGTGAATCTGAAATTCAATAAACCTGAAATCTACGTTACCATTGATCGCGAAAAGGCAAAAAGTTTGGGAGTGTCCGTTCTGGATGTTGCTCAGACCTTGCAATTGTCTTTAAGTGGGCAGCGTTTTGGATATTTCATGATGAATGGGAAGCAGTATCAGGTGATTGGGCAATTTGATAAAAAAGATCGTAATAAACCAATGGACTTAAAGTCGATGTTTGTTAAAAACGATAAGGGCGAATTGATTCAAATGGATAATTTGGTGACCACTGCCGAGCATAGTAGTCCACCACAGCTATATCATAATAACCGATATATGTCGGCCACAGTATCGGCAAGTTTAGCTCCGGGAATGAGTATTGGTGACGGTATTGAAGCCATGGAATCTATAAGGGCGAAAGTTTTGGATGATTCTTTTACGACCGATTTAGGTGGTGAATCCCGTGATTTTGTCGAAAGCAGCTCCAACACCCTATTTGCTTTCGGGTTGGCATTATTGCTCATATTTTTGATTCTTGCAGCTCAATTTGAAAGTTTTATAGATCCGTTTGTGATCATCTTAACCGTGCCAATGGCTGTTGCGGGAGCTCTATTTTCGTTATGGTTATTTGGACAGACTTGGAATATCTTTAGCCAGATTGGAACCATTATGTTAATTGGGTTGGTGACGAAAAACGGGATCTTGATTGTGGAATTTGCCAATCAACTTCGAGACGAAGGGATTGAAAAACACAAAGCCATCCTAACAGCTTCTGAAGCGCGATTGCGACCTATTTTAATGACCAGTTTAACCATTGCCCTTGGAGCCTTGCCAATTGCATTGTCCCTGGGTGCAGCATCTACAAGTCGTATCGGGATGGGCGTAGTGATTATTGGAGGGACCATGTTTTCACTTGTTTTAACCTTGTTCGTCATCCCTGCCATTTATATGATGTGGTCCCGAGAGAAAAAACACCATCCAGAATTTGATAAAATTGATAGTTATGAAAAGGTTTAAGCTCTGGTCTATACATCTCGCTATAGGAATGGGATTGGTTGCCATACCAGCGAAAGCTCAAGAATTGTTGACGCTCGAAGAAGCCATTGAAATTACCTTGGATAATAACTATGAGATACGGTTGGCAAAAAACAATTTGATAACAGATTCTCTTGGTGTCAGTCCCGGATTTGCTGGAATGCTCCCGCGGGTGTTTGCCCAGGCCACTACTAATAACAGTACACAAAATATTTCGCAAACACGTTCAAATGGTGATGTCATTGAATTGGATAATGCCAAAAATAACAGTCTTAATTATGGCGTTGGACTGGACTGGACTATTTTTGATGGCTTTGGCATGTTTGCACGTTATGACCAACTGAAAGAACTTGAAAAATTAGGAAAAGCAGAATTGCAAAGTACTTTATTGAATCGGGTAAGTGATGTGATGGTTACTTATTATGATTTGGTCCAGCACCAGCAGCAATTGACCGCTTTAGACAGTACTCTGGTAATCTCACGACAGCGCTTAGAACTTGCCGATAACCGATTTAATATTGGAAAGGCTTCTAAGCTGGAAGTGTTAAATGCACAGGTGGATCTCAATACAGATAAAACACTGTATATTCGGCAAAGTGAAGCTTATGCGAATACAAAAATTAGGTTGAACGAATTGATGGGACGAGACCCAGAAACCAAATTTAAGGTGAGGGATGAGGTTCTAATAGCGAGTGACTTGCAACTTTCTGAATTGGAAGATTTGGCAACGACCCAAAATCCGGAATTGCAGGCACAATTGATCAATAAACGAATTTCTGAATTGGAACTCAAACAGGTTAAGGGCAATCGCTATCCCAGAATTTCAGCCAATACAGGTTATAATTTCAGCGATTCAGAATCAAGTTTGGGTTTCACCACAAAAAATAATGCGCATGGCTGGAACTACGGATTTTCTGCCAGTATCGATATTTTTAACGGCTCCAATCAAAATAGAAATGAAAAAATAGCGAAGCTTCAAATTGAAAATTCAACCATTGCCATTGCACGGCTGACACAGACTATAAAAACGCAATTACATACCGCATTCCAAACCTACCAGACCAATTTGAGCCTGATTGAACTTGAGACCAAGAATGAAAATATTGCTAAAGAAAATCTTGATATCACTTTAGCGAAATATAAAATAGGAACTATCCCAACTATAGAATTCAGAACAGCACAACTCAATTATATCCAAGCCACCTTGCGTTTGAGCAACGCCATTTACCAGGCTAAACTGTCTGAAATCACCTTGAAGCAACTAGCGGGTAGTTTGTCTTTGAATTAAATAGTGAAAGCCTTGGTCTTTTTTAGCTTATTTTCTTCGGTTTTGATTATTTTTTATACTTTTAGGCCTCTATCCTTTGTTCAAAAACATGTTTACGTCCTATACCAATCATGAACTGTTGAAACGAATAGCTGTTGATGATATAAAAGCTTTTGAAGAGCTCTATCAGAGACACGCTAGCAAGATGCTTGTGTATGCCTTGAATATATTGAAAAAGAGAGATGTTTGTGAAGACTTGGTGCAGAATATTTTTATCGATTTCTGGTCAAAAAGAAAGTCCAATTCTATTCAAAATGTAGAGGCTTATCTCTTCCGCGCCGTTAAATTTCAGGTGTTTAATTATTTCAGAGATCATAAGTTTTCAAATGAGGATTTAACTCGTCTAAATATTGTTGATGTCTCCATGAATGCTGCAAAAAAAATGGAATATGACGAATTAGAGTCTGCCATTAAAGATGTTGTTAATCAATTACCGCCGCGTTGTAAGGAAATATTTGAATTGAGTCGCTATGATCACAAATCTAATAAGGAGATAGCTGAAACCTTGAATGTATCCATTCAGGCCGTAAAAAATCAAATCTCCAAAGCCTTAATCACAATTAGGACGAATCTTCATAGAGAAGAACTATTCTTCTTTTTCATAGTATTCTTTAAGCACCACTTCTAAACTTGTTTTTTTTTTTTTTTTTATGGATTAAAGCGCTTGTAATCAGTTGCATAAGGGTGATTTTATATTTTTTTACGATAAAATCCAATATCTGACGTGTACCAATGTGTTCATTTGGGTACATATAATAAATCAATCGATTTTAATTTTTATTTCAATGAATTTAAAACAAGCGAAAGAGCTTTTTGATAAATATATAAATAATCAATGTTCTCCTGAAGAATTAGAATTATTAGAAACTTTTCTTGACTCCTATCAAGATGGGTATACCGTTCGATCTGACAACAATCTACAGGATGTTAAGAAGAGTCAAGACAAAATTT
This sequence comes from Gelidibacter maritimus, assembly GCF_014062315.1. Classification (GTDB taxonomy): domain Bacteria; phylum Bacteroidota; class Bacteroidia; order Flavobacteriales; family Flavobacteriaceae; genus Gelidibacter; species Gelidibacter maritimus. The sequence continues at coordinate 43,775 of NZ_JACGLT010000006.1, forward strand.
GGAAAGATATCCTCACCCAAATTGAGGACAAAACTTCAAACAGAAACACCTATCCGTTTAAATCGTATTTGGCATATGCTATTGCGGCATCTGTTCTTGTCTTTTTGGCTATTGGATTCTTTAACCAATTTGATAAAGTTGAAATTGAAACACAATCCAAAATTGTTTCCGAGGAGGCTATAAAGATTGGTACCGATAAAGCTATATTGACACTGGAAGATGGTACTGTAATTGCTTTGGAGAAGGGTAAGAACTATGATGATGATAATGTACGTAGCGACGGTGAAAGTGTGATATATGAAGGTGATGAGCAAGAAAATGTTGAAAGCAAAATAACATACAATTATTTGACAATTCCTAGAGGTGGTCAGTTTTTCGTGAAACTATCTGATGGCACTCAAGTTTGGTTAAATTCAGAAACACAGTTAAAATACCCTGTAAGTTTTATTAAAGGACAGCCTCGCAATGTTGAGTTAGTTTATGGCGAGGCTTACTTTGATGTATCACCAAGTAAACTTCATAATGGTTCAACATTTAGTGTCGCTTCCAAAGGACAGCATGTTGAAGTACTCGGGACTGAATTTAATGTTAAAGCTTATCGAGATGAAGACTTGACTTATACGACATTGGTAGAAGGCATGGTTATGGTAGCTGCTGAAAATCAAGAGGGATTGAAGCTTAAACCAGGACAGCAAGCTGTGTTAAATGAAATGGATAGCACTTTGGTGGTTTCATCAGTTGATGTTTACGGTGAAACTTCATGGATAAATGGAATGTTCAGTTTCAAGAATTTAGCCTTAAAAGATATCATGACAGTGTTATCAAGATGGTATGATGTTGAAGTTACATTTAAGGATAGAGAGACAAAAAATATAAAATTTAACGGTGTCTTGAGTAAACATCAGGATCTTGAAAAGATTCTTACAACCATTCAAAATACTGGATTTATAAATCAATTCAAAATAGAAAATATGAAAGTAACTATCGAGTAAAAAAATAAAGGGACAAGTCACGACCTCTCACAGTAATGCACTTAATCCCTTTTGAGTATTTAATTAATTAAAAATTTAACTAACTAAAACACAAATTTATGGAAATTAAGTTTACCAACACGCTTTTCTATCCTCGGAAAGCTATTCTAAAATGTATCATGAAAACATTTATCCTTTTATTTTGTACTTCAGTATTTAGTTTGACATCAACGACAATTTTATCACAGGATGCTAAAATTAGTATTGACCAGAATAAAGTATTGTCCATTGACCAAGTTTTTGACCTGATAAGGACGCAAACCCAATATACATTTATATATCAGGAGGATATGTTTAAGAATGCGCCTAAGGTTACTTTGGAAAAAGGAGTAATTACAGCAAATAAACTTCTTGAACTTAGTTTAGGAAACAACAATTATGAAGTTATCCTAACTGGAACCAATGAGATTATTATCAAAAAGAAAAAACAACAGTCTGTTGTAACTGGTCAGGTCAAGGATGAAAACGGTATGCCCTTGGGTGGTGTTACAGTGTTGGTTAAGGGATCCGCTAATGGTGTCGCCACTGACATAGATGGGAGGTACTCAATAAAGGCCTCAAAAGGAGAGGTTTTAAAGTTTAGCTACGTTGGCATGATGCCAGTTGAAATTCCAGTTGGAGATGATTTAATAATAAATATAGTTCTTACGGTAGATTCTGAGTCTTTGGAAGAGGTTGTTTTAGTAGGTTACGGTTCTCAAAAGCGAAGTGATATTACGGGTTCAGTTACTAAAGTTAATGTTGCTGAAATGAATAAAACTAATCCAATAAGTGTTGATAACGCATTGGTCGGGAGGGCTTCTGGAGTTCATGTAGTAACTGCGTCAGGAGCACCTGGGTCAAATGCCTCTATAAGAATTCGTGGTATAACTTCAGTTTTTGGTAACAACGAACCTTTGTATGTTATTGACGGTTTACCAATGGAAATTGGTCAAGGGCAGGGCAACGATTTTTATGCTCAAAATTTCTCAAGTACTTTGTCGCCACTTTCATCGATCAACCCGATGGATATTGAGAGTATTGATATTTTAAAAGACGCATCCGCAACCGCTATATATGGATCAAGAGGTGCTAATGGAGTAGTTATCATAACTACTAAAAAGGGAAGTTATTCTTCGGTCCCAAATATTAGTTTAAGTTCTACCACATCCATATCAAGCTTTACCAATGATTATTCCATGCTTGATGCGAACCAATATCATAGCGTTGTTGAAGAGGCATATGGAAATGCAGGAGCGACAATTCCTAATGATGATGAGCTTTATCCATTTGGTAGAGAAGTGAATACCAACTGGCAAGAGCAAACAGATCAAACAGCAATTAATACTAACTATTATTTAAACGCTAATGGAGGGTCACTTAATGGATCTTCACTTTATTCCCTTTCGGCAGGCGTTACAGACCAGAAGGGTGTTATATACGGCACCAATTACAAAAGGAACAATTTAAGAGCAAAACTTGAAACGAGTTTATCTGATAAGTTAAGAGTAGGCGTCAATTTTAACTATAGTGACTCCAATAATAAAGGAAGTAATACCACATTTTATTACCAAATCATAAAATATAGACCGGACATTCCAATTTTTGAAGAAGATGGCAGTTATGCAAATGATCCCGCCAACTTTCAGTCTAACCCTTACGCTAAAGTGAGGTATCCATCTTATGTAGATAGTAAAAATTTGATCCTTTCCTTGTTTGCTGAATATGAACTTACTAAAGGATTACAGTTCAAGTCCACTTATTCTTACACAAAGGGAGATAATGAAAGCTTTAGATATACGCCAAGTTATGATCCATTTGAGTTAAGAAATAACAGAAAAGGGACTTTAAATCAATCAAACTCTGGTTACTCTTCAAGAATCTGGGATAATACTTTGACTTTTAGTAAATCTTTTAACAGACATGATATCAATACTGTGGCAGGAGTTTCTTTCACAGAAAATAGTAGTGAATATACGAGTATAAGAGCCACCGATTTTCCTGATGATGATGTGATGGTGACGCCTGGAGCAGCATCTAGTTTGAACTTAACTAGTGGTGGGACTATTAGCGGACTGGCTTCCTACTTTTTAAGAGCTAATTATAACTTTGATAATAAATATTACCTAACATTCACAGGAAGAGCAGATAATTCAACAAAGTTTGGACCTAAAAACCAGTGGGGCTATTTCCCATCGGGAGCTATAGCATGGCGAATTTCTAAGGAGAAATTTTTCAATGTCGATTTTATAGATGATTTAAAATTAAGAACGTCTTATGGGAAAACGGGATCTGCCAATTTTTCAGATTTTCAGTATGCAACATTCTTTGAAGCGGGAAGTTATTACAATAACAACAATGGGGTTATATCCAATACCATTCCTAATCCAGACATTAAATGGGAAACCACTGACCAATTGGATATCGCTTTGGATTTCTCAATGTGGGATAGAAGAATCAATGGTAGCGTTGGTTACTTTAATAAAAATACTTCCGATCAGATTTTACTGCGAGATGTCATTCTCGAAACAGGAGGAACAAGCCAATATTCGAATATTGGAGATTTCTTGAATAAAGGTTTTGAATTTCAGATTGGCGTGGATGTTATTGCTACAGAGAGATTTCAATGGACTTCTGAGTTTAATATGACCACCATTAAGAGTAAAGTGTTAAAATTGAATGGAGGTTATTACAGGAATTTGATTGAAGGAGAATCTATTAGTTATTTCGAAGGGTATAGAGTAGCTAAAATTTTTCAGAACCAAGAAGAAATAGACGCACTAAATGCCGCATCTCCTAATGGTGTTTATCAATCAAATAATACAGCTCCTGGAGATTTTATGTATGTTGATGTTAATAATGACGGTTATATAGGTGGAGATGATAGAGATATTATTGGAAACGCAGAACCAGACTTCTTTGGTGGATTCAATAACATCTTCAGATTTGGGAATTTTGAAGTCTCAGCCTTATTTAATTATAGTGTTGGTAATTATTTGTACAACAGCAATAAGAAGGATCTGTTGATCTTTAGTAATTACAATAACAATTATTCTAAGGAAATTCTTGGGGCATGGACATCACAAAATCCGAATGTGGATATACCTCGATTAGTTTCTGGCGATCCAAACAACAATAGAAGAGATTCTGATTTTTTCATTGAAGATGCCTCCTTTATTAAATTGAAAAACTTAAATATCACTTATAAATTTAATCCAGATATATTAAAAAAGTTATTTATACAACGTGCTAGTGTCTCTTTATCGGCAAGCAATGTATTTGTAATTACAAAATACAGCGGCTTAGACCCAGAGGTAAACTATAACGCTGCCAGTAATTTCAGCCAAGGGTATGACAGCGCAAGCTATCCATCCGTTAGAACTTTTACATTAGGATTAAACTTAAACTTATAATATTATGAAACTATTTAAAATATATACATACGCTATTCTCGTCTTAGCGCTTTTAGTTAACACCTCCTGTAACTTAACAGATGTTACAGATGTAGAGCCAGTATACCAGGTTTCTGAAGACAAGGTGATTACAAATTTAGATCAAGCTCAAACCGTTTTATATGGTACATATGGAATTCTAAAGAGTCTAGAGTTTACAGGATACGCTCCTGGATTGACTTCCTTGATGGGTGTTACCATGAAACCTGGGTCGTTTGCTGGAAGTTCTGAACATGCGTTTTTTAATAACGATGTGTCTCCTGATAATTTTTATGCAGAAATTATTTATGCTAAAATGTATTTTTTGATCAATAATGCTAATCATGTAATCACTAAAACGGAGTTACTAGAGGCTGATGAAACAAGAAAAAAAGAAATCATTGGAGAAGCAAGAGCTTTGAGGGCCTTGTCTCATTTTTATTTGTTGCGTCTTTGGGGACAATTTTATGATATCAATTCTGAATATGGTATCGTCTTGAAAGAACAGCCAATTAAAGATGCTACAGTTCAGCCACGAGCTACAGTGTCAGAAGTATATGACTTGATTTTGGCCGATTTGGAATATGCCATTCAAAATGCGCCTGACTTTTCAGATACATTTTACACCTCAAAAATATTTGCGAAAGGATTAAAGAGTAAGGTGTTATTGTATAAAAAAGAATATGTACAAGCCGCACAAGCAGCTTTAGAAGTAATAGATTTAGAGCAAAGAACACTTGAAGATACTTTTGCCGATATTTTTATAAAAAAAATCATTGACACTAAAGAGGTACTCTTTCAAACACCTTTTGATAATCAAAATGACCGTAATAATAAGGCATTTATATTTCGAGCTTATTATTTGCCTTCAGATTATTATGTTGACTTTATGGATGGTGATGCGAGAAAGGACGCTGCAATCGCTTACACCACTTCAGGAGCTGCACGGAACGCAAAGTTTAATAACTCTACCTATAATGGGGTTCCTTTAACCGCTGATACAGAGTATTTCCTTCGTTTAGACGAAGTCTATTTAATTTATGCCGAAGCAGTTTTAAGAGGTAATGATGATGTAGATGCCGCATTAGATGCTCTTAATGAGATTAGGGAACGTAGTGAAAACCCGCTGGTTACGACTACCGATAAATCTGAACTCATAGAGATTATTCGTAACGAAAAGATTTATGAATTGGGTGCTGAAAGTGGTGAAGATTGGTTTGATTTGGTGCGGTTCCATAAAGAAGGAGATCTTGATATCAGTAATTTTAAAACCATTTCATCAGATTCAAAACTTATTTTACCAATACCTATGCAATCTGTCGACTTGTCCAATGGCCAAATTGTTCAAAACCCTGACTACTAATGAAAAATGTAATCGTATTAGTAATTTTAAGTTTAGCGTTATTCTCATGTAAGGATAAGCCGTCTGAAGTAAATGAAAAAATAGAGAGTTTCGGAGAAATTGATTTTCGGGAATCAAATTTTGAAAGTCTTTTAGACATGGCTGCTAAAGAAAATAAATTAATTTTCATTGATTGTTACACTTCTTGGTGTGCCCCTTGTAAGTGGATGGATAAAAATATTTTTGTGAAACAAGATGTTTATGAGTTTTATAATAAATCTTTCATCAATGCTAAAATAGATATGGAAAAGGGTGAAGGTCCTAAACTGGGCAAGAGATTCGGTGTCCAATCTTATCCAACGTATCTTTTTATCAATAGTAAAGGAGAATTGGTTCATAAAGCCACCTCTAAAATGAGTGCGGAAGAATTTATTAACGAAGGTAAGAATGCCATAGATCCTTCAAAAGCATTAGGCTCACTTTCTGAAAAATATGAAGAGGGTGTTATGACTAATGAAGAAATGTTGGATTATTTGATGGCGTTAAACCAAATCAGAGACTCAAAAACAAATCAAGTTTATGACAAATTACTTACCAACGTTGATGATAGTTGGCTGAAGTCGGTTTTGGGTTGGCGACTTATTGAGGCCTTTGTTTATGATGATACTCATAAGCTTTTCAAGTTTTTAGATGACAATAAACAGCATTATATAGATTTGATTGGAATTAATGTGGTTAATAAAGTATACAAACGAGCACTGACCAGAAATATATACCGTACCTCTAAAAATACAGATGAAAAGCTGTTTTTTGAGCAATTGGATTCCTTAAAGAAATTGTCTGAGACACCTCGTGATGTTGCAATTATACATTCTTCCTATTACGCAAATACTGATAATGCTGAAGAATTTATCAATACCACGAATTATTATTTAGATAATTATTTGCAGGATGACCCAGAAACTATTGCGTTTATTGCACGCTCTGCCGCTCGTGAAGATCAAAAAAACATGGCCATTTTAAAACAAGCTGCTTATATTATTGATAAGGCTTATAAAATAGATCCTGATAATTATGGCACCGTAGGGACCTATGCACAAATATTGAGCGCCATTGGTGAGAAAGAAAAAGCAATTGAGTTGGGAGAAATCGCTGTTAAAATGGCAGATACTATTAGTAGTAAGGTTAAGAACCGTGCTATGGAAAATTTAGAAGCCATAAAAAAAGCGAATTAAATAATCAAAAATCAAGAATTAAATGAAAAGACTATTAATTGTTTTAACAATAGCGACTATAACTCTGTCTTGTAGAAATGAAATGCCTAACGACTTTACTGTGTTTTCAGGTGAGATCACAAATATAATAGATGATAAAATCATATTGGCAAATCATGATAACAGTGAGAGAGACACTATTGCGGTATCTGAATCTGGTAAGTTTTTAGATACTCTAAAGATTAGCACAGGATCATATTTAGTTACATACGGTAAAATTTTTATGAGGGTCCATCTTGAACCAGCATCACATTTAAACATCACCTTTGACACAAAAGATTTTAAAAACACTCTAAACTTTTCTGGAAAAGGAGCTGCTGTCAATACTTATTTGCAAGAAAAAATTAAGAGAGAAAGAGAATTGATGGGAAGTTTTGAGGAATTCTATAGTCTGGATGAAGTTGAGTTTAAGAAGAAGGCTAATGATATCAAAACGAGTATGGAACATTTCATTGATGACCAAATGAATATTTCCGATGATTTCAAAAAGAAAGAAATTCGAAACATTGGACATGAATTTGTTGCAAAGTTATTGGGATATGAAAGGTCTCATAGCTATGTTATTAAAGTGCCTGATTTTAAGGTTTCTGCTGATTTTTTGCCAGAAATGACAGGATTTGATTACAATAATTCTGAAGATTTTAATTTCTCAAGTTCATACAGACGTCTTGTGTCAAGCCATTTTAGAGAGACTGCCAAAAACATTTCAGACTCAGAGAATCTTGAAGAAGATGTGGCGTATTTAAAGGTTGTTTCCGAATCTCCAAATCAGGAGATAAAAAACAAGCTGTTGTTTGATGAAGCTAAAAATGGAATCTCATATACTGCTAATTTGGAGGATTATTATGAGGTCTACATAAAGGCTTCTACTGATATAAAAAATAATGAGATTATTACAGAGAGTTATCATAAACTTAGAACCGTAGCCAAAGGAATGCCATCTCCAAAGTTTTTTGATTATGAAAACAATGACGGAAGTAAAACTTCTTTAGAAGATTTAAAAGGGAAATATATTTATGTAGATGTTTGGGCAACTTGGTGTGGGCCATGTATAAAAGAAATTCCTTCCTTAAAGAGAGTTGAAAAGGAGTATCATGGCAAGAACATTGAGTTCTTAAGCGTATCGATTGACAAACAATCTGATCATGGAAAGTGGAAAAAAATGATTGTGGATGAGAATTTGGGTGGCATTCAAGTATTAGCAGATAATGCTTGGGAGTCAAAGTTTGTGCGAGATTATTTAATCATGGGTATTCCACGTTTCATTTTGTTGGACCCCGATGGCAATATTGTCACAGCTAATGCACCAAGACCTTCAGATGATAAATTGATTGATTTGTTTAATGAATTAAATATTTAATTGCAGTTTTTGTGGATTATTAAAACAGGGTGGTTTTGAAAAGTAAGTTTTTATTAATTAGGACTATTAATTTTCTTATATAATAAACCACTTCTTAAACTGTTGTTAAAAACCTATAGATCGATGAGTAGAGTTGCACCTTCCTACTTCTTTTAATTACCTTTGCACCTTGAATTTTATAAGTATTAAAATTTTTAACATTTTATTATAAGGGCATTCTGCATTTGCAACGTCTTCTTGATAGAGAAGTTATATTTCATGTTTCTTCTGTTTTAAATATTCATAATCCTAGCTAATACTACCCTATGAGAACTATCTTTCTTTACTTTTTATTGGTTTCCTTAACCTGGACAACAGCAAAAGCTCAAGTTTTGGATCCCGTAAAATGGTCTACTTCAGTTGAGAAAATCTCCGACACAGAATATGATTTAATTTCAACAGCCACTATTGACAGAGGCTGGCACTTGTATTCACAAGAGGTTCCTGAGGACGGCCCAATTCCAACAACGTTCATGTACGACACTGGTAAAGATGTTGAACTTATAGGTAATACCACCGAAGAAGAGGGGCGTACCGTTAATGACCCCGTATTTAATATGCGCATCAAATATTTTGATGATTCGGCTGAATTCAGGCAACGCATCAATATCCTTAACAAAGAGTTATCGATAGTTAAGGGTGAAGTAGAATTCATGGTCTGTGATGATATGCGATGTTTGCCTCCCGCTTATATCGACTTGGATTTTGATTTGACGAAAGCTAAAGGATTTACAGGTACAGATTCTGTTGTCTCTGAAGAAGAAAGCACTATCAATTTTCAGGAACCGGTAAAGGTGGATAGCGATGAAGAGGTTGTTATTACTGAAGAAGAGGAGAAAGAAGCAGAGAACAGTGGTCTGTGGACGATTTTCATTCTTGGAATGGGCGCTGGGCTTATCGCCTTGTTTACCCCATGCGTTTTCCCATTGATACCTATGACGGTCAGCTTCTTTACCAAACAAAGTCAGAACAAGGCTGAGGGAATAAAGAACGCCATTATATACGGCATTTGTATCGTTGTCATCTATGTTATTTTAGGTACGGGCGTTGTAGCCATCTTTGGTGCGAGTGCTATTAATGAGTTCTCAACGAGTGTGACCTTCAACCTATTGTTCTTTATTATTCTCGTGATATTCGCAGTGTCCTTTTTAGGTGCTTTTGAAATAATGCTACCTCAATCCTGGGCAAATAAAATTGACAGTAAAGCTGGTAAAGGAGGCTATACAGGTATATTCTTTATGGCTTTGGCCCTTGCCATTGTCTCCTTTTCTTGTACAGGACCATTTGTTGGTAATATTATCGTCCTTTCAGCCACCAAAGGCGGATTGGCACCTATGATTGGAATGTTAGGTTTCTCCATTGCTTTGGCCTTGCCATTTGGCTTGTTTGCAGCGTTCCCGGGATGGTTAAATTCACTACCTAAATCTGGTGGCTGGTTGAATACAGTTAAAGTGGTTTTAGGATTCTTGGAATTGGCATTTGCTTTTAAATTCCTTTCCCAGGCAGATCTGGTGTTGCAGTTGCATTTCTTGGAGCGTGAAGTATTCATCGCTATCTGGATTGCTATTTTTGGTGCTTTGGCGTTTTATCTGTTTGGAAAGATCAGATTGCCACATGATTCTCCGTTGACGCATATTTCAGTGGGACGTTTAAGCCTTGGCCTGTTGGTGTTGAGTTTTACTATTTATATGATACCAGGACTATGGGGTGCACCACTTAATTTGATCAGTGCGTTCCCTCCGCCGTTGGATTATTCTGAATCGCCTTATGGTGTGGGTAATTCCAAAACCGGGGGCGGATTTAGTGCAGGCGAAGCTCAAGTGCTTCCTGACGGTGGCCATTTATTGGCACCGCACCAAATATTGGCCTTCAATGATTACGATAAAGGCATGGCCTATGCCAAAGAAGTTGGCAAGCCAGTGATGTTGGACTTTACCGGATGGGCTTGTGTCAACTGTAGAAAGATGGAGCAGAATGTTTGGCCAAATGACCAAGTCCTCAATATGCTTAAAAATGAAGTCGTCCTGATTTCATTATATGTTGATGACAAACGAAAGCTTGAAGACGATGAAATCGTGGAATCACAACTCCGACCAGGTAAACAATTAAAATACATTGGACAGAAATGGAGTGAGTTCCAGACCATAAAGTTTAAAACAAACACCCAGCCATTTTACGCATTAATAGGGCATGACGAAGAAAATCTTAATGATCCTGTTGGCTACACACCGGATGCGCAGGAATATCTTGCATGGTTGAAAGAAGGTGTAGCTGCATACGAAAATTAGTATTAAAGCTATATGTTGAAAGACGCCAACAAAACTGGTTGTTGTTTTTCATCTGATGTAAATATATATAACTATGAAAAGCCACTTCTATTAATGAAGTGGTTTTTTGATTGTTAAGCCACGCTCTTCTATATTATCTGAAGAACTTCAATGGCTACAGAACCTCTTGATATTTTGAAGTTGCTTTTCTAAGATTTTCTGAAAGCGTCTTTAGCCAGATTAATTGATTGGAAATTAAGTATGCTTCTTGAAGATTGTGGAGTGTTTCAGTGTCGATTTCTGTATGACCATTTTGAATGTTCTCGTCGCGCATTCTAGATAGACTACGATAGGTTTCCATTAATTTCTCCTGGGCTTTTTCAATATCGATTGTGATTGTTTCACAATCGGCCTGAACGTTTTTTAAAATAGAGCAGGAGGCTTCAAGAGTATTGGCTATTCTCCGAACTATGGCATCAAATTCTTTGGAAGCTGGCGTGGTTTGATGGTTGATAATAAAACTGCCAATAGACGCAATAGCCGACACCATGGTTTGGTTTAAGGTGACCATGTCGTAGATCAGTTGAAATTCCACTTGTTTGGATTTTGGATCTTGTGTCAATCTTTGGAAAGCGGCATTCAAATTGCTTATAGCTAAAAAAGCTTCCTTCCGAGCCAACTTATATGGGAGTTCATTTTTATTCTTGTCATAATATAATTCTTGGGTAGCCAAAAGATATCTTCTGTTCTTGTTTAAAGCATCGACAAGTACATTCTTTAGGTTTAAGGCTTCCCAACTTGGCCATAAAGTGTAATTGGCAATAACGGCAATCCCAGCACCAATGATAGTGTCAATCACCCGGTATTGAATCACCTGAAAGGCATCAGGATTGATAAGTGAATACACGAATATGATATTTATGGTGATAAATGCCGCCGCAGATTTAAGATTTTGTTGTACGAGTGAAAAGGCCAGGGTTAAAGAGATGATTGCTAAAACCCCGTAAACGATGACATTTTGAGTCAGTAGTACAATACCAATAGCTATGGCGGCACCAATAAGTGTCCCAATAATTCGGTCTTTGGAGCGCTCTTTGGTTAGGCCGTAGTTGGGTCGCATAATCACAATGATGGTCAGTAGAATCCAATAGGTATTTCTGATGTCGAAAAGAGTTCCTAGCATAAACGCAAATATGATAGCAACTGTAAATCGTAGGGCATGCCTGAATAAAGTAGAATTCCAACTGAAATTCTGTACAATAACGTTCAGGCGATACTCTTGAAGCGTTAAAAACTGACTAGTGTTCTGGCGTTTTAAGGATACCTTTGAAGCATCTTTAACATTGGCCATTATACGACGAATAGCACTGATTTCATCAAAAATATTTTCTTGGTAATCATAAAGATTCCGAAGTGCTAATGCTCCTTCACGAGCCTTTGGCAATTGGATATCCTCAACATATTTTGATATTGCCTCTTTAGCTTTTGACAGGGCAGTAATTAGAGTGTCGTTATCTGAAATTTTATCATTTTGGATAAGTAATTCTGATAAAGTCATTAAATGGCGACCCATGACTTTATTTAGGTCCTTAAAGGCTTTAAGATGTTTTCGATCACTAAAAAGTCGATCTATTTCGTTATAATCTAAGTGTTTGGCCTCAATAAGTTCAAAAATATTAACCGAAGATATAAAGATCAACAAATGTTTTTCATCATAATGCGAACGCCCTGAACGTTTGCGCTCAAACAGAAGTAATTCTCTTAAAGTTTCATGTTTTTCGTTGATCTGGCTTTGCAGTACGAATGCTTGTTGTATGAGTTCTTGACGTTCTGATTTTTTTGTCAATAGGCGTGCTCGTAATATCAAATACTCTCCAATAAAAGTCATACTATCAGACAAAAATTGGATTTCATCTTTTTTAGGTGATAGTTTCCTGAATAAAAAAGATATGAGCAAATACCAAAGTCCCCCACAACCAATGAGTAAAACATGGGATAAAATTTCAAATGGCGTTTCCTTTTCAACCGCAAAAGCCAAAACCATAGCTAATAGCCCTGAAAATGATACCATCGAGCCCCTAAACCCATATACGGAAATAAAAGAGACAAAAAACGAAAAAACGGCAAGTGCCACAATGACGAGTAGGAAGTAAGGTTTGCAAAATAAAATGGTGGCTGTAATCAGCATTGTTAATGCGGTACTGATTAAAATCGCATTGACCTTACGTTTTAGACTTCCTGGAATATCACCAGGCGCATTTAAAAACGCACCCATAACAATGGCAGGAGCATATTCAAAATGACCCAGGAAATAAAAGACCGCCAAAGGAATTATTACGGCAAAGGTGAGTCGGAGCCCTCTGTGAAAATGGGAGCCTTTTAGGAATAATTCTATGGTTTTAAGGAGTGCTTTCAAGAAGTTGTGAGATTGATTGCAAAGGTAAACTAATTGAATTGGTCTAAATACAGGTCAGATTATTATAATGTTATTCATTTACAAATGTTGGCAAATAAAAAACCACATCTTTTTGGAAGTGGTTTTTAGATATTAGTATTATTTTGGTTATCAATGATAAACAATGGGATTAATCTTCACTTCCCCATGGTGCACTTGGTGTTTCTACTTCCTTGGTGAGGTCAAATTTCACTGAAAATAATCGGTCTGTACCAATCCGTCGTAGATTATAAGTGAATGAATTTTTATCTACAGTAATCCACCATACATTATGTGCAGCATGGGCTAATAGATTGGCGGTAAACTGATCAGCTGGAAAAAACTGAATATTTGAGCGTCCTGTATTTGGGCTCAGTCCACCGTATTGGGTGACATCATCATCAGTGCCATCCATCTTTCTGTGATCGTGCTTTAAGAGAATCAAGTTATCTTCTCCCATGGTCAATACCCAAGTACGCGATTTGTCATCACCAACAAAAAATGGAATTCTGAGTACATTGTCTTCACAACTGCGAACGTGCATGACCAATTTTTCTCCTGTAAAACCATCGCCTTCTTGGCCTCCAGCTATTATTTCGCCTTCATAAGCTTTACCACAGTGACTTTTAAGAGTGTCCCAAAATTGAACAGATCCAGGCACCTCCTGCGCCAATAATTGGAGCGGTACTGCCAATAAAATAAAAAGTAGTTTTTTCATGGTTCCAAGATATGTATTTAAATGGTAGTTGGCAATTGAATTGAATTATCAACCCCAAAATCATTCCACCGTCAAAATCAAATCATCCTGCATCACCATTGTGCCTTCCTTAATGGTGATAGATTTTACTTTTCCTGCTTTAAATGCCGTTACTGTAGTTTCCATCTTCATGGCTTCAATGATAAATAATGGATCATTTTCTTTGACCTTTTGACCTCTTTTCACCAACACTTTGTATAGTGAACCTTGTAAAGGCGCACCAATTTGATTGGCATCAGCAGGATCAATTTTCTCATGGGTTTCTTTTTTGATATTGAGTGATCTGTCCAAAACCTCTACCAAACGGTTTTCGCCGTTTACTTTAAAGAAAACAATTCTGACACCTTCCTCATTGGGAACACCTACCGAAAGTAATCTGACAATTATGGTTTTTCCAGGTTCCAGTTCAATGAGGATTTCTTCACGTTGCTTCATGCCGTAAAAGAAATTCTTGGTAGGCACTAAACTTATATTACCATACAGCTTATAATTCTCGTGCGCTTGTTCAAAAACTTTTGGATATAAGGTATAGGATAAGAAATCTTCAATTTCAATAGCCCTGGTAAATCCTTTCTGAAACTTCTTTTTGAAAGCGTCGTATTCCACATCAAAATCTATAGGTTTTAAGTGAGCATTAGGTCTATCGGTATAGGCTTTGTGATTTCTTAAAATGATTTTTTGTAATTTCTTTGGAAACCCGCCGGTCGGTTGACCTAAATCGCCTTTAAAGAAATTTATCACGGATTCTGGGAAGGATATTTCCGAGCCGCGTTCCAATACATCCTCTGGGGTGAGATTATTGGTGACCATAAAAATGGCCATATCACCCACTACTTTAGAACTTGGCGTTACTTTTATCAAGTTGCCAAACATGGCATTAACCTGAGCATACATTTTTTTGACCTCGTCAAATCGATCGCCCAATCCTAGTGCAATGGCCTGTGGTCGCAAATTGGAATACTGACCACCTGGAATTTCGTGTTGAAAAACTTCGGCTGTACCAGCTTTTAATCCAGATTCGAAAGGATAATAAAGTTCGCGGGTGTCTTCCCAGAAATTTGAGAACTGATTTAAGGTGTTCATATCAAAGTCGTGGGCTCTTGGTTGACCCTTCATCATTTCAACAATCCCATTGAAATTGGGTTGTGAGGTCAATCCTGACAAACCACCCAAGGCCACATCCACCACATCTACACCGGCTTCAATGGCTTTAAGGTATGTTGCCGTTTGTAAAGATGAGGTGTCATGGGTATGCAAATGAACCGGCAGCTTGACTGTGTCTTTTAGTGCGCCCACCAATTCCGTTGCGGCATAGGGCTTTAATAGTCCCGCCATATCCTTAATGGCGATCATGTGGGCACCTGCATTTTCAAGGTCTTTCGCTAATTGGGTATAATATTTTAGGGTGTATTTGGTTTCGTTGACATCTAAAACATTCCCAGTATAACTTATGGCAGCCTGTGCAATACCTCCTGTTTTGTTTCTTACGAAATTAATGCTCGGTTCCATGGCTTTGACCCAGTTGAGGGAATCAAAGATTCTAAAAATATCCACGCCATTTTCCCAAGATTTTTCTACGAATTTCTCTATAAGATTGTCTGGATAGGCTTTATATCCCACACCATTACTGCCACGCAATAACATCTGAAACAAAATATTTGGGATTGCTTTTCGCAATTCGCGCAAACGTGTCCATGGACTTTCGTGTAAGAAACGAAGACAGACATCAAATGTCGCGCCGCCCCAAACTTCCATGCTGAACGTATTCGGGTGGTTTTTGGCAAAACTTTCAGCAACTTTCATCATATCGAAAGTCCGCATTCGAGTGGCGAGCAGCGATTGGTGTGCATCACGCATGGTGGTGTCGGTATAATGAATTTTAGTATCATTTTTGAGCCACTCACAGAATTTCTCTGGTCCCATTTCTGTCAACAGATCCTTTGTGCCTTGGGGATGCGGTGCGGCTAAGTTGAATTTTGGCACCTTCGGATTTCTGAAAACTTTATTTTCTTCTTTATATTTTACATCCGGATTGCCGTTGACGATCACTTCAGCCAAATACTGGGTTACTTTGGTAGTTCGGTCTTGTGGTAGTTTAATTTTGAAAAGGGAAGGGGTATTCTGAATGAAATTTACAGTTACTTTTCCTTCTTTAAATGTATCATGTAGGATCACATTCTGTAAAAAGTGGATGTTGGTGTTGACACCTCTAATCCGAAACTCTTTTAGTGCGCGCACCATTTTACGAACGGCACCGTCCAAAGTCCTACCGTGGGCAGAAACTTTTACGAGCATCGAGTCAAAAAACGGGCTCACACTGTAGCCTTGGTAGATACTTCCTGCATCCAAACGGATGCCCATTCCCGACGCACTTCTATAGGTAGTTATTGTGCCATAATCTGGAGTGAAATTATTACCAGGATCTTCAGTGGTCAATCGGCACTGTAAGGCAAAACCATAAGTTTTTATGGACTCTTGATCGTAGATCTTAATTTGTTTATCCGATAACTTATAGCCTCCTGCAACAAAAATTTGCGTTTTGACCAAATCAATACCGGTAATCATTTCGGTAACCGTATGTTCCACTTGAATACGTGGATTGACTTCAATAAAATAGACGTTATCAGCTTTGTCCACTAAAAACTCTACGGTTCCAATATTATTATAATTGACTTCCGTTGCTATGTCTACAGCGTATTTATAAAGATCTTGCTTGACTTTTTCGGAAACGTTATGTGAAGGCGCAATCTCCACCACTTTCTGATGACGACGTTGTACCGAACAATCTCGTTCAAATAAATGGCGGATGTTCCCGTGATTATCGGCCACAATTTGAACTTCAATATGTTTGGGGTCTTCGACATACTTTTCAAGGAACATGGTGTCGTCACCGAATGAATTGAGGGCCTCATTTCTGGCAGAATCGAAATTCTGTTCCAGATCTTCGGCTTTTCTGATGATACGCATCCCACGCCCACCGCCACCTGAAGCCGCTTTCAACATAAGAGGATAGCCAATGTCTTGTGCCTCTGATAAGGCGATTTTTAATGAGGATAATTTCTTTTTATTACTTTCTATAATGGGCACTTTGCACTTGACAGCAATCTTCTTAGCGGTTATTTTATCGCCTAAGGCATCCATGACCTCAGGAGAGGGGCCGATAAAAACGATATCGTTTTTGGCACATTTTCGAGCAAATTCTGAATTCTCTGAAAGGAAACCATAGCCTGGATGAATAGCATCAACATTCTTGGACTTAGCCAAAGCGATGATTTCATCCATGTCCAAATAGGGCTTTAAAGGCTGATTGTCTTCGCCAATTTGATAGGATTCATCCGCCTTATTGCGATGTTGTGAATAGCGGTCTTCATAGGTGTAAACGGCAACTGTAGCAATGTTTAATTCTGTACAGGCGCGCATGGTGCGAATGGCAATTTCTCCTCGGTTGGCAATAAGTACCTTTTTTATTTTCATTTTTAATAGTATATGATGATGTGTGGATCCTTTATGAATGTAAACTTCCTGAAGTATAGCTGTTAGATATTCTGTCCCAAAACAGCTCTTAGGGAAGTTGTTTTATTTGGAAATGAGCTTTTCAACCACCGAATCCTACGATGTCTTCGAAGATAATTTTTAAATTATTTAAAAACAAAGAGTAGGCCTAAAAATATAAGTATTTTAATTTGGGAGATGATTGAGATTAAATAGTTAGGAGCAAGATTGTATGTGAAGAAATGGGCCCTTGCTACGTGGTTTTTTAAAACGAAATTGTAGAACTAGACTTAATGGCACAAAAAAACCATCCCGGTTTTGACAGGATGGTTTTAATCTTAAGACTTAATTCTAAAAGCGTAGCGCTCTTAATTCTTACTTTATCATCTCATAAGAGCGTTTGATGAATTCGCTCAGTTCTTTTCCTTTAAGCAAGCCTTGAGATAGGCGCGCTAAATCTAAACTTTGAGATATCAAGCGTTCTTGTTTTTTCTTGGTCTTGGTGCTTAAAATTTCACCTACCAAATCAGAATTAGTATTGACGACCAGGTTGTACATCTCTGGCATATTTCCCATGCCAAACATACCGCCACCACCAGTTGCTTGCATCTCTTTCATACGACGCATAAACTCTGGTTGGGTGATGATAAATGGTGAGGCATCACTATCCATAGCTTCCAATTGAACGGTAAACTTCTCTGAAGGAATGGCTTCCTTAAGAATCGTTTCCAAATCAGTTTGTTGCTCTTCAGATAGCTTTGAAATTTTAGTGTCCTCTTTCTTAATCAAGTTATCAATATGGTCAGCATCCACACGTGCAAAAGTGATGTTCTCTTTTGTAGTTTCCATTTTTTGCATCAAGTGACTAATAATTGGCGAATCCAATAGCAACACCTCATAGCCTTTAGCTTTAGCTGCCTCCGTATAACTGTGTTGTGCATCTTCATCAGACGCATATAGGATGACTAACTTACCATCTTTATCAGTTTGATTGTCCTTGATTTTGTCGAACAATTCTTGATAAGTATAATATTCCCCATCAACCGTTGGGTATAGAGCAAAGGCATCAGCTTTTTCAAAGAATTTATCTTCTGAAAGCATTCCATATTCAATGACAATTTTGATGTCGTTCCATTTCTTCTCAAAATCCTCACGGTTCTCATTGAATAAAGATTTCAGTTTATCAGCTACTTTACGGGTGATATATGAAGATATTTTCTTCACATTACCGTCTGCTTGCAAATAACTACGGGATACGTTCAGTGGGATATCTGGTGAATCAATGACTCCTTTCAGCATGGTCAAGAATTCCGGAACGATACCCTCTACATTATCTGTAACGAATACCTGATTTTGGTACAATTGAATTTTATCCTTTTGGATATTCAAATCGGCCGTCATTTTCGGGAAATATAAAATCCCTGTCAAATTGAATGGATAATCCACATTCAAATGGATATGGAATAATGGTTCCTCAAACTGCATTGGATACAGTTCTCTATAAAATGCAGAGTAGTCTTTATCTTCTAATTCAGTAGGTTGCTTGGTCCACGCCGGATTAGGGTTGTTGATGATATTATCAACGGTAATTTTCTTTTGAGGCTCTGTAGTTTCTTTACCGTCTTTATCCTTTTTGGTTTCTGGTTTATGATCTGGATCGTTAACTTCCTTAGTTCCAAATTTGATTGGAATAGGCATGAACTTATTGTACTTGGTCAATAATTCGTTGATCTTAGATTCTTCTAAAAACTCAAGAGAATCCTCTGCAATATGAAGGATAATTTCTGTACCGCGTTCTGTTTTTTCCGCTGGTTCTAAAGTGAATTCAGGAGAGCCATCACAGGTCCAAAGTGCAGCAACAGTATCCTCTTTGTAGGACTTGGTAAGGATTTCAACTTTCTCTGCAACCATAAAAGCGGAGTAGAATCCTAATCCAAAATGTCCAATTATTCCGGAATCCTTTTCTGCATCCTTATATTTGTCCAAGAACTCTTCGGCTCCTGAAAAGGCGATCTGGTTGATGTATTTTTCAACTTCTTCTGCAGTCATCCCAATACCTTGGTCAATGATGTGTAGCTTTTTGCCTTCCTTATCGATTTTTACTTCGATTTTTGGATTGCCATATTCTACTTTTGCCTCACCGATATTGGTTAGGTGCTTTAATTTTAAAGTGGCATCTGTAGCGTTACTGATTAACTCACGTAAAAATATTTCGTGATCACTGTATAAGAACTTCTTAATCAGTGGAAAGATGTTCTCTACCGAAACATTAATATTCCCTTTTGTCATATTTTAATTTATTAAATGTTACCTCTAATTCCGATAGCGATCGGGAGGGAAACTGATTGAACTTTTAGTTTGTTTCATTGTATGAGTCAACAAAAATGCCAATCCGACATTTATGACAAGATGGCATAAAAAAAGCCATTCCGATAATAGAATGGCTTTTGAAAAGAATTTATGTGTTTTTACTTTTTGTTTTTAACGTGAGTTTCCAACCATTGGTCTTGCTCCCATAACATGTGCATTACAGATTCTTTGGCACGATAACCATGGCTTTCGTTAGGCAACATAACCAGTCTTACTGGTGCGCCTAAACCTTTCAGGGCGTTAAAATATCGCTCACTTTGCATAGGATAGGTGCCAGAGTTGTTGTCGGCTTCACCATGAATCAATAACAAAGGTGTTTTCATAGTATGGGAATTCATAAACGGAGACATGGTATTGTAAACGTCTGGTGCTTCCCAATAATTTCGTTCTTCACTTTGAAACCCAAAAGGTGTCAAGGTTCTATTATATGCACCGCTTCTTGCAATACCTGCAGCAAATAGGTTGGAATGAGATAATAAATTAGCCGTCATAAACGCCCCATAAGAATGTCCGCCAACCGCAACACGATCTCGATCAATATAGCCCATGGCATCAACGGCATCAATGGCCGCTTTGGCATTACCCACCAATTGCTTTACAAAAGTATCGTTAGGTTGTTCATCACCTTCCCCAACAATTGGAAAAGCTGCATCATCCAATACTACATAACCTCTTGCTACCCAAAATAAAGGTGAGCCGTACGATGGATATGTGAATTCATTAGAGTTTGAGGTGCTTTGAGCAGCACTATTTTTGTCTTTATATTCTCGCGGATAAGCCCATAAAAGCATTGGGTATTTTTCCCCTTCTTTATAATTGGTTGGTAAATATAATGTTCCGGTTAATGGCAATCCGTCATCGCGCTTGTAAGTAATGACTTCTTTATGCACGTCCTGTAAGCTCTTAAATGGATTCTCAAATTGAGTTAAGGGTTGTAAAGCGATACGCTTCTTGATATTTCTGATATAATAGTTGGGATATTCGTTTTTTGATTCAATTTGAACCACGAACTCCCCAGCTTTAGCATCTAATGCAGAAACGATATTCTCTACTTTATCCGTTAAATTCGATTGGTATAAACGTTTTGTTTTTTGATTATTAAGATTCATTTCATCTATAAACGGAAATTGTCCTTCAGAACTATAACCATCACCAATAAGATAGGCTTTTCCTTTATTGATATCCAAAACAGATTCGTCGTAGGCATTTAAAGTGGTTACAAAACTGCCAGGATCACTATAGACATCTTGGTAATTTCTATCAGAGAGTACTTTTGGAGCCTTGCTAGCATTGGATGGATCAAACAAATAGGTTCTTGTATTTCTGCTGTTCCACCATCTGTCATAAGCAATGGCAGTATTCTCGTTGCCCCATCGGATTCCGGCATAACGATCTTTTAATTTTAAAATCGATTGCTTATTGGCAGTAAATGGCGCTTTTTGTTGAAACACTTCATCTCTAAACGACACTTCCTTTGCTGGATCTCCCTCATCTAAAGCTTCCACCCATACCAGGGTTGCAGGCTGATCATTACGCCAGCTTAGATTACGCATTCCTGTACGTACCGCCATAAACCCTTGTGGTAAATCTTCAATAAGTGGTACCTCCAATATTTTTTTGACTAACGTGCCATTGGCATCATAAATAGTGGTGGTAGAAGGAAACCTGCTATAAGGTACTAAATAGGAAAAAGGCTTGTCTATGGTGGTAATCATTACATAATTACCGTCTGGAGAAAAGTTGATGCTTTGATAGATATCTGTCGATTTCCAATTGCTTGAGTTTCCACTAAGGTCAACTTTTTGGATATCAGACAGCGCCAATTGTTCAAAATTATATTCGTCGTTCGGATTTTTAAGTAAATCTTGATAGGTTCTATTTTGAGCTTTTACACCCGCTTCACTTACAGAAATTGTTGGCCCTTCCGGAACAGATTTCTCTGGATCAATCAATTCTTTTTTAGAAGAAGGCAGGGTTTGTACCAATAAATAGTTACTGTCTTTTGACCATGTATAAGGTCTGCCCATATTGGCATTCAGATTGTCTTCGGTTAACTTCTTTGCCTGTGCAGTGCTGATATCAATGTACCATAATTCTACACCTTTTGAAGTAGTATTTGTGAACGCCGCATAGTTTTGATTTGGAGACCAAGATAAATAGGCATACCGTCCGTTTTCTGGCATTCCTGATATATTTTGAGGATTACCTTCTCTACCATTTCTAATTTTAAAATCGGTATAGTAGGTTGTTCTACTGCCAATATTTGTTACTGGGTTAATTCTCAATCCGCCGAGACGCATTTCAGTTTCCGATAACTCTTCAATAGTTTTGTAGTTGCTTCTGTAAAGGAAAATAAAATTTTCACCTTGTCGATCCATACTTATACGTGGTGCCAATGGTGCCTCTGCAAGATTTAGAATGCTCGGATCAGGTTTTTGATAGGATAAATTGACTTGCCCAAAGCCAAGAAGGGACAGTAAAAAGAAAAAATTCAGTAGAAATGCTCTCATTGTGGATTAGATTTTAGTTAATCCCTAAAATTACAAAAACAAGGGTAGTGGGTCGTCAAATAAATGTTAAAATAAGGCACTCTTGAGCCAATATGGTATTTAAAATAGGTAATTTTATGAAAACTGCGAATATTGCTTAAATTGCAAATCTATTTAACGCTAAACGAAAAAGCTTATGTATAATTCCAAAATAATTGGATTAGGACATTACGTTCCTGATAATGTGGTCACTAATGATGATTTGTCCAAAATAATGGATACTAATGACGAATGGATCCAAGAACGAACAGGTATTAAGGAACGCCGTTGGGCACTTGAAAATTCTGAAGACACCACTTCAGGAATGGGTATAAAGGCTGCTAAAGTTGCCATTGAACGAGCAGGAATTGATAAGGATGATATTGATTTTATTGTGTTTGCAACCTTGAGTCCTGACATGTATTTTCCTGGGCCAGGTGTGCAGGTACAACATGCTCTGGACATTAAAACTGTTGGTGCTTTGGATGTCCGAAATCAGTGTTCGGGCTTTATATATGCTATCTCAGTGGCAGATCAATATATAAAAACCGGAATGTATAAGAATATTTTGGTGATAGGTAGCGAGTTGCATTCCCATGGCTTGGACAAAACCACACGAGGACGGGGTGTTTCGGTTATTTTTGGTGATGGAGCAGGCGCTGCTATTTTGACTAGAGAAGAGGACAATACCAAAGGAATTCTTTCCACGCACTTACACTCACAGGGTGAGCATGCTGAAGAATTGGTATTGGTTGCTCCCGGCATGGGAAAACGATGGGTGAATGATATTCTTAGAGATAACGACCCTAACGACGAAAGCTATTTTCCATACATGAATGGCCAATTTGTCTTTAAAAATGCAGTGGTCCGGTTTAGTGAGGTGATTATGGAAGGGCTGGGAAAAAACAACTTGGGCAAGGAGGCAATTGATATGTTGATTCCACATCAGGCCAATTTAAGGATTTCACAGTTCATCCAAAAAAAGTTTGAATTGAGTGACGACCAAGTGTTTAACAATATTCAGAAATATGGCAACACGACCGCAGCATCTATTCCTATTGCGCTGACAGAAGCATGGGAAGAGGGTAAAATCAAAGAAGGCGATGTAGTCGTACTGGCTGCTTTTGGTAGTGGATTTACTTGGGGGAGCGTGATCATTAAATGGTAACAAATTCCGGCGCAGGTGGGAATCTCTAACCTTAATTAAGCCATTCTCTAATCTTTATTTCTTTATGTGAAATTGTCAATTGAAGAGCGAAATCACGTTTATTGAGCTGTAAATAAAAATAAAATAGTGCCGTTTTTTCAATTGAAACCGATAGAAAATGAGCTTCGAAAACCTAAAAGATTATTCCTGTCTGTGAAGGAACGAGAATTAAAAAACCCGAAACATAATTGTTACGGGTTTTTTGGCTATTAACCAACATTAACTAACACTTGACTTGGTTAAATCAATAAACTTATCACTTTATATTAGACGTAGAAACTTCTATTTTATTTTACAAGGATAAGCTTTTAACTATCAATTAACATTAATTGGCAAATTTTGAAGGAAAATACAGTCATATCCAATTAAAATTCAACGACTTCAATTCCAAATTGCACCGTTTATTAGTTTAGAAGTCTTAACATGATCAATGTGAAGAGAGCGTAGAAACTGTTTTTTATGGAATGAAATTTACAGTTTTCTGATTAAGCAAAAATCCGAAGCATAAACCTTAGACTTTAATTGCAAATATGAAGTGTTCATTACAACACTAATTAACTTTTTGATCTGATTGATTAATTTTGATTTGATTGTTAGAAGAGAGACGGTTACTTTTGTAAATTATTACATTCTTGTAATTTCTCTTTTAATAAAATTCATTGAACCATGCAAACCAATAAAAAAACTCTGGTGTTTGGAGCCTCTTTAAATCCGAGCCGTTACTCCAATTTGGCAATCTACAGATTGACATCCCATGGGCATGAAGTTGTGGCTTTTGGATTGAAGGAAGGCGAGGTTTCTGGAGTCAAGATTGATACGGAATTAGTAGCCTATAATGGTATTGATACGGTTACTTTATATATGAACCCGACCAGACAGAAGCCATTTTATGACTACCTTATTTCTTTAAAACCAAATCGTGTGGTTTTTAACCCTGGCACAGAAAATCCGGATTTTTTCCAGCGTTTGCGTGATGCTAAAATTAATTTTGAAATAGCCTGTACCTTAGTGCTGCTTGGTACGAATCAGTATTAAACCTAAAAATGTCAAAAGGCCATTTAAGATCAAAATAAAATAACCAAACTCAAAGCCTAGCCATTTTAAGCTGTTGACACCAATTATATAGGAAAGAATTGGCGACAAAATTGCAATAAGAGGTACCCATTTGTCTTTTATCTGCCACTTGGTGAACAATCCAAAAGCGTAGAGCCCGAGTAAAGGACCGTAGGTATATCCTGCAAAAAGTAGGAGTTTTGCAATAACACTTTCATCCTTAATGGCATATTTAAAAGCGATAATTATCAAGATTAAGAGGAAGGACATCAGCACATGTACGCGTTTTCTGATCATAATTTGTTTTGCGGCATCATACTTTTTTTCAATATCTAAAATGTCAATGCTGAAAGAGGTGGTCAGGGCAGTTAAAGTACTATCGGCGCTACTATATGCTGCAGCGATCAATCCCAATAAGAAGAACACAAAAACACCAATGCCTAAATGCTCTTTGGCCAAGATAGGGAAGAGCTCATCTTTATGTGCATCAATGCCGTTTTTTTGTGCATAGACAGTTAAAAGAAGGCCTAGACTTAAAATCATAAAGTTGACTATTGTCAGAATGATCGTAAACCAGAACATATTTTTCTGTGCATCCTTCAAGGTTTTGCAGGTGAGATTTTTTTGCATCATGTCTTGGTCCAGACCTGTCATGACTATGGCAATAAAGGCTCCGGATATAAACTGATTCCAGAAATAATCGCTTGATTTAAAGTCGTCAAAAAAGAAGGTTTTAGACAGGTCATTCTCCAATACATAGCTTAAAATATTGCCACCACTAATGCCCAGATCAGTACTCACTGAGTAAATTGCTACACCAATTGCAATCAACATAAATAGGGTTTGTAGAGAATCTGTCCAGATAATGGTTTTGATTCCAGACCTGAAGGTATATAACCATATTAAAAAAACGGTTATGGTTACAGTTTGCCAGAAGCTGACGCCCAAATCATCAAAGAGGAGCACTTGTAGTACATTGGCTACTAAAAATAGCCTGAAGCTGGACCCCACAATTCGGGAAATTAGAAAAAATGACGCACCAGTTTTATAGGATGCATTTCCAAAGCGCTCCCCCAAATAGGTGTAAATAGAGGTAAGATTTAGTTTGTAGTAGAGCGGCAGGAGGACAGTGCCAATAACGAGGTAACCAACGGTATAGCCCAATACCATTTGCATATAGCTAAATTGTGAGGCCTCTATCCAACCCGGAACCGATATAAAGGTCACCCCGGAAAGTGATGCTCCAATCATTCCAAAGGCTACAATATACCATGGCGCTTGTTTATTGGCCTTAAAAAAAGTGTTATTGTCTGATTTTCTTCCCGTGAGATAGGATATCAAAATGAGAATCCCAAAATAGGAAAGTATAAGTAGGATAATGGTTGTAGAATGCATAAACAATAAAATATGGCGGAAATTACTTATTAAAGTTTTGAATTTTCAAATAACGGGACTTATTGTGAAATAAGAACATGTTAAAGCCTCAAAAATATGTGCTAAAAATCCGTAAATTTGCCCCCATGGAATTTTCTTCAAAATTACTCGAAAAAGCTGTCAACGAAATGTCTCAGTTGCCCGGAATTGGTAAACGAACAGCATTGCGTCTTGTTTTGCATTTGCTCCGACAGCCAAAAGATCAAACCATATTATTGACTTCTGCATTGACACAGATGAGAAGCGACATACAATTTTGTTCAAGTTGCCACAATATAAGTGACACCCAACTTTGCGATATCTGTGCCAATCCACGTAGAACGGAAGAAATCATCTGTGTGGTTGAGGACATTAGAGATGTGATGGCTATTGAAAATACAAGTTCGTTCAAAGGACGGTACCATGTATTGGGAGGGAAAATATCTCCAATGGATGGGATTGGGCCTAATGATCTCAATATCGCTTCACTTGTAGAAAAGGTGAAGAAGGGAACTGTAAAAGAGTTGATTTTTGCCCTAAGTTCCACTATGGAAGGCGATACCACCAATTTTTATATTTTTAAGCAGATCCAAGATTACGAAATTGTCACCTCCACCATTGCTAGAGGTATTTCAGTGGGTAATGAATTGGAATATACCGATGAGGTCACGCTCGGAAGAAGTATCTTGAATAGAATCCCTTTTGAAACCTCTTTAAAATCCTAATGGTTTTTGAAGCTATCTGTCATCATATTAAACTATAATGTGCGTTACTTTTTGGAGTTGTGCATCAAAAGCGTTCAAGCGGCTATCACCGATTTAGATGCTGAAATTATTGTTGTTGACAACCACTCCTCTGATGATAGTTGTCAAATGGTAAAGCAGCTTTTTCCTGAAGTTATTTTAATCGAGAACAAAGAGAACTTTGGGTTTTCCAAAGGAAATAATATTGGCGTGGTCCAAGCTAAAGGCGACTATCTATGCATTTTAAATCCTGATACGATGGTGGCTGAAGATACCTTTACAAAGGTGATGGCTTATGCAGCGGATCGTCCGAATATGGGGGTGCTGGGTTGCCAGCTTATAGATGGTTGCGGCACATTTCTTCCAGAAAGCAAACGAAACATCCCCACGCCTAAGGTTGCTGTCAAGAAAATGTTGGGATTTTCAGACGCCTACTATGCAAATCATTTAGGGGCAGCTGAGATTGGGCAAACGGACATTCTTGTTGGTGCATTTATGGTGCTCAAAAAAACAGTTTTTAACGAAGTCGGAGGTTTTGACGAAGACTATTTTATGTATGGAGAAGATATTGACCTTTCTTATAAAATTCTGAAATCAGGGTATGACAATATTTATTACGGTAAAGCTGTTGTGCTTCATTACAAGGGTGAAAGCACCCTAAAAGATAAAACTTATGCCAAGCGATTTTATGGCGCTATGCATATTTTTTATAAAAAACACTTCAAGTCCAGCCTCTTATTTGATGCCGTGGTCTGGCTAGGAATTCTGTTTTCAAAATTTTTATCAAAAGTGCCAAAGGAAATTCATCAAAAAGCAACAAACTATGTTTTAATGACTGAAAATTCAGCTTTCAACCTTGAACTCCCATTCAAAACCACAAAGGTTCATGCTACGACCAATATTGCGCCACATACACAAATTGTATTTGATGGTAATACTATTGATAATAAGCTTATTATCGAGTATATGAATCGGTCAGAAAAGGACAAAAAACTGACATTTCGAATTTTACCCAAAAATGCCCGGTTTATAGTTGGCAGTGATAGCTCAGAACATCGTGGCGAAGTGATTAAATTGTAAAAATCCCGAAAAACAGATGTATTATGAATTCCGAAAATATAGAGGATTATGTAATGAAGTATGGCAATTTTAACTAATTTTGCAAGAGCAAATAAAAATTTTAGCATCTGAATAATAATATGGCAAAATTTGAACTGAAACTCCCAAAGATGGGAGAAAGCGTAGCGGAAGCAACCATAACCTCTTGGTTGAAGAATGTTGGCGACACTATTGAAGCTGATGAAGCGGTATTGGAAATTGCAACCGATAAAGTGGATAGTGAAGTGCCCAGTGAAGTGGATGGCGTTTTAACCGAGATCCTTTATAATGTTGATGATGTTGTAAAAGTAGGGCAGGTGATTGCCATTATTGAAACAGATGCAAGTGAGGCTCAGGCACCTGCTGCTCCAAAGCAAGAACCTGCTTCAGCGCAGTTGGCAGAGGCTCCTGAGGTTGTGCAAGTGGCTCAGACTGTTGAAGCGGCAAAAACAGCTGTGGCAGCTCCA
Organism: Gelidibacter maritimus; assembly: GCF_014062315.1. Classification (GTDB taxonomy): domain Bacteria; phylum Bacteroidota; class Bacteroidia; order Flavobacteriales; family Flavobacteriaceae; genus Gelidibacter; species Gelidibacter maritimus. Next base: position 72,060 of record NZ_JACGLT010000006.1, read on the forward strand.
GTAACGTCTACCGAAGATCGTTTTTATTCGCCTTTAGTAAAAAATATAGCCAAACAGGAAGGGGTGTCACAATCTGAATTAGACAGTATTTCTGGTACAGGTAAGGATGGGCGTGTCACCAAAAATGATATTTTCGAATATTTAGAAACTAAGAAATCGGCTCCGGTGTCTGCGGCACCAACGTCAGGAACCGAGTCTGTTAAGGAAGATGGTGCGACAGAAACCGCTAAAAAAGAATCAGGGACGAAATCAACACCGCAAGAAAAAGCATCTGAAAAGTCAAAGGTGTCTTCTGAAATAGCCAGTAACGGTGATGAGATTATTGAAATGACCCGAATGGGTAAATTGATAGCTCATCATATGGTAGAGTCCGTACAAAAATCAGCACATGTACAGAGTTTTATTGAAGCTGATGTGACTAATATTTGGAACTGGCGTAATAAGGTCAAGAAGGATTTTGCGAAACGTGAAGGTGAGAATTTGACCTTTACCCCAATTTTTATGGAAGCTGTGGCGAAGGCATTACGCGATTTCCCTATGATGAATATTTCGCTCCAAGATGATAAAATCATTAAAAAGAAACATATAAATTTAGGTATGGCTGCAGCGTTACCTGACGGGAATCTCATTGTTCCGGTAATTAAGGATGCAGATCAATTAAACCTAATCGGGATGACCAAACGTGTTAACGATTTGGCCAATAGGGCCCGTTTAAATCAATTGAAGCCTGATGATATTCAAGGTGGAACTTACACCGTGACTAATGTTGGGACCTTTGGAAGTATTATGGGCACACCCATTATCAATCAACCACAAGTTGGAATCTTGGCACTTGGTGCAATAAGAAAAGTTCCGGCGGTTGTGGAATCGTCAGAAGGTGACTTTATTGGTATCCGATACCGAATGTTCTTATCACATTCTTATGACCATCGCGTTGTCAATGGTGCATTGGGCGGGCAATTTGTTAAAGCGGTCAAAGATTATTTGGAAGCTTGGGATGTCAATCGTGAGATTTAATAGCGTTCAGAGCTGCGGGTTTCAAAAACCAGGCAGATCTGAGAAAGTATCTTAAAACCTAAACAAATCTTAAACCTAATCTTAAAACAATTAGGTTTTTCTATTTTTACGACAATTAATTATCAATCAGAACCAAACGATAAACTAAAAACAAAAATGAATCTCAATCTTACCAAGCCTATATGTTTTTTTGACCTTGAAACAACAGGTGTAAATATCACCTCAGACCGCATCGTGGAAATTGCCGTGCTGAAAGTATTTCCTAATGGCAAGGAGGATCGGAAGACTTGGTTAGTAAATCCAGGTATACCAATTCCAGCTGAGGTAACCGCAATTCATGGCATATCTGATGCAGATGTTGCCGATAAACCAACGTTTAAAGAGCTTGCCAATGAGATCAACACGATGGTTAAAGATTCAGATCTAGCTGGATTTAATTCCAACAGATTTGATATTCCGTTGTTAGCGGAAGAAATGTTGCGGGCGGGGATTGATTTTGATATGAAAGGCCGGGTGGCTATTGATGTACAAACCATTTTCCATAAAATGGAACAACGTACTCTGGCTGCGGCTTATAAATTTTATTGCGATAAGAATTTGGACGATGCCCATAGTGCAGCTGCCGATACTGAAGCTACCTACGAAGTGTTAAAGGCACAATTGGCAAGATATGATGAATTGGAAAATGACACCAAATTTTTGGCTGAATTCAGTTCGCGAAAAAGGTTCGCTGATTTCGCTGGATTTATAGTATATAACAAATATAATGAAGAGTGTTTTTCATTTGGAAAGCATAAAACAAAAAGAGTGGAAGATGTATTGAATGAAGAACCAGGATATTTTGGTTGGCTGCTCAACGCTGATTTTCCACTTTACACCAAGAAAGTACTGACCGCTATTAAAGTGAGAGCTTTTAATAATAAACTTGCCTAAAGCGCTCTATAATTATGACTGTAATACGGTTTACGAGAGTGAATTTGTTTGTGCAATAACGTCATGAATTAAGAACCTTGGATTTGATCGGCACGCGCGGGCTGGTCCATGAGGTATGAATAAGGAACTATTTTTTAGATTGAAATAAACCTCGAAATATTAAAACCGACTGTTGGGAATAAATGTCATTCGTGACCGTAACATAGCAATATCAATATCAAACCTTCATGAAAATCATCTGCATAGGCCGAAACTACACGGAGCATATCAAAGAACTGGCTAATGAAAGACCAACAGAACCCGTCCTGTTTCTAAAACCAGATACCGCGGTACTTTTAAAGAACCAACCTTTTTTTATTCCAGACTTCTCGAATGATGTCCATTTTGAAGTGGAGGTTTTAGTTAAAATTTCAAAGGTTGGGAAGTATATCGATAAAAAATTCGCCCATAAATATTATAATGAGATTGGACTTGGCATCGATTTTACGGCACGAGATTTACAGCAAAAGTTAAAGCAGAAAGGCTTGCCTTGGGAAAAGGCCAAAGCTTTTGACGGGGCTGCAATGATTGGTAAATGGTTGCCAAAATCCGATTTTGAATCTGTGGATGCCATTAATTTTCAATTGGAAAGAAATGGAAACCTTGTGCAACAGGGCAATACAAGCCATATGTTATGGAAAATTGATGAACTTATAGAATATGTATCAAAATATTTTACTTTAAAGATTGGAGACATTATCTTTACAGGAACACCATCAGGAGTTGCTAAGGTAGAAGCTAATGATGAACTTAGGGGATTGATTGAAAATATTGAAATGTTTAAATTAACAATCAAGTAAATGGAAGAAAATTATAAACTTTATCGCGTACGCGAATTAGCAGATGGCGATGAGGATTTTGTTATGGCAATTGCAGCAGCATTTTTGGAAGAGGTTCCAGAGGATGCTGCGCGACTTAAAAAGGCCGTTGCAGAAGCAGATTATTACACTACCTATCAGGCCGCTCATAAAATGAAACCCACCATTGATCTTTTTGAACTCGGGGTCTTGGACGATTTAATCACCGTTCAGGATTGGGGCAAACTGGAAAAGAAGAGCGAAGACATATCCAAAGAATTAAAGAATGTTTTGGAAGCCATAGAAAAAACAACTGAAGAAATTAAAACCGATTTCAATCTCTAATGTTAGCTGAAATTATAACTATTGGAGATGAAATTCTTATTGGTCAAATTGTCGATACCAATTCTGCCTTTATAGCCAAACAACTTAACAAAATTGGAGTTTCTGTATATCAGATTACGTCTGTGCAAGATGACAAAGAGCATATCTTAAAATCGTTTAAGGAAGCCGAAGAAAATGCAGAAATCATCATTGTTACAGGTGGACTAGGGCCAACAAAGGATGATATTACCAAGAGAACCATTGCAGAATATTTTGATGACACTCTAATCAGAAATGATGAGGTTACAGAAAACATCAAACGGATTTGGGGAGATTTCACGGTCAAAACACCATCTCAGGTCAGTTTGGATCAAGCTTTAGTGCCTTCAAAGGCACAAGTGTTGATGAACATGCATGGGAGTGCGCCCGGAATGTGGCTTGAAAAGGAAGGAAAGATTTTTATTTCGCTCCCTGGCGTACCCTATGAAATGCGCGGCTTGATTGAAGATAAGGTCCTTCCTAAACTTATTAAGCAGTTTAAGTTTCCGTACATCCAGCATGAAACCATATTGACTTACGGTCTTGGTGAAAGTGCCTTGGCAGAACGTATTGAAGCTTGGGCTGACCATTTGCCGCCTTATATTAAGTTAGCATATTTACCCAGTTTAGGAAGGGTACGATTGCGGCTCTCTGGCAAATCTATGGACAAACATCTGATTCAAATTGAAATAAAACATCAAATAGAATTGTTGTTGCCGCAAATTGAAGATGTTTTTGTTGGTTTTGAACGTGATGAATCTATTGAGGCTGTTATAGGTCAACATCTGATTGCTTTAGGTAAAACAGTAGCTACAGCAGAAAGTTGTACGGGCGGTAAAATAGCGGAATCCTTTACCGCGATTGCGGGTGCTTCTCAATATTTTAAGGGTAGCGTGGTGAGTTATGCCACACAAAGTAAGGTGGAGGTCTTAAAAGTTGATCCGAAGTTGATTGCTGAGTTTTCTGTAGTCAGCAAAGAGGTCGCCGAAGCCATGGCTAAAGCAGCTTTAAAACTTTTCGATTCTGACTATGCAATTTCCACAACTGGAAACGCAGGGCCAACAAAAGGTGATGCCGATGCTGAGGTAGGTACCGTTTATATAGCCATTGCTACTAGGCATACCGTGTATTCAGAACGCTTTACTTTTGGTGATCATCGCCACAAAGTCATTAATAGAGCCTCAAACAAAGCCTTTGAAATGTTACAGAAAGAAATTATAAAAAAGTAACAATTAATGTTTGTGATGTTACAAAGTTTTCCTAAATTTGCAAACTGTTTTAAATAACATAATTAAAGTTAGAAAGAATGTCAAGAGTTTGTGAACTTACTGGAAAAAAAGCGATGGTTGGCAACAACGTGTCTCACGCTATGAATAGAACAAAACGTAAATTTGATGCGAATTTGATCAAAAAACGTTTTTACATTCCTGAGGAGGATAAATGGGTAACTTTAAAAGTATCTACTTCTGCGCTGAAAACCATCAATAAAATAGGAATTTCTGCTGCAATCAAAGAGGCAAAATCTAAAGGATTTTTAAAATAATAGCCTACAAGGATGGAATTTCTTCTCGATAACTATCGGGATTCACGGAAATGATTAATAAAATATTTTACAATGGCAAAAAAGGGTAATAGAATACAGGTCATATTAGAGTGTACGGAGCACAAAGAGTCTGGGCAACCAGGAACTTCACGTTACATCACTACAAAGAATAAAAAGAATACGCCAGATAGAATGGAGATTAAAAAATTTAATCCTATTCTTAAGCGCATGACAGTTCACAAAGAGATAAAATAAATGTAGATTTCCTTCCGATGGCTATCGGATTCGAGGAAGTTATAAAAATAATTTTTACAATGGCAAAGAAATCAGTAGCATCGTTACAAAAAGGATCTAAGAGATTAACTAAAGCAATAAAGATGGTTAAATCTCCAAAAACAGGAGCTTATCAGTTCGTTGAAGCTGTTGTTGCACCTGAGTTTGTGGATGATTTTTTAAATAAAAAATAAATAAATTCACTATATTTTTAAAAACTGCTTTCATTTGAAAGCAGTTTTTTTATGTCTATATTTGAGTTAAATCTGACAATTTAGCAGTTTGAACATTAGGGTCTTAAATTTGTTATAAGATTTTGGCGTCACCTTTTAATCCCACAAGGTTTCAAAAAGATCTCGCGTTTTAAAAGGTCGTGTTTTAAAAGGTCGTGTTTTACGGAATACCGTTTTATATTAAGGGCTTAGACAAGTTCAGTCACCAAATAAAAAGGATGCCGCTACAAATACGAAGCTTTTACGAATTTGATAATTCAAAAGCGGTTAGTGATGAGTAATCCCTAACGCAAAGCCGTCTTTTAGCCATAAAAACGGCATAACATTAAACACTGCATAACGAATGAGCTTTTTTAAAAAAATTTTTACTTCAGAAAAAAAGGAAACCTTAGATAAAGGTTTAGAAAAATCCAAAACTTCTTTTTTCACCAAGCTCAATAAAGCCGTTGCTGGAAAATCAAAAGTTGATGATGATGTACTTGATAATTTAGAGGAGATCTTGGTGTCAAGTGATGTTGGTGTAAACACCACCTTAAAAATCATTGATAGGATTGAAGAGCGTGTGGCTAAGGATAAATATTTAGGCACTTCTGAACTCAACCAAATTTTACGGGAAGAAATTGCCGGTCTGCTTTCTGAAATTGATAGCGGTAATGCAACGGAGTTTACCATACCAACAGATAAAAAACCCTTTGTCATCATGGTTGTGGGCGTAAACGGTGTGGGTAAAACTACAACTATTGGCAAATTAGCATCCCAATTTAAAAAACAGGGCTTACAAGTTGTTCTTGGTGCTGCCGATACTTTTAGAGCTGCAGCTATTGATCAGTTGCAAATATGGGCCGATCGGGTTGAGGTACCCATGGTACGGCAAGATTTTGGCAGTGATCCAGCTTCTGTCGCCTTTGATACCTTGAAAAGTGGGGTCAACCAAAATGCCGATGTGGTTATTATTGATACCGCTGGACGTCTTCATAATAAAGTCAATTTGATGAACGAGTTGACCAAAATTAAACGGGTAATGCAAAAAGTAATTTCCGATGCGCCTCACGAAGTATTATTGGTATTGGACGGCTCTACAGGACAAAATGCTTTTGAACAAGCCAAGCAATTTACAGCTGCAACAGAAGTTACTTCTTTGGCGGTAACAAAATTGGACGGAACCGCAAAAGGTGGTGTGGTGATTGGTATTTCTGATCAATTTCAAATTCCAGTAAAATATATCGGGGTGGGCGAAGGTATTGATGACTTGCAAGTCTTTAATAAATTTGAATTTGTAGACTCTTTTTTCAAATAGTGAAATCCTGCGAATTCAGCAACCTCATTTCTACTTATAATTTATTGAGTGTTAATCATATTTGTAGCTCTATCGGCATTTTTTTCCAAGAATGAACGTCAACTCTATTTTTCAAAGTTCGTTGATTTTTTCCACCTAAAACATTGTAAAATTCATACATCAACAAATACTTATTAATTTGAACGCCTTTGGAGTAATCAATTCCATTTGAGTATTTTTAGTAAAAAATCAAAGTATGAAACCAATATTGTTTTGTTTATCATTTATGATCGTTTGCGGCTGTAAGAACCCTGAAAAAAATAACACTGGATCTGAAAATTCCTCTACAGATATCAGCGCCATCTCTACCAAGGAATTTACTGAATTCAAGGTGTTGGACTCTAAGTATATTGACCAGTCCAAGTTATGGAAAGTTTTTGATGAAGATCTTGCAGAATTCTCCGAAGACCTGTACAATAGGCTTAAACCCTTAATTTTAGAACAAGATATCCCGACCATTCAGCAGCATATTCAAGATAGAAAGTTGTCTTATGAAAATTTGACCAAGTTTTATCTTTATCGCATCAGAGCTTTTGATCGTGAAAATGATTTATCCTTGAATGCCGTGATTTCCCTTAATCCTAATGTGATATCGGAAGCAAAACAAAGGGATATCGCTTTGAAAAATAAGATGCGCAAACATCCAATTTTCGGAATGCCAATTCTTTTAAAAGACAATATTAATACGGTCGATATGCCTACGACTTCCGGGGCTGTGGTTTTTCAAAATAACAATACAAAGGACGCTTATATAGTTGAACGCTTAAAAGATCAAGGCGCTCTTATTTTAGGGAAGGCCAATTTAAGCGAATGGGCTTATTTCTTTTGTGGCGATTGCCCAAGTGGCTATAGTGCCATTGGCGGTCAAACCTTAAATCCGTACGGCCGAAAGACCATAGATACTGGTGGATCAAGTTCAGGAAGTGGGGTGGCTGTAGCTACTAATTTTTGCGTCGCGGCGGTTGGTACTGAAACCTCAGGATCCATTTTATCTCCGGCCAGTCAAAATTCAGGAGTAGGTCTAAAACCAACTGTAGGGCTGTTGAGTAGGAGCGGTATTGTACCAATTTCGTCAACGCTAGATACACCTGGCCCAATGGCTAAGAATGTTACAGATACTGCCATCTTGTTGGATGCCATGCTTGGCTTTGATGATAAAGATCCGAAGGCGGTGAACCTAAGCGCCACATCTAAAGATTACTATGAGCATAATCTTAATGAACAGGAGTTGTTAAACCGTCGTTTTGGAGTGTTCAAAGCCATGCTTGAAGATACACTTTATGCCAACGCTATTTCAGATTTAAAGTCGAAAGGTGCCGTCATTGTTGAGATTGCAGCAGAAAAGATTGAACTGCCTAATTTCCTGAGACTTCTGAATTTAGATATGAAAAACGATCTTCCAAACTATATTAAAGCTTCCGGAGACCCCAAGCTGACGGTAACATCTGTTGAAGATATTATTGTTTTCAACAAAAAAGATTCTATTGCGATGATGCCTTATGGACAGAGTTTATTTGAAGGAATAGCCGCAGATACCGCTACCGAGAATGAGTTTTGGGATATCAAAAACACCCTCAAAACCAATGGGAAATTATTTTTTGACACCCCATTGCAAAGACATCGTTTAGACGGTATTTTATCAATAAACAACTATCACGCTGGCTTTGCTGCCGTTGCTGAATACCCTGCAGTTACTGTGCCTATGGGATTTACCGATACTGGTGCACCAAAAGGTCTGACATTTATTGGGAGGCCGTTGAGTGAAGCCGCGCTATTGTCTTGGGCCTATGCTTTTGAACAAGCATCTAAGCGACGCATAGCCCCTAAGAATTATAATTAATTGGTGAGTACATTTATTAGACCCGTAGAGTATTGACAATATTTGACAGTTCAAAACGAATCGCATCTGCTGCATCTCCCATTGTATTTTCACGAGTCCTTTACTCGAAGCTTAAATCGATGATAAATGATCAGATTAGTACAGATGCAATGATGATATTAAAAGTAGAGCGTGTTCAGAAAATCAATGATCCACATCCTCCAAATGCATTCTTGGTTGATTTTAGTAATTTATATTAATAAGCCATTCAGTGTTCAAAGTTTAAACTTTAATTTCAATGGTTTCTTTGGCATTATTTATGAATCGTAAATCGTAATTCTTAAATCGTTTTCATTACGTATCTTTGCACACTTAATTTTTTTGAATATGAGAACGAAATCGCTTAAAAAGAACCGCATAAATGTTGTGACCTTAGGTTGTAGCAAGAATGTCTATGATAGTGAAGTCCTTATGGGACAACTAAAGGCAAGCGGTAAAGAGGTGGTCCACGAGGAAGAAGGCAATATTGTAGTCATTAATACCTGTGGTTTTATTAATAATGCGAAGGAAGAAAGCGTCAATACCATTCTCGAATTCATGCAGAAAAAGGAAGATGGTGAAGTTGATAAGGTTTTTGTTACCGGTTGCTTGAGTGAACGCTATAAACCAGACTTACAAAAGGAAATTCCCAATGTAGACCAATACTTTGGAACTACCGAACTTCCGGGACTGCTTAAAGTATTAGGTGCCGATTACAAACACGAACTCATTGGTGAACGTTTAACAACAACACCGAAAAATTATGCCTATTTGAAAATTGCCGAAGGTTGTGACAGGCCTTGTAGTTTTTGTGCCATTCCGATTATGCGTGGTAAACACCGATCGACACCTATTGAAGACATCGTTGTTGAAGCTGAAAAGTTGGCTGCCAAAGGAGTTAAGGAATTAATTTTAATTGCTCAAGATTTGACCTATTATGGTCTCGATTTATACAAAAAACGTAACCTTGCCGAATTACTAGAAGCACTAGTTAAAGTTGAGGGTGTAGAGTGGATTCGTTTGCATTATGCATTTCCTACAGGTTTTCCGATGGATGTGCTTGACGTGATGAAACGCGAGCCAAAAATTTGTAACTATCTCGATATCCCATTACAACACATTTCGGATAATATTCTAAAAAGTATGCGTCGTGGTACCACTAAAGAAAAAACGACAAAACTGCTTAAAGAATTCAGAAAGACTGTTCCGGAGATGGCGATTAGAACCACTTTAATTGTTGGTTATCCGGGAGAAACGGAAGAGAATTTTCAAGAATTGAAACAATGGGTTAGCGATATGCGATTTGAACGTTTAGGCTGTTTTACCTATAGCCATGAAGAGAACACACATGCCTATAATCTGGAAGACGATGTTCCGCAAGAGATCAAGCAAGACCGTGCGAATCAGATTATGGAAATTCAATCCCAGATTTCTTGGGAATTGAACCAAGCCAAAATAGGCCAGGAATTTAAAGTGGTTATTGACCGTAAAGAAGGGAATTATTTTGTGGGCCGCACAGAGTTTGACTCGCCCGACGTTGATAACGAAGTGCGAATTGATGCTACCAAAAACTATTTAAAAACGGGAGAGTATGCCATGGTCACCATTACGGAAGCTGAGGATTTTGATCTTTATGGAAACGTTGTAACGGCTTAAAGTTTGACGATCAATTGGCTAATGGATTAAGCTGAATTTGATTTAAAATTGAACGTCTCTGGGTTATCCAGCCCTACTCAAACGGTTACGCTACGATTTACTGTTCGATTTTATACCATGTTGGTGTTAAAATCCAAAATACCGAGCAGCAAGAGAAAAGTAAATCAATACCCCACATATATCAGATAGTGACGTGACTAATGGTGCACTAGCGGTAGCTGGGTCGATTTTGAATTTTGTGAATATAAATGGCAATAACATGCCAATCAAACTGCCAAGCATAACATTAATGACCATGGCCATGCACACGACAATAATGACTTCTGGTGCTCTAAAACTCGCGACGGCGGCAACACTGGCGGCCATGGTCAATCCCAGTAAAAATGAGACCAATAACTCTCTGCCAATGAGCTTGTACCAATCGGATAATTGTATTTCACCCAAAGCCAAGTAGCGGATCATAAGTGTAGCCGACTGTGATCCGGCATTTCCACCACTATCAATCAACAGCGGTAAAAAGAACACCAAAGCAACCACTTGTTGAATCACGTCTTCAAAACTTGCTAAAGCTGCTCCAGAAAATACATTCATAAAAACTAAAAGCACAAGCCAAACAATCCTATTTTTATATAAGGAAAAGATGCGTTCCTTTAGTGGGTTTTTACTTGCATTTTGAACAGATCCAAATTTATGGAAATCCTCAGTGGACTCCTCTTCAATAACATCTAAAATATCGTCAAAAGTGACAATTCCTAAAAGGACGCCGTTTTTGTTTAAAACTGGCAAGGCTTCCCGGTCATAATCTTTAAATACCTGAATAGCTGCTTCTTGGTCATCCCAGGCATTCAAGAAAACAAACCGATGATCAAGCAACTCCGAAACATCTTGTTCAGGGCTGGCTAAAATAAGGTCTTTAATAGAGATATCGTCTATCAGTCGCCAAGCATCGTCGATGATATAAATAACATTTAACGTTTCAGAGTCCTGTCCGAATTGTCTGATATGCTCGAAAGCTTTCGCAACAGTAATATCTGCCTTAATAGCTACAAATTCAGGGGTCATCAAACGTCCAATACTATCTTTTGGATAGCTTAAAAGTTTAACGGTAATTTCCCGCTCCTCTGGAGAAAGCATTTCAATGAAGCTTTGTGTAATATCCTCCGGTAAATCCTGAAAAAAAGAAGTTCTGTCATCAGGCTCAATATCGTTGAGCAGGCGAGACAGCTTTTGTGAATTTTCAGATAATCCCTCAATAATCTCCTCTTGATCGGATTGTGGGAGCATCTTGAAAACATTCTTGGCCTGTTCTCTAGATAACAACCTGAACAAAATAATCTTGTCGTTTGCTGAGAAGCTTTCTACCATCAGTGACAGGTCCAAATCATCCATTTCCTGTAAGGCCAGTTTTAACTTACGCCATTCTTTTTGCTTTATCAAGTCGAGAAAATGTGGACTGGTAACTTCCATATACGAAATCTTTATATTATCAGAATTTAGAGAAACAAAATCATTTTTAAGATTTTAAGTGCAAATGTAAGTCTTATTTTTTGCTTTAATGCGCATGTTATTATCGCTACTAATGATTTTGCTGATTCGACTTTGTGATCTGAATAAATTGGAGGTGGGGCATTAAAAACGAAGCATAAAAAGTAGTATTCATATTTAATTTTCAATAGTTATTATACGTTTGAGGAGGCGTATAATTGCGAATTAGAGTCAGTACATAACACACATATATACGGAGTTCAATCATAGTATAAATCCGTAAATAAGATGATAGAAACTTTCAGTTAAAGTACAGTCGAGAACCATTAAATGCATGTGGTGATGTTTAACTTTCCTCAAGCTAACAGATGCTATAAATGTTCACAATAAGCCAGTAATTAACTACTGAGCTCTAATTACCAATTCAATTTTATATTTCTTAATTTTGAGTATTCAAAAATAAGCGGTCGGGTGAAAAAAATACTTGTCATAGAAGATGATCCAGAGCTCAATAGAAATATCAAAGAAGCGCTTTTGGCGGAAAATATGCAGGTGGAAACTGTTTATGACGGTTTGTTGGCGGAGCGTATTCTCAATAAATCACATTTTGACTGCATCTTGCTGGACATTAATCTGCCGGGTAAAAGTGGTTTCGATTTAGCAAAGGATTTCAGGACCCATAATATCGCTACGCCCATTTTAATGATATCAGCCTTTTCTGAATTGGAAGATAAGGTGCACGGTTACGAAATGGGAGCTGACGATTATATCACCAAACCTTTTTATATGCGCGAATTGATTTTAAAGATCAATTCACTCATAAAACGTAGCCAAAATACCGCTGCTGACCGTCATGAAAATGAACTCATCATAGCAGGTGATCTTCAGTTGGATACAAGATTAAAAAAAGTTAGCCGGCAGCACACAGAAATCGCTTTGACCCCAAGAGAATATCAAATACTACTTAAATTGTTGGAATCAAAAGGTGAAATTGTTTCCAAGCAACGGTTGGTTCAGGAAATATGGGGAAAATCTTTTGATGCCAACACCAACACCATCGAAGTCTATATTAATTTTTTGCGCAAGAAAATTGATCGCCCGTTTAACAAGGAATCGATCAAAACGAAAATTGGTTATGGCTATTATTTTGAAGACTGATGAGTATTAAACGAAAAATTCTATTGTATTTTTCAGCAACCATCATCAGTTTGCTCGGCATGACCCTGTTTTTTATCTACACGCTTTTCTACGAATATCGTGAAGAGGAATTTCAACAAAAACAGAAACAGAAAATCACCTCCACCATAAAGTTTTTAACGGAGATTAGACAAGCCGACGAATCTATTATTCAAGCTATGGATCGGATTAGTATCAATGAGTTTTATGATGAGAAACTCCTAATTTTTGACCATTCAAAAACCTTGATTTATTCAAGCATTGATGATCTGGAAATTGCTGAAAAAGAGGTTGATAGTATCCTCAAGGTATTGACCATTGTCAACCCTTGGTTAGAAACCAAAGCTGATTTGTATGATGTGGTAGGGGTTTATGTAAAATATAATAACAATACCTATTACGGCATCAATAAAGCCTATGACGAGTCAGGGTATTCTAAATTGGATTTTTTACGGTATGTATTGCTGATTACCTTTTTCGGTATTTCTTTAGTCGTTGTTTTAATTGCTTATTATCTAGCAAGAATTATTGCAGAACCTATTGTGGACATTACTGAAAAAATCACCAATTATAATTTTGATACGCTTTATATTCCTATTGAAGTCAAGCGTTCGGAAAATGAGATTGTGGTCTTGGCCGAGCAATTCAACAAATTGATGAAACGGATGAAGGAGGCCGTTTCTTTTCAAAAGCATGCCATCAATCATATTTCACATGAGTTAAAAACACCCATCGCTGTTTTGGTTTCCAATTTTGAACGTATGGATAACGAAACGGATTTAGCGGTTTTGAAAGCGCAGATCAATCGGCAAAAGGAAGACACTAAAAACCTCAGTGAAATCATTAATCTCTTGCTAGAACTTTCAAAAACTGATGCTGGCCATAGCATCCCGAAAACGAGTATCCGTGTGGATGAGTTGATTTTTGATACGATTGATGAGCTCTCCCAACTATATACAGAATTTGAATTCTCAGTAGACTATATCGGCCCAACAGATAATGAAGGCTTATTGACCATACAGGGCTCTGCACGCTTGTTAAAATCTGCATTTATGAATCTGATGCTAAACTCCATCCATTATAGCTCCAATAAGGAAGGCAATATAAATATAATAACGAACGAGAAAGAACTTCAAATAGATTTTATCAATGAAGGCCCCGTAATTTCGATGGAGGAACAGAAATTTCTTTTCCAGCATTTTTTCAGAGGGGAAAATAGTAAAGGCAAATCTGGTTTTGGCTTAGGGCTTGTTTTTATCTATAAAATTATTTCACAGCACCAAGGGCATATTTCTTACCATACGGACAACAAAAACTTAAATGTCTTTACTTTAATCTTCCCATTACAGAGTACGAACCCCACTTGAATAGAACGGCCTTAAGCTAAACTTTATCCATTTTAAGGTCTTTTTAAGCTTGTTTTGATGTCTTTTGCACCATGAAATTGAAAGACGATTTAACGGGTGGTAGAAAAATGTTGGGTTTTGTCCAATTTATTTCGAAGGTTGCGGTCCTGATCTTTATTGGTATTAGCTCAAGTGTATTTGGGCAATTAAGCCAAACAGACACGCTAAAACTTAGCCGACAACAGTATGAAGAGTTTTTCTTAAAGCAAAACTTATTACTACTTGCCGAGACCTACAAAATTAATCAGGCAGAAGCCATGGTGTTACAGGCAAAACTTTGGCCTAATCCAAGTTTGAGCATCGAAGAAATAAACTTGTGGACCACCAATAAACAATTGTCTTATTTAGACGAACCACTACCTCAGATTTTTGGAAATGTTGCTCAAAATACACAGTTTGCAGTGCAGCTGGAGCAGCAAATCATTACCGCTGGAAAGCGTAAAAAACTGATGGATGTTGAGCGAGTTGGCGTTAAAGTGGCAGAACAAGAGTTTGAAGAATTGCTTCGGAATCTGAAATACGAGTTTAGAAATACCCTAACTGAATTGCAGTATTTACAATTGTACACGCAAGTGTTTTTTAAACAACAAGATTTGATTAACAATCTACTAAATGCTTACAGGCGCCAATTGGAGAACGATCATATTAGTAAGGGCGAGTATATGCGGCTGCAGACTCTGCAATTGGAACTTTCCAGAGAAATCAATGCATTGTCCAAGACCAAAAATGAAACCGAAAAGGAATTAAAAGTGCTTTTGAGCATTACCGGACCAGCCAGTTTATTTGTTCTGGAAGATGATTTCACGCCCGATCTTCATAAACTTAAATCATTTGATGTTCTGACACTTCAACAAGATTTCTTGAATTATAGACCTGATGTGAAAT
The DNA here is from genome assembly GCF_014062315.1 of Gelidibacter maritimus. GTDB lineage: Bacteria > Bacteroidota > Bacteroidia > Flavobacteriales > Flavobacteriaceae > Gelidibacter > Gelidibacter maritimus. The sequence continues at coordinate 87,060 of NZ_JACGLT010000006.1, forward strand.
TGGCCGAATTGGAAAATGAGCATTTTAAGAGCTTGTTGACTTATGAGAAATCGCAGGCCATTCCCGACTTTAGCTTAAATGCCTCCTACGATCGTGGCGGAGGCGTTTGGCCAAGTTTCTTCGGATTCGGTCTGTCTATAGATTTACCTATTTTTAACCGAAATCAAGGTGCAATTGCTTATGCCCATGTAGGTGTCGAAAATACGAGTCTTCTTTCCGATGATATTCGACTACGGGCACAAGCCGAATTTGAGCAGTATTTCAAAGATTTCCGAACCTCCTTACTTTTTTATGAAAGTATAGAATCCGAATTTGAAATGGATTTAGATGAGATTTTTGAAAGTTATACCCGAAATTTTATGAGTCGGAATATCGGTTTGTTGCAGTATTTGGATTTTCAAGAAGCGTATTTAGAAAATAAAAAGATCATCCTCGAATCAAAGAAAGAGCTACATCTCCAATTTGAGAGGCTCCAACATACTATCGGAAAAGATATTTAACCACCATATTATTTAATTATATAAGATGTACACCACCAATTTATACCGTCTGATGCTTGTTGTTTTTGCGATTTTACTTGGTGCAAGTTGCGCAAAAAATAAGAATGAACACATCATTCAAGAAGAGAGCCCCACGTTTTGTCTCAATGATTTTATGAAAGATGATATTGTCAAAGTGGCGATAGAAAAAAAAGCTATTACAGAATCCATTTTATTAAATGCGAAAGTAGAGGCAAATCCTGACAAGCTGGTTCACTTTGTGAGTCTTGTAAGTGGCGTAGTGACCAAGACCTATTTTTCCTCTGGTGAAAAGGTTAAAAAAGGACAGTTGCTTTTGGAAATGATGAGTAGTGAGTTGAGTAACCTGAACTCAGAGAAATCCAGTCTGCAATCTCAAATTTTGGTTGCACAACGTGAATTGGAATCGGTACAGGAAATGCATCGTGATAAGATTGCTTCTCAAAGAGATTTGATAGCGGCACAAAGTCATTTGGATGTGTTGAGGGCAGAGCTTCAAAATACCAATGCACAACTCAACCTATATAGTGCGAGTAGTGAACGTGGTGTGTTTCAGGTGAGAGCCTCGTCTTCAGGCACAATTATCAGTAAGAATGTTGCCGCCGGAATGCAGGTTTCTGCAGAGGGCGATCCGCTTTTTACAATCTCCGATTTGGATGAAGTTTGGATCATGGCCAATATTTATGTGGGGAATGTACCGTATGTAAAACAGGGCATGCCCGTAGAAATAAAAGCTTTGCCTTACGCCAATGAGGTGTTTTTTGGAGAGATAAATGCAGTGTCGCAAGTGTTTGATTCCGATGAGCGTGTTTTAAAAGCACGTATTGTGATGGATAATATTGACGGAAAACTCATGCCGGGCATGTTGGTGGATGTTACAGTTGAAAAGGAAGATGGCCTCATGGCAAACGCTGCTCCTGTAGAGGCCTTGGTGTTTGATGATAATCAGCACTTTTTGGTGCTCTACAAGTCCGATTGCGATATTGAAGTCCGAAAGGTAACGCCCAATATTCAAAACGCCAACACGGTCTATTTTGAAAACAATATAGAAGCGGGCGAACAAATTATTATAAAGAATCATCTGCTGATCTACAACCATCTAAAAGCACTAAAATAAACCTTATCCATGAAGAAATTTGTTCAAGGTATTGTTGGGTTTTCCTTAAAAAACTCGACCATTGTATTTTTTCTAACGGGATTATTGTTGGTAGCGGGCATTATAAATTATATCAAAATCCCGATAGAGGCATTTCCAGATGTTACCAATACAAGAGCACGAATCATCACCCAATGGCCGGGTAGAAGTGCTGAGGAAGTAGAGAAATTTATTACACTTCCAGTTTCGAAAGAAATGAATACCATTCCCAAAAAAGCAGAAGTGCGATCTACGTCTTTATTTGGGCTTTCGGTGGTGACCGTTCTTTTTGATGATGATGTTGAAGATTTCTATGCGCAACAATATGCTTCCAATAGATTGCAAGGATTGGAATTGCCAGAAGGAAGTGACGCTCAAATTGAACCGCCATCTGGAGCTACCGGTGAAATTTTCAGATATGTGGTAAAAAGTGACCTGCCAATTAAGGAGGTTTCCTCAATCCACGATTGGGTTATTGAACGAGAATTGCTGTCGGTGCCGGGTGTTGCCGATGTAGCGAGTTTTGGAGGGGAGGAAAAAATTTATGAAATACAGATCAATCCTAGCGAATTAAAAAACTATGACCTTTCGCCTTTAGATGTTTACGAAGCGGTTTCTAAAAGTAATATTAATGTTGGCGGAGATGTGATCCAGCGTGGTGATCAGGCTTACGCCGTCCGTGGGGTTGGGCTGTTGGAAAGTGTTGCAGATATTGAAAATATCCTAATTACGGTCAACGGTTCTACGCCAGTTTTAGTGAAACACGTAGCCGAGGTTATCATTACGGCCAAACCAAGACTGGGCCAAGTAGGTTTAGATGATGAAGATGATCTTGTCCAAGGAATTGTGATCATGTTGCGTGGTGAGAATCCAGCCGATGTTATTGAAGGTCTGAAAGCTCGAATCAACGAACTTAACACCCGAATTCTACCATCAAATGTGGAGATCGTTCCGTTCATAGACCGTTCGGAATTGGTGGAAACTACCGTTAGTACAGTAACGACCAACTTAATTGAGGGGGTGATTCTGGTCTCGCTGATCGTCTTCATTTTTCTATATAATTGGCGTACTACGCTTATTGTAGCCTCGGTAATTCCGCTGTCCTTTTTATTTGCCATTATCATGTTGCGCATTCAAGGGCTTCCAGCAAACTTAATATCCATGGGCGCACTCGATTTTGGATTGCTCCTGGAAGGTACTTTGGTGATTGTGGAACAGGTGTTTGTTTCCCTTCAAATTAAATCCCGCCTTATGGGACGGGCTAAATTTGCCAAGGCTTCTAAATTGGGAATTATTAAAAAAAGTGTGGGTAAGGTCTCAACCCCCATATTTTTTGCCCTATTTATTCTTATTGTTGCACTCATGCCTATATTTTCTTTCCAAAAAGTGGAAGGTAAAATGTTCTCACCCTTGGCTTTTACCTTAGGTTATGCGCTTTTAGGTTCGCTAATTTTGAGTTTGACCTACGTGCCAGCTATGTGTAAAGTGCTATTAAATAAAGGAGTTAACGATAGGGAGAGTATGGTTTCAAAATTTTTTAACAAACAATTCTTTAGGCTCTATAAGTTTACCGATAAACACGGAAAAGCTACATTGTATGCCTTTGTGGGTTTATTGGTGATATGTGCTGTAAAATTCAGTTATTACGGCACTGAGTTTTTACCAAAATTAAATGAGGGTGCTATCTATGTCCGAGCAACCTTACCGGTAAGCATCCACTTGGAGGAATCGGTGAAATTGGCACAGGAGATGAAAGAAAAAATTCGCCAACACGACGAGATAAAATTTGTGTTGACCCAAACGGGACGTCCCAATGATGGTACTGATCCTACGGGGTTTTTTAATATTGAATTCCACATTGAATTGGAGCCTGAAGACGAGTGGGAACGTAATATCTCAAAAGAGGATTTAATGGCAGAATTACGGGATGATTTGGAAACTTATCCTGGTATCAATTTCGGATTTAGCCAACCTATTCAGGACAACGTTGAAGAATATGTGGCCGGCGTAAAAAGTTCGTTGGTGGTCAAAATTTTTGGAGATGATCTTTTCGAATTGGAAGGGAAAGCTCATGAGGTTGCTGATGCCATCCGAGATATTGAGGGTATTACTGATTTAAATGTTTATGAAAACATCGGTCAACCCGAATTACGAATTCAATTGCATGACAATAAGATGGCAAAATACGGTGTTACCATGGCCGATGCGCAGTCGGTAGTAGCCATGGCCATTGGAGGTCAGGCTGCTACAACGTTTTATGAAGGTGAACGGATGTTTGATATCCGTATTAGATATCAAAAACAACATCGTGAATCGGCGGAGGCTATTGGTAATATTTTGGTGCCTGTTTATGATGGCCACCACGTTCCATTAAAGGAAATTGCCACCATTGATTTCCATACCGGTCCAGCGTTTATCTATCGCGAAGGCAATAGCCGATATATCGGAGTTGGTTTTAGCATTGAAGGTCGCGATTTGGGAAGTACCATTGCCGAGGCGCGTAAAAAAGTGGAAGCAGAAGTAGACATTCCGCCGTATAATAAAGTAGAATGGGCTGGTGAATTTGAAAGTAAGGAACGTGCTAGTAAACAATTGATGGTGGTGGTGCCTATTTCTTTGCTGTTGATTCTTTTCTTGTTGTATATGAATTTTGGAAATGTTAAAGATACAATTATAGCTGCGCTAACACTACCGTTTGCTTTTGTTGGTGGTTTGATATCTTTATGGGTGACAGGAACAGTTTTTGGTATCTCGGCAGGTATCGGTTTTATTATCCTTTTTGGTGTATCTACAATTAACGGACTCATTTTAATTACGGTTATTCATGAGAAATTAAGGGAACGCCATAATTTAAGAGAAGCGATTTCTTTGGGAGTCAAAGAAAAAATAAGACCTATTGTCATGATTGGTTTGATGGGTGCCATGGGCTTATTACCTGCCGCGCTTTCCAATGGTATGGGATCTGAAATCCAAAAACCTTTGGCAATTATGATTGTAGGTGGTATTTTAATTTGTACACTACTTTCACTAACGGTATTGCCACAGTTGTTTTATTTGGCGTACAGAAAATCAAAGGAATAGTTGATGTTTAGAGGATAGAAAATAGAGAAAAATTGGCAGTTTTCAGGTGACAGTCGGCAGTTCGCAATTGGCATAATTATATTGAGTAAGTTAAGGCCAAGTTTTCTTTGGGACTTTTAAGATTGCGCCGTGTATTTAGTGTAATAAAATGCATTAACAGCTTAGAGTTTTAATATTTACGATTCATTATTTGGTATTAAAGATAGGTTAGATTTTACACCTGTTCTTTAATATAACTCTCCAAAACGATTATGGATACTGGGATTCTTTCTCGCAGCGGATAATGCAATTAAAACTTGGGATGTGATTGAAATAAATATTTGATTTTCAATTAATAAGTCCTTGGCATCTAAGGTTGAGTCAAGAACTCTAGTGATTTTTAAATTTCTTGAAGATGTTTTAATGCAATGAGAATAAAAAATAAAAATTAGTCTTTACTCATTCCTAATTCGTCTCTTCATTTGTCGGTTGATTTTATCGATGGCAGACTCAATAGATTTCTCTGGTTCAATGATATTGTATTCTCCCCAAAAGTCAGGGTCAGAAAAACCAGAGGCTTCATCACTTAGAATAACCGTGGGACGTAAGGTTTCTTTTCGGGTAAAGGAATCGTTAAAACTCCTTGCCCAATCGGTTACGGCCATTTCACTGCTCAAGGTGTATACACTATTAAATAATTTCCCCTTCCAATTGACTTTCATAGTTAATTGAAGGTTGCTGTATCCATAAAACCACTTGCCATCTTTAATTCTATAATCCACACGATACGCTGCTTCTGTTGGATAAACGGTAACGCGGTTAGGCTTCTTTCTGACAAACATCTTTGCCGCCATTTCCCGATTGTCAACATTCAAATTATAGATAGCACTGATCAAAACAAAAGTTTCGGCATCAATATAAAGTTTTCCGTAATAAAGCGGATGGTAAAACTCTGGTCGTGCTTTAAAATTTACCACATAAACTGAACGGTCATTGATTTCAGTTGGCTTATCGAAAGAAAATTCATACTCGGATAGATTGTTTTCTGGAAATGTATATTCAGGATATTTTATCATGTCAGCATACAATGCACTGAAAGGGCCGCCTTGTAATTTTACGGCCAAAGTATCCAATCTGTTATAGTCTGTACTTTTTCGCGCTTTTATAAGTTTGATTTTATCTGATTTTGACGAGGTGTATGGTTCTCTGTAAATTTCTACAACAGCTTCAGATAATGACGCGTCACGACGTCTTTTTTTGATGGTTTCCCTATAGAAAGCAGTCATTATGGTTTCTTCATTAAAATAGTGTTCACCTTTTTTGTCTAAGGCAGTTTTCACTAATGATCGCGCATCCTTGGGGACGTTTATTTTTACCTCTGAAAGTTGCATCGCAGACTCTTCCAGTAAAATTTGAATGTTATCCCCGTTCAGATTCGAAAGCGGAATAGTTTTAACCTGATAGCCCAAAAAAGAGATGGTGATGGAATTGTCGACCAGCTCATTGGGTACTTTGAGCAAAAATTCACCATTAGAATTGGTGATGGTGCTAATATTTGTATCGTCAACGGTGATCGTGGCAAAAGATAAAGGTGCTTTAGATTTGCTATCAACAACAGTTCCCTTAAATTCAGAGAATGTTTGTATGCTTTGTTGCTCTTGAAATAAGGTGGCTGCAAATAGCGAAGTCCCACTATAAATAATGAACAAAAAGTATAGCAAACATCTTTTGTAGTCGAAGAAAACGCCGTTGGATTTAGTTTTCACAATATTCATAACAGGGAAGTTTATGTTATTAAAATACAAAATAAAATAGACGTGGAAACGGCATCAACTGTTAATTTTATTTTCATCAACAGGTTTCAATAGAACAGAGACCTCGATAGACGAGATTAGTACTTAGTCAAACTTCTTAGTTCTCTTCGCTCTCCCACTCGAAAAGCGTAGATTTTATTATCTTTTCTACAGTTGAAAGGCATTATTATTCACAAAGAAAATGGCATTGACAAAAAATAATTTACCATTTTCCCAAAAATTCCTGAAAAGGATATTGTCAGCCATGTAAATAATGCTACCCTTACCATAGCGTTCTTCACCGAAAATCAAAGAGTTGTTAAGATTGCTTAAAGTGTTTTTACCCGCAAATCCGGACATCTTTTTCGGATTTTCGCCTAAATAGCCAACGTTGTAACCTTTTTCCAATAAGCTGTACGCAGTAGGCCCTGATTTTAGTGTGAAATAATTTTGACCATAGCCAAACGCCAACGGATGGGTATTGTCAATTTCGGCTTTAAAAATACTACCAGTAATCAGCTCATTGGTATTGTCACGCTCGCGATCTGCATAGGCCACGAGGTTGCTTTTTATAGCAGTGGTATCTTTTGATTTATTTTTCTTTAAATTAAAATCTTTATGATCTGCAAAAATGTTTAAAGCGCCGTCAATCGCAATCACCTTTCCTCCTTTTTTGATCCAATTTTGAAGTTTTTCTAAGTTAGATGCATCAAATAATCTACTGAAATTCCCATTCGGAATCACCAAAACCGTGTATTTGTCAAGATCGGTTCTGGCAAAATTAGCGGTATTAATTGAGGTGACGGGATACTGTAATTGTTGTTCAAAAAAATGCCATACTTCGCCATAACCTAACGATGACGTGTAATTGCCTGAGAGTACGGCAATATTATGTTTATTGACCAATTTGACATCTGGCGACCCAAAATCAGGGCCTGTTTTTGAAAATCCGCTGGTAACCGCAACCGTTCTTCTCTTAAACTTATTGGCGGCAGCAATAACTACAGCATCAAAGTCTTCAATGTTTTTATTGTCACCCCTTATAATAATTAAGGCACCCCGATCAAAGGATTCAGAATTTCTGGTAGTTAAAGGCTTTTCTGTGAAACGTATTTTAATGTCTTTTTTTAATAATTCAGCTAGAAATTCGGCGTCTTTCATGTGGTCCCACTTAGAAACATAGGCAACGGCATTAGCGTTTTTCGTATTTAATTCTGAAGTCTTCCCAATAGTTGTGGTACCAACTGAATTTTTGCTTGCAACGGCGTCCAATCCGTAAGCATAGGGTAGGGACCAGGCTGTTATATCGTAAGTAATTGAATCTGCCAATTTTGTATGGGGTTCAAATAAAACTTGTACCATCTGACCTTTTGGTTGTAGGGCGCTGACTACCAGGTCTTCGGAATTTACAGTGCGACTGCCATTTTTACCTTCTATATAATTGAAACCCGTAATTTTTCCTGAGGTTGCGGCATTATAACCAATTTCGTGTTTGTCCAATAATGCTTTTAACCCGTTTATCTTATCAGCAGAGCCACTCAAAACATAACTTTTATACTTTACATTTCTGTTAGTAAAGAATTTTTTGAATTCGGTATTTAGTTTTTCGGCATTTTTTGAAGCCATTTCTACCGTTGATAAACCCGTAGTGTAATGATGCTCCAATCGGTCCACTAAGATTAGCACATCACCTTCATCATTCAAAACACCTAAGCCTGATTGGCCACTTTGCTCATAGGTCATTCCGATGGCTCCCATATAGGTCGGGTAAGTATCGCCATAACTTGGATAAAGCAAATCAAAACGTTCTTTTGTAAAGTAAAGCCATCCGTTGGCATCAAAGTATTTGGCGTGATTTTCTCCAATTTGAGTTTGGAAATCACGTTGCCAATCGGTAATAATCTCGTGAAAAGGTGCTGCAGCAGGCGCAAAATAATACGGATCGTTGATGCCCTGTTCATGAAAATCGACGTGAATTTGTGGCATCCACTTATTATAGACTTTTAATCGTGCCTGTGTTTCTTTTTGGCTGGCCCAAACCCAATCTCGATTGAGATCAAATAGATAATGATTGGCTCTGCCCCGTGGCCAAGGTTCGTTTTGTTCGCTGGCTTGTTGGTCAATATTATAAGGCGTGCTTTTGGTCTGATTATACCAATTGACGTAACGATCACGCCCATCAGGATTTAAACATGGATCCATAATGATTACCGTGTTTTCTAACCATCCTTGTTTTTCTGTCAATAAGGTGTGAATAGTTTTCATGGACGCTTCCGTACTCGAAGCTTCATTGCCGTGAACATTATAGCTCAGCCAAACCACGGCAATATCATTGGGAGGTACGCTTCCTTCAAGAATACCAGTGTTTTTGAGATGGTTTTGACGGATGGTTTCAATGTTCTTAATGTTTTCTTCGGAAGAAATAATAGCTGTATATAACGGCCGCCTTTCATAAGTCTCACCGTACTGTTCAAGCTTTACCTGATTGGGAAGTTGCGAAGCAACCATTTTAAAATAGTCCACAACGTGATGGTGTCTTGAAAATTGAGTACCCAAATCATAGCCAAGAAACTCTGATGGTGTTTGGAGGTTTTGCGCTTGGGAAACAAAAACGGAACTAAAAAGAGCGAAAAGGAAAACAGAAAGTTTTTGCATAATGAAATGGTGTGGAATAAATTAGTTGAGTAAAGATAGCAAGCCAAAGTGAATTAACTTTAATTTAGTACTCAAAAAAAGTTAAGAGCATTATCTTTACAAATCAACATTTAAATTCGATTATGCCAACGCGTTACATTCCGTTTAGAGACACCAACTACTTTTCGAACCTAATTTCAGATTATCTCGATGAAAAAGAAAGTCTCAAAGCATTTTATAATCGCTTTCCAAAACTTGAAAACTTTGAAGAGCAGATTGAAGAGAAACAGATAAATTATAATAAAAATAAAAGAGCAGATTTAGTTAAGGCGCTCATGCTGCAATATGAAGGCTTGAGTATTTCCTCCATGACGCTGACTAATATTGATCTTTTAAAACACGGTACTACCTTTACGGTCACTACAGGGCATCAACTGAATTTGTTTACCGGACCTCTATATTTTTTCTACAAAATTGTCTCGACTATTAACCTTTGTAAGGAACTGAAAGCTGCCTATCCTAATTTTAATTTTGTACCAATCTTTTGGATGGCGACGGAGGACCACGATTTTGAGGAAATCAATTTTTTTAATTTTAAGGGGAAAAAGGTAAAATGGGACAGGAAGGCTTCGGGAGCTGTAGGAGAATTGGATTTAGATGGGTTGGATCATGTGTATGAGGTGTTTGCTGCACAATTGGACAAAAGTCAAAACGCAAAATCCTTAAAAAGATTATTTCAACAAGCTTATTTGGAGCATGAAACCTTGACTGAAGCAACCCGGTTTTTAGTCAATAAACTATTTTCTGTGTATGGTCTGGTTATTTTGGATGGGAGCGATCCCATCTTGAAAAAAATGTATGAGCCCTATATTACTGAAGAGTTAATTCAGCAAACAGCTTATGAAAAAGTGACCAAAACAAATGAGGAGATCAATAAATTGCCTTCAAATTATAAAATACAGGTTAATCCAAGAGAAATTAACTTGTTCTATCTCAATAAAGATATCCGAGAACGCATTTTGGAAACCGATGGTGTATTTGGAGTCTTGGATACCGATATCCGATGGACTAAAGACGAATTATTGGCCGAGGTAAATGCGCATCCAGAACGATTTAGTCCGAATGTAATATTGCGCCCCATGTACCAAGAGATTATTTTACCTAACCTTTGCTATATCGGCGGCGGTGGGGAATTGGCGTATTGGTTACAATTGAAATCTAATTTTGAAGCGCAAGACGTGACTTTCCCAATATTATTGCTTCGGAATTCTGTACTGCTCATCACTGAAAAACAAACGGACAAACTTAATAAATTGAATATTCCGGTAACGGATTTATTTTTAAATCAAAATGATTTGATGACCAAGGTGACCAAATCCATTTCTGATATCAATATTGATTTCACGCCACAGAAAGAACAACTGCAAAAGCAATTTGAATATTTATATCAATTAGCGGGGCAGACGGATAAGTCATTTATAGGTGCCGTTGCGGCACAAGAAGTCAAACAGATCAAAGGTCTCGAAAATCTTGAGCAGCGTTTATTAAAAGCCCAAAAACGAAAAATGGAAGATGTTTTGGAACGCGTTAAAATAATCCAAGATGAACTGTTTCCGAGACAAAGTTTGCAAGAGCGCTATCTCAATATTTCAGAATTTTATTTGGAATACGGCGAAGACGTCATTCAGAATTTAATTGAAAACTTAGAGCCATTAAAGGCTGAGTTCTTAATCTTGGATATTTCAAATCAATAAATTTGGGAGCAATGAAAAGTATGCACAAAATTGATTTGAATTTAATTGAGATGACCTTGGATATCATGAAATATGCTATTGGGCGTATTTCGGCGACAGAGCATCCCATTGGAAAACCCAAGAAAAAGGAAGAACTCAAAAGTCTGGTAGGCGAAACCATTACTGCCAAAGGGATTGGTGGCGAATATGCCTTTAATTTATGGAAAGACCATTTGGCAAAAGCGAATGTACCAGTTGACCATCCTCGAAATCTTGCTTTTGTGCCAGCTTCACCTACCAAGGCAGCCATTATGTTTGATTTGGTTACTTCTGCGTCCAGCATTCATGGAGCCTATTGGATGGAAGGTGCGGGCGGTATTTTTTGCGAAAATGAAGCTATGAAATGGATTGTGTCACTCACAGGTATGCCAGAAGGTGCTTTCGGTGTGTTTACGAGTGGCGGTACTGCAGCCAATTTATCGGCCATTGTAACAGCAAGAGAACATTGGCGTGAACGTCCTGAATTCCAAAAAGAAAAGGGATTGATCATTACCTCCATTGGTGCACATTCATCAATCAAGGCCATGGCGAAAGTAGCCGATGTAGATATTCTTTTGGTGGATTCTGAAGAACGATTGACAGGCGAGGATTTAAAGCTAAAGATTCAAAATTTGACCGCTCATGAACGAAAAAGATTATTTGCAGTCGTTGCCACAGCAGGCACAACTAATGCCGGAATCATAGATGACTTGGATGATATTGCGAGCGTCTGCCAACAGGAAAACTTATGGTTTCATGTGGATGCCGCCTACGGTGGTGGCGCTTTGGTAGCAGATTCGGTTCGGCACTTATTTAATGGAATAGAAAAGGCCGATAGCGTGACCATTGATCCACATAAATGGATGTTTTCACCCTACGATTGTGGTGCCGTAATTTATAAAGACCCAGAACTGGCAAAAAATGCACATTCGCAACAAGGTTCTTATTTGGATATATTTAAGGATGAAGGCGCTCACGGTTTTAATCCCACCGATTATCAAATCCAGTTGACCCGTCGTGTACGAGGCTTGCCGTTATGGTTTTCATTGGCAACACACGGAACAGATCGGTATAGGGAAGCAGTGGAACGTGGCATAGAATTGGCCCAGATTGCCGGTAGAATGATTGAAGCACATCCTAATCTGGAATTGGTACGAGAACCAAGTTTATCATGTGTACTTTACCGAAGAAAAGGATGGCAACCTGACGATTATACTGAATGGACTTATGAGAACCATCGTAAAGGCTTTGCATTGGTCACACCTACCAAATGGAAAAATGGCGACCATTTTGAAACCGTATCACGTTTTTGTTTCATCAATCCGGACACTACGGAAAGGGATATTGAGATGATTTTGGAATCGATGGAGTAGAGGTGCTAGTTCCTCATAAGTGAAATTACTAAGTGTATCTTACTTAGCAGAATATCTTTATTTCCAATAGGAAGATTTCATATACAGAAGCTTTCTTTGACTAAAAAAGAAATTCCCTATGCTCTCAACAAAGACATGTCCGTCTGTTTCCTGAAGTTGGGGCCCGAAATTCTTGATATGCTCTCATTGAGTTAATCCAATGTACTTTGGACAATTATAACGCTTTTGAGTATTTGTTAGTTCTTATGTATATGTATCGAACTCCATTACAAACATCTGTTTGTGAGAGAGTTTGTCGAAAATATCCGTAGTTTACCTATAATAAAGTGCGTTGTGTAATAAAGTGCGTTTCTTTATAGAGAAAAGTAGACAATTCGTCTCTTGAATAAATTCATAAATACTTTATTTATTTTTGAATAAGGTATAGTCGATACGACTAAACTCAAGTTCTAAAATCCTACTTATTCCTAACTATTATGATACGCTTAAAATTTTTCACGCTTTCCATATTCCTGCTTTTTATAGGAATTAAGGGTTATTCTCAATCATCACACGATCCAAGCCTTCCTCAAGACGGAGGTCAATGGGGAGGTGTCATTGAATTTGACTTGGTTCCTGTTGCTGTAGCAAACTTGCCAGATGGAAGATTGGTAACGTGGTCTTCCAAATATCATGACGATTTTGATATGAATGATGGGTATACGTTCACCCAAATATTTGATCCGATGGGTAATGAGGGTTTAGGATCTGTCTTACCAAGAACGGTAACTGAAACATTTCACGATATGTTCTGTCCTGGGATTAACAACCTATCCGATGGACGATTATTGGTCACCGGCGGAAGTTCTGATGAAAAAACCAGTATATATGATCCAAAAACAGGGGTATGGACAGCTGATGTAGATATGAATATACCTAGAGGATACCAAGGTGCAGTGACTTTAGCGGATGGTTCGGCATTTACTATTGGTGGTTCATGGAATGAAGGTGTTATAGGAGGTAGAGATGGGGAAATTTGGATAGAAGGAGAAGGATGGAAACACCTGCCTGGATTGCCGGGAGATATACTTTGGAATGCTACTGATTCAATTGGAGATCCTGAAGGTGAGTATCGATTAGATAACCATGCGTGGATGTTTGCTGCCCCTAATGGAAAAATATTACACGCTGGGCCTGGAGAGACCATGCACTGGATTGATGTAGATGGAGCGGGTTCTTATCAAGAAATTGGTCAAAGAGCGCAAGACTCCATGTCAATGAATGGTGGCGCCGCCATGTTTGATATAGGTAGAATTTTAAAAGTAGGCGGTAGTGCGTCATACTCGTCCAATACCGTACCAAATCCAAATGCCTATGTCATAGATCTTGATCCAACAGGTTCTACTGATATTGTGACCGTAACTGCCACGGCTAATCCTATGGAACACGCCAGGATATATGTGAGTAGCGTCGTGCTCCCAAATGGAGAAGTGTTGATTATGGGAGGTCTGGATCATGCGGAGGTTTTTAAGGACGATGTGGCTTATTTATCTGCAGAGATGTTTAATCCTGATACAAATTCATTTCGCACTTTAACCAGTATGCAAGTACCAAGAACCTACCATAGTGCTGCCATTTTATTAAAAGATGGACGAGTCTTTATGGGTGGGGGTGGACTTTGTGGTGTAAATTGTGCAGAAAACCATACAGATGCTGAAATATATAGTCCGCCTTATTTGTTTAATAGCAATGGCGAGTTGGCAGAACGTCCAACTTTAGATGCTCCAGATAAGGCATTTTACGAAGGGTCTTTAATGGTAATGGCTAGTTCAGGCATTCAAGAATTTTCTTTTTTAAGAATGTCCTCAGCCACCCACAGTGTCAATAATGAACAACGTCGGGTGCCTGTAACCTATTCAGATAATAATGATGGTAGTTACAGTTTAAATGTGCCCGAAGCCAACCTTATGCCTCCAGGCTACTATATGTTATTTGCAATAGATGCCGATGGGGTGCCAAGTATTGCTGAAGTGATTATGGTAGGCGCCCCGGATTCAAGACTTAACGGAAACAATTTATTAGTTGAATTTGATTTTTTTGAAGGAACGGGATCTCTAATAAGGGATACATCTGGGAACAGCAATCATGGAGAAATTATTGAACATGACGATGATGGTCATCCAGTCAATCCGCCAAGTCATTTTTGGAGTGCAGATGGTTTATCTGGAAATGCACTCGAAATGGATGGGATGGAATTTAGAAGTAACTCAATTGTTGATATTCCGACTTCTTCTACTATAGGAGCAGCCTTAACAGACCAAGTTACGGTCATGGCTTGGGTAAATAGGAATGTGGATAGCAGGTTGCCAGACGGTAAAATTCCTAATGTGGCTGTTTTTACACATCTGGGTGAACTAAGCTCTGGATATTCGTCATTTTTCCTTGGGTATCACGCAGATGCCTATAAATTAGAGTTTTTTACTGAAGGTGGTTCAGCCGTTATCTATCGTGATGAACCAGAGCATGAGAGATATACGCCTGGAGTTTGGGAACATCTTGTTGGAACCTATGATGGAACTACAGCCACGCTATATGTGAATGGTGAAGTAGTAGATAGCGTAGGGGTTACAGGAAATCTTATAATTAATACTACAGAATCTCTAAAAAGTGCATTCACCTTATCTGGTTTTTATGAACTGCGTGACAATCCTGGAGGAACAGCGGGGAACAGCAGTGGCATAAGCGATGAACTCGACGGCCGCATGGACAAGTTTAAATTATATAATATTGCACTTACCCATGATGAAATCCAAGCTATTTATAATGAAGAATATGAGGTCGTTGTGGAACCGGATCCTTGTGATGATTATTATTTGGTGTATGAAATAGGTGAAAATTCCGGTAGTGGCTCCAAAGAAATTTCCATTCGTGAAGGCGATAGTATCAGATTGACCCTTAATGATGAAAACGTGCAGTATATTGTGAGAAACCCTGATGGGGTCGAAATACCGGATGGAATTATAGAAAACATCATGGAATCTGGTGAATATACTATAACCACTATATTGAATGAAACAGCGGCTGCCACAAGTGTGGTTGCCATCGGAGCCTGTAGTGAACACACAGGTTGGGGTGAAAATATTGCTGATAAAGCTGTTGATGGAAGTCCTAATACCTATTGGCACACGGAATGGGGGAAAGATAATGAACCGGCTGACTTCCCTCATTGGATAGATTTAGATTTAGGTGTAGAAAAAGGAGTAGTAGGTCTTGAGTACTTACCTCGACCAGATGATATAACTGATGCAAATAGAAAAAATGGTAACATTGCTGATTTCGCTATATATGTAAGTGATTCAGTTGATGATTGGGTGAGTGAGGACTATTTAGATTGGGGTGTTCCTATCCACTCTGGAACATGGAATGATATATATGAATGGAAAATAGAAGCATTTCCTGAAATACGTGGTAGATACTTGCGCTTAGTGTCACACAGAGAAGTAAGAAATACTCAAGCATTTGCCAATGCAGCGGAAATTAGAGTGATAGTGACTACAGAATGCGTTCAAACCATAGAAATTAATGTGGTGACTCCAAAAACCTTTGTTTTTAACGACACTTGGTCTTCTAATGGAGATCCAAGTGTTAAAGCCACTGAATCCAGTGAGTTTGATGATATCGTTATTGAAAGTGGTGTGGCTGAAATTTTGAAGAGTACCTCGGCTCGAAATATTACAGTTCAACCTGGAGCGGCCCTTACCGTAAATCCAAATACTGCAGTTAATTTATCGGTTAGAAATACCCTCACTCTAAATTCAAACTCGACGTCTTATGCAAGTTTGATTGAAACTGGATATTTAACCGGGACTGTTATTTATAATCGTTATGTGAATAAGATGGGAAATAATACATCAGGTGGCGGTAATGATCTTATTTCGCCTCCTGTAGCTCGGAATTTTAATAAAGATTTTGTAACTGCAAATGATGGTGTATTGGCAGCGCATCCAGCTAATAACGGCATCTTTGCCTTTGCGCCGTATAATCGGGACACTGGAAAATATGAGAATTTCAACATAGGTACTGATAGTTTGGGAAGTTTTGCAACGGTTCCAGGTGTTGGATACAGAGTTGCAACAGTCGATGGGGGAACCCTAACTTTTAGAGGAACGACGACTAAGAATGTTGTAAGTGTTCCAATTACTGAAGGTACTGAAAGTTCTTGGAACCTTATCGGGAATCCTTATCCTTCTTATCTTGATTTTACAGAGTTTCTCTTAGCTAATCAGGATCAGTTTGATGCCAATGGTTATCAAGCCATTTACGGTTATACGGGTGAATCTAATAGTTGGGATATCTGGAACTCAGCTACAGGCGGATCACTGATTGCTCCTGGGCAAGGTTTCTTCGTAAAGTCCAGATCAGGTGGTGGTACGGTTCAGTTTACACCTGATATGAGGCGGCCAGGTAATTCAGATGATTTCATTCCAAATAGACCCGGTAGTTCATCTAAAGTCTTAAGTAGGTTGAAATTAAGTAGAGCTTCCAATGCGGTTTCCACCAGCGTGTATTTTATTGAAGGCACAACCAAAGGCTTGGATCCTGGTTATGATGCGGCGGCTTACGGTGCCACGTCAGTTGATCTTTCGATCTTTACCAATTTATTGGAAGAGAATAATGGATTGGACATTGCCATTCAGTCTTTGCCTTATGAAGACTTCAACAACGTGATTGTTCCTTTGGGAATCAAAGCAAAAGCTGGAGCTGAATTGAGCATCAGCCTGGATGAGGTTTCAACACTGCCATCAAACATCAATGTCTATTTGGAAGACACTCAAAACAATACGCTGACATTTTTAAATGATGATGACTATACGTTTACACTTAGTTCAGATTTGAATGGCACAGGACGTTTCAATGTGCATTATGCGTCGAGAACGCTATCCATTGGCGATTTGGATGTGAACGACAATTTGCGCATCTACACAACAGCATCACCTAAAACCTTATTTATTACAGGACAGTTGACCGGTGCCACAACCGCTCAGCTCTATGATATCCAGGGGCGTTTGGTATTGAGCAAAGCACTCAATCCAAATATTATAGAAAACACTATGGATATCTCAACTTTTGGTACTGGTATTTATGTGATAAAACTTAATAATGACCATCAAAATAAAACTCAAAAGCTTGTCATTAAATAGGGCAAAATGATTGGCAAATGCCAATCGAATAGTACAAACTATTAAAGCTGAACAACACCCTCGTTGTTCGGCTTTTTTTATTGGATATATTATTTACGATTGGAGTGAAAAGGATTACGCCTATGTGAAGCATTTTGCGTATTTACAATCGACAACTATGTTGTGCGAAACTGAAAGTTTCCTTTCGTATAAAACCTTCAGGTTCGATCTTTTGTATAAATCATGAACCTCGAAACCCGTCCAAGCGACAAGGGCGGGCAAGTCCACGAGATATGAATAAGGAATTATCTTTTCGATCGAGGCAAGCCTCGGGGAATTAAAACCCACTGGTGGGAATAATCAAACTTCAATATGATTTTGGGATTATAAAAATGATAAATACGCAACAGGTATTATATAAATCTCTCTGGTAGCCTAATATGAAACGATGAAAATTTTCTTGAACTTAAATAGTTTGTCGAGAAGATTGGTAGTATATCTTAAAAAATCGGTCATCGTAGAATTATGTTTTTAATTTGCAGACAGTTGACCGTTGAATTTGATTAAAAAATCAAATGTTCAAACAGTCTCAGCTCCAAACTTTATCTCTTAATATTATGAAGAACTCTACTTATTCTCTACTTCTTTCAGTTTTAATTTTATATGGATTTCAAGGGTTTTCGCAAAACCTTGGACCCAATTTGGCTCTTGGTCAACCAACCTCACAATCCAGTGTAGGCTGGGGAGGAAATCCTGAGAAAGCTGTCGATGGTAATACGAGTGGTTTTTTTGATAATGATAATTTACCCAATAACTCTGTTACACATACCGCAGATGGTGATTATGATGCTTGGTGGCGCGTCGATTTAGGTGAGTTGTATGATTTATCTCAAATACGGATTTACAATAGGACGGATGAATTGGAGCGTTTAGCTGGTGCAGAGGTCTATGTTGGTAACATTAATAGTCAAGATGTTGATGATTATCGATTAGTTGGAATTTTAAATTCAAGAACCATCCAAGTAGTATCAATCGATCTTGGGATTGCAAGATATATAATGATTCGTCAAGATGATATATTAAGCTTGGCAGAAGTTGAAGTATATGCTAATCCTTTAAACTGTCCTCCCGCAGGTAGCAGCTGTGATGATGGTGATCCAAATACAATCAATGACGAACAAGATGGGGATTGTAATTGTTTGGGTACCGTTATATTATGTGAGGATTTATCGATAGCCTATCAAATAAATAGTGACCAAAGAGTTGACGGTGTAACAGAAGTTACCGTCGCTGCGGGTGATGATATAGGGTTGTTTTTAAATTTGGAGGGTGTGGACTATACGGTCACAGATCCAAGTGATACTGTTTTAAATAGTCCTATTATATCAGACATCAGTAGTGAACAATCTGGTCTATATACAGTGACCAGCGACTTGCATCCTATCGTGCATTTTGTAGATAGTGCGGAATTTTTGACAGAGAATGGCCGCGCTTCAAACGCCGTTGATGACGATCCGAACACCATATGGCATACGGAATGGTCAGCCATAGATGATCCATACCCTCATGAAATAGTTATTGATTTACGTACTGAATCGGTTGTGTCGGGTCTTGATTATTTACCAAGACAAGATGGTATATTGCATGGAATGATTGCCGAATATGAAATTTATGTGAGTAATTCAACTACAAACTGGGGCAGTCCAGTTGCTTCTGCACATAATGATAATACAGGAACTAATGTACCATGGGCATACAATGCCGATTTAAAAACAGTGGCTTTTACTGAAACCCAGGGGAGGTATGTGCGCTTTGTTGCACTTTCAGAAGGAGGTGATAATGATTGGGCCTCTGCTGCAGAAATTACCGTGATTAGCGAACCAATTACACCATGTGTCAAAACCATACAAATAAATGTGGGAACAGCATACGTTTATGATGGTATGTCATGGTTGCCAAGCGATCCAAATATCGGTAGCGTCGGCATACATGATAGTATTCTCATTGATTCAGGTGATGCTGAAATTTCCAATGATATATCATGTTATAGTGTAACCATTGCACCTGGCGCAGGATTAACTATAAATAATGGAGTCACACTGACTGCCAACAGAACAATATTGCAATCGACATCACTTACCTATTCCAGTTTAATTCTGAATGGTGAGATCAATGGCCCTGTCAATTATGAACGTCATGTCAATGTCATTGGAAATTCAGCCGGTGGTGGAAATGATTTGATTTCTGCACCAGTGATCAACCAAACTTTTGGATTTTTTGCATCTGAGCCTGCTAACAACAGCTTAGCAGCATCTGGAACGCTAAGAGCATTTGCGCCTTATAACACTGCTGCTGGTGCCTATCAAAATTATGATGTTAATACGAATGCATCCACTATCATAGCTTCAGGAGTGGGGTTCAGAGCGGCTACAGCTGAAGGTAGTAATTTGACTTTTACAGGCTTAGTTTCAAAATCAAATGTACAGGTGGCTATGTCAGATGCCTCAGCAGGAAGAGCCTGGAACCTGATTGGAAACCCTTACCCATCCTATCTTGATGTTGAATCGTTTTTCACAGCGAATAATGTGAACCAGTTGGAAGATGAATATGTTGCGGTGTACGGATATACAGGCAGTAGAGATAGCTGGGAAATTTATAATCAGGCCAATGTGCCTAGCGGAACATTAATGGCACCGGGACAGGGATTCTTTGTAAAAGCGAAGTCTGGTGCAGGCAGTATAATATTTACACCGGCTATGAGGCGTACAGGAACTACTGATGACTTTATATCTGGTAGGCCAGGTGGTAACTCTAAAGCATTAAGCAAACTTAATTTAAGCAGCGCTTCCAATACGGCATCAACAAGTATCTATTTTATTGAAGGAACCACCAGAGGTTTGGATCGAGGGTATGACGCTGCAGCTTATTCGGCAACTAAAGTTGATTTCTCAATGTTTACCAACTTATTGGAAGACCATACAGGTCTTGATATTGCCATTCAATCCTTACCTTATAATGATTTTAAGAATGTCATTGTACCATTGGGAGTTAAGGCTAAGAAAGGATCTGAATTAACAATTAGTATTGATGATGCTTCTACTCTGCCACCCAATATCAATGTGTATTTGGAAGATACCAAAACTAAAACATTAACCTTGCTTAACAATGGCGATTTTAAATATACACCTACAACTGACGTAAACGGTTCTGGCCGATTTAATGTGCATTACTCATCCAGAACGCTGTCTATTGACGATATAGAATCCAATGATAACCTACGTATCTTCACGACGGCATCGCCTAAATCATTATATATTGTGGGACAGTTGACTAATTCCACTATAGCCTATTTGTATGATATACAAGGCCGACGTGTATTGAGCAAAGTTCTCAATGCCAATAGTACAGAGAATACAATGGATATTTCAACTTTAAGTCCAGGTGTTTATGTGGTCAAGATTAATAATGATCATCAGACTAAAACACAAAGGGTGATTATTAGATAATAACCAATAATTGCATATATTAGAAAAGCTGTCTTTAAAAGGCAGCTTTTTTTATTTAGAGATGTATAGGCACTTAGTATATTATCGCCTCCGCTTTAGAGGGCATTAAACCTTGGTGATATCTGTTCTAAATTTTTTTGAGGTATTTTAATGAAACTTTCGTTTTGCTTTTTAATTAGGGCGATAGTCTTATGCTATTTTACAATGCATACTCATTCAAAATTCAATATCTTTGGAAAAATTATTAAAACAAATCGCGGGTCCAAATTCGTCATTATAAAATCAATTACTACTTTTGCGCATGCAACATAATAAAGTCCTTATTTTAGATTTCGGATCGCAGTACACACAGCTGATTGCGAGACGTGTGAGAGAGCTCAATATATATTGTGAGATCCACCCATTCAATAAAATTCCATCAGAAATAGATAGCTTTAAAGCGGTCATTTTATCTGGAGGGCCATCATCCGTTAGAGCAGAAGATGCACCACATCCAGATTTGTCAAAAATCAGAGGACACTTGCCGTTGCTCGGTGTGTGTTACGGCGCCCAATATCTGTCTCATTTTTCTGGAGGACTGGTGGAACCATCAGATTCTCGTGAATATGGAAGGACTAATTTGTCTTATATCATGGTCAAAGAACCTTTGTTCAATCATATTGACACTGGAAGTCAAGTGTGGATGAGCCATAGTGATACTATTAAAAGCTTACCAACTAACGGACTGTTGATTGCCAGTACAAAAGATGTTGAAAATGCGGCTTTCGTTATTAAAGGTGAGCAGACTTATGGCATTCAATTTCATCCTGAAGTATATCATTCTACCGATGGCAAGCAACTCTTGGAGAACTTTTTGGTGCATATTGCAAAATTGAAGCAGGATTGGACACCTCAGTCTTTTGTGGAAGAAACCGTTGAGAGCTTACAAGAGCAAATTGGTAACGACCGAGTTGTCTTAGGGCTTTCTGGAGGCGTAGACTCTTCAGTGGCTGCAATTCTGCTGCATAAAGCTATTGGCAAAAATCTGTATTGCATTTTTGTAAATAACGGATTGCTTCGTAAAAATGAATTTGACAGTGTTTTGGCCCAATACGAAGGCATGGGGCTCAACGTCAAAGGTGTTGATGCTTCGGCACGTTTTTTGGACGCTCTTGCGGGTGTGAGCGATCCGGAGTTGAAACGAAAAGCTATCGGTCGCGTATTCATTGAGGTTTTTGATGATGAAGCACATCAAATTGAAGATGTAAAATGGTTGGCACAAGGCACCATATATCCTGATGTGATAGAAAGCGTATCTGCCACCGGCGGCCCAAGTGCTACGATTAAAAGCCATCATAATGTAGGTGGATTGCCTGATTTTATGAAGCTTAAAATAGTCGAACCTTTAAGAGCTTTGTTTAAGGATGAAGTTAGACGTGTAGGAGCTTCTATGGATATGGATGAAAATATCTTAGGTAGGCACCCATTTCCTGGTCCTGGTTTAGCCATTCGTATTTTAGGCGATATTACTGCTGAAAAAGTACGTATCTTACAAGAAGTAGATGCTATCTTTATCAATAACCTTAAGCAATGGAACTTATACGATAAAGTATGGCAAGCGGGAGCTATTCTGTTGCCTGTAAATAGTGTTGGCGTAATGGGCGATGAGCGCACCTACGAAAAATGCGTTGCGTTAAGAGCGGTAGAAAGTACGGATGGTATGACTGCAGATTGGGTAAATTTACCTTACGAATTTTTGCAAAACACCTCCAATGAAATAATAAATAAAGTAAAAGGCGTTAATAGAGTAGTCTATGACATTAGTTCTAAACCGCCAGCAACTATTGAATGGGAATAGCGGGAGACGCCAGCTTACAGTTGCAGTTTTCATTCAATTATACAAAAATATAACATGAAAAAACTCATTTTAATTTGTTTCATTACATTGTCTTGCAGTTGGTTTGCCAACGCGCAAAAGTTTAAAGCGCATACCGTAAAACCAGGCGAAACTATAGAGTCCATCGCTAAGAAATATCAAGTTTCTGTCGCTGATATTTATGCTTTAAATCCAGATGCCAAAAGAAAATTAAACCCGAATTCAGTTTTAATCATACCAAATGCATCTGCTATTTCATCGGATGCCACAACGGAAACCAAAGAGCTGATTGGTTATGCATCTCATAAGGTTAAGCGTAAGGAAACACTGTATGGTATTTCAAAACAGTATGATGTTGAAATAGCGGATATAAAAAAGCACAATAAACGTCTGTATTCGGAGAATTTAAGAAGAGGAGACGAAATTAGGATTCCGAGATATAAAATAGTGGTTTCAAAAGTGACACCAAGTAGTGCGCTTAAAACATACAAGGTACAGCCCAAGGAAGGGAAATGGCGCGTCGCGTATAAATTTGGAATTACCGTAGCCGAGTTGGAAGCATTGAATCCAGGTATGAACGAGGTCTTGCAGCCAGGGGACGAAATAAATGTACCAAGCACCACCGATGAAAAAGTCATCGACGATAATTTTAATTATTACACGGTTCAAAAAAGCGAAGGCTATTACCGTTTGAAGATCAAATTAGGCTTGACCCAAGAGGAATTGGAAAAACTTAATCCAGAATTAATGGTCGACGGGTTAAAAGAAGGCATGGTTTTAAAAGTACCTCAAAATGTTACTGTTGGAGAAGTTGCTGGAGAGGTTGAAGCAACAAATCTCACAAAAAATTTAAGGAATTTAAAAACTAAGCAAATCGCTGTTATGCTGCCTTTTCGGTTAAGTCGTGTAGATGTCGGTTTGGTTGAGGAGGCCAAAGAAATGATTAAAACAGACCGTCGCTTGTCGGTTTCTCTCGATTTTCACACGGGTGTTTTAATGGCCGTAGATTCGGCAAAACAATTAGGTATCTCAACAAAATTAAAGGTTTTTGATACTGAAGATCAACTTGCCGAAATTTCAAATATTTTAAATAGCAACGATTTTTCTGAATATGACGCGGTGATTGGACCGTTAATGGCCAATAATTTTGATCGTGTGGCGCGAGCGTTAGAAAGGAATCAGGTACCAGTAATTTCACCAATTACAAAGCCAGGACACTTGTTAGATAATGTTTTTCAAACCATTCCGGAGCCACAGATGCTGGAAGATGCCATCATTAAATATGTTAAAGATGATCCGTCTAGAGTGAATGTGGTGATCATATCGGATCATTCAAAAAGAGCAATTAGCAATCGGTTGAAATCTGAATTTGCAAGTGCAAAACAAATCTTCTCTCGGAAAGACAAGGACGGACGCGATGCGTTCTATATTATGGCTGCCGATTTAAGCGGTGCTTTTTCAAACGGAAAAAATTATATTTTTCTAGAAACTGCTAACGAGGCTTTGGTGTCCAATGTAACGAGTATGCTCAACGGATTAACCAATAAAAATCAGAATATTGTTTTAGTCACTACCAATAAAACCGATGCTTTTGAAGGATCAAATGTGTCCAATTATCATTTAGCAAGTTTGAAGTTTCACTACCCAAACACTCATAAAAGCTTGAATTCAGATCAGCAGAACAGTTTCGTAAAATCCTACAAAAGTAAATACGGCATTGAACCAAATAAGTTTGCTGCCAGAGGATTTGATCTGACCTTTGATGTGCTTCTTCGATTGGCGTCTGACGAAGACTTGTACAAGGCGTCATCAAATGCTATCGAAACACAGTACACTGAAAACAAATTTAGATATGCCAAACAATTAAATGGTGGCTATTATAATGAAGCCATTTATATTGTGAAATATACAAGTGATCTTACTATAGAAGAAGCGAAATTATGACCTCAAAAGTAGTTTGCCTGGGCGACTTAAGAACCGAATGTACCCATATTAAATCGGGAGATACATTTATTACCGATGCGCCTACCGATAATAACGGTAAAGGTTTGGCGTTCTCTCCAACTGACACTATTGCTACCGGCTTGGCAAGTTGTATGATGACCGTTATGGGTATCAAAGCAAGGGATTTAGGTGTGGATATGACAGGTACAAGCTCTGAAGTCACTAAAACAATGGCCAGCAATCCAAGACGTATTTCCAAGATTGAAGTTATCATGAATTTGCCCGTCGAGACCGATGAGAAAACAAAAAAAATTCTTGAAAACACTGGTAAAACTTGCCCGGTCCTTTATAGTCTACATCCAGATATAGAAAAAACCATCACCTTTAAGTGGATGTGATGATTTATAAGCTGTTTTTTATATTGGCATTGTTGGTTAATGGCCCATCCGATAATGAAGATGTTTTGGAATGGGATGAAAATATTCAACTCAAGTGGTCTGATTTTAAGGGTCAACCCCAAGATTTTGGAGATATTGTGGCCATAACTTCCTCTGGGATATCATTTAAATTCTCCATTAAGGAGGGAAATGGTCAAGTTATAGAATTCAACACTCAAGTACAGGCCCATTTTTATCCTAAACGTTCTTGGGTCCACAAGAAAAAATCATCCGATCATATTCTCGCCCATGAGCAGTTGCATTTTGATATTACGGAATTACACGTGCGTAAATTCAAAAGCGAAATCAGTCAATTAGAAATCTCCAATAACATTAAACAACATCTAAATCAGACCTATAAGCATATTAATAGAGAGCTGGCCATTATGCAGCATACGTATGATATAGAAACCAATTACTCCAGAAACGCCATAATGCAATCTGCTTGGAAAATTAAGGTAGATAATGCGTTGAAACGCTATGGTGATTATAAAAACATTCATAAAAAGTGATAGAACCAGATAAGACTTTTCTCATCAAACTCGCGCATACCAAAATGCCATTTGGCAAATATGAAGGAAGGTTTCTAATTGATTTACCAGAATATTATGTGGTTTGGTATCATAATAAAGGTTTTCCTAAGGGACAGCTTGGCTTGATGCTTGCGACGGTATATGAGCTAAAATTAAATGGTTTAGAGGACTTAATTCGCAACATTAAAAGGACGTATCCAAAGTAATTTTTTAACTTTAAGATATAAAAATTCGTTTCCCAATGGATGCAGAATCAACAAATAAATCAGAAAAGTCAGAGCATTTAGAAGAAAATTTCAAATTAAAGCACCTCCCTTCTTTATTCGTAAAAAGTTTCAAAACATGGAATGATGAAGATCCATTTCGATTAAGTGCTGTGGTGGCGTATTATGCCGTATTGTCTCTACCCGGACTAATTGTTATTCTGATCAATATTGTAGGTAGCATTTGGGGTCCTGCGATTGTGCAAGGCCAATTGACACAAGAAATAAGCGAAGTTTTAGGACAGGATGCCGCCGATATCATTAAAACTATTGTTACCGAAACACTCAATACGGAAAAGAATATTATTTCAACCCTGATTGGAATTGCCAGTATAATTTTTGGGGCTACAGGGGTATTCTACCAATTACAGATTTCGCTCAATAAAATCTGGAAGGTAGAAGAATCCGAAAAATTCAGCCTTAAAAAACTCGTTACAGATCGGGCCAGGAGTTTTGCATTTATATTGGTCATTGGATTTTTATTGCTGATAAGTTTTATCATTTCTGCAATTTTGGGTGTATTAAGTAGTTATATAAAAGAAGTATTTCCGCAAATAGTACTCTATGTTGCTTATTTGTTGGATTTGGTGCTGTCTGTAGCGGTTGTGACTACGCTTTTTGCGCTGATGTTCAAATACATGCCAGATGCAAAAATCAAATGGAAAACGGTGTGGATTGGCGCCTTTATTACAGCCTTACTCTTCACCCTTGGTAAATACCTATTGGGTCTATATTTCGGAACTGCCAATCCTGGATCAACTTACGGAGCCGCTGGTGGTATTGTTTTGGTGCTACTCTGGGTATCTTATTCGTGTCTTATTTTCTTTTTTGGAGCAGCGTTTACCAAGGAGTTTTCAAAAAAATATGGACACGATGCGTATACCATTTCTGAAGTGCTTGAGCAGATTGAAAAGGAGAAGCACGACTCCAAGAACAATCAGGGACTTCATGGACCATCCAATTGGAAGGGCAGGCGAGGTCCAGAGGCATAATTTCCGAATTGCCTTTTTAACCAAGGGAAGACTTGTGCTATTAAAACCCATGGGTGTGAATGATTCGTCTTAAAATTTAAAACTTATCTTTGTAAAAATTATCAGTAAGATGCATAAAGCAGGTTTTGTAAATATTATAGGAAATCCAAATGTTGGAAAATCAACTTTGATGAATGCCTTTGTTGGCGAAAAACTATCCATTATCACCTCTAAAGCACAAACAACAAGGCACCGTATTCTTGGCATTGTCAATGGCGATGATTTCCAGGTCATTTTATCCGATACCCCAGGAATTATCAAACCGGCTTACGAACTTCAGGCATCCATGATGGATTTTGTGAAATCTGCCTTTGATGATGCCGATGTCTTGATATACATGGTGGAAATAGGAGAACAGGAACTTAAAGATGAGGCCTTCTTTAAAAAAATCACCAATGCTAAAATTCCAGTGCTATTATTGCTCAATAAAATTGACAAGTCTGATCAACAGCAATTGGAAGAACAAGTGCAGTTATGGTCTGAAAAAGTACCAAATGCGGAAATTTACCCAATATCCGCCTTAGAAGGATTTAACGTTAAAGAAGTCTTTGGGAGAATTATTGAGCTCTTACCAGAATCGCCAGCATTTTATCCAAAAGATCAATTGACGGACAAACCGGAACGTTTTTTCGTGAACGAAACCATTCGGGAGAAAATTCTGATGCACTACAAAAAGGAAATTCCCTACGCTGTAGAAATTGACACTGAAGAGTTTTTTGAGGAAGAAAACATTATCCGAATGCGGTCTGTTATTATGGTAGAACGCGAAACTCAAAAAGGAATCCTCATTGGACATAAGGGTGCTGCTTTAAAAAGAGTAGGTGTTGAAGCCAGAAAGGATTTGGAACTGTTCTTCGGTAAACAAGTCCATTTAGAACTCTATGTTAAGGTGAATAAAAATTGGCGAAGTGACCAGAAACAGTTAAAGCGCTTTGGGTATAACCAAAAGTAGGTTACAGTTACGAGTAGGCAGTTTTCAGTTGAGATGCCATCCAAAACTAATGCCAAAAATGTGGATTCGTATATATGTTTCAAAACCTCTCTGGGGAGCTCTGTTTAATAAGCTTATTAGTGGGTAGTTGGTAGAGGGTAGTTGGTAGAGGGCTTGCTCAACAAATCAGTTAAACAAAAACTGTTTCTCAAAAAACCGCTCTGTGGAACTCTGTGCTCCTTTGTGGAACTCGGTGTGATAATTTATTAGAGGGTAGTTGTTAGAGGGTAGTGGGTAGTGGGTAGAGGCTTGCTCAACTCAAAATCTGTTAAACAAAGACTGTTTCTCAACAAACCGCTCTGTGGAACTCTGTGCTACTTTGTGGAACTCTGTGTAATAACTTATTAGAGGGTAGTTGTTAGAGGGTAGTTGGTAGAGGGTTTGCTCAACTCAAAATCAGTTAAACAAAGACTGTTTCTCAAAGAACCGCTCTGTGGAACTCTGTGTAATAATTTATTAGAGGGTAGTGGGTAGTTGGTAGAGGGCGCTCAACTCAAAATCTGTTAAAAACTCTCCGCGGTACTCCGCGAAACTTAGCGTAACAACTCCCTATATCAATCCATTTGTTTTTAGAGTTGTATCCATAAAATCATAAAGGTTGTGCATCTCCTCTTTGCCTTTAGCTCTCCCATACCGACCTGCAAAATATAGTCCAAACCAAACCACCACCATAAATAGCATCAATCCCATAGGCAATGCATAGGTGTTTTTTAAAGTCCAATTGGTATAGGTCCATATTCCAAAGGCAATAAAAAGCCCTGCAACTAAAAAATGCAAAAACATAAACATGGTCCATACGGTCGGATTTGGTCCAAATAGCCCATGGAGTGTTGAAGTTTTGTCGTCTATTTCATTGATTTCCAGATGTAATTGTGGCGACCAAAACTGTTGCTCATGAGTGGGCAATCGTATAAAAACATGGTCGTCAACCCGAACTATTTTATAAATTTTGGAGGTTGATTTCGCCTCCTCAAATGTTTTGAGAACAAACGCATTGCCATGGTTTAATTCCATTTTAAAACGTGGTCTCAGGACAATTTCGTTTGATATTGACATAGATATAATTTAAAGCGCTGAAAAATACTCTATTTTTTTCAGAAAGGAAACACTACCTTTGCAAACAATTTAGAAGTCATGAGTAATATAGTAGCCATAGTAGGTCGTCCAAATGTAGGTAAATCAACCTTATTCAATCGTTTAATTAAACGGAGGGAAGCTATTGTTGATGCCGTAAGTGGTGTGACCAGAGATAGACATTATGGAAAATCAGAGTGGAATGGACGTGAGTTCTCTGTAATTGATACTGGAGGATATGTTGTTGGTAGTGATGATGTTTTTGAGGTTGAAATTGACAAACAGGTGGAGCTTGCTATTGACGAGGCAGATGTCATCATTTTTGTGGTTGATGTTGAAACCGGGGTAACCGGAATGGATGAAGACGTTGCTGAATTGTTGAGACGGGTTAACAAACCAGTTTTATTGGCCGTTAATAAAGTGGATAATAATAAGCGTGCAGAAAATGCCGTAGAGTTCTATTCGTTAGGATTGGGAGACTATTTTACAATTGCCAGCATCAATGGGAGTGGTACGGGCGATTTGCTGGATGCCGTAGTCGAAGCACTGCCAGAATACATTGAAGAAGAGGAAAGTGATTTGCCAAGGTTTGCCGTTGTGGGGCGTCCAAATGCCGGAAAATCCTCTTTCATCAATGCACTTATTGGTGAAGAGCGATATATCGTTACTGATATTGCCGGAACAACCAGAGATGCCATTGATACAAAATACAACCAATTCGGATTTGAATTTAATTTGGTAGATACTGCGGGAATCCGTCGTAAATCAAAGGTAAAGGAAGATTTAGAGTTTTACTCGGTAATGCGTAGTGTGAGAGCTATAGAGCATTGTGATGTTGTGATTTTGGTCCATGATGCCACACGTGGTTTTGATGGTCAGGTCCAGAATATATTTTGGCTAGCAGAACGTAATCGCAAAGGTATTGTCATTTTAGTCAACAAATGGGATTTGGTTGAAAAAGATACCAATACGGTAAGGGATTACGAAAAACAAATCCGTAAAGAGATTGAACCTTTTACTGATGTCCCTATCGTCTTTATCTCTGCGCTTAACAAGCAGCGAATTTTTAAAGCTATAGAAACTGCAGTAGAAGTTTATAACAATCGCTCAAAGAAGATAAAAACCAGCAAGCTAAATGAGGTGTTATTGCCAATTATTGAGAATAATCCACCACCAGCTTTAAAGGGAAAATACGTTAAAATCAAGTACATTATGCAGTTGCCAACCCCGCAACCGCAATTTGCGTTTTTCTGTAATTTACCCCAATATGTTAGGGAGCCATACAAACGGTTTTTAGAGAATAAACTTCGTGAGGAATTTAACTTTCATGGCGTGCCTATCAGTGTCTATATGCGTAAGAAATAAAATTTAGGTTTTATTTATAGTTTTTTTAAGATTCCCGTCGGATATCTCTTATATCTTCGGTTTTTGAAAGCTATTAATTGTCAATCCAACACATGAAGAAATTTCTATTTATGCTCGCATTTTTGTGGGCATCAATGACTTTTTCCCAAGGTGTACCGTTTAAAATTTCTGGTACGTTAATTTCAGAAGAAGATCAAACACCATTAGAGTCGGCTACCATTTACTTGGAAACGCTTAAAGATTCCACTTTAGTAAGCTATACCATTTCAGATAAAAACGGAGCGTTTGTTTTAGATAACAGAACGTATGAAGATTCGTTAAACCTGACCATTTCCTATATCGGATTTGAAACATATACCAAAGTTCTCAAAATTGATAAAACGCCCATCAATCTCAAAACCATTGCTCTAAAATCTGCTAATGTCTTAGATGAGATTATAGTGCGATCAAGAGCGCCAATCACTGTAAAGAAAGATACTTTAGAATTTAATGTCGCCTCTTTTAAAACTAAAAGGGATGCCAATGTTGAGGACTTGTTAAAGGAGCTTCCAGGAGTAGAGGTGGATGAGGATGGTGCAATTAAAGTCAATGGCAAGGAAGTCAATCAAATTTATGTCAATGGCAAACCGTTTTTTGGCGACGATCCTACCATTACTACAAGAAATCTTACTAAAGAATTAATTGAAAAGATTCAGATTACGGATACCAAGTCGAAAGCAGAAGCCTTTAGTGGCGAGAAAGGGGACAATCAGAACAAAACAATCAACCTAACAATCAAAGAAGAAAACAATAAAGGTGTTTTTGGAAGGGTAGCCGCAGGCGCAGGAACTGATGATCGATTTGAATATGCTGGAATGATCAATATTTTTGATAATGAGCAGCGTTTGAGTATTTTATCTGGAGGAAACAACATTAACTCCTCAGGCTTTAGTTTTGGCGAGATTAGAAAGATGTTTGGCGGTTCCAGAAGGATGTCAGGAGGTAGAGGTGGCGGTTCTTTTAGTATTGATGGCCGGTCTTTTGGGGGCGGTCAAGGGATTACCACATCCACTACGGCTGGTGTTAATTATGCTGATGAACTTGGTGAGGGTAATGATTTTTCTGGTGATTATTTTTACTCAGGTAGTAATTCAAAGAATGCTACCGTTACTGAACGGGAAAATTTTTTGCCCGACTCTCGATATTATACGCGCTCTGCTTCCAATTCTGTTAACGATACGGATAGCCATCGGGCCAATATGGCTTTTGACATTAAGATAGATTCAACATTAATGGTCAATGTGAGGCCGTCTTTTAGTTTTTCTAAATCCACAAATACTTATGACCGTGAAGAGGCTTCCAGAGATGAGAACGGGCTGCTTACCAACCAGTCGGAAAGCGCATCTTTTGTGGAAACTATAGGAAAGAATTTTAGCAATAACTTTAATTTGACCAAGCGATTTGGTACTGGTGGCGCCTTTTTAAGAGTACACATGAACGCTAATATCAATGCCACAAATTCCGATGACTTTTTAGATTCGGAAACTAATATTTATGGCGACGTACCTAAAGATATTGTAAGAAAGCAGTTTACTGATGGCGAAAGAAGCTCCAACAGATTAAATATGGGCGTGACGTATCGATTGCCGCTAGAGGCAAAAAAATGGTTTATAGATTTTCGATATGGCTTTAATACTGATAAACGTAAAGACCTAAGAAGTACCTTTGATTTTGATGAGTTTTCACAATTATACGACGACTTCAACACCGAATTAAGCACCGATTTCATCAATAAAAACCAAACCCACTCGCCCAATATCAGATTGGTGTATAATTCTGATAAAATGACTTTCAGATTAGGCTCCGGCTACACCAATAGGATAATGGAAAATGCTGATAAATTGAGACCAGAATTGAGTTTAAAAGAAAGTTTTGATTTTTTGGATTTAGATGCGAATATGAATTATCGTTTTAGTCCAAAATCATCGGTTAACTTTAGATATGATTATGCAAATGATGCCCCTGCCATATCGCAATTGCAGCCTTTTGAAGATGTGTCAAACCCTCTGAATACCGTCACCGGGAATCCGAACTTAAAACCTTCAACAAGGCACGGTCTGAGTTTTGGATTTAATAATTTTGATTTTCAGAAACGAACTGGGTTTTACATGTATACCAGGGCTAATCTTACAGAAGACAAGGTGGTGTCTAAAACAACAGTTGACGAAAACTTGGTAAGAAATACAACCTACACCAACGTTGATGGTAATTATTCGGTGTCTATCGGTTCAAGTTTCAGTAAAGATTTTAGATTAGATTCTTTGCAGACTGTAAAGGTCCGATTAGGGCTATCTGGAAATTTAGGTAAGCAAGTCAACTTCAATAATGATGTAGAATACGCTGCTACAAGCACGAGACTGAATCCAAATTTAGAACTGACCTATAATTGGAAAAATCTTTTTGAAATCAGACCGAACTATCGCTTGTCCATCACTAAAACGCGATATGATTTGGAAGATTTTAACGACAGAAATTTTATGAGTCATAACTTAGGTATAAGAACAGCTACCTTTTTTCCTAAAAAACTGGAATGGCGAAATGATATCAACTATATGTACAATCCTAATGTGGCTCAGGGATTTCAAAAAAGTGCCTGGTTTTGGAACGCAACCTTGGCGTACTCTGTTTTGAAAGATAATGGTACGGTGACACTAAAAGTTTATGATCTTTTGAATCAAAATACGAATGCCCAACGGACCACGACTGAAAATTATATCCAAGATTCTCAAAGCACAGTTTTGGAACAGTATTTTATGTTGAGCTTTAGCTGGAAGTTCAATAGCTTAGGTCCAAAAGGAGAAACAAGAAGGGGTGGTAGGTTTAGGTTTGATTAAAAACAGACATGTACCTTGTAACTATATTTACTACTCCACATACATCCTCTTGCTTTTCTCTAAACCAAAGGGAATTAAAAGGATTTCTACCATGTCACCCTTTAGCGAGGGGCAAACTGGTAGAAAATAACTGAATTAGATTGGCTGAATAGTTGCTAAACCTGTATATACGTCTTTATGCCGCAGTACTTTAACTACTTGTATTCCGAAACAAAATGAAATTTAATACTCGGATAGGTTTGTTGTGTCATCTGCAATGTAAATTGAGAATCGGCTAAAAACACCAATTGGTCTTGTTTGTCTTTGGCCAAATACCGATGTTTTACTCTTAAAAAATCTTTGTATTCGTCGTTTTTTGGATCCGTTGGTTCTACCCAACATGCCTTAAAGACATTGACATTTTCATAAGTACATTTGGCACCATATTCATGCTCCAATCGGTATTGGATGACTTCATACTGTAACGCGCCTACGGTTCCTATAACTTTTCTGCCATTAAGTTCCAAAGTAAATAGCTGGGCCACGCCTTCGTCCATTAATTGATCAATGCCTTTATAAAGCTGTTTTGATTTTAATGGATCTGCATTATTGATGTATCTAAAATGCTCAGGAGAAAAGCTTGGAATACCTTTGTAATTGATGATCTCACCTTCAGTAAGAGTATCGCCGATCTTAAAATTGCCCGTATCGTGAATACCTACAATATCACCCGGATAGGAAATGTCCACTATTTCCTTCTTTTCCGCAAAAAAGGCATTTGGACTGGAGAATTTCATTTTCTTGTTTTTCCTGACGTGCAGATACGGTTTATTGCGTTCAAAAGCTCCAGAAACAATTTTTATAAAAGCCAAACGGTCACGATGGTTCGGGTCCATATTGGCGTGTATTTTGAATACAAAACCAGTAAACTCCTTTTCATCCGGTTTTACTAAACGTTCCTCACTTTGTTTAGGTCTCGGTTTTGGCGCTATTTCTACAAAACAGTCCAAGAGTTCACGAACCCCAAAATTGTTTAAGGCAGACCCAAAAAACACAGGTTGTTGTGTTCCATTTAAATATTCGTCTCTATCAAAAGTAGGGTAGATTCCTTCAACCAATTCAATTTCTTCACGAAGCGTATTGGCTGCTTTTTCTCCAATCAGTGCGTCTATTTCTTCTGATTCCAAATCGGAAATTTCTATGGTTTCTTCAATACTTTTTCGATTACTGCCACTA
Source organism: Gelidibacter maritimus (assembly GCF_014062315.1). GTDB lineage: Bacteria > Bacteroidota > Bacteroidia > Flavobacteriales > Flavobacteriaceae > Gelidibacter > Gelidibacter maritimus. Next base: position 121,591 of record NZ_JACGLT010000006.1, read on the forward strand.
AAGAGGTTGATGTTTTTATCCCAAAGATTATAAATTCCTTTAAAGTCGTAGCCCATGCCTATTGGAAAACTCATCGGAATAACTCTCAAGCCAAGTTTTTGTTCCACTTCATCCAATAGGTCAAAGGCATTTCTTCCTTCACGATCGAGTTTGTTGATAAACACGATCATTGGAATCTTTCGCATTCTACAAACTTCTACTAATTTTTCGGTCTGTTCTTCCACACCTTTAGCAACGTCAATAACTACTATAACGCTGTCAACAGCAGTTAAGGTCCTGAACGTGTCCTCAGCAAAATCCTTATGCCCAGGCGTATCCAGAATATTTATTTTTGTGCCTTCATATTCAAATGCCAATACTGAAGTAGCGACAGAAATTCCACGCTGACGTTCAATTTCCATAAAGTCACTCGTTGCTCCTTTTTTAATTTTATTGCTCTTAACCGCACCAGCTTCCTGGATGGCACCACCAAATAATAATAATTTCTCGGTGAGTGTTGTTTTTCCGGCATCTGGATGCGCAATAATGCCAAACGTGCGTCGTCTTTCTATTTCTTTTTTAAAACTCATATTCTGCTAAAATGGGATGCAAAGATACTATTATTGAAGGCAAATTTGATAGAAGAATTAAACCGATTTTAATTTTAAGCTAACATTGATGCTTTTTATAACTTTTGTTGGTATTTTTGTAAGCTATGACTGAAGAAAGAGTAATTCTCGTTAATGAAAAAGACGAGCAAATTGGCTTAATGCCGAAAATGGAGGCTCACGAAAAAGCACTTTTACACCGCGCTTTTTCCGTGTTTATCTTTAATAAAAAAAATGAACTGATGTTACAGCAACGGGCGGCGCATAAATACCATTCGCCATTGCTTTGGGCAAATACCTGTTGTAGCCATCAGCGTGAAGGGGAAACCAATATTCAAGCAGGGAAACGCAGGTTGCAGGAAGAAATGGGTTTTGTAACAGAATTGGAAAATACGGTGTCATTTATTTATAAGGCTCCTTTTGACAATGGGCTCACTGAACATGAATTTGACCACGTGATGATAGGAAATTATGAGGACGACCCAGTTATAAATCCTGATGAGGTTGCCGATTGGAAATGGATGCCTTTAGAAAAGGTGAAAGCTGACATGCGCAAGCAGCCAGAGATTTATACGGAATGGTTTAAAATTATTTTCGATAAATTCTACGAACATATAAATAGAGGATGACCATGATTGTTACCGTAAGCAGAAAAGCACATTTTAACGCCGCGCACCGCCTTTTTAGAGCGGATTGGAGCGATAAGAAGAATGCTGAGGTATTTGGTAAATGTAGTAATCCTAATTACCACGGGCATAATTATGAATTGACCGTTAGCGTTACTGGTAAAATTGACCAAGAGACAGGGTTTGTAATGGATCTGAAAGTATTAAAGGACATCATTAAGGACGAAATTGAAGATTATTTAGACCATAAGAATTTGAATATTGAGGTGGAAGAGTTTAAGGCTTTGAATCCCACCGCCGAAAATATTGCTGTTGTAATCTACGATAAAATAAAACCCAAACTGAAACCAACCCTTGATCTGACCGTTACCTTATACGAAACACCTCGAAATTTTGTGACGTATTCTGGCGCTTAACCCATCAGAAATTACACTCTATTATTTTTTAGAGTCACGGAACTTATCGTTTTAAAAAAATCATTGTGAAAAACACCTTATATCCATTGAAATTCCAGCCCATCCTAAAGGATAAAATTTGGGGTGGCGAAAAACTAAAAAATTTATTGCATAAAGCGTCCCACTTACCAAATGTTGGCGAAAGTTGGGAAATCAGCGATGTGGAAGGCGATACATCTGTTGTAATCAACGGCAATTTAGAAAACCAATCCTTAAAACATTTATTGAGCACTTACAAAGCCGATTTGATTGGTGAAAAGAACTATAAGCAGTTTGGAAATAAGTTTCCACTATTGATCAAGTTTATTGATGCTAAAGAGGACCTTTCCATTCAATTGCACCCAAATGATGAATTGGCGGCGGAACGACATAATTCTTTCGGAAAAACAGAAATGTGGTATGTGATGCAAGCGGATAAGGATGCTAATTTGATTGTTGATTTCAATCAAAAAATGACTCCTGAACTTTATCTTGAACATTTAGAAAATAAAACCCTTCCTGAAATTCTCAATTTTGACAAGGTAAAGGCGGGCGATACATATTTTATCGAAGTTGGTAGGGTACACGCCATTGGAGCAGGGGTTTTACTTGCAGAAATCCAGCAAACTAGTGATATCACCTATCGTATTTACGATTGGGATCGGACCGATGATTTTGGCAATGAACGTGAGCTGCACACTGATTTGGCCATTGATGCCATCGGATTTGATATGGAGGACAATTTTAGGGTCACTTACAGCAAAACTGCAAACCAGTCCAACCCCATGGTAAGTTGCCAATATTTTACTACCAATTATTTACACGTTGATCAAACCATCGATAAGAAAAACACTTACGATTCGTTTATTATTTATATATGCGTTGAGGGAGAGGCTGAAATTAAGACTGAATCCCACTCTGAAACTATAAAGAAAGGTGAGACAATCTTACTTCCAGCGGCGATTAGCGCTTATCAAATTATTTCAAATGACGCCACTTTGTTGGAGGTTTATGTATAGTTAAAATATACACAATCCATTGTAGAGTGGATGTTATAATTGTTTACTTTTGTGAAAATTTTAAAAAATATAAAAATGGCAAATGTTAGAGACCTGAAAAAGGATATTAATTTTGTTTTAGGCGATATTATTGAAGCGGCTTATTTGTGGGAGTATTCAAACACCGGTAAAGACACAAAAAAGACTGAAGCTATTGTTGATGAGGCGATTACCACTTTTGACGAATTGATTGCAAAAGTCAATGCAAAAAATGTAGAAAACAAAAAGGCACATTTCAAAGCGATCAATGCTGAATTGGAAACAAGAGGTAAGGCACTGATTGAAAAAATTAATAATTTAGATTAATTTATTTCAAAAGATTTGCAAATATGGCTTTCGAGATTATATTTGCAGTCGCTTAGGCCGATGTAGCTCAGCTGGCTAGAGCAGCTGATTTGTAATCAGCAGGTCGTGGGTTCGAGTCCCTCCATCGGCTCTTTGTAAAACCTCTCATTTTGAGAGGTTTTTTTTTGCCGCATAGTTTAGGACATACAGGGGGATTTCTTTTTAGACCTCGGACAATTCCTAATGTTAATTTTGTTTAATTTAGCCTTACCATGAGGAAAAACAACATATTACTTTTAGTTTTTATTCTAATAGGTTTTGCATTTGTCAAAGCACCGGTAGCACAACTACCGGAAGGGTTTGTTTATGTTAAGGATCATATTCCTGATTTGGACGTAGAACTGCGGTATTATACCTCCAATAATTTTATAGGAAAGCCTATTGATGGTTATAATTCCAACCGATTGATTATGACCCGTGCCGCTACAGAAGCCTTGGAAAAAGTGCAGGATGAACTGAGATATCAAAATCTATGCTTAAAAGTGTATGACGCTTATCGTCCGCAACGGGCGGTAAATCATTTTGTGGCCTGGTCCAAAGATTTGACAGACACGATTCAAAAACGCGAATTTTATCCTGACGTCGATAAGCAGTTTTTATTTAGAGACGGTTATATTGCTTCTAAATCTGGACACAGTAGAGGAAGTACCATTGATTTGACCATTACTGATGGTAATACTGGAGTGCCTTTAGATATGGGGGGAGCTTATGATTTTTTTGGTGAACAATCTTGGCTTGATTATACCAATCTCACAGAAGTACAATTGCAAAACCGACAACTTTTGCAGGATGTGATGCTAAAGCACAATTTTAGGAACTACCCTAAAGAATGGTGGCATTTTACATTGAGATGGGAGCCATTTCCGGATACTTATTTTGATTTTGTTGTGGAGTAATTGAACCATAGGTCGGGATGGCCAATAGACAGGCAGTATTAATGTATCTATTGATAATTCCGGGTTGGTGGCCAATTATTTATAATGCCCTTACAATGGCTCGAGAACATCACTGTCAGACTCGTATCCCAATAGATGGTCAATGGTATTCGCGGTTACAGAGTGGTAGTTAGAACGTGATTTCTCGTAGATTTTTAGCGCATCGTCCAATCTGTCATTTCTTTTAAATGCTTTGAAAATAGTCTCTACATACCAACGCCGTCCTACTGAAGTCAAAAACTCTTCAATTTTGGCGTCCACATTTCTTCCGTGATAATCATGATTTATAGCCTGTTCATACCAAACCATCTGAATATAGGAATTTGAAGAATTGGTAAGGTTTAACATGTCGTCCAAGGTTTTCATCTGTTCCACCGTCATGGTCGTTGGAAAGTTTCTAATAAAATGCACCCATTCTTGAGGTGTCCACTCTTTGGTGAGCTCCTTATCGAATTTATTGTCCTCAATAAACTCTTGAAGTATATGTTCGACATTTTTAAATCTATCTGAAGTAACCACCGCTTGATTCTCAGGAACCCCGGGCTGGTTGATCCATTCATCAGTATTAAATGTGATCTTGTTTTTTTCTAATAAATTGGTGTTGAGGTAAGTCACAAATTTTTCTGTGGTCATGGTTGAGAAGGCATGTTTTTTAAAGTACTCTTGGAGAAAGGCGTCAAATTGATCACGGCCAACAGTTTCTTCCAAAGTTCTTAAAAAGAGATAGCCTTTGTCATAAGCAATGCTGTTCATGCCGTCATCAGGATTCTTACCTTTCAAATTAAGCTTGAGTTTAGTGGCGTTTGGTGTATCTTTTAGATATTCCAATTCATCGTCCAAATCCTGTCTGCTGATTAGCGCTAACATATCGGCACGTTCTTTTCCGTAGAGTGCCTCCATGATCCGCATTTCAAAATACACAGTAAAGCCTTCGTTGATCCAAAAGTCATTCCAAGTGGAATTTGTAACCAGATTACCAGACCACGAATGCGCAAGCTCATGTGCAATTAGTGAGGTTAAACTTTTGTCGCCAGCAATAACCGTAGGCGTTGCAAAAGTCAATCTCGGATTTTCCATCCCGCCAAAAGGGAAACTGGGTGGTAAAACAATAACGTCAAACTGTTCCCAAACATAATCGCCATAAAGATTTTCGGCGGCTGAAACCATCTTTTCCATGTCAGAAAACTCATCGAATGCTTTATTGAGCATTGACTTTTCAGCATAAACACCAGTGCGTTCACTAATGGCTTTGTAATTTAAATCGCCCACTGCCAATGCAATTAAGTAAGCAGGAATGGCCTGCTTCATTCTGAAGTGATACAGACCATTTTCTGTTTTTTCCTTCGGGTTTTCAGCGCTCATAACGGCCATCAAACCTTTGGGCACTTGTACGGTGGCCTCATAGGTTAAACGTATTTGTGGACTATCTTGAATGGGGATCCAGGTTCTCGTCAAGATGGCCTGTCCTTGTGTAAAAAGAAAAGGTTTTGTTTTATCGGCTGTTTGCGTGGGTCTTAACCACTGTAAAGCCTCCGAATCTTTTGTGGTTTTATAAAGAATTTCAATTTTCTTGGTGTCGTTTTTAATGGTAATGGTCAGTGGCTGTCCCAATATTTTATCGTTGGCCCCCAATGAAAATTCGGTTTCCTTGCCGTCAGCCATGACGGATTCAATATCTAAATTCTTTGAGTCTAAGATTATTTGTGTGCTATTATTATTGACAATGTCGTAAATGGCTTTACCCGTAATAATTTCATTTTTAAAATCGACCGCAATCTCTAAGTTCAAATGATTAACAAAGGCATTATTTGGTTTTGCATAAGAATGTGGTTCTTCCACGTAGCTATAAATTACTTCGTCTTCCTTTTCTTTAGATTCTGCACAGCCAGCCATAGCAAATAGGATTAAATAAAATAAAAGTTTGGGAGTATTCATGATGATTGTATTCGATTAAGTTAACTAAGATAATATGTTCATGGCCAAAATTAGAGTTGAAAATACCAAAACGCCCAATACATTAATACGAACTGAAGGGGAATTCGCAATAATAAGATCCATACCGGAATACCAGCACCTGCTTTTTTACTGGTTAACATATAATAATGCACAATTAAAAATACGACCAGCATGGCAATAATCCCAGATATGGCTATGTTTTTTGTAGCTGGGAAACACAGTCCAATACCTAACAAAATCTCAGCAATTCCGCTAAGAAATACCAGGACTTTAGGGTTGGGCAAGTATCTTGGCATAATGCGTAAATACATCTTAGGTTTGATAAAATGCATGATGCCAGCAAACACATAGATTGCTGCCATTAAGTAAAGATGCCAAGGATAAATCATTAGTTTTTAGTCTTTATAAACGTTAAAAGTGAGTCCGATACCGTAATTATTTAATCCCGATTGAAGTAAAGTGGATTGAAAATTATTGCCTTTCTCAAATCGCGTCCATTTATTTTCGTTGACAAAAATACGTTTAATGTATGTTTTATTTTCTGATATTTCATCCGTAAAAGGAAGTAGCGGTCTAAAATTGGTCGGGATTTTTATTATACTTCCATCTCTGGATTTAATCTCCTTGTATTTCTTATTCGTCAATAATTTGCCCTTATCGTCCGTGTATCCTAAAACCTGTAGGGATACAAATACGCCTGACTGCGGTATAAAGATGTCTTCGTCACTAACGTCCAATGTAAAGTTGTCCCCATCCTTTTCAGTCGCTCGGAAAACGATGTTCCGAAAGAGGATTTCTTTCCCTGGCTGACCATTCTCGTTGCTGTAAAATTTCACCTTAAATAGGGTGGAAAATGGTTTCTTATCTGCATTGGAGCGCTTTCGTTTGTCCCAATCTTTAGATTCTAAGGTAATAGGGAAATGTACCTTAGTTATTTTTTTCAAAGCATCATCCGGATTGTTAAAATACACGGCAATTTCAGATTCTATGGTTGGCAACCAGCAGTTGTAATAATCATCATCTAAATAGGGTTTGATTTTTTCCACTTTGAATTTCCGATCCACTTTGGCTGAAATCAATACTTCGTCCAAAGCATTGACTTCTGGATACATCAGAAGGGTTTTAGGTAAATTTGCAGTGGCAACTTTAAAATCTTTAAAACCTAGAGCAGATATATAGAGTGTATCAATATCTGGATAAAGTTTTTTCGTAAAGATAAATTGGCCTTCATCGTTTGCAAATAAACCGTTCCCGTTATTAAAGGAGACTGTGGCATAGGACACCGGATAATTGGTTTGAGCATCTTTTATAGTGGTTTGAGCAAAGCCTAAACCTACATAAAGTAACAATAAATAAAACGGTGTTGTTTTATAATTCATAGGGGTGTCTTTTAAGCGACGTTTGTTTTTTTGAAAGTTGCTGATAAAAGTTCAAGACTTTAAAGATACATTTAATAATAAAAACACGTTAAAAAATATGGAGCCGTTTTGAGAATTCTATGGAGCTGAGGCCTTTTATATATTGCCAATATGTTCGTGATAATAGCTGTAATTATTAGGAATAGTTATCCAATACAAAAATCTACCCGTAAGAAACGCACTTATAAATTGCAAGACGAAGTTTTTAAAATCAAAATGAATAAAATATTGCGATCTTCTGAAAAAGCAATCTATAAACTCTATAATGTCTAGGATGGATGTTGATTAGTTCCAAAGATGATATAGAAATTTAGACTTGAGTGCTTTCGTTTATTAAAATTCTATTCAATTGGATGAACATGTTAACGAACGAAAGCTTCAAATGTGCTTTAGTTTTAATAACTTTAAACTGACTATAAAGTATAAACTACAATTCAGTGCGCCCTGCTTCTGGCTTTTTTCAATACCAACGTTTCTTCTTGCTTTTTGAGCCTTTTCCTTTGCGTCCTTTCTTATGCTTACTTCCTGTTTTCTTGGAGGTATGAATTATAGGTTTTGCCTTTGGATCCAAAGGGTAGGGATGATCCTCTTCAACCGGAATTTGTAGGTTGATCAATTGCTGAATGCTCTTGATATAGGTCTTTTCATCCGCAGAACAGAAAGAATAAGAGTTGCCATAATGCTCTGCACGTCCTGTTCTTCCGATGCGATGCACATAGGTTTCAGGCACGTTTGGGATGTCAAAATTAATAACTGCATCCAATTCATGAATGTCAATCCCTCTGGCAGCAACGTCTGTGGCTATTAGAATATTGGCTTCACCATGTTTAAATTTATTTAGCGCCGCTTGACGATCACTTTGGGTTTTATCACCATGAAAGCTCTCAACCTTATACCCATTTTTAATGAGGGTTTGCTCGAGTTTCTCAACCCCAAATTTTGTCCGTCTAAAAATCAGAATATTGCCTTTAATTGTATTGCGCAACAAATGGAGGCACAATTCTATTTTGTGCTGTTTTGGAACATAATATAGTACTTGGCTTACATTTTTTGCCACTGATGATGTAGGGGTTACTTCTATGCGTTCTGGCGATTTTAAAATAGAGTTCGCCAATTGCTCCACTTTATAGGGCATGGTTGCTGAAAAAAGCAGAACCTGTTTTTCTTCTGGACAAAGCCGCTCAATTTTTGACACGTCATCAATAAAACCCATGTCCAGCATTAAATCAGCTTCATCCAAAACCAATATTTCAATATAATCTAAATTGATTTGGTCTTGTTTGTGCAAATCAAGCAAGCGACCAGGGGTGGCAATAACAATGTCGACGCCTTTTCTTAGAAGGTCAATTTGTGGATCAATGGAGGCGCCTCCAAAAATCACTATGGTTTTTAAATTGGTATAGGCACTGTAAGTCTTAAAGTTTTGAGCAATCTGAATGGCCAACTCACGAGTTGGACTGACAATTAAAGCTCTAATTTTCTTTGTTTTTTTAGACTCATCCTGATGGTCAAAAAGGAGTTGCAAAATGGGAAGTGCAAAGGCGGCGGTTTTACCCGTACCTGTTTGCGCAGAGGCAATGACATCTTTTTTAGCCAAAACCAAAGGAATGGTTCTTTCTTGAACTAAGGTGGGCGATTGGTAGCCGGTTTCAGCCAACGCTTTTAAAATGGGTTTGTTGAGTTGTAAGTCCTTAAATGACATTGATGATTATTTTCTGCAAAGATAGCAGAAAATATAGTTGGAATTTGAGGATTGTAGCTGCGGTTTTAATCTAACGCATTTTTTGTAACATAGACCCGCCAACCAATGATGGCCATTTGGAGTTTGGAAGCTTTGGATAGATCAAGCTGACGCTTGGAATAACTTGGAAGTAATGCTTTATTGATTTTTGCCAAAAATTTAAAAAAACTTCGTTTCATAATGATGCTCTGTTAAAGTGGATACTTTGTGCCGCTTCTGTAACAAAGATAAAAATTAAAGCCCTGAAAATTATTAAAATGAATCTTGTTTCAAAAAACTAAGACTAAAACTCATTCTAGACTGAGTTTTACTTAGCTGTTAGGTTTAATTAATCGAACAAATAATAACGATTATAATTTTGGCAAGTGTGATCATATTAGTAATGTTTTAAAGGTTAATACAGTGTTTTAATTGCAATTGTCCTTTCAATATATTGGTTTAAAATTGGATATTCCTAATATCATAATAAGTTTTAATGATTTTGACTTTATATTTATTATTAAAATAATCATTGTTGTTTTAGATGCATAGTTTTTTGCTTGATGATGGTTTGTTTATGTAATTATAAATGGAATATATTGTTATATAGTGTTAGGTTTTAAGCGTCTTTTTTGTGGTGTTTTGAAAATCTTAGAGAGATTTTATCCTAAAATCTTGTAATTTCAGCATGTTGATCATTTTGATGACTATTCGTACTGAGTTTTTGAAATTCAGAAATTGTTAAATTTACCGTTTATAGAGCTTCAATGTTTTTTATCTCAATTGGTTGTGTATCTTTAGTAAAAACCTCATAATGAAACATATAGCTGTATTTTTTCTTTTTCTGATCTTTTCGACCATAACCTTCGCACAGGTGGTTATCAATGAATTGGATTGTGATACGCCAAGTATCGACGACAAGGAGTTTGTTGAACTCCTATCCGAAACGCCCAATTTCCCTTTGGATGGTTATGTTTTGGTGTTTTTTAACGGATCAATAGCTGGTGGCAACACGAGCTATTTGGCGTTGGATTTAGATGGCTATGAAACTGATATTAATGGTATTATGCTTATTGGAAGTAGGTTTGTGGTTCCGACACCCCAATATTTAATACCTGTTTCTGTGATCCAAAATGGCCCTGATGCGGTGGCACTCTATCGTGGAAATGATGAGGATTTTCCTGAACATACTTTAGCTTATGTGGACGACAGGTTGGTGGATGTTTTGGTTTATGGTACCAACGATCCTGATGCCACTGGCTTGTTGGATATATTTAGAGCCTTTGATCCTGATATCCAACAGATCAATGAAGGTCCGAACAACAATACAAATTCCATCCAACGTTTTGTGGATGATGACGGTGTAGTTACCTATTTGACAGCAACGCCTACACCGAGGCAATTGAACGATGGTTCTGGGATTGTACTGAATGGCATTTGGATAGACATTGCGGAAACCCAATATAATGAAGGCGATATTTTTGATATTACTTTCACTACAGAACAAAATGTAACTGAAGATCTTACATTTAATTTAAGTTTGGACAATTTTGGTTTTAATGCCGCTGATTTTACTGGTGACACGGTACTGACAATTCCCAACGGATCAAACACCGTAACCACTACGATTTACATCATTGATGACGATGACGACGAAGGCGATGAGGTTATGAAGGTGACTATTTCAGGATTCCCACCAACATTTTTAGCGTTGAATAACCATTTGGAGATAAGAGTGGTAGATAATGATTTTACGATTGCTGCTTTTGGAACCCCTATAAATCCGACGTTCGGCATGGTCAATAGCACACAACCCGATGGCTATTACGATAGTTTGAATGGTTTGGCGGATGCTGATTTAAAACAAGCTATCCAAGACATTATCGCGGAGGAAGGCGTGATCAGGGCTCAAACTTATTCTGATGTCATTGATATTTTAAAAGAAGCCGATCAAAATCCTGAACACAGTAATGAAGTCTGGTTGGTATACTCTGAAACTGGGCGTCCAAAATTGGACTTTCAGATTTCAAGTGAAAGCCTTAATAAGTGGAATAGGGAGCATACCTATCCGCGAAGTAGAGGCCGATTTTATAGCATCGATTTAGATGAAGTTTTTGATGGCAAGGAGGTTTATTGGAATACCAATGCCGACTCCCTTCGACACGCAAATAGTGATGCACATGCGATCCGTGCCGCCGATTCGCGTGAGAATAGCAGACGGAGCAATTTGCACTACGGACAGTACAATGGACCAAAGGGAACTTTAGGCAAATTTAGAGGCGATGTGGCACGTGGTGTTTTTTATTTGGCCTTACGCTACAATGGTCTTGAAATTGTCAATGGGTTTCCTGAAGATACCGTAGGCGAGCTCGGAGATTTGGCAACTTTATTGGAATGGCACCGAAATGATCCGCCTGACGATTTTGAAATGAACCGAAACAATATCATTTATACTTGGCAATACAATAGGAATCCTTTTATCGATTTGCCCGAATTGGTTGAATATATTTGGGGAAATCGGGGAGGACAAGTTTGGAATAAGGAATTGGGTTTAAAAAAGAACATTGCGCTGAATCTTAAAGTTTTTCCAAATCCGATCAGAGATCAACTACACATTTCAGGAATTCAGAGCGAGACTCAAATAGAAGTCTTTAGCATGGATAATCGTCAATTGATGCGGCATCGGGTGACAGAAGATGTGTCTTTGAGCCTATCTTCCGATTTTGGTTTGTCAACAGGCGTTTATCTGATGCGGTTGGAATCAAAAGGAAATGTCTTGACTAAAAAGATTATGATCGAATGATAATCAGGAGCTTGAAAAAGAGAAAGCCCAAATTCTTTTTTGAATTTGGGCTTTCTCATCTGTATTATAATCTCAATTATTTCTTTTTCGTTGTAACAATGATGACCCCATTTTTACCTTTCTTTCCATATTCTTTTGTAGCCTGCTCACCTTTTAAAATATATACGGATGCAATGTTTGATTGATTTAAGGCATCCATCTCTTCTTTTGTAGTTTCTTTTCCGTCAATAATGTAAAGTGGTTGATGTTTAGATTGTGAAAATATATTGGAGGGTTTTTCATAAATGATTTCAATATTTTGATCAGCTTCAAGACTATTGGTTTTTGGGTTGTCCTTATTTTCGAAGATAAGCTCTCCATCTTCAGCTTTGGCGATTTTTTTGGAGGTGATTAGAATCACCCCATGCTCGCCTTTTTTGCCATACTTTTTAGTGGCTGCTTTGTCTTTTATAACGTCAAGACTTTTAATTGTGTTCGGGTCAACAGTTTGCATTTCTTGTTCGGAGATTTCTTTACCATTTAAAATGTACAATGGTGGGTTTTCTAAACTTGAAAAAACACTGGCACGTTGTTCAAAAATCACTTCCCCTTGATCATTTTCATCATCGGAGTAAACTATTTTGCTTACTCCAGTTGATATGCTAAATGTGCTATTTTGCGAACTGTTTGATTTTGGAGCAATAATTGTGTCGGTTGTGAGATTTATTTTTTGTGATGTTCCGGTGCTGTCTGTTGTAATGATAAGTTGCTTTTTGTCCTTAGTTACATAGAATTTTTTGCCGCTTTTTTCAATCATTGTATGACCATTTTCAAGCTTTATACTTTCTTTATTTCCCTTTTCGTCAGTAATGTTTATTACGGAACTTTTAGAGTTGATTTTATTTAAACTTCTTTGTCCATTTCCATCTGTTTCAATTTTAAAGGTTTGACCCAGCCCATGAGTTTGCTCGCCAACATGAATGTCACCAGTGGACGGATTCAACGAAATTTCGATAGGTTTAATCGGTTCAGGCAATTTTTTAGAATGAACAAGCTTTGTGCTTTCAATGCTGTAGGCAACCTTTATTCCAGTAATCTCATTTTTAGAATTCCGCTTCACATTCCTAAAAGAGATTGTAGCTCCTTTTTCAGTAAGTTTCTCTTTTATGAAATCCAATTGCTGGTCTTTGGTATCTTTGGTCACCACAAACTTTAAAATATTTTGTTGATCCTCTATTGCAGTTTCTTTCTCTGCAACCGTAGTTTGTGCAATAGTTTCAGTATTAAAAGTCAGGGCAAAAATGACCAATATGGGCACGACAATGCTGTATTTCCAAGCGTTCATAAGGTTTGATTTTGATTGGTGTAACATAACGATTCGTTTTTTGACTTGTCCGAAAGTGGTGAAAAGCGTGATTTGCTTTCCAAATAACTTAAGTTGGATTGGTGAATTGAAAAAAGTATTGACGACTATTAAATCCTGTTCTGGCAAGCTGGTTTTAAGCAATAGTTTTTGATAGCGTTCTTCACAACTGGTTTGTTTTTGAGTGTGATGATCGGCAATGAATTCTAAGTTTTGTTTAAGGGCGTTTCTGTATAGCCATATAAAAGGATTGAACCAAAATAGAACAGTGGCGAGGTCAATTAAAACCGTATCAATGCTGTGGAATTGCGATGCGTGAATTTTTTCGTGTTGCAGAATGAGCTCCAGCTCTTCGTCCTTAAATAATTCCGGATTAAAAACAATCCATTTGAAAAATGAAAATGGGGTTACATCCTGTGATGTGTTTATATAGATGTACTTACTGATTTTTTTCTTATCATTATTTTTGATGATTTTCACTAATGAAATGAATTGAACCATTAATCGGCCCAAAAAGAAAGTTGCCCCAAAAATATAAGACCATATAAGCAAAGTCATCACATCAAATGTTGGCTCTGGAGTGGTTTGGATGGTTGTTGCAACCATGGTAAATCCGCTGTAGTGAATTGCCGGAGCTTCCACGTAGATGGGAATGACGAATAATGGCAACAGAATGGAAGTCATAAGTCCCAATAATAAAAACCATCTGTTGGCATTAAAAAAGGTTTCCCGCTGCAAAAACAGCATGTAGCACGCGTAAAAAACGACAATCAATGCGCTCGATTTTAGTAAATACTCCATAATTAATGCTTTTTGGAATTTTTAGAGTCTGTTTCCTGGGTATTTTTCGTCTCAATTAGAGCAATGATTTCCCTTAGTTCTTCGATGCTTATTTTTTCTTCCTTTGCGAAAAAAGAGACCACATTCTTATAGGAATTATTGAAATAATTCTCAATGGCAGTGTTCATGAACCGTTTTTTGTAGGCTTCCTTACTGACAATAGGGTAGTATTGGTGGGTCTTTCCGTAGGCATGATAACTCACGTAACCCTTTTCTTCCAAATTTCTGATTATGGTGGATAAGGTGTTATAGTGTGGTTTATTTTCTGTAATTTCTGCCATGACATCTTTTACGAAGCCTTTCTCGAGCTTCCATATGATATGCATGATTTCTTCTTCTTTATTTGTGAGCTTTTGCATAAACAGTTTTATTTTCAATTAAAGAATGTCTTCTAAAACGTTCAAATATAACTATTTTTGCAGTTCTACAACTATTTTTATAGTTATTTAACTTATAGTATTCTCATTTAGGAGATTTCAATCATATTTTTACAAAACTAGTTCAGCCGGAAATAGAAGGCTTGCCAACTATGACTGCACAATTTCAGTGTGTCTTTCGGCATATTTCGAGCTCTAAGACTTATTTATGCGAATAAAAAAACACACCGCCTTGGGTGGTGTGCTATAGGTTATGTCGCTTAAAATTATTTATTGCTCTTTGTGGTGGCAATTACAGCGCCATCTTTAGCCTTTTCACCATAAATGCTTTTAGCAGTATCTGACCGCAGATGATCTACGGTTTGTAATTGATCGGATTTGGCCAGATGGTCCAAGGTTTGAAAATCTGATTCTTTTCCGTCAATAATAATCAACTTATTTGTGTTTGGGTCATCTCTAAAGTTGAATTTACTTGACAAATTACCATTGCCGTAGTGGTCAAAAAACTGGGACAGGTTGTTTCCAAAAAATCCGCTGGATTCCATTTGTTTTTTCATCTGTTCTCTAAATTCGTCCAAATTCAATGTTCGTCCGTTTAAAAAGAATGCACCATCCTCTTCATTAAAGAAATCATCAAAATTAAAACCTCCAAATTGCGGGATTGTTAGAGCTCCGATAGAATCGTTATCAAAACCAAAAGGGGCCATATTTGGACGATTGAAAAATGCCATTGCTCCATGTTCTTTATCACTTCGCGTGATGTAGAGCGTGCCGTCCTTTACCCCGAAAACAATTTGAGGGATTGGCGTATGACTCGACATTTGGCTCACCGCTTGATTCCCTTGGGCATCGGTAAGTTTGATCTTTATACCCGTAATTTTTCCAATATCGTTACGCTTTATTTGAGTAAATGAGGCGTCAATATGTTGTTCTTTAAGCAGTGCTTGAATGTCTTCAAACTCTGAGTCTGAAGTATTGCTGTCAATAGTAACCGACGTGTTTTCATTCAGGGAAATGTTCCCATTAACGTTTGTCCAGTTTTTTTTAACCGCAGAAGGTTCTGATTTATGGGCGAAAGTTTTCAAAGAAATAAGACTGACAACAGCCAATAAAATTACACCTAATCCAATTTTAATAAAGTTAGCAGTTTTCATTTTTTGTCGTTTTTACCCAAAATTATTATATAATTTAATACGAATAAAAAGTTTAACGAAACTTTTGTTCATATTGTTAAAGACTGTGAAAATCAGTCTTCTACATTAAAATAAATAGGAATGGAACAGGGAGATGGATTAGGTGGTTTGTTCGCGATCATTTAAAAACTTATATCCGAAATTAACGTGCCTTTTAGCTATAGGTAACTTTCTTATATTTGCCAAATGGAGATAAAGGATACAACTCATAAAACGATCATTGGTGCTGCTCAAAACATGCATAATATTGATTCCAATTCAATTGATCTTGTGGTCACCTCACCACCTTATCCAATGATTGAAATGTGGGATGATATTATGGCGTCACAAAATCCGAAAATAGCCACGGCATTATCAAATAACGATTCTCAATTGGCCTTTGAATTAATGCATCTTGAATTGGATAAAATATGGAAGGAAGTTGCGCGAGTGTTAAAGAGCGGTGGGTTCGCCTGTATAAATATTGGGGATGCCACCAGGACAATAAATTCAAACTTCGCTCTATACCCAAATCACGCACGTATTATCTCCGCTTTTCATAAACTGGGTATTCCTAATTTGCCTAATATCATCTGGCGGAAACAAACAAACGCTCCAAATAAGTTTATGGGATCTGGAATGTTGCCAGCAGGAGCCTATGTCACCCTGGAACATGAGTGGGTGCTAATATTTAGAAAAGGAGGAAAACGCGAATTTAAAACGCCTGAGGACAAATTAAGAAGACAAGAAAGCTCGTTTTTTTGGGAAGAAAGAAATCTTTGGTTTTCTGATCTGTGGGATTTAAAAGGTACCCGACAAAGAATCGATAATTCTAAATCCCGCCAAAGAAGTGCTGCGTATCCTTTTGAATTGCCTTATCGATTGATCAATATGTATTCTCTTCAAAATGATGTCGTTTTAGATCCGTTTTTAGGAACTGGAACTACTGCCTTGGCCGCCATAGCATCTCAGCGTAATAGCATCGGTTATGAAATTGATCCAGGATTTTTGGAGGTCATCAATGAGAATATTCAATCGACACCTCCGGCCGATCTAAATTTTAATATCGACAATAGAATTGATAA
Organism: Gelidibacter maritimus; assembly: GCF_014062315.1. Lineage (GTDB taxonomy): Bacteria > Bacteroidota > Bacteroidia > Flavobacteriales > Flavobacteriaceae > Gelidibacter > Gelidibacter maritimus. Next base: position 138,289 of record NZ_JACGLT010000006.1, read on the forward strand.
TCATCGTGAATTTATTAAAAACAGAAAGCTGGATCCTAAAAAGAAGGAAATAAAACATTTTAATAACAACCTGAACTTGCCTGTAATTACCAGTCAAGAAAAAAACATCAAATTTCATTATCTGAAAGAGTTGATAAAGGAAGACGGGCAATTCCGCGCAATTTACTCAGAACTTGATCAACTTTCAGCTGTATCAAAAAAGGAGATTGCAAGTACCAATTTATAAGTTTTGTATCTCTTTGACGATATCATCCCTGTTGATGAAATGCTCACCCTTGTCGTAGTACAGGTAAAACACAGGCTTACACCATTTTTGGTTCGCCTTCTTATTGAAGGATATGACTTCCTGCCGCATGGATTTGAAAGTTAGTGGCTTAACCTGTATGCCCCCCACTTCTATCGCATTCCTTTTTATAATAATGTCTATTCTTAAATCTTCATCCAGAAAACCTTCGGCTTCTTCAAATGAAAAATCTTTCAATACACCATTGAAATCATCAATTGCTTTTTTTTCGATGGTTCCACCTTTTAGAGATTGAACCACAAACAGGTCATATTCCCACTGAATGCACTCTTTTAAACTGTAGCGGTACTCTTTCCAATAAACAAGCTGCGACTCGTAGAGATTTCTGCCAAACATTTCAACTGTGCCTTGGCTTTTTATACCGCAGGGACATTCATTGGTATAATGGTATGCTATCAGTTGTACTAATGCGTCCTTGCTTAATGGTTTATGCGTTCGGATCAATTTCATTATTGGCACACTTCTAAAAGGTGCAGAAATTCCCATCTTACCGTTCAATTCATTTAAAGGTCCGCCAGTATAGGTCATAATTAACAGAGTATAAAGTTGATTATGGCTTCAACTACTTTGCTGCTCCAAAGTAATCTAAAATACACTGTTTTGGTTTCAATCAACTTCTGAACCTGCTTCGCTTATACCAAAACTCATGAAAACCGCTATCGGAACGATACCTTTTTTTTAATAAAAAAATAACCATAAATAAAATGATATAGTAACGATATTGAACTGTTAAACTTAAGTGCTTTTATCAATTTTTCCAAATTAGCAGCTTAGTAGTGAGCTTGCTCGCCCATGCCGGTCGGGAAGACTTCGAGGCTCTTGATTTTACGAGAGTGTGGATTTTTTTTAAAAATCCTAAACGCCAAAGTCTTTCTCATAAATTGAATATAGTATCTTCGCCAAAAATATAATTTATGAGTTTAGTTTGGGTCATTTTAGGTTTGATTTTGTTAGTAGTAGGTGGTGAGTTTTTGGTGCGCTCCTCAGTGGCATTGTCTTTTAAATTTAATATTTCCAAACTGGTTATTGGAATGACAGTTGTGTCTTTTGCAACTTCTGCGCCTGAGCTGTTGGTGAGTTTACAGGCGGCTTTGGCCGGCTCTTCAGATATTGCATTAGGGAATGTCATAGGGTCCAATATTGCTAATATTGGTTTAGTATTGGGGATAACGGTGCTTATTTCGCCAATTATGGTTGACAGCAATTTTTACAAACTCAATTGGCCCATGATGATGATTTTGTCCGTTGTGCTCTATTTTATGTTGCAGAGTGGTGACGTGTTAAACCGATGGGAAGGCGCTGCTTTGACTCTCTCATTGATCATCTTTTTAGTTGTTCTCATCCGAAAATCTAAAAATGAGCCTGAAACCCATGTTGAAGAATTGGATGAGACACTCCAAGCTACCTCAGGGTTTAAAATTACGGTGTGGTTGCTGATAGGTGCGGCTGCACTTTACTTTGGAAGTGAGTGGTTGGTTTTTGGCGCCAAGGAGATGGCGGTTTCATTGGGGGTTAGTGAGCGCGTCATTTCGGTGACTATGGTGGCCATCGGGACCAGTGTGCCAGAATTGGCCGCATCGGTCATTGCAGCCTTGAAAAAAGAGAAAGCCATTTCATTAGGAAATCTTATAGGGTCTAATATTTTCAATATTGCCTCCGTTCTTGGTATTACTGCCATGATTCAGCCAATAGCTGTGAACAATCCGCAAATATTGGCCAATGATATAATTTGGATGATGGCATTTGCCTTCATCTTGATCCCCATGATCTTTTTGCCTAAGAAAATGGAATTGGGCCGGTTAAAAGGATTTATTTTGTTAGCATCTTATCTAATTTTTATCTTTTTGGCCTTCTACATCGAAAAATAGAGGGGTTGGTATTGCTAATCACATAGATTTTGACATGAGACCCTATTTTTTTTAGGGTGTAAATTAATTTGTGTTCCTTTTTTTTTATTTTTGTGACATAATTTTAATTAAATAAACAATTATGTCCACATTACGTTTCTACGCAGTTAAAAAAACCCTTAATCGCAAACCTGTCTATATTGATGAGACCCAAAGACGCTCAGAGCTATTTGGATCCAATGTGTTCAATGAAGCTACAATGCGGCAGTTTCTAACAAAAGAGGCGTTTAATAGCGTTATGGCGGCTGTGGAAACGGGAGCAAAAATAGACCGTTCTGTTGCTGATCATATTTCAACAGGAATGAAAGAATGGTCCATATCTAAAGGGGCAACGCACTACTCGCATTGGTTTCAGCCCTTAACAGGTTCTACCGCTGAAAAACACGATGCCTTTTTTGAAACCATTGGTAACGGATTGGCCATTGAGAAATTTGGCGGCGCACAATTGGTCCAACAGGAGCCCGATGCCTCGAGTTTTCCTAATGGTGGTATCAGAAATACGTTTGAAGCGCGTGGTTATACCGCATGGGACCCTACGTCTCCAGCATTTATCTACGGAACGACCTTGTGTATTCCAACGGTATTTGTTGCCTATACAGGAGAGGCCTTGGACTATAAGACCCCATTGTTGAGAGCATTATATGCCATGGATACTGCTGCAGTTGCAGTATGTAAATATTTTGACAAGAACGTAAAAAAAGTGAATACCTCCTTGGGGTGGGAGCAGGAATACTTTCTAATTGACAGCGCCTTAGCGGCATCAAGACCAGATATTGTTCAGACAGGTCGGACCTTGTTGGGGCATTCTGCAGCCAAAGGGCAACAATTGGATGATCATTATTTTGGTTCAATTCCGGCAAGAGCTTTAGCTTATATGATGGATTTGGAGGTGGAATGTATGTTGCTGGGAATTCCGGTCAAAACGAGACATAATGAAGTGGCTCCAAATCAATTTGAATTGGCCCCAATTTTTGATGAAGCCAATTTGGCAGTGGATCACAACTCGTTATTGATGGATGTCATGCACAAGGTTGCAGAGCGTCACAACTTCAAGGTTCTGTTCCATGAAAAACCATTTGCTGGGGTTAATGGCTCCGGAAAACATAACAACTGGAGTTTAAGTACAGATACAGGCGTTAATTTATTAGGTCCCGGAAAAACCCCAATGAGCAATTTACAGTTCTTGACATTCTTTATCAATACCATCAAGGCTGTAAACGATAATGAAGAGCTTCTAAGGGCCGCAATTGCTTCAGCGAGCAACGACCACCGCTTGGGTGCGAATGAGGCGCCACCAGCTATAATGTCTATTTTTATTGGTGAGCAATTGACAAGAGTGTTGAATGAACTTGAAAATGTGACCAATGGTAAGTTGTCACCAGAAGAGAAAACGGAACTGAAGTTGAATGTGGTTGGTAAAATTCCAGATGTATTATTGGACAATACCGATCGGAATAGAACCTCTCCTTTTGCATTTACGGGAAACAAGTTCGAATTCAGGGCGGTTGGTTCAACTGCCAATTGTGCCAATCCGATGACCGTATTAAATACCATTGTCGCAAAACAACTACGTGATTTCAAAGCGGAAGTAGATAAATTGATCAAGAAAAAGGAAATGAAAAAGGACGACGCCATTTTCAACGTCTTGAGAGACTATATTAAAAAGTCGAAGAATATTCTCTTTGAAGGCAATGGTTATGGCCAAGCTTGGGAAAAAGAGGCGGAAAAACGAGGTCTTAGCAACCACAGGACGACTCCTGAAGCGTTGAAAGCAAAGGTTTCTGAAAAAGCTATCAAAATTTTTGATGAAATGGGCGTTATGAACAAAATTGAATCGGAAGCCAGATATGAGATTGAAATGGAGGAATATATTTTACGTATTCAAATAGAAGGACGTGTTCTTGGCGATATTGCTCGAAACCATATTGTTCCAATTGCCGTACAGTATCAAAATAGACTGATAAAAAACGTCAAAGGGCTCAAGGAAATTTATGGTGATGACTTTAAAAAGTTCGCTCAGGAACAACTCAATTTGATCGAGGATATTTCAGAGCATATTTCTTCTATCAATTCTGATGTTACCAGAATGACCGATGAGAGACGAACAGCAAATCTTGTAGAGGATTTTGAGATTCGAGCCAGCGATTATTGTTTCAAAGTAAAACCATTGTTTGATAGCATTCGTTACCATTGTGATAAATTGGAGTTATTGGTGGATGATGAGCTATGGCCAATGACAAAATACCGTGAACTATTGTTTACCTGTTAATTTTGGCCGATACTTTATAAAAATTATTAAAAAACCTCTTGACTTAGAGGTTTTTTTCATTCAAAAAAGCGCCAGAAACGTCGTTCAGTACGTAGGTCTACGTAAATGACCCCATCAAAAAATGTATTTCGTCTTGATAAATTGCAACTAGTCGAAATTATTGATAATCTGCAATAATAGATGCTTGAAAGCTCGTATTCAGCCACTTGATTTCTTATATTTGTAGTGCTATTAATCAATAATTATTAAAATGAAAAAACTTATTCTAAGCCTTGCGGCTTTGGCATTTGCGACCTATTTGTTTTCTCAAGGTGATTCGAATGATGATGCTCCGGTTATGAAACAAGATACTGTAGTAATTGTACATGATGGAAGTCAAAATAATGCTAAACTTGGATTTTAAACTGAGTTTGTATTAAGAAAATCATATATTGAAAACAAAAAAGGACAGCTAATTCTTTGGAATTAGCTGTCCTTTTTTATGACTAAAAATAAATGAAAAATTAGAGAGTTTGTTGGTTTAGGTGTTGTATTTATTCTTTCCATTAACTTCACAGAGTGAATTTACCATCATAGAATAAATATGTTCATATCAGCAAATAACCCTGTTAATTTGAGGTTGCTTATTTAAAATCCGAATATGACTGTTCCTTCAGATTACAATCGGTAGGGGCAAACAAAAAATTGACATTGTATTTCCGCTTTTTTAATCTCATATCAAAAGTGGATTTGCAAAAGAATATTGAAACAAAAAAAGTAGTAATGAAAATTTATCCGTTTTTTATAAAGAATATTTCTTTAGTGTTTTTAACGCTTTTCAGCTTTAAGACGCTCGCACAAAACGAAACATTGACCGTGGAAGAGAATTTTAATAAAAAAGCTTTTTTCACCGATTTTAGGGGAATGAATGCGGCTGAAGCAGCAATTGGCACGTCAAATGTCAACGGAGACTTGCCCAATCCAATTTTCGAAATTGCATTTCGTGTTGGTTATAAGCGAAGCCTTTCTCCACATCTTAACTTAGGCTTCACCTATAACAAATTCAATCTCGCATTTGAAGATATCTATAATGAAGGGTTCATGTCCTTTGATTTGAATCTGGAATATCTCATGGCACCATATCATAGGTTCTCACCTTTTTTATTCGCTGGTGGTGGTTTGAATGCTGCTAATTATTTTACGCAAAGCGCAGCCAAGTTTCAGGGAGGTGCGGGAATAGAGGTTATTGCTGCCAAAAGATTGGGTTTGCGGCTTATGGCAGACTATAATTACGTGTTTAGCGATACTCTTGACGGTGTCATTGCTGGAGGGTCTGATGATGCTTATTGGAGGATCCTGTTCGGAACCACAATTTACTTTGGTGATGGCAATAAAAAAGGAAGACTTCTTAAAGACACCCCCTCTATTATGAATTCAAATCCGATTCTCGAGGAAAACTAAGATACAATCCTTATTTTTGCGTATCCAATTAAAATTATGAGTCAAGACATAAGTAAAAGGTATGCCCAAAGAGGTGTTTCTGCCTCAAAGGAGGATGTGCACAATGCTATTAAAAACATTGATAAAGGTCTGTTCCCACAGGCGTTTTGTAAAATCGTTCCAGATTATCTCACTAACGATGAAGATTACTGTTTAATCATGCACGCTGATGGCGCAGGTACAAAATCTTCATTGGCCTATATGTATTGGAAGGAAACGGGTGATATTTCAGTATGGAAAGGTATCGCACAAGATGCATTGATCATGAATATTGACGACTTGCTTTGTGTGGGGGCGTCTGATAATATCATGCTGTCTTCTACCATTGGAAGAAACAAAAACTTAATCCCCGGAGAGGTGATTTCTGCAATTATAAATGGTTCAGAAGAATTGATCACCGAATTAAAGGCTTTTGGAGTGACCATACATTCTACAGGAGGCGAAACTGCTGATGTTGGTGATTTGGTGCGTACTATCATTGTTGATTCTACTGTTACGGCTCGGATGAAGCGTTCTGACGTCATTGATAATGCCAATATTCGAGCGGGAGATGTTATTGTTGGTCTGTCCTCTTCCGGGCAAGCAAGCTATGAAACCGAGTATAATGGCGGTATGGGTAGCAATGGGCTTACTTCAGCACGACATGATGTGTTCCATAAGTATTTGGCTGAAAGGTTTCCAGAGAGTTTTGATGCCTCTGTGCCTGAGCATTTAGTGTATTCCGGAAAGGTGAAATTGACTGATGCTGTAGAAGGTTCGCCTTTAGATGCTGGAAAATTGGTGCTATCACCAACACGTACCTACGCGCCAATAATAAAACAGATCTTAGCTAAATATAATTCAGAAGACATCCATGGGATGGTGCATTGCAGTGGTGGTGCCCAAACCAAGGTTCTACATTTTATAGAGGATCTACACGTCATCAAAGATAATTTATTTCCAATTCCTCCGTTGTTTAAGTTGATTCAGGAGCAATCCAACACCAGTTGGAAGGAAATGTATCAAGTGTTCAACTGTGGCCACCGTATGGAGTTATATGTGTCTCCTTCAATTGCTGACGATCTGATAGCTATATCGCGATCGTTTAATGTAGAGGCACAAATAGTGGGAAGGGTGGAGAATGCCGCTAAAAAGCAGTTGACCATTAAAAGTGAATTTGGAGAATTTGAATATTAACATTGGTCTAAACCATTAAACCCCTACTTAATGAGAAAGATTTTAAGTGTGTGCATAGTGTTGCTATGTCAATTTTTAAACGGGCAAACAACAGATACAGATTCGGTTGCTGCAGTTGAAAAACCAAAATGGATACAAAAAAACAGAGTTAATCTCGATATCAGTGAGGTGACCTTTGTCAACTGGAATTCAGGAGGAAGTAACTCTATCTCTGGGCTTTTGGGGTTGAACTCCTCATTAAATTATGATCGTCAAAACTTTTTTTGGAAAAACAGCGGTAAGATTCGCTACGGGGTCAATAAGCAAGAATCGCAAAAAGTAAGAAAAACTGAAGATCTTCTTGAACTTGACTCCAAGTTGGGTTACAGAAAAGACTCTCTGACCAATTGGTTTTTTTCCGGCCATATTAATTTTAAATCACAGTTTACCAACGGTTATAAATACCCAAATAAAGAGACGCCTATTTCAAAATTTATGGCGCCAGGATATATGTTTATTGGTGCTGGTGCCGAGTATGGTAAGGATTTTGACAAATTTTCATTCTATTTTTCACCATTAACGGTTAAAACCACGTTTGTTTTGGATGAGGCGCTAGCAAATAAGGGCGCTTTTGGTGTTGATCCTGCAGTTTATGATAGTGATGGAAAATTGATCAGATCAGGTCAACGTATAAGAAATGAGGTTGGTATTTTGGTGTCTCACTTTTTTGAGACCGAAATGTATGAGAATATTGTAATTTCAACGAAGCTAAATTTGTATACAGACTATATTGATAACTTCGGAAATGTGGATGTGGACTGGTTGGTTAATTTTAATTTTAAAGTCAATCAATTTGTAAAAGCATCTTTGAGTTCCCATTTGAAATACGATGATGACATCAAAATTTCAGTACCATCTGAAGTAGAAGGTGAGTATGTTGAACGCGGAGCAAGAGTGCAATGGAAACAACTATTGGGTATAGGTGTCGTGATTGATTTCTGATTTAAATTCGATAAACACGTCAAAAATATTTGTTAACTTTTTAATGTTGATAAGTAGTTATTCCTTTGAAAATCAATGACTTGACCTTGGTTTGTTGTAAACTTCATGATTTCGATCATAGATGAAGTTGTTTATTTTTTGTTTCTTTATGCTTTTATAATTTATTTCTTTAATTGATAAAAGTATATTAATCCATGAAAGTTGACACGCTTACCTCCCCAACCCAAACGTACACACAAGAAGAAGCTTTTAATGCTGCCTTAGATTATTTTAAAGGCGATGATTTGGCCGCAAGAGTTTGGTTAAATAAGTACGCCCTTAAAGATTCCGATGGTCATATTTATGAATTGACACCAAACGATATGCACAAGCGTATTGCGAAAGAAATTGCACGTGTTGAATCTAAATATCAAAACCCAATGTCCCAACAGGAAATTTTTGAACTCATCAAAGATTTCAAATATATTGTACCTCAAGGGAGTCCGATGGCAGGTATTGGAAACCCATTCCAAATTGCCTCACTATCAAATTGTTTTGTAATTGGTAATTCTGGCGACTCCGATTCGTACGGTGGCATTATGAAAATTGATCAAGAGCAAGTGCAACTGATGAAACGTCGTGGTGGTGTGGGCCATGATTTGTCACACATTCGTCCAAAAAGCTCACCAGTTAAGAATTCGGCCTTAACCTCTACCGGAATCGTCCCATTTATGGAACGCTATTCTAACTCTACAAGAGAAGTGGCGCAGGATGGACGACGAGGCGCCTTAATGTTGTCAGTTTCCATCAATCATCCGGATGCGGAGGACTTTATTGATGCCAAACTCGAGCAAGGTAAAGTTACCGGAGCTAATGTGTCGGTAAGAATAGATGACGAATTCATGAGGGCAGTGAAATCGGATAGCTCTTACACCCAAAAATATCCTATTTTTAGTGAGGAGCCTAAATTCTCAAAAACCGTTGAAGCCAATGCCATTTGGAAGAAAATTGTCCATAACGCATGGAAATCTGCTGAACCTGGAATTTTGTTCTGGGATACCATTATTAATGAATCACTACCTGATTGCTACGCCGATTTAGGGTATAAAACAGTGTCCACCAACCCCTGCGGTGAAATTCCATTGTGTCCTTACGATTCTTGCCGTTTGTTGGCTATCAACTTGTTCTCCTACGTCGAGCAGCCTTTTACAAAAGACGCCAAATTCAACTTTGAACTCTTCAAAAAACACGTTGCGGTAGCGCAGCGAATTATGGATGATATCATCGACTTGGAGTTGGAGAAAATTGATGTTATTTTACAGAAAATCGATGCTGACCCTGAAAGTGATGAAGTCAAGGCTACTGAAAGAAATTTATGGGTTAATATCAGAACTAAAGCAAAGGAGGGGAGAAGAACCGGGGTTGGCATTACCGCGGAAGGTGATATGTTGGCTGCATTGGGCATCCAATACGGCAGTAAGGAAGGCAATGAGTTTTCAGTAGAAGTACACAGAACCTTGGCTCTGGCGGCTTATCGTGCGTCGGTTGATTTGGCCAAGGAACGCGGTGCTTTTGCGTTTTTTGATATGGAGCGCGAAAAAAACAATCCGTTCATTCAGCGTTTGAAAGCTGCGGATGAGAAACTATATTATGACATGACAGAATATGGTCGTCGTAATATTGCTCTATTGACCATTGCGCCAACGGGAACCACAAGTTTAATGACCCAAACATCTTCTGGAATTGAGCCTGTCTTTATGCCGGTTTATAAACGACGCCGAAAAGTCAATCCGAACGACAAGGAAACTCGAGTAGATTTTGTGGATGAGGTAGGAGATTCATGGGAAGAATATGTGGTGTTCCACCATAGGTTTAAACAGTGGATGGAGGTTAACGGCTACGACATCAGTAAAAACTACGATCAAAAGGAATTGGATGCCTTGATTAAACAATCGCCATATTATAAAGCTACATCTAACGATGTGGACTGGATGAGTAAGGTTTCTATGCAAGGTGCGGTTCAAAAATGGGTTGATCATTCCATAAGTGTCACCATAAACTTACCTAATGATGCTACCGAAGAACTGGTTGGACAGCTCTATATGGAAGCTTGGGAGAAGGGGTGTAAAGGAGTCACGGTTTATCGTGATGGTTCACGTTCCGGCGTATTGATTTCAAATGATGAGAAGAAGGAAGAAGATCAGGAAACTCTGACGACATTCCCAACCAAGCGTCCGCAAACTTTAGAGGCTGATGTAGTGAGATTCCAAAATAATAAAGAAAAATGGATTGCCTTCATCGGTTTGATTGATGGTAAGCCTTATGAAATTTTTACTGGTCTTGCTGATGATGAAGATGGTATTTTAATCCCGCGTTGGGCAAATGAAGGTTTGATTATTAAAAATCGAAACGAAGATGGCACATCACGCTATGATTTCCAATACAAAAATATGAGAGGTTATAAAACAACCATTGAAGGCTTGTCTCATAAATTTGATCCGGAATATTGGAACTACGCTAAAATGATTTCAAGTACTTTGCGTCACGGTATGCCAATTGACAAGGTGGTAGATTTGATTAACAGTTTGCAATTGGATACGGAGTCCATCAATACCTGGAAAAATGGGGTTGCCAGAGCCTTGAAGCGTTACGTGGAAGACGGAACACAAGTAAAAGGCCAGTCGTGCAGCAGCTGCAAGTCTACAAACTTAATTTACCAAGAAGGATGCCTGACCTGTAAGGATTGTGGCTCTTCAAAATGTGGATAAAATTAAATTGACTATAATGCATTTAAAAAAGGAGGTTATTAGCCTCCTTTTTACTTTCTTAAAAAATAAGTTCTATTCTCTGTTAATTGAGTCAGGCCAATTTAATTTTGCAATGTCGTTCAGAAAGTAAAGTTATATTTCTGTTCTAAGGCCTTGAGATTGATCTGCATAGCCTTAGTTATGGAGATCATGAACAACCTGACCGGTATGGGGGCAAATAGAACAGAAAATGAAAAAGCGTTAATGCAACATTGCATGGCTAACTTGGTATCAATCATGAAATCCATTTCTTGCTTTCAATTTTCCCGGATTTATATAGTTGTAATCCTCAAGCTCTTCCAAGTTGTCGATTATTTTAGTACAACCGTTTTTCAATAGATAAAGGGTATCCGACATGTCAATGACATCATTAAAATAATGGTCGGTAATGATTATGATTTTTTCTGATTTCTCTATCTCAATCAGTTTTTTGATTTTTTCAATGTGTAAAGGTGAAATGTTGGAAAATGGTTCATCCAATAAAACAATAGCCGCTTCTCTTTTTAAGATGCTATAAGTTTCAATAACGCGACGTTCACCTCCAGATAATTTGCTTATGCGTGTGTTGTAATAGTTCTGAAACTTTTCAAAATGGTTAACAAACGTGTTCCACTCCAAATTCATCATTTGAAACAGAGTTTTAACCTTCAAATGATCAGGCGCTAACTGATGTTGTGGCAAATAAGAGGCCATATTCAGGGTGTAGAGTGGTCTTTTAAGTGGTTTTTTGTCAAGTCTGACAAGTTTATATTTTGGCTTTAATGAACCGAATAAAATTTGGAGCAAACAACTTTTTCCGGAGCCATTTCTGCCAAGAATTCCAACAATCTGTCCAGTTTCAGCCTTTAAGTAAATGCCATTAAGAATGCGTCGTTCTTTAAAATACAACTCAATACTATCCAGCTCAATAATCATATAAATGCTTTCATCAATAGCAGAAAGCTAATGGTTATTGTTATGTCAATTACAAAAAGTGTGAAAAATAACCGCCATGTAGAAATTCCCAAATTCTTATAAAAAATCAATTTGCGCTTAGCGTTGGTTTCACGTATTAAATAATAGATAAAAGATGTGAGCAGTAGTTTGACGATAATGCTCGGAAGAATGTGAGGTGTGAAAATGACAATTAAAATATTGATGGCCATGGACCACAAAAAGAAGGGTTTATAAAATAGTATTATGGCGCCTAAACGGTGTGTCATAACTAATGAACGAAGTTTTTAGGAACTTATTTCTTAAAATTAAATGAACTCAGCTTTTTTTTTTGAATGGCAAATCATGTTTCTATTGTGCCGATACTTTAGGTCATAATGAAATTTCCCAATTCAAAATTAAGAAATTATTGTACTTTTGTATCACAATTAAACCATTTATGTTAGACAAGTTACAAATAGTAAAACAACGTTTTGATGAGGTTAGCGATTTAATAATCCAACCGGATATCATATCTGATCAGAAGCGTTATATTGACCTTAATAAAGAGTATAAGGAGTTACGCCAGTTGATGGATAAGCGTGAGGCGTATTTAGAATTGACTAACAATTTGGCCGAAGCCGAAGAGATTATTAATGACGGTAGCGACCCAGAAATGGTCGAAATGGCCAAAATGCAATATGACGAAGCCAAGGAAGGTATTCCAAAGCTGGAAGAAGAAATCCGGATGATGTTGATTCCTAAGGACCCCGAAGATGTCAAAAATGCTGTCGTGGAGCTTCGTGCTGGAACTGGCGGTGATGAGGCCAGTATTTTTGCTGGTGATTTGTTCAGAATGTACAGTAAATATTGTGAAAGCAAAGGTTGGAAAGTAGATGTAGTGGATTATAGTGAAGGCACCAATGGTGGTTTCAAAGAAATTCAATTTGCCATCTCTGGCGAAGATGTTTATGGTACCATGAAATTTGAGGCTGGAGTGCACCGTGTGCAACGCGTACCTCAAACAGAAACCCAAGGTCGTGTCCATACCAGTGCGGCAACGGTGATGGTGTTTCCAGAAGCTGAAGAGTTTGATGTGGAAATCAATCCGAAAGATGTGCGTATTGATTTTTTCTGTTCCTCTGGTCCAGGAGGTCAATCAGTTAACACCACATATTCTGCGGTGCGTTTAACCCATATTCCAACAGGATTGGTAGCACAATGTCAAGATCAGAAGTCGCAACACAAAAATAAGGAGAAGGCATTTAAAGTACTTCGATCACGATTATACGAGATGGAATTGGCTAAGAAAAATGCCGAAGATGCTGAGAAAAGAGGCTCTATGGTAAGCTCAGGAGATAGAAGTGCTAAAATTAGAACCTACAACTATTCGCAAGGACGTGTTACCGATCATAGGATTGGTTTGACACTTTATGACTTGAATAATATTGTCAATGGCGATATTCAGCGTATCATTGACGAGTTGCAATTGGCAGAAAACACCCAGAAGCTACAAGCAAATACAGATGCAATTTAATATCAAGCCTCAATTTGAGGCTTTTTTTTGATGTATGACTACACAACAACTCATTGATCAAATCAAATTAAAAAAATCTTTCCTGTGTATTGGATTGGATGTTGATTTGAATAAAGTTCCGCAGCATCTTCTAAAAGAAGAAGATCCTATTTTTGCTTTTAATAAAGCTATAATTGACGCTACGCACCATTTGTGTGTAGCTTATAAACCCAATACAGCGTTTTATGAAGCTTACGGACTAAAAGGTTGGGAATCACTCGACAAAACGATCAAATACCTCAATCAGAACCATCCCGAAATATTCACTATTGCCGATGCTAAACGTGGTGATATTGGCAATACAAGCAAGATGTACGCAAAAGCATTTTTTGAAGATTTTGGCTTTGATAGTGTTACCGTTGCGCCTTATATGGGACAGGATTCTGTTGAACCTTTTTTAGAATTTAAAGACAAACACACCATTCTCTTGGCCTTGACTTCCAATGCAGGCGCTTATGATTTTCAGACCCAAACAGTTGACGGCAAGGAAGTTTATAAACACGTTTTGGAAACTTCAAAATCGTGGAAAAATGCCGCTAACTTAATGTATGTTGTGGGAGCTACAAAAGCGGAATATTTAGCTGACATCCGTAAAATTATTCCTGACAGCTTCTTGCTCGTTCCGGGGGTAGGGGCGCAAGGAGGAAACCTCAAAGAGGTATGCAAATACGGAATGATAGCGTCAGTTGGGCTATTGATCAACTCTTCAAGAGGCATCATCTATGCCTCAAACGGAAAGGATTTTGCTGAGGTGGCTGCCGAGAAAGCGAGTGAATTGCAGATAGAAATGGCCGCCATCTTAGAAAGCCTATAATGTTTTTGTCCACTTTTTTGGTTACTCGTATTTTATTTATAAAATTTAAGAAGGATTTTCGTTGGTGCTCTGTCGCCTGGAGTTAGAATTAAATGAAAGATCAACTCAACCGACATATTAAAGTAGATAAAACTCCAGAACGGGTCATCTCCTTGGTTCCATCACAAACTGAGCTGCTGGTCGATTTAGGTTTGGAATCTTCAATTGTAGGAATTACTAAATTCTGCGTCCACCCAGCCCATCTTAAAGAAAATAAAACTATCGTTGGCGGTACCAAACAGGTTCATCTAGATAGAATTAAAGATTTGAAACCTGATATCATCTTATGTAATAAAGAGGAAAACACCAAACAGATGATTCAGGAATTGGAGTCTATTGCTACCGTGCACATTAGTGATATCTATACAATTGAAGATACTTTGGAATTGATTGAAATGTATGGCGCGCTATTCTCAAAAGAAGACGCCGCCATTAAAATTAGCCAGGAAATCTCTAAAAAGAAATTTGAGTTTGAAGGTTTCATAGCGAATAAACCTAAAAAAACTGCCGCTTATTTTATATGGAAAGACCCGTGGATGGTCGCTGCAAAAGATAATTTTATAGATGAATTATTGCAATTAAACGGCTTAGAGAATTATTATGGGCACCTCAGTCGCTACCCAGAAGTCTTGCTCGACGCATCACTGACGGAAAACGCAGAACTTGTGTTGCTGTCAAGCGAACCATTTCCATTCAAAGAGAAGCACATACAAGACATCAGGCCATTCTTCCCGAAGGCCACCATTCATGTGGTGGATGGCGAACTGTTTTCTTGGTATGGATCGCGATTATTGAAAGCGTTTGATTATTTTAAAACGCTGCATCAACATCAGTGGGCTTAGAATTCTTTAAGTTGAGGATGATCTTTCTCAGTTTGGAAGCTTCATGGTATAAAAAGTCACTTAAACTGGCGTCCAATTGTAGCATATTATAGGCTTCTTCGGTGAATTTTATGTAGTTTTTCTCAACTTCCTTTAAGTTCAATACCTCATTGAGGCTAAACTTAACTTTTCCAACTTTGCAATTTTGTGTATTCATAGGTTATTAGGATATGTTCTTAATCTATAAATACGTATTGTAAGTTGCTAAGGATGTGGTGAGAACGTTAAAGTTTTGGTAATAATTAATTTAACCTTTTTACAGGCGCCTCTCTATTTAAATATTTTAAACGGTTCAGTTTATTTAAAAGCTTGATGGCTTTGTATTCTGAAATATCACTTAAGGCATGATCCGTTTGACGGAAGTTGTAGGCTTGTTCAATAAGTTGCTTATACCGCAATTGTAGTTTGAGTTGGTGCGTTTTAATTTCCAAGGAGGTTTTCATGACTACAAGAGTTTATAAGTTAAATATATTTAAAATACACTTAGCGAGCAAGTTAAATTTTTAAAATAATTATAAAAAAAGCCGGTGGATAGATGCCACCGACTTATGAACTTAGCAAATTGATGCTTTAATGCTTAATGTTATCAGATTATTTCCTGTCTTGAAGTGCAAAAACCCGTCTTAAAAGATCAGTGCTTCTAGCACCCACTTTGTTTCTGATTTCTTTTTCTTCAACTGCAATCATTGTGTATACTCCTTCCAAGGCTTGTTCGGTGACATAATCCGTTAAATCTGGATTGACTTTGCTGGTGAACGGAATTGAATTATACCTATTAATCAGATTTTGCCATATCTGATCGGCACCCACCTTAGCGAACGAATTATTGATAACCGGATGAAATTTATCGTACAAAGATGTTTGGGTTTTGCTGGTCAGATATTGTGTAGCGGCGTCATCAGTACCCAAAAGAATGTTTCGCGCATCGGCAAAGGTAATTTCCTTTACAGCATTCACAAAAATTGGAGTGGCTTCCTTAACGGCGTCCTCAGCAGCACGATTGAGTACTTTTAAACCTTCATCGGCCAAGTTTCCAAGTCCTATATCACGCAAACCTTTATCCACCTTTTGTAATTCTGCAGGTAAAAGTATTTTAACCAGTTCATTTTTATAAAAACCATCCGTTTTGGTCAGTTTAGTCACTTGTTTTTCAATACCCATATCCAGTGCTTGTCTCAGACCCGATGCAATATCTGTGTTGCTTAAAACGCCACCGCCTTGTGGTAAGGAATCAACAACGCCTTGCAATTCAGCACAGGAATTTAAAGTGAATATGGCAAGCAAAATAAATAAGGATTTTCTCATAATTATCGATTTTAAGATAACCTCAAAAATATATCAAATAGTTCGGATTTTAGGTTTTTGGGCAAGTTTTTGAAATAAAAACCGGGTTTTACGCTATATCTTTTTAAGGCATTTAAATATAGTGATATTTTTAGATGAGTTGATCTATGCCTTAAAAAGGATGCCGCTACAACCCCTCTTGCAAATTTAAACTATTCATAATATGAGGTGACTTCTTTTATAAAATCTGTAAATTTGCAGGACGTATAATTTCAAGTTTTAATAATGATACAAGCAACACCATATAAACCGAAACATAAAGTAAGAATTGTAACTGCCGCTTCTCTTTTTGATGGGCATGATGCAGCCATCAACATCATGCGCCGTATCATCCAATCTACCGGAGTTGAAGTGATTCATTTAGGTCATGATAGAAGTGTGGAAGAAGTGGTCAATACTGCCATTCAAGAAGATGTCAATGCCATTGCTATTACTTCCTATCAAGGGGGACATAATGAGTACTTTAAATATATGTATGATCTGTTAAAGGAAAAAGGTGCAGGGCACATCAAGATTTTTGGCGGCGGCGGGGGTGTCATCCTGCCTTCAGAAATTAAAGAGTTGATGGATTATGGCATTACCAGAATTTATGCTCCAGACGATGGAAGAGAAATGGGGTTGCAAGGCATGATCAATGATTTGGTGAAGACTTCTGATTATGCCATAGGAGATGTGCTGGATGTTGAATTGAAGGATTTAAATAAGAAGAATCCAAAAGCTATTGCACGTATTATTTCTTCAGCTGAAAATTTTCCGGAGGTTGCGGATAACTTATTAGATGAAATTCATACTAAGAATAAAGCCTCCAAGACCCCCGTGCTTGGAATTACCGGAACAGGAGGTGCTGGAAAATCGTCGTTGGTGGATGAGTTGGTCCGTCGCTTTCTAATCGATTTTCCCGAGAAAACCGTTGGTTTGGTTTCTGTAGATCCGTCAAAACGAAAAACTGGCGGCGCCTTGCTAGGAGATCGTATCCGGATGAATGCCATCAACAATCCGCGTGTTTATATGCGAAGTTTGGCGACGCGCCAATCCAATCTGGCGCTCTCAAAATATGTCAATGAAGCCATAGAAGTTTTAAAAGCTGCAGAATATGATCTGATCATCATCGAAACTTCGGGCATCGGCCAATCAGACACTGAAATTATTGAGCATTCTGATGTGTCCTTATACGTCATGACGCCTGAATTTGGTGCCGCTACGCAGTTGGAAAAAATTGATATGCTGGATTTTGCCGATTTAGTGGCCATCAATAAATTTGATAAACGTGGTTCTTTGGATGCACTCCGTGATGTCAAAAAGCAATATGTACGTAATCATCTTTTATGGGATGTAGACCCTAAAGACCTACCGGTTTTCGGAACGATTGCCTCGCAATTTAACGACCCTGGCATGAATACGCTGTATAAGGCTATTATGGATAAAATTGTGGAAATAACTAAGGCAGATTTAAAGTCTGATTTTACAATTTCTGAGGAAATGAGCGAAAAGATTTTTGTTATTCCTCCAGCAAGAACACGTTACCTATCTGAAATAGCGGAAAATAATCGGGCCTACGATAAAACGGCGGCCGAACAAGTTGAAGTGGCACAAAAGCTGTACGGGATTTATAAAACCATCGAATCGGTTATTGGCAGTGCACCTGAATTGGATAAAGCGGGTATCGATAGCACCTCGGTCAAATCAAGCGGAGATGACAACAAAGACTTCCTAAAACTGTTGGTAGGCGAATTTGATCGTGTTAAATTAAATCTCGATCCCTACAATTGGGAGGTTATTATCGGTTGGGATGACAAAGTCAACACCTACAAAGATCCAATCTATTCATTTAAAGTAAGAGATAAAGAAATAAAGATTGAGACCCATACCGAATCACTTTCGCATCTTCAAATTCCAAAGGTGGCCCTGCCAAAGTATCAAGCTTGGGGTGATATTTTACAGTGGGTTTTACAGGAGAATGTACCTGGTGAGTTTCCGTTTGCCTCCGGACTCTATCCTTTTAAAAGAACTGGCGAGGATCCGGCACGTATGTTTGCTGGTGAAGGTGGGCCGGAACGGACCAATCGTCGTTTCCATTATGTGAGTATGGGCTTACCGGCAAAACGCTTGTCCACCGCTTTTGATAGTGTTACACTTTATGGAAATGATCCAGACCATCGTCCTGATATCTATGGGAAAATTGGAAACGCAGGAGTGAGTATCTGTTGTTTGGATGATGCCAAGAAACTGTATTCCGGTTTTAATCTATCGCACCCAATGACCTCTGTAAGTATGACCATCAATGGCCCTGCACCTATGCTACTGGGCTTTTTTATGAACGCTGCCATTGATCAACAATGTGAGTTGTATATCAAGGAAAATGGACTCGAAAAGGAGGTTGAGGCTAAGATTGCTAAAATCTACAAGGAAAAAGATGTAGAACGTCCTACGTATAAAGGCGATTTGCCGGAAAGCAATGACGGCTTGGGATTGATGCTTTTGGGCGTTACAGGCGATCAGGTACTGCCCAATGATGTTTATCAAGACATCAAGACCAGAACCATCGCTCAAGTGCGTGGTACCGTTCAGGCGGATATTCTAAAAGAAGATCAAGCACAAAACACTTGTATTTTCTCCACAGAATTTGCCCTACGATTAATGGGTGATGTGCAAGAGTATTTCATTGAAAATAATGTGCGTAACTTTTATTCTGTTTCTATTTCAGGATATCATATTGCAGAAGCTGGAGCGAATCCAATTACTCAGCTGGCCTTAACCCTATCCAATGGGTTTACCTATGTGGAATATTATTTGAGTAGGGGGATGGACATCAACAAATTTGGGCCAAATCTATCTTTCTTTTTCTCTAATGGCATTGATCCTGAATATGCAGTAATTGGTCGTGTAGCGCGTAAAATTTGGGCAAAGGCCATGAAACATAAATATGGCGCCGACCCAAGAGCGCAAATGTTAAAATATCATATCCAGACCTCAGGACGTAGTTTGCATGCTCAGGAAATTGACTTTAATGATATCCGTACGACGCTTCAAGCGCTATATGCTATTTATGACAACTGTAATTCGCTGCACACAAATGCTTATGACGAAGCCATTACCACGCCAACCGAAGAATCTGTGAGACGTGCCATGGCCATTCAATTGATCATTAATAAGGAATTGGGACTGGCAAAGAATGAGAATCCAATCCAAGGCTCATTTATAATTGAAGAATTGACCGATTTGGTAGAAGAAGCCGTGTTGAAGGAATTTGACCGTATTACCGAAAGGGGAGGTGTTCTCGGTGCTATGGAAACCATGTATCAACGTAGTAAAATTCAGGAAGAAAGCTTGTATTATGAGACGTTAAAACATAATGGTGATTTTCCGATCATTGGTGTAAATACCTTTTTAAGTAGTAAAGGATCACCAACCATTATTCCAAAAGAAGTGATAAGAGCCACAGAAGAAGAAAAGCAATTTCAGATTAAAACTTTAGAAAATCTCCACAAAGGGAATGATACAACAGAATTACTAAAAGACCTGCAGCATAAAGCCATCCATAACGAAAACATTTTTGAAGCGTTGATGGAAGTGTGTAAAGTGGCATCATTGGGCCAAATTACGGAAGCACTATTTGAAGTGGGTGGTCAGTATCGTAGAAATATGTAGAGAACGCTCGCGTGAAGACACTAGTTTGTAAAATAGTTTCGATAAAATGCATCTTTTTCCATCTTTTCACGTCTATTAGGTGAACCTTAAAACAAATAGATTATGAATAATAAAGAATGCATCTGCAATTGCGACAATTGCCAGATGGGAAATTGCGCCGCATGTACCTGTGAAAACTGTAGCTGTCAAGGTTGCAACTGTTAAGCTTAGTTTAAAATGTTAATATTAAGGGTCTATTTTAGTAATTTTATACTAAAGTAGACTCTTTTTTAATGAGCTAATATGAAAACAAAAACCGTTTGGAACTTACACGCGCAAGATCTTAAGAACTTCATTCTGAGTAAAGTTAAAGATGAGGTTGTAGCCGACGATTTATTGCAGGAAACCTTTATTAAGGTCCATGTGAAGTTGGACACATTAAAAGAAGAAAAGAAAGTCAAGGCTTGGGTGTTTTCCATTGCCCGTTATACCGTCATGGATTATTTTAGACAGAACAACCTGAGCCATTCAATAAATGAAACGGACATCGTTGAAGAGCATAATCATGCTGAGCATACAAAAGAAGACTGCTTGCAAGGTATTATTAAAACATTGCCTGAAAAATATAGAAGTCCGTTAATTTTGGCAGATATTCAAGGTTTAAAACAGGCGCAGATTTCTGAGCGATTGGATTTACCGCTGCCAACGGTGAAATCGCAGATTCAACGTGCAAGAAAACTCATTGCTCAAGGTTTTGTCGAATGCTGTGACTTTAAGATCAACGACGATGGTTTTCTGGTTGGCGAACTACAAGAAAAAGAAGATTGTAAAATCTGCAATTAAGCTATTTTAAGATTCTTTTGGGACTATGTCTCCTGCCGATAGATTTGGCTCTTGCTTTGAATTTGAAGTATTACAAAGTCAACATCCAAGAACGTTGTAACCTTCTGAATTTCCTTAATTCTCCTCTCAAAATAGGCAGGTAATCTCTCCCATTGCTATGGGTTTTTTCTAAACGTTTGCAGTTTTTATACAACAAGTTGGTTAAACGTTCCAAAGCTGCAATGTGTTTGTATTTTTTATCAGAGTGTCGTTCCATTTCGGCGTTGACAATTTCAGGCGCCAAGGAGGTGGATTGTTGAACAATATCACCAGAGAAATAAATGTCCGTGTCTTCAGAACCATCTGGTTTTAAGTAAGCTAAGTCCTGATTTAAATATGTAGAAATACTTCTTGAAAGGATAATAATTTCTATGGCTTTTTTATAAAGCGGCATTTCAGGTAGGTGGGATGGAATTGGGTTCGACATTTTAACAATAGCATTTTTATCAAATTTAGTGACAAAATCAATGGTATTATAATTGATTTTAAAGTAAATGACTATATTTGCTTTAATTATTAAAGTATAATAGTTAATTTTCTTTAAATGAGTATAGATTCGCTTAATTGGAAGATTTTGAAGTGTTTACAAAACGGTGCACGACAGTCTAATGCGGAGATTGGGAGACAGGTTGGAATTAGTTCTCCTGCCGTATCTGAACGTATTAGAAAGATGGAAGATGCTGGCATTATTCAAGGATATCATGCCTTTGTTTCTCCTTTTGAGGCGGGCTATCAGCTCAAGGCAATTATTACTTTAAGAGCGTTTATGGGGATGTTAAAACCGTTTTTGGAAAAAGTGAAAACCTACGATGAAGTTTTGAATTGCTACAGAATAACGGGCAATGAAAATATTGTCATGGAAGTTGTACTTAAAAATCAAAAACATTTAGAGAGTTTTATTGATCAATTGATAGTTTATGGCGAAACCAAAACCCAGATTGTTTTATCTCATGTGATAAAATATAATGAAGTCCGACCGATAAAGTAATTACGGTTTTTAAAGATCATCAAACCCGTCAAAATCGTCAAAATTGAAAGGGATGTCATCGTCAGGATCGACATCATCATAATTAACGCCTGGAGGATTAAAAAGTCCCCAACGGTCAATACTGTAATTCCAACAATCAAAGGTTTTAACCCATTCGGCAAACAATACCCTGAATTCATCTACTTCTTTTCGTAAAACATCCAAATATTCGGTATCTGGATAGCCATGCATTTGTAACCCTCGTGCATCAGTAATTAGTTCGCGGGCCGCCTTCCTGATTATGGCCGCATTTTCCATCCTAATGTCGTAAAGCATATCCTCTGACGCGGCGCCAGCTATCTTCGCGGGGATTAAAGATGCATTCATACCCATATATTTAAGATTGTGTTGCATCATCTCGGCCTCAATTGGATCCTCAAATTCCATGTCGGTCTTCTCAACGGAATCGATAATAGACCCAACAAGGTCCATAACCTCCCGTGCCTTTTTAAATATCGGTAGTTTTTCCCACTGTTCCATAAATTATTTTGTTTTATTACAATTTATTTGTTTATGTCGTACAGAAAGCGAAGTTGATTTTTGTTCTATGACGCTGTGATTAATTTGCATAGCTATGCAAAATATAAACGTGGCGGCCGACCTTTACCGGCGGGAGATAAGAACGGAAAATGAACAAGCTTTAATGAAACATTACATTGTTGTCTTAGGGTTAGCACTTACGGTTTCAATGTGATTAGCAATCATTTTAGCATGAATTCTTGAGTTTTCAATAAACCATTTATGGGTTTCCATGCCACCACAAATAACCCCTGCCAAATAGAGTCCCGAAACATTGGTTTCCATAGTCTCAGGATCATATTGAGGTAAACGGGCAACGCCATCGGAGAGTTTAATGCCTGCATTAATTAGGAACTCAAAATTTGGACGATATCCCGTAAGCGCCACAACAAAATCATTAGGTAGGGTTTTGTTACCATCCGGTGTTTTAATGGAGACTTCTGCTTCTTTAATCTCAACGATTTCTGAATGGTAGTAGGCTTTAATGCTGCCTTCTTCAATTCTATTCAGGATATCCGGTTTCACCCAATACTTTACACGCTCACCAATATTTGAGCCTCGAATGACCATGGTAACGTTTCCACCTTTGCGCCAAATTTCAAGAGCGGCATCTACTGAAGAATTACTTGCACCAACTACAATAACGTCTTGCATAGCGTAAGGATGGGCTTCATTATAGTAGTGCGTCACTTTTGGTAAATCTTCGCCTGGCACATTGAGTAATGTTGGAATGTCATAGAACCCAGAAGCGATGATCACTTTGTCCACTTGATATTCTGTTTTAGAAGAAGTGATTGTAAAATGTTCTTTCAATCTTTCAATTGCCAAGACCTTTTCGTATAAATGAATGTTCAATTCGTTGGAAGTGGCTACGCGTCTGTAATATTCAAGAGCTTCGTCTCTGTTGGGTTTTGGATTGATGCTGATGAAAGGAATCCCATCAATTTCAAGCTTTTCTGAAGTTGAAAAAAAGGTCATGTTTTTTGGATAGTTGAACAAAGAGTTGGTCAGTGCCCCTTTTTCAAGAACGACATAGTCCCAGTTTCGCTTTTTACATTCCAGTGCACATGCAATTCCAATGGGACCTGCACCAATTATTAATACTTTATAAGTGTTTGACATGTTTTAATAATGTTTTGAGATGACTTTGAATTGGTATTTAAAAACCCAGTAAATAGGCTCTTAAAAGTTCGAATTTCGAACGATTAACCTCTTATCTGTAAAAATACGGAATCATCGAAATAAACTATGGTCATTAAGTTAAAATTGTATGTTTGCAATCCAATTACTTTTTTTATGAGAACACGATATTCATTTTTGTTGGGATTGATTTTGTTAATGGGCTGTGCTCAGGATAAGCAACCACTTAAAGGAGAAACAGAATTTCAGAGAAATCTTAATGCAGAGTTTAAAGATGCTTCAAAATCGCCGTTAAAACCTAAAGATAGGAGAGACTTCACAGGATTGGATTTTTTTAAATTTGATTCTTTGTATGTGGTTAAGGCATCCTTTACGAAATCCGTTGATGAACAGCCATTTAAAATGAAAACTACCACCGATAGGCTCCCGACCTATTTAAAATATGGTCAAATTACTTTCGATTTAAAAGGTGAATCGTATACATTAAATATCTATCAAGACCAGGATTTAATGAACGAAGACGGTTTTGAGGACTACCTGTTTCTACCTTTTTTAGATGACACCAATGGGGATGAAACTTATGGCGGCGGTCGTTACATTGACTTGAGCATTCCAGAAGGTGAAGTTATGATTATTGATTTCAATACCGCTTACAACCCATATTGTGCTTACGACGAGAAGTATTCATGCCCAATTGTGCCACGTGAAAACTATATAGATGTTGCGATCAGAGCGGGCGTTAAGGCATTTGAGAACTAAGTTACTACAGCATTAGTAGTGGGCTGCAGTATTTAATCATGCGTGGGAAATCTGTCGGTTGAATCAACTTGGCATTAAGCCTATGGGTTATGCTTCTGCTATTGCATTTGCGAAAATCCGCGTCTTCGGCGGAAAATGCAACGCCCATTAACTTTTTACCAGATACATTCCTAAGAAAACTGCTAAAAACCCCACCACGAAACTTGCTATAGTATAAATAGCAAAGCTCATAAAATCGCCCGATTTTAAAAAGACGTGATTCTCATAAGCAAAGGTTGAAAAGGTTGTGAATCCGCCACAAAATCCTGTGGCAAGGAATAAGACTTGGTTTTGTGATAAGGTGTTGTTCTTAAAGGCTAAACCTAAAATGATACCAATTAACAGACTTCCTAAAATATTAGCCACAAATGTGCCGTAAGGAATGCCCGTTCCTGGGCTGTTAAGATATTTCCCGATGATAAATCTCAAGACGCTACCAAATCCACCTCCAACAAAAACCAATAATAGTTGTTTCACAAGGCTTCAGTGGTTTCTTTAATGGGAATATAGATTTCAGTAACCCAATGCGCAGGATTTGGAAGCTTTTCAGGATCATTCTTATAAACTTCAAATGGACTCATTTCTGAAGCTTCCATATGTTGCTCTTTTAAATGATTATTGGCAATGGTCCAGGCTTCTTTTAAATTTGAATAGTTGCCTTTTAAGGTCACTTTAAGTGCTTTTGTACGCTGCATAAATCCGCTAAGTACATTACTGTTTTCTGCAATAATAACCCGCTCACTAACAGGGACGGCGTTGCTAATGATCACATTGCCATTATCCAGGTTCATTTCAATATAAATGGTAAATGGCATACCACTGGCTGAGATGTTATGTGCATTCATGAAAGTTCTGATGTCGTCATATTGTGCTTTCATGGTAGCGCTTTTGTTGCTACCAGTGGATGATATTGTTTTGTATAAATAAAAACCTCCACCATACTCTGTAATCCCATCAATATTAATGGAGTAAGTTGCCATGCTTGTTGCTACTTTCTTATCGATACTTGCCAAGTCTGCTTTAAACCGCTCTGAAAGCTCCTCGTCATTGTCGCCAAACAATGCATGTTTGGCTTTGGTCATAAATGCCAATTGATCTGCATCAAGCGTTCGTGTGACCGTAGTGGAACCATCATTGTTGGAAACAAATTTCCACTTCAACTCTGATGTTTTGATGCCATTACTGGTGAAAAATTGAAGAATGGAATCGTTTGGAAACCGTGTGGTCTTCTTCAATGACTCTGACTCTTTCCAGAATAAAGACCAATCCACATGAGTGGTATCCGATACCATGTCAAAAACTACAGCTTTTGGAGCATTTATGGTAGTGCTTTCAGTTATTTTGAAATCATTAGGTTGAACCGCGATGTAAATAGCCATTCCGATTATTGCAATTAACAATAAGAATAAGAGGTATTTTATTAATTTCATTAGGTGATTTTGTAGAGTTTATCAAAGATAGACAATTTTATAGTATCTTAATAAATATTACATTTGTAGTATAAAAAATTTAATAATTAACAGATGAACTTAAAATCAATTTTCGGGATTGCATTGGCAATGAGCTTCGCTTTTGCTTGCAAAAACGATCCCAAAACAAGCACTGATCCGAATACCACCACAGTAGAAGCCAAAAAGGCCGACGCGCCGTTTGACTATACTGTCGAGCAGTTTGCTGACGTAAAGATTCTTCGGTACCAAATACCTGGATGGGACAATTTGACCTTGAAAGAGCAAAAATTAGTCTACTATTTGACCCAGGCAGGATTGGCGGGGCGTGACATTATGTGGGATCAAAATTACCGTCATAATCTCAAAATCAGGAACGCTTTGGAATCGGTCTATAGCAATTATGATGGCGATAAGTCTACTGAAGATTGGAAAGCATTTGAAACCTATTTAAAACGTGTTTGGTTTAGTAATGGAATCCATCACCATTATTCTAATGATAAGTTAAAGCCAGAATTTTCTCAAGATTATTTGAAATCTTTATTGACAGAAACCAGTACACAATTGCAAGGAGAAGCTTTTGATGTGCTTTTTAATGATCAGGATGCCAAGAAAATCAATCAAGCTAAAGGTGTAGATAATGTGGCACTATCAGCTGTTAACTTCTATGGAACAGATGTCACTACAGCCGATGTGGTACAATTCTACAAGAATAAAAAATCGCCCAATCCAGAAAAACCATTGTCTTTTGGATTGAATTCCAAATTGGTAAAAGAAAACGGTCAATTAAAGGAATTGATTTATAAGTCAGGCGGTTTATACGGCTCGGCCATTGATGAAGTTGTGAAATGGTTAGAACTCGCAAAAGGTGTAGCTGAAAATCAAGCGCAAGGTGATGCCTTAGGCCTCTTGATCCAGTATTACAAGACAGGCGATTTACAAACTTGGGATGATTATAATGTAGCATGGACAGCTGCCACTGCAGGAAATGTTGATTATATCAATGGTTTTATTGAGGTTTACAACGACCCTATAGGCTATAGAGGTTCTTATGAAAGCATTGTTCAGATCAATGACTTTGATATGTCGCAAAAAATGAAAGTTTTGTCAGATAACGCACAATGGTTTGAGGATAATTCGCCTTTAATGGATGCTCACAAAAAGAAAAATGTTGTAGGGATTACTTATAAGGTTGTAAATGTGGCAGGTGAAGCTGGAGACGCTTCGCCGAGTACGCCAATTGGAGTTAATTTACCAAATGCCAATTGGATTAGAGCGGCAGTTGGAAGTAAATCGGTCTCTCTTGGCAATATTATCGAAGCCTATAATAATGCAGGCAGTGCAGGTAGGTTAAAAGAGTTTGTCAACGACGAAGAAGAATTAGAATTGGAGCAGAAATATGGTCAGTTGGCAAGTAAGTTGCACACGGCCTTACATGAAGTGGTTGGTCATGCATCGGGACAATTAAATCCTGGTGTTGGTGAAACCAAAGAGACGCTCAAAAATTATGCATCAACCTTGGAAGAGGGGCGTGCTGATTTGGTTGGACTTTACTATTTGTACAGTCCAAAACTGCAAGAACTTGGTTTGGTAGATGATTGGAAAAAAGTCGGGATGGCTGCATATAACAACTATATCCGAAACGGATTAATGACCCAGCTGATCCGTTTGAATTTGGGTGACAATGTTGAACAAGCCCACATGAGAAATAGACAATGGGTGAGCGCTTGGGTTTTTGAGAAAGGCAAGAATGACAATGTTATTGAAAGAATTACCCGCGATGGGAAAACCTATTACAATATCAACGATTATGAGAAACTACATGATCTTTTCGGACAGTTGCTCCGCGAAACACAACGCATCAAGTCAGAAGGTGATTATAAAGCCGTTGAAGCTTTGGTAGAAACTTACGGTGTTAAAGTCGATCAACCACTTCATAAAGAAATTTTAGAAAGAAATGCCCAATTTACGGATGCTCCGTATAGTGGCTTTGTAAACCCTGTTTTGGTGCCAGACATGGATGGCGATGGTGAGATAACCTCAATAAAAGTTACCCAACCCGAATCTTTTTCAAGTCAAATGTTAGACTATAGCAAAACTCATAGCTTTTTGAAAGAAGAGAATTAGATTAGTGAAACTCAATTTCAAAAATTGCGAAGCAATGCATTAAATATTGATAGTTGAACTAATTCCGCTTTTTTTAGCGGAATCTTTGTCTTATTCTTCAACGCTCTGTGTTGTAGTTAAAAACGTAACGCCAATTTAGTACGTCGCACCCCTGGGGATCGATGTAGTTCATTTTTATTTCAAAGCATGTTCAATAGGAAACGGGGAACTGTATTTTAGTTTCCCGTTTTCTTATTGACACTAAATTTCAATAATAAAAGATTTAGAACAATCAGCGTGATGATAGAAATGATTACAATCATAATAATATTATTTTTAGTACATCTCTATAAATAAAAAATGTCATCATGTTTTTCTATTTGTTTTATTTTTTGTCAAAAACATGCATGCTTTACAAATTGGTTAAAAGTAACAGTGTCTAGCTGTAGTAGGCCTGTCGTATTGATATCGTTGGATCCATTTCCGAGAATCATGCCGTTTATTGTCATGCCTCGCCTGATTATAAATAAATGATAATTGTTTTCTCCATCCATTGCACTGTCGTTTTGATTCCAGCATAAAGCTTTAAGAATAAAAATCTGCAGGCGGCTCCCCGTGCTCATAACCTCTTTTGGTAAGCCGTTGGCGTGAATATGTAATGCTTTTGCGGAATTAACGTTGGTTAATTCTATAAAACATACACCCAATTACTTTTCAGTTTGTGATGATAATGAACTTGATAAAAAGTAGAAATAGAGCCTAGGGCGAAAGAGCTATTAACATGTGATTTTGAAAAAAATTTCTCAATTTTTCGATGTTTTAGTTATAAGATGACATCGGAGAATAATTGAATTACCATCACAAAACACTAAATTTTTAAATTGTAAGCGTGTCTGAGTCCTTGTGGTTAGGGTGTATTGTAGAGTTTTTTAAAGTTCTCATTTGTCGAAACTGCTCGTCACACCTCTGATTAATCTTCAGAACAAAACTATAGATGATGATGCTATAGATGTTAGGTGAACATATACTTAACCCCCAAAATCATGAGAATAAAAGCGATAAAGGCAATGAGAATCCAAATGCTGCCTTTGTAATATTTCCTGTGAAGTTTTAAATCTTTACGATAGGTATAAATCAAGATAATGGCAAAAACAATTGCAAATAAAATCCCGAAAATCAATTGACCATTTGTTAACATATCGCTATTTTTATGCAAAATTAATCAAACCTTTTAGAATCTGAACAAGGTTCTTCTGAAAATGGCATGTTCACCTTAAATTTCGTGCCGAACCGTCATTTTATAGGCATTGAGGATAACCCAGTACATTTAACAATACAACACTAAAAATCTTTTTATAATGAAGAAAAAACTGGATGCAGTAAAAACATTTCATACGGCATTTAAAATTGGACATAGGGACAGTCCCAAAGCCAACTTAGGAATTGAGAAAAATCTGCTTCGATACAAATTGATGAGAGAGGAGAATGAAGAATATTTAGAAGCTGCAAATGCCAATGATCTTGTGGAGGTTGGCGATGCCTTAGGGGATATGCTTTATATTTTATGTGGAACAATCATTGAGCATGGTTTTCAACATAAAATTGAAGAGATTTTTGATGAAATCCAGAAAAGTAATATGAGTAAGCTAGGTGCCAATGGCGAACCTATTTATCGCGAAGATGGCAAAGTACTGAAAGGACCAAATTATTTCCAACCCAATATTGAGAAAATACTTGGTTCTTAAAGTATATGCATCTTTATTTATAAGTACCAAATAAGAAATTCCAAATTCCAATAATGTAAGGCATTGGAATTTGGAATTTATGTTTTTACGACCGATGAACGTCGATCGTGAATTGTCTACTGGTTATTAAAGTCGGTCTGCTAGAGACTAAACCATGTATCTCCATCCGTGTTTATCCTCAGCCATATTATGTTGAATACTGAGCATTTTATCTTTTAGAGTGTCAGCATAAGAGTTTTCAATATTTGGTAATTCAAAAAGTTCCTCTGCATGTTCGAATGCTGATATCGGACTAATTACAACAGCTGTTCCTGCGCCAAAAATCTCTTTTAAAGAGCCATTTTTAGATGCCTCTTTTATTTCTGTGACTGTTATTGGTCTTACTTGTACTTCTATTCCATTATCCTCAGCAAGTTGAATAATGCTTCGTCTTGTTACACCATCTAAAATACGGTCGCTTAAAGGCGCGGTAATTAGAGTGTCATTTATTCTAAAGAAAACGTTCATGGTTCCGGCTTCTTCCAATCTTTCGTGAGTGTCGGCATCGGTCCAAATCACTTGTTGAAAACCTTTCTCTTGTGCAAGGCTCGTTGGATAAAACTGTGCTGCATAGTTACCAGCTGCTTTAGCAAAACCAACTCCGCCATTGGCAGATCTACTATACTCTTCAGCAATCAATACGCGTATTTTACCTGTATAATACGCTTTCGCTGGAGCACAAATAATCATGAATCTGTAATTGTTTGATGGCGATGCAGAGATTGCAGGGTCAGTAGCAATTATAAAAGGTCTGATATAAAGTGAGTTGCCTTTGCCAGGTTTCACCCAAGCACTGTCCATTTGCAGCAAGGTAGTCAGGCCCTTCATGAAATAATCTTCAGGAAATTCGGGCATAGCTAAACGCGCGGCCGATTTGTTGATGCGGTTGAAATTGTCGATAGGTCTAAAAAGCCATACCTTTCCATCGTCATCCTTATAGGCTTTCATACCTTCAAAAACTGCCTGTCCGTAATGGAATACGCGTGCCGAAGGATCCATGGTCATCGGTTGATAAGGCATGATCCTTGGCGTTTGCCATTCACCATTTTCAAAGTCACAGATAAACATGTGGTCAGTAAATGTTCTACCAAATGTCAAGTTGTCAAAATCGACAGCGTCAATTTTAGTAGTATCTGATTTTACGATATCGATTTCGTGTGAAGTGTGTTTAGTCATCATATTTTTTTTGATGCTGCAAATTTAGTCATTTCTTGCAGTATAAAAAATCAAAAAATTTGTTTTAAAAAAAACTTATATTTGTCACTATAAATCTTTCAGAAAACAAATAAATTATGAAGAAATTACTTATCGTTTTTGGGATTGTGTTAACCGCAATGGCCTGTAAAACTGAAGATAAAAAGGCAGAAACTCAAGAAGTGGAAGCAGAAGTGGTTGACTATACGTCAATCGGAGAAGAGATTACAGCCGATGCCGCAAAGTCGCCGTCAGATATGGCTGAAGCCTATAAATCTATGAGTGTTGGAGATACAATTAGCGCAAAAATGGTTGGTAAAGTGGATGAAGTTTGCCAGTCTAAAGGATGTTGGATGAAAGTTGATCTTGAGGATGGCAATCAAATCATGGTGAAATTTAAAGATTATGGATTTTTTATGCCAAAAGACATTGCTGGAAAAGAGATTGTGATTAACGGAAAGGCGTATGTCAATGAAGTTCCGGTTGACGAATTGCAACATTATGCGGAAGATGCAGGAAAATCTGCCGAGGAAATTGCAGCAATCACTGAGCCTAAAGTAACCTTTTCTTTTGAGGCTGACGGCGTGCTGTTGAAAGGCGAATAAAAGTTGCAACGCAGAATAATTATAACGGCTGATGGTTCTAAGACCATTCAGATTGAAGAGTGGAATGAACAGTACCATTCTATTCATGGTGCCATACAAGAAGCAAACCACGTGTATATTAAGCATGGTTTGCTTTTTTGTTTTGATCAGTTAAATGCTTCAAATGATAAAAATCAGGAGATTTCAGTTTTAGAAATAGGCTTTGGCACAGGTCTGAATGCGTTTTTGTCCTTGTTGCGGGCAGAAGACCATCATATAGATATTCATTATACAGGTATTGAGGCATTTCCGATTTCAGTCAAGGAGATGACTGCCTTAAATTATGCAGAAGAGCTTCAATTGCCTGAAAAAACAGCGCTTTTTGAAGAGATGCATCAAATTCAGTGGGAAGATAGCCAACGTCTCACACCTTATTTTACACTTCTGAAACAACAGAAGTTTTTTAAGGATATTACTGAAAAGAATCAATTTGATGTCATCTATTTTGATGCTTTTGGTGCTAGAGTTCAACCTGAACTGTGGACGGAATCTATATTTAGAATCATGTTTAATGCATTAAAATTAAATGGTATTTTGGTCACTTATGCCGCAAAAGGGAGCGTGCGTCGTGCTATGTTGTCAGTTGGTTTTAGTGTTGAGAAGTTACCTGGTCCACCTGGTAAAAGGGAAATGCTTCGTGCAACAAAGCATTTGAAATAGTTCCGTTGTTAATGGTCAGAAAAGGCACTTAGCATTCAGCGGGCCAAGAGCTCAAATAGAGCTTTTACTTGGGAGATTTTTAAGTATTCTTGCCATTTCTGCTTTTAAACGGATATGATCTTTTTTCAAAAGTTAAAAATATCGTTTATTTGTTAATTCTGTTAAACCTTGTGTTAAATTGATAAACAATCAATATTTCATTGGTTAACTTTATAAAAAGCACAAAAATAGATGAAGGTATTAATTACGGGAGCTACAGGTTTAATTGGGAAGGAAATTGTCAAGCGATGTCATGAGCAGGATATTTTGGTGCATTACTTAACAACTTCAAAAGATAAAATAGAATCAAAAGATAATTATAAAGGTTTCTATTGGGACCCAAAAAAAGATGTCATAGATACTGACTGTTTTAAAGATGTAGACGCCATAATTAATTTAGCGGGTGCGGGTATTGCTAAACGATGGACAGACAGCTATAAGAAAATTATTATTGACAGCAGGGTGCAATCATTACAGTGTTTGAAAACAGCACTCTCTAAAATTGATAACCACCATATCAAACAAATTCTTTCGGCAAGCGCTATTGGTTTTTATCCGGATTCTCTAACCAAATACTATGATGAATCGTGCACTAAACAATCACCAACTTTTTTGGGTGACGTCGTCGCTGCATGGGAAAGCGCCGTTAATGAGTTTTCTGAATTGGGATTATTGGTTTCAAAAGTTAGGATAGGTTTGGTGTTGGATGCTGATGAGGGCGCATTGCCTCAAATGGCAATGCCAATTAAATTTGGCCTTGGCTCAGCCTTTGGTTCTGGAGAGCAATGGCAATCTTGGATTCATGTTCATGATTTATCCCGGATTTTTGTCTATATTATTCAGAATGAATTGGAAGGGATTTACAACGGTGTAGCCCCAAACCCAATAACTAATACAGAACTGACAAAGGCCATCGCAAAAACGCTTCACAAACCTTTATTTATGCCGAATATACCAAAATTCTTAATGAAATTGGTGCTTGGTGAAATGCATATTATGCTTTTTGAAAGCCAACGGGTGAGTTCGAAAAAAATTGAAGATGCTGGTTTTGATTTTACCTATTCCAACGTATATCCTGCCCTGGAAGCAATTTTGAAATAGTCTAGGTATGGAATTAAAATTGGTCGCCAAACTTGACTGATACAAACTATTCAATTCTCATATTTATTCAAATAAACTGAAATAATCACCCAGAAATTGTAGAATCTTACCTCCAACTAACACAAGAGCTGTCTCACTGACGATAAGCTCAAAAGGCCTTTATTATTTAAATTCAACGCACGCTTTAATTCGTTAAACTTGGAATACTCATATGAGATGAACGAATTTATTAATTTATGACCCTTAATTACCCATACCGTTTGGAAAGTTCTATTTTCAGTTTCTTCAAAAATAATATATAGTAATCATGGTCTTTAAAAAGTACTTCTCTTATATGTGAAACAAACACCTGGTTTTTAAAAGTAATACGATTTTAATCGATCCGGATAATTTTAATTTTAAAAGTGGGAAGACATCCAGTAACTAAAATCGCAATGGCAAAAAAAATAAGGATAGATTGTGGATCCTGCCAAGATTTTGGTTCGGCTATATGTGGAGATGACAGGAAAACGAGCAAAAGTGATAATAGTATAGAAAGTCCTAATTCACTATATACCATTGTTTTGTATTTAAAGTGGATGTGGGAGTGGCATGAGACCTTGTGTAGCAGTTATTTTGTTAATCTCCGTTGGTAAATTGTGTAAACGTCCGCATTACGAATGGCGAGAATTGCTGTCTTACAAATAATAAAAAATATATCGTGACATTTTGACATTTTTTGAATAATGGCAGTACTTTTGCCAATTCAAAAATGAAGATTTAAAATGAAGTTCAAGAATATGAGCAAAAAAGATAAAACTGAAGACATTGAGACCAATGTTGAAGAAACGACAAATGAGGCTACTCAAACTGAAGAGGAGCTTAGCGTTGAGGACCAATTGAAAGAGGAATTGGGCAAAGAGAAAGATAAATTTTTAAGGCTCTTTGCAGAGTTTGAAAACTATAAAAGACGAACGAATAAAGAACGGGCTGAATTGTTCAAAACTGCTGGTCAAGACGTCATTCTGTCTCTTTTACCGGTTATGGATGATTTTGACAGGGCAATCCATGAGATTTCCAAGTCTCAAGAAGGCGAGCTTTTGACTGGCGTAGAGCTGATTCGAAACAAATTAAAGACCGCTCTTAGTAGCAAAGGACTTGAAGATATTGTTGTTGAAGTTGGCGAGGTTTTTAATGCCGATGAGCATGATGCCGTTACTCAAATTCCAGCACCTTCAGAAGATTTAAAAGGCAAGATTGTTGATGTCATTGAGAAGGGCTACAAGATGGGCGATAGAGTGATTCGTTATCCTAAAGTAATTACAGGATTTTAAACAAACGGGTAAGGATTTTAGGAATTGATTAGAAATAGATACCATGAAGGAAGATTATTACGACATATTAAAGATTGACAAGAGTGCATCGGCAAGTGATATTAAGAAAGCCTATCGAAAGAAGGCCTTAAAATATCACCCTGACAAAAATCCAGACGATAAGACAGCGGAAGAAAACTTCAAAAAAGCAGCTGAAGCCTATGAGGTATTGAGCAATCCTGACAAGAAAGCACGTTATGACCAGTTCGGTCATCAGGCATTCGAAGGTGGCGGTGGCTTTAATGGTGGCGGCATGAATATGGACGACATCTTTAGCCAGTTTGGAGATATTTTTGGCGGCGGTTTTGGCGGTGGATTTGGTGGTGGTTTCGGCGGCCAACAAAGACGGGTTAAAGGCAGTAATTTGAGAATAAGGATTGCATTGACTTTAGAAGAAATTGCCAATGGTGTTGAGAAAAAGCTGAAGGTGAAACGTAAAGTTCAGGCTGAAGGTACAACCTACAAAACCTGTTCAAGCTGTAATGGTTCTGGACAAGTGATGCGAATTACAAATACAATTTTGGGCCGGATGCAAACCTCATCACCATGTCCTACATGTGGTGGTGCAGGTGAGATGATTGATAAAAAACCATCAAACGCAGATGCCCAAGGTTTGGTACTCAAAGAAGAGACCGTATCTGTTAAAATACCTGCAGGTGTAGTGGACGGCATGCAGTTAAAAGTATCCGGAAAAGGTAATGATGCCCCTGGAAATGGCATTTCTGGAGATCTATTGGTGGCCATACAAGAAGAAGAGCACAGTACTTTGAAGCGCGAGGGCGACAATTTGCATTTTGATTTATATGTGAGTTTACCAGATGCGGTGTTAGGAACCAGTCAGGAAATTGATACCGTAACCGGTAAAGTGCGCATCAAGATAGAGTCTGGAGTTCAATCAGGTAAGATTCTACGATTGAGAGGTAAAGGGATACCAAGTATCAACGGTTATGGCAAAGGCGACTTATTGGTACACATAAATGTTTGGACCCCTAAGACCTTGAATAAAGAGCAAAAAGAGTTTTTTGAAAACGTCAGAAATGATGAGCACTTTCAGCCAAGGCCAGAAAGTTCAGATAAATCATTCTTTGAGAAAGTTAAAGATATGTTTTCATAACCAATTGGAAGTTTGATAAAAATCACTATATTTGAATATCACTAATTAATTTTGGTGATATTTTTCTTTTTCATAGCAATTTTTTCCCATCCTTGATTTATTAAGGGTGGGTTTTGTTTTTTAGGTCGATAGGGATTTTTTTAAGGTCAAAAAATGCCATGTACTTTTTAGATAAAAATAAAAGCATAAAAGCAGTCCTAAACTCTAACATTTAATATATTTACGCATCTTTAAACCATACCTTACAAAAGCTATTTTATGAACAACTTATTAGTTGCCGATTCAGTTTCCAAAAGTTTTGGAGATTTTAAAGCACTAAATGAAGTCTCAATTGCAGTTCCAAAAGGAAGTATTTTTGGACTGTTGGGTCCCAACGGGGCTGGTAAAACGACCCTAATTCGTATTATCAATCAAATTACCATGCCCGACAAGGGTGAGGTGCTTTTGGACGGTTCGCCCTTAATGCCCATGAACATTCGCGATATAGGGTATCTGCCAGAAGAGCGCGGCCTTTATAAATCCATGAAAGTAGGAGAACAGGTGCTCTATTTGGCGCAGCTAAAAGGCTTATCAAAACAAACGGCGAAAGAGCGTCTTAAATATTGGTTTGACAAACTGGATATTGGCGACTGGTGGAACAGGAAAATACAAGAGCTCAGTAAAGGACAGGCGCAAAAGATTCAGTTTATTGTCACCGTCATTCACAGGCCTAAACTTTTAATTTTTGATGAACCATTTTCTGGATTTGATCCAATCAATGCCTCCCTTATTAAAGATGAAATTTTACAATTGAGAGATGAGGGCGCAACGGTTATTTTTTCGACCCACCGCATGGAATCGGTTGAAGAGTTGTGCGATCATATTGCGTTAATTCATAAATCCAATAAAGTTTTGGATGGGAGATTGACAGATGTCAAACGCCAATTTAAAACCAATACTTTTGAAGTTGGTTTGCAATCTTCCAACCCTGAGGAAATTACTAGATTGATCAAGGATAAGTTTGAAGTGTTCCCGGCAACTTTCAAAAACCTGAATGATGATATCAAATTGAATATTAAGTTGCCTCAAGACACATCGTCAAACGATTTGTTGCGTTTTTTAACGTCAAAGGCGGAAATTCATCATTTTGTTGAAGTCATCCCTAGTGCCAACGACATTTTTATTCAAACTGTAAAAAACAACTAAAATGAACCATTTACCGCTCATCATCAAAAGAGAATATTTGAATAAGGTGCGTAACAGGTCTTTTGTTGTTATGACATTTTTAAGCCCTATCATTATGATTGCCCTTGTGGCAGTTGTGGCCTATCTGTCGCAAATCAATAATGACAAAAAACGCTCCATAACAATTTTGGATGAAACGGGGATTTTAGCAGAAGCTTTCGAGAACACTGAACATACCACTTATACCATTTTAACTGATTCTAATTATGCTGACGCCAAAGCCTTAGTAAAAGCCCAGGAAGATTTTGGTTTGTTGTATATTAAGAAAAGTACAGATACGCTCAATCTTGTCGAAACTGTAAATTTTTACTCCGATGAGTCTCCATCGGTATCTATAATTTCCAATTTAGAACGACGCATTGAAAAGCGCATTTCAGATATCAAACTTCAAAATGATGGTGTTAATATTGAACAGATAAGAGCATCTAAGACTACAATAAATATTGCTCAGGAAACTTTTGATGGCGAAAAAACCTCTAAGATTGACAGTTACCTTAAACTCGCATTTGGCGGGGCTGCAGGCTACTTGCTGTTTATGTTTATCATTATATATGGCAATATGATTATGCGCAGTGTGATTGAAGAAAAAACAAGCAGAATTATTGAAGTGATTATTTCTTCGGTCAAGCCTATCCAATTAATGATGGGCAAAATCATAGGGACATCATTGGCTGGTATTACTCAGTTTTTAATTTGGCTCATCCTTGGAGGGGTGTTATTATTTGTTGTTTCTGCAATTTTTGGAATTGATTTGACCCAAATACAATCGCCACAACAGGAAATGATCAATCAGGCTATGGCAACCTCTGATGCGCAAAATATCGCCCAAGACCTAATTGCGGGATTTGTCAACTTGCCAATTCTTAATTTGTGTGTGGCGTTTTTGTTTTTCTTTATTGGAGGGTATCTTTTGTACAGTTCGTTCTATGCTGCCATTGGTGCGGCCGTAGATAATGAAACCGATACCCAACAGTTTATGATGCCTATTATTATGCCACTTATTTTGGCCGTTTATGTTGGGGTGTTTACGGTCATCGAAGATCCTCACGGAACTATTTCTACAATTTTTTCTTTTATACCCTTAACGTCACCGGTGGTTATGTTAATGAGGATCCCGTTTGGTGTTCCCATATGGCAGCAACTTTTGTCTTTGGCAATATTGGTCTTTACCTTCATCTTTACCGTGTGGTTTGCAGCCAAAATTTACCGAGTTGGGATTTTGATGTACGGGAAAAAACCGAGCTATAAAGAGCTGTTTAAATGGTTAAGGTATTAATAAAATATCAATTAAATGATATAGTTACTCGGTGCCACGGCATAAATTATAGGTAACTTAAAATTCTAAATTTTTATAAATCAATTGATCCCGCTTTATTGAAGTAGCCTGATTGGTGGATTTAATTGAGCAAAATGTTTGACTTCTATCTTGCATTCATAAGATATACCAGATCATTTTATGTACTTTTTTGATCTATCTACGAGTTGTCATAGCTTTGAGTTTTTGAAATTCTTTTTATCAATAGATCTTCTTAACTTAAATTGCTAAAACCATTTTTTGTTTTATGACAACACTCTGCGAAGGTCTTTTGCATTGTACGTCATTTTTATTGGGTAATGTCACCTATAGAGTTTCTAATAAATACAGATGGGTTAAAAAAATACATATCAAATTTATACCTTGTTCAAATAATTTGTTTCTATTTTAGAACCTGAATAATCATTAAATATAAAAAATGTCAAAAATATTAGTCATTGAAGACGAAGCGAGTATCAGAAGGGTTTTGGTGAAAATCCTTTCTGAAGAAAATGAAGCCTATCAAGTAGATGAAGCTGCGGATGGCTTGATTGGATTGGAAAAAATAAAGAAGGAGGATTATGATTTGGTGCTTTGTGACATCAAAATGCCAAAAATGGACGGTGTGGAAGTATTAGAAGCCGTCAAAAAAATAAAACCAGAAACTACAATTGTGATGATTTCTGGGCACGGTGACTTAGATACCGCGGTTAATACGATGCGTCTGGGCGCTTTCGATTATATATCAAAACCACCAGATTTGAACCGATTGCTCAATACGGTCAGAATTGCATTAGATCGAAAAGAATTGGTGGTTGAGAATAAAATGCTCAAGAAAAAAGTGGGCAAAAATTATGAAATGATTGGTAAAAGCAAAGCCATTTCCCACATAAAGGATATGATAGAGAAGGTAGCTGCTACTGACGCCAGGGTGTTGATTACCGGCCCAAACGGTACAGGTAAGGAACTGGTGGCGCACTGGCTTCATAAAAAAAGCGAACGCTCCACAGGTCCTCTAATTGAGGTCAATTGTGCGGCTATTCCTTCAGAATTGATAGAAAGTGAACTGTTCGGACATGTTAAAGGGGCTTTTACCAGTGCAGTCAAAGACAGGGCAGGACGTTTTGAAACCGCCAATGGTGGAACTATTTTTCTTGATGAAATTGGAGATATGAGTCTTTCAGCCCAAGCTAAGGTGTTAAGAGCGTTACAAGAGAGCAAGGTGCAACGTGTAGGAAGCGACAAGGACATTAAGGTGGATGTGCGCGTTATTGCCGCAACCAATAAAAACCTGAGCAAAGAAATAGAAGAGGGTAAGTTTAGAGAGGATTTATACCACCGATTGGCTGTCATTTTAATTCAGGTGCCGCCGCTGAATGACAGAAGAGAGGACATTCCATTATTGATAGAGCATTTTGCAACTAAAATAGCCGAACAAAATGGAACGGCACCAAAATCATTCTCGGCAAAAGCCATTAAACGATTGCAAGAGTATGATTGGACAGGAAATATCAGGGAGCTGCGTAATGTGGTGGAGCGTCTAATTATTCTTGGAGAAAAGGAAGTTAGTGAAAGTGATGTAAAACTGTTTGCTTCTAAATAAAACATATGATAACACTCACCCAATATAACAGAAGAGCACTTTACGGAGGTATTATTTCTGCTCTTATAATGGGACTTGGGGCATATTTCTTAGGAAATATTAGCGGGTATGAAGCCAAAATATTAATCAAATCATCACTTCCGGGAATTAATACACTATGCAATACCATTGCCTTGGCATCGGCAACTATTTTGGCTCTTTTGCTAACTTTATTAAGTTTGAGTTCCAGCACCAAATCAAAACTTACAAAAGAACATTATCACCATGTGCTACTTATTGCTAAGATTGATACTGTCATTTTTATTATGGCAATGATTTTGTTCCAGCTACTCAATATCCCCATTACAGAGGCCGATAACGTGCCAAGTTTTTGGTATACTACCATTTATTATGTGAGTTTGGCTTTATCATCTTTATTGAGCGGAGGATTGATTAGTGTAGTCTTAATGCTATTCAATGCCGTAAGCAGTATTATTAAAATTGTAGGTTTGGAAATCACAGATCATCCATTGATTTCTAAAAGCGAAGATGAAAATAATGAAAATACGACCTCTGAAACAAAAAACACAAATTCAGATTAAATAAAATCAATATGAAAAATATTAATATTAACGACTTTAAAGTTACGGATGCAGTTCAGATAGAAGATCTTAAGACTTCTATCGATTTAGAAGCATCCAAGAGCGATTTAAAAGATGGTCTCAAAGACGTCAGAAAAGGACTCGGTAAAATACAAGATAAGATGTATGCCCATGGCAAATATGCTGTTTTGGTGTGCTTGCAAGGTATGGATACAGCAGGAAAAGATAGCCTGATCCGTGAGGTTTTTAAAGACTTTAATTCGCGCGGCGTGGTTGTCCATAGCTTTAAAACACCTACAAGTTTAGAACTGAAGCACGATTATTTATGGAGGCATTATGTCGCACTTCCTGAGCGAGGAAAGTTCGGAATTTTCAATCGTACACATTATGAAAACGTCCTGGTTACAAAAGTTCACCCGTCTTACATTTTAAATGAGAATATCCCGGGAATTGATTCGCTTGAAGATATTGATGAAGCCTTCTGGGAAAGACGCTTTGAAGACATCAATAATTTTGAGAAACACATTGCCGATAATGGTACACTCGTATTTAAATTCTTTTTGAACATCTCAAAAGATGAACAAAAGCACCGATTGTTGAGACGCTTAAACCGTGAGGATAAGAACTGGAAATTTTCTCCAGGCGATTTGGATGAGCGCAAGCTTTGGGGTGACTATATGGCCTGTTATGAAGATCTTCTCAACAAGACCTCAAAGCCTCATGCACCTTGGTACGTTATTCCTTGTGATGATAAAAGAACGTCACGGTATTTGGTGGCTAAAGTTCTGTATGACACCTTAAAGACTTATACAGATATAAAAGAACCAGAATTAGATGACGATATCAAGGCCAATATCGATTTGTATAAAAAACAATTACAAAACGAATAGCTATGATTTTTTATCAGGATTTTATAAGACTCTATAAGACTTATAAAACCCTGTAGGTCTAAAAAGCACTAACTGCTATGAAGAATACAGCTCCAAAACACCGTTTTAAACACTATAGTTATCTCTAAAATCAATCCTTTCTTTCCGATGAAACAGTTTCTTATTATAATAGGGATTTTAATTCCCATTAATATTTCAGCTCAAACCGACGTTGAAAACATCAGAAAAATCTATAGTAATTCGCTTACTAACGGAAAGAGTTATGAGTGGTTGGATTACTTATCCAATAATATTGGTGCTCGATTATCGGGATCAGTAGGTGCAGAACGTGCCGTGATATATACCAAAGAAGAGCTGGAGAAATTGGGATTGGATAAAGTATGGTTGCAACCAGTCATGGTTCCAAAGTGGATTAGGGGCTTGCCTGAGTTTGCTTATA
This sequence comes from Gelidibacter maritimus, assembly GCF_014062315.1. GTDB lineage: Bacteria > Bacteroidota > Bacteroidia > Flavobacteriales > Flavobacteriaceae > Gelidibacter > Gelidibacter maritimus. The sequence goes on from NZ_JACGLT010000006.1 coordinate 180,223, forward strand.
TTGAAAGTAAACCGGGTCTGACCACCCATGTCAATATTTGTGCCTTGGGAGGCTCGGTTGAAACGCCAGGTGGTGGGGTGCGTGCACAGGTTGTTGAAGTTCAGGGTATAGAGGCGCTAAAGGCGCTGAGTCGGGACCAAGTTGAAGGTAAAATAGTGTTTTTTAACCGTGCCATGCAGGCCGATTTAATAGATACTTTTGAGGCTTATGGTGGTTGTGCAGACCAGCGTTATGCAGGCGCTATGGAAGCCGGAAAAATGGGGGCGGTTGGCGTTATTGTTCGCTCGCTAAATTTGCGATTGGATGATTTCCCACATACTGGCAGCATGACCTATGGTGATTTGCCCGTATCCCAACGGATTCCATCCGCTGCAATTAGTACCAATCATGCTGAATTATTAAGCACCATGTTAGCATTGGATCCAACAATAAATTTCTTTTTCAAGCAGAATTGCCAACAATTGGCAGATGTGGAATCCTATAACGTGATTGGACAAATTACAGGATCAGAATTTCCAGATGAATATATCGTGGTGGGTGGTCATTTGGATTCTTGGGATTTGGGCGATGGTTCGCACGATGACGGTGCTGGTGTTGTACAATCTATGGATGTGCTTAGACTGCTTAGGGAAAGTGATATTACGCCAAAACGCAGTATAAGGGTCGTACTTTTTATGAATGAAGAAAACGGACTTAGAGGTGGTAAAAAATATGCTGAAATAGCGAAGTCCAAAAAGGAAAATCACATTTTTGCCCTTGAAAGTGATTCTGGAGGGTTTACGCCAAGAGGTTTTTCATTTGATTGTAGCGATGAGGTGTTTAATAAGGTCTTGGGATGGCAGGATTTATTTAAGCCCTATTTGATCCATTATTTCGAAAAAGGTGGCAGCGGTGCTGATATTGGTCCGCTAAAATCTGATCATATTGTTTTGGCGGGTTTAAAACCGGATTCGCAACGTTACTTTGATTACCATCATGCTGCAACGGATGTTTTTTCAGCGGTCAACAAACGAGAATTGGAATTGGGGGCTGCAACCATGGCAACATTGGTGTACTTATTTGACACCTATGGAACGGGCACTAAATAGCTAACGGCTCATATATAGCATGGGAGAAATTGCTGCATCATTGGCCGAATTCTTACTGATGTTTCAGAAGTTTAAATTTTGGAAGAAAAGACGAAAGCATCGGAGTTACAAACAGGATCATGGCCTGTCAAATAACCGATGGTACCATAAATTACAGAAGGGGTTGATTATAGTGTTAATGGTACTATTAATATTCTATTTTTTTAGATTTACGTATTTCATCTTAGGAAATCCGGAAAGGCAAACTGTGAAAAAGCTAACAGAAGTAGCATCTCTTTTAAAACATGAAAAACAGACTTCCGGCCATTATCCAGAAAAATTGTCCACAATTATTAGAAATAACCCTTTGCACAACAAAATTGACAAAGATTATTGGGGCCGAGAGTTTTTCTATGAGCGACATCCATCAGGAGAAAGTTTTATTTTGATTTCTTTGGGACCTGATGGAAATTTGAATACTCCAGATGATATTGCCTATGAATTTTCAGCTGATTGATCGGATTTTTTTGATCCTTTATTTCGAATAGATTCATAAGTCCTCTTCATAACCTATTCATTCAAGATCATCGTGATGGTGATAAAGAGGCGCAGTATTAACGTATATTGATATATAGGTACCGTGCTTTTACAAACATAAAGAGTCCGAAACACAAAAATCCGAGAGCTACGACTCCAAGTACTACATCACCGAATTCATTGTTTAGAAATTGAAAAGCATCTTCGAGCGTGCTCATTTTTTTGTTTCGAAATGTGAGTCCTGTACGTATGGTTAAAAACGACATGACTCCAAAAACTACAGCACGGGCCGAGTGTCCAATGCTTCCAAATTTTAATAAGGTGGTTTTTGCTTTTGGTGGCATTTCTGAAGATTGTACATTCTTTTTGAACTGATTTGAGATTACAAAATATATTTCGAAGATTGCTTTTCCTGCCAAAACCGATCCAAATATAACGGCAAATACACTTCCGTATTTTGAATTTAAGGCATTCATGATGACTTCTTGTTGACGGTCATAACCACCGCCAAGAAGCAGTTTTACGGCAATAAATCCCAATGCCCCATAAAACAGCCCACCGGTAAAGTATCCGCCTCTTGTAAAAAGTGCTTTAAAATCTGTACCTAAATCTCTAGTGTCATAAAACGTTTGGTACATCCGCCAAAATGCATAACTGAAAAGACCAATGGCCATGGTGGCCAAAAGAATTTTTCCAAATGGCTGATCAGATAAAAAAGCAATGGCGCCTTTTGTTCCAGTTTTTTGACCACCCCAATTGAGTGCCGTCATGGCAGTCAATATACCAACGAGAACATAAACAAAGCCCATCGCACTAAGACCAAACCTGGCTATATGCTCCTTGGACATCCTCTAGTTTTCTGTGAAATTGCCATCGTTCACATCTTTTATAAATTTGATTAATCCATTAAAGAAGTTGTCAGCATCATCATATTGTGTAAGATGGGCACCATTTGTGGTTAAACTTCGGCCGTTTTGTACCTGAGTGCTCATCCATTCCATATATTCTGGATCCATAGTATCGTGCTTTCCGCCAATCATTAGAGTTGGTACTTTAATTTCGTCCAACCGATCAGAAATATCCCATCCCTTTAATGTGGCATTTCCAGTAACCCCAAATTCGCTGTAGCCTTGCATATAGATATAAATATTTGGATTCATGTGGGAAAAGGAGCGATTGATAAATTCTGGCCACTCATCCAAAGGTAAATGTAACACGTGTTTGGTGTAATAATGCTGAGTTACAAGTTCTGAGTAGCGAGGGTTGCTAAAATCTTCCTCAGCTTCCATAGCCTTGATTTCTTTATGCACCTCTGGTGGTAATTGTGGCCCTAATACCTCTGCCGCATACTTTTCATATTCGGGGATACTGGCCATCATATTCGCAATAATAAGGCCTTTGATATGATCTTGATGTTTTAAGGCATACTCCATTGCCAAGAGCCCGCCCCAAGACTGCCCGAATAGGTAAAAATTATCCTTATCGAGGTTCAGTGCTTTTCGTACCTGTTCCACTTGGCTTACAGAGTGTTCAATAGTCCATAATGTGGAATCGTTGGGTTTGTCACTATAATAACTATCCAATTGGTCGTAATAAATGTATTCAATTTCTTCGTTAGGGAAGTAACCATCAAAATTTTCAAACAACTCGTGTGTTCCTCCTGGACCACCATGTAGCAGTAAAACTTTCATTTTTGGATTATTGCCCATCCGTTTTGTCCATACATTGAAGGTGCCTTTTGGTGTGGTGATGGGAATCATCTTAATACCTCCAGTCTTTTGGTCATTGCTGTTGGAATAGTCAAAATAACTCGATTTTTCATCAGTATCAGTGCTTTTGGCCTTTTGATCGTTACAGCTTAAAAGAAGGGCTGCAGAAATAAATAAAAAATAAATTGTTGTTCTCATAAGTCATTAATTTATATTTCTTTAAGATGTGAATTGGATATATACAATTATTTGATGGGAGTTTTCAATAATCACTTGGTTCAGCATAACCAAAGCTGCTTTTAATATGCCAAAAAACAAGTGCTAAACAATGTATCATTTTAAAAATCAAGATATTGAGTGTGTTTGGCTTTTTGTCTTCAAAGATAAATCTACTGAAATTATTTTATTTCGTCAGTAATTTCGGTTTTGTTTTTAACATTACAAGGCAAAAGCAGAAGCTTTCCGTGGTTAAATTACTAAAACATCATCAGTGGATATTTTGGAATATGAACTTTTAGATATTATTCTTTCATTGTTTATCAGCATCACTTTTCTGTATTCAAATTGGATATTGTTCACGAAACATTGTTTACAAAAAACGACTTCTTTTTTAAAAAATATTTTTAAAACTTGAAAACTTTACTATCTTCAACTTTTAAATTTTAACACTAATTATATGAATATGAAACAAAACTTTTGGAAAAATTCTATTCTCTTGATCTTTTTAACAGTTCCGTTGCTGCTAGCAGCTCAGGGAACTGTTACAGGTAAAGTTACGGAAGGGTCAGCTGACTTTCCTCTTCCGGGTGTCAACGTTATTGTAAAAGGAACCACTACTGGTGCTATAACCGATATTGATGGCAATTTTGAAATTTTAGTGCCTTCATTCCCTTCAACTTTAGTCTTTTCTTCTTTGGGTTATGCCACTTCAGAAGTCAATGTGACTGGGCCAACCGCCTTAACGGTCACTATGGAGGAGTCCGCAACCGGACTTGATGAAGTCGTCGTTACCGGACTGGCGAGTTCTGTTAAACGACAAAACCTTGCAAATGCTGTGTCTACGGTTTCTGCTGAAGAGTTAGTCGGAACTACGAGTCAATCCACGGTAGATGGCGCTCTATACGGTAAAATTCCTGGTGTAAATATTACTGCCACCTCTGGTGCACCGGGTGGAGGGTTCGCATTACGACTACGTGGAATTTCTTCCATTAACGGAAACAACCAACCGCTCATCATAGTTGATGGTGTTTATTATAATAATGTGGAAATCCCGTCTGGACTCCGTTTCGCATCGGGTGCAAACCGTGGTAATGAGGAGAACTCAAGTAACCGTTTAGCGGATTTGGATCCAAATGACATCCAAAACATAGAAGTGTTAAAAGGATCTTCGGCTGCCGCAATCTATGGGCAGCGAGGTAATGCTGGTGTAGTTTTGATTACGACTAAAAGAGGTAAAGCTGGCAAGACTAGAATTAGATTCAGTCAAGATGTAGGTATGAATAAAATTGCAAAGCGCTTAGGCGTTCGTCCTTGGACGGCTGCTTCGGTAGAGAGTGCATTTGGACCTGCTGAACGAGCGAAATATGAGGCCACAATGGCAGAAAATGGAGAGCTTTATGATTTTGAAGATATTATTTATGGAAATACAGGTTTCATCACTGAAACGCGTTTAAGTGCTACTGGCGGTAATGATAAGACCAAATTTTACGTTGGTGGTTCTTTTAGGGATGAAGAAGGTATTATAAAAAATACTGGATTTGATCGTTTCTCATTGCGAAGCAATATTGACCATCGGATTTCTAAAGTATTCGATTTTAGTTCATCTACTAGTTATACCCGAAGTAATTCCAGTAGAAGTTTTACTGGTAATGAAAATGAGGGCGGTCTGAGTTATGGTTACAATTTGGCATATACGAGACCTTGGGTCAATCTATTCCCGGATGAGAATGGTAATTACCCAGATAACCCTAACGCGGCTGGAAACTCCATATTTGTTAGAGACAATGCCTTGAATGATGATAGCAATGATCGTCTTGTGCAAGGGATGACTTTAAACACAAATATTTTAAGAACAGATACTGATAGGCTTAGAATTGTCACGAGTGGTGGATTGGATTATTTAGCAAATCAGACCTATGTTTATGTTCCAGAAACTCATCAAGCCCAAGTACGCCCAGGTCCTGGAGGTTTTATTGCCGTAGGAAAAAATAACTTTACACAATTAAATACTCAAATTATTGGTGTTTGGAACCGAGAAGCTATGGGGGGCGATTTAGATCTCACCACACAATTGGGAATGGCATATCTATATCAGAAATCAAATCTTGTAAATAGCCGAGGTGCTCTATTAGCTGCTGGGCAAACAAGTGTTGATCAATCTGTGAATCAAATCATTGATCAATTCCGCTCGGAAGAAAAGGATTTTGGTTATTTTGGACAAATAGAAGGAAACTATAAAGATCAGATTATTGCTACTCTAGGATATCGTATGGATAAATCCTCTAGAAATGGCGACCCTAACGAATTCCATGGATTCCCAAAGGCGTCGTTGGCGATTAACATGGCAAATTTCGATTTTTGGAACTTAGAGTCGGTTTCTCAGTTGAAGTTGAGAGCTGCTTATGGAGAAACAGGGAGTCCATCACGTTATGGCTCTACGTTTACCAGTTTGGGTGCGAGTAACATCGGCGGAAATATTGGGCAGTCGGTAGTAGGAACAAAAGGAGACGGCGCTGTAAAACCTGAAACTGCCAGCGAATTGGAATTTGGTTTTGATCTTGGAATGTTCAATAATAGATTATCCTTTGAAGCGACGTATTATGACAAAAAAGTAAAAGATTTAATCTTAGACAGAGCATTACCATCTTCTTCTGGATTTACTATAGAGTCCACCAACCTTGGTGACATGAAAAATACAGGTGTGGAATTAGCATTAAGGGCTTTTGTCTTTGATACTGAAAATTTCAAATGGAACACTTCTATTCAATGGTATACAAACCGCTCTGAAATAACGCGCTTGGCCGTACCGGCATTTGCTCAACCGGGCGCTGGATTTGGACTGGGCTTGGGAACCTTCTATATTCAAGAAGGAGCCTCAGCAACCCAGTTGGTTGGTAACTTAAATCTGGATGGAACAGGAATAAAACCGACTAAGGTTGGTGATGTAGAACCTGATTTTCAAATGGGCTTTAGCAATAACTTCACTATTTACAAACAATTTGATGTCTCATTCCTTTTAAACTGGAAAAAAGGAGGAGAAAACCTTAACCTTACCACATTTCTTTCTGACTTAGGATTGGTTACGCCTGACCTAGAGACTGAAGAAGGAAAAGCGCGACTTCAGATGCCAGCAAATGCAGTGCGATTTGTTGAACCTGCAGGTTATTTCAGATTAAGAGAAGCTTCAGTTCATTATTCGCTTCCTAAAAACACGGTTAACAGTGTCTTTGGCAATGTGGTTGACGGGGTAAAACTTGGTGTATCTGGTAAGAATATTTTTACCATAAGCGATTACAGTGGTTATGATCCAGAGGTGTCCGTTAATGGTGGTACTGGTCTCTCTACAGGGATAGAGGTAGGGTCTTACCCGAGTGCACGCCAATTTTTCTTTAGCCTAAACGTTAATTTTTAAAAAAAATATAATATGAAATATAATATAAAATCTTTAGCGATTGTGACCTTCATAATCCCACTATTCTCGCTTATGGTTTCTTGTACTTTTGATGAAGTCGTAGATCCGAATGGGCCTAGTGTGGATGGGGTTTTAAAAAACGCTTCCAAAGGCCAATTAAACGAACTTGTGGTTGCGATAGAATCTACCTCCCGAAATGGTATAGGAAACGAAGCCACATCTAATGGTGTCATGGCAAGAGAGCTTTATCTTTTTAATGCGGAACCTCGTAATACGGGCGATTTGTTAGGTAAAGATGGCCTTCAATTAGACAATAACTCATTTTATAGCGTTGGCTCATGGAACGGGAATTACAGATGTATTAAGAATGTCAATCTTTTAATAGAGGCGGTTTCCAACACGGATGCAGTAAATGAAAGTGAAAGAAATGGCTATTTAGGTTTTGCCAAGACGATGATGGCAGAAGAGTTGATACAAATACTAAAATCTTACGGGAAAGCCCGCTTGGATGTTTCCGATCCTGAGAATTTGGGGCCAATAGTAGAATTTAATGAGGGTATTACCAAAGCCCGCGCTCTTCTGGAAGAGGGACAGCAGCATTTATCTAATGCAGGAAGTGATTTTGCATTTACATTGAGTAATGGGTTTTCAGGTTTCGATACGCCTTCTACTTTTTCTGAATTCAACAGAGCAGTGGCTGGAATGGCTGCGGTTTATGATGGTGACGGAAATGCGGCATTATCTGCCCTGTCAGACTCCTATTTGGATCTCACAGGGAATCTGGAAATAGGTCCAAAGCATATTTTTGGCCTCGGCGGTGGCGATCAGGCCAACACGGTATTCAAAGTCCCTAATCTTAATGGGGATCAGATTATAGTCCATAATTCTTGGATTGCAGATGCAGAAGCTGGAGACTCAAGAGTTTCAGAAAAATCGGCCGTGAGAGCAAATCCGGCATCGCAAGATGGTCTAAATGGGACCCATGAAACGCGTTTGTACGACTCTGATACCAGCCCTATCGATTTTCTTAGGAATGAGGAGTTGATTTTGGTGTATGCCGAAGCAAATATTTTAGCGAGTAATTTGCAAGAGGCAGAAGATGCTTTAAACGTCATTAGAAACTCGGCCAACTTGTCTGATTATTCAGGAGCACAAACAGCAGAAGCCTTAACCGCAGAAATGCTCAAACAGCGCAGATACTCACTTTGGTCTGAAAACCATAGAATGTTTGATCTGAGACGGTATGGCTTGTCAAATACTTTGCCAATTGATAGACCTGGAGATCAGGTGTTTAATACGATGCCTATTCCATTACCGGAAACTTACTAAAACCTATGAAGTTAAAAGAATTAGAAGGTTGATAACCAACTTATTCTGATTTGGAAATACTCAACACACCCGATGCTAACCCGTCGGGCGTGTTTTATTCCCACCAGTGGGATATGTTTTTAAGGCCTCATAAAAATATTCTATCCTATCCTCTTTAGACCCTGTCCGAAAGTAATTATCAATAAGTTTGTCCTAAACCAAATGACAATTTAAATGCCAGTAAATTGGTTTTTTATCCGTGTGCCGCAAGGTTTGTTTTATCCCAGCATAAAAATTGAGCTAATCGGAGCTATAGGGGAAGGAGTTATACTAAATTCGAATATTTAATAGGGGACTTGAGACTCTAAATGATATTAAAGTTGTAATGGTTAGTTTTTCAAGCTGTTTTACAGATTGGTTTAATTAATTTTTCTTTACATTAGACTAATGATAAAAACAACCAATCATAAAAATTAATCCAATGAAAACTTACCGTATTCCCTTTATCTTTATCTTCTTGTTGACTGTTCAGATATTCTATGGACAAGAGCAAAAAGATATTTTTGAAAAACTTGAAGAAATTGCCATTATTGATCAAAAGGTGATGATGCCTATGCGCGACGGAATTCGTTTAGCTACCGATATTTACAGGCCTAAAACGACAGAAAAAGTACCTATTATTTTCTCGCGTACACCTTACAATTTTAACACGTGGGTTGATGGCGTTCGCCAGACTCGGACTGCTCAACAAGCCTATGAGGCTGTCAAACGTGGATATGCCTTTGTGGTGCAAAATGAACGTGGACGCTTCTTTTCTGAAGGCGAATGGGATATTTTGGGGATGCCGCTCACCGATGGTTATGATGCTTTTTCGTGGATGGCCGATCAACCTTGGTCTAACGGAAAAATTGGTACAATTGGCTGTTCATCGACTGCAGAATGGCAGATGGCCGTATCGGCGCTTGATCATCCTTCACATGCCGCCATGGTACCACAGGGATTTGGCGCAGGTATAGGAACTGTAGGCGACATTAAAGAACAGGGCAATTGGTACCGAGGTGGTGCAGAGCAGCTTTTGTTCTTCGCTTGGTTGTACGGGGTTGAGCAAGATAAATTTAAGCCAAGAATCCCTGAAGGTGCTACACAAGAAGACTTGATCAGAATTTCAAGGTTCTATGATCTCGCTCCAAAAAATCCACCAATAGATATGGCCGAGGCCCTTAAACATTTACCAATTAAAGATATTGTCAAGAACATACATGGAAAAAATGAAATTTTTGATAAAATGGTGATACGTAAACCTAATGATCCAGCTTGGTACGAAGGTGGGCTCTATCATGATACCATGGAAATTAGTGCACCAAGTTTCTGGTTTGCCTCTTGGTACGACGTTTCAATCACGCCCAATTTGGCTCTGTTTAACCATGTTCGCAACAATTCAAAAGATCCTGAAATAAAGGAAAATCAATACTTGGTCATTGCGCCTACCTTACATTGTGCATTTACCCGAGCCACCGAAAATACGATAGTCGGTCAACGTAGCGTAGGCGATGCCCGTTTAAATTATGACGAACAGATTTATGCTTGGTGGGATCTTTGGTTGAAAGGAGAAACCAATGATTTCAAGGAAAAAACACCTCGAGTACAATATTATACTATGGGCAGCAACGAATGGAAATCGGCAGAGGAATGGCCGCCAGCAGATACTAAAATGATTACTTATTATTTGAATAGTGACGGAAAAGCCAATACACTTAAAGGCAACGGCACGCTGTCAAAAAAGAAAGCTACGAAAGATAATCCAGACTCTTTTATTTATGACCCCATGAATCCCGTTAATTCTTTAGGAGGCAATGTATGCTGCACAGGAAATGCGGTGCAAGGAGGCGCATTTGATCAGCAAAAGGCGGAAGAAAATCCTAACATTCTTGTTTATACTACCGATGTTCTCACGGAAGGTGTGGAAGTCACCGGATTTATTGAGTCTACGCTCTATGTTTCTTCCGATGCTAAGGACACGGATTTCACTATTAAGCTCATCGATGTATATCCTGATGGTACGGCCTACAATCTTGACGAAACCATACAGCGTGTGCGTTATCGAGAAGGCTACGATAAAGAAGTGTTCATGGAAGAAGGCAAGGTGTATAAAGTTGATTTGACACCAATGTCTACAAGTAACTATTTTAAAAAAGGACATCGAATTCGCATTGAGGTTTCAAGCAGTAATTTTCCACGATTTGCGCGTAATCTGAACACTGGAGGAAATAATTATGATGAATCTGAAGGCGTCATCGCAGAAAATAAAATTCACCACTCAAGGCAGTATCCTTCTCAAATACGATTGCCTATTCGGTAATCCGAACATTAAATAGTTTATGTGAGCCACGAGGTTTGTTTTGGATTACAAAGTTCCAACCGTGGAGTTCTATACCGCAAAAATGCATCCATATAGTTGTTTTCATCAACTTTATGGATGCACTTTTTTGGATAGTAAAGCTCTATAAAAAATGTTGTTTATCGATGTTGATTAAAGAGGTTAGGCAATTAAGAGCCTAATCTTCATTTTTATATTTATCAAACCAAGTCAATATACTTGCAATTTTAGCAATAAGATTACTTGGCTTATTGGCAATGCCGTGAGATGCGCCCGGAATTCTTACCATAGCCGTTTCTACCTGTTGTATTTTGAGGGCGCTATATAATTGCTCCAGCTCGCTTATAGGGGTTCTATAATCTTCTTCACCGCCCAAGACCATAGTCGGTGTGCTGATATTGCCAACATAAGACAATGGCGATCTTTTAATATACGCCTCAGGATTGTCCCAAGGTTTGTCTCCAAACCAATATTTATAGAAAAATGCTGGGTTATCTGCATAAAGTACAAAACTATACCAGTTAATCACCGGCTTAGCCACCACAGCAGCTTTAAATCTGTTGGTTTTTCCAACAATCCATGTTGTTAACACGCCACCACCTGAGCCGCCGGTAACAAAAAGGTTGTTGGTGTCTATGTTGCCCATATCGATAACAGCATCCACACCAGACATGAGGTCTTCATAATCGTGGTTAGGATAATCATGGTGAATCGAATTTCCAAACTCCTGTCCGTAGCCCGTACTTCCTCTGGGGTTAGAATATAAAACCACATAGCCTGCAGCAGCAAACATTTGAACTTCCGCTGAAAATACAGAACCATAACTGGCAAATGGTCCACCATGGATTTCAAGAATTAAAGGGTATTTTTTATTTGGATCAAAGTTTGGAGGTGTGACCACCCAACCTTGAATCTTCCGATCGTCGTAAGAGGAATTCCACCAGATTTCTTTAACATTACCAAGTTGTTTGTCAGCAAAAAGATCTTTGTTAACGTTGGTAATCCTTGTCGTTTTACCGCCATTCCAAACCGCTAAATCTGCAGGATGATCCGTTGCACCGAGGGTATAGGCAAGTTTGTTTGTGGCTTCTGAGTAGGACGCAGCGTTATAAGGCCGACCTAACGAAAGTCCGCCAAGTTTGTTGGTAATAGTTCTTATTTTTCCTGTGAGTGCTACATGGCCAATTTTGGTATCACCTTTTTCATCATACTGAAAATAAAGACCTTTGCCGTTGTCTTCCCAAATTGGATTGGAAATATCCCGGTCTAAATCTCTGGTCAAAATTTTGCTGCCAGAACCATCTGTATTCATAACATAAAGATTGGTAACTGTATAGCCTTGATAGGTATCATCAAAACCTGTATAGGCTATTTGACTTCCATCGGGCGACAAAACTGCACCACCATCTGGGCCTTTACGGCTTGTGAGTGCTTTAATCGCGCCTGTGCTGATGGTGAGTTGGTGAATTTCACTATTTCGAGGTTCCATTTCATGATTTTCGTGAAGATTGGCATCAAAATAAAGTGACTTTCCATCTTTGGACCAAATGGGGTTAGCATGATTGTTAGCAGTAAAAGTGAGTTGTCTTGGAGTACCACCATCCGTAGAGATTGTGAATAATTGGTGGTTACCAGATTTAAGATAGCCTTGGCCATCTCCTCTGTAATTCATTTGGTCAATATAAATTGGAGGTGCATTCCATTTGGCGCCCTCAGGTTTTTGTGGTAGAGAGATAGGTGATTTTTTGGTAGTAGGTACAAACATAGAAAACGCCAATTGTGTATCGTCCCAGGACCATGATACAGCTCCAGGACTTTCGGGAGTATTGGTAAGCGCTACTATATCTTTGGAATCGACCCACATCAGATAGAGTTTTACCCGATCATCTTTCATGTTTGATTTGAACACTATTTTAGTGCCATCATGCGACCATCTTGGTTGAGAATCGTTTTGATTTCCAGTAGTAAGGGGTCTATTTTGGCTGCCATCTATATTTACCATCCAAAGATTTGATAAGTTCCGGTCGGTCATCACGTCTTTGAAATTTCTGACGTAAATAATACGGCTGCCATCGGGAGAAATTTGAGGATCAGAAATATATTCCAAATTAAAAACATCCAAAAGTTCTAGGTTTTGAGTTTTTTGAGCAATGCTATTTGCACAAATAAATAAGGAAATGATAAGAAAATAAAAGCTTTTCATAATTATCGGATTGATTATAAATATGTAGGTTGTCTTTTGAAACTGGGGTAATTTGGTATACTATTAAAATTATGGTTTAGTGGTTCTGTCTTTTTTAGTTCTGTTTATATCCACCAGTGGATTTTAATTCCCAACAGTGGGTTTTAATATCATAAGGCTTGCCTCGATCGAAGGGATAATTCGTTTTTCATGCCACGTGGTCTTGCCGGTCCGTGCCGGTCGGATGGGCCCCGAGGTTCTTAACTTCCGAAGGCTTTTCTTTTAGTTACATCACTTAAGGTTTCAGCTCCTTTAAGATTTCTACAATAGCTTCGTCCAATTGTGGTTGCTTGCCCGTGAGTCGGTCTTTAAAGTTTTCTTTCACATAAATATCTGGTGCTACACCTGTATGCTCTAAATTATTACCGCTCAAGGTATAGCAGCCCCAAGATGGCAAACGGTATGATGACCCATCCACCAAACGGCCGCTTGAGGTAAAAATAATCCAACGATAGGTCTCTGTTCCGATGATTTTTCCTAAGCCCAATTCTTTAAAACCAGCAGCTGTAACTTCAGCATCACTTAAGGATTGCTCGTTAATTAGTAAAACAATTGGTTTGGCTGCAGGTGCGAAATTGGGCTGCTGTGCCAATTTTCCATTTCTATATTTCCATTGGGCGTAAGGTTTTTGAGATAAGAACTGTAAAACGGCATCGTGCACATTTCCACCTGTATTATTTCTTAAATCTAATATTAAAGCGTCTTTTCTATAGGCTTCAGAAACCATCTCCTTCATAAAATTATCGAGTTCACCACCGCTCATATTCTTCATATGGACATAGGCTATTTTATCATTACTTTTTTCATCGACATACTTTTGATTGTCATCCACCCATTCATCGTATAGCATATCTTTAAGCTCTCTATTTGCAATTGGATGCAGGTTTACAGTAATGTCTTTACCGTTTCTTTTAAAAGTTAACTGCATTTCGTTATCCAAGGATGGTCCAGAAAAATAAGCTTCTCTATTTGTTTTGGAATCTACTGGCTTTCCATTGACTTTGATTAAAATATCACCTGGCTTAATGTCTTTTCCTGTGATACCCGCAGGACTTTTACTAACAATATGTGCTACTTTATAAGGGTTGTCTTGAGAGAAGATGATTCCCGATTCTGAAGTGGAACTACTGTAGTAGGTTTCATCTTCCTTCCCGGAGGTATAAAAACCAACATGGGAGGTGTTTAACTCGCCTAACATATCGTTGAATAACATACTCAATTGTGAGCGTTTTGTAAGGTAGGGAAGAAAGTGAGCGTACTTATCTCTAAGTTGTTGCCAATTTTCTCCGTGGAAATCTTCATCGTAATAATTACTTTCAAAGCCTGCCCATGCTTCAAAAAACATCTGATCAAATTCGTTCGCCAGATTTTTTCGAAATGTGGTTTCTGTTTCAATTTTTTCAAGCTTGTTACTTTTTAGGTCCATGCTGTGGATAGTGCCATTCAACAAAGCATAATATCCGCTTTTACTGGTTTCCAATTGGCTATACCTAATGGTTTGATCATCTACTTTTTCAGTTTTGTTTTCTTCAAAAGGTTTTATAATGGTTCTCCATAACTTATATTTTCCTTGATCGTGATTAGAAACATAATACACATAGGTCGTTTCATCTTTTGTAATGATATAAGGATCATTTTGTGATCCAAAAGAAGGACTGATACGTTCGATCCGATCCATCAGCCCTTTTTTGTTGATGGTGATTGAAATGGGCTCCTTAATACTGTCTTTTTCTTTTTTATCTTTAGTTTTCTTATCAGAGTTATCCTTGTCCTTTTGTTCATCTTCTTTAAAAAGTTCGTCAAACTTATTCGATTTAAAAGGTGTGTCATAGGTGTCTAAAGCCATTCTGTAAATATGTGTATCGCCAATACCTCTTGGAAACGAAGGTTGCATTAAGTTAGATTGGAAATAAATGTATTTTCCATCTGAAGACCATGTGGGATTACTTTCTGAAACACCTGTTTGGGTTAAGTTGATAATTTCTTTGGTTGGGATATGATAGGTGAAAATATCAAGCTCAAAATCACGAAAAGCGGAATATAAAATATACGCACCATCTGGTGAAAATTCAGGTGCTGGTGGCCGAAGTGCCCAAAACTCATCGGTCACTAAGGTTGTGCTTTTTAGTGTTTTAAGATCCAATAGTCTCAATTCATCACGGCCACTGATATAAGCTGCATTTTCTAGTTTATGATCTAAAACAATATTCGCGTTATTTTTCTCCTCTTTAGTAATTCTATGTTCTTCACCCATTCCATCGGCAGCAATGGTAAAGAGATTGGTGTAGCCGGAAACGGTCTGATTAAATAATAGCGTCCGATTATCTTTTAGCCATTTTACTTCCTTGACGCGCTCATTGGGATTGGTGTTTATTTTCTTGATAAACTTGCCTTTTATGTCCGATACAAACAGTTCGCCACGAGAAATGAATGCCATTTTTTTATTATCTGGCGATATGGACATCGTACTGATATTACCCTTAGTTTTAAAATCCTGCTCTTTAATGAGTGTATTATTAGTGTTAATTAGAATCTTGACCTTTTCAGTTGTATTTGAAGTGACGTCGTACAAGAATATCTGATAGTCTTTGGTAAACACGACCTTATTTCCGTTGGCACTAACCTGGGGCCAACCGATTGAAGTTTCAAATTTTGTTAAAGCGTTTTTAGTAGTTCCATCTTTAAAAGTATATAAATTGTATTCCCCGTTGATTTCATCAGAAACGAAGTAGATGTCACCATTTTCAGCTATGGTTACCCACATGTCTTTTCCAATATAATCGGTATATTCTTTGAATCCTTTGGTTTTTGGATTGTAGGATTTGATATCAGGATTGTAAGCGCCTTTATAGCGTTTACGACTGGTAAAATTTTTGCTTTCCCAACTTTCATTAAAGAAAATTTCGTCTGTATTAGGATAAGAAACGACATTATGGACATTGTTGAAATAGTTTTCAAACAATCGTGTTGGCGTACCACCGGACACAGAAACCTTATACCCACTGTAACGATTGTATCGCGATGAGGTAAAATAAATTTCTTTTGAATCCCACGACCAACTATCTACATCATCGGTGGCATCATGATACGTGAGTTGTTTAATCTCGCCGCCGTCTATTGGCATAATATAAATATCCTTATTGCCATATTGGGTGGCACTAAAGGCCAACCATTTTCCGTCTGGCGAAATACGCGGCAGTGTTTCTTCTCCTTCCATGGCCGTTAGCCTAAATGCATCACCGCCACTTGCAGGGACTTTCCATAAATCGCCGTCATAACTAAAAACTATAGTTTGTCCGTCGGGAGTTATTGTGGGGTCGATTAGAAAATAAGCTTCTTGTGCATGAAGTGTTCCGAAATATAAAAAGGAAATTAAAATGGATAGGAGATAGTGCGGTTTCATAAGTTTTAGGAAATTATAATTTAGAGAATGTTAGGATGTAAGTTAATTATAATATTAATTTCCTAAAAGTGTTTATTCCATATTTTACCGTAAGTCTCTTAAAGATTTAAAAAGTGAGTTGAGTTTGTTTCTTTGAGCCCAATAAAATTCTATGTTGTTTTTTTACTTATAGACAACATGAGCGATTTATATATGATTGGATTATGAATTAAAGATGTTCTTTATCCGTGTTTGGTTCCGATTTTCCGTATTCTCGTCTGTAGATACTTACTAAAGCCATGAACAGACTGATCAATAAGGGGCCAAAAATCAATCCGATAAACCCAAAAATAGGCACCCCCACTATAACTCCAATCAAAGTAATCAGTGGATGGACATCGTCCAGTTTTTTAAGCACGTATAGCCGAATGATATTATCCGTTGAACCTACAACCACAAAACCATAGATTAATATTCCCCAGGCCTGAAACGTATCACCAGAAGAAAGACTGATTAAAAAGACCGGTAAGATACCGACCAAAGTTCCTACAAAAGGAATCATAGAGCCGATAGTGACAATTACAAACCAGAAAAACGGTTCCTGTATGCCAAAGATCAGAAATCCAATCAAGGCAATTATACCTTGGGCTAAGGCAACTAACGGAATTCCGATGGCATTGGAACGCACCATCGCTTCGATTTCTAAACCTATTTCTTTCAGGTTATCTTTATCCAATGGAATATATTCAGTTAAGGATTCGCGCAAGGCTCTCCGGTTGGTTAGCATATAATATAGCATGAAGTACATGAGCCCAATGGCAATAAAGGCATTAAAAGTACCACCCACCACGTTTTGTAAATTGGTTGACACCCATCCGGTTATGGCTGTGGTATCAATTTTTGAAGCAATATCAAAGCCCATATATTCCTCAACAATGGTCAATTGGTGTTTGAACGCGGTTACGACCTGCTCACTATTATTTGCAGCTCTCCCTATTTTATTGCTCAACATCCAAATAATTCCAGCCAATGGAAGGAGGATACCAACAAATGATAAGAACATAATGAGCGTTGCCGCCAATGCAGCGTTCCATTTCTTGGTTTTTACCAAATAGGCCATCCATTTTTTAAACAGTATATAAATGGTTATGGCACCAAGAACCCCTGTAAGATAAGGTAACATCTCCTGAAAGATTAAGCTGCCCATAAATAAAATGAGAAGGATCACGAAAATCTGACGGATCAATTTAGGAGGAATTTGGTTCATTATGAGCTATTTAAAAGGTGGCCACAAAGTGGGGTGTATGCACTTCAAGTATGCAGCAAGTTTCTATAATTATATCCAAAAAACAAATCGCATATACAAGAAGTTTTAACTCAAATCAATCTCAACTTGATTTCTTAGGATATCGTCAAATGTTTCACGTTTTCTGATCAAATGTGCTTTTTTATTGTGCCATAACACTTCCGCAGGTCTGTAGCGAGAGTTGTAATTACTGGCCATGGTAAAACAATAGGCACCGGCATTTTTAAAACAAAGGATATCACCTTCCGTAATCTCATTGATCCGTATGTTGCTGGCAAAAGTGTCCGTTTCACAAATATATCCTACAACCGAATAAAAGCGCTCTCGTCCGGTTGGGTTTGAAATGTTAATAATATCATGCTTTGAGCCATAGAGCATTGGTCTTATCAAATGGTTAAAGCCAGAATCTACTTGAGCAAATACCGTAGAGGTGGTTTGTTTAACAACATTCACTTTGGTTAGAAAAACACCGGCTTCACTTACCAAGAATTTTCCAGGTTCAAAGGTCAATGTTAATTCCCTTCCATATTTTTTACAGAATGTATTGAACCGATCGGTAAGTTTCTGTCCCAGCTCTTCAATATTGGTTTCTATATCTCCTTCTTTATAAGGAACTTTAAATCCGGATCCGAAATCAATGAATTCCAGGTCTTTAAAATTCAACGCTGTATCAAATAAAATTTCACTGGCATAAAGAAATACATCAATATCAAGAATATCACTTCCCGTATGCATGTGAATGCCGTTGATGTTCATATTTGTGTTTTCTATAATACGCAACAAATGTGGAATTTGATGAATTGAGATCCCAAATTTACTATCAATATGCCCCACTGAAATATTGGTGTTGCCGCCAGCCATGACATGCGGATTGATTCGGATGCAAACTGGTGTTTTTGGATGACGTGTTCCAAATTGTTCCAAGATGGAAAGGTTGTCAATATTGATCTGCACCCCAAGTTTAGCTGCCATTTCAATTTCTTCAAGAGAAACACCGTTGGGTGTATAGATGATTTGATCTGGAGTAAAACCAGCCTTCAAGCCTAATTTAACTTCTTGGATGGATACGGTATCCAAACCTGAGCCTAAGGATTTTAGAAATTTTAATACAGATATATTGGATAATGCCTTAGCGGCATATTTAATTTTTAAATTTTTAACCTTATTAAAAGCAGAAGTTAAGCGTTTATATTGCACTGCTATTTTTTCTGTATCGTAGACATAAACTGGACTATCAAAGTCTTTTGCAATCTGTAGTAAGGTTTTTTGTTCCATTTTAAATTTAAATTATAATAGCGGTAAAGCTAAATCCTTTTTTTTATTCAAGCTAAAGAAAACCCTAAAAGTGATACATCTTTTTATCGAAGGAATCCAGCCCTAACAAACAATAGTCAAATTTATTGGTAAAAACATTTATGTTGATTACTTTTGTGACCATTAATTTCTCAGATATTCTATAGAAATTGAAGACCATTTTAAAATATTCCTCGCGATAGCTATTCGGATTGAGGACATGACAAAATAAACATTTAAAGATGAATTTACACGAGTATCAAGGAAAAGATATTTTAAGCAGTTTTGGAGTACGTATCCAACGTGGTATTGTCGCAAAAAACGCCAACGAAGCTGTTGCTGCAGCAAAACAATTGACCACCGAGACCGGAACAAGCTGGCACGTGATCAAGGCACAAGTTCACGCAGGTGGACGAGGTAAAGGTGGTGGTGTTAAATTGGCCAAAAACTTAAAAGAAGTTGAAGAAATTGCTGGTAATATTATCGGCATGCAATTGGTTACACCTCAGACTTCTGCAGAAGGCAAAAAGGTACATCAGGTTTTAGTCGCCGAAGACGTTTATTATCCAGGAGCAAGTGAGACCAGTGAATTTTACGTATCCGTTCTTTTAAATAGAAGTACCGGACGCAATATGATCATGTATTCTACTGAAGGTGGAATGGATATTGAAACAGTTGCTGAAGAAACTCCTCATTTGATTTTTACTGAAGAAATTGATCCATCCGTTGGAATTTTACCGTTCCAAGCAAGACGTGTGGCTTTTAACCTTGGTTTGGAAGGCAATGCCTTTAAGGAAATGACCAAGTTCATAACCAATCTTTATACAGCTTATGATAAATCAGATTCATCTTTATTTGAAATCAACCCTGTGTTGAAAACAAGTGATGATAAGATTATTGCTGTTGATGCAAAAGTTACTATTGATGACAATGCGTTATATAGACATAAAGATTATTTGGATTTACGTGATTTACGTGAGGAAAATGCCATTGAAGTAGAAGCTGGAGCTTTGGGTCTTAATTATGTTGATTTAGACGGTAACGTTGGCTGTATGGTTAACGGTGCTGGTTTGGCCATGGCAACCATGGACCTGATCAAACAAGCAGGAGGAGAGCCGGCAAACTTCTTGGATGTTGGTGGTACTGCAGATGCCGCTCGTGTTGAGGCTGCATTCAGAATTATCCTAAAAGATCCAGGTGTAAAAGCAATCTTGATCAATATTTTTGGAGGAATTGTACGTTGTGATAGAGTTGCACAAGGTGTGATTGACGCCTACAAAAACATGGGTAATATTAAGGTGCCGATTATTGTACGTTTGCAAGGAACGAATGCTGATATCGCCAAACAATTGCTTGACGATTCAGGATTGGACGTTTTAAGTGCTACTGAATTCCAGGAAGCAGCAGACAAAGTACAAGCGGTTTTAGCTTAAGAATTAGAATTTAACATTAGATTATTTCAGACCTGACTGTGCCGATAGCTATTGGCGCTGTCAGGTCTTTTTAGTAAGACCCCTGTCTGCCGACCGGTAGGTGTATTCTAAAAGCCTTAAACGGATTGGAATATGTTGGTGGGCCCAGTTACCATAAGGATTGGTAGGAATAGATTACCGGTCTGCTGACCGATCTACTAAACGCCAATGTGAAGTTCAAAAATTTCTCCTCCAGATTGATGTTCAATGGTAGAATGAAATTTTAAATTTCCAATTGTCTCTTAGTAAGAAGATGGATCCGACACCAACAACTATTTCAATTGAGCCTCTCCCAAGCTTGTCTCAAGGATGTTGGTTAGCCCTCTTTCTTCGGTTTTCCTTTACTGTCTTTAACAGGCTTTGGTCCCCGCAGATGAATGACCAAACCATTTAAGAAATTACGTAAAATTTGATCTCCACACTCCATGTATTTCGGATGGTCTTCTTTTCTGAAAAAAGCACCCAATTCACTTTTTGAGATTCTGAAATCTACCAGTTCAAGAATTTTAACTATTTCGTCATCTCTCAATTGGAGTGCTACCCGTAGTTTTTTGAATATATCGTTGTTTGTCATAATTTAAACTTATTAAATTTCTATGTATTTGCTAACCATTAATCATCTAAAATTTTTAAGTAGTCCTCTCAAATGCTCGGAAAGTTATGTAAGTCCACTATTGAAGTTATTGAGTAAAATTAGCATTTTATTATTCTTCTTTTAATTTTAATATCCAAAGATTTTTCCTCTAATCCCTAATCAACCACTCATAAGCTTCTGGAAAACTTTCGCGCCATAACGATTCATTGTGTTGGCCTTCTTTTATAATGGTACTTTTGATGTGATTTTCAGGAACTCCTTCTTTGCGTAAGATTCCTATCATTTTGTTCATATCTGGGATCATTCCTTTACTTTCTTCAGAGCCAGCCAGAAAATAGAATCGCGAGTTCGGAGAAACATCAGTTCCAGATACAAATTCAAAAATACGATTACTGAACCAAAACGATGGCGAAAATATCCCTGCATTTCCAAAAGTCTCTGGATATTTTATAAGAGCATAAAAAGATAGCAAGCCACCTAAAGAGGATCCAAATATGGTTGTATGCTCAGCACTATTTAAGGTGCGATAGGTGGTATCAATATGTGGCTTGAGCGTGTTGATGATAAAGCTGAGGTATGCATCAGCTTTTCCACCGCCATATTCTTCATTGGAAAATGGTGTCAATTCCTCCATCCGTTTTTCGTTGCCGTGTTCAATTCCTATAATGATAGACTTATTATCTGATATGGAATCAAGATATTCATCTATATTCCATTCGCCTACATAAGATGTATCAGCATCAAAAAGGTTTTGTGCGTCCTGCATATAAACCACAGGATAATCTTTTTTAGAATGGGCATAGGCTTTTGGCAAATAGACCCAAATGGTTTTTTCAACTTGTAATTGGGGTGCATCGATATAAAATGTTGACACCTGTACGGATGCTGTACTTTGGGCATAACCAAAACCATTAAATCCAAGTATGACAATCAATAAAAAACGAAGAACTTTCATGAGTATGGAGGTTTATTTAGGCAGAACAAATTTATAAATAAACTAATAGTGCAGTTCATCGAAACTAAGATTTGATTTGTGAAAAATCGATGAAACGCATTATTTTTATAATTTACTGATGATCAGTCAATTGGTTCTTAAAAATGTATGAAAGTAGGAAAAATGCGATGAATTACAGTCTGATTTTCGATAAGCTACTCATAATCAACGATTATCAAAATAAAATTCTCTTTAACTTTATAATTATAAAATAAGTTCCCTCAGTTATGATAAATCGTGTAGAAAAATTGAGTCTCCTTTCGGAAATGATTGCATTTGCTCAAACGGATGACTCCATTAAAACCATAGAATATAAATTTCTCTTAGGTGTGGCCAAACAATTGGACATATCCAGAGAAGACCTTGTTTATTTGTTTGAATATCCGGTGAGCTATGTGCATTTAAAATCGCATAGCGAACGGATTGTCCAGTTTCACAGATTGGTGTTATTGATGAACCTCGGTGAAAATATTACAAACAAAGAACTTGTAAAATTGCATAATTTTGGATTGCGAATGGGCTTGAGCCATGAATCCATAAATCGCGTATTGGATTTAATGGAAAGCTTTCCTGATAAGATAGTTCCCCCAGATTTTTTGATTGATATTTTTAAGGTACAGTATAATTAGGTTTTAAGTAGACGGTCTTCAGTCTTCAGTAGGCAGGCTTCAGTATGGTAATTTGAGTTATGCTATTTCCTCGTAGATTTTGCAGATAGTGGCTGATGATGTCATGGAATTTGAGTGATTTGTCCTCAGTTTGTAGACATCAGAAGGTAGTTTACGTTGGATTATTTTTCCGCAGATTTTTTGTATAAGGTTTTTATAGATGAACACCCTGATTAATGTTGGCCGTTATTCGTTATTCAAGACAATATACAAGCTTAAATCGGTAATCTTTAAATTTCACAAATTTAACCCCTCTACTCACCACGCACCACTCAATCACTCGCCACTCGATCACGCCTTCAACTCCTCCAACTTCCCCTGATATGCTTTAATATCGTCTCTCAACTGCGCTGCAATAATAAAATCTAAGGCTTTGGCTGCCTGCTCCATAAGTTTTCGTTTCTCGCGGATTTTCTTTTCCAATTGATCCTTGGTCAAGTATTGACTTTCTGGTTCTGCTGCTTTTATGGCTTCCAATTCATAACTATACGTACTTACTGAGTTTTTAGACAAAACATTGTCCAGGCTTTTATTCAGTGCAGTTGGCGTAATGCCATGTTTTGTATTATAAGCAATTTGTTTTTCGCGCCTATAGTTGGTTTCGTCAATGGTTTTCTGCATACTATTGGTAATGTTGTCTGCATACATGATTGCTTTTCCATTTAGGTGTCTTGCTGCTCTACCTACAGTTTGGGTTAAGGAACGGTTGGATCTTAAGAATCCTTCTTTATCCGCATCCAAGATTGCCACCAACGATACTTCTGGTAGATCCAGTCCTTCACGTAACAAATTAACACCTACCAAAACATCAAATAAACCTTTCCGTAAATCTTGCATGATTTCCACTCTTTCTAAAGTGTCTACATCACTGTGGATATAACGTACCCTAATTTGGATTCGGTCCAGGTATTTGGTCAATTCTTCGGCCATACGTTTGGTTAATGTAGTCACAAGTATGCGCTCATCTTTTTCAACCCGTTGGTGAATTTCGTCAATCAAATCGTCAATTTGGTTCAAACTCGGACGCACTTCAATCGTCGGGTCCAACAAGCCTGTAGGGCGAATCAATTGTTCCACATACACACCATCGCTTTTTTGCAATTCGTAATCCGCGGGAGTTGCACTAACATAGATGACTTGATTCTGCATGGCTTCAAATTCTTCAAATTTTAAAGGCCTATTATCCATGGCTGCAGGAAGTCTAAATCCGTATTCTACCAAGTTTTCCTTTCGGCTTCTATCCCCACCATACATGGCATGAACTTGCGAAATGGTCACGTGACTTTCATCAACCACCATTAAATAATCATCAGGAAAATAATCCAACAAACAGAAAGGACGCGTTCCTGGCAAACGACCATCTAAGTAGCGCGAATAATTTTCAATTCCGGAGCAGTAGCCTAATTCCCGGATCATTTCCAAGTCAAATTCGGTGCGTTCCTTTAAACGTTTTGCTTCAAGATGTTTACCAATATCCTTAAAATAATCATGTTGTTTGACCAAGTCATCCTGAATCTCCCGAATAGCTCCTTGTAATACTTCAGGAGAAGTTACAAACATATTGGCCGGATAGATGTTGATCTGATCATACAATTCAATCACCTTGTTGGTCTGAATATTAAAGGCTTCAATTTCTTCTATTTCATCACCAAAAAAATGAACCCTAACACCATAATCTGCATAGCCAGGAAAAATATCTACAGTGTCACCTTTTATTCTGAAATTTCCGTGATTGAAATCGGCCTCCGTTCTTGAATAGAGGCTTTGAACCAATTGATGAAGTAATTTCGTTCGTGAAATAACCTGGTCTCTTTTTAAAGTGATGACATTTTTTTGAAACTCTACTGGATTTCCAATTCCGTATAAACAAGATACCGAAGCAACTACAATGACGTCACGTCTGCCCGAAAGTAGGGAAGAAGTGGTGCTTAATCGCATCTTTTCAATTTCTTCATTGATAGAGAGGTCTTTTTCTATGTACACCCCAGAAACAGGGATATAGGCTTCCGGCTGGTAGTAATCATAATAAGAGACAAAATACTCTACAGCATTTTCTGGAAAAAACTGTTTGAATTCGGAGTAAAGCTGTGCCGCCAAGGTTTTATTGTGTGCCAATACTAGAGTAGGACGTTGTACTTCTTCAATCACATTGGCCACGGTAAAGGTTTTTCCAGAACCTGTAACACCTAATAAAGTTTGGTACCTCTCATTGCTTTCAACACCTTTTGCAAGTTTTTTTATGGCCTGAGGCTGATCGCCAGTAGGTTTAAATTCTGATTTGATTTTGAATTTCATTTTACAAATTTAACCAAAGTTTTTTGAAGATACCTGATATTTTAACTTCTGAGGTGGGTTTTAATACGCTGAGGTTCTTGATTCTTAACACTTGGATTTAGTAGTCCGAGTTCCTGATTCAAATCAATCCTAAATGTTGGATTGATGGATAGCGTGTTCGAGTTAAGAAATACGGCAATATGATTAAATTGAAAATGATTTTTCGAGTAATTTTACTCAAGACTATTAGAGATAGTTCTGATCACCGAACTGTTGATTATAATAGAAAGTATTATTTTATCTAAAATTAATAGAACTCATGAAAAATTTAAAACAATTTACTTTTATAGTATGCATGCTGATGGCTTTCAGCACTTTTGCTCAAACCGATAAGGATAAAAAGATAATGTCTGATGCCGATGATGCGAAGGCAGCTCTTATTAAAAAAGATCCAGGGCTTACCAAATACTTTGAAAATGCTGCCGGATATGCTTTGTTTCCAAATGTAGGAAAGGGAGGATTTATCGTTGGTGGTGCTGCTGGAAATGGCGTGGTTTATGAAAACGGTGTTGCCGTTGGAATGGCAGATTTAAAAAAATTGGACATTGGGCTCCAAGCAGGAGGTCAGGCCATTATTCAGGTGATATTTTTTGAGACTGATGTTGATTTGGCCCGATTTAAAGAAGGCAACTTTAAGTTTTCAGCAGAAGCGACTGCGGTTGCCGTAGAAAAAGGAGTGGCAGTAAATACCAATTATAACGAAGGGATTGCCACATTTGCATTGCCAAAAGCAGGACTTATGGCGAGTGCCTCAGTAGGTGGCCAGAAATTTAGCTATAACGCATTTTACTAATACTTGTATATAGTATTAGAATGTTTACAAAAAAACGTTCATGGTATAACAATCATGGACGTTTTTTTATGACTTAAATTGAGCGGCAGATCGTACTAATAAAGAACTTTTTCTTCTGCTTGAAGTTAAGGATTAGCGCACCAGGGAGAAGTGTCCCGTATACGTCGTTCCATCAGCAAGTATCACTTCAAACCAGTAATCATTGGCAGGTAATGCGGTGCCACTATAAGTGCCATCCCAACCACCACTCGGTTTCGTTTGTTGAAATATAAGCTTTCCATACCGATTGTAGATATTCATACGGAGGGCTCGACTAAATTGATCAGTAATGCCATATAGGCTCCAAATATCATTTATGCCATCGCCGTTTGGTGTGAAATATTTAGGGAACCCCAAAATAGATACCTGTTTTTTAGAAATGCCACAACCTTTTTTATCTCTTACATAAATGGTATGAATTCCCGGGTCAAGAGCGGTAAATACATTACTGTCTTGATACGGCCCCGTAATTTTGTTAAAAGCGAATTCATAATCACCATCCCCAGAAACGTTGATCTCAATACTATTGTTGTTGGAACCTTCAATTATTGAGATGGCTTCAATAGTAGCAATATCCGATGGGATAACGGTAATGTTTTTCACATTTGAACAACCATTAGGTCCTGTGACATTGACGGTGTACGTTCCAATCGCGTTGATATCAATAAAGGATGTGTCTACGTCTGTTTCAACACCATTATAAAACCACTGGAAACGATATGCGTTTGACGGTGTATTTTGAATTCCTCCAAATAAACGTATGGTATCTGGATAGCTGTTCAAACAGTAAAGAATAGTTTCATCAGGTTCTAATAATGGACTGTGTAAGACATTTAATTGGGTTGTTGTTAATGCATAGCAAGAGCTATTGCTGTTTATTTTAATGTAAATGGTTTGTTGAATTTCAATATCAGTCGTATATATTGGACCTATAGAATTGGATTCTGTAAAGGCATCTGCTTCATTCTCATAAAACTGCACCGTACTGTTTGTCGGAATTTGATTTTGGATATCCGCTGTTATTTGATTCAAATCAAAAGTCGCAAGGTCATCACTAGGGCCTTTACAAGCATTTAAAGGCGCAGCATTAATGGTGGTGTTTGAAATTTCTAAAGTCAATTCGCCAATTGTAAAACAACGGTTTTGGTTTTCTACTCTGGCAAATACGGTTTGAGCTGGACTCGAATTTTGAAAATTGGCAGGATCTGGAATGGCGTTCGTTGCATTAACAGCATCGTTATAAGTAGTGTAAAAATTGGAGACGATCAAAGTGTCGTCATTGTTTGTTAAATCAGTATTTGCCTCGAGTAAATTATAAAAAGTAATCCCATCCTGATTCTCATCGCAGGCCAGCAAAATTGCATTTGATGCCAATGGGTTAGTAGCATATTCTATAATAATTTCGCCATAAGCCTTGCAACCATTTGCTAAAGTAACTTCAACGCCATAGGTTCCAGGCCCAGTAACTGCATAGGTGCCGCAATTAGGACAGCTTGCATTCTGAGTTTCCACGAGAGCACCATCTTTATACCAGACATACTCCAAATTGCCAGGCTGTACGGCGTTAAGCACCATGCTGTCACCTTCGCAGACTGGATTATTGGTAGATACCAGGCGATTGACTCCAAGATTGGTTTTTAATTCAAAACTGTTTGCTTCCAGAAATATCGCCGAATCGTATCTATAGTTCTGGGCATCTGCAATGACTAGTTTAACATGATAATTTTGGTTAGGGATAATATTCGCCGTTGCCGTTAACACCTCGGTTTGGCCGTTAAAGTTTATTGGAGCGGTACTATTGTTCCAGCCGCCAAAATATGTCTCGTTGATCGCGTCACAGCCATCGGGAACTCCAGAATGGACTGTGGTCACCTTTACTGGGGTCTGGCTGCCTGGTATCAAAGCAATATTGGTGTACTCTTGTTCGTTTTCTGAACGTATCAAAAATCCAAATAAATCTGAATAACGACAAGTCCGTGTGTTATTTTCCTGATATTCTTCGGATGCAAATAGGTAGCGAAAACTAATTTGACTTGAAGCAGCAACAAAGTCAAATTCTAAAATGGTGGCGTTAATCGTATTGCCTTCTGAAAGGCTTCTTTCCAGATCGGAGTCGCCATCCCAATTAATGGCATCGTCATCACTTATCGAGGTATTGGGTCCAGGTACATTGGATAAGCGGCCCGTACTCATTACAACGCCTCTTTGAATTGGAAAGGTTGTGCCTGAAGCATCAAAATATCCATAACTTTTGTCTGTACTGTTAAAACTACCACCAACAACATTAGTCACCACAACGTTTTGAACGCAATTACTGTTTATAAATATATCTTCAATAAGCTGCTGTGCCGTATAGGTTTGGCTATCCACCTGAACATTTTGAGAATACCCAGTGAAGTATATGAATATGAAGAAAACAGTAAGTCCTTGAATCATTGATGGTTTTACTGTTTTGATCGGTCTTATCATGTAGAATATATAATTAAACAACGACATTAAAGCTTCAACGCAAAATGCCCTTTGACCTCAAAAGTATTGTCGTTTTTTTTAATTTTTCCAACGAACCAATAATCTGATGAGGGCATTAGGTGTCCATTATAAGTCCCGTCCCAACCTTGAGAACTTGAAGTCAAGGTGGTAATGTGCTTCCCATATCTGTCAAATATATTGATTACACTTCCAGGTAAAGTTTCGATACCGCTGATGTGCCACGTATCAAAATAGCCATCATTATTTGGGGTCACAAATTTAGGAGCATCGATGACTACCACTTCTTTTGTGGTTTTTGCACAACCATTCAAATCAATAATAGTAATGGTATGATAGCCTAAAGTGACGTTGTTGAATACATTCGATTCTTGTGGTGGACCATCATCTAAAACATAGCGATAGTTGCCAATCCCACTAATGGTAATGGTGATGTTATTGGGGTCGGAAAAATCGACAGTTTCTGTGGCGTCAATACTTGCGGCTTCCGATGCTATAACCTGAAATTCTTGTGTAGATTGACATCCAAAACTGCTGGTAATTGTTAGGGAATAGGAGCCAATTGTGGTAATATCAATTTCAGGCGTTGTTGCTCCCGTTGACCACAAATAGGTATCTGAAGGATTATTGGTTTCGGCATTTACGACTAATGGTGCGTTGTCAATACAAAGCACCTGATCAGTAATGGAAATTACGGGTCTTGGATGGACAATGGCAGAAAATTGAGTGGTACTGAAACAGCCTGTTATAAGGTTGGTAACCCTTGCGTAAATTAGTTGTCCGTCTTTAGCTGCATAAATGTCTTTTAAGGGATTGGAGCCTGAGTTTGCTGTACTTTGCGAATTATGATAACTAACTTCATAATTTGTCGGATTTTGACCATTAAGGATTGTTGGGGTTTGTTCAGAAAGATCAAAAGCAAGATAGCCATCAAAATCGTCATCACAATCTTCTAAATCATCTGGTGTATTTGCAACTGGCAATGGTAGTACGACCAAACGGAAATCATAATAGGAGATGCAGCCTGTTTTTGTGTTTTCCAATCGCGCATAAATCCGATCGTTTGTGGTTGTATAGGTGTAATCCGTACTTATTGCATTTTCATCAGCTATAGCATCTGATTGAGTTGAATAGTAGGAGACTGAGATATTCGATTCTGATGTAATGGTTTTATTTATGGTATTGAGGTCGAAATATTTCTCAGGATTTGAACATATACGATAATTTTTGAAATCATTTATAGCAGGTGGCAGATTGACTTTTAATTTAATGGGCAAATTGACAAAGCAGTTGGAAACGGTGTTGTTGATTTTTATATAAACGGTCTGATTAATTGAGGTGTTTTTATATTTATTAGGACTTGATATAATTTCACTATCGGTTTCAGCACCTTCCAAAGACTCGTGATAGGTCACTATAATATTATCCTGTCTGAGGTCTAAAACTTCAATTTCCACCACGGTTAAATCAAAAACTATGGTACCATCGTCGTCGGTATCACAGTCAATTATATCGGTTGGCGTAGTAACCGCGGGCAACTGAACGACGTTTATTGAAAACTTGGTCAGTGCATAGCAATACGTACCGTTTTCAATTCGCGCAAAAATGGGTTGCGGATTAACGCTGTTGGTATAGTTTGATAAGTTTTTTATAGGATTAATAAGGTCTTTTGCATCTGCTTCTGAGGTGTATAGAGTGATGTCTATCGGTTCATTTATGTTTTTTGATATCTCTGATATTTTTGTGTTCAAATCAAAAGTAACAACCTCGTCATTATTGAGGCCATCACAAATAAATTCATCTTCTGGAGCATTAAATGCTGGTAGTGAACCCACTTCTAAATCAAAGGAAGTTGTGCCGTAGCAGTCGGCGTCTGTCGTGGCTTCAACTCTCACATATACCGTTTGTGGACTTGAGGTATTTGGATATGGCGCAAATTTATCGATTATGTTTGTACGATTTTCTGCATCTTCAGAAGTTTCAAAATATAAAACATGCTTGTCGGACTGTCCATTTAATATTTCTTCATCTTTCTCATAAAAATAAAAATCTGCAATCGGATTGCCAGCCGCTTCACAGTTTTCGAAGTTAGAAATTGGAATAAATATAGGTCTCGTATTAATATACACATAAAGATCGGCTATACTGACGCATCCTGTGACATTATCCTCAACGCGTACCGCAATATACTGTGTGGGACTGTTATAATTCTCTGGATTGGAGATGGGGTCTTCCCCACTAAGTGCCAGGTTATAATTGTTATGAAACGATATTGTAAGCCCTGTTGTATCTGCAACGAGTTCTGGAATTTTGCTTGTGAGATCCACAACATAGTAGCCATCTAAATCATCATCACATTGGATGATATCAGCATGACCAATAATCGCTGGCGGTAGTTCTATTTGAATAGTCAATGGAGTAACGTCATAGCATGAGGTCAACGTATTGGTCACACGCGCATAGATTGTTTGTGGATTAGTGGTGTTATAAAAGTGAGTGTCCAGAGAGGGTTCGTTGTTTAAAGCGTCTTCTTCTGTTTCAAAGTATCTGACATTGGCGCCGTTGATACCATGAGTTACATGAGCATCAAAGGTTTCCAACAAAATGTTTGCAACACCATCCTGATCTGTATCGCAATAGGTGACAGGGACAAGAGGTGGAATTATAAGTGGTGGATTAACAATTAAGTTGATACTGATAAAAGTATCACAGTTATCAACAGAAACGGTTATATAAATGATGTGCGGATTAGGCGGGGTATTGGAATTGACAGTAAATGGAAGGTTTTTATCGATGGCATTTAATCCATTTTCTTGATCGGCTTGGCTTTCATAAAAAGTCACTTTAAACCCTTCATATTCATTAAGCAGTTGTGATTCTACCGCAAGCAAATCAAAGTCTACTATACCATCTTCCGAAGCATCATCACAACCATTAAAATCACCGCGTACCAATCCTGTTATTGTAATGTCGGTGTGCAGCTCAATGGGAACTATGTTGAAGCAGCCAGTGTTACCGTCTACGATTTTTATATAAACAATCTGAAATTCAGAAACTATATTTTGATAATTGGCAGCATTGGCTATGGGGTTAATTCCCGCCTCTGCATCGTCTTCTGATTCATAGAAATTTTCTGGAATATCCGAGAGGTTAACCAAAAGCTCATCGATGATGCTGGTTAAGTCAAAGGTTTCAAAGCCCGTGCCGCTATCCACGCAGGCATTGAGATAGGGTTTGTCAATTGCTGCTCTCGGCGGATTAACAACTGTAACATCCAGTGTTGTGGTGCTAAAACAATCCGTATTGCCATCATAAACTCTGACATGAAAAACATGACTTGGATTACTGTTGGTGAAAGGAGATTGCACCGGATTAGCTCCTGAGTTGGCATCAATGGCATTTAAATGATAGCTCACAAAAAGATTCGGGTCATTATTGGTAAGATCAGAATCCATTTGTCTAAGATCTATTTCAGTTACGCCATCAGGAGTACCATCGGTATCGCAAATTGTCCAAGGACCGGGATCTGTAATTGTGGGAGAGGGATGGACCACTAATCGAACTCCGCTAAATGTAAGACAGCCATTGTCTACATCTTGAATTCTTATAAATATATCTTGGGGATTTGCAGTGTTCTGGATGGGCGATAAAATAGTGTTTGTGCCAGCTTCAGCTTCTTCTTGGCTGTAGTGATAAGAAATATTGTAATTTGATGGTGGGAGTAGTTTTAAAACCTCATTATTTCTTGAGTGTAGGTCGAAAACTTCCAAGCCATTATTGGAAGAATCGTCACACAAGCTATAATCTGGAATGTTAGCTAAGGTTTGTTGTGCATTTAAGGTGATGGTGATATCATCTTCCAGCTCGCAAGTTTTATTATTGAGTTTTACACTCGCACGAACCTTATAGTTTCCTGATTGATTGACGGTAAGCATAGCATTCGTGGCACCTGGAATTAAGGTACCGTTTCTGAACCATCTATAAGTGGCTAACGAGTTGTCAATACTGCCATTTAATAGCATTGATGTTGCACAGGTAGATATATCTGGGCCTAAGTCTACGGTGGCATTAAAGCTATTACCTTCTATAAAAACGGCAGAATCATAAAATGGATCTTTTTGATCTGCCACGATCAATTTAATTCGGTAGGCGACATTAGGTTTTATATTTGCAGTTGCCGTCAGTACGGTTGTTCTTCCGTTATAATTGGTGTCTCCATCATTATAATCATAAAAATAGGTTCCATTTTCAGCAGGACAATAGCCGACAATCTCCGGTCGTATCGTGGTGGTGTTCACAGGTGTTGAGGTCCCCGGGATTAGGGCTATATTGGTATATGGACTCGTAGAACCAGCTTCTTTTATTAAAAAAGCAAAACCGTCCGAATAAAGACAGGGATTAGTGCCTAAGTATTCTTCTGATGCTAAAATATAATTGAATGCAATTTGGTTGGATGCAGATATAAAATCAAACTCGATAGAGGTTGCGTTCATTGTTCCATCAATGCCCAATGCCGCTTCCAAATCGGGGTCGGTTCCCCAAGACCTCGTGCCATCATTAAGTGGACTCGTATTTAATACATTCCCGGCCGAAAGAACATCCCCAGTGGTAAGAACAAGCCCGTTTTGAAACGGAAAATTTGAGTTCTCTTTTGAAAAACGTCCAAAACTCGAAAGGTTATCAGATGAACCATTGACGCGGGAAGAAATGTTTGAAATTTCAACACAACCTTGACCTAAGGTGTTTTGTATCAAAGCCTCTAATGGCAATGTATTGGATGTGGCAATCTGTTGTGCAAAAATCAAATTGCAGAAGCTTAGAAACAAAATAAGGGTTAGGAAAGGTTTCTTTAACATTAACACGGTACTTAAAAAAATAATTCATGAAAACCTTGTTGTTATCAATCAATTACGAATTTTAAAAGTACCAAAAAACCCTCAATAATGAGGGTTTTGCAGTTAATATGAAAATTTTATAGCTGAAATGCTATTTTTTAATAGCACATTTTCGGTATGGTGTTTAGCGCTTTAATGTAAAGTGCCCTTTGAGTTGAAAGAACTCATTGTCTTTTTTAACTTCAGCAACAAACCAATAGTCTGAGGCTGGCATTTTATGTCCGTTGTGAGTGCCATCCCAACCGTTGGAACGTGAGGTTAAATAAGCCATTTGTTTTCCATAACGATCATAAATATAAACAACAGTACCAGGTAAAGTTTCGACGCCCGTAATATGCCAAGTGTCAAAGTAGCCGTCATCATTAGGGGTCATAAACTTTGGCGTATCGATTACAATGACCTCCTTGGTAACTTCAGAACAACCATTCAAATCAATAACAGTAATCAAGTTGGGACCGATAGGCACGCGCTCAAAAACATTGGATTCTTGTGGATCATTATCGTTTAATGCGTATAGATAATTTCCAATACCGCTAATGGTGACGGTAATGTTATTAGGGTCGGAAAAGTCGACTGTTTCGGTAAATTCAATGGTTGCAGACTCTGATTCTATAACATTAAAGACCTGAGTGGTTTCACATCCGAATATAGTCATCACCTTAACCCAATAGCTGCCTATTTCAGTGATTTCAATCTCTGGGGTGGTGGCGTTGGTTGACCATAAATAAACATCGTCTGCATTATTGGTATCGGCACTTACCACAAGTGGACCCCTATCCAAACAGATCACCTGATCAGGTATATCTACTTGCGGTCGTGGATGTACGTAAGTTTGAAAACTTGTGGTATTATAACAACCGGTTGCATTATTTTCGACTCTTGCATAGATGGTTTGTAAATCGGTTGCAGCATAAAAGGTGCTGAGCGCATTTGAGCCGGAATGTGCAGCTTCATTAGTTTCATAATAGGAAACCCGAAATTGCTCAGGATTTTGACTGCCCAAGATCGTAGCACTTTGTTGTGAAAGGTCGAAGGTGTATAAACCATCAAAATCATCGTCACAGTGTTCTAAATCTATGGCGACATTGGCCACTGGTAAGGGGTCAATTTTTAATGTCAACTGATGGGTTGTGAAACATAGGGTTGTAGCGTCCTCTATTCTAGCATAAATCTTTTCTACCGCCGATTTATGACGAAAATTTTTGTCGAGAGCGTTGTTGGCATCTAATGCATCTTTTTTGGATTTATAATACGAAATGTTCAGGTTTGAAGTATTATCAACGAGAAGATCATCTACTTCGGTCAAATCATACTCATGCGCTTCATTATCACAAATTGATAGACTGGTAATGGGATTAAATACCGGTGG
This sequence comes from Gelidibacter maritimus, assembly GCF_014062315.1. Taxonomy (GTDB): domain Bacteria; phylum Bacteroidota; class Bacteroidia; order Flavobacteriales; family Flavobacteriaceae; genus Gelidibacter; species Gelidibacter maritimus. Next base: position 214,721 of record NZ_JACGLT010000006.1, read on the forward strand.
CTGATTGACAATTAGGTCCAACGGAATAGATAAATAGCAATTTGAAACAGTATTGGTAAGTCGTACATAAACTGTTTGAGGATTTGAAATGTTTTTGTAAGTCTCCGGTCTATGGATAGGGTTGGTTTCTGCCTCCAAATCTTCAGTAGTTTCATAATAGGCCACCACAAGATTATTCTGGCGTACTTCCAAGATATCAATTTCAGATTGTTTCAAATTAAACGTCATCTGACCATCATAATCCGTGTCACATTGAATAAGTGGTTTGGACGGATTGGCATCTGGAGCTTTGATGACACCTAGACTAAAGTTGGTTATTGAAGCACAAATACTACCATTTTCAATGCGTGCAAAGATTTTTTGTGGATTCTTTGTATTGGCATATTTTGTATTGATAGGGTTCACGGCATTTTCCGCATTGGCGTAACTGGTATAAAAAGTAATATGTAAATTGTCATCAATTCCAGCTGAGATTTCGGTAATCTTTTCTGAGAGATCAAAAACTTCAGTGGCATCGTTTGAGATATCATCACATACAAACCAATCGGCAGCGACATTAAACTCTGGACTTGTACCAACTTCAATATTGAAGGATGAGGTGCCGTAACAACTGATGTCCGTGGTGTTTTCTACCCTCACAAAAATCTTTTGAGGATTGCTGATGTTCTTATAAATTTCGGTCTTGTTTATTTCATTTGTTCTGTTATCAGCATCTTGTTGATTCAAATAATAGGACGCCACTTTACCGTTTTGGCCATTTAAAATTTCAGAGTCTTTATTCTCGAAAATAAATTCCCCAAAACCATCGCTAGAATCTTCACAATAGATATAATCACTAATAGGAGTAAAGTCGGGTAGCGTATTGACAATAACTTTAACAGGTTCAATGGAATGACATCCGGTGAGCTCATTTTCCACGCGGGCGTATACCGTTTGTGTATTGGTTCTATAGTTGTTGACGTTGATAATAGCTTCAGTCGCATATTCTGCATGTTCCAATGATTCGTGGAAAGAAATGATTCTATTTTCGCTGTTTGCCACCAACTCGCTAATAGTTGTGCTTAAATCCACATTGAAAAAACCGTCTTGATCGTCATCACAAATAATAATTGTTTCTGGTGTAGATGTTTCTGGGGCTGGTAGAACCGTGATTTCAAAACTTTTAATATCCGAACAGCCCGTGGTATTTGAAGTGGTCCGGGTGTAAAGCCTTAAAGGGTTTGCAGTATTGGTGTAAAAATTTGGGAGCTCATTTCGATTTCTATCGGCATCCTCCTGTGTTTTAAAATAACGGACTGTATAGCCATCCTCGCCATGGGTAATAGCACTTGAAAATGAGGTCAGGTCAATGTCTGTAAACCCATCCTGGTCTACATCACAATAGGTCACGGATTCTATGGACGGGAAATCTATATATGGATTGAGCAACAGCTGTATTTCCGAAATTTCCGAACAACTGCTGTTTTGTAATGTGATATAAAGTGTTTTCGGGAATTCTGTTGGCAGGTAAGGAAATGCAGGGTTTAGTGCATTAATCTGGTTTGTCTGATCTTCTAATGTTTCATAGAATGTAATTGTCACATCTGGAATATCGTTAATAATTACTTCGGCAATATTATTTAGGTCGAATGCCGGAATATCACCATCTTTTACATCACATATTGAAAAATCTTCAATACGTGTTCCAGTTAATAGAAGATTGGCATGGATTTCAAATGAAGTAACCGAAGCACATCCAGAATCATCATTAATGACTCTAATGTATAAGGTCTGATAACCTTGTCTGGTGTTGGTATATGAGGAAGGGTTGGTAATTGCATTGGAGCCTGAAAGTGCATCGTCATAGACTTCGTGAAATGTTACTGAAACACCAGTCAATCCGTTTAAAACATCTGGGGTGATGTCATTGAGATTAAATTGTGAAAATCCATCGTGTTCTGGGTCGCAGGCATCCAAATAGTGATTGCCAGTGGTTATTACCGGTCTGTCCAGAACGTTTAAAGTGAGGGTTGTGGTACTTGAACAACCCGTTTCAGGATTGGTAACTCTTACATATAAAGTTTCGGTTCTGGACTGATTATTATACGGAGATGCAATTGGATTAACGCCTGCATCAGCATCTGATTGTGTATGGTAATAACCAACAATTAAATCTTCTTGACCGTTCGTGATTTCATGATTTTTTTCGGTTAAATCAATAGACGACAATCCGTTTTGAGTAACATCATCACAAGCAAACAGGTCTGTTGGTGTCATAATTTCTGGAAGTTGATGTACCACCAAATTGAATGATGAGTAGGCCATACACCCATTAACGATATCTTCAATTCTGACAAAAACGGGTTGCGGGTTAATGGTATTGGTTATTGGTGCGGTAATGGCATTAGTGTTGTCAAGAGCATCAGCATTGGTATAGTGATACGAAATAGCGTATTCAGATTCGGGGACTGCCTTTAAAACTTCTGCATTTTTGGTAGAAAGGTCAAATACGCCAAAACCATCACCAGATAGATCATCACAAATGCCATAATCAGATATTTCTGAAGCCGCTTGGGTTGAACTTAAAACCAAAGCGACACTATCGTCAATGGTACAGAATCTATTTCCTAACGGAATATCAATTTTCACCGTATAAATACCCGATTCAAATGCTGTCAATGTAGATTGGGTCTCACCTGGTAAAAGTTCATTATCCAGGTACCATGAATAAACACCATCCGGATTGTCAATATTACCATCTAAAGTTAGACGATCGGCACAGGTGGTAACGTCCTCTCCCAAATCAACCACGGCAGCAAAGCTATTGCCTTCAATAAATACTGCAGAGTCATAGTTGGAATCTGTCTGATCCGCAATAATCAGTTTGATGTGATAAACTACATTTGGGACTGTATTGGCAGTGGCGGTCATCACTTTTGTCCGACCGTCATAATTGGTGTCTCCAATGCCATAACCATCAAAATAATCGTCATTAGAGGCAGCGCAAAAACCTACAATTTCATTATGAATGGTATTCGTATTTACGGGGATATCGGTACCTGGGATGATGGCGATGTTTTGATAAGGATCATTGGTGCCAGCCCGTTTGATTAAAAACGCAAAACCATCGGAATAATCGCAGGGAAAGTTGCCATAATATTCTTCAGACGCTAAAATATAATTAAACTGTATTTGGTTGGAGAGCGACGAAAAATCAAATTCTATCACCGTAGCATTAAGTGTATTGGAGATGCCTAACGCCGTTTCTAGATCAGGATCTGAAAGCCAATTGTTATCGCCTTCATTTAAAGGACTGTCTTTTATTTGATTGCCAGCGGAATCTGCACTACCGGTAGAAAGCATAATGCCATTTTCAAATGGAAAATTAGAGTTGCCGCGTTCAAAATAACCAAAACTTGAAAAGCCATTTACTGAACCATTTATTGGTGAATTCACATCGGAAATCTCAACACAACCTTGAATTAAGTGATTTTCGATAAGTTGCTGAGGAGCAACCTTGCTATCTATGGTTATTTGTTGACCAAATACCTGGTTACATAAAATTCCTGCAAAAACAAGGAGGGATACTTGGTAGGATTTCATTCTTTATAGGTTAAGTATGTCGGAGAGAATTCACTTTAGGGAAATGCATTCTCTTTTATCATTTATTAGGGACTCCAAAAGTAACTTATTTTTAGACGAAATACAATAAAACCCGATGAAATACACTAAATATTAACGTTAATAACCGTTTTTACTATTTTTTAATCGAAATTGTTTTTATTATCTTAAATAATTGATTTTGAAGTATAACTTCGTGTATTAAATATCCTACTTTTTATGGCGCTATTTTATAACCCATTGAATTGGTATTATTTGTAATACTATTTCAAATGCTCATTTCGGGAGGAGTAATTTCAAGGATTGGATTTATGATTGGATTATCGCTTTAAGCTAAAATGACCATTTAAAACCCTGCCATCTTGCAAGTTTACGACAAACCAATAATCATCAGTAGGCATTGGTCTGCCAATAAAGTTTCCGTCCCATCCGTTGCTTAGAGGATGAAGTTCCTTGAGCAATTTACCCATTCTATCAAAAATATAAATGGTGGTTTTGGGTTGAAATTGTGCATTGATACCGGAGACTTGCCAGAAATCATTGAAGCCATCATTGTTTGGTGTGAAATATTTTGGAAACCCAATCACAGAAATCGCTTCTTGAGTGATGCCGCAACCGTTTATATCTCTAATGTAAAGGGTATGGAAGCCAGCAGAAACATTTTCAAAAGTGGTACTTTGCTGATATGGACCATGACTATTGTTAAGGGCGTATTCATAATCTCCTTCTCCTGAAACCAGTACTTTTATGGTGTTGTTTTGTGTTGCATCCGTAATGCTGATATCTGTTATGGTGGCTATGTTTGAAGGTAGCACACGAATCGTTCTATCCTTAAAACAACCGTTGGCGTTGGATACTCTAACGGCATAGTTTCCTGGGCTATCTACCATAATCTCTGAAGTGCTTTCACCTGTAGACCAATCATAAGTGTAGTTGATGGGATCATCATCAACAACTCCACCAGTGATAGTAATTTTATCTGGGAATTTGTTCAGACAGTAAATGGCTTCTTCTTCCATCACAATATTTGGCATTCTGAATACCGTGAGCCCAACTTCACTAATACCATAACATGCATTACTGTTCTCGACCCTTGCATAAATAGTTTGGGAATATGGGATTGTATTCGTGAAAATATTTGGTAGTGGATTCTTTTCTAAGAGCGCATCATTATAAGTTTCATAATAGAGTAGTGACATTCCGCTTGGCAAGTTGTTTAAAACGGCAGCATCGGCTTCAGAGAGGTTGAAATTGTAGTGTCCATCTTCAATCCCGTCATTGTCACAATACTCAAGTATTGCATTGTTTGCCGAAGTTGTGCTGACCTCCAGATTCAACTGGCTTATACTAAAGCAGCCCGTTAAATCATTAGTTACTTTTACCCATAATAATTGTGGATTTGTGAGATTCTCGTAAGCAGTTCCGTTGATTTGATTGAGGTTGTTTTCAGCATCCGTTTCAGTAAAATGATACGATAAGCTTCTGTTGGCAACACCACTGGTAACAGCATCTTTGACCTGGTCTAGATTAAAAATAGTCTGTCCGTCCGAAATGTTATCTTCATCGCACTGGATGATGGTAGCGTCAAAGGCATCAGGAAGTGGATTAACTATCAGATCTAAGGGTGTAATACTCCTGCAGTTGGCGTTGGATGCATCTTCAATTCTGACAAAAATCTGTTGTTGATTTGGATTGGTGTTGTAATAAGGACTGGTCAATGAAGCTGTGCCCATTTCTGCGGAAGCTTGAGTAGCATGATAACTAATATGGATAGAGGAGGGGTCTTGACCTTTTAAAATCTCAGAGTTTTTTGAATTTAAATCGAAAAAAGTCTGTCCATTATTAGCGTTACCATCGGCAGATGAATCGCAGAGAGGGTATGGCGTGGGAGGACTAAAATTTGGCCCTGAATTTACGATAAGTGAGAAATCGACAATTTCAAAACATCCCGTAGTAGTGTTTGTCATCCTCACAAAAATTTTCTGTGGATTGGAAATGTTGGTATAGATGCTTGGTAGCGGATTAATATTGATATTAGCATCACTTTCCGTAAGGTGATAACTAAGAGACACATCAGTTTGTGTGCCCATGATTATAGGTGTATTGACATTCAAATTAAAACTTGTCATGCCGTCTTCAAAAGGCATTTGTGTATCACACTTCTCTAAATCCAATGGCGTTACGGAATCCGCTTGATTAACCGGTGGTGAAGAAAATTGTGCGGTTCCCGTCCATTCCAAGGTGAATCCGCTATTTCCTATAGGTCGATCAATAACGATAAAATAAGTGTCGCCCGCCGAGACATCCAACCAACGCACAAAACTGTCGCCATCAGGTCCAGGTCCCTCGGAGGTATCACTTGAACTGGCGTTCATTCCCGTAAAATTATTGCTCAAACCGGCTGCGGCTGGATTGGTTGTTGAGCATCGGATAGCCTGTCCAATATTATTACATGGAACATTTGGACCGAAAACAAAAAAATCATAATCTTCTTGTATGGCAGTACTATTGGGCCTCAAAATAAAGCCTAAGGTGCCATCGGTAACTAAAGACACCTGTAGCCAAATGCTATTGTGTTCACTACTGCCACAGGTATTGGAATTATTTAATTCTTGGACCCCAACGCCATTGACAACTAAATTGACCGTGGAATTCCCACAAATAATCACAGAGTCGATACAGTCTGTAGGGCCCTGCCCAAAGGACATATAATTTATACAAAGTATACTTAATGCTGGCAGAAATCTAAGAAGTGTTTTCAAAAAAGCAATGCGTTAGGATATGGTGGACTTTAAAAAAATACAAATGGTCATATTCCTGAAACCAGGAATCATCATGCTTGTTTAATTGTCCATCCTAAACAAAATAGATTCACAACTGATATTCTCAATAATAAAAGTAGTTATACTCAACTACTTTTATGAATACATCTGTGATCGAAATTGAAAAAAAATTCTGTACAATTAATGATGGCAATCGCTATCAAATATATTATAAATCGCGCTTTTTTAACAATCTGTACGATAAAAACACAAATAGAGCCGTCCAAGCCAAAACGATGACAATTTCATACCAATGCACCGCATAGTCATAGGCCATGTCAATTTTCTCAGGGTACTTGGTCATGACAACACGTTGAAACGGTTGGTCAATCAGATTGTACATGGACTCCAATGGTAAAAAATTCTTGACCTTCCATGCCATTTCTGTACTTGAAGCCTGGGCTACGATCCAAAAAATAATCCATTCAAAAATGTAGAGAATAAAGAGAAATGCCAATGCAAAAGCCGATCGTTTTACCAACATTCCAAAAAACAGACATAGACTAAAGAAACCTACCAGCTTTAGAAAATATGCCAATAGATACTCGGTCTCTCTAAAGATAATGGATGCCTCAGTATAACTTGAATAGTAAAGTCCGATGAATAGCGAACCCACGCCAATGAGGACGGTGGCCAAGAACGAAAAGAAGACAATAGTATAAAATTTGGAAAGAATGAATTCTTTTTTGCTCAGTCCATCAATCAAATTTTGTTTTATGGTTTTGTTACTGTACTCATTACCAATCATACTGACCACCACTATAGCGAAAAATAGTTTAAAATAAGACGCAAAAAATGTGGTAATATGCCAGATGATGGGAAAATTGAAAATACCGAGTTCGCCCAATTCCAAGGTAAAAAAACCGAAGAAATTAATTTTTATGGATGAAAGTATCAAAACCGTAAAAGGGAGAACAAAGGAGATAAATATCAAGACTTTACTCGCTCTGTTTAATAGTAGTTTTTGTAGTTCTAAGTTGACTAGTCGTAACATAGGGGTGGTTTTGATGGGTTAGATAGTGTCAGTTAATTTCAAGAATTGCTCCTCCAAACTCTCTTTTCGTTTTACTAAATGAGAAAGCGTAATGCCGTTGTCAAACAATAGCTTGTTGAAGGTTGCGGCATCCATAGGTTCTTTTAGAAAAGCGGTGATAAGTTCACCTTCCTGTTTTACACTTAAAAAATTAGGGTTGTTCTGTAGAAAGGAAGCCAAAGCTTCATGTTGTTCTGATTTGAGTTCAAAAAAGCCATGACTGGAAATCATTTCATCCACACGCCCAGAATATAATTTTTCGCCTTTTCGCAGCACCACAACATGCGAGCATACTTTTTCGACTTCGTCCAAGAGATGTGATGCCAATAAAATAGTGGTGCCTTCGCTGGCAATCTTTTTTATCAATGTTCTGATTTGATGGATCCCCTGTGGATCCAATCCATTGGTCGGCTCGTCCAAAATTAGTATTTCCGGATCGTTTAAAAGTGCAGAAGCAATAGCCAATCGTTGTTTCATTCCCAAGGAGTAGTTGCTGAATTTACTGTCCTTTCGCTCCAAAAGACCTACAATAGCAAGCTTCTCATCAATCTTGCTATAATCAACACCTTTGATCTTACAAACCAATTTTAAATTTTGATAGGCCGTCATGTAAGGATAGAAATTTGGATTCTCAATGATGGCGCCCACCTTTTTTAATGCCTCATGGGTTGACACCGAACCGTTGAACCAGCTAAACTCACCCGAAGTCTTATTGACCACGTTAAGGACAATGCCTAAGGTAGTGGATTTACCACTTCCATTTGGACCTAAAATGCCGTAAACGTTACCCTTATTGATAGTAAATGAGAGATCTTTGACCGCCGTAAGGTAACCAAATTTTTTAGTGAGGTTTTTGATGGTGAGAATAGTTTCCAAGATGCTTTTCTGATTGATTAGTTACACGTAAGACGAGTGATTTGTAAATTTGTTACATCAGTAAATATATTAACTTTACATTTGAGTTAATTTAAGCACTATGCAAGATCTTAAAATATCCTTACGAAAACCGTCTTATCCCATAACTGAAAAGTTACATGCTTATCTTTCTGACTATAATAGAAATATAAGACTGCCTATTTTTTATGACGATTTGCTACGGTTTCAAGGCTCGGTTGTTTTATACGATAAAGATGATAATGATACGCTTTGGGTAAGGGTTTACTTCAATGAATTTGAACGCCAGGAAATAGATTTAAGTCTGAAGAAAGTCTACACCATTCTGCACTCCGATGGGAATGAGCGTACCATTCCGTTTCTAAGTGTGGATGCCATTGATTATTGTACGTTTGGAAACTCTAAACCCTTTCGAATCAAGATCAGAAACATTTTGAACGATAATTACACTTATTTTTATGTTAAGAAAGCAGATGCCTCACGCATCTACGGCTTGGAATTAGAGCACATGCTTTCGCCTTATAACTTAAACTTTTTAGTGTTTCAGGATACGTTGATTGAAGAACATATTTCAGGGGTTCCGGGAGATGAATTTATTAAAAACATGTTGCCTACGTGTACGCCATCAGAAAAATCGCAGATAGCAAAAGAGTTTGTAAAGTTTAATGAACGCTGTATGATCAGACTTTTAGGAGATATGCGTTCATATAACTACGTCATTGTCCCGACGCATGATTTTGATCACGTCGTCTATAAAATTAGGGCCATTGATTTTGATCAACAAAGTTACGAAGGCAAGTTTAATGTGTACCGACCACAATTTTTTAAGGAGAACTTGGCTATGGTCCAATTGGTACAAGAAAAGTTCCAAAAGGAATCCATTGATCAATATAAGTTAGAAGAACGCTCCATTATTGCCAAACGTTTAATTAGCTATCATGAGCGTATCAAGCAATTATTGGACTGTATGATTGACGATACATTATCCAAACCAGAACACATCCAGCGTCTTAAAATGACCATTTATGAATACACGCTCGATTTAAAATTTAAACGGAGTAAAAATATGGGTGAGATTGTTAAGAATGCCTTAGATTTTGTGCAACGAAATTATGAGACTGTTAATATGAAACACTTGAGGTGAATTGGTGGTGAGTGGTGAGTAGGTGAGTATTAAGTATTAAGAACCAAGTACTAAGTATTAAGTATCAAGTATCAAGATTCAAGGATTAAGAATCAAGAACCAGGACTCAAGAAACAAGACTTAAGAAACAAGAATCAAGAAACAAGACTCAAGAAACAAGACTCAAGATAGTGGATATAAGACTCAAAACCGTAAAGCACTTAAAATTTTGGTCAGATAATTTTTAAATTGACAGGAATAAAGAAATGAAAATTAACAATAAGAAATAGTTCTCTTTAATTCCAATTCTCGTCAAAATCTAGGCTCTCGTAATCGTCAACGTCAAAATCGTCGTCAAATTCGTTATAATCATCAAACTCATCCTCGGCCTCAAACTTTTTTTGAGGTGCTTCAGTAGGAATTTGGCCATGTACAAACATTAAATTTGGGTAATCCGTACCTTCTGCCTCTTCAATTATCTCGCCTAATTCTACGTAAAAGGTCCACATGCTGAAGAAATCATAAACATAAATGAGTCTCGTTTTCGATTTATGAACAACACTATTGATGGCAGTTTCGTTCATAAGCCTTACTTCCCCTTGAACATCGCCTGTATCAAACATTGGAATTTCCTCGCCTTGATTCCACTCTTCATCACTTAAGTAAAACGATGCCATTTCAATACCATCAAACCCGAATGCTTGTGTGATACTATTATGTAGGTCTTCGAGAGTGTCTGTTTCTCGAATTTCTATATCCCTAAAAACATCATCATCGGTGTCGTTGTCAAGAATAATTCTGAATCTGTAAATCATGGGTTAAATTTTAATTTGCAAAGGTAAACATTTTCCATTATTTATCTGCTGAAGCGGTGTAAAGCAAATGTCATTGCAGACAGCAAGAAGAATGCTCCTATTTGATGGGCTACACCTAACCATAACGGAACGCCGTAAATAATGGTCAGCACGCCCAATAAAAACTGAAGGCAAACAAGAAATAGTAAGCTGTCAATGCTTTTGGATTGTATGGGCGTCAGCGTCATTTGCTTTGCACGATACCAGATGATACCAATAATAATCACAACGATGTAAGCAATCGTACGGTGAACAAATTGGATACCACTTGGGTTTTCAATCAGGTTGATATAGAAAGGTTCAATAGCATAAGCTGATTCGTGTATAAATTTGCCTTCATTCATAAAAGGCCAATGGTTGTGGAGTAAACCAGCTTTTAATCCTGCTACAAATCCGCCATAAATAATTTGGATTGCCAAAACGATATAACCAACAACAAGGAGGTTTCTAAAGCTTTTATCGATAGGTTTCTTTTTAGGAAATTTTAAATCCAAAGCCACCCAAAGTGTTGCTGCAAACGTTAAAAATGCTGTGGTTAGATGGGCTGATAATCTGTAATGGCTCACGTTGGGCATATCCACCAATCCGCTTTTCACCATATACCATCCTAAAAATCCTTGAAATGCACCAAGTGCTAATAAAACCAAACATTTTTTTATGGTTTTTGAGGTAAGCTGCTTGGTTGCTAAAAAATAGATAAATGGAATAATAAATACGAGTCCAATCAAACGACCCATAACTCGATGCAGCCATTCCCAAAAATAAATACTTTTAAAATCGGATAATGTGAAATGCGAATGGAGTTTCTGAAATTCTGGATATTGTTGGTAAACCTCAAAGGCTTCCTGCCATTCAGCTTCATTTAAAGGCGGAATGGTGCCGGTAATGAGCTTGTAGTCGGACATCGACAATCCAGAATCTGTTAATCTGGTAATTCCACCTATTACTACCATGATAAAGAGTAATGCGCAACCTGTAAGGAGCCAATAGATGACGTTTTTATTATCTTTTTGTTTTGCCATTTTATTTATAAAAAATTGAAATTGACGTTGAACATTAATTTTAATTCCCATCGGTGATTTGTCCGTCCGTACCGATCGGCCTAACACGATGTTTTTTGATTTAACCTTCATTTTTTGAACGCTTCACGCCATCCAACATGCCATTAGTCGCTTGCTATCACTTGCGTTAACCCCAAACGTTTGCCTTCCTCGAGCATCAAGTCATACGCCGCTTTGTGTTCATTGGGTATTTCTCCTTCTAAAATGGCTTCTTTGATACGCTCTTTTATAGTGCCAATCTCTCTTGAAGGCTTTAAGCCAAAGGCCGCCATGATTTCCTCACCCGAAATTGGAGGTTGGAAGTTTCGAATTTGATCGCGTTCTTCAACTTCAATAATCTTATCTCTGACAAGCTTGAAATTGTTATGGTATTTTTTAAATTTTCTTGGATTTTTTGTAGTGATATCGGCTTCGCAGAGTATCATTAAATCGTCCACATAATCACCAGCATCAAAAACCAAACGTCTTACAGCAGAATCGGTAACATCTTGTGCTAAAGCGATTGGCCGAGAACTCATGAGCACTAGTTTTTGTACAAACTTCATTTTTTCATTAAGTGGCATCTTCAATCGTTTAAACAAACGATACACCATTTTTGAACCCTCAAACTCGTGTCCATGAAAAGTCCACCCCACTTTTTTACTAAATTTCTTAGTTGGTGCTTTGCCAATATCGTGTAAAAGCGCAGCCCATCTTAACCAGAGATCGTCAGTGTTTTGAGCAATGTTGTCAACCACCTCCAATGTATGGTAAAAATTATCTTTATGACGTTGTCCTTCTTTTTCATCAATACCTTTTAGGGCAACCAGTTCTGGTAAAATATAGTCCAAGAGACCAGTTTGTTCCAACAGTAAAAATCCGATGGAAGGTACCTCGCTTTCCAAAATTTTATTAAGCTCTACCACAATCCGTTCTTTCGTGATGATTTTGATGCGGTCCTTGTTTTTTGAAATTGCTATAAGTGATGCATTTTCGATGGTAAAGTTGAGCTGTGTGGCAAATCGGATGGCGCGCATCATTCGTAAAGGGTCGTCGCTGTAGGTAATATCCGGATCTAAGGGTGTTCTGATAAGCTTGGCATCTAAATCCTTAAGACCATCAAAGGGATCAAGCAAGTCGCCAAAACGGGAAGGATTTAAATCCAATGCCATAGCATTTATCGTAAAATCACGTCTATTTTGATCGTCTTCCAAAGTGCCGTTTTCGACGATAGGATTCCGGCTTTCTTCCGTATAAGACTCTTTGCGTGCGCCTACAAATTCCACCTCAATATCTTCGTAACGCAACATCGCAGTACCATAAGTTTTGAATATTTGAACCTTTGGGTGGTTGGGAATGTTCTTCGCCACTTGTCTAGCGAGATCGATTCCACTGCCTATGGCTACAATATCGATATCCTTATGCTGTCCGCGCTTCAAGATAAAATCACGAACAAAACCACCAATGACGTAGGCGTCGATTCCTAACGCTTCGGCGGATTGGGATATGATTTTGAAAATGGGATGTTTTAAAGCGTTATTTTTCATAATATTCAAATTTCAAAATCTAAATACCAAATGGATTTTTGGAATTTGGAATGTGAATTTTGGTGTTTTAATTATCTGATGATCTTCACCCTCCCGTTTGCACTCAACTTAATAATTGAGGATGGTTTGGAACAATTTTTTTCGCGATGCAAATTTACGATATAGTCCACACCTTTTAAAATATGGGGTGTGATTTCTTTATATGATTTTGGAGTGGCTTCATGGCTTCTATTGGCTGATGTCGAAACAATGGGTTTGCCAAATCGTCTGAGCAGTTGAAAGCAAAAATCGTCATCTGGAATTCTGATGGCAATCGATCTGTCTTCTGCTACTAAGTTTTCGGCCAAATTTTGAGCTTCATCATAAATAATGGTGATGGGCTCTTCAGAAACCTCAAAAATATCGTAAGCCACTTTCGGAATCTCCTTAACGTACTTGCTCAACATCCTATCGTCGGCCACCAGGCATATCAAGGCTTTCTTATCCTCACGCTCTTTAAGCTGGAACACCTTTTTAACAGCTTCAGGATTGGTAGCATCACAGCCTATGCCCCAAACAGTATCCGTGGGATAGAGTAGGAGTCCACCGTCCTTTAAAACTTGTAAAGCATTTGATATTTCTTTTTGCATATTTTATAAATTGAAATTGAACTTGAAAATGAAGTTTAAAATCAAACTGATCGGTCCATTTTTTTTCTAAACTCTATACATCACTCGCCACCCATTCACTCCCAACCCCCAGGTTTAAAAAATTATTCCCTGTTTTTTCTTAAGAGCCACAATTTAACATAGCGCATAAAAACGACATAACCTTGCATATAACCTATAGTTAATCCTACCACACCATCTCGAAAACCACTTTGTACGATATAATGCTTGAAAAATCCCCAAAAAGGCTTAATCACAAAATGATAAGGCGTTAAAGACCCAGTTTTTGGATCATAATCCTTGGCTTGCCATGTGGCGTACCTGTTCATTTTTTCTATGTATTTGTCAAGTGTAGTATAACTGTAATGCAGGAATTTATTTTTTAAAGTGGCAGTTTCACCATTTGGAATGATCTCAGCATGTACATGCTTGTCTTCATAGATACAAAAGTCACGTTTAAATAATCGAGTAACCTTGTCATTGCGCCAACCGCTATAATGGACGCGCTCACCCATGAAATGATTGATTCTTCCAATTTTGTAGGCCACAATATTCGGATCTGGATCTTTAAGAATTTCTAAAATTTCTATTTTCAATTCAGGAGTCACACGTTCATCAGCATCGACCAATAATATCCATTCATGCGTAGCTTGAGGAATAGCCCAGTTTTTTTGAGAAGCGGAATATTGATACTCTCTCCTAATAACCTTTGTTGCCAATTCCTGTGCTTTTTCAAAAGTACCATCGGTACTAAAGCTATCTACGACGAGAATTTCATCGGCAAAATCAACAGATTTTACGACTGCGTCAATATTATGAATCTCGTTGCCGGTAGGAATAATAGCAGTAAGCGTATGCATGTGAAGGGTTGATTTTGATCAAATTTAATTTAAATGCAAAAATAGGTTTTTTGCGTTATGGAATGCAACCTTTAGGCATCTATTAAGTAATGGATAAATCGACCCCGCTGTAGTAATGTGAAATTACATTACTAAAATCATTGAGGCCATCTTTAGTTGAAGGCATTGCTATTGGTCGTTATTGTTGTATCTATTAATAATCCAGCAACAGGATCTATTAATTAAGGTTCAAATTTCGATGGAAATATTAAGTAGACGTGTTTGTAACTTCAATATAATCGCAACAAATAAGTTGGTTTAGCCTCAAATAAATTCTATGTGTTCTGTTGTTTTTTTATAGTATATGGTCTGTTGAAGCTTTTAAATGTGAAATACCCCAAGCGTTTTCTTATTTTATATTTTCGGAGTAGATTGAGTGGTTTCTTTTTAAGATGGCTTTTATCTTTGTGCAAAAACTCAATACAAGCTTTAATAACACGCTGACTCGATTTACCGTCGTTATATGGATGAAGATTAAGGATGTAGGCCTCAATTTTTTCCATCAGCTCTTCGGACGGATTTAAAGCTTTTTCAAAAGCTGTTTCAATAGCATTGACATTATCAATGTCTATTAAAAACTCTTCGTAAACCTTATGCTTAAAAGTAACAACTGGTTTTTTTTGAAGCACAAATTCTTGTATTGCCGATGTCGTATCAGCAAAAAGGATATCTGCTTTAAAAAATAATGGTATTAAGTCCGTAGTGTCGTAAAACGTAAAATTCTCGTTGTTCAAGGACTGCCATTTTCTGAAGATATATAAGGGCAACTTGGGATGTAAAACCATGATGAATTTATAGGCATTTGATTTTGATAGCCTTTTTATTTCCTCAAAAACCTTGTCGTCATAAGCTAGGCTTAAGCGTTCAGTAAAGGTTGAAGCAATCATTATGGTTGGAAGCTGAGAATTTGAGTCGGGTAAAATATTTTGCTTTTCTTCTAAGGGAAACATGGGGTCTACCTTGCTCCAGCCCGTTTCTATAACCTCAAAATATTTCAATTCATTTGCAAGTCGGCTAAACTCGCTAGTTGTACTTGGTCCTTGTGTACAGTACAAATCATAAGAACCCCGGATTCTGAAATGATAAAATTTTCCATTTTTCAGAGGCCTTTTTTTTGCAAAGAAGCCGTGGAAAATCTGAACTTTTAATCCGGTTATAAAATCTGGAACATCATCGGTAGCAACTAATACCACATCCGGTTCATAGGAAACTACTTCCTGAATGGTATCAAGTAAATAGGGGTTACCCTTTAGACCTTCTTTGCCATTGCCTGTATCGCTAAACCATTTAACGGTATTTCCAGTACGAAGAATTTCTTTCTCCAACGGATTGCCTATTGGAACTGCATAGCGGTAAGAGATATAAATTAGAAACTTGTAAGACATATGGTTATTTATATTAAAAGGAATTGAGGTCATATAGATACCTCAATAGGGTTCTCTTTTGCTAAATTCTATTTGGGACTAATCAATACAGCGCCTTTTATACAAGGATTCCTCCTAATAAACAGATGCAAATTGAGTTTATAATCCGAAACAGGATTTGGATATTCTATTTCAAAGTCTCAAACACCCGCTAGTTCCGTGCAGCTCACCAAGCCATCTTATCCCAAGGTTGGCGTTTCTATTTACACCGCTACATCATATTCTCTCAGAGCATCATTCAAAGAGGTCTTCTTATTGGTGCTTTCTTTACGTTTTCCAATAATCAAGGCACAAGGCACATTGTAGGTGCCAGCAGGAAATTCTTTAGCATAACTGCCAGGAATCACAACTGAACGTGCTGGGACAACGCCTTTCATTTCAATAGGCTTTTCTTGGGTCACATCTATAATTTTTGTGGAAGCGGTAAGGCATACATTGGCCCCCAAAACAGCTTCGGTTTCAACCTTTACGCCTTCAACCACAATACATCTACTCCCAATAAAAGCATTGTCTTCTATAATTACTGGTGCAGCTTGAAGCGGTTCTAAAACACCACCAATTCCAACACCTCCAGACAAATGTACGTTTTTACCAATTTGTGCACAACTTCCAACTGTAGCCCACGTATCAACCATAGTACCTTCGTCTACATAGGCACCAATATTTACATAGCTGGGCATCAATATTGTACCTTTGCTAATATAGGCCCCATGTCTCGCTACGGCGTGTGGAACCACACGAATACCTTTATCGGCATAGCCGCGTTTTAAAGGAATTTTATCGTGATATTCGAAAATCCCCACTTCAAAAGTTTCCATTTTCTGGATTGGGAAATAAAGGACTACCGCTTTTTTGACCCATTCGTTCACCTGCCACCCATTCTCTGTAGGCTCCGCAACTCTTAAAGTGCCTTCATCCAATAAACTAATGACACTCTTGATGCTTTCGATGGTGACTTTCTCTTTGAGCAATTCACGGTTTTCCCAGGCATTTTCTATGTTTTGTTGAAGTTGATCCATGTCTAAAGTTAAATTTTCACAAATATAAACGTAAAATTCGTAAAGGGAAATATTGAGCAATAAAAGGGGTACGGTCAATTGAAATTACATGGAGTATATGTTTTTTGTATTATCGTTATCTAAAAGATAAAATTTAGAAGATTGAGTTTCAAAAACCTAGAGTCAGTAATTAAATTCCCTTAACTTTGCCAGTATAAACGGTAAAAAGGAGATTCCTTTTTTCAAAGGGATTATTATGGCAAGAATTTTAGCAATAGACTATGGAACTAAACGCACTGGTATCGCGGTAACCGATGAGCTTCAAATCATCGCTTCCGGATTGACTACAGTTGCCACAAAAGAACTTTTGCCTTTTTTGAAGGATTATATTTCTAAAGAAAATGTAGAGTTGTTTCTTGTCGGTGAGCCCAAACAAATGAACAATGAAGTCTCTGAAAGTGAAGAGTCTATCCAAACATTTTTAAAGAAACTTTCCAAATCAATTCCTGATATGCCGGTTAAACGTGTTGATGAACGCTTTACTTCAAAAATGGCATTTCAAACCATGATTGACAGTGGACTTAAAAAAGGACAGCGGAAAAACAAAGCTTTGGTGGATGAAATCAGTGCAACAATTATTCTTCAAAGTTATTTGTACAATCAATAAATGTGCTTTAACAATTTTATTCTAAGCCTCTAAAATTCTAATAAGAATTGTATTTTTGCAGTCGAAAATTTAAAGAACAATGATTTTACCCATTATTGCTTATGGCGATCCCGTATTAAGAAAGGAATGCAAAACCATCACGGCAGAGTATCCCAACTTGAGCGAGCTCATTGCCAATATGTACGAAACCATGTATGACGCGTATGGCGTCGGTTTGGCAGCACCACAAATTGGACTCCCAATCCGCTTGTTTGTTATAGATACGACTCCTTTTGCCGAAGATGAAGATTTGACAGAAGAGGAGCAATCACAATTAAAGGATTTTAAACGTGTTTTCATCAATGCGAAAATTCTTGAAGAAACGGGCGATGAATGGGCATTTAATGAAGGCTGTTTGAGTATTCCGGAGGTTCGTGAAGATGTCTTTAGAAAACCAAAGATAAAGCTTGAATATCAGGATGAGGGTTTTAAAACGCATGTTGAAGAATTTGAGGGGCTTGTTGCTAGAGTAATCCAGCACGAGTATGATCATATTGATGGCATCTTATTTACCGATAAATTGTCCACCTTAAAAAAACGTTTGATCAAAAGCAGATTGAATAATATTTCAAAAGGAAACATTAGTGTAGATTATAAGATGCGTTTCCCAGCCATGAAAAAGAAACGTTAATTTTATACAATCGTAAAGGCAAAAGTATATATTTGTCAACTTCAAAATTAAAAGCATTTAACGAATATGAGTTTAGACAAGATTTTATCCATTTCAGGAAAACCAGGGCTATATAAAATTGTAACCCAAACACGTAGCGGTTTTGTAGCAGAATCCTTACTTGATAATAAGCGCATAACGGTGAATATTCATAGCAATGTGAGTGTTTTAAGTGAAATAGCCATGTATACACTAACTGAAGAAGTGCCATTACGTGAAGTTTTGAAAAAAGTACGCGATAAAGAAGAAGGTAAAGAAACGTCTATCAGCCATAAAGATTCTAAAGATAAATTGGAAGAATATTTCTTTGACGTTTTACCGGATTATGATGAAGACCGTGTGTATCCAAGTGATATCAAGAAGGTAATCCAATGGTATAACATCCTACAAAAGAATGATCTGTTATCTGCTTTAGACGAAGAAGAGGAAGAAAGTTCTACGGCCACTAAGAAAGTTGAAGGAGCGCAAGCCAAAACTACTGCTAAATCTACGGCTGCAAGAAACGATGCCGCAAAAGCATCATCTTCCAAAAAAGGCGGTACTGCGAAAAACACGAGTGCAAGAAAAACCTAAGAAGTATTAAGATATAAGTATTAAGTATAAAGACTTGATACTTTAACATACCCCACAATGTTATTTGAATATTGTGGGGTTTTATTTTGAAGACAATTTGACGATAAGTTTTTGGAGCTAATAGCACAATTAAAGAAATCCCTAATCCCAATCCCCAATCCCCAATTTCTCTGAAACGCTTTCAAGGACGGATTCATTCAGGTAGGGAAAGGTACGTTAGGGTGGCCCCTAATACTTAATACTAAGTACTTCATTCTACTAATAAGATTCTGAACAATAACCTTCATTGCCATCATCAATTTCGTAATTTTGAATTTTGGATAAAAAATAATCTTCATGACACGACGACAAGAACAATTACAAGCCTTTGACCGACTTTTAACGATTATGGATGAATTGCGAGAGCAATGTCCGTGGGATAAAAAGCAGACCATGGAAAGCCTTAGGCATTTGACGATTGAGGAAGTTTATGAGTTGGGTGATGCCATTTTAGATAAGGACTTGGACGAGGTCAAAAAGGAGCTGGGCGATGTGTTGTTGCACATTGTTTTTTATGCTCGGATAGGTAGTGAAACCAATAGTTTTGACATTGCCGATGTGTGCCACAGCATTTGCGATAAGCTGATAGACCGTCACCCACATATTTATGGCGATGTAGAAGTTGCCAATGAGGAAGATGTCAAGCGCAATTGGGAACAGATAAAACTAAAAGAAAAAGGTAAAACCAGTGTCTTGCAAGGTGTGCCTAAAAGCTTACCCGCAATGGTAAAAGCCAATCGTATTCAAGATAAGGTGGCAGGTGTAGGGTTTGATTGGGAACGTCCTGAACAAGTCTACGAAAAAGTAGAGGAAGAGCTCAACGAATTAAAAATGGAAGTGGCGAGTGGAAATGCTGACAGAATGGAGAGCGAACTTGGCGATGTATTGTTCTCCATAATCAATTACGCACGATTTTTGAAGATAAATCCGGAGAATGCTCTGGAGCGAACAAATAAAAAATTCATCAAAAGATTCCAATATTTAGAAGCTAAATCTGTAGAAATCAATAAGTCCTTGTCTGAATTGACCTTGTCAGAAATGGATGTCTTTTGGGAGGAAGCAAAAAAAGTATAATCTTTTTTCATTCCCGTAATCCAAACATGAGACTACGGACGTATATATATTATATTGGAACTTAATCTTAAAGTTTCAAAATCATAAGTAGGTAATCTTAATTATATTTTAAGCGGTATTAGTTAAGATTAAAAATTTAGTTTAGTTAGGGGTCAAAATCCTACCTGTTTTCACAGGTAGGATTTGATTTTTAGGCCAGTTTGTAATTTATGCCTTTGAATCTTACTCCTTATATAATACAGACTTACCTTTAAACACTTCTTTTAATTTTTGCTTCCATTTAAATAATGAATGCTTAATTACGTAATTGTATAAATTTCGCCAATCCTTTGATGAATTACATTTATGGATTGTTACCATCTGTTTTGGTAGATCTGGATTCATCTGATCACATAATTGGGCAACATAGTCAAACATATTGTATTCTGTAAGAACCTTCATCTTTGATTCTTTTAAATGAGACCTTCTTTTTTCGAAGGTATCTTCACTGATTACCTTATCTATAATAGCAACCGCAGCATCAAAGTCTTGAATATCTATAGATTGAAAAGAATCTTTATCAAAATAATCTGAGAGATTTTTGCAGCCATAATAAATTGGAAAGGTCTCCGCCAAAAAGCAATCTGATATTTTTTCGGTCCAATAATATTTTTCTGAGGAATTTTCAATGGCTATATGATATTTGTAGGGTGCCAAAACATCCCATTTATCCTCAAAACTATTGAACCCTTGCCCAAACACATCCAACCGATCTCCATAGTAAGCCTTTAGCTTTTCAACAAATTCAATTCTTTCGAGATGTCCTTTTGTAAATGCTTTATTACTCGTGATGACAGAAATGAGTTTTGTTTTCTTTGGTGTTTCATTGGTCATTAAATCATCATAGGTTAGAGAGTAAGTAACCTCATTGTTTTTTAATTTTTTAAAACCTACAAACCATGGAAGAATAGCGGGGCCTAATTTTAAATTTTTATGTTTTGTGTCTTCTTGGCAAGAACAAATTGTTCCAAATTGATTGATGTATCCTTTGGGATAAACAAGAACCGATTTTGGCTCTGTTGTCAATAAAATGGTGTTTTCCGGTGCAACCTTACAACTTTCAGACCCTCTAACACCTTTGCCCTGAACTACCCAGAAATCTGGCTCTTCAATTTTTTCATCAATGTAAAACTGATAGCGTCCATCCGAGGAAATTCCTTTCCCGTCTTTGGTCTGTCGAAACATTATTTTGCCTAAACTTTCTCGGTATGGCGTGAATTTAACTTTATACATGATTGTAGCTTTTCAAAGTGATATGATCAATAAACAAAGGTATAGGGTTTGCAAATGTAATTAAAATTTAGGCTTACGGTAACCATTCAAATTTAGACTCTGAGCAAAATTTTTGACTTTTAGTCGGGCTATACTATAAGTTCTTTAGAAAGACATAGGTTACACATGCAATCCAATCTCAAAGAACATGACCCTATTCTCGAGAATAAACCAAAAAAGAAAGTCCATTTTCAATACTAAAAATGGACTTTCTTTCACTATATAAAAAATGTTAATATAACTCCTTTAGTTTTTTGAACTTTTCTTCCCACATAGCCAAGTTTTCTTTGTGATTTTCAATGTTTTTCAACACATCCTTCACTAAAGGATTGCTCTCATCTATGTTTGAAAAAAACTGTAGGTTGTTTTCAAGCTGGTTGAGTTCGCCTTTGACTTCATCAATTTTTTTACGGATAAAGTGATGTTCATTGTCCAAAAGTCGAGTGTCATCAGGCTGCGATAGATGCTCTAATTTATTTTCAAATTTGATCATTTCAACCTCAGATTTGTCCAATTCTAATTTATTGAATAAACCATCAACCGTTTTATTGAATTTACCCTCAATAAAACGTTTATTTTGTGGTACTTGCCCTAAGGCATTCCATGCTTCGGTTTTTTGCTTGATGGTCTCCAGATCTTGTTCTGCATTCCCGCTTAACTTCAGCTCTTTTATTTCGTCAAGCAGTTGCATTTTCTTCTCAAAAGCATCTACTTGTTCTTGATTGGCAGCATTTCGTTCAGCATTGATCTTGTCAAAATAATGGTTGCAAGCCGCTTTAAATCGCTTCCAGATCTTATCACTATCCTTTCTCGGTACATGGCCAATATGCTTCCAATCACTTTGGATCTTCTTCATGAGTGGCGTAACAGTTTCAAAATCGCCACTATCCTTATTGTCCTCAGCTATCTTGATCAGTTCCAATTTCTTTTGCAAATTGGTATACTGTTCTTTTTTGAGGTTTTTATAAAAAGTATTTTTCTTTTTATTGAAAGTTCTAACGGCACCTTTAAATTTCGCCCAAGTGGCTTCATTCACTTTAATTGGTACTTTGCCAGCATTGAAAAATTCAGTTCGCAGGCCTTCAATGACCTTGATCTTATTTTGCCAAGCTTGATGTGAACTGACATTGTCTTTGGCTACCTCTTCAATTTTAGCAATAATAGCCTCCTTTTTTTCCAGATTGGCTTCGTGGGCTTTGTCCACATCAGCGTAATAAGCTTGACGCTTATCGTGTATGGTTTTGGTGGCATTGCTAAAACGTTCCCAAATAGCTTCTCTGTGTTCTTTGCCAACAGGACCTAAATCTTCTTTCCACATTTTATGGAGTACCTGTAACTCTCTAAAGGCTCTATTGGAATTGTCATCTTTGGCCAATTCTTCGGCGCGCTCTATAATTTTTAGCTTTTGTTCCAGATTATGTTTGAAATCCATATCGCGTAAATCGCGATTGAGGTGCAGAAAGTCATAGAAAATCTCAACATGATGATGGTAAGTATTCCAGGCATTATTGTATTTATCTCTTGGAATTGGTCCGGCGGTTCGCCACTCTTCCTGCAAATCTTTAAAATGCTTGTATGTGGTGTTAATATTTTCTTCAACATTAAGTAGACCTTTAATGTCTTCAATAATACGTAATCGGGTTTCTAAATTCGATTTAAGATTGGTTTCAAGCGTTTTATAATAAGCATTAAGTTTGTTCCGATAATCGTTATAAATGGCATTGAAACGTTTCTTAACCGGACTGGAATAGAAGAAATCAATTTCATGACCTCCTTCACTTAGAAAGTCATCTTTCTTTTCCTCAAGAACTTCTGAAAACTTAGAATTAAATTCTGTTCTGATTTCTTCAACCGGAGATTTGATGGTTTGAACTTTTTTGTTTTTCAACAAACTTTCAAATTCATCAGCCAATTGATCCATGGACATGGCGTGATAATCTTTCTCCTCCAAACTGTGACGCTCAACATTGCTGTCGTCCTCAGCATCTTCAGCATTAGAGGCTTCAATTTCTTCTTGCGCATCCTTCTTCTTGGCAGGGGCCTCTTCTGGGCTGCTTGTTTCAGATTCAGCAGCATCGGATTCCGTTGAAGATGTTTCCGTTACAGCTTCCTCTTTAGGTGTTTCTGGAGTTGTTTGTTCAAGGGGGTTTCCATTGCCCTCTACAGCATCAGGTGTATCAGTCTTTTCGGTTGACGTGATAGCGTCGCTTGAAGCGTTTTGGTCATTAGTCGCTGATTTTTCAGGGGTAATAGCCTCTTTTTTTTTAATATCGTTTCCATCTGCATTGTGCAGGTTATCTTTCTCTGACATGGTCATATTGATTAATTTTCGTGCAATTGTAAGCAAGTAAATATACTAACAACCCCTTAGATTACAAAAGAGAAACCTAATTTTAGGACAATTTGGTTATTTGGTCCAGATCTCCCACGCTTTTTCAGCCTGGTATTCCAACATCTTGGAACCGTTGCAGATGGAGGCACCCTGAATTTCGCCACACCTCAAGAATTTTGTTTGCACGGGATTATAAATTAAGTCGAAAAGTAGATGCTCTTTATTAATGCCATCGTAAGGAATATCAGGACATGCGTTGACTTCAGGATGGGTGCCAATGGGCGTGCAATTAATGATGATCTGATGGTCTTTAATGATGTCTTCCGTCAAATCTGAATATAGAAACATGGCTTTGGGGTTCGGACGTCGCGATACATAATCAAAACTTATTTTCAGTTTTTTCAAAGCATAAGCAATCGCTTTCGAAGCTCCTCCCGTACCCAGGATTAGTGCATGGCTATGATGTGGTTTCAGAAACGGTTTTAACGATTTCATAAATCCGTAATAATCCGTATTGTAGCCTTTCATCTTTCCGGAGGGATAGAACTTTATAGTGTTGACTGCGCCAATTTCTTCAGCTGTTTTATGAAGTTCATCCAAATATGGAATGACTTGTTCTTTATACGGTATAGTGACGTTCAGACCTAAGATGTCATTGTTGTTATTTAGAATCTCAGTAAATTGTGAGATATTGGAAATATCGAAATTTTCGTAAAAATAGGGGAGCTTCTCATTTTCAAACTTGGCCGTAAAATGCGCTTTTGAGAATGAATAGTCGATATTTTTACCAATCAGACCGAATTTAGACATTAATTTTTCGAGTTTTTTTTCCGTACCATTCTAATCCTAATACAATGGCAATTCCTACCACAATATATACAATTGCCATATAGGTTTCACCATTAAGGTCAGGAATAAATCGTTCATAATTTAAAACTACCTTTTTACCGGTTGAATCATAAATATATCCGCCGTTGTCGGTCATTCTATAAATGGTTTTTTTCCATGGCCAAACTACACCTAAAGAACCGACAATAAAACCGATAATGGACGCTATAGTGATACTTTTGTAGTGTTTAAGAATATAACTTAGTATGTGTGAAAAGGTTACTAATCCTGCAACGGAGCCAAGGGTAAACACAGCTAATACCTTAAGCATTCGAATGCGCTCAGAATTTTGAAAAAGGCTAAAATCGCCCACAATGATCTCATAAAATGTATCGGAAAGTGCATTGACAGAATCAACAAGCAATAGGACGTAATTTCCTAATAAGATTAATATAAAGGATCCTGAAAACCCTGGTAATGTCATTCCTGAAACACTGATGATGCCACAGAAAAAAACAAAAATCAAGTTATCGTTTTCTTTCGCGGGATCCAAAAAACTAATAGCAACCCCTAATGTAATACCTATGATTAATGAGCTTATGGTCTGATAATTCCAGTCGCTAAAATCTTTATTGATATAGTATATGGAGCCTATGATCATACCAAAGAATAGACTCCAAACATAGAGTTCGGAATGGACAAGAAAATAGTCCAGGATTTTTGAAACACTGAAATAACTGACCACCATTCCCAAAAAAAGTAAGCCCAAAAAGCGTCCATTGACATAGTTGAAAAAGCTCTTGTATCTTCCATTAAACAGAAGCTTAAATGCGGTTTTATTTACTTTTTGCAAAGAATAAATAAACTCTTCATAAAACCCTGCTACAAAGGCAACAACGCCACCGGAAACCCCAGGAACTTTATTTGCAGCACCCATTGCCAAGCCCTTAATGACTAGGAAGATCTTATCTTTAAAGGTTCTTGTGCTTTGCATTTATGAAGTTTTGGAGCCTATCCTTTCAAGGATGAAAATGGTTAAAAAGCCGATGGCCATAAGACCTGCCGCCATCCCTATTTGCGGGTCGATAGCATTATTTATTTCTGAATAATGAAATGGTGAAACACTATGTTCTGATACCATTTTGTAGGTATCAAAATCGTTGATTTCTCTTTGATACACTTCAATGGTGCCATACTCCGTAATTCGAGATACGGGTATCCTTTGTCCCGTAGATTTCTCTAAAATGGTAAAGGTCTCTTTCCAGGGCCATATTTTGTTGAGCGAACCAAAAATAAATCCGGTCAATACAGCCAAGGTAGTATTTTTATAGTGCTTGAACAGCCATTTCAAAATACGACTGAAGCTTAAAAGTCCTACCAACGCTCCAACTGCAAAAAGGGCTATTCGTTTAAAATCGAAGTCGTGCAAAGCGTCACTAAGCGTTTTATAGGCTCCTAAAATAACCAGAATGAAAGATCCTGAAATTCCGGGTAAGATCATTGCACAAATAGCAATAGCTCCAGCAAAAAATAGAAATATGGGGCTGTCGTTATTTGCTAAGGAAGGTAAGGTGGTAACATAGTAAGCTGCCAATGTTCCGAATATTAGAGCAACTATAGTACCCAAATTCCAGGTTTTAATCTGTTTGCCTACAAAGAAGATGCTGGCGACAATGAGACCGAAAAAGAAAGACCAAATTAAGACTGGATGCTCTTCAATCAGAAACTTTGCCAGTCGCATAAAAGAAACAAAACTTATAACAATTCCTGTAAGTAGGGCTACTAAGAAATTTCCGTTAAGTTGTTTCCAAAATGCAGAAAAACCACTGTCTTTAAATGTGGTCAACAAACTCAAATTGACGCCACTGATTGTGGTTATTAATTCTTCGTAAATACCCGAAATAAAGGCAATGGTGCCACCTGATACTCCAGGTACGGCGTCTGCCGCTCCCATTGCAATTCCTTTAAGTGAAATGAATAGGTAATCTATAAAGCGTCTTTGCATCTTTAGTTTTTCAAATAAGAAGCGTAAAGATATAGAATTTTACTTGGAGGTTTTTTTTGAATTTGAAATAATATTGAGCACCATTTGATGGTCGATAATCATCGGGAACAATTCCTCTAAAATAAAGGAAAATTCCGGATTGAGAAGCCATCCGTTTTTGAGGTGGTATTGGGCCTTTTCATTTTCCATAAGTGTGAAATAAATGCCTGCCAATCGGTACTCAATCTCTGCGGTTTCTGGATAAAATTCTGCTGCTTGAATAAGGTTGAGGGCCGCCGCTTCATACTCACCTAAATTAATCAGGACATCAGCTCTTGCGAGCCACGTATCTAATTCATAATTGCCAAGATCCAATGCTCTCTTATAGCCGCGTTCTGCTTCTTCAATAAAATGGAGACGATGATTGATTTGTGCATAAAGCTTCCAATACTTGACATTGCCATCATCAATATTAATGGCTTTGTTAATGTAGTAGAGTGCTTTATGGTAGTCTTTCTTTTTGTTATAAAATCGTGTAATCGCAATCCAGCCCTTGTCTAACAATGGATCTTCATGTACGGTTTTATAGTAGTATTGAACGGCCAAGTCATCTGAATGCAGCTTTTCATAGCAATTTCCTATTCTCAGTAAAGCAAATGAGGTGGGCTCATCAAGCGCCAAGGTCATATTGTAATTTTCAATGGCTTCGTTATACTGTTTCAACTTCTCCAATACTTTTCCTTTTTCAAGATAAGCACCTACAAATGTGTCGTCAGAAATAATGGCAAACTCAAATGCTGCTAACGCCTTTTTATAGTCTTTTAAAGTAAAATATTGCCTACCCAATTGGTGCCAGGCCATTTCACAATAAGGATTCTTGTCCAAGTAACGGTTTAAGAAATCAATAGCTTCTTCGTGCAGATCTAAAAACTCAAAACAATAGATGATGTTGTAAAGTGCAGAGTAATCCTCCATATCCAATTCCAAACATTTGATAAAATGGGATTTAGCGTTGTCAAACTGGTCCATAAAGAGATATTCCATGCCAATTAAGGCTTGTAAATCAGCTTCATCTTCCTCAGCATCTATGAGTTTCAGAGCAATTTTTAAGGTATCAATTGCTTTTTGATGTTCATGCCGCTTGGAAAGCACACTTGCTTTTTGAATATAAATTTCCTCATTGGAAGGCTCAAGGACATGAAGCGAATCTAAAAGTTTTTCTGCTTGTGGCAATTTATCTTCTAAGATATAAATTTCAACTTGAAAGAGTCTTAAAGTTATGGATGACGGATGTTGTTCCAGTCCCAATTTGACGGCTTTCTTTGCGAGCGCAATTCTGCCATTCTCAAAATAGAATTGAATAATATTTTCAAATTCATTTGAATCAAAAAACAACACGTTATTTGTTTTCAACATGGATTCAAATTTGGTCAGCGAATAATTATTGTCGTCGTCGTGTTGACTAAACTCCATAAGCACTTTGTATTGTTCGTTCAATTAAATGTAACGCTATCCTCAGTGAAAAGGGAATTTTAAGGCGAATGTTTTCAACAAATTAGTTAACATTACCAGCGCGTCATCTGTATTAGTTTGGGTTGTTGTTTGGTTAACAGTAAGTTATGATGGGTGCAAACCTAAGCAATTATAATGAAATTTCGTCTAAAATTGAGACGATAACTTGGCAGCCTTCAACTATTTCATCCTTTGTTATGGTTAAAGGAGGTGTTAACCGAATTGCTTTCGACTCAAAAAGTAGCCAAAAAAGTATCAGACCCCGGTTTTGTGCCTTTAAAATTAGTTGGTTTGCAATTTCTGCCGATGGTGTTATCGCAGCCAACATTAAGCCGCGGCCTCTAATTTCTGTAATCAAAGGGTGTTTTAAATGTTTTCTGAATAGTTGCTCTTTTTCAAGGGCTTCTGCCATTAAATCACTCTCTGTTACTTCTTTTACGGTTGCCAATGCTGCAGCAGCAATAACAGGATGGCCTCCAAAGGTTGTAATATGGCCTAATTTTGGAAAATCCTGTAAGGTGTGCATCATGGCTTTAGATGACGTAAACGCACCAATTGGCATGCCGCCGCCGAGACCTTTTCCAGTGACTAGAATATCGGGGATACAGTTGTAATGTTCAAAGCCAAATAATTTTCCGGTACGGCCTATACCTGGTTGAATTTCGTCCAATATAAGTAAGGCGCCTACTTCGTCACACCGTGTTCTTACTTTGGTCAAGTAGTTGTCAAGCGGCTCAATAAAGCCTGCACCACCTTGGATGGTTTCTAAGATAACCGCAGCAGTTTTAGGGGTGATCTGATTTAAATCTTCTTTATTGTTATAGGTTATAAAGTTCACATCTGGCATTAAGGGTCTGAAAGCTCGTTTGCGCTCTTCGTAGCCCATAACACTCATGGCGCCCGTGGTATTGCCGTGGTAGGCATGATGCGCCGCAATAATCTGACTTCTGCCGGTTGCACGACGTGCCAATTTTAAAGCACCTTCAATGGCTTCGGTACCCGAATTGACAAGGTAGGTGCAGTCTAAGGATTTTGGCAAATGCTGGGCCAATAATTTTGTCAGTTGCACCGCTGGTTCCTGAATATATTCACCATACACCATAACGTGCAAATATTTATCCAATTGATCCTTGATTGCTTTGACCACTTTTGGATGACGATGTCCTAAACTACAAGCCGAAACGCCTGCAACAAAATCGAGATAGGCTTTGTTGTTGGTGTCATAAACATAACAACCTTCGGCGTGGGAAACTTCCATAGCTAAAGGGTGCGGTGTTGTTTGGGCTTGATGATCTAAAAAATCGCTGGTCATTTTAATTGTCTTTTTTCTGAGGTTTTTGCAATGTTTTTACCTTTGATGAATCTTCTTTTTTAATTGCTGCCTTTGGAATGGTCCGTGACGCTTTCTGTTCTTCGTCTTTTCTGGCGTCTTTTGGTTTTGCATCTTCAACGCGCTGTAACAAAGCGTCATCAAAGAAATCTTCTTGTGGAATATAATCGTCTAATCCTTTGATGACTGGCAATTCCAATGGCGGATCGTCCGAAAATAAATCTGCAACACTTTTTGGACGCTCCTCTTCGCGCCAATCAAAACCTCGCAGTTTTCTTGCGTTTTCTGGAAATTCTGATTCTGGCCATATTTCGCCATCTACCTGATCAATCAAAGTTATAATCTTATATTCCTCCTCAATTTTAAGATTAATTTTACCTGATTTGGATTTGTTTATCCCTATCAATTCCTGATCGTCATCTCTTGAATAATTGATCACTTCTGCATTTTTGATAATATCCACATTGTAAAGATCATTGTCTTTAAATAGTCCAATCAGCCGCTGTCCTTTTATTTGATTATAACCAGCATCAAGAGTGTCCTTACTGATCAAAAAGGCATTGTCAAAGACAACAAGCGAGTCCAGTTGCTCTGTTTTGGGATTTGAAATAAGATGGATGGTATCTCCAGTCATTTGGTTTTCCAGATTCCAGAGAATAGGCCTTCGTTTTATGGTAAAAGCCTCAGTAGAGGAGAAGCGCTCCAAATTAATTAGTTGTGTCAGGCCAGATTTATGGTCCGCGTGGATGGAATCTGCTTTTCCACTTAAGTCACTTTTAAATATTTTGGCATTGTAATAGGCTCTGGTGATGCGATGCTCTGGTTTTCCTGTGACCATTAGAATGTCACTGTGCATATAGATGGAATCTTTTTCTTGAACGGTGATGGCCAATGCACGTTTGGTGATGAACACCGAATCTTTGGCACGCCATATTTCGGCATAATGTCCCCGGGCTATACTGTTATTAATGGTGTCTGTGACCGTGATATTATTGGTTGCAGAAGCAAAACTGATTTTCCTATCAAAATACATGCTATCGCCTTCAAAAACACGATTCTCATAATTTATTTTTGAATTTTTCACGAAATAGCCAGTATCGTTATTGGTGTCATAAAATCCACGCTCAGCATAAATGGTATTGGAATCGCCAACAATTGTGGTAGGACCATAAAGATAGGCATGGCCAGTTTCAGTATAAAAATCGAGATGATCCGTATTTAATGTATATTCTGGATTGACCAAAACCACATCCTGTACGAATTGGTATTTTTTACTATTCATATAATACCGACCAATTTGGCTCGTAATTGTTCCTGAGGTATCTCTCACAACTTTCCCTTTACTTTGGTAGTATGCTTGCTGCTTGACGCGGTCAAAATGAAGGGTATCTGTGGTCAAAACCGATTTTGGCTCGGTCAGCACCACATCACCACTAGCGAATGCCAGTTGCGTTTTACCACTATATTCGGCATACTTGGCGGTCATGTTTATAGTATCCCCCTGTATCATGACTACATTACTATAGGCTTCAATAAAGTCTTCCTTCTCGTAATAAACAGCTTGGTCACACCATAAATTAATACCTTCATGGGTGAAATGAACTTGTTGGGTATTATCTCTGGTGAAAACGGAAACCCCAGGGCCGCGAAGACTGTCAGAATCGACAAAGCCTGAGTATTCCACACGGATTTTCTTGAGTCTTTCAGTTTGCGATACCGCTGAAAAACTTAAACTTAAAAACAAAACAGTAAAAATAGATAATGCTTTCAATGTGCGACAGATGATTTTCAAAAGTAACTCTTTATTTTAAGCATTGTTTTACGTTAACATTAATTTAGGGCAGAATTATTAGGGAAAAGAGGATTTACGACACAAATTTTACGAATGTAATGGTTTTTATTAGAATAATCCGTTCAACCATTTAATAGAGTAATCCGTTGTAATACTATAACTAACCTGCCCAAAAGTGCGGGCAGGTTAGTTATAAAACTTATCTTATGATTGTCTGTTTTCTATCTGGACCAACAGAAACAATGGTAATCGGAATTTCAAGTTCTTTTTCTAAGAATTCAATATATTCCAACAAAGCTTGAGGCATATCGGAAGCATCGGTCATATCAGTCAAATCTTCGTTCCAGCCCTTAAAATCGGTGTAGATAGGAGTAACGTTTTCTGATTCAATATTATATGGTAAATGATGGATGACATCGCCTTTATATTTATACGCAGTACACACTTTTAGGGTTTTAAATCCTGAAAGTACGTCGCCTTTCATCATAATCAATTTTGTGACGCCATTTACTTGACAAGCATATCGCAACGCTACTAAATCTAACCAGCCACAACGACGGGAACGACCTGTTGTAGCGCCAAACTCATTGCCCACGCGACCCATGGTTTCACCAACTTCATCAAATAATTCGGTTGGGAAAGGACCTGATCCTACTCTGGTAGTATAGGCCTTGAAAATGCCATAGACCTCTCCAATTTTATTAGGAGAAATTCCTAACCCCGTACAAGCACCAGCTGCCGTTGTGTTGGAAGAGGTGACAAAAGGATAGGTTCCAAAATCAATATCTAGTAAAGAACCTTGAGCGCCTTCTGCTAAAATAGTTTTTCCTTTTTTATGGGCTTGGTGCAAGTATTCTTCAGAATCTATGAACGTTAGAGTTTTCAACACTTCGATGGATTTGAAGAATTCGTTTTCCATTTCCTTCAAATTATACTCCACATCCACATTGTAAAACGCAATCATGGCTTCATGCTTATCGGCCAAAGCGCGGTATTTTTCTTTCCAATTGGCCAACTCAATATCGCCAACTCTAATTCCGTTTCGGCCGGTTTTATCCATATAAGTGGGACCAATGCCTTTAAGTGTAGAGCCTATTTTGGCCTTGCCTTTTGAAGCTTCACTCGCAGCGTCTAACAAACGGTGCGTAGGTAAAATAATATGGGCCTTTCGAGAAATTAGAAGCGATTTTTTATAATCTATATTCTGTTCTTCAAGCTTGTCCAATTCTTTATTAAAAATGACAGGGTCAATCACAACACCATTTCCTACTAAATTAACGGTGTCTTCATGGAATATTCCTGATGGAATGGTATGTAAGACGTGTTTTTTGCCGTTAAACACTAAGGTGTGTCCCGCATTTGGGCCGCCTTGAAAGCGTGCAATAATGTTGTATTTAGAGGTAAGTACATCGACAATTTTGCCTTTGCCTTCGTCGCCCCATTGTAGTCCTAGTAGTAAATCTACTGCCATTTTTAAGAATCTTTAGGTGGTTCGTTTTTTGTTCCGTAAAAGTATAAGGAGTGGTTGTTGATAGAGATATCAAAAACCTCTTCAATCGTTTTTTTGATGGACTGGATTCTCGGGTCACAAAACTCGTAAACCTCGCCAGTATCCGTCAGGATGACATGATCATGTTGTTTATCAAAATAAGATTTTTCATAGTGTGCTTGATTCTGTCCAAATTGATGTTTGCGCACCAAGGCACATTCCAAAAGTAGTTCGATGGTATTGTACAACGTCGCACGACTCACCCGATAATTTTTATTTTTCATCTTAATATAAAGAGACTCTATATCAAAATGCTCGTCATTATCATAAATTTCCTGTAATATGGCATAGCGTTCAGGTGTTTTTCTGTGCCCTTTGCCTTCCAAAAATGTGGTGAACACATTTTTCACTATTTCTTGATTGCTATGTTTTGTATTTTGACTCATAATGTATGCCGAAACTTCGGGGGCAAATTTACGCCTTTTAAACTCTTATAACCTTATCAATCCCGTTAATTTTTTTGAGATTCTCCATGAGCTTTTTAAGCATGGTGTTATTTTTTACAACCACATTGATCTTACCTGAGAAAACACCATCATCACTTTGAAAACTAATGCTTTTCATGTTGACGTGCATATTAGAAGAAATGACTTTGGTGATGTTATTGACCAAGCCTAAATTATCAATTCCTGATAATGTAATTTGCGCAGCAAACTCCTGCTGAGAAGAGTCAATCCACTTGGCCTGCATAATTCTGTAAGCATAATTAGATTGGAGACTCAGCGCATTGGGACAGTTCTTTTTATGCACTTTTATCCCCTCGTTGATGGTTAGAAACCCAAAAACATCATCACCTGGAATCGGATTACAGCAGGCAGAAAGTTTATAATCCAGCTTTTCTTCTTCCTTACCAAACACTAAACTATCATATTTGGCGGTAATTTCATCTTTATCAATATTTTGGACTACCGTTGGTTTGCGGATCTTACTTTTGATATAGCTCATAATGGCACCGCTTCTTGAAGAAGCAAAGTCCTTGAGCATGGTATTATCAATAGACCCAATGCCCACCCTATAAAACAGATCTAAACTTGTTTTTAGTTTGAAGAACACTACCATCTCATTGATGGATTTTTCGTCGAGATTAATCTTAAGCTGCTTTAACTTTCGTCTTAAAATCTCCTTACCATCTACTGCAACTTCTTTCTTTTCATCTTTTAAAGACGATTTGATTTTACTTCGCGCCCTGGCCGTGGTAGCATAATCCAACCAATTACTATTGGGCCTAATGTTTTCTGAGGTTAATATTTCTACTTGGTCGCCACTTTGCAGTTCGTGACTTAGTGGAACTAATTTTCCGTTGACTTTGGCGCCTCTCGTCTTCATACCTATTTCGGTATGGATACTAAAAGCAAAATCGAGTGGAGTGGCACCTTTAGGCAACGATTTTAATTCGCCTTTTGGGGTAAATACATAAATTTCTTTGGAATATAAATTCAGCTTAAACTGTTCTACAAAATCGACAGCATTGGTTTCGTTGCTTTCCAAGGCTTCCTGTAGTTTATCAATCCACGTGTCTAAAGCATCCTCTGCATTACCCTCCTTGTATTTGTAATGTGCGGCGTAGCCTTTCTCGGCAATCTCATTCATACGCTCACTTCTGATTTGTACTTCTACCCAGCGACCTTTGGGCCCCATTACCGTAATGTGTAGGGCTTCATAACCGGTAGACTTAGGCGATGAAATCCAATCCCGCAAACGGATAGGGTTTGGAATAAAATGATCCGTGACGATAGAATAGATTTTCCAAGCCAGAAATTTTTCATTGGCATAATCAGATTTGTAAATGATCCTGACCGCAAATTTATCATAGACTTCATCAAAGGAAACACCTTGTTTGAGCATCTTTCTTCGGATGGAATAAATGGATTTTGGACGTCCTTTAATATCATAGCTCAAACCTTCCTTATCCAGGGAATCTTCAATTACTTTTGAAAATGCTTTGATATAGGCGTCTTGCTCTTCCTTACTCTCTTTGATTTTATTGTGAATCTCATTATAGACTTCAGGTTCGGTATATTTTAGTCCTAAGTCTTCCAGTTCACTCTTAATATTGTAAAGCCCAATCCGATGCGCCAGAGGTGCGTAAATGTACAAGGTCTCAGAGGCAATTTTCTCCTGTTTGTCTGAACGCATGGAATCCATGGTCTGCATGTTGTGGAGACGGTCGGCAATTTTGATGATAATAACTCGGACATCATCGTTGAGCGTCAACAACATTTTTCTGAAGTTTTCTGCCTGGGTTGACACGTCTGCTTCTTTGCTCAAAGATGATATTTTAGTCAATCCATCTACAATTCGAGCTACGGTCTTACCGAATTTTTCTTCAATATCGGCAAGGGTATAATCTGGGCTGTCTTCTACAACATCATGCAGTAAAGCTGCCGCAATACACGTCGCATCCAGCCCAATTTCTTGGGCTACAAGCCTTGCCACTGCAATAGGGTGAAAGATATAAGCTTCACCAGATTTTCGGCGTTGGTTTTTATGGGCATCAACAGCCACATCAAAGGCCTGCCTTATCAATTTTTTATCAGCAACGGTAAGGGTTTGGTAGCTTACCTTAAGCAGTTCTTTGTAGGCTTTTGCAATAGCCGCATTTTCTTTTTCTATGTCAACTTCTGTCATAAACTAAATGTAATACAAAGAAAAGAAATGAGCAATGTTTTTTGGAAGGAAAAAATTAGAATACTGTGGAAATCGGTCGAATAAATTACGATATATTTCACTCATATATCTTATAAAATACCTAAAAAAATCTGATTGCTCAGTACATTCTTACAGTGGACCCGTTATCTTTTATGGCACAATGAATAAATAGGGTTTTAAGTTAGATTTACACGGTTTAAGGACAATCAATAAAATCAAAAATTTCTAATTTTGATTTCAATTTAAACAGCCCTAAATATATTTCATGTCCTTTGAACGAACTCAAGAAAAATTAAAAATCTTAGCGGATGCCGCTAAATATGATGTTTCCTGCTCTTCAAGTGGAAGCAATCGGAAAAACACCAATAAAGGTATTGGAGATGCAACGGGGATGGGTATTTGTCATTCCTACACTGAAGATGGACGTTGCGTGTCTTTGCTGAAAATTTTGCTGACCAATCATTGTATTTTTGATTGCGCCTATTGTGTGACCCGAAAAAGTAATGACATTAAGAGAGCCGCCTTTAAGGTTCAGGAAGTGGTGGATTTGACCATCAATTTTTATCGACGAAATTATATAGAAGGGCTTTTTTTAAGTTCCGGGATTTTTAAAAGTGCGGATTATACCATGGAACGCTTAGTTGCGGTGGCAAAGAAATTGCGATTGGAAGAGAATTTCAACGGTTATATTCATTTAAAATCTATTCCTGGCGCATCAGACGAATTAATGAAAGAGGCTGGATTATATGCCGATAGACTGAGTGTTAATATTGAAATTCCCACAAAAGAAGGTTTGAAATTGTTGGCACCAGAAAAAAACCGGGAAGACTTTTTGAAGCCGATGCGAAAAGTTCAAAATGAAATCACTCAATATCAATCTGAGAAAAAAATTATCAAGAGTACTCCCAAATATGCACCTGCTGGTCAAAGTACGCAAATGATCATCGGCGCCAGTGGTGAGAGTGATCAGCAAATCATGTGGACCTCAAATTATTTTTATAAGAAGTTCAATTTGAAACGGGTTTATTATTCAGGTTATATTCCCATAAGTTACGACCACCGATTGCCCCAACTTGGAACAGACGTGCCCATGCTACGAGAGAACAGACTGTATCAAACCGATTGGCTGATGCGTTTTTATGGGTTTGAAGTCCACGAAATTTTAAATAACGACCATCAAAATCTCGATTTGGAGGTGGATCCAAAATTGGGTTGGGCCTTAAGAAACTTGCAGCATTTTCCTATTGACGTGAACAAGGCCGATAAACTTATGTTGGCACGTATTCCAGGATTAGGTATGAAGTCAGTTCATAAAATAATACAAGCGCGACAGTTTAGAAAATTGAATTGGGAGCATCTTAAACGTATGGGGGTCGCCTTGAATAGAGCTAAATACTTTTTAGTTTGTGATTCCAGAGATTTTGAAAGACGAGATTTGACCGGACCACAATTGAAATCGATTATTTTACAAAACAGTACGAGTAAATATCAAAAAATCTTAAGTCCACAATTGAATCTATTTGAATAAAATGAGGATTTCAGAAGAACATATTCTTGTTTATGATAGCACATTTGATGGTTTTCTAACCTGCGTTTTTGAAATTTACGAGTTGAAATTAAAGCAAGTTTCTTTTCAAAGAAAAAATCAGACGCAAGAATCTTTGTTTGGAATAAGCACAGAAATTATTACGGATTTAAAAAAGGCTGATCGGGTGTGGCAGGGTGTTAAAAACAAGTTGTCGGCAAGAGGAAGTTTACGACTGTATTATGCTTTTTTAAGTGAGCAACCTCAAGTAGAATCCCTTTTGTTAACGTATATTCAGCAGGCGTTAAAGAGCACGATTCCACTTGATTCTGATTTTGGGAACGAAACGGTTCTTAAAGTCTCCCAAATCGCTAAAAGTGTCGGAAGAGAGAAGCATAGAATGGAGGCTTTTGTACGATTTAAATTGACTAAGGATGACATTTATTTCGCAAATATTGAACCTGATTTTGATGTGTTGCCATTAATTTCCAAACACTTTAAAAGTCGCTATGCAGATCAAAAATGGATTATCTATGATTTGAAACGTCAATACGGATTGTATTATGATTTAGAGAAGGTAGACGTGATAAATTTAACATTGCCCGCAAACTTTGATCCAACCCAAACTACGAATGAGTTTTTTACGCCCTCTGAGATTGAATTTCAAACCTTATGGCAGAATTATTTTCAGTCCACAAATATCGTAGCAAGAAAGAATACCAAACTTCATATCCAACATGTCCCAAAAAGATATTGGAATTACCTTAGTGAAAAAAAACCTTAAGAAATTTCGGTTTAATATGATGTGAGCATTTTCTTAATCACAATTTAAAACCTTAAAATGTTTGCTTGCTATTAATTGCTTTTAGATGTAGGTCGGCTTCGCGGAATTGGTACCCGTATCCATTCCTTTTCTGTTTTTGGCTTGGTCTCTTCTTTAACAACCTTACCTGGCGCATTTAGTTTTTTCAGGTTTTGCTTTTTCTGGTGCCTAATAAAAAATTTTGATGTCAGTGCATAGTCATACTTAATACGATGTATGAATATATCGAATGGCTTGGTAGGTTTATATTCGCTCTCTGCAATGGCGACCTGTAAAAGCGTCCAATCCGGGGTTTTATCTTTCGGATCGGGTTTCAACCGATTGAGGTTATCAATATATTTTTTGTAGTATTTTTTAAAAAATAGAAACTTTAGGCCGTTGAGTTTATTATAAAACTGGTCAATATCCGTCTGTGTGATTTTAGCCTGGCTTTGTGGACTCGCTAGTTTCGTTCTAAATTCTGAAATGATGGTGTGAAAGCTCATTTGTTTTCTAAAATAATTTTGTTCGAAATGAAATAATATAAAAGAATAAAATTGCTCCTCAGATACGATCTGTTATGTTATTTGCAAAATTAGTTAATCCATGAAGATATTCCGATTTTCTCATGGACATAGTTTTTTAATTTTGCACTTTGATGGTCATCCTGATGCAATTTTCGATGAAATCATATAATGGATACGATAGTTTATGGCTAACTTTGCAAGACTTAAAAAACCTTAATTTTCCGACTATTTATGTCCCAATTGCTTTTTAATCCGTTTCAGGATTTGATTTTCGACGAACATTTTTGCTTTCTCTCCGGAGTCTTGACCAATGAAGAAATGACCGTTTTCCCTGAATGGTTGATGGCCCATTTTAAATTTGGTGATGAACGCGTGGAGATGATGGATAAAGCTAAGTCTTACCATTATGAAGATCTTAAATTGCCGTGTTCACCTGAGGTGAAAAAAGCTTTTGACGACTTAGATTTGAAAATCCAAGAGGCCTATAAAAAAGGATATGAAGGCATGGCGGCACTCGATGAAGAATTACTTTTTCAATGGACTGGTAGAATGGTCTATGGTCTCTTATATTATGAAATGGTCTATGAGAGGGATGTACTTTTAAGGAAAGGTGAGGAGTTTCAATTGTCGCCAGTTCTCAGAAAGCGTTTTAGCGAATTTCATCTCATGCTGCAGTCTATTATCGAGCCGATATCGTTTGTTGGAAAAAAACCATGGACCATTGTCGTATTTCCACTCAAGTATTCTGCCGATATTTTTAGCTATCGCGATGACGCCATCAATTTAATGTTCTCTTTTGGAGTAAATGGATTTGGTTTTATTGCTTGCCTACAGGATAATGGCGTAATAGGTGAGAATCAAAAGGAAGTCCTTGATAAAATTGAAGGCCACGTACTTCATCCCGTCCAGTTTGAAGAGTTGTACGCAAGATTTCATTATACAGATTATATCATGCAGTATGCACCAGAATATAAGATAGAGAATCTTGATGATAGGATTACCATAGAAGTTGATAAAGCGGGCAAGCCACCGCATTTCGGACATTGGGACGAGGATGTCTATGCCCAGTTGCTCTCCAATTACTGGCAGGTTTACGGTATTGAAAAAGATCATATTCTTCCCCCTCAAAGACCGCGACTGAGCTTTCTTGAAAATCCATATACCAAGGATTTCGTTGATCCGGAATCTATTAGCTTGCCGTTCTAACGGAGTAAGTAAAGATAAGCTGTCAATTGCACATTTAATTATTGCCTTTGGAGTTGGTTAAAATCCTGCTTAAAAGGTTAAATTTGTATGTTTTTACCTTTTATATGTTTCACTTCGATCTTCCGAATACCCAAGTACAACGCTTAGCTGTCAAATTAATTCCTGCGGCTGAAAAGCTGGTCATGCAAACTGCACACCCTTGGGTGTTTTCTAAAAATATTGGGAAGATCAACAAACCTGGAAAGGCAGGAGATATTGCCATTTTGTTCCGACAGAAATCCAATGATGTATATGGTGTCGGTCTGTATGATCCTGAGTCGCCCATCCAAATTAAAATGTTGCATTATTATAGCGGCAAAACTATTGATAAGACATTTTTCTCGGAAAAGATAGACGAAGCCTTCGCTTTAAGAAAGTCATTGCTGGCGACAAACACCAATAGTTACCGTCTGTTGTTTGGTGAGAATGACGGATTTCCAGGATTTATTGCAGATGTTTACGCCAATGTGATGGTTGTAAAATTGTATTCTGCCATTTGGTTTCCTTATTTAAAAGACATTTTAGAAGTGTTAATTGAGGTCTCAGGATGTGAAACTGTGGTGCTACGATTGAGCCGCAATCTTCAAACACATGATCATTTTGGCTTACAGGACGGCATGGTTTTATACGGAACCTTGGAAAACGAAGAAGTAGAATTTGTAGAACACGGTGTTTTGTTCACGGCCAATGTTATTAAAGGCCATAAAACAGGCTATTTTTTAGACCATCGCGAAAACCGAAGAAGGGTTGGCGTCCTATCCAAAAATAAGACCGTTCTAGATGTGTTTTCTTATGCTGGCGGATTTTCAGTTCATGCATTAGCGGGTGGCGCCAAAGAAGTGACCAGTGTTGATATTAGCAAACAAGCTTTGGAATTGGCAACTTCAAATGCAGCTTTAAACGGCTACGTGGACAATCATCTGACCTTGGCTGGCGATGCATTTTTAATTCTTGAACAATTAATTGAAGAGGGAAGGACCTATGGTGTGGTGGTTATTGATCCGCCATCGTTTGCAAAGAGCCAAAAAGAAGTCTCAACGGCAAAACATAAGTACGCTCAATTGGCACGATTAGGTGCGAAGTTGGTAGCCACTAAAGGAATTTTGGTATTGGCGTCATGTTCATCACGCGTAGTGGCCGAAGATTTTTTCGAAATCAATGAAACTGCCCTTAAAGCTTCTGGTCGTCAATTTGTAATGCAAGATCAAACCTATCACGACAGTGATCATCCCATTACTTTTAAGGAAGGCGCCTATTTAAAATGTGGCTATTACAAATTCTCATAATTGCACACGTCAAATTTTGCCATTATTCTATATGAGTTTTATCAGCAATTAATTGCTTTTATTTTCCGCCGGAGGCGTAATCATAATATGCGAACGGTGCGTATTGGCATCCATCAGCCATGGCATACCTGGCAATCCCGGTTGGGTAGGCAAACCAGTTTCTTCTGCCGTCATATAAGGCCTATATAACACATACCGAATTCTACTATTTTTCAATTCACCAGTTTCAAAATCGTGATCTTCTTGCCTGGCATTCACCACATAAACCGCAGCGGGTTCTTTTGGCATCAACAGAGCTTCTGAATCGATTTCTTTTTTACGGAGTTCCCGTTTTTCTACTTCTGTTTTTCCTTCAGCAATAAATTCGCGACCTCTGGCCATATAGGCTTCCAATTTATCACTGTAGCAAGACACACTAATGCGCTCCTTGTTGGGGTCGTCAGCGAGACAGACCATTCCATTATTACCTTCGCGAATGGTAATAAGTTTGCCGTCTTGGTTGTAGCCCAAAACTTTCGCACCCTCCTTATACATTTCAGGACAGGCGTAAAGCGCAGTTTTAATCTGACTTTCTACGGTTGGTATCTTGGTTTGACCTATTGCCGATGAGAAACAAATAAGCGCTGATAAAAGAAATACGTTTTTCATAATTGAATGTTATTATTGGACTGCTTAAGATACGAAACTTATTGGAAACTACTTAATAAAATAAGCGTTAGAATATTCTTGCAACAATGAATTCGCAGGATTGAAAAATCGTTAAACGACAGATCTGTTGCGAAATTTAATTACCTTGACCCACTTAAGATAACCACTCTATTTTCAATTTTAAAACGATGAGATTTTTCAAGCCAGTATATATCTGTATTTTAATTATGGCGTTTTCTTGTAATAAAGAGACCGTTAAAAAAAACGGTATCATTCCACAACCTAATTTTATAAACTATCAAGAAGGGACATTTCCTATTACAGAAAACACCACTATTGTAGTGGAGGATTCCAAGGAAAGCAACTGGATTGCAGCAGAATTGAAGTCGTTTTTGGATGAGAATTTTGATCTCAACCTAAAGATTTCGGCTGAATCTCAATCGAATGCCATTAGAATAATAGTAAATCATATAGAAACTGATAAAGAAGCTTATCAATTGGAGGTTTCCAAAACCGGTGTTTCAATCACTGCCAACGCCTATCAAGGCGTATTTTATGGGGTAGAAACTTTGAAGCAGTTACTGACCCCAAAAACGATTATAAAAAAGCCCGTCCTTGGTTTTGTCAGCATTAAAGACAGTCCAGAGTTTGGCTGGCGCGGGATGATGTTGGATGTGTCGCGTCATTTTTTGGAAAAAGATTCGGTTAAAAAAGTGATTGATATCTTGGCCATGCATAAAATGAACAAGCTCCATTGGCATTTGGTAGATGGGATTGGTTGGCGAATTCAAATTGATCAATATCCAGAGTTGACCAAAAAAGGAGCTTGGAGGAAAGTAAAAGCCTATAAAAAACCTTGGGAAGACTTTGAGACCACTTATAAGGATAGTGAAGGCGAAGTTTATGGTGGTTATTATACCAAAGATGATATCAAAGAAATTGTGGCCTATGCCGCCGAGCGTTTTATTGATGTGATTCCGGAAATTGAAATGCCAGGACATTCGGAAGCAGCCTTACAATGTTATCCTGAATTTATTTGCGAAGATGCCGAAAACACAGGCGTTTACTGTGCAGGGAATGACGGCTCTTTTGAGTTTTTACAGAATATTATTGACGAAGTGGTTGAGTTGTTCCCTTACGAATACCTCCATATTGGAGGCGATGAAGTAGGGAAGGAGGCCTGGTTGAATTGTAGGAGATGTCAAAAACGAATGCGTGACGAGAATCTTCAAAATGGCGAAGAATTGCAGAGCTATTTTGTAAAGCGTATGGAGGAGTTTGTACATTCTAAAAATAGAAAACTGATTGGCTGGGATGAGATATTGGAAGGTGGCTTACCAGAAAGAGCCGCCGTTATGTCCTGGCGGGGTTTTGAAGGCGGCATTGAGGCAGCCAACGCTGGGCATGATGTGGTCATGTCTCCCGCATCGCCGCTATATTTTGACTACAATCAAGGAACAAGTGAGTTTGAACCACCCTCCTGGGGTGGGTATAACAGTTTACTTGCGGTGTATAATTTTAATCCGATTCCCGACGATATCGCAGCAGATAAAAGACACCACATCCTTGGTGGGCAAGCCAATCTTTGGACCGAACAAGTTAAATCATTGAGTCATATTGAATATATGATGTTACCAAGATTATCGGCGCTTTCTGAAGCACTTTGGACCAGTCCAGAGCATAAAAACGAAGAGGAATTTATTAAGAGAATGGATATTCATTTTGATAGATTAACCGCCTTGGATTATAATTTTGCCTGGAGTGCAGTTTCTCCCAATTATGAGGTCACTTATGATAAAACGAACAATGACTATGTACTTGAATTAACTAATGAGCTGGGCATCTATGATATCCGGTATACTTTGGATGGTTCGACACCTGCAATGACCTCGGAAATATACTCAAAACCCATCCGTTATTCCGATCCCATTGATTTACATGCACAAACATTTAGAAATGGGGCACCAATTGGATTTCCGTTAAAAAGGCTATTTTCTACAAGTTTTACAGAAAATACCAAGGTGATCTATACCAATCCTTATGATGTCAGTTATAGCGGCGGTGGTGATCAAGCGTTATTCGATAATAGATATGCAACGCCACGTGGCGACGATTCCAATTGGCAGGGACTTCCACAAAAGGATTTTGAGGTGATCATTGACATTGGCGCACCAACCAACTTGTCCTATATTGGATTGAATTTTTTCCAGCACTTGGCTTCAACCTCGGTGATGTTGCCAACCGAAGTCACTATTGCTATTTCAAAAGATGGCAAAGACTATCAAACGGTTTACAACCAAGCCTTGGAAACTGTAAAGGACAGAGACCCCATAATTAAAAGAATAGAAGCTGATTTTGAAGAGCAAAACCTATCTTTTATCAAAATCACTGCGAAAAATAGAGGCCAATTACCAGAGTGGCATACTCGGAAAGGTGATGCTTGGGTTTTTATTGATGAGGTTTCAATAAAATAAAACTACCAAACTATTATAATGTCAAGCGTATGTAACTATTCAGCCAATATCTAATTAAGCTAATTTCTACCATTTTTTCCCCTCCCTAAAGGATGAAATGGTAGAAATCATCTTGATCCCTTTTAGGGTTGGAAAACAAGAGGATTTGTTTTGAATGGTTAATAGTTACAAGAATTTTGAGAATGTATCTGTTTGTTTGATATTCAATGTGTTTGGATTCCGATCGTGCTAAAAAACTCTTTAATTTCTGAGATATCTTTTTGGCTTTTAACGTCCATTAAATCTCTCGTTTTACCGTTTTTAAGTTTTAAACGCAACATCTTTCTGCCAAAAAACTGTGTTTCGTTTAGCGAACTTATGTCTGATAATTTCAGTTTTTCAGATGCTGTTTTTTTTTAATAGCTGATAGGCTATCAAGACGATTATAAAAAGTCCTAGAAGTATCCAAATAAAGCCCATCCATTCAAATTGCTTTTTATCCAAAATAAATACTGGAAAAAGAACGGAATTGGCAAGCACAAAAACCAATGAGATTTTTAGTAATATAAACTGTGTTTTTAATCCATCCTGGATTTCAATCGATTTTTCGTTTTCGTTAAATGTGATTTTCATTGGTCTTTATTTCTGTAGTTTGATTTTTTCTTTATTCTCAAATCTGAATTCATCCAACTCTTTTAGCTTGGTCGCAATAAGTTCTTTCCATTCCGCTAATTTTTCTTCATTCCTTCCTGAATCTGTTTCTCTAATCAAGGTCATTCTCATTGCCGTAAGTTCTGCCATGATCTCATTATTGATTTTATTGACAATATCGAAACCTTTTGTGAGCTGGCCTTTATCTTTTAAGGC
Source organism: Gelidibacter maritimus (assembly GCF_014062315.1). GTDB lineage: Bacteria > Bacteroidota > Bacteroidia > Flavobacteriales > Flavobacteriaceae > Gelidibacter > Gelidibacter maritimus. The sequence continues at coordinate 259,304 of NZ_JACGLT010000006.1, forward strand.
ACTTTTTCGAAAGTTACGTGCCTGAATTTCGGCGAGATCAAATTGCATCTGTTGAAAGTCGATTTGTTTTTGGAGATCCTCAACTCTTGTTGTGTCTATATAAGAAGCATTCCCTAAAAAGATATTTTCCACTTTTTGATTCATATTCTTCTTCATAAAGTCTAATCCACTAATGGCGTGAGTCATCATGAACTGGCTATAGGCAACCTCGTTATTGGTATCACTCACTTTAATCTTGAAATCGTCTAAAGTGAGTTTATTGTCTGAACTCCATCTTTTTTGTCCGTCCTGTAACTCTTGTCCAAAATTGAAATGGATAAAAATTACGCTTAAGATTAGTCCTAAAAGCACTCTTTTAAAAGAGAAGCCACCGACGTTTGGAGAATGTGCGTGCATAAAATGATTGTGGATTTGAGTGTCTAATTTAGATAATAAAAAGAGATGGGCAACCTGTCCAATTAACCAAACTAGTAATAAAGCCCGTTTTTAACAATAGCGTCTATGGCGCTTTTTTCATGCTGCTCTAATACCTCATAAACATCGGTGTCCAAATTACTTTTTACACCAATAAAATCCATGGTATAATTCTCCAAGATTTCATTAAAAATCAGTTTTACTCTTTTAACATGGTAATCGGAAGTAATTATGGTCAGCCTAATGTTTTCTAATTTTGATAGGATTTCTTTGGCTTTAACAGCATCTTCAACCGTATTTCCTGACAAGGCAAAATCTAAGAAAACGTCTTCTGGAATATTGTTTTCAAGCAAATACCGTTTTGCCAATGCGGCATGCGCATGTTCTGAAGTGTTAAAATGTGCGCCCCATCCGCCTGTACAAAGTATGAGGTTTCCTTTCTGATAATGATTAACACAATAATTCAATCTGCTCAGCGAAATATCGCTTAGTTTTCCAGATGGTGAATTCGGACTGCCTAAAATGATTAAAACTTCTTTTTTCATGACTGTTCAATTTGTTGGCAAATAGCAGATGGTATTTGTTTGGTTGTTTGCGGCTTAGGTTTTTATGAATTCTGTTCGTGAGTTCTTTAGTTGTCTTAAAGCAAATTTTTCTTGAAACTCAACACCATTTAAAATGCGCTCTAAATCGTTTTTTGATGTCCTATTTCTTATAAGAATTTCGAAATTGTACTTTTCTCCGGATGTTTCAGTGATCTCAATATAGTTCTTATTTCCAAATATAGAATGAGTGGACCAGCTTCCGTAATCGGTGTATTTCAAGTAGATTTTTTCTAATTGATTTAAAGTTATGTTTTTTGTCAAACCATCCTTTTGAATATGGATTACACCATTGGAAATTTTAAAAATCCCGATAGTTTTTGGTTTTATAAAAGACTGACCAAACAAATAAAAAGCTCCAATTAAGTATGCTAAAAATGCTGCGTATTTTAAATATATGTTTACGCGCTCTTTGTCAATTAAAAAGAGATAGACTGTTGCCAGTACATAAAGTAGAACGATAAAGATGCTAAACACCTTTCTGTATTTTTTAGTCTTAACTATTTCGGTTCTGAATTCTGTATTCATTTTTAAAATTTTTTGGGTGAAGTTTAGGTCAAACGCTCAGACAGTTACTTGCACCACACAAGACTTAATGCCTATGTTTTCCAACTGATGTCGGTCTGAGTTATTAGGCATAGTTTTATTCCCCTGTTGTCTTTTCCGTTTCTTCTTTTACAAAATATCGAATATAAATCAGGACTAAAACAGGAACAATAATCAATCCACTAATAAAGTTGAGTAATGATGCCCAATCAGTGAGTTCATTTCCGCCTTTTTGAATTAGTAGTAATGCCCCCAATGGTCCGTTTGAGAAGATTGTATTATAGATAAAATTCCAACCCAAATGAAGTCCTAAAGGTAACATAATGGATTTTGTTTTTGAAAAAGCCCAAGCCAAAGCGTAGCCCATTAGTCCAGTTCCGATAAAAACTAAAATCATGGCCATTACATTGCCTAAAACACCGTATGAGAACCAATGATAAATTCCGAACACAATTGCAGAAATCAATATACTTTTTTTTGCGCCAATTTTTTGGATGAGTATATATAGTAAAGCGCCGCGAAACATCAATTCTTCCGTCAATACAGATTTAAAATCCCACCAAAATGATTTTATTATAATACCGCTCGTCATCTCTTTATTCAAGATCCAAGTTGACGATTTTAGATATGATTCTAAAAATTGATCAAGAACGCAAAGTAGGCCAGTAACTAAAAACCCGATTAAGAATTGCTTTAATCTTTTACCAATGGGAAGAAATCCTAATGCTAAAATATTATTTTTTTCAATCAGATATAAAAGCAACCACGAAACGACAATTGCTACTAAAATTCCTATCATTTAATGGGTTGGTTTTAAATAAGGTCTAAGGTGGTTTTGGGCAAAGGCGTGTTTAAGCACCTAATTTAGTTAATAATAACCAGACCTGCCGGCAGGCGGGTAGAAAATACGCGTCCCAATGGCTATCGAGATTCGTGAATAGACCAGAACCAGCCGTTAATTATATACGGTTTAGTTATTTCTTTTCTTTTCAAATTCTATTTTTCTAATTCCGTGATCGGTATTCCATTGTTTTACTTCTATAAAGCCAAGTTTCTTATATAGTTTTATTGCTGGATTATTCACAAGTCCAGTTTCAACAACAAATAGATTTGAATCAAATGTATTGAAAACAAAGGCAATTAATTTTTTTGCTATACCACGTCTAAAATATTTCGGATTGACTACCAAACTATTGATATCTGTACGTTTATCGTTAGTTTCAATCTCAATAACTCCTGCTAATTCGTTATTTTCAAAATATCCAAAGAACATAGTGTCACCATTTAAATAACTTTCAATGGATCTTTTAAGAGGAGGAAAATCGGTGGCATTTAACAACTTAGCTTCAACTGCATACGATAATTGAAAAACAGAATGTATCTGAATTGCAACGTCTAACGCGCTATTTTGTAGCCTTTCAATCATTTTTTTTTTTTTTGATGGTGCTCTTGTATATGGCTCGTAGCGTACAAATTAGAAAGTCATTTTCAGATAAGTACAAGCCGGATTTTTAAATTTTACTATCTACCTGCCTGCCGGCAGGCAGGTAGAAAGTCTGCGAGGACTTTCGTAAGTAAGCTATAACAAGAAATGAATTATACACGGCTTATTGTCCACAGTTTTTTATTCCACATTGTAATTTCCATTCGCCCATTTTATTGTCGGTTCAATCCATTCCTTTAAAGGTCTGAATAAAAATCCGTGTCGCAACCCAGTATTCAGCTCGATTTCTTTAAAATGTTTTATTTCGCAATTTGAGGCTTTTTTTCGTTCCAATGAAGAAACTCCAAATGGATCAGACTTTTCGTAAATCGTTAAAATATTTCCGCAATAATTGATTTCAGGTATATTTTGAATGTCTGTATTCCTAAAACTTGCAATAAAAACAAAATTCAAATTTCGATTATTTGACAAAGTCGAAACGTATTGCGCGATATATCCACCTTTTGAAGTTCCAACTACAGTTATTTGTTGAGGTTTAACTCCAGTGTTTATTAAACTGTCAATTTGATTTACAATTCCGATTGCGTAATCTCTTGCGTTAACATTTTCGTTTCTCTTTTCGCTAATAACATTTAAATCACTTTTTTCAAATTCGGTAATAATTTCGTTGTATTCAGTTCGCCCGTATTCAGGATGCAGTTCATACAGTTCGTGTTCTTCCAAAAATCGATTATGAAGGAAGAACATAAACCGGTCATCATTTTCGTTTTCGCACGCAAGTAAAGTTGAGCAAAACAGAATTCCAATTAATAGACTTATTTTCATTGATTTACGATTTTTCTCAAATTGTGGAATACGTATATATAAGCACTACCCTTCATACTCATCACCTCTCAACGGGCAAATAGGAGCAAGTTCAGATGTACGCTAATTATCAACCTCCAATCTACCAACTTTCCTATACATAAAACTACGTATTTTAAAACTAACCTATAAATTATAGTGGTGGATAGTATTTGTGAGCACGTGCGGGACGCTCGCGGCAGCGGGATAGTGGCGTGCTTCAGTAACTAATTTAGCAAATAAAAACCAGGCCTGCCTGCCGGCAGGCAGGTAGAAAATCCGCAAGGATTTTCGTAAGCAAGCTCGAACTAGCCATTAATTATACATGGTGTTACCCACTGGTTTTTCCGTTGTTTAATTGATTTTCTACTATTTTCTCTAATTCATTTCGTTTAAAATCAAACCAATTTTGTCTAAAATCTGAATGGTCAATTCTATGCTTAAAATTCTGAAACGGCTTCTTGTTAGTCAAAACATTTTCTAATTCAGTTTTAAGCTTTTTATCAGTAACCTGCTCAACAAATCGTTCGATAATTTTAAATGACTCAAAACTTTCCAAAGCCTCAAATTTTATAAAATCTGATTCATGCTTTTTTATTTTTTCTAAATTGTCTCGAAAAGCTTCTTTAAAGTCTTCCTCGTCAGAAAATTGCGAAAAGTTTGGGATTGCTATAATTTCTTTTGTTTTTGAATTGTAATAGCAGTCAAATCCACAATCTATTTCTTGTGCGATGTTCTTAACGATATTTTGTTTAAGATTATCCAAAAAAGCAGCTGTGTTTATCTTCTTTTATAATTTCTATTATTTTTTCTAAATGAGTAGATTCGGGAAACGGTTCGTAAATCTCCCATTTCCCACTTGCTCTCCTCCAATATAAATTCCATTCTTTTCTTGATTTGTAATGTCGGATTTTCGCGAAATCAAATTGTTGTTTCTTTTTTTGATCGTTCCAATCAGGTCGAATTTCAAATAGAATTACAACTTTTCCGTCATATGAATATCCAATATCGACTTGTTTTCGTATTTCAAGATTTTCTGGTCGTAACGATTCTACATATTTTTTTATTGTGGATTCATTTATATCAATGGTTTTGTTTGTCATTTAGTTTTGATTTTTTAGCTTGTGGGTAACCTGTATTCATAAGCACCATCTCTCATCCTTATCACCCCTCAGCAGGCAAATAGGAGCAAGTTCAGATGTACGCTAATTATCAACCTCCAATCTACCAACTTTCCTATACATAAAACTACGTATTTTAAAAATAGTCTATAAATTATAGTGGTGGATAATATTTGTGAGCATCAGCGTGACGCTCGCGGCAACGGGGGTGTTTTAGGACTAAAGTTAGCAAATAAATCACTGACCCGCCTGCCGGCAGGCCGGTAGAAAGTCCGAAAGGATTTTCGTAATTAGGCTAGAACTAGCAATAAATTATGCGGTGTTGGCAATCTGGCATACTTTCCAAAATTTCCACCATTTCGTTTTTGTTTTAATTTCGTTTTCGTTTAAGTTCAATTGGTTAAACTCGTTATTTTCAATAATAGATTTTTCTAAGCGTCGGTTTCCGCTATATATCCATCTTGTTCACTTATTCCTGTCAGTTTTTCTCCTTTTTTAAACAATAGTTCGAGTCCGTGTTCTTGTTCCCATTCACATTCACAAGCTAAAACCAGATAGATATTTTCAAATTTGTCGTGACTTCTTGTTACATAAATATCTTGAGGATAAATAAATTTCCAAATTTGGTTTTTGTCTTTTATATCCCAAAGTGGCTGGTCGGCTTCATCAAATTCAACTGCGTTTAGAAACGCCATACAATTGTCATAAGCGAGATTTGATATTGATAATCTATCAGATTCAGATTTTTTTAAAAATGTTTTTAAAGCTTTATCTGCTTCTTGAATAAATTCAGGATCACTTTCAGGAATAAAATCCATAAAAGTGATTTTCATTTTTTTATTATCAAAAAAAGGAATTTCAATGAGTTCACTTTCCCACCAATCCTCAAATTCCTCGTTTTGTTTTAATTCTCCTATTATTTTGCTTTTTATCGTTTTCATTTCGGTTTTTAGCTTGTTGCTAACATGTTTCTTGTATGATTTCGTTGCTTGGTTTAAGCACTAAAGTTAGCACATAAATCACAGAGCTGCCTGCCGGCAGGCAGATAGAATGTCCGTGAGGATTTTCGTAAGTAAGCGAGAACCAAGACATTAATTATACACGTCTTAAGTGGGGTGTAGTTTTTATATTCCATCTAAAGTGATTTCTTTTCTCAAATGTTTTAAAAAATCGACGTTATCATCATTTTCGATAATTTCATAGTTTCCAAAATTGATTGTATTAATGCTATGTTCAGGTGCTTTAATGGGAAAGTTAAAACTTGCAAATCCGTTTAGTTTTGTGTCCGAAAACTTAATTTTATCAAGTATCAATATAGATGAATCTATTCTTATAGTTAGGTTTTCGTAACCTGTGCTAAAATTGATGTTACTTGTTAGGGAATTTCTAATATTATCCTCAAATTCAGAATCATTCTCACACTTTTTAATTATCTCATCCCAACTTAAATTTTGTGAATTTTCTATTTTTTTTATTCTATCTCTATTATAACTATCTATAAATTTCACATATTTTTTTGCTGTGATAGAATCTGCTTTTATACCTCCATAAATTCCCCATTCGGGTAGATTATTTTCAAAGTAATATATGTAATAATATTTATAGCTTTCTAGATATTTCCCCATTTTCAAATGGGTTAATATTATTCTAGTTTGTTCCGTGTCATATTTTGAGAAATAATCATTTAGATTTGATTTATTGATTAAATCAATACACACTTTTTCTCTTTCATATTCTGAATTAAATATTTGTTCAGGTAGGTTTAAATAAAGTGATTTTTGCTTTACGGAATTACTGAATAAAAAAGATAGAGGTTTGGTTGGCGTAAATGAATTAGTAGAATTTTCTTTAGTTACAAATACGTCATTACCGAAAAATAAGTCTCTAGAGTATTGTTCTTTATGAATTAAATTAAAAGCCGAATATTCAACTGATTTATACGATATATTGTTTTTGTATTGAAATATGTTAGTAATGAAGAAAAGCCCAAAAAAAAGGTAGATGATACTTAAACTGGCAAATTGGGAATGAATGAATTTATTTTTTTTAATTGTAAGATTCAAAATATAATCTAGTAAATGAAATTTACCAAAACTAAAAATGAATATTATTATGTCGGTAGTAAAAAAAACAAATAGTAATTTGAAAGATATTACTAAATCTGGACCTTTAAATTGATTGCTTAAATAAGGGAAAGATATAAGTGCTATTGGGATTGAAAATGTTGGTGCGACTATCAAATAATACAAAAAATATTTTAAACCTAATTTTAATTTAAGATTAGTTGATTTTCTCCAATGAAGATTAACAATTTCTTTTCCGATAGAATTATTAATAGTGGCTATAGGTAGTAAAAAAACTATACAAAATGATGAGAAATAGAAGAAGTAAGAATGTGCAATATTATATTCTAAACCTGATATCTTAAATGAAATAAAATATACTAGAAAGAAAATAAGAAAATCTAAAATATTGCTAAATACTCTTTTAAAAATCATTGCTTTTTCGAGTATTTTATTCCAATATGATAAACAGCAATAAAAATCAAAATCAGCAATGCTAGAAATTCAAAAGAGTAATTTACAAAGTATCCCTTGAGTCCACTTACAGAATAAGATTCTTCAATATGTCCATCACCATTTGAATGATTTATAATAAGGTTATTATTGAGAATTTCATTTTTGAAATTCCCCCAAATTTCTATATTAATCTGTGAATTTGGTGCTATGTCAATAGGTTTAGTGAAGTATAATATTTGTCTGATTTCATCAACATCGATATTTTTTTTTAGATTTTGTTCTTCATCACTTGTCAAAAAATCGCTACTTATACTCCAAGCAGTTAATGCTTCGGTATTTAATTGTTTAAATTTTACATCTCTTAAAGTTTTACTACTAGTATTTTTTAATGTTATTTTTTTATGATCTGTTGTTCGTAATAAAAAATTATAAATAATTCTAGATTCACCAATTAGAGTATCTGAATGTATTATATAATTATCTAATTTCTCATAGTAATTACCAAGTGAATTTGGGTAAGAAACTTGCTCGGTTTGAATTGTTACTCTCAAATCTGAAGGTGAAATTATAAATTTGTATGCTGAAATAAATAAACCTGAAAAAAAAATTATCATTGTTATCAATGAATAGTAAGGTTTTAGTTTTTCGTTAAGCTTTATAAATTGTTTACTCATAGTTTCTTTTAAATTACACCCAACGTGTTTGTGTATGATTAGTGGCGTGTTTAAGCACTTAATTTAGCAAATAAAAACCGAATAGAAAATCCGCGAGGATTTTCGTAAGCAAGCCCGAACTAGCCATTAATTATACTTTGTTGCCCACAGTACTTTTTCGTAATGTTATTCCAATCAATCTTGGTATTCCACTTTTATTTTCTTCATCAAACCATTCTTTTAGTTCCAGCAATTCAAATCCGTTTTCATTTGCAACTTCTAAATATTCAGAGAAGTGATGAACATAAGTTTCTAATTCCTGTGTTCCGTTTTCCGTCTCAAATTTGGCTTTACTTCCTGAATATTGTTTGAATGGGTGAAGCTCGCTAATGAAAAAAAGTCCTCCGTTTTTTAATTTTTTATTCGCTTGATTAAATACAAAATTCAGCTTTTCAATATGTTCAAGAACTAAACTACAAGTTATTAAATCCGCATAATTATTTTCAATATTCCATTCAGCAGTTAAGTCCGCTCTCCTAAATTCAACTCGCTCGTCTTTAATTTTGTCTTTTGCCTTGTTCAGCATTTCTTGTGAGAAGTCCAATCCTATAATTTCATCCGCTTTCTTTAGTAAAAAAGTTGTGTTTTTTCCAGTTCCGCAACCTAATTCAATAACTTTTGAAAAGTCAAATTTATTCAAAGTTTCGATTGTCGATTTTGTATCTAAATCTCTCGTTTTGTTTGAATTCGTGTCATATTGGTCAGCCCAAATATTATATGCTTTCTCTATGTTCATTTGTTTCACGAATTTTTTTTCGTATTGTGGGCAATTTGTATTTATAAGCACCACCCCTCATCCTTATCACCCCTCAGCGGGGCCATAGGAGCAAATACAGGTGCACAAATATTATCAACCTCCAATCTACCAACTTTCCATCAACTTTCCTATACGTAGAACTACGTATTATAATATTAGCCAATGAATTATAGTGGCCGATAGTATTTGTGAGCATGAGCGGGACGCTCGCGCTAACGGGGGGATCTTTAGGAATTTATAAGCAGGCGGAAACAAGCCATTGTTTATATTTTGATGGCCACTGGCTTTTATCGTTCTAATATTGAAGTTCTATTCCGAAATCGCTTGCCTTATCAGATAGTGTCTTTATGCGTTCGAGATACTTTTCTTCAATTCCCATTTTATTTATGCCGTTGACCGCACTGTAGAACATTGTTTCCATTGCCATATAATACTTTTCATCCCAATATCCAAAATCTTCAATAATTTCCAAGCAACAACTTACATAATGTAATTCCAATTCAATATTTAATTCTGTAATATTCATTTTGCGAACTGTGCGAATTATTTTTCGTGCCTCAGTTTCACGTAAATTCATTTCCCTCCCAGATGGATAAACATATTTTTCAATGTCTTTTTTATATTTTTCTGCCAGCTCTTGAATATCGCCTGTTGTGAATATATCTAAGTAATCTTTAGCATCAGGAATTTTTTTATACATCTCCAAAATCAATTTAATGATTTCAGTTTTGTCCATTTGGTTTAATTCCTTTTTTAACGCTCTAATTGCCATGATTGGCTTGGTTTTTTAGCTGGTGGTTAATGTTTGATGCAAGAATAGTTGCGTGTTTTAAGTACTAAAGTTAATACTCCTTTATTAATCGTTCCGCTTTATTAATGTATCCGTCCGAGCAACTACATTAGCTATTGGTCTTCATATTTCGTAGTGAATTCAATATCCTTGCCTTCTGCCCTTGCTTGAAGCACTATTTGTTGTATATGTTCTGGAAGGTTGTCCAAGGGCAATATCAGTCCATCGACCATTACCATGTTGTTAAAAGGGCTGTTCTCCTGCATGGCACCGGTAGAAAATTCAGGGCTATAATACCATAGATCGAACATATCCTTTATGATCCGGGCCTTGCTCGAGACCGTAGCCCCCTTGGTCCCGAAGTATTCGTTCATCTCTTTGGAACTTATATACGGCTCGAAGGATCTGTCGAACAAAAAATTTATCGACCCTATGGCATGGACCACAGCTGCCGCCCATATCTCTAATTTTCCCCTTGTGAACGGGACGTCTCTTTTTCTACCCATCTTTTTGATGAGTTTTTCACAGAGTACGAAGTATTCATCATTGAGTTTCTGCGCACAGAAGGCCCCCGTTATTTCCAATAATTGTTTTTCCTTTTCCTTTACCTGTTCTTTGGTCATATGCTGTTCTGTTTTTGGTATCCGGGCAGGAGTTCTTCGAGTTTTTGTATGCTATGATCTGGGATCCGCCCGAGGGTCTCCTTTAGCCATTCCCGGGGATTGACGCCCTGCATCTTGCAGCTACCGAAGAAAGAATAGAGCATGGCGGCATTTTGTGCCGCTTTATGTGATCCACAGAAAAGGAAGTTCTTTCTGCCTATGGCCATGGGGCGGATGGCATTTTCGATCAGGTTATTGTCAAGTTCGATGCGTCCATCCTCAAATATGGCCTCCAGTTTTGGGTATTGATTGATGAAGTAGGTCATCGCCTTGCCGATGGGACTTTGCGGCAGCACTCTGAATTGTTGCCCTTCGATCCACGTTTTGATCTGTACCAATAGCGGCTTGATCCTTATGTCTCGTTGTCTTTTTCGGGCTTCAAGATCATCTTGGGCCTCCTCTTTGATCTTACGTTCTTCCAAATAGATATCCCTAAAGATGGCCAATGCTTTTTCCGCTTGTTTTTTATCACTGTCCAGCGCGTCGTGGAACTTGCGCCTGGCATGTACCAGACATCCGGCAAGTGCGATCTTGGGGTCGGTACCTATTTTATCGTACACGGTATAGCCATCGCATTGCAGATACCCACTATAGCCCGCAAGCAATTCTTTGGGGCCGTGCTGTCCACGGCCTTTTCGGTAATTGAAAAGCACCAATTTTTGAACGGGATCGTGATAGACCCATTGATATCCCTGATGTGTACTGCCTTTTTTATCGGAATCCAACACCTTGATCGGACTCTCATCGGCCTGGATATAATCGGAGGCCAGTATTTTTTGTTTCAGTGTATTGTAGAGCGGTTCCAGCAGCTGGCAACAACTGGCCATCCAGTCGCTCATGGTGCTCTGTGCGGGTTCCCATCCAAAGTCCCGTTTGAACATTTGGATCTGCCGGTAGAACGGAAGGTGATCGATATATTTGCCCACCAGGATGTGTGCCAGTAAACAGGCCTCGGCTATCGATTTGTCGATGGGACGGGTAGGAAGTGCCGCGATCAGTACGCCCTCTCCATCCGCTTTGGCATACTTGGGCCGGATCGTCCTTCTTTTGATAAGGCTTGCGGGAGTGTATTCCAAGGTTTCGGTGACCTCTTCCCCGATCTTCTTCAGTCCCGTGGTATCCTCTTCGGGCTCGATGGTGATTTCCCTGACCGGCAGATGTTCGGGCAGTGCATTGCGCCCATTGTGTTTTTTCTTGTCCCTGGAATAGGTAATGGTCTCTTGCGGGGTCTCTTCTACGGTTTCTGGGGAATCATCCCCTGAAAAGAGCGATAACTGGTCGACCACAGCTTGGGATATGAAACTCTCGGATTTGAATCCACTTATGAGTTTGTAGAGCTGTGCCAGTTGATGTTCCAAGGAAACTATTCTGGCCGTGGAGGCCTTCTCCTTTTTTTGAAGGTCCCGGTTCTCGACAAGCAGCTCTTGATAGGTCATAGCAGGGCTAAGATAAAAATTGCCCTGTTAAAAAACAACCTAATATCACGTTTTTTTGTAACGTTTTCTCCTGGTTATATTGGTAATGGAGATCCCATCGATGAGCAGGACCAATTGAGCGTAATCCAGCCGTAGACTGCCGACTGATCCATCGTAATCGGGAAGTTCAAAAGTACCGGATTCCAGCCTTTTGTAGTACAGCATAAACCCTCCCGATTGCCAGTGCAACAACTTTGCCTTGTTGCGGACCTTGTTGATAAAGATATATACCGTACCGTCATCGGGGCTCTGGTCCAGATCGTTGATGACAAGTCCACTCAGGCTATCGAAGCTTTTTCGCATATCGGTGGGGAGGCTGTAGAGTTGGAACCGGTGCGAAGTACCAAGTGCGAACATCTATACTGGGATTTCGATCTCGATCCCGTTTTTGCAACGGATCAAAATGGTTCTGCC
>NZ_JACGLT010000060.1 GCF_014062315.1 Gelidibacter maritimus
CTCATCTGCGAAAATCAGCGTCATCTGCGGGAGGTTTTCAGTTATAGGAGCTATGACACGAAGTTCCACAAAGGATACTCAAAGTTACACAAAGGTTTTTATCAAATTCTTCTTTGTGCTTTTTGTGAAATAGCATTTCAACTTCGAGATTGGATGTTCAACATTCATTATTCGATATTCAAAACTTTCTTTAGTGGGTGTTTTGTAGTAGACAGTATACACATGGCAGTCGGCAGCATGCAGTCTCAGTTTTTAGCAGCTACGTTTGAATTTAGTTTCTATTGTTTTCAGGTTTCAGGTTTTGACTTCAACATTCCG
>NZ_JACGLT010000061.1 GCF_014062315.1 Gelidibacter maritimus
TCAGTTCCATTAGTTCCATCCACGCCGTTTGTACCGTCTGCACCGTCAGCGCCATTAGTTCCATCCGCACCAATCAATGAATCCAAAAAGTCTTGTTCTGTTCCCGTATTGCCAGCTGCAATCCAAGCATCATAAGCTGAAGCACCGTCAACACCATTAGTTCCATCAATACCATTAGCTCCGTCAGCACCCTTCAAAGAATCTAAGAAATCTTGTTCTGTTCCCGTATTGCCAGCTGCAATCCACGCATCATAAGCTGAAGCACCATCTACTCCGTCAGTTCCATTAGTTCC
>NZ_JACGLT010000062.1 GCF_014062315.1 Gelidibacter maritimus
CGTTCGAGTATAAATTCGGACGTAATGTTGTTTAAAAGACTAATTTAAACAATTCAGATGGATTGTTGTTAAGTTTTTCCGCGCGCAACATTTATTTTAATTTTCCGGTCAGATTGGATTCGGTCGAGAAACCCAAACTTTTGATTTTACTATTAAACAGCAAAAAAAAAATCCGATTCGGTTCGGAATGTTTTTATTCGTCAGATTGGATTCTAACGTTCTGGAACGTTTTATAGGAACGTACTGTTTGTCGGTTCTGTTATTCAGCCTGACCTTTGGCATTC
>NZ_JACGLT010000063.1 GCF_014062315.1 Gelidibacter maritimus
CATTCTTGATGCCATATAAATCAGCAAAACGAAAATTTAAGAAATGTCCATAAAAGAGAAAACCCTGCGTTATGCAAGGTTTTCAAGGGTGTGAGCCCGATAGGATTTGACTTCCTATATAACCCCCAAGTGAAAATAGAACTATCAGCTGTAAACACAGCTGATTTTTGTTTTGTGAAATATCGGGTCAACACAAAAAGTTGTGGAGTAAGGAAAAATAAAAGAACTTTGGAACAAAAATTTTCTATGTCCTCAGATTCACTATTATCTATTGCCAAT
>NZ_JACGLT010000064.1 GCF_014062315.1 Gelidibacter maritimus
AACGGTTTTGTGTATGATTAGTGGTGTGTTTAAGCAACTAATTTAGTAAATAAAAACCGAATAGAAAATCCGCGAGGATTTTCTTAAGTAGGCGAGAACCAGCCATTAATTATACACGTTGTTGTACATAGTGCTTTTATAAGTAATCATTTTTTCTTAAATAAATCATTAACTTTTCAAGTTTTTCAAATGCTTTCTTTGATAGTGAATTCATTATTTCGGTTTCCTTTTTAACTTTTTCTCTTGGATTTATTTCAGGATTATCTTTAAATGGAACG
>NZ_JACGLT010000065.1 GCF_014062315.1 Gelidibacter maritimus
TGATGTTACGGTAGAATGTGATGCCATTCCAACGGTACCTACAGTAACCGCTACAGATAATTGCGATATGACACTTACGGTCAGCTATTCTGAAACCAGCAATACTGTTGTGGACGGTGTGGGGGTTATTGTACGCGAATGGACTGTAACCGACAACGGCGGGAATACAACTACTGATACGCAGACTATTACGGTTATCGATTCAAAGGATCCAATCCTTGTCGGCGTACCTGCTGATGTTACGGTAGAATGTGATGCCATTCCAACGG
>NZ_JACGLT010000066.1 GCF_014062315.1 Gelidibacter maritimus
GATAATGGTGATGGCACTATAACAGTTAGTGATGGTACAAACAGTGTTATTGTATCTGATGGGGCTGACGGAATTGATGGACAAGATGGTAATTCAGTTACCGTAACTGATAATGGTGATGGCACTGTAACGGTTAGTGATGGAATAAATGATGTTATAATATCTAAGGGAGCAGATGGCGTTGACGGAGATTCTGCATATGATATATGGATTGCTGCGGGGAATACAGGAACAGAGCAAGACTTTTTGGATTCATTGATTGGTGCGG
>NZ_JACGLT010000067.1 GCF_014062315.1 Gelidibacter maritimus
TGCCAGCTGCAATCCACGCATCATAAGCTGAAGCACCATCTACTCCGTCAGTTCCATTAGTTCCATCCACGCCGTTTGTACCGTCTGCACCGTCAACACCATTAGTTCCATCAATACCATTAGTTCCGTCAGCACCCTTCAAAGAATCTAAGAAGTCTTGTTCCGTTCCCGTATTGCCAGCTGCAATCCACGCATCATAAGCTGAAGCACCATCTACTCCGTCAGTTCCATTAGTTCCATCCACGCCGTTTGTACCGTC
>NZ_JACGLT010000068.1 GCF_014062315.1 Gelidibacter maritimus
CGTTAGTACACAGCTGAGCAAACGCTGAAAAACCATTATTAAATCGAAAATTTTTTGGTTTTTAATAACTCAAAAAAGAATTAAGAAAGTTCTACGCAGAATTTACCACTGTTACGAATTATAAAACCTTCTTGAGATCCAATGTTAAGTCGCCTAAAACCCGAAAATCAGTGAATGCCAAAGGTCAGGCTGAATAACAGAACCGACAAACAGTACGTTCCTATAAAACGTTCCAGAACGTTAGAATCCAATCTG
>NZ_JACGLT010000069.1 GCF_014062315.1 Gelidibacter maritimus
GGAACTAATGGAACTGACGGAGTAGATGGTGCTTCAGCTTATGATGCGTGGATTGCAGCTGGCAATACGGGAACAGAACAAGATTTCTTAGATTCATTAAAAGGAGACAAAGGTGATGATGGTAATTCTGTTACCGTAACAGATAATGGTGATGGCACTATAACAGTTAGTGATGGTACAAACAGTGTTATTGTATCTGATGGGGCTGACGGAATTGATGGACAAGATGGTAATTC
>NZ_JACGLT010000007.1 GCF_014062315.1 Gelidibacter maritimus
AATGGACGGAGCAATAACTTTTCTTCGGTTTGGAAATCTAGTGGAGGCTGTCGATCAACTTCTATTTTTATCTTTAAGGTCTTGTTGGAGCGCACTCCTGTTTCCCTGATGATGTCTTCTAGTACAATTTCTTGCCATATGGTTTCGGCTTTTAGAAAAGCAGAATCGATAGCCGTTTGTTTTGTTTTTTTCTTTTCCTTGATACGAATGGTCAGGCCCAATGACTTAAATTCATCTATAATGGCATTGAAATAGGGCTCAATTGAAAAATGGGGATTGGGCTTAAGTAATGAGAAATCCAAATCTTCTGAATATCTATCCAATCTATAGAAAATCCGGAGCGCGGTTCCTCCATAAAAAGCTGCCTGCTCAAAAAAATCAGTTCTTGATAAGCCTGCTAAAGTAATTTCTTGCATTATTTCTCGTAATGCAGATAATATCTCTTCCTCATTCTGAGGGTTATATTCCTCTATCCATTCTTTTATCATAATTCCATCAGCGTTTTAATAAGCATTTTTAGACTACTTTTTTTAGGAGCGCTTTCAATCCATAAGTCCATGATTTTTGTATTTAATGTGCTTAATACATCACTGTCCATGCGAAGATCTTCCGTTAAAAATTCCCGTGTTTGTTTGATGCTTCTAAGATGAATTTTGGGTGTTAGAACTATTTTGTCGCACAAGGCCTTTTCTGGTGACGCAATTAACACGGTTTGTTTAGGTGAATAGTCTATGTTTTTTATCCCATATGAATAATAAGGAGCCTTTGATTGTTGGTAACTAAAACGTCCAACAGCAGTTTTATATATCTTTGAAGTTTGTAGGGTTACTGAACTTATTTCATAGGCCCTTTCCGGTATCATGTTCCAATAGGACAATGCGGATTCTAAGGAAACGTAACTCGGTCCCCTAAGGTGATTGGCTATCAGAAATGGTTCTGGTGTTGGTAAGTCCAATTTAGGTCCTGTTATATATAGTCCTCTTCTGATTGAAATAAGCTTTTTGCTTTTAAGCAACTCACTGATTTTATCATTTGGACGCTTATAATCTTTTAATATATCTAAAATCAGGTGCCTGGATATAGGTGTTTCTGCATATTCCTTTATCCTCTGTCTAAACTCCATGATGTAATTTTTATGAATGATAATCGGATATTTTCCGATTAATTAATACAAATATAGCATTAATATGTAATGGAGCAAGCACATAATCGGAATATTTCCGATTATGTGCTGAAATAGTTACAGTGAATTTGTAGTCGTTTATATAAATTGCCTTCGCGTTTTTTACACAAGAACATGTTTTTCAAAAGTTAGTTCGGTTAAAATCAATATAGCCATAGTGTTTGGGTCAAAATGTTTCAGAAAGGAAACAGAGAATTAAGGATCTGTAAAGGTTGTTGATAAACAAGTCTTCAAGCTAAACATTTCTATTCCAAATCACAATTGGACACTATTTAAGGTACATTAATGTGGATTGTTTATAAGTCTATGCGATATTCGCATTTCGACATGGCGTTCTCCATCTTTTTCGTTCAACTCTAAAATAGCCCTACGGTTGCTTGAGAGTGAGAATTTTGGCAGCACATAAACTAATCGCACCGATTCACCTTTTATAATTTTGGAGGGCAGGTGCTTTGTGAAAATTGGCTCTTTATAGAGACGTTGTACAGATTTACGTTTTCCTTTCTGTTTTGTTGCGATCGAAAGCTTTAGGAAGTTGATATCGTAATCCAGTGTGGACTTGTTATCGATTTTGATAACGAAGTAAAATTCATTTTGATTGTAAACGATAGCTTCCACGCCCAAAACAATGTTCTGCCGTCGTTTTTTGGTCTTGCCTCTGCGAGGTTTCCGCTCAAGAAGATGGGAACTTAATTCTTGGTGGTAGTATGCCTTGTTCTCATTGTTGATTTCTTTGGATGTCGCTGGAATGAAGTCCCTCGGTATTGGTTTTTCGTTTCCGATGCTGCTGGAGATTGGAATGAAATAATTGAGCTTTGAAAGCTTCTCTTTATAGCTGACAATATACGAGAATACCGAACCATCTCTATTGATGACCAAAAGATTGCTGTCCTTTCCAGGGGTCGCTTGTAGCAGTCCGAAATAGTGCTCCTTCTCACGGTTATAAGTAAAAACAAAATGAGCGGACCCGGTGATGCCCTGTCGGATGGGTTCAGGAAAAAAAAGGGCGACATTCTTGGTGTCATTGGCATAAATGGTGTCCAGAGCTTGGGGCGTTCTTATTGCGTCTTGTGCTGAGCAAAGTTGTGGCAAGAACATGCAGATAAAAACAGTTGAAATAATAATATAGGTTTTCATAAGAGTCAGATTTTTAATATCTAATAGGCCTATGGCCTTGGTTTTAAAATAAGTTTGTAATTGTTCAGTATGGTTACTTTAATGCTGCGATTATTGCGTTTCAATACCTTAGTGATACCGCCCACTTGTGGTACACTCGGAATATTGATGTCCCCAATAAGGTCGTCCACCACTTCATGGGTGGCTTCAGCACGAAAATTATTTTCAATATAAATGCCCTCGCTACCATCTTGCAGGTCAAAGGCTTTGAGCTTGGTAGGCTGATGTTGGATGTTTTCGATGTTGATCAGTGCACGATTGGGCTGGAAACTAATAAATCCAAATACAAGGGTATTTTTTGGCAATTTCCTGTTATTGATCACTGCAGCTTTGGTAAGTCGCATTCGCAAGCGACTATTGGCTTTCACGATCTGGTCGCCATCAACAACGACATGTATGGTTTCATCGGTAGTCCCGATAAATGAGCTTTCATCAGCTTTGGGTGAGGCGGCAAAGAACAGTTGATGTTCCAGACCCAATTCCTTCGCTGCAATCTGCTGTTCCCTTTTTATTTCCATTGAATCTATTTCTTGTACTTTTTTGGTTGCTGGTTTTTTATCTCCAAGATTCTGATAGGTCCGTTCAGAATATTTAATTTTCCCTGCGGAATAGATGCTATCCACAATCCGCTCTTTTTCTCGATCGGGTAAGTCCCGATCATAAAAGCCCAGGGAGTCCATCAGTTTTTCATCATAGATACTTGGCACAGTGGTTTCCCGTACGTCCTTTAGGTCGTTGATGGCGTCCAATTTGGATCTGTACTGTTTTTGATTCTCTTCTATAGGTGGAATCAAGGTGTGTTCGAGATTTTCACTCTCACTTTTATCATCGCCCATAACCATCAAGGAATAGGCAATCAGGAATATGACAATCACTGCCAATACAGTAACAAAGACAATTTTATTTTTTTCTACTTTCATTGGAGGTCTTTTTTAAGGTGTTTTCAAAATAATCGGTGATCAATAATCCATGCGGATTGTTCGGGAAATTCCGATCAACCAGAATCAAACTGCCCGTGGACACGAGTTCATAGGTGTCGGTGATCGACCCTCTGTTGATTTCAAAAATGGTGGTTGTGATAAATGTATAGGTGCCGTTGGATTCAGTAATTCTCGAATCAATGCGCAACACTTTTTGAAGCAATGAATATTGCAGCAAACGATTGTACACCCCATCGGCCTTTTTCTGTCGGTACACATTGTCCACTGAACTATTGCCCAGCCACAGTGCTTTTTGTAGGTGACGCTCATAATTGCTCGCATCGATATTATAAAAATAGGTATGGAACAGTTCCAAATGTGATAGGGCTTCCACCGTAAAATTCTCTTTTTGGGTGACGAGCTTTAGGGGAATAACACTGCCATCGGTGTTGATGGCGAAAGCATGGTTGAGCGCATTTTTATGGGTTGTGAAGGCCATCCAAACGGAGAATGTACTGGTTGTAAAAGCACAAACAACGACTGCCAAAACGATAAGTCTATTCAGTTTGATGAGGTTATAAATGTTCTGATATGGTGTTTTCATGACATGCTACTTTAGTTGTTGAATAATCTGAGAGTGAAGGAGGTGGCGCGCGCATATAACTTGAATTTTAGAAACACGATAAAACCTATTGAACCCAACTGTACCACCGGTGCGAAGAACCCTTGCCCGAAGTCGGTACCGAATAGGTTGGTCCAAAAATTGGTGTTTATTTCAGTGTAAATCGCATTGATAAAGATGTTGACCAAGAAAAATGCAGGAACGAGCATATATACTGCAGCGTAAAGCTTAAAAAAGGAATACGCAAGCGACCGGAACTTCTCGAATACCGCCAGGCTGATGACCAACGGAAAAAATGCCTGCATGATCCCCAAAAGAAAAAAGCGTTCCGCCAAAAAAAGTGGATAGATGAACAGGTCAAGGATCCACAGGATGACACTCAGAATGAAAGCCAAAATCTTGAATCCGTACAGCGGGGTGACCAAGGCTTCATAAAGCAAGGTCATAGCGCTTTTCATCGCATCCATGAGATTGATGTCCGCTTCTATGTCAATGTCCTGCAAATGCAGAGGTAGAAGGGCAGGGGCGGTCCCACGATACTGTGACTCGATCGCCACTAAAATGGCATCAAAAAACCCCAGTACCTGTGTTGAGAAGATCACCAAGAGGACTACTGCAAAATTTTTGGCCAGTTCGGTAGGGCTCAATCCCCAGGTGTAGCCGTCCTTGTCCACGATGCCTTCATTGTATTTTTTAAGAATATTGACCAGAAAAAACAGTACGGCAAGCGTCTTCATGCCCGCAATGGTATATTGCGAAAAACTGCTGTTCTGTATGGTCTGGAAAATCGTATCGATATATTCCAGTCCGATTCCTAAAATAATCATACTGGTCATGTTTAGTATTCTGTGTCCCGGTTATTGATTTTGTCCTGCATTTTTCTGAAGGAAATAATGTCTTTGTAGCGCCGCGTCCGAATGCCAATATTGGAAACCATTTCTTTGGATTCTTCCTCTTTCTGTTTCAGTATGGTGGCACGTTCGGCATCGCTCATTTTGAGATAGTCACTGGATAGGATCTGATCAATAAAGACCATGGTCTCCAGTGAATTTTCGACGATGGCAGTGAAGGATTCTGAAATGCGTGTCATTTCATCTGGCTTTATATAAGGGGAATTGAGAATGTCCCTTAAATCATTCTGCATGACCTGGATCAACCGCTGGTTGTTCCGCCCAATCTCCCTGACGGCATTCATCTGTCGGACCACATTGTTGACGGTCTCGAGATTCTCCTTTTGCTGTTTTAGAAACTCAGCGGTTTTTAAAAGCTGTGAGGTCTGTTTGGCTGATTCTACGAGTGATTTCACCAAGCTTACAAAGTTGGTGTTGTCGTAAACAGGCATGCCTTGGGCATGTAAACTAAAACTTAGTAGCAAGGCGATTCCGGTGGTGAGAAATTTGATTTTCATTTTATATGGATTTAGAAGTGAATTCAATGATGGCTTTTTTCATATCGCGATGTTGCTCATAGAGTTTCATTATGGTCTCGTTTTCCTGGCCATCCGTGAGATAGGCTGCATACACCTCCTTGGGAACTTCGAGTCTGAAAATGTTGCTTTGCTTTCCAATCTTGATAAACATCTCCGTGTATTTTCGAGGCCCTGTAAGATTGTTCTTGATGGATTTTAATTGGTTGAGATCGTGAGTTGAAAGATTGAGACGCTTAACCAATTCAGCATAGCCTTTTTCATTGTTTAGACTATAAATGACTTGGGTGTTTTCCAGAATGCTTGCTGAAGTGGCGTTGTTGGGAAGTTGGTTGATGGATTGCAGAATGATGCCGATGGCACCGTTCTGTTTACGGATGGCTTGGTAGTAGAATTCTACACTTTCGAGGACGTTCTCGAACTTCAGTTGCTTGGCAAACTCATCAAAAAGGATCATGCCTTTTTCAGCACGGTTTTTCCAAATCGTCCGTTGGATAGCCGATTTTATGAGTTTCAACATTACGGACAGGATTTCTTTATTGTCTTTGACTTCATCCAGTTCAAAAACTATCAGGCGTTTGTCCTCAATTTTATAGGTCTGGTCTTCGCTAACTTCAAATAGAAAGCTATATAGACCATCGCCAACATATTCCGACATGACGTGTAAGAAGCTGGTAACATTGAAGTAGTCGGGGTGGATTTTTAGTTGATTTAAGAGGTCTTTTTGATTACTCTCTATAAAGTGGTAGAAGCCATCCAGAGAGTGATACTCTGGTATACTATCGTAATAATGGCGCAGGATTTTTTTGACAGAAACGGATTGTGCCTTGGTCACTTTTAAATCCGAGGCAAACAGCTCAAAGAGAAAAACTGATAGGTCTTCTAATCGTTCGGGTGTCAGGTCATTTATGTCGCTGATATAAAATGGATTGATACCGAGATTCTTTCCACTTTCATAACGTAGAATCGTATATTGTTCTGGGTAGAGTTTGGCAAATTTGGTGTAAGAGCCACCTAAGTCAATAATGACCAAACGAACGCCACTTTCAAAATATTGACGCAGGATATTATTGGCCAGAAATGATTTGCCTTCGCCAGTAGGTGCGAAAATGGCAAAGTTCCGTGCCTTGATGCGTTTCTTACGTTCGTCCCAAACATCCTTTAAAACAGGAATGTTATGCTCTCTATCATTGAAAATAATTCCTGAAGGGTCAGATTTATAATTGGTGTTATTGATGAACAGGCAAAGCGCGTGTTTCAAATCCGTCACGTACATATCGGTATTGCTGAAATTTGAAGAGAAACAACAATAACTGTTGAGTATATAATTCTTTCGTTCTTCGCCTCGTGGATAATATGGGATGATATCCAATTCTTTGAATTCAGTCTTGATTTTAGAACCTATCCGAGCTAAATTTTCTGGATTTTTGTCCCAATAGATGATGTTGATATGACCACGAATAATCCTCGAATTGTCATCGGCATTTATCTGGTCAAGGATGTGTTGGATTTTGCCGAGAACAACTTTGTTCTGCGAACCGAAATTTGAACTTTTGTTAAGTTCCTCGACCTTCTTGTCAAGTAGCTTACGCCACTTTTGCTTATCGTCCAAATAGATAATTTGGTTGACAATATGGTTTTCGTTGAGCGTAAGCCCTAAACCATCAATAAACCCTTGATGAAACACAAAATCGTCAGATGTGAATTTCTCATTGGTCTTGCTACTCTGTACACTTTCGCCAAAGCACAGTTCGCTATTGATGGCCAGGGCATCAAAATAGTTTTCGCCTATAGTGACGCTTTTCTTTTCAAGTAAAATATCGGTGTCAAATCCTTCATTGAACCCATTGAAATAAGAATTGGTCAATTCTTGGATTTCTTCCGCTTCGCGAGGAATAAGTTCAATCTTTCTACTGTTATTGATAAAGGAAACGGAATCGCTTACAGAACCAATGAAGCTCTTTAAGTTATCGTCTAATTTTTGAACAATGTCCTTGGTGACGTTTCGGAGCGGATTGACATATTTTGGGTTGTTCAATGTTTTGTTCTTGGTAAGTATGAAGAACAAGTAACAACGGTGTTCCATATACTCACGCCCTTTAAAATGGTCGTGCGTTGCCTTTTCCAGAAAGGTTGAATTGGGCAGTTGTTCGGACGTATAAAATTTCTTGATATAGATATCCTGTTTGTGAACTACGGTACCTACAGCCAGTGATTTTAAGGCCTGAAACCAAGCACCGTGTAAATCCTCAAAATCTTTTTCGGATAGAGAGTATGTTTCAGGTAATATCCCTTCATAACACACAACTACATTGCCATTATTGGCAAAAATGATATTGTCCTGAATATCCGCAATTGGACGATAGGCTGAAAGGTTAATCTTCTTCATAATCAAAACCGGAATTTTTTTTATTGCTGATAATTCTTGGAAAGGCTTTCACTATTTGAAAAAGCTGTGGATTGTGGGTCAATTTTGACAGGGCTACATAAAGGGTTGCATTGAAAATCAGGATGCCAATAATCAACATAAAGCTGAAAGAGAATATGATGATTAAGAGCGAAGCTATAATCGACACCATCATTAATGCAAACAGGGAGATGGGCAGTCCAAATATGACCGCCCGTTTCCTGATGTTCTTATAGATCTCGAATTTCTTCATATCGCTTTAATAATATATTCCTCTTAAAGAGTTAGACGACGATGGAGATTAGGTAAGTGAATATCCCGACCACCGCACCAGCAATAAGGACAAACACAAGAACTCTTGTAATCCCTTTTTTAAGATCTGCGTTTTCCCCAAAGAAGTGTCCTGCGTTAAACAGAAAGCCCACAAGGAAGATGACCCCTAGAATAATTGGAAAAATTGTTCTAATGGTGTCCGAAACATCATTAACGGAATCTTCAATACCTCCAATCTGCGCAAAAAGTGAAGTAGAGAACAGTGAAATAATAGCTGCGAAATAGTTTGATTTTTTCATAACGGAACAGTTTAGATTTTTGATTGTTTTCGTTATCGGAAATTTACATATATTTGTTTACAAACAATTGATAATCAAATATTTATAAATAAAATATTATTTGATTTCATTTGAATTCCTTTACTATTATTTGGTGTTAAATTTTATGGGATTTTGTACACTTCTTGTTGATATCCTGAAAAATAAAAATGAAAAAAGTGCTCAAAAACGTCAGCTTTGTCATTTTGCTTCTAAAAATGTGTTTCATTTTTGGACAGGAATCGGCAACTCAAAAAACAATAATTATAGATGTAGGACACGGTGGAAAAGATACTGGTGCCATCGGAATAAATGGCATCCAAGAAAAGGATGTTGTAATGAGGGTTGCGAAGGAAATTTTAAGGCTTAATGAACTGGCGGAAAAACCGCTCGATATTTATTTGACCAGATATGGTGATACGCTCATAACATTATCAGATAGAACTAAACTTGCGAAAGCCCTAGAAGCTGATCTATTTGTTTCCTTGCATTGCAACCATGCCAATAATTCGGAAGCTAGGGGAATTGAAGTGTATGTGTCTAAGGTAACCTCACAATATGCGAGAAATGCCATCTGGTTGGCTTTTGGATGGCAAGCGATGTTCAAGGAAAAATTGGGATTTGAGAGTAGGGGTGTGAAGTTTGGGAATTTTCAGGTGTTACGGGAGACTGTAGACCAGTGTCCTTCATTACTTTTGGAAATGGGTTTTTTGAGTAATTTAGATGAGCATGCGTATCTATCCAGCAATCGGAACGCGAAGGCCATTGCACAAGTAATTTTATTGACAATAATGAAATATTGATTATGAAAGCGATTTATTTTTTGCTTACCAAACGTTTAAGGGAAATAGTGACGCAATTTGTTATAGAGTTAGTAATCATCTACAAATCATGGCATAAATAAATCATTTTCTCTTATCAATTGCCCTTTCATCAAAGGCCATTAAATTAAACAATTCCCGCATTCTGCTCCGTACCCGGTGACCATAATGTTCTTCAAGTTCATCGGCGCCGAGATTGGTGGTAGCGTACGTTTTAATTCTTTTATTCGAATCCAGGTACAGTTCGTATCGGGATAACAGCACTTCACCCATGACATTTAAGTCCTTTCCATAAAATCGGCCTGCAGGCTCTATGCCGAGATCATCAAAACAGAAGGATTTACTGTTGCCGTAATCTTCGATGGTCTTAAAGCCAAGGTGATTAAAACTAAACACTATATTGCGGCAAGGAATAACTTCATACGGTCTTTGCAGAGGTACGATATGTCTTAAAAGTCGCATCAATGTCGTTTTTCCGCATCCCACGGGGCCTGAAAGAAGAATGCCTTTAGTAGGATCTATATCCATTTTTTTGCAATACGTCCTGTCCTTGATAAAATAATGGCATAGTTTGCTAATAATTTCAAGGTCTTCTTCGTAAATTTTGAAGTGGTCACCAAATAATAACTTTCCCTTTACGGATAAATAGGTTAGGATCAGGTCAAAATCATAAATCACGGTTTTGCCATCAAACGTACCCAATGAATATTCTACGTCATTTTCGATAATTTTAGAGGGGTTGGCCATAATCTTTGTATTTGGTGGTTTTTAAGTTGTCCCTAAATTTGGACGGTGGTTTTGTGTTTGCATTGCTGTCTTTTTTGAATAACTCGGCTTTTTCCATCCAATGACTGGCGAGGGCACGCCAATCTCGAATGCTGTTGCCATCACCTGTTTTCCAATTCCGGCTCTCGTAATACTCGAAGAATTTTTTTCCTTCATCAGCATGAAAACCTTTTTCAACAAAAATATCAATAACCGTCTGCCAGTCCTTTGGCTGTTTGTTATTGTTTACTTGTTTGGTATTGTTTATAGTAGATCCCATTATAAGTCTCCGTCTGGGACCATACCGTCCCAACTTGGGTTCTGTCCTGGGATGGTAGTGTTCCGCTATCTGTTCCAATAAGGGACTGTACTGTCCCTGAGCAGGTTCATTTTTGGGACGGTACCCATCATCAACCTGTTCCAAATCAGCATTGTTTTGTTCCTTGACATTGTCATCGTCGACCCATAACACTGACATCTGTATTTTGCTGCCTTTGTAAGGACTATTGGAAGGAATATAGGAGAGATAATCCCAATCGTGGAGGTCCCTGATGCATCGGTGATACGAGGATTTTGACCCTATTTTTGAAGCGGTCATCAGGTCTCTGCGGTTCACCTTGAAGATTTCGCCAAAGCGGTTACAGTTCCATTCCTGAAACAATGCCAGGTAAAGGCTGATATGTGTTGGCTTGAGACGGTCATCAACAAAGAATTTTTCAAAAGCCGCATTAAGTAGCTTTATGTAGTTCATGACCTAAGAATTTAATCCGTGCTGTATCCGGTTCTTTGTAAGAACCTCCTGTATTTCTTCGGCATCGTAGTATATAATCCCACCAACTTTACTGTAGGGTAGGGTGCCATTGATACGAAGATTTTGCAAGGTTCCTGGGCTTAACTGTAGCAAATCCATAACCTCAGAAGATTTGAGGTATCTTTTTAATTGCCCTTTAGATTGTTTGGCTAAAAGGGTTTTAATGGCATCGAGCAATTCCATTTTGAATTCCCGAAGGTCATCGGTGGTAATAATACTTGTCGGCATAATAAAAGGGTTTTAGTGAAAGGGACTATCGCATTGATGTCAACAAAAGTGATAGCCCCTGACTTGATTTAGCTCACGACTTTAAATATTTTAATAAATACGAGTTCGTGAATCTTCGATTTGACTTTCGTTATGCAAATTTGATGGCTTTTATTGTCAAAGCATCAATAGTCCGTCCAGAGGTGGGAAAGAATTATTGTCATAGAATTTGACGAGTTTTATTGGATATCGACAAAGAAGTGCAGAGATTCTGCCTTTAAACGGTATCAAAAGCTATGCAGAAAGCGATGGATTAATTTTTCCCAAGTTGGGATGACCTAGGGATTATTCGTCGGAGTCTTCAAACCGTCTGTTCAGGGAGTCGGTCAGTTTATCCAGAAATTTAGTTTTACTCGATTTTCGAGCTCTGATTTCTATAAAAGTGTGGTAGTAGTTGCCGAGATCAATTTTGAACATCTGCTCAAATACTGAAGCCAGTTCTTTGATGTCCGCCGTACCACTATTAATTGCACCACTACTATGTAGGGCGTAGATCAATTCAATTAATTCGGTTTTGTTTCCCGTCCAAAATAGTTTTGACGATGTGTTTTTCATGACATTATGATTTACATGATTATTGGATTCCAATTTTTCAATTTCCTGTTTTAAATACACAATAAGCATGTCGTAGGCCATGATCATGGCCACGGTACTGTCCTGGGATGTGGCAAATTGATCGTCTATAAAAAAATGATAGGATTCCGTGGGCATCCTTAGATCTGACTTGCCCCTGGTGAAATATTCCGCATCCAGTGTGGTGGCACCTCTCCGATAATAGTGGTAAAACTCTAGGTTGTCATTAAAGTACACCTGTAATTTGTTGATGTGTTCATTGAGATATTTGATCTGGAATTTGGAACTGCTCCTAGGGCGTTTGCTCTCAATATTAAAAAGTTTCACATAATAAATGAGCTTACTGAAGATTTGGGGCTTGATATGCTTGAAAAAGCTGATTTCCTCTTCCTTACTTTTAAAACCTATTTCAACAACCTTTTGGCGTAGTGATTTGATGTATTTCTCCGTACGGGAAATGCCGTGTTCTGCTTTATATAAAACATCATCGGTTCTAGTTTCTAG
Organism: Gelidibacter maritimus; assembly: GCF_014062315.1. GTDB lineage: Bacteria > Bacteroidota > Bacteroidia > Flavobacteriales > Flavobacteriaceae > Gelidibacter > Gelidibacter maritimus. The sequence continues at coordinate 12,066 of NZ_JACGLT010000007.1, forward strand.
GGCATCGAGGTGCATTTCAAATTCCGATATAAATTCTTGATAATTCATATTTAAACACTATCACTTTTTCTAATTATTTGGATTCCATCAGGCCGATGAGTTCCAAAGTAAAGTTGTCAGAAGTTTGAACATAAGCGTAGTTGTCTGCCACTGTGGCTCCAAGTTTTCTTTTTTCAAAAGAAGCTGTCAGTCCTATATTAATACGTTGGAAACTGAGATCGATAGCTCTTTTTATGGTTTGATATAACAATTGCCGGTAAGTGTGGTAAAGATTGAGTTTGTCGTAATCCATCCCCACTAACGAAGGCACATAGGTCAGCTTGTTTTTATAGCAGAACATCACGCCTATGATCTCTTGGGGCGTGTCCTTAGGGGACAGGATTATAAATTCCCAATTGGGGTGCTCAGACATGTGCAGGAATAGTTTCTCGGGATAAACAAAGGTGTTTAGACCTAAATTATGTTGTTGGACGTTGGTGTATAATTTATACACCTGAGATACCTGATCGTAATCCAGTTCCTGTAGGACAGATATGTTCAACCGGGGCTCATAGGCCAAAATTTCCTTTCTCAAATGTCTTTTGTTTCTTGCGGAAAGTTTGGAAGTATAGCGCTCTATCGACTCGTTGTTTGCTAAGTGTATTTCGCAGGCCTTTGGCATTTGGATCCGAACAAAGCCCTGGCCCTGAAAATAGTTGTGTAAACTGTGTGCTTCAGTAAAATCACGTAAAACAATCATCTGGGCACCAGCCTCTGATTCCAATATTTCCAAGTTTTTCATCAACATTATGAGGGCATCATTCTTTAAAGGATGTGCTTCGTCTATAAAAAGATGTTCTCCTTCGGTAAAAAGGGAGCCCAATGACAACACTTTTGAGGTTAAATGATAAGGGTCTGATAGACGTTCTTTTTCAATGGTCTTTGATGCCACTACATTCGCGAACATATCATCCTTCCATAAGCACACTGTCATAAAAGTAGCCAAAACGGGTTTCTCGTTTTCGTCAAGGATCAAAATATAGTAAAAGTCCCAGTTGTGCTCCTTTAATTGATTTCCCCTAAATGTCTGTTCGAGAAAAAGTAGGCCGTCCCAGTTATGGATGCCATTCTGACCTATATGGGAGTTCCAAAGGGCTTTATCAATTTTAGTTATTGTAGTTTCCATGCCAAAATTGAGATTTGTGCTTGTTAATTGTTTTTTTGGTTTTGGCTTGCGCTCCATCTTAAAGGCACTATGGACACGATTGAGATCGGTGTGGGTTTCCTCAAGTGCTTTTGGTAAATGGTAAGCCATGGCATCCACAAGTCCCTTAATTTCTTCCTTTTGGTTGTGAAGAGATATCGTTATTCTTACCCCTGTGTTCTTAACTGGAACGGCAGGGAATAACCCAAGATTTGTATAATATCCTTCCTTCATTAAACGGTTCACAAAGTTGTAGCCTGTTTTTGGCATCCCTGTTCCTATATAAAATACAGGCGAATTGTTTTTGTCTACAAGAGGCAATGTCGTCTCATGAATAAGATCATTAAAGTAGGCGATGCGTTGTTCCAGCTCATATTGAAGCGTATAGATTTCAGTACTTAAATGAATTTCCGCCGAGGCCGTGGCGGCAGCAACCGAAGCAGGTTCAAGTTGAGCGGAAAATGTTAGTGGACCTCCAAAGGTTTTTATTTCTTGATGCATTTTTTTATTGGGGCATACCAAAACCGAGCCACTGGCACCAAATGTTTTGCTCAGGGTCCCGAACAAGAGCATGTTTTCTGAAAGTTCATCCAATTCACTCATCACATATCCAGAGCCATTCTTTCCAATCCAGCTCATTCCGTGGACGTCATCAAAATAGAGATGCAATTGTGGGTATTTGTCGCCTAACATTTTTAATTCCTTAACCGGTGCAAAATCTCCAAACATTGAATAAATACCATCGGCCATATACCAAATTTTTCGTCTCCCATTCGAATGGCGTTTGATTTTATCCTCCAACATGTTCAGATCGTTATGGCGAATCATGTCAATAGGTACACTTCTTGTTTTTAAGATTTTTGCCGCACTTTGCACACTCCAGTGTACCTGATGGTCCAGGATAATGGCATCTTGATCTTTGACAGCACTCGGGATGACGCCTAAATGCCCGAGGGTGCTGTTTTTGGTAATCACAATCGGATGGTTGTACATACCGTACACCTTTTCTTCCAACGCTTTATAAAGCGGGTTGGAGATATAGGACTTTGATAGCGGAAACTGCGTGCCATATTTGTCAATGGCAGTAATCGCCGCTTCTTTTAAACGAGGGTCTTGTTCCAATCCTAAATATCCCGTCGTTCCAAAATGGAATAATGAATTGTTTTCAACGCTTATGGTGCGTCCGGAAAACTGATTGCCGTCGGCGTATAAATGTAGAACGCCGGCCTTTTTTGCATCTGTAAATACATCATTTACAGAATCTAAAAAGTTGTTGTGTTGGATTTTTGCCATGATTTTTATTTTTTATGTGGGATAAAATTTAATATCTTTTGGTCGATTTTGTAGGATTTAACCTAACTATAATCCCGATTAGTCAAACATTTATCCGTTTTAGGCAAGTTTTTAATCCTTATTTGCTAATCCTCCCTCCTGATAGGTTAAATAAAACAATAGTATATTTAGTAATTTTGAGTTTGCCAGTTTTTAAAAATGCTTAATTATGTTAGCTGAAAATGATTATGCAACCTATGAGATAATTGATGGAATAGTACATGTCATATACAAGAACATTGACCTGGACATTTCAAGATCGGTCCGTATAGTAAAAGATCGACTTCAGTTACAGGCAGGGCGATTTATGCCCGTACTTTGTGACATTAGGGCCATACAGGGAATAAATAAAGCAGCACGTGCCTATTTATCCTTAGAAGGATCCGCTTTTGTTAATGCCGTTGCCTTTGTTATTGATTCTCCAGTTTCAGAAATGTTATCCGACATATATGTAACAACCAATGCGCCTACCATACCTACAAAATCGTTTTTGAACCATAAAGAGGCTATTAAATTTTTGAATAGGTTCAGGTAAATTTTTTAAAAGCTCGCTACCATGGAAGAACATATAGAACAAAGACTATCTTCACTTAGAGTGATGCTATTAAAAATGTTATCAGGAAGTTATTACCAAAGAATCAAACGCTCAGAACATAATGACATTCTTGAGTCTTTTATCCTTGGTTTTAATGTTTTGGCAGAAGAGTTTCAAGACGTTTTGATCCATCAGGGTTATGTCAATCGGAATGCTGCCATTTTGGATGTTGTTCAAATGAGTTTCATCATTGATGAACATGGAATGGTTGAGATGGTTAATAAGCTAGCTTGTAAAACCCTGTCGCGCCGTAAAAGGAATATCATTGACCGACCTTTTGAAGCACTTTTAACGGAGGGTTCTGTCAAAAAATGGAAAAATGTTTTTCAGCAGTGCGCAAAGAGGCGCGCCTATGATACCTCCGTCGACTTGGTATTCAAATCCAAAGGCGGCCTTGAGATACCTAAAACTGTATATGTCTCAAGATATTATAAAAATGCACAAGGCTATCGCACACTTATCACCGTCATTCACCATACCAATTATCAAAAGAAACTTCAATCTGGGATTTCTGGTAAGATCAATAAAGTAAAGCTTAAAGGAAACAAGAGGTCTTTAAAAGACAGGACCGCTTTACTGAAAAAGTCAAAAGTACGATTGAGTTTGGAGGATATTCAAAAAATCAAAAGAGCCCACGACATGATTCTTGCCAATCTAGAGGATGACTTTCCATCGCTTAAAGAATTTGCACTACAACTTGGAACCAACGAATTTAAGCTCAAGTATGGTTTCAAGGAGTTATACGGCACTACGGTCCATAAGTTTTTGATTGAGGAGCGTCTGAGAAAGGCATTGATGATGGTGCTCTACAGCGACCGCCTCTTTAAAAGTATTGCCGAAATGACCGGTTTCAAAAGTTTGCCTCATTTTTCAAGAGCGTTCAAAAACGCCTATGGACATTCGCCAAGCGAGATGCGCAAAATGAATAATGTATAGGATTTTATTAATTACTTCAATTTTTTAATCCCTTTTCTACAAAAATTACTCCCTTATAATCAAATAGATGTCCCGAACTTTACCATATCAAATCAAATGATATGAGAGTTCCAGAATCCTTTACTAAAAAAATACCGTGGATGGTCAGTTTACTGTTCGTTCTGTTGTTTGTATATGCAGCGGTGAGTAAACTTTTGGATTTTAAAACGTTTCAAATACAATTGGGACAGGCTACATTGTTGAGGCCAGTGGCAGGTTGGTTGTCTTGGGTGGTAGTTGTGACAGAACTGCTTATTGCCAGTTTATTATGTTTTGTAAAAACCCGCCTTTTGGGGCTCTATATGTCACTTTTCCTCATGATATTGTTCACAGTTTATATCGTTATCATATTAAATTCTGCAGCCAATACTCCTTGTTCATGTGGTGGGGTGTTGCAAGCGTTAGGGTGGAAGGATCATTTAATTTTTAATAGTTTCTTTTTTTTGATCGCACTAATCGGAATTCTAATTCAAAGGAAGCAGAAATATAATCTCAATTAAAATATTACTACGTAGTGACAGGGGAAGATCGAAAACCTGTAAAACAGAGTAGATCATAATTTATTAATATAAGTATTATGAAAACTAAAGTTTTTAAATTTATTTTACCGCTCTTGGTTATAGTCATGGCCGTGAGCTTCGCTTTTGCTACAAATTCCACTTCTGATAATCAAATTGCACACTACTTTGACCCATTGTTTGGTTGGCAGTCCGTGGTAATCGGAGATGAATGTGGACCGGTAGGGGAGAATGCATGTGAGTTTATGGGTAAACAGTTGTATTCACAACCAACTACCGAAAGTATTGCATTGCGTAAAGATTGATCATTAAGAATGGTTAATAAAAAAGGGTGCCTTCATTGAAGGCGCCCTTTTATGATTGTTTTCAACAAATGGTTTATGTAAAGCTTATTTTCTATTGAGCACAATCAACCGACTTTTATTTATAATAATGTATTAAGTTTTTTTAAGCAAAACTCCCAATGACCAACTGTAGGTGCATCTTTGTTATTATTAAGCCAGCCCACTATCTCCGCTTTTAAAATTAGTAATTGCTCCATAATATGACCTTTTATATAATCAGGATAATCAAAATATTTTGATTCAGCATCAAAAGTCATTCGTTTTTTTTCTAACACCATGACTAACATATCAATATAAGTCTTTTGTATTTCTTGTTTCCGTCGATTCTTAGCTACGACATTACCACTTAGTTCTTTGAAAAGTCCTGTTTGAAGTTTGGTTAAATAATCTCGAACAGAACCTTTATGATCGGATAATGTTTCCAGATAATTCAATCGTTTAAATCTTGCGGCATCGAGCATATCTATAAGCAATTGTTGTTGATAGGAGACAACATAATCTGGATAAGTTGAATACATTGTTCTTACTTCAAATTCCGGTTCTGTTAACCAATGTGGTGGATCGAATACATTCTCTAATAGAAAATCAAGTGCTTCTTCTTGAATCTTCCAATTAATTGGGGTGTAAAGCTTACCTGGTTGATTGATGGACTTATAGTGGATGTCATAGCCTCCAATAAGAGTCAATACGTGTTTCATATGATTCCACCACAATTTAAGAGTCTTTTTATATAGACGTTCCAATCTGGCATTATCTTTTTGATCACTGCACACAATTGGCAATAGCGCAATAACTCGTTTGATGTTCTTGAGTGCCATATTAGTGCTTCGCACTGGATCTTTTGTTTCAACGACCTCATTAGATGCCGCTGGACCGATAATTTCAAACAAAGTATTGTTATAACGGTACCATGGTATTGAATCCTGTAATCTAACCATTCCTTCCAATGTTTCTTCTTTTTCATTTTCAGATATGCTCTTTGAGAACTCGGTGTAGGCCCATTCAATATTGTAAATATCCGCGGGTCCCACTTTTTTAATCAGTAATGATGGTGAAATGCTATCCTCGGGTTGGACGATGTTATTATATCGTGTATAGTTCATGACACTTGGAGTATAGCCCATAGTATCAAGCCATTTTACATCATTCATTTTTTCAAAAGGATAGCTATATTCTCCAAAATTACCATCCATTATTCCTACCGCATGCCCTGCTTCGTGTGCAGTTAATTCTTGGATCAAAGAGCCTAAAAGATCATCTGGAAAAGGAAACTTTTGCGACCTTTTGTCCATAGGACCAACCCTGATGAAATAATTGTCGGTCAGGGATTTTAGGGAAGAACCCAAATGAATATCAGCTTTTAAAATCTCGCCAGACCTGTGATCGATAATTTTAGAAATGGTGCTACCTCGTGAATCTTCAAAACCTCTTAAATATCTTTTTTGTCCCCAATGTACAACAGAATTACTGATACTATGCAACGCCCAATTATCTAAGCTTTCAACTTCCTTTACGACAATCGCATTGTTAAATCCTGCTGCTTTGAATGCCGGCAACCACTCCTCTATTCCAGCTTTAATATATGGGCGCCATTTTTTTGGAATCTCAGGTGACATTAGGAAAGTAATTGGCTTAATCGGGACGCTAATTAATTGGTCTTTATTTTTTTTTTGAAGTCTCCATCTGGTTATATTAGCTATTCTGTTGTTGGTATCAAAGTTTTTCACTGTGGCTAATTCAGTAAAAAAGCCCATTCGATAATCATACCGCCTAGACTCCATAGGTTTTGGTAAGGCACAAAAACCAAAGAATACAGGAATAGAAACCTTAGATTGGTTAAGAATTATTCCCCGTTGGGTTTTTATAATCACTTCATTCTCCAAACCTTTAACATCCATAAGCATGGAGATCTGTGGCACAATGCTTTCTGTAAAATCAGAAGTCCATTCAATGACTTGATTAAGAACAAGATTGGTGATGTTGACCGTATAGATGTCTTTATAGTTCTTCTGAGGCTCCACAGGAAAGATAGATAGAATATTTTCACTCAGGGCAAGATTCGGTTTTAAAGGCAAAATATTTCCAGCAGATGAATGTATTGGTGGGACTTTTAATAGAATTTTATCTTTATGCAAGGACCACTCCACTTGCATGAATTTTCGTTCCATACTTTGATCATACCTTACAAACAACATGGGCGTATCCAGTAATTGGTGTGGTATGTTCAGAAATAGGTCCCCATTCTTCATTAAGGTGGTCAAAAATGGTTGTTTCGCGGCTTGTTCTGAAGTTGATGACGGATCGATAATTGTCTGGATATTACCAAATGATAACTTTATGTTAAGTCCTATCAATAAACAGATTAATGCAATATTTTTCATAATATGTTTTATTACGTTAATAACCGTCATTTTGGGGTTGTAAATTCCGATTTAGTTCCAATTCAGCTTCTGGAATAGGAAGGTGCACATCGGTTGTTTGCCAATAAGGTTTTAAGTCTTTTAAAGTTTCATGGGTACGACCGGTACGTTTAAGATCAAGCCAGCGCTGGCCGTGCTCCGCAAATAGTTCCACGCGTCGTTCATGTAAAATAGCATCCAAGAGGTCATTAACCGTATTGGCAGGAGTAGGGGGTAGGCCTGCTCTGTTTCTTATTGTATTTAAGTCCTGTTGTGCGGCAGCTTTATTTGCCAAATTGGCCATTGCCTCTGCCCGAATGAGATACTGTTCCGCCAATCTAAAGATTATAGAATATTCCAATGATTCCAATTCACCAAAATTCGCTTTATACTTATTGGCGTAATATAATGTTATGTTGTTTTCTGCATCAGAAATACTATCCACCCATTTAGCATATCTTAAGTCCCCAGCCTCAAAATCATCCAATAATGAATTGGAAAGAGCATATTTTTGACCGGGAATATTTCGTATGATCAATTGGTTAGCTTCTTGGGTATTTCGTGGGTGTTCGCCTGGTTTAAGCTGCCAAATGGTTTCTGAAGATTTTTTAAGAAAGACATCGTTCACATCTTCTTCCAAACTGTATTTGTCGATTAGTACAGTAGCGGTTGATGCTGCCAATTCCCATTGTTCATTATAGAGATACATTCTTGCTAATAATGCCATGGCGGCATGATAACCCGGCCAGACCCGTTCTCCATCGATAGCATTAATATCTTTGAGAAAATAGGTAGCATTAACAAGATCGGTAATTATCTGCGAATTTACTTCAGATATAGACATGCGGGACATCTTGTTATTTTCCAAATAATCGGTGGAGGTTATGTAAGGGATATCACCAAAGATATTAGTCAATAGATAATGGATATAAGCGCGTACGAACAATGACTGTCCCAGAAATATTTGTTTGTCAGAAGAGGACAAAGTTTCTGAGTTTTCTAAACCTTCAATGATGTCGTTTGCACTATAGACAAGGTTGTAGGCGTGATTCCACCATCCTAATATTTTGGTGTTATTAGTCATGACATTGTTGTGATATAAGTTCTGGTACTCAGTATCAGAACCGAAATAATCAAGCTCATCACTGTATGTCCCCATAGTGGTGGTCAGTCCAAAATCGCCAGAAACCATACCCTTTTCCCTCATTTTATAGTAAATATTTGCTAAAGCTGATTCAACTGTCGATTTGTCTTTGAAAACAATATCTGATGTCAATAAATTCTTTGGAGCGTCAACTATAACGAATTCGGAACAACCTAACGAGAACATTACGAAAAAGAACAATGTCCATCGATTAAGGATGTTGCACATGTTCATGGAGAGCTTTTTATTGAATTTTATGTCTCTGTTGTGTTTTATTTTCATTGTTATGTGAGTTTTAGTTAAAAGGCTATTTTCATACCCAAGGTGAATTGTCTTAAAGGAGGTAAGCGGCTGTAACTGGGATACTCTGGGTCGGGACCTTTATAATTTGTGAAAGTCAGTAAATTTTGTCCCTGGAGGTAAACATTAATGTCCAAGTTATTGCTTATTTGAGGTACTTTATAATTTAAGGAAATGTTCCTAAGTCTTATAAAAGAGGCATCCGAAACGGCTGCGCTACTATCTTGTTGTAATGAACCAGTATCCACACCCATTCCGAAGCCACCAGATGATTTTTGGATAGCTTTAATATCTCCATTCTGTTGCCATCTGTCGAATAAGTCTACAGGTGCATTTCTTCTGTATCCAGGGATTGTAGAAAACCGCATCAGGTTGAATGCCTGCTGTTTTTTAAACTGGAAGAAAACGTTAAGTGTCAGATTGCCGTAACTGAGGGTATTACCAAAGCCTCCATAGAATTCAGGAGCTAAGTCTTTTGCCCATTGTCTGTCTGCTAAACTGCTAATATTCCCATCCCCATTATAATCTTTAAATTGATATATCCCAGTTTCAGGGTTTACACCCAAGGCATGATACAATTTTACAATTGTAAGAGGTTGTCCGATGACATAACGGTTGGCGAAAGTTGAATTTTCTAGATCGTCGAATTTTACCAACTTATTTTCGGGTAACGTGATATTGAAGGAGGTTGACCATTTTAAATAATTAGTTTTTAAATTGACGGTCTGTATATCCATTTCAAAACCTGTATTCTCTACGGTTGCATCAAAGTTTCCTGTAAGTTGTGAAAAACCGGTGGTTGCTGCTAATGGTATGCCAATGAGTTGGTTGGAGGATTTGTTGCGATACCATGAAGTGGTGAGGTTGATTCTGTCTTTTAATAAAGCCAGTTCTATGGCAGTTTCTAATTTTTTATTGGATTCCCAGCCGAAAATCGGATTGAATATCCCTGTGGGCTGCAGCGCGGTTGTGCCATCATAATCATAACCGGTAATGTTGTAAGTGTTCAAAAACTTATAGTCACCAATGTTATCACTACCTGTGATACCATAACTCGCTCGAAACTTTCCAAAGCTTAAAATAGTATTGTTTTTAAATATGTCTTCTTCGGAAAATACCCAAGCTATACCCACGGCTCCGAAATTCCCAAATTGTCTGCCTGGTCCAAACCGAGAGGAGCCATCCCTCCGTCCGGTGAGATTTAAAATGTATCTTTCATCAAGATTTAAGTTTATTCGTCCAAAAACGGCTGTGTAACTATATTCGCCATCCATATCTCGTTGAACTTTCACAATCTCTGCGGCGGCTAGATTACGCAATAGGCTGTTATTGGGGTAACCGGTTCCTTTTTGGACCAATTGTTTGTTCGTTTCCTTTTGAAATGTTGTTCCAAACAGAATGTCCAGCTTAATTTTTTTCCATTGGTGTTTCCATTGAAGCTGAGGTTCCACAATCCAGGATTGTCTTTGGGAAGCGTTTGTAGTAAGGTTTGAGTAATTTTGGGGAATGAATCCCAAAGCTGGATTTGTTGCCGAACTTGGTAAAGTTTTGAAAGAATCTAACCTGTAGCTGTTAAACCCCAGACTAGATTTAAACTCTAAGTTGGGCATTAGCTTATATGAAATATAAGTATTTGCGTTAAGGGAGTTTATATTTGCTCTGTACTCTTCAAGTAAAGAAGCCAAAGGATTGTCCCATGAATTGTTTTCCCAATTCAACTCACCAACTTCATTATAAAGTTTAGGAGCATTGGGTTCGAGAGTGTAAGCTGAATAAGAAAAGTCTTCTTGAGGTAACGAATTTTTTTCATGGGTATATATAGTTGAAAGATTAATCGTGAATTTACCTCCTTGTGAATGATGGTTGATATTGTTGTGGACTGAGGTTTTTTTATAATTCGATTTTCCAGGGAATACTGTGCTTTCATTTTGATGAGCTGCACTAATCAAATACCTTGTCTGTGGATTTCCTCCTGAAAGTCTTAACTGTGCATTTCTTCGATGTGCATTACCTCCGATTAATTCTTTTTGCCAATCCGTATAACGATTTTGATCCCAGGTCTTTAGATCGGGCCAAGCAAAATCGAATGATGGATTGTCAAGATATGCTTCAAATCCATCGTTTATGATACCTTCTCTGCGTACTTCCAAATATTGTTCAGTATTCATTAATTCAACAAAATTGGATACTTGTCCCAAAGAATTGCTGAAATCTATTTGTAGTTGTGTTTTTCCTACAATCCCTTTTTTTGAGGTTATCAAAACCACTCCATTGGCTCCTCTGGATCCATAAATTGCCGTGGCATCTGCGTCCTTTAAAACCTCAATGCTTTCTATGTCATTCGGGTTAATTGAATTTAGCGGACTTATATTTCCCCTTAGGATAAGTCCTGATACTTCAGTAGCTCCTAATGACTGTGAACTAAAAGGAACCCCATCAACAATAAAAAGAGGATCGGTCCCACCATTGATAAAATTCTTCCCTCTAATTTGAATATCATAACCACCACCGGGCACGCCTGTATTTTGCACAATATTTACGCCTGACATATAGCCTTGCATGGCGCCTAAGGGATTATTAACCGGCTGCAATTCAATCTCCTTAGCCGTAATCCGCGCAATACTTCCCGTTTTCTCACGGTCGGTAGTGCTGTAATAGCCAGCGTTGATTTGTACTTCTCCTAATGCGGTAGCATCTTCTTGTAAGGTAACATTGATGGTGCTGTGGTTGTTTATGGGGATGGTAAGCGTTGTATATCCCAAATAGGATATTTGCAGCGTATCAGTTGGTCTGGCTGTAATAGTATAACGCCCATCAAAGTCTGTTACTACACCATTTGTAGTATTTTTAATAAGCACATTTGCGCCAGATATGGGTAGCTGCCCATCAGTAACCTGGCCGGAGACCAACAGGTCCTGCGCAGATAGAGTCAGGGAAACACTAAGGAAGAAGAGACAGCTGACAAAAATGCGCCGCCTCCTTACTGATTTATAATTTTTTATCATAGTTTTGTAATGGTTAAAGTGATAGATTAATTTTAACTGTTGGCCTGCTCCGATGTCGTGGTAAACTGGGAGCGGGCTTTTTTTTGTGCCGTTTTATGCGTTACGGCTTTGTTATCTGTTTTTTGTTATGTCATAGGCAATTGGTGTTATTATTTAGGGAAGCGGGGCTGCCGTTTAATGTTAGCAAATCTCCAGTTTGTGGCAGCCCTTTCCCAAAGACTAATTCTAATATTTTGTTATGTGGCATTAGTTGCAATATTTCCGTCTTTTCACGATCTATAGTTTTGCAGTGCCGGTATTGATGACCACCCTTTCAGATTTTGGGTATCATCATCTAATACAAGGATGGTACGCGCTCTCTGAAGTGGGTTTTCCATGGGTTTATTGTTAAAAAATGCAAGCGCCGTTGTGTGTTTGGCTATTAATGGGGGATAAGAAGTGACGCGTGTTACAAAAATCAAAAACAATAAAAGGCGCCTGCATTGGGTTATATGTTTTAATGTCATAAATTTGCTAAAGTAATTGTTATATTAGTTAATTTGACCTCCGGAACGATTGTGCCAACATTTGTAAGGAGGTTTTTTTTTTTGTGACTACAATAAGTGCATAGGCTTCAATTTTTAAAGTTAAATTAGGAAGTTGCCGCATATGGTTTTTCGCATAGCGGCAGCTATCCTAAAGACTAATTCTAATAGTTCGCTATGTGGCACTGTTGTTTATAGTGCTGCCTTGTTCTTAGGGGATTTTAGAGCTTGCAATTGGCGATAGCGAGGTGTTTGTTGCAAACTCCTTTTGTATTGTCTCAATAATGATGTGTAACCATAGGCAAATTCCGCAATTAAATTTTATACTATTTATCATTTACATATGCATAAGCAGAGATCAAATGATTTTTGGTAAGTGGAGTAACGCCCTTGAGGTATGGAAACGAAAAGGCGTGGAACTCAACTTACTGCATCAGGGGTACTGGTATACCGAGGAACAATAAGAGAGCCCACGCCAGTTGACGTGAGCATCTACTTATCATCTCGTTCCTTTAAATTACCAGTTTTCTGATACGAGACTCAAAGCGAATGCTTCAATATTTTATCATGAAGAATCGCAAAATTAAAATATTATTGGCTAATATAATAAATCTTTTTTAATTGTGGGTTATTTCACCCACATTTTTTATTAAGATTTTGGCCACATTGCAATTGCATATGGCAAAAAGTAATAATAAAGATAATTTTCAAATTCAATTTGGGAAACGAATAAGGGCGCTTCGCAAGGATAAAAACCTTAGTTTAAGGAAACTTTCTCAAAGATGCAATCTTGACTATAGTGATATTGCCAAATATGAAAAAGGAGAGGTAAATATTCAATTATCTACTATTTATGAATTGTCTGTGGGTTTACAAGTTGCCCCGAAAGAACTATTTGATTTTGATTTTGTATTTAATGATAATTAGTGAAACATTCAATATTTGATCATATGAATTACTTAAAAGAGATAAATTATCAGAATAGGAGTGTTCTGGAATACAAGAAACGAAATTCACCGAATAAAATGAAAGCTATTACTTAACTGTAAAGGCTTTTTTGTTGACAGGAAGAACGTTGGCATAATTTAAATAATAGTATGAAAATTACGTAGTTCTACTTATAGGAACAATGGATATATGTAAGTATTTTTGAGGACGCAAAAATGTGAAATAAGCGAGTGATATCATCGCATGGACTATCCATGCACTATCCATGGAGTATCCATGGAGTATCTATGGAGTATCTATAGCGTTGATACGCCATGCCTATTTATAGATACCCGTTCTGTAATTGTTCAATTAAACCTTCTAAGCTTTGATTGGCTTTTTAGTTCTCTGGGGGTGTTGGGCCTAGCAAATTGAAAAGCAATATGATTTCAATCAGGTGAATCCCATAATTAAAAATATTGAGAATCAATTTCATGAGATGGGAATATTGGATTATATTACGAAGGTAAAAGCACCAGAAAGTACGCCTTCCTTTTGAAATTGAATAGGTGTGTTTGGTGCTTGTGTATACAAGTTGTGCAAAATATGAAAAATGAGAAACCTTGATTTAGACGAAATAACAGATAAAATTGCAACTTACGCTTCTGACATTAGATATGCTGATAGAAACCATCTTCAAATAAAAATAACACAGTTTTTCAATTTTCTTTATGAACAACCAATATCAAATAGAACTTTAGAGAGAATTAGTGAGGATTTTAAAGATTTAAACAATAAAAGAATTGAAGTAAAAAAATCTCATAATAGATATAAAGAAAGTGCTGAATTTATTGACACATTATCAACCCGTGAAATTCAAGGAGCATTTGCTTATTTTGAAATAAAAGATAAATTTGAAATAGAAAGAAAATTTACGAACTTTTATATCGAATTAGCCTATGAATGGTATGAAGCTAGTGGAAATTATAATGAATGGCAAGAGCTTTTTAAAAGTTACTTTTTTGAACCTTTTATTGAGTTAATCGAATGGTATTTTAGGGAAAGTAAAATCAAACAAGAATATGATTATTTCTCTAGAGAGGAAATTAGTCAGATTGAGCATAATTTTGAGAATCTTAAAAGTCAAATATCAAAACTGGAATTCGGACAAGAAATTATATTTAACGAAACAGATGAAATTAAAGATTTAATAAGTGGATTAAATAAAAAGAATTGGACTGAAATAATAAAGGCGAAGTTTAACGATATGATTTTAGGAAAAATCATTTCTTTAGAAACAGCTGAATTATTAATTAAGACAATAACAGGAGAAAACATAAAGCTGAAATAAATACTTATGCCTAATAAAGTATAATTAATGACTGGTTTTAACTTTCTTACGAAAATCTTCGCGGATTTTCTATTCGGTTTTTATTTGCTAAATTAGGTGATCGAACACGCCACTAATCAAGATACACAAGACCGTTGGAAAGACAAGCTAAAAAATAAGATTGATAGAATGAAATTAAAGTTTCAAGAAAATATTGACAAAATAAAAAACTGCCCATCGCAAAACGAAATAGGAGAAATGAATTTATTCCGTTGCGTAGAAAGTGATATTTCGGAAAAATCATTTGTTCCACAAGCCGTACTGCTAAAGCCAAAGTATCAGGATATGTGTATTGCTTGGGGGATATCAGTTTTCAACAGCTTTGATTCAGCCAATCAAATGCTAAAGAGCTTGTCGAAAAATAAAAGAGTTAATTATTCCAAAATTGCTCGTGGAATTATTAACGATAGTCACGGAATAAAATATGGCGGAAATAACAAAAAGCATTATACATTTTTCCCGACAGAAGAGTTTAATGTCGTAGAAAATTTCGAAATTGTGAACCGAAATGACTAACCAAAACAAAAATATAGATTTCGACTTAAGCCAATTCCAAAAGATTGAAGACATTATTTATTTGGATGAACCAATATTAACTCATCTGATAAAAAATAATAGACACTACCTGCTCTATCTTGTTGATACATTAAAAATTAGCGATATATATTTACTTCTTGAACTAGAGGAGCAAACAATTTTTGACTACCTAACAAAACAAACTACACTAAGAGAAGTAATCTTTTCAAATCAAAATTTCATTTATAAAATTGAGCAAGATTTTAATGGAAAGATTATTGGTGTTGATATTACTCAAAGTAAATTCTTGTCGGAAAATTACCTTCCTACTCGAGATTCCTATTTGAATTTCGAGCCAACAGTTCAATCATACTACTATGATTTTATAAAAAACTTTGAAACTAAAGCTTATTTACGTTCACTTCGTGAACAAGCCTTTTATATCAAATTAGCACCAACGAGTAGTAAATATTCTGATACGATTGGATTTAATGAGCTTGTGAGTGAGCTTTTAAAGAATATTTCAACTTCATTTAAAAGCTTTTTGAAAGCTGATTTTTTCGAATCCTTTAAGGAAGTAATGACTGATGAGAAAAAACTAAATGCATCATTTAAAAAACTTGCACCTGACTTGGATTATAGAATGGTAGATTTAGATTTCGGGAGTTTTGAAATTGGACTTGCAGTTGACAAAGTAATGAAGCAATCAATTGAAAATAAGGAAATACGAGATTGGGCAATTGATGTTGGTTACAAATATCAAAATATAGTTTTAGATGACGATTATGATGAGGAAAATGTATCAGAAATAATTTCAAATTACAGTCCTGAAGATAGAAAGAAAATATTTGAACCAATTTTTAAAATCACAGAGAACTCTAATTTTGATTTCAAAATAAAGGACTCAAAAAGTAAAGAGTATTCTAAAATACTAATTAAGGATAAGTCAAAAATTGAGAGAATATTACCGAGTAAATTAGAAGTTGTGGAAGATGAAAAATCGAAAGAATTTGAGATTATTCAAGTTACAACTATAAAAGAAAAAGACAAGATTCGTAAAATAATAAGACTTGATGAAAATACTCTTTTTGAATCGACTGATACAAAGCAAGTAATTCTTAAGAAAAAAGACTTTGAAAAGTTTGAGTATGACTTGGAATATGACGTGGAAATTCCATTGAACATTTCGACTGAAAAAGGACAAGTACTATTCGAAACTGAATTTGACGGAATCAAATTCAAAAAAGTATTGGGCACAGGAAAATTCGATGACGGAATCAGACAAATAATTGCTTCGATTTACGAATACATAGTAAATAAATCAGAATAAAAACCCATGCCAACAATGGCAACCGTTGCACAACCCCATAAAATTTCAGAATCTGAACTTTTTCAAGCCGCTTTAAGAGCTTTTGTTTTGTAGCCAATCAGTTTGTAAACTATGTAGCCTTCCGTCTTTTGTAGGCTTCCCCAAAAAATGGGAAAGCCTACATTAGCATTCGTGTGATCGGTGCGACTCAACATGAATGCCGTGTCGACTGCATCACCTCTATTGTACTAATTCAGGAGTTTTCAACAAAAGCTAAAACATCCATTAATAAATATTATGTACTTTAGTATCCTTTAAACTTTAACTAACCAAATGCCATCAACCCTCTAATCAAAATCTGAACCCATAGCTTACGCTGCAATTAACAGATTAGCAAAAAAACACGTTGGTTATGGCTATCAAAAAAATGGACTCACAGAGCGTAAAAGCAAACCGACCTAGAACCCGAATTTCCGCGAAATTCACCTAACAATCTTTTTAGATAAACTAAAAAATAATATTATAGAAAGTCACGATGAACCGTGAATTTATATTTTAAAAGCATTGAATAAAAATGAACAAACAACAACTAGCAGCCAAAATTTGGGAATCGGCCAACCAAATGCGTTCAAAAATTGAAGCTAACGAATACAAAGATTATATATTAGGCTTCATCTTTTATAAATACCTATCAGAAAAACAATTACAATTTTTACGCCAACAAGACTTTACCGCAGACGATATTCTTGATCTTAACGAAGCCGATACTGAGACAGTAGATTTTATAAAGAGAAACATCGGCTACTTTATTGCTTACGACGATTTATTCAGCACCTGGATTAGCAAAGGTAAAGACTTTGACGTGTCCAATGTGCGCGAAGCCTTGTCTGCCTTTAGCCGATTAATAAGCCCAAAACACAAAAAATTATTTGATGGTATCTTTAAAACATTAGAAACGGGATTAAGTAAACTAGGGGAAACAGCAGGAAAACAAACCAAAGCTATTAGCGATTTGTTACACCTTATTAAAGATATCCCTATGGATGGCAGGCAAGACTATGATGTGCTGGGCTTTATCTATGAGTATCTTATTGAAAAGTTTGCTGCCAATGCCGGTAAAAAAGCAGGGGAATTTTACACCCCACACGAGGTATCCGTTTTAATGTCAGAAATTGTATCAGACCACCTTAAAGACCGTAATGAAATACAGATTTACGATTCCTGTAGTGGTTCCGGGTCCTTGCTTATCAATATAGGTAACAGCATTGCAAAGTATATGGATGATAAAAACAACATCAAGTACTACGCACAAGAGCTCAAACAAAACACCTATAACCTAACCAGAATGAACCTGGTTATGCGTGGTATGCTACCAGAAAACATACAAACCAGAAATGGAGATACCTTAGAAGACGACTGGCCATACTTTGATGAAAACGATCCTGCGCACACTTACAATACATTATATGTAGATGCTGTAGTATCAAATCCACCATACTCGCAAAAATGGTCTCCAGACAACAAAGAGACAGACCCAAGATATTCGCGTTTTGGACTGGCGCCTAAAACAAAAGCAGATTTTGCATTCCTTTTACATGATTTATACCACTTAAAACCAGATGGTATAATGAATATTGTACTACCACACGGGGTGCTATTCCGTGGTGGTGAAGAGGGCAATATTCGTAAACAGCTTATTGAACACAACCATATAGACGCCATCATCGGCCTACCTGCTGGCATTTTCTTTGGCACAGGTATTCCTACCATTATTTTTGTACTAAAACAAAAACGAAGCCATACAGACGTGCTCATTATAGACGCTTCAAAAGGATTTGTTAAAGAAGGAAAAAACAACAAACTACGCGCTAGCGACATCAAGCGCATTGCAGATACGGTACGCGACAGAGAAACCATACCGAAGTTTTCTAAAGTAGTAACGCGCGATGAAATACGTGTCAATGAGTATAATCTCAACATTCCTAGATACGTAGATTCATCACCAAATGCCGAAAAATGGGATATCTACGCATCAATGTTTGGTGGTATTCCTGTAAATGAAATAGATGCACTAAAGGACTATTGGAGTGCTTTTCCAGGCTTACGCGACGCCCTGTTTGAAAGAACATCAGATGTCAACGCAAAACTTAAAGTGGACAACATTACCGAAAGTATTACCTCGCACGCCACTGTAAAAGATTTTATAGCGCAATATAACGAAGCTTTCAACGACTTTGAGCCGTATTTAGACCAGCGTTTATTAAAAAATATAAACGAAGTCAAAATCAATAAAGAAAAAACCATCTTAAGTAACGATATCTTTAAACGCCTTGAACCAATTCAGCTAATAGATAAATACCATGCTTACCAACTATTAGATGATAAATGGGAAACTATTAATGTAGATTTAGAAATCATACAAACCGAAGGCTTTAATGCTACTCGTGTGGTAGAACCTAATATGGTGATAAAAAAGAAAAAGGGTAAAGAAGTAGAAGTACAAGAAGGATGGAAAGGACGCATTATGCCTTTTAACCTTGTGCAAGAACGTTTTTTAACTGAAGAACTAGAAGCATTAACTAAAAAAGAAAACCGTCTTCTCAATATTGCTACAGAGATTGAAGAACTTATCGAAGCACTTCCTGAAGAAGAAAAAGACAGCAATTTACTAAACGATAAAAATGATGCTTTTGTGGTTAAAGAATTAAACGAAGCAATCAAAGAAGTTTATGCAGATGTAGAAACCGAAGAAATAAATGCTCTCAAAAAGTATATCGCTCTACTCGATAATAAAGCACGTAAGCCAGAAAAAGAGCAGTTTATTAAAACGCACAAACTAATACAGTGGGATGCTATGGATGCGAATAAAGATGGCACCTTCAGCAAAACAAACGTGAATAAGTACCTTGTACAGTTGCAAAGTGAGTTTAGCTTTCCAGAAGATTCCTTAGAGTATCAACTGGTAATAGCTAGCCAACTACTTACAGAACAAAAAGAACTAAAAGCAGAAGTAAAAAAAGAAGAAGCAGCTTTACACATGCTAACCAAAGAAACCATAGAAAATTTAACCAATGGGCAAGTAAACAACCTACTAGAACACAAATGGGTTAAACCAATAGTGCACGCCCTAATCAACTTACCGAGCGCAACTATAGATACCTTTTCTCTAGAGTTAAAACATCTAGCCGAAAAGTATGCTACCACCTACTCACAGGTAGCACAAGACATAAATGAAGCCGAAAATTCATTGGCAGAATTACTGGACGACCTTACAGGAAATGAACACGATGTAAAAGCCCTCACCGAGTTTAAAAACCTTTTAAAAACCAATGCATAAAATGGAAACAAAAAAGATAAGTCCAGAATTGCGGTTTGCGGGGTTTACGGAGGATTGGATTCAGGATAATGCTGAGAACCTATGTTCTATATCAACAGGAAAAAGTAATACGCAAGATAATATTAAGAATGGAGAATATGATTTTTATGTAAGGTCAGCAACAATTGAGAAAAGTGACAAATATCTATTCGACGAGGAGGCGGTATTAACCGTTGGTGATGGTGTTGGAACTGGGAAAGTTTACCACTATGTTAATGGAAAATATGATTTGCATCAAAGAGTTTATCGAATGTTTGATTTTGAGAAACTCACAGCTAAATATTTCTACTATTATTTTTCTGAAAATTTTGGCAAGAGAGTTTTGGCAATGACCGCAAAATCATCAGTGGATTCTGTGAGAATGGAAATGATTACCAAAATGTTAATTTCATTTCCTTCAGAAATAAAAGAACAAGAGTTAATAAGCGCTTTCTTATGGCAATTAGATAATTTGAACAATAACCACCAAACCCAACTCACAAAACTCAAAAACCTTAAAAAAGCTATGCTCACCAAAATGTTTCCTCAAAATGGGGCAAGCGTTCCAGAGATACGTTTTAAAGGATTTGATGGGGAGTGGAAAAGTTTTCAACTTGGTAATATCGGTAGTACTTTTACTGGTCTTTCAGGTAAAACTAAAGATGACTTTGGTAAAGGTACAGCTCATTACATTCCTTACACAAATGTTTTCAATAATGAGATTACAGATAAGAATCAATTAGAAAAAATTGAAATCGATGATACTCAGAATTCAGTTCAGTATGGCGATATTCTATTTACCACCTCCTCAGAAACACCAGAGGAAGTTGGAATGTCTTCTGTATGGTTAGAAAATGATAAGAATGTTTATTTGAATAGTTTTTGCTTTGGATATCGTTTTAAAATTAAAGTTGATAGTCATTATGCAGCCTACTACATGCGTTCTCAATTTTTCAGAGAAAATATGAAAATTCTAGCTCAGGGAATATCAAGATTCAACATATCTAAAACAAAAGTTATGGAAATAGATATTTTGTTGCCTAGTGAAAATGAACAGTTTAAAATTGGAAGATACTTCACAAATTTGGATGAACTTATAGCAGGACACACCATGCAACTAAAAAAACTCAACAACATCAAAAAAGCCTGTCTCAATAAACTATTTGTTTCCTAATACCAACCCAACCAGTACCGTTTATACCTATGATATTCAATAAAGAAAGTGAGTTTGAAAAAGCCCTTATAGAAGCCTTAACACACAAAGGCTGGGAAAATAAAATCATTAAAAACCCAACAGAAAAAGATTTACTTAATAACTGGGCAAATATTCTTTTCGAGAATAACCGCGATATAGACCGTCTTAATGATCACCCACTTACAGAAGGCGAAATGCAACAAATAATAGAGCAGGTAAACACCTTACGCACACCGCTAAAATTAAATGGGTTTATCAATGGTAAAACAGTAGCCATTACTAGAGACAATCCTGATGATACCCTACACTTTGGTAAAGAGGTGAGCCTAAAAATATACGACCGCCACGAAATTGCAGCTGGGCAAAGTAGGTACCAAATCGCACAACAACCGCGGTATAAAAGTAAATCTAATATATTGGGCGACCGTCGTGGCGATTTAATGCTACTTATCAACGGGATGCCTCTCATCCATATAGAGCTTAAAAAAAGTGGTGTGCCTGTAAGTCAGGCCTACAACCAGATAGAAAAATACGCTCGTGCTAATGTGTTTACAGGTATATTTTCCCTGGTTCAGATATTTGTGGCTATGGAGCCAGAGCAAACCAGATACTTTGCAAACCCGGGTCCAGATGGAAATTTTAATAAGGATTTCTATTTCCAATGGGCAGATTTTAATAATGAGCCTATTAATCTTTGGTCAGATATCGCCACATCATTGTTGTCTATTCCAATGGCACACCGCCTAATAGGTTTCTATACCGTACCAGATAGTTCAGATGGCGTGCTTAAAGTAATGCGTAGCTATCAGTATTATGCAGCTAATGCTATAAGCGATAAAGTTGCCAAAACAGACTGGAAAAGTAAAAATGCCCTTGGTGGTTTTATATGGCACACAACCGGTTCTGGTAAAACCATGACCAGCTTTAAAAGCGCACAGCTTATCGCTAACTCTAAAGATGCAGACAAGGTGGTATTTTTAATGGATAGAATTGAACTTGGTACACAGTCACTTAAAGAATACAGAGGTTTCTCAGATGATAATGAAGAAGTACAAGCTACAGAAAATACAGGTGTTTTAGTCACAAAATTAAAAAGTGACGATCCTGCAAATACATTAATTGTCACCTCTATCCAAAAAATGAGCCTTATTAACGACGAAGAAGGGGGCTTAAATGCCGCAGATTTAAAAATAATGAACAGTAAACGTATGGTGTTTATTGTAGATGAGGCCCACCGTTCCACTTTTGGCGATATGTTAATTACCATTAAAGAAACATTTCCTTGGGCAATTTTCTTTGGTTTTACAGGCACGCCAATACAAGATGAAAATCAAAAGAAAATGAATACCACAGCTACTGTGTTTGGAGACGAATTGCACCGTTACAGTATTGCCGATGGCATTAGAGATAAAAACGTTTTAGGCTTTGACCCGTATAAGGTTTTAACCTACAAAGATAAGGACCTGCGTACCGCTGTGGCTTTAGAGAAAGCCAAAGCAAATAATGTTCAAGAGGCCTTGGAGGACCCTAAAAAGAAAAAAATCTTTTTAAAGTATATGAATGAGGTCAAAATGGCTGGCTCCTATAACAATGCAGGAAAATACGTTACAGGTATAGAAGACCTTTTGCCTGCCTCACAATACGAACGGGCAGAGCACACACATACAGTAGTTGATGATATATTAGAAAATTGGTTGCTTTTAAGCCAAGGCGGAAAATTTCACGCCATATTTGCAACACAAAGCATTCCTGATGCTATTAATTATTATCGATTACTGAAAAATGCAAAACCAGATCTAAAAGTCACCGCATTATTCGATCCAACTATAGACAATAATGGTAATTCAGAGTATAAAGAAGATGCACTTATAGAAATCATTGAAGATTATAATGAACGGTATGATCAAGATTTCAAATTAGCCAACTATGGCAAAATGAAAAAAGATATAGCTTCTAGATTAGCACATAAAGCTCCATACTTAAGAATAGCTACTGAACCAGAAAAGCAACTTGATATCTTAATTGTGGTAGATCAGATGCTGACGGGTTTTGATAGTAAGTGGGTAAATACGCTATATATGGATAAACTAATGGCCTACGAAAATATCATCCAAGCTTTTTCGCGTACAAACCGTCTTTTTAAAAGAGATGAAAAACCACACGGAACCATACGCTATTACCGTAAACCACATACCATGGAACGCAACGTTGATGCGGCTATAAAGTTATATTCGGGAGATAAACCTACAGGCCTGTTTGTAGAACGATTACCGTTTAACTTAAAGGCAATGAACAATGTTTATAAGGATATTGCGCAACTATTTAATCTTGCCGGAATTGATAATTTTGAGAAACTTCCAGATGACCTAGCGGAACGGGGGCGTTTTGCAAAGTTATTTAATGAATATAATGCGTTTTTGGAAGCAGCAAAAGTGCAGGGTTTCACTTGGTCTAAATTAGAATACACTTTTGGAAAAGGAAAAGGGAGAAAAACAATAACACTGGCACTAGACAAATATATTTATGACATCCTCGTACTACGTTATAAAGAATTGTTGGGTAACGGTGGCAGCGGTGGTGACTTGGAGGTCCCTTATGAAATTGAAGGTCACATCACAGAAATCGATACAGGGAAAATTGACGCCGATTATATGAACTCCCGTTTTGAAAAGTATCTCAAAAAACTAAACAGTAAGGATGTCAGTAAAGACGAATTACAGCAAACATTGGACGAGTTACATAAATCTTTTGCCTCGCTAACACAAGAGCAGCAAAAATATGCCAATCTGTTCCTGCATGATGTGCAACGTGGTAATGCTAAACTTGAAGCTGGTAAAACCTTAAAAGATTATATCAACATTTACCAATTTAATGCAAAAAACGATCAAATACGTAAAGTAGCAACCATATTAGGATTAGACGAAACACGCTTAAGGAGTATGATGGATTTAGGACTTACAGTAAAAAACATAAACGAATACGGTAGATTCTCGGAGCTCAAAGAAACAGTTAATAAAGAAAAAGCCAAAGCCTACTTTGAAGAAATAGAAGATACTACAATGCCTCAATATAAAGTGAATATTAAAGTAGATGCGTTTTTACAGAAGTTTATTCTGGAAGGCGGCTTTGAGTTTTAAATAATTGAATTTCTCTAATTAACCTGTTAGCGTTATAAAATAATAGAAGTCAACAACAATTTAAGCAAAAGTGTTAACGGTTAACTTTTTAAACAAATTAAAAAGGCGTTTGGAAATGAGGATACAAAATTGGATTTTTTTATTTTTTAATCAAGATTTATTACTCTACTGAGATGATATACGGTTGCAGACGTGTTGCACCACCCATCGGTTTTAGCACGGATATCTGACTAAAATGAGCATTTAGAGTAGCTAATGTTTAGGGTGGAAGCAAAGGGATGAGAGGCTAGCAATAAAGATTGAAAGATTGTTAAGAGCACAAGAACTAAATCAGAGCATTCTTGAAAGCAGCTTATGTACCGTCCGTGTTAAGTGAAGTAGTAATTTTAAGTTGCCATCAAGAGTAGGATTATGGGCGGGCAAGTGTGTTGTTGGAGAAAATTAAAGCAAAGATTAAGAATTAAAAATTTATAACTCATTTGTGAATCACAAAACAATTTGTGATTCATATTTTGTTATATTTGGGTCACAAAGATTATTGTTACTCATGCATAAGTCACAAAGATGAAACCCTATATACCACATACATTACCAATTGAAGCTATAGAATGGCATAAGTTCATAGACCTTATGGGAAAAGCGAACAGGTATATAGCCCGTTATGATGGTCTTCTACAATCAGTTATCAACCCTGATGTGCTTTTAGCGCCATTACGCACGCAAGAAGCTGTACACTCATCAAAAATTGAAGGAACTCAAGCCTCTTTAAGAGATGTTTTGCAGTTTGAAGGAGAACAAGATGTTGAAGACTACAAGAAAGACGATATTTATGAAGTTATAAATTATCGTATTGCCTTAAAGGAAGGAAGAGAGCAGATGCAAAGTATCCCACTTACGCTAAACCTAATTCGTAAAATGCACAATACTTTAATGCATGACGTTAGAGGTAGCAGCGCAGATCCAGGAAATTTTAGGCGTATTCAAAACTTTATTGGTGCACCAGGGTCTACTATAGATGATGCCAGATTTGTACCGCCAACCGTTCCAGTTATGATGGAGGCACTAAGCAACTGGGAAAAATATATGCATCATGAAGAATTGGATGTGATTGTTCAATTGGCGATTGTACATGCACAGTTTGAGATAATTCATCCATTTTTAGACGGAAACGGTAGAATGGGACGGATCCTAATTCCTTTATTTTTGTATCATAAGAAAATAATACATGAACCTGTTTTTTATCTCAGTGATTATTTAGAAAATCACAGGTCTGAGTATTATGATGCTTTAAAAAATATTACAGATAGTGGGGTTTGGACAAATTGGATCCGGTTTTTTTTAAATGCTATTATTGTTCAGGCAGAAAAGAATATAAATAAGACAAGAGCAATTATTAATCTATACGAGGAGGTTAAAAAGGAAATAATAGAAAGCACCCATAGCCAATATGCGGTTCATTGTTTAGACACTATTTTTATTCAACCCATATTTTCCTCTAACTATTTTTCGAAAAATTCGGGTATTCCAAAATCGAGTACAACACGGCTTTTAGATATTTTAGTGAAAGAAAAGGTTCTTGTTATTGCAGAAGCGGGCGCAGGGAGGAGACCAACTATTTATGCTTTTAAAAGATTACTGTCTATAGTAAATGATTAGCAAATGATGTTGCAAATCATCTATGAGCCACGAGATAATTTGCAACTTACATGATTAAAAATGTAAGTTACAAAACTATAAGGTTCATGGCTGCTAACTCAGTAGTTTTTTGGTTCGGAAACAGGAAATACTGGACAAGGTAGTGTAGGAGTGAAATCTATAAAGGAAACTTTAGTTCTATTTCCAGACCATAAACATCAACAAATTGTCCAAGCAATAGAAAGTCGTTTATCAGGACATAGCAGAGCGTTTAGAACAAGCTCAAGTCCTATGCAAGGTATTTTGAAGACAGCTTTTGTAAGCAGATTGTTAAGCGAAGCAGAGATTGAAAGATGCAAGCAGGAGAAAGATTAGGAAAAATAGTCAATTATTAATTACCGGAAAATACTCAATGGTTTAAAAAATAGGCTATTCGGAAATTCCGTCAGACCAATGAAATACTAAATGAAAGAATAAAACCAAATAGAAATTTATCAAACCAAAGATGGTTCTACTCAAATTAAGGTACAATTTTAACAGGAGACGGTTTGGCTTACCCAAGCCCAAAAAGACAACAGCTTTGAAAGTTCCATAGCTCAGATTACAAAAGGTTTTAGTGAAGATGATTTTTATATAACCTTAGAAGAAAAAGCAATAATGTTCTTATATTTAATTGTAAAAAATCACTCCTTTGCAGATGGCAATAAGCGAATAGCAGCAGCTTGATTTTTTGAAATTTTACAACAAAATGGCAGACTTTTTAATGCGCAAAAAAAAACCATTAATTAATAGTGATATTTTGGCAAGTTTAACTCTTTTTTAGCTTCGAGTCAACCTGAAGAAATGGAAAGGGTAAAACGTTTAGTGACCAGTGTATTAAATAGAAGTACACAAAATGATTGACAGATTAATTAAATAATAATAAATACCTATTAACAATTTAACAATTATGAAAATTTACACACGTCCTTTAAGCGTCTTTTTATTTTGCATCTTAACTTCAACGTCTCAGGGTCAAGATTGGCCTAATTTGAAAAGATATCAAAATCTTAACGCTCAATTAGATGCTCCTAAACCAACTGAACATCGTATTGTGTTTATGGGTAATTCCATTACGGAAGGCTGGGGAAAAAAGCGACCTGAGTTTTTTGCGAACAAGGATTATATTAATCGTGGGATAGGGGGTCAGACCACGCCTCAAATGCTTTTGCGTTTTAGGCAAGATGTAGTCAATTTAAATCCATCAGTAGTCGTGTTATTGGCAGGAACAAATGATATTGCCCAGAATACGGGACCGTCAACAATTGAAATGATTATGGATAATATTAAATCCATGACTGAAATAGCTGTGGCTAACAATATAGAAATTATATTGTGTTCTGTATTGCCTGCTTCAGATTTTCCTTGGAGACCAGGGTTAGAACCGGCGCAGAAAGTTGTTGAACTCAATGGCCTCATAGAGAAGTTTGCCCACGAGCGCGACCTTATTTATGTAGATTATTTTACCGCTATGGTTAATGCTTCAAATGGATTAAGAGCTGAATTGGGTGATGACGGAATCCATCCTAACAAGGAAGGGTATTTAATTATGGAGCCACTCATTGAAGAGGGAATAAGAAAGGCTTTAGAAAGCAAATAGATTCATTTATAATGATTTTTAAGCGGGTAATTAGCCTCTCTTTTTACCCACATTAATCCACTATAAAAGATCTTCTGATTCTTCTAAAAACAACAAGCAGTTAAAGGTTGATATAGCCCTTAACTGCTTGTTCTGTTTTACTTGCTTTTCAATAGTGTGTTTAAATTGCCTTAACCCAAGCTATCCGGTGTAGATAGTTCTTGCATAAATTTATTATTTAATCAAGTAATTGAAACAAAGGTTGCCCTGAAACACCATTAGGATTTGGTATGTTTAAAAGGTTTGAAACTGTAGGCGCAATATCAACTATGGAAGTATATTCCGATGTGCTGCCGTGCTTAACTCCATGTCCATAAAAAATTAATGGAACATGGGTATCATACGTATGTCCGCTACCATGTGTGGTTCCTTTTTTAACTACAGTTGGTATAGTGCCAGGTTCTAAGATATAAAGGACGTCTCCGCTACGGTTATGATCATAACCATTTTGAAGCATAGATGCAATGCCTGAGTTATAGTAGCCGTTCAACATTTGGGAACGCACATACACTTTGTCTACCATATCTGTTGCCAATACAAATTCTGCTACATCACGCTCTAAATCTTTAGCATTGATTTTTGCATTCCTGAGAGCTGAGTGATTGAAGAATATTTGATTATTGGATACGTTGCTAATAAGATTAGCAATTCCATATTTCTCTTCTAAATAAGTCTTAAGAGCATTTCTCATGGCTCCAGTGTTAAAGTTGTAAGCAGGAATTTTTACCGACTCTAAATAGGATGGTACTTCGGCTGCACCATGATCTGAAGTTAAAAAAAGAGTGTATTTGCCTTTTCCGACTTGCTTATCAAGGTGATCAATAAGAGTAGCAATATTAAGATCCAAACGAATGTAAGCATCTTGTAGTTCTTTGGAATTGACCCCGAAGTTATGGCCAATATAATCTGTATTTGAATAACTTATTGTCAGAAAGTCGGTATTTTCTCCTTGACCCAGTTTTTCTCCGTCGATGGCAGCAATTGCGAAGTCAGTGGTTAAATCGCCACCATAAGCAACTGATTTTAAAATGTCATAACCGCCATTTTTTGCTTTCAAGGCTTTCAAATCATAGGGGAAGGAAGCGGTTTCTTTTCCTTTGAATCCTTTTTCAAAATTATTGATATCTGGTCCGCTTTCAGTATAAGATTCTATATCGTAATAAGTGTCCCAAACTTTTAGATATTCATCTACTTTCCTTGAATTATTAAATTTGGTGACCCATTTTGGAAGTTTTTGCATATAATAGCTGCTGGTAATCCATTTACCTTCATTTTCCCCGTGGAACCAATATGCTGCATTTGCCGTGTGGCCTGCGGGCAATATGGCGCTTCGGTCTTTCAGCGCAATTCCTATGGTTTTGCCTCGGAATTGTGAGCTCAACCTGTTTTCATCTGTAATGGTGGTTGATTTTAAACGGTGCGGAGACATAGCGCCAGCCTTTGATGTTGTACCCACTGGTGAGACTCCCGGATCGGAAACGCAATAAATGGTCTCTGCGGTTTGTTTGTCGAACCATTCGTTGGCAATGATGCCGTGGTTCATTGGACTTGTTCCAGTAAAAATTGAGGCATGTCCTGGTGCGGTATAGGTGGGTATGTAATTATAATGATTGTTTTTGAAAATGAAACCTTGATTTACAAGTTTTTTGAATCCATTATTACCATACTTATTCCAGTATCTATACACGTAATCCGCTCTCATTTGATCCACTACAATGCCAATAACTAGCTTTGGCTTTTCTTGTTGTTTGTCAATACTATTATTTTGAGCATAAAGACTGTTCTGTAAAAATAAAATTACAACTAATGTTAGGGTCTTGATTTTCATTTTTTTATGGCGTTTTAGTCTAATTATTGATTGAAGTAGCGGTGCTAAAATAATTGCTGAAAATGTTATATGTTTTATAACTGAGCAATTGGAACCTTTTTTTCCTGCATTTTCTCCAGTTTATCCATCAGTTGCCAAAGATTAAATAATCCTCTTGGCACGTGAAAACAGCCTTTCCATTTTCCACCTTTTAGATCATGGGTAACCTTGCCTTCACGGCTTAAATACCCAAACCACTCACCATGCTCTTCATCAACAAATTTGCCCCATGTATAATCATGAAGTTTTACAAACCATTGCCATAATTCAGGATTTTGCGTGTGATAAAATCCTTTTAAACACGCAATCATAGCCTCAATATGTGGCCACCATAATTTCTGATCCCATTCCAATTGCTCTGGAGGATTCCCCTTTAAATCCATAAAATAGAAAATACCACCATGGTCTTTGTCCCAACTGTATTCTAAGGTTGATATGACTATGTTTGCACACTTTTCAATTAATTTAGGATCTTTTAGTTTTTCTCCGACATCCATTAAAAACCAAAGAGTCTCCAAGCCATGGCCAGGATTGACAAGTCGCCCGGCAAAGCTGTCAACAAACTCTCCATTTGGACCTACGTTTTCAACAATAATTCCTTTATCGGCATTGTAAAACTGATTTATTATTAAGTCTTTTACTGAAGTGAGTTGGTCCTTGACCGTAGTTTCGTCCAAGATGTGACTTAATTCCTGGACGAGGTTGCTGAGGATCATAGGAAGTGCTAAGTTTTTTAACTCTCTAGTGCCCGGATAAGATTTATTATAAGTGCCTTTGGGATTGCTCTGTCTTAGCAAAATATTCTCAAAGGTTTGTTTTGCTATGCGAGTGTAATTTTCATTATTAAGAGCTTTGCTTAGTTGGGAGAATGCCATTGCCGCAAAACAATCAGAAAATATATTGTATGGCTGAATCAATGGCGCGCCTTTTTCTTGTAAGGAAAAATACCAATTACCGGCTTTATCACGCCCATGCTTCTCTAAAAAATCAGCACCATGTTTTGCAATGTTTAACCATTCTGTATTGCGCTCAATTTCATTGTAAAATTTGGCGAAGGTCCACACTTGTCTGCATTGTAACCAAATTAACTTCTCTGTGTCATAAACGTCACCATTAGTTTTTAAACAGCTATAGTAGCCTCCATTTCTTTTATCTAAAGAGTGGGTCATCCAAAAAGGAATGACGTTGTCGAATAGGTTTTCACGATAGAGTTTTTTATAGCGGGTAAAATCTTCTTTCAGCATGACATTTAAATTGTTAAATAGTTTTAGGTTAATATTGATTAATTTTCGACTGATTATTCTGTCGAGTACTCTAATTCCATAATGAGCGGAAGATGGTCAGATGCATAATTTTCCTCCACCGTGTAGTAATCTTTGATTGTAAATTTATTAGCGGCCACTTTATTTAGCAGAATATAATCAATGGTGGTGTTTGCATTTACTGCTGGAAACGTTCCTGGACAAACTGTACACCCCCTAATAAATGTAGTGTTGAACGTATTCCAAATTTCATTCTCAGGAGTCATGTTGAAATCGCCTCCCAATATTATTGGAATATTCTCATAAGGCTTTAAAAATGTAATTATTTCCCTGGCCTGTACACGACGGCTATCGTCAGATTTGTGATCAATGTGTGTAGAACCAAAAATTACTTTCTCTCCAGTAGTTAGCGTTACTTCAACAATGCCAATAGTTCTGAGTTCTGCTTCCATGCCGTCAGCTCCTGGCAAGGCGTGTTGTTTGGTGCTAAGTAATGGATATTTGGAAAGTATGGCAACGCCATAATCACCTCCTGAGCGGTTGAGTGCCTTTGCAAAGTAATAGTACATGTTGGTTTGATCAGCAATTGCTTTGGCTTGATCAAGGTCTTTTCCGGAACGTTCTGTAAAACGGTCCACCTCTTGTAAGGCCACCAAGTCTGGTTTTTCAGTATTAATGACATTGGCGATAGCATTTATATCCACAAAACCTGCTCCTTTAGAAGGAGGGTTGGCAATATGGATATTATAGGTCATTACTTTTAAATTGGACTTAGGTTTCTCTGCATCCACGTCATCTTTTGTAGAGTTATCGCTCGAGCAAGCGAGGATAAATGCGGACATTAAAATAGATAGAAATTTCATAGTATTTTTATTTTTTGATTACCACCCCGGGTTTTGTCCTAGGTTTGGATTAATTAGACGATCAGCTTCAGGTATTGGATATAAATAGAATTTGTCCTTCCATTCAATTGGAATATTGCCAAGCCAAATGATTTCGCCACTTGTTGTATTTGATAATTGCATCGGATTGCTCTCTCCACGGATATAGTCAGAAACGTCAACATAGGTTACTCCCTGAATTGGATTAGGTGAAGTTCCACGATAAAATGAAACATCCATTTGACCATCTTGATTTAGATCTAACGGTGTATTTAGAGACGGTACGTACATGCCATTCCAAGGCTTCTCCACCAACTCACCCTTAGCCCACCGAACCAAGTCATAGAATCTAAAACCTTCTAGGGCTAATTCTATGCCACGCTCTCTTCGGACTTCCAAAAGAATAGGGTCGTTAATTTCGGGATAAAACTCACGTTGCAGGTAAGTGTCTACAATTGTAGGTAAGGAGGTTGTTCCACCCGTAACACCTGCTCTTCTTCTTAAAGCTCCTATCGTGTTATTCCAATCTGTATCTGTCAGTTCATTCATTTCCGCTTTGGCCTCGGCATAATTTAACAGAACCTCACTGTATCTAATAATTGGTATAATATTGTCATTATGCCCACCGCTGTCGTAAGTATCATCATCTAAGACCCATTTAATAGGCTGATATCCAGTATAGGTGTAAGAAAATGTCGGAGGTGATTCTACTGACTGTCCCCCGATTACTCTCTCATAACCAGGAGTACGGATAGTTTGCGAAAGCCTATGGTCTCTGTTTACTACTTCTTCTTGAAAAGTTAATTCTCTATAGCCAGCTCTGGAAGAGAATGGAGTACCATCGGAATTGAGATAGGTGTTTACAAATCGGCGTGTTAGGTTTAACCGATCGCCATAAGTAGAACTCGTGTAATACCAATTGGCATCGTGAAGAATACCGAGGTTTTCGTCATAAAGATTGGCAAGAATGACTTCAGAGCTAATCACAGATTTGCTGGTAAAAAGATTTCGATAAGGTGTACTTCCCGCATTATTAAGCGAAAACCCTCCTTGGTTCATCACTGTTTCCGCAGCTTCTACTGCCTTCAGCAAGAACTTGTTTGATGTATCCTGAAGATTATAATCTGTATGGTATTTTCTGAATGTTCCTTCAAATAACGCCACTCTTGACTGAAAAGCGGCTGCCACGTTTGATGTTATTAATGACCTAGAGTCGTCGCTAACCGTATTGACATGTTCTATTGCGTAATCTAAATCTGCAATAATAGAGTCCATAACTAAGGTCCTAGAGTCTCTATTTCCATATAGAACGTCATCATCTTCCACATCTAAAGCTTTGTTGATCCATGGCACGTCGCCAAACCGTTTAACTTTATCGAAATAAAACCAAGCTCGAAAAAATTTGGCTATTCCCATATAATGAGCTCTGATTGCCGGAGAGACATCTTGACTATGATTTTTTTCTATGAAGTAATTTATATTTCGAAGTTGACTCCAGCTCCAACCGGTACTCTGTCTTGGGCCATATGCGCCTGGTCTAAAAAAGTCAGGAACATCTTTTCGGGCTGTAATGTCTGACATGTTGTCTCCTCTAATGATACTTGTTGTTGAAGGAAGGACATTGTAAAATGAATTAGAATACAATTTGAGTCCGCTTTCTGAATTAAAAACAGCTTCAGGTCCTACGGTTGATACAGGGTCTTGCTCTAGCTTGCTACAGCTATTGAATGCAATGATGACAAGACCGATATAGAATATTTTTTTCATTATTTATTGTTTTAAATTGCTCTTAAAAGGTAATGCTAGCACCTACAGAAATGTTTTTTAATATAGGATAGTTAAAGGCATCGCCATAATTAGAATTTCCTAAATCTTGATCGGACGCTCCTATATTCTCTACATCTATCCCTTTCGTGTTTTTATACATTGGAGAATATGTCCATAAATTTTCTCCTGAAACATATAATTGAACTTGATTTGCTCCAATCATTTTTGAAACATCTTCAGGTAAATTATATCCAATTTGGATATTCTTTAACCGAACATATGCTGCATTTTGTAGGTATCGGGTTTGTTTTTCACGCAAGGTGCCCCCAGAAGCCCACGCAAGGTATCCAGTATAACGAGGGAAATATGCGTCCGGATTTTCTGGACTCCAAATATTGCCTATTTGAGACTCTAAAGGGTGGCCATATGGTGCGTTATATTGACCCCAGAAGGCATTTGCTCCTCTGCTGGGATACCAATCTCTTTTGCCTACACCCTGGAAAAATGCATTGAAAAATATATTGTTCCAATCGGCGCCTAAATTTAAACCAAACATATATCGAGGGCTCGAGTTACCTATAATTCTTCGATCTCCAGGGTTTGTTGCGGTGTTCTCTCCATGATTAATGGCACCATCATTATTAAGATCCTTAAATTTTATATCACCCGGTCTCCAAATTCCTGCAGCCGTTGAGCTAAAAAGGCTTTGATCTGCAGAGGTACGGATATCCTGTTCGGACAAGAAAAAACCATCAGTTGTTAAGCCCCATATTTCGCCGAGCTTTTGGCCTACATAATAATCGTTTAACCTTTTGTTCGGGTTATTATATTTTAAAATGGTTGTTTGATTATCAGCAACATTAGCTTTGATAGAGTAGTTGAAAGGTTTTGTGGCAAGCGCAAAACTATTACGCCATGCTACCGATAATTCCCATCCAACAGTTTCTAGATCTGCGTAATTACCTCGTGGCGGTCGAGCCCCAAAAATGGCAGGTAACTCAGGCCCTAAAGTAAACATATCGGTGGTCTTACGATTAAAAACATCTGCTGAAATGTTAAGCTTGTTTTTGAGCATAGCTAAGTCAATTCCAATATTTTTAGTAGTTACCGTTTCCCAAGTCAATCCATCAGGTATTACCGTAGGGTCAGATGTGGTCATGGGTAAATCGCCGTTTAAAATTCTGTTGGAGCGATTGACAACCAGTTGTTCTTGGAACATATAAGATGAAATATTACCATTTCCTAAAGAACCATAGGATGCTCTTACTTTTAAATATGTAATTAAGTCCTTTGAAATATTCCAAAATGGTTCAGAAGAAATATTCCATCCAGCAGAAATTGATGGGAAAAATGCATAACGCTGGTTTTTTGGAAACTTAGAGGACCCATCATATCTACCATTTACTTCTAATAAATACCTGTTTTTGTAATCATAGTTAAATCTGAAGAAGCCTCCAGCCACTGCCCATTGCTCGTATCCTCCACTGGTTAATATAGATTCTCCAACAGCAAGATTTAAGTCATTGGCATCTTCATACAAGAGTCCGTTACGTTGTGAGCCCAGCCGTTTAAAAGTATTTAGCTCGTAATTGAAACCTCCGAGAATTTTGAAGTTGTGCGCATCATTAATTTTAGTTACATATTCACCATATAGGTTGGTGGAGATATATTCGGTTTCTTGTTGAATTACCCTGTAATCATTATATGCAGAACCAAGATATTGGATAACACCAGGCGTTCGGCTATAAGGAACTGGAACGCGCTTTCGTGTTTCATCTCTGTTAGTTAGTTGATATGTAAAATCACCTTTAATACTTAGAGAGTTATTGAAGAAATTGGTTTCAAAATTTGTGGTGTTCCTAAATACCTTACTTTCTTTGTCGTAACCGTTTTTACCATAAAAATAATCCCCTACGGTATACGCTGCAGAATGGGTTAGAGTGCCATCTGGATTGAGCATTGGAGCCATTGGATGCCCTTCTGCAACCATGTTTCTCCAAATTCCTCCAGCTTCACCAACGTTCATTGGATTGTGGTACTTAACCTTTGAAAAGCTAGCGTTATTGCCTACTCTTAGCCATGGAAGTAACTCTACAGATCCTTTGGCTCTAAAATTATACATTTGATAGTCATCTGAATTATACTTAAATAATCCCGGCTGGCTTAAGGATTGTCCCGTCAGATAAAACTCCGATTTTTCACTACCTTGCGATATTGAAATGTTTTGATCCAAAGAATGTGTAGAGCCTTTATATAACTCGTCTTGCCAATTAGTGCTGTAGTAATACACATACTCTCCAGTGGCCGGATCAATTTCAATTTTAGGAGCATCAGGGTCCATTGAGCGCCTTTTTAACTCTTCCAAGTATTGTTGCGAGAACCTCATGGTTTTATTGACATTTTGAGGTGTGCTGGCATAGTTGTTCCAACTTGAAAATGCTTCGTTAAACATGGAGGCCCAGGTGTATCCATCTGTTACATAATCTGGAATGACTGTAGGTGATTTTAGGCTATAGTTTCTTGAATATTTTATTTGCATTCTTTCCTTGCCTGCAGTTTTTGTAGTAATCAACACTACACCAAATGCTGCTCTTGCTCCATATATTGCCGCTGAGGAGGCATCTTTCAAAACAGATACCGTAGCAATATCATTAGGATTTAATAGTGCTGGATCACCTTCAACACCATCAATCAATACAAGCGCATTTCCTCCTTGTCCAATGGAAGTAGCACCTCTGATATTGAAAGCAGCAGATTGGGTGGGCTTCCCGTCGGCAGGGGTTAGGTTCAAATTGGCAATAGCGCCCTGAAGCCCTTGTGCTATATTAGTGATTGGACGATTCTCAAAAATTTCCGAATCTACTTGGTCAACGGCTCCCGTCATATTTTCTTTTTTCTGAGTGCCATAACCAACAACTAATATTTCATCTAATGCCGTAATATCTGGCGTTAACTCAATTGTATAGTCGGTTTTGGTTCCGTCAAAAGCCAATTTTAACTTTTTATATCCTAAATAAGAAATCTCTATATGACCTGATTGCGCGGATAAGGTTAATTCAAAATCACCGTCAAACCCAGTCAAGGTATATTTGTCACTTTCGGTATGTTTTATGACAGCGCCAGGAATGGGCTCTTGGGTTTCAGATAAAATGACCCCACTTAATGTCACTGGGTCTTGTTGAGACTTGCTATATATGTCACTTGGAAACGCCATGATAATTAGAGCTCCCAATATTATTTTAATAATTTTCATCTATAGAATGGTTTTGTAGATTAATATATGAAGGTGAAATCATCAATACTTATCCTAGGTTTGTTGTTGTTTCCGAATGGAGTGGAAGAGTTGACCAATCTAAATCGCACTTTTTCTCCAGTTTCAACTTGAACTGGAACTTCTTCAGTAATCAGCATGTCAGAATTAACATCAATTGTGAACATAGAGACAAACTCATACGTGTTTCCATTATCCCGTGAAATTTCTAAATCAACCGTGGTAGGGTTAACATTATTAACTTCAGCGTTGGCAGGGTAGATGCCATGGGATAGTCGGATGCCTTTCACATTTTCAACATCAAATTCCATTTCTAAAATCCCTGTTCTGTTTTCATTAGTGATGCTGCCTCGAAGTCGGATACTTTGACTACCATTTTTTAAATCAGCGGAGGTGGATGCTGTGATACCACCTGAGAGCATCCAAGTTCCAGTTTTAAAATCAAGTGTTTTGGTATCATAACTTGTGGAGGTGTCATCCTCAAAATCTTCTTTTACTTCTGTAACAGCAAGAGTCAAGTCTTCTGCGGTTCTTGGGTAAATAATTAAGTCATCATTATGTTGCCTAGAAATCCCAACAATCTTATCAAATTTCTCTGGAGCTTGCTCATTGTAGAAATCGGCTGATTCAATAACCGCTAACTTGGCATTGATAACACCGTCGTTAATATCATTAATTCCCCCTAAAATTGTAGGATTCGAAGAAAATGCAATTGATTCGATCGCTACTAATATAGGGCCCCAATATTGCGTTTCGGCAGATAACGTTGGGAGATCGGTTGTGCGTGGTTGAATTTCCAACTTTTTACCAGTTGGGCTTACATTTACAGCAGAGAGGTTTTTTACTCTTAATTCTCCATCAACATGATGTAAAGTTGATCCATCCAGATTGATAGTCACTTCATCACCAACTTCATATCTTACAGCATTGGTTAATTCTAATAAGATTCCTGCGGTTGCTCCCATTTGCTGCACTGCAAGAATATCACTTTGAAAGTTTCCATGATTAGGATCTGAAATAACAACACCAGAGATTGAAGTTTCACCGAATTTCAAATTATCTGTGAGTTGTACTTTTCTTAATGCAGTTATGCTTTCTGGTTTAGATGTAGCATCAATTGTGGGAGAATCGTCGTTAGAACATCCAGTACTAAATGTTAATACGATAAGCGTTAAACTTAATAAGAGGTGATTTTTCATAGTTTTCTAAATTAAAAATTGAAATTGTAATGTTATTGAGTAAGCATTGTGTTAATTTTTGAGGAAGTTATGTTCTTGAATTCAGAATTCTGATAATGTTTTTTCGAAGAATCCCAAAGGTTCGTGTTAGTATGATGGTGAATCAATCCATTAATGATCCAACTTTGTGTCCAACCGGTAAGTGTTCCCCAAGGACCCCAATCTGAATCGGCATTTGACGCCCAATACTCCCACTTTCCATAGTCAAAAGCTCTAAACCATGCGCCATCCAAATCGGGTTGATCGGTGGAGGCAATCTGAATCTTAACTAAGAAGTCAGCAATGCTCTTTGTCAATGCTTCGTAGTGGTTGTTTCCTGTCGCTTGGTAGGCCTCGTTTAATGAAAACAACGCAAAATTCATCGTATAGAGCATATCAGAAACTTTGTCTTCTGTAGAGCTTATTAAAGGAGCCTCTTTTGTTCCATATTCCGCATTGGATTGTATTTTTTCATATCGTCCAAAACCTGATTTTCCGAATCTTTCAGGAATAGCTCCCGATGGATCCAAATCTTTCGTCAGTTTTTGAATTACCATATTGAGCCACTCTCTGTGCTTAGGAGTATCATCTACCCGAACTAGCCAGGCAAGAGGAAGTATCATGCGGGTATATTCTTGTTGGATCCCGTTGGTCCATTTCCAATCTGGAAATGCCTCCATTGTTATAGCAATAGCTGCTTTTGATTTTTCCAGCAAAGGAGCGTATTCAGTTTTATCATAAAGCCATAAATAGAGCGCCCACAACCAAGATTCATAATGAGGATGAATATTGACAATATTTCTCTGACCCAGCTTTTGCCAAGTTGTTTTTTGCATACCTGCATCTCTGAACCATGGACCTCTAAATCCATTCGTTCCTGCAGTTCTGAAATTAGCTAATATGCCTTCTACCAATTGCTCGTTCCAGTCTGATATGTTAAGGTTTGTGCTTGCACCTATAACAGCAAGTAAGGCACGCGCATTATCATCGCCATAATAAGCGTCTGGATCTGTTGTTGACCATCCAATAAGTCCAAATGAAGGACTGTCAGGATCATTTCTTTCTCCTTGACGAAGATTTGAGTTTTTGAAGAGGTAAGTCAAAAGATTTTTTGCCGTAGCGGTATATTTTTCATTGTCTTTCAAAAGCGCTGAAGAAGAGAGGGCAAATGCGGTTTCTGCTTGACAATCAGCCCTGATCCACCAACGGTAAGGCTGCGATCCATCGGGATTAATTCTTGAAGCATGGCCTTCTAAAATGCCATTCAGGCCATTTCCGATAGGCTTATGTTTAGCAACCGCTGGATGCACTACATTCTTACCGTTTTTATCAGTTTTTTGATAATACTCGCTTTCCCAATTAGGATGAACAAGTAATTTTGTGTTGAAAAACCACTCAGAACCTTTGGTCACAGACTTGGTAATTGCATCCTTATCTATTTGAGAGTTTGCGTTATGGTTAGGGTGAACAGAGGTGGGCCAAGAATCCAAAATTGTTGGTGAACTTCTTAGCCAAGATATTATATAACCAAACAAATGCTTCCAATTTTCAGTTGGTCCAAACCTTCCTTTTATCACATTGCTAAGCCTTGTGGCTGAGACTAAAAAATTTTTTTCCATATGAAATAACAGCGGATATGTTTCAATATCCTCAATTCCGTATTCTGCCCTTTCTGATCCAGCAACTTTACCAAGCACAACTAATGGGCTCTTAAATAGTTTGATATCATCTTCATACAGAACTATTTCTTTATTATTGATACCGAGTATATCCATTGAGGACAAACCAGGAATGGTATTGGTTAAGACCACTCCTCTTTCTTTAAGAATATTAAGTTCTCCTGCTGAAGAAAGACCGGGTAGGCCGAGCCCCCCTTCAATATATATATGGAGGTTTTTTGATTTGGCTTTTTTAAAAATTTTTAAATCGATTTGCTTTTGAAGTTCTCCATCATTGCTGATAAGAAATAATCCTTGTCCTCGTTTTGCCTTTTTTATGGCTTTGGAAATGTTTTGATAATAGTGGTGTTGAATATTATTCGCTTTTAATATAGTGACAATATCATTGTCCGGTTGGCCACCCGCAACGATAAGCGTAGATTGAGCGAATCCTAAAAAAGTGATAAGCGCGAATGTTAAATTCAAGATTATTTTAGACATGGCATAAATTAAAGTATGAATACAAATCTCAATAATAATGCTAATATAAAATTTATTTATTAATTAATGGATTATTGTTAAATTAAATTATTATTAATAAATTATTAAGTTTAGTTTTGGTTTGTTTTAATAAGATTCATAGTATATTTATAAAATGATGACCTGAAATTATTAAGTTGCTGATTCTGTATTGATTATGTCTGAGTCTTAAGGTGTGTTATTAAAATGTAGTTTCTTCTTAACTTCAGTGTTCTTTGATGTGAATAATATGTTTGTATCTTAATAAAAATCAATTTTAAACATAACGCCAAGACTTTATCGAGTTTAGGGATCAAAAATAACCTCCTATGCAAATTAAGAATCATGTATTTTTTAATCAACCTTCGGTTAATCAAATGACAGGTGTAGTCTTTAAGAATTATGTCTTGAAGAAAAAGATTGTTCAGCATATGGATAAAAAAAACTCCTTAACAATTAATGAGCTGTGTAAAAAACTTAACACGAGTGCTCCCAAGATAAGTACATTGCTCCAGGAATTAATAGATGATGAGGTTGTTGAAGACTTGGGGAAAGTGGGAACGGGTGTTGGGCGTCGACCTAATAAGTATGGGTTGTTAGGAGGGTCTAATTTTTTTCTGGGGGTCGAATTAGAGAATAATTCACTCGATCTTTGTCTTATGGACATTAAAGAAAAGGTGATTGCTTATGAAAAAAACATAAAATTTGATCTCGAAAATAATGAGCAATCTTTAAGCAGGCTATGTGAGATTATTTTGAATTTTATGGAAACCAATCCTTTGTGGAAAAAAAATCTCATTAGGATTGGATTGAACGTTTCGGGAAGAGTTAATCGCCATACCGGGCATAGTCATAATTATTATAACTTTCATGATAAATCTTTAGGGGAAATAAT
The DNA here is from genome assembly GCF_014062315.1 of Gelidibacter maritimus. GTDB lineage: Bacteria > Bacteroidota > Bacteroidia > Flavobacteriales > Flavobacteriaceae > Gelidibacter > Gelidibacter maritimus. Next base: position 52,864 of record NZ_JACGLT010000007.1, read on the forward strand.
ACACGAAAGGGTGGGCGTAATGACCTATGTTGAGAATGATACACGAGCAAAGGCATTTTGTGAATTTAGAAGAGAGGATCTCAAAAGCAGATCTAATGTCATCTACATAAATGTTGATTATGGTGTCGGGCTAGGGGCTATGGTCAATGGAAAACTTCAATATGGCAAATCTGGGTATTCTGGAGAATTTGGGCATATTCCGTTCTTTGAAAATGAACTGATATGCCGATGTGGTAAAAAAGGATGTCTCGAAACGGAAGTTTCTGGAAGAGCTTTAGTGAATCAGATAGTTGATAAGCTGGGCCAGGGATCAAGTTCGTCGCTTCAGAAGAAATTTAAAGATTGGAATAAAATTAAAATGATGGACATTGTGGATGCTGCGAAGAAAGATGATATGCTGGCTATAGAATTAATTGGATCAATGGCTAGTAAACTAGGGAAGGGGATTACGAGTGTGCTTCATCTTTACAATCCCGAATTGATCGTTTTTGGCGGTGCCTTAACGCGTTCAGGAGATCATTTTTTCTTGCCGCTCCAGATGGCCATTAATAAATACTCATTAAGTTTGGTGAGGAATGATACTAGGATAGAAATTTCTAAGATAACGGAAGGGGCGGGCGCCATGGGTGCTTGTTTTCTAGCAAAAAATAAGTTGTTAACATCCTTTTGATTTGCGGTAACATCTTAGGTTCTTATGGTTGTGTTGTATTGCTTTCAATCCATATTTTATTTCCAAAACTCTTCAATTTCCTCAAGCGTTTTGCCAGTTGTTTCTGGAACTAATTTCCATATTATATACATGTAGGGCAAGCACATAATTGCAAACAGTAAGAAGGTGCCTTCAGGGGAAAGTGTTTCTAATAGCCATGGGGTTAGCTGACCTACAATAAAAGTTCCAACCCATAATGAAAAGCCTGATATTGACATGGCTATGCCTCTAATTTTTGTTGGGTACATTTCAGAGAGCAATACGAAGATTACAGCCGAAATAGAGATTGCCGTAAAGAAAATGTAGGCTAAGAAAAATATTAGAAGAAAATGGCTCGGAAAGCTTAAAGTGTTTTCGGTGTAAAAATATCCTGATATGAGCAGAAGTGTTACAATCATTCCTGTTACCCCAAAATACACCAGTTTCTTTCGTCCAACCTTATCGATAATATAGAATGCCAATATGGTGGTGAGAACGTTGACCCCTCCAACCAAAACTTGATAAAATAAAGCGTCGCCGCCTGATAGACCGCTTTGCTCAAATATAGAAGGTCCGTAATACAGGACGGCGTTAACACCCATAAATTGACCTAATATGGCAATGGCGGCCCCGATTAATACAGCTTTAAAGAGTGCAGGCGTCTTGAGTGTTTCCCAGGTGGACAATTGTTGTTTGCTCAGCGCCTGTTGCATGTCTTTTAATTGTATCATAACTCTTTCTTTAGAGCGAAATATATCCGATAGTACTTTGACTGCTTTATTCTCTTTGTTTTTCATAAAAAGCCATCTTGGACTCTCAGGTAATAAAAAAACAATTATTAAAAAAATTGCGGCAGGAATGGCTTCCATACCTAACATGCCTCTCCAAACTTCCTTAATAAAAACCAGGTCCATTAAGTGGTTGCCTTTTAAAGGTGCAGATGTGGAATGATCAAGGAGCTTGAAATTTACTAAATATGCTCCTAAAAACCCTAGTGTGATGGCTAATTGGTAAAGGGTTACTAAACTTCCTCTGATTTTCTCATGAGCAATTTCAGAAATGTACATCGGCGAAATTATTGAGATCATTCCAATGCCAATACCTCCCAATATTCTATATACTACTAAAATATCCATAGTAGTCGCTAACGCACAGCCTGTTGCAGAAATTAAAAAGAAAAGAGCTGATAGTCCCATGCTTTTTTTTCTTCCAATTAAGTCACTAAACCACCCTGCAATTGAAACACCCAAAATTGAGCCAATGAGTGCAGAACTAACGTACCATCCCTGCATGACGGGGCTTAAATCGAATTGCTTTGTCACCATGCTTATGGTTCCCGATATTACAGCGGTATCGTATCCAAATAAGAAGCCCCCTAGGGCGGCTACAATCGAAAGAAAGCTTAAGTAGGCAAAATTTACTTCTTTGTTGATCATTTTTATATCCATGGCAAAAAGAATGGTTAAGACTTGCAATGTTAAATAAAATTATTTATATACCATGTATTAATTAAAAAAATTAATAATTAAATTCTGTAAGAATGGATTTGATGAGTAAAATCATTTAATCTATAAAAGATATCTTTAGTTTGAAAACGTATTGGGTTGCAAAGTAAAAAGCGCTATGGTGAATAGGGGAGATTACGTTGTTTCGTGATCGGATTAAATGGAGGAGGAGTAATCCTGATTCCTTAATAAAACGAGATTGTAATATACAAGAAAACCCCTCCAAAACTGAAGGGGTTTTTGATTGTAATTGGATATGGTAAGCATTAAATTCTTATCCTTATGCGTGCGATTCTCACTGGGTGTTAATGCTTATTTTTTTGATTCCGCAATAGACACCTTACGGAATTCTTTCAATAATTTTTCTAAGGCCAATGACGCTTTTCTCGCTCTTGTTCCTGCAGATTTGTTTCCGCTTTCCAACTGTAATTTAGCGTCACTTTCAAATGCTTCGTAAGTGCTTTGCATGTTTTCAATAAGTTCTTTCATAAGATTTGTATTTTAAATTTTTAAAATGGCGAAAATATAATTTTTCTGCCTAAATACCTGCAATAGATCAAGAAATTACCAACGCTGGAGTTTGTTTACGATCAGGGTTCGAAAGGATTGATAATAGAGAAAATCCAGTCTTATTCTTAAGTAGATAGTCCAGAAAACCGTCAATGAGTGAAGTTTTTTAACGGATAGTATTGATTCCATGAGTATATTCCGTGATCTGATCCAGATCTTGACAAATGAAATAAAAAACATTTATATAGAATTCAGAAAATTGCAGCAGGGGTGTATGGGAAATATTATTTTTTACCATAGATTTGAAACGGTTGAAATGATGGATTTATTTTTATTGTTTTAATTTTAGGCCTACTCCGTCGTCGTAGATTTTAAGGAGTAGGCTTTTTTTATAAACTATGATCATGATCCGAAGCTTGTTGAATTTTAATATATATAAAGCGTTGCAATGATGAACAATAGCTTTATTATCTCTAATACAATGGTATTGGATCTCATTGTAGTTTAGAAATTGACTAACTTGGTAGATTAATTTATTTAGACCAAGTATGTAAAAACAATAATACCATGGCGGACTCCAATTTGCATGATTCTAACATATATCAAACAGCTTTTGAACTGGCACCTTTCCCTATGTGGATATATGATTTGGAAACGTTACGTTTCTTGAAAGTCAATAATGAAGCCATCATGCAATACGGTTACAGTCAGGAGGAGTTTTTTAACATGACCATTACAGAGGTCCGTTCTACATTAGATACTCCTGACTCGGAAAACGGAGTCAACGATTCAATACTCAGTAGCGAACCTTATGAAGAGAGGGAGGTCAGGCATCGAAAGCGGGATGGGAGTTATATAAGTGCTCGGATTAAAAGCAACTTAATTGAGTATGGAAAAAAAACAGCGAAACTTGTTATTGCCATCAATTTAAACGAATGTGATTATCGTGGAGAACAAATAGATTCACAAAAGCCATATTTAAGTGCGATTGACGAAATTAATCAATTATTACTTAAAACTGACGACGTCTTCAAATCATTACATGATTGCTTCAACACCATAGGAAATATAGTTGAAGTGGATTGTATTTTTCAGTTCAAGAATAATCTTGAGGATAAATCAACGTCGCATAAATTGGAGTGGCATAAAGGAAGTTTAGACTTCGAAAATTACGATCTTGACCTTCAAGATATTCCTTTTTCTAATTTAACAAATGTCATGCAACGGCTTCAAAATAAAGATCATTTTGAGGGAGCTGTTGATAGCCTAAATTCTCCGTGGATTCAAGAATTTTTAGAAAATAGAGACATTAAATATATTCTGCTGATTCCGATCTGGGTACGAGAAGAGTTTTATGGGTTTATTGGTTTTGGTAATAGTCACAATACCAAGGAGGTGTGTGCGGCTGATTTTCAGTTTCTTAAAACAATGGCTTCCCATCTTGGACATGTCCTGAAAAGAAGTGAAATGTACCAAGACCTGATTTACAGTGAGGCCCAATTTAAATCATTGATTGAAAATGGTAAAGATCTTATTGCAATACTAGATAGTAATGGAACATTTAAATATGTGTCACCAAGTTCAAATACGATTTTAGGCAGTGATCCTGAGGTCTATGTCGGTAAAAGTTTCTTTGATTTTATCTATGAAGTTGACGTGCCTCTTATGGAAACCTATTTGAGTGAGATATTAGAAAAAAAGAGCATATCAATTCAACCATATCGATTTCCTGATGCTGAGGGCAATTGGCGGTGGATTCGAACGGAATTGACTAATCATCTTAACACTCCGCTAATTGAGGGGATTGTAGCCAATACAGTTGATGTTACTGCCGAAGTTGAGAAAAAAATGGTGGATAACTTAGTTACTGCCATGACTTTGGCTATAGGGAAACCAGGATTACTGACAAAATGTTTAAATAAGGGTTTAAACCATCTATTACAAATTTCTAGAATATGTGTCAGCGAAATTTGGCTCGTTTCTCCTGATGAAAATCGACTAAATTTAATTTCTAAATCGAGTTGTAACGAAACGATCGAAAAATTTTATCATAATTCTTCAAGTTTAGACAGTTTAAGTCCTGGAGAAGGACTGCCTGGTTACACATGGACTGAGAAAAAAGTTACGGTATGGACGGATATTTCCAATGATAGGAAGTTCCTCCGGTATGCCGCAGCAGATGCTTCAAATATCCATACGGCAATAGGTCTACCATTACTATATAATGAAGAATACTTGGGCTGTATTATTTGTTTTTCCCACCTTAGGGAAGGTGAGCTTAATGATCAAATTAACATACTTGCAGCAGTAAGTAAACAAATAGGGGCCATTGTAAAACAGAAAATTACAGAAGTAGAATATCGTAACTTTTTCAATATTTCTCCTGATCCACATGTCATCGTTGGTTTTGATGGGTATATTAAGAAATGCAATAAAGCATTTATTGAATTGCTCGAATATGATGATGACAAAATCAAAAATCGATCTATTTCTCAATTTATTCATAGCGATGATCAACGCACATTTCTATATAAGTTGAAAAAAATGGTTGATGCGGTTGATGATTCAAAATCAATTGAAACCAGGTTTATAACGAAAAATGGTCAGATAAAAATACTGAAATGGTCGGGCACAAGTATATCTGAATCGAAAGTTTTTGTAGCTGCAGCTCAAGATGTTACAGAGCAAAGAAGTGTAGAAGAAAACTTGAAAAAAGCATATGAACGTCTCCGAACTGCCCAAAAGATTGCTAAAATTGGTTATTGGGTTAAAGAGTTTAATTGCGATGAGTCAGTTTGGAGTGAAGAAACCTACAGTATTTATGAACGTTCTCCTGAGACATTTACTCCTACAATGGAAAGTATTGCCAAAGCATTCCACCCTGACGATAGATACCTAATCACAAGTAATCCTTCTGAGAATTTGGAGCCAGGAAAGTTGCGAAGCTTTGAGCATAGAATACTAACCAAATCGGGTAAAGTGAAATGGGTGCGTCAGGAGATTAGGATGTTGACAACTAATTTAGGTGAGCCCATTCAGTTAGAAGGAACGATTCAAGACATTACAGAGAGGAAAAAATATGAAGATCAATTGACCATCAGTAATGAGAAATTTAGATTGGCTATGCAGGCCAGTAATGAAATTATATGGGAAATTGATCATGGAAAACAAAAGGTAGTGCGGGGCAAAAGTCGTAAGCAGCCATTTAGATATGGAAAGACTGAAACGTTTTCAAAGGAAAACTCTTGGTTTAGCAAAATGCATGCGGAGGATCGAGATAAAACATGGGAATCGATAAACAGAGCATTTCGTAATAAACGAAAAAAATCTTGGCAGGGTGAGTATAGAATTCTCTCTTCTGACGGTTCTGAAGTGTTTTTTGTTGATAGGTGTTATATTTTAAGGGATAAATTAGGAAATCCAATTCGATCCGTAGGCTCGTCATTAGATGTCACAGATTCTCGTCAACAATTACAACGCATTAAAAAACAGAATAAAAACCTGCGAGAAATTGCTTGGTTGCAATCTCACGTCATTCGCTCTCCACTTTCTAAAATAATGGGCTTAACATATCTGTCCAGGGAGCTTAATGGGGGAGGGAAGTCCAATGATGAAATTATGGAAATGATTTCGGAGGCAGCCAACGAACTTGATGTGGTTATCCGTGAAATTACTAATAAAACCAATACCATTCAGGATGAAGATTCACGAAATTTTATTAATTGATGATGATAGTGTTACAAATTTTGTTCAAAAAAAGGTTATAGAATCAGAGTTTGAAAATTTCTCCATAGAGGTTTTTCAAAATGGCTTAACAGCAATTGATTATATCCATAAAAACCCTAAAAAATCTTATCTAATTTTTTTGGATATCAATATGCCTGTCATGAATGGCTGGGAGTTTTTGGAGGCTATTACAAATGATAAGTATTTCTATAACTTAAAGGTTTTTATTTTAACTTCGTCCTTGGATTTATCTGATATGCGTATGGCCGAGAAGCATCAGTTAGGCTCTTCATTTTTAGTAAAACCATTAAAACGAGAGGTTCTGAAAGAAATAAAATTGAATTATGGCGTGAAGAATGCCATTTGATTCTGCGCTGCTAGTGCTTCAATTGAGTCCTTATTGAGGATTCTAATACCACACCTGCTATTTAAACGAATATAATACGTACATACGAAAAACTAAAACTACTAATAACCCTCCCAAATCACCTCGCAAATAATGAAAAAAACCAATATATTGCTTATCACGATTGGCTTCATGTGCTCCATGGCTTTAACTGCACAAAATGATTTCAAAATAGGATTAAATGCTGGAATAAACTATCCGCATGTCAGAGGATCTGAATATGCATATAATAATTTTAAAGTAGGTTATTTGCTAGGTGCGACATTGGACTATTATCTAACGGAAAACCTATCTCTTAAAACCAATATCAACTACGAACGCAAGGTTAAGAAAATACAACTCATTTATTTCGATAACCAAGCTCAACAAACTGGGAAGGAAAATTTCAATCAAATCCATGAGTATATCAATATCCCTGTCTTGCTTAAGTACGAGTTTGGAAGCTCTAAATTCTTTGTAAATGGTGGTCCATTTTTTAACTATCTATTTAATACCAAAATAAGTTCAGGATACGCGTATGACGATAGTGACAGTGTTTCAGAACAGAAAGATTTTGATTTCGGACTCTCTCTCGGGATAGGTACTAATATTTCTCTTAATGAGAACAATGATCTTACCATTGAGGTAAGAAATGATCTTGGGTTGATAGATACGGGGAACGTCCCAAAACACCTGGATGGCACTTTAAAAACAAATGCCATAAAATTAATATTGGGTTGGAATTTAGGGGTTTAAGAGTGGTTTTGAAGGTTTGCATGCGCGTAGCATTCCTATTTTTTGTCTTTAGGAAGTCTTGAAGAAATAGTTTTAGAATCAAATTTTGCACGTACCAGCTGTAATCTTCTTGGGTCGATTTTAATTCCTTTTGGTCTTTTGTTTATCATAACAATTTGGATTTATAACGGTATAAACATAAGTTATAAAACTTAAAAAAGCAACAGGTGAGAAGTTGCAGTAAGGTAGCGTTCAGGTTTTTAGTATGGTCACAATATAACTTATTAATAAAACCATCTTTAAGTTATCTATTTCTGTTTGATTTCTAGCAGTGAATCCAGATGCAAGGTGCCAAACATTTTGGTTCAACTTGTAGAACTATTTTCAATTCCCGTTGTCCGTCGTTAATTGTGAAGTACTTCAAGATCTATCAAAAAAACTTGTATTTTTATACACAAATAAATGGTTTTTTGGTCATCAATTTCCGAAATTGAAAACACCTAGCATGAAAAATAATCTAAACGGTATGATGTGTCTGGATGTGTATTTATCCGCTCTATCTAAAGAAGAATTCGAAAAAGTTGAGCCACACATCCAAAACCCAAAAGTTAAGTCAATGCCATTGTTGAGTTGGGATCTCTATATGGAAGGATTTAACCTACAGGTAAAAAAGGCGATAAAACGACAGGAAAGGGAGAAGGTATTAGAATTAGCAAAAAAATTCAATTGGAGTAACGACCTGAGCGCCGTTTTCCCTGAAAATGATTATGAGGCTATAATCATCACAGATTTACAACAAAACATAATTTGGGTCAATGATGGATTTTCAATCATGACTGGATATTCCAAGAGCTTTGCAATGAATAAAACACCCAGATTTTTACAAGGAGAAGAAACATTGAAAGTCAGCAAAAGCAGGATCAGAAATAAAATCCTGAAGCAAGTGCCATTTAAAGAAGTAATTGTTAACCATAAAAAAGATGGGACGGCGTATTCCTGTGAGGTTAATATTATTCCATTAATCAATGACAGACCCACCCACTTTATAGCCTTTGAAAAAGAAGTAATATGATAAACGTACAAGAACAAATTGATCAATCGAGAACCTCAATTTTTAAAGCTGTTTTCCCCAATACCACGAACCATTATGATACTCTTTTTGGAGGTACTGCTATGCAGCTCATGGACGAAACGGCCTTTATTACGGCAACCCGATTTAGCCGCCAACAAATGGTAACAGTTTGTAGTGATAAGATAGATTTTACAAAACCAATACCAGCGGGAACCATTATTGAATTGAATGGTTATGTGACTAAGGTCGGAACGACAAGTTTAAAAGTGAGGGTTGATATATTTGTTGAGGAAATGTATACAAATGCTAGGGAAAAAGCGGTTTCTGGTGAGTTTACGTTTGTTGCAATTGATGGCAATAAAAAACCGGTAAAGATCATATAGCCCATATAACGATTTATTTTATTTAGTTATATCAATCGCGATAAACTTGTTGGTGGTTTTCCGTAGAATTTTTTAAAAGCGGTCGAAAACTGAACCAATCCTTTGTAACCACATTTATGGGCAATATCCGTAATGGAATGCTCTCCCTCTTTTATGAGATCCATGGCATATTTCATTCTCAAGCTTATGACATATTGTTTGATCGTCGTTCCAAAACAGATTTTAAATTCTTTTTTTAAGGCATATTCATTTAAATAAATCTGTTTCGATAACTCTTTTAAACTTGGGGCATTCACGTAGTTGGTGTCTAGAATACTTTTAGCCTCTTTCAACTTTTCAAAATTTTCATCTGAGATTTTTTGGGCTTGGGAGTTTAAATGGTATTGCTGATAAAGATCGAAATGCAGCAGAAGTAATTCTTGAATTTTATTTTCGAGATAAAGACGTTTAAGTTCTCCTACATAATTACATTTGTCAATATCGTTGAGAACGGATTGAATCCATGTGGTAAAGGTGACATAAGAATCAAACAGACTGCAGCTTTTGCCTAATTTAATACTGTCAGAAAATTTATTAAGTAGACCAGAGTTTTTTGGGATCAATCTAAAGTATAACTCAAGTGAGAGGATAATGACGATCATATCTGATGGATTGACCTCAGGTATTCTAAATTTTTGTTCCATCGCTGGAGAAAAATGAACGTTGTGCGTGTTCACTGGAAATCTTTCTTTTTCTTGGCTTCCCAATCCGCTTCTTGCGCACTCAAATATGAATTCCATGATAATGCAATCCCCATCCACCTTGAAACAATAATCACAGTCAGGTTCGAATTCTATTGATACATCTAAGAGTAAAAAATTCCTGGAAAGGTGCTTTGAGCATTTAGAGCAGCCAATTTTAGTGTTGATAATCTTTATCTTATGTTCTTCCAGCCAACCAGAGTCAATTGTTAAACGTCTTTTATGTGATTGATGAGGCATACCATGTGCTTTATTAAAATCTGTAATATTCCAATTATATTAAAAAGGTTTCCACTTCTATTAAACATCATTTACAGGTCCTTTCTATTTTTGTGTAAATATAATTTAAACTTAGTCTAAATAAGAATAAGATTATTTTAAAATATAGAACAAGCAAAAAAAAATGATAAAAGCACTCCAAAAAGTCTCTAATAAAATGTTGTTTAATGAATCAACATCTGCCTCGGGAGTTTCTTCAATGAAAGGCAATAAGCTAAAAATAAGGCATCTTTTGATCGCACTGTTATTAGGGGCATCTGTGGTTTCGATTTTTGTGGGAGTGGCTGATATTTCAGTTTTTGATATTTTAACTGGGGATGCTGATAAATTATTTTTAATAAGTGCAAGTCGATTTCCACGCACCATTTCTTTGGTCCTGGCAGGAATTGGAATGAGTGTTTCTGGATTAATCATGCAACAACTCACGCGCAACAAGTTTGTATCTCCAACGACTGCAGGTTCTCTGGATGCGGCACAGTTGGGGCTTTTATTGGGTTTGATCTTAATTCCGTCAGCCGGGACGCTTATGAAAGGTGGATTTGCCTTTGTCTTTACGTTTGCAGCAAGTTTACTGTTCTTAAAGATTGTCGACAGCATCCGAATTCGGAATGTCATTTTTGTTCCGCTTGTAGGTTTGATGTTTGGAGCCATTCTGAATTCCGTAGCCACTTTCTTTGCTATAAACCTCAATATCGTTCAGGATGTCAATGCATGGATGATGGCAGACTTTTCTGGGGTTCTAAGCGGCAGGTATGAAATGATTTATTTCAGCCTTCCAGCAGTTGCAATAACTTATCTCTATGCCAATAAGTTCACTTTAATTGGAATGGGTGAAGATTTTTCAAAAAACTTAGGACTTAATTACCGGTTCGTAATGAACCTTGGTCTCTTTAGTGTATCTCTTACTTTAAGCGCTATCGTACTTACCGCAGGTGCCATTCCTTTTTTGGGGTTGGTGGTTCCAAATTTGGTAACCATGATTTACGGGGATAATATTAAGAAAGTTCTACCTGAAATCGCACTCTTTGGAGCGATTTTCCTACTCACATGTGACATTATCGGGCGTCTGGTTATCTATCCTTTTGAGATACCCATTGGACTCATGGTAGGTATAGTAGGTGGTGCTATTTTTCTAATTATGTTACTGCGAAGAAGATGAGAAACAACAGTAGAAATATTATGTTGATAAGTAGTCTTGCCATTGTTTCGATGGTGTTCTATCTGTTTTTCAGCTTAGGGAATAGTTGGGAGTTTGCTCTGCATTACAGAGGCATGAAACTGGCAGCTATCGTAGTGGTATCATGTAGTGTAGCTTATTCCACTGTTACATTTCAGACCTTGACCACAAATCGGATTCTCACGCCTTCCATTATGGGCTTCGAATCGGTCTTTATGCTACTACAAACCCTTTTGGTTTTCATTTATGCGTCTGAATCATTTAAGGCCGTGAATAACCTTGAGAATTTCCTATTGTCCATTGTCTGCATGGTCGGTTTTGCCTTTGTTCTTTACATGCTCATCTATCGTAAAGGGGTCAGGAATATGTATTTGCTTCTATTGATTGGATTGGTGCTTGGAATACTCCTTAATACCCTGAGCTCCTTTTTGCAATTACTTATTGATCCCAATAATTTCTTTATTGTTCAAGGGAAGATGTTTGCATCCTTCAGCAATATCAATCAGGATCTTCTTGCCTACGCCTTGTTTATCCTCGGGATAACCATATTACTGAGTTTCCGATATATAAAGCGGTTGAATATTCTGGCTTTGGGAAGAGATCAAGCTATTAATCTTGGACTTAACTATAACAAAAACATTCGACTGTTCTTAGTGGTTATTGCCGTACTGGTGTCAGTGTCCACTGCTCTTGTGGGACCTGTGCTTTTCTTGGGCTTATTGGTTAGCAATCTGACCTATGAGATCCTGAATACCTATAAACACGAAGTGATCATTCCTGTTTGTGCATTAGTGACACTTGTTGTTTTGGTCGGAGGTCAATTTTTAACCGAATATATCTTTGAGCTTTCCACGCCTATCAGTACAATCATCAATTTTATAGGTGGGATTTATTTTGTGTACTTATTAATAAGAAGAAAAAAATTATGATTGAAATAAAGAATATTTCAAAGCACTATGGAGATCACGTCGTCCTAAATGATATTTCGCTGCGTTTCCCTAAAGGCAAAATCACATCGCTGATTGGAAGCAACGGCACAGGAAAAAGTACCCTACTGTCCATTATGAGCCGTTTGCTCGTGCAGGATAATGGAGAGGTGTTTGTTAATGAAAAAAAGAACACCGACTACAAAAGCGCTGTGCTCTCCCAGCATTTATCCATTCTTAAGCAATTTAACAATATAGAGCTAAAACTCACTGTAAAGGAATTGGTCTCCTTTGGTCGATTTCCGTATTCACAGGGACGTCTGTCAGAAGAAGATCATGAAAAGATAGAAGAAACCTTAGGTTTTCTCGATTTAATTGAACTTCAAGACATGTATTTGGAAGCATTGAGCGGTGGGCAAAGACAAAGAGCGTATTTGGCCATGGTTGTAGCACAAGACACTGAATATATTCTTTTGGATGAGCCGCTGAACAATTTAGATATGCGCCATTCTGTTCAAATAATGAAGATACTAAGGAAACTGACGGAGGTTCTCGGCAAAACCATAATTGTGGTATTACACGATATCAATTTTGCCTCGCACTATTCCGATTATATAGCAGCCCTCAAAAACGGGAGGGTCAAATATTTTGGTAAGGCCAATGAAATTATCAACGAGGACATTTTAAAGGATCTCTTCGGAATCAGCTTCTGCATTTCCCAAAGCAACGGAAAAAAACTTTGCAATTACTTTAATCACTTTAATTAAAACTATAAAACCATGAAAATTTATTCAACCACATTAATTATATGTTCTCTTTTAGCATTGTTCTCATGCAACAACGCCACCAAAAAAAAGGACACAGTTACTAATATTGAAACAATCAGCATTATTCACGGATTAGGAACCGATGAAGTCCCTCAAGATCCCGATCGACTTGTAGTGCTTAATTTTGCAACATTGGAAAATTTGGAACTGATCAATACCAATATTGTCGGAATTCCAAAGCAGGCCGTCCCCCAATATCTAAGTCGATTTTCTGAAGATGATGACATCATCAATGTGGGCAGTTTGGTGGAGGTCAATCTGGAAACCATCAATGAACTACAGCCTGATTTAATCATTTCAGGCACACGACTATCAGACTCCTATCCTGCATTTTCGAAAATAGCACCTACAATCTATAATAATTTTGATACCAAGGATCCTTTAGGCGCCCTTAAAAAAGATTTGGATGCCTTAGGGGCCATTTTTAAAACGGAGGATGTGTTTGATAAAGCATTTGCTGATCTGGAAACCAAGATAAAATTTGTTAAGACTAAAATTGCAAATTCCAATGAAACTGCTCTGGTGGTTTTGCACAATAAGGGACGATTTAGTGCCTATGGCAGTGGTTCGAGATTTGGGCTCGTGCATGATATTTTAGGCGTTAAAGAAGCTGCGCCTGGTTTGGACACACATCTTCACGGTACTCGAGCTTCCAGTGAGTTTATTCAAAAAATCAATCCAGATATTTTATTTATAGTAGATAGAAGTGCTGCGATAGGGGATCAACCCTTGAACACATCTGATATTGAGAATGAACTGATTCAGCATACAAAAGCATTTAAAAACAAAAAAATCATCTACCTGAACTCAGAAGCATGGTATCTATCTGGAACTGGAGGAATCACTTCCATGAATATAATGGTGGATGAGGTAGCCTCGGCTTTTTAAGGGGATTATTAAATGCACACTAATTAATTTTTGACAGTGCTATCTCAATACAAAGGTGGTGCAACCAATAAACATATCAAATAATGAACGAGAACAAATATCCACAAGCAATCAGATCCGTGTTTACGGTAACGAGAAAAACATATATCACTCCGACATATATAAGGGTTTTTTTAACAGGGGAGAATGTCCACCTTATTGCTAAAACTACGGTAGGAGCGAACAATAAGATATTGATTCCTCCTCCAGGAATTGAAGAAATACATTTTCCAAAATGGGATGCCTATAGCGAAGCATGGATAGCCCCATCCGAATCCCTACGACCCATTGTCCGCACCTACACCCATAGGGGGATTGATCTGGCCTCCAATGAAATTTGGATTGATTTTATTGCTCACGGTGATGAAGGTCCGGCCTCAGCATGGGCCATAAGTGCCAAGAAAGGCGATAGCCTGGGAATTATGATGAAACGCGAAAAAAAGGAATTGTTCCCTCAGGTAGATTCCTATTTTCTCGTGGGGGATGCTACTGCGCTTCCTGTACTTTCTGTCATTTTGGAACAGTTGCCGGCTAATGCAGAAGGTGTTGCAATTATAGAGGTCAACAGCAAGGCGGATGAGCAAGTTCTCTCAACCAAGGCAGACATCCAAACTATCTGGGTACATAACAAAGAGCCACAAAATGGCAGTCAACTTGCACAATCTGCAAAAATGCTTGAACTCCCAACAACATCGCGTTTTGCCTATATAGCCGCGGAATTTGCCACGGTAAAGGAACTCCGAAATTACTTCCGAAAGGAAAAACACTGGAGCACAGAAGAGCTTTATGCCTATTCTTATTGGAAGGCGGGCGTTTCTGAGGATAGGTCTGTAACTGACAGAAGAAAAGAATCGGTGGCCTCTTAAACCACTGTGAATTATTTAATTATCATTAAACTAACCATGAAGAACTTTTTAATTTTTAGCTTATTGGTATTTGCCATCCATTCTACCTGTGCCCAGCATGCCATGGCTTCGATCTCAGGAAGAGTCGTTTCGGAAGATGGAAAGGTAATGGCTGATACTTATGTCTATTTAGAGAATACATCCTATTATGTGGAAACAAATGAAATAGGAAAGTACAGACTACAAGTACCGGTTGGAAATTATACGCTTATATCTGTCAGTATGGGGTTTGTAAAGGAGACCTTCGCTATTTCATTATATGAAAATCAAGAAATAATCCATGATTTTGTCATGGTCGCCGATAAAAACATGATTTTGGATGAGGTAAGATTGCAAGGAAAATCGAAGATACAGAAAGTGCGTGAAACCGCTTATAATGTGGTAGCCCTCGATGCCAAAGGCCATTATAACACCACGACTGATCTTTCTTCATTATTGGAGAAGGCTTCAGGGGTCAAGGTAAGGTCAACAGGCGGTGTTGGTTCTGATGCGTCCATTAGTTTAAATGGTTTTACAGGAAAACATGTAAAGGTGTTTATAGATGGTGTACCGATGAGTGGCCTTGGCTCCGCGTTCCAAATAAATAATATTGCACTAAATATTGCAGATCGGATTGAAGTGTATAAGGGTGTGGTGCCAATAGAACTTGGCTCTGATGCGTTGGGTGGTGCCATCAATATTATTACCAACCAAAACTCAAACACTTATCTGGATGCCTCGTATTCTTATGGATCGTTTAATACCCATAAATCCAATATAAATTTGGGGTATACAGCTGCCTCAGGATTTACAAGTCGTTTGAATGTGTTTCAAAATTATTCGGACAATTCCTATAAAGTAAAAACCAATCTACTTGATCTGGAAACAAATTCCTATTCTAAAGAAGAACATTGGTTTAAACGGTTCCATGATCGTTATAGAAATGAAACGGCCATAGCTAAGGTAGGCATTGTCAACAAAACCTGGGCAGATAAGTTTCTTTTTGGAGTAACGATAGGGCAGGAGAACGCCGATATACAGAATGCCAATCTAATGAAAATTGTATATGGTGGAAAAGAGCGGGAGTCTAGTAGTGTGATTCCTTCCTTTGAGTATAATAAGGCAAACTTGTTCACTCAAGGTTTAAAGCTTTCAATAATGGCAAACTATAGTCAGGTTAGAAATAAAAACAGAGACACTTTGGCTAGGCAGTACAACTGGCTGGGAGATTATAGAAATAAAACGTCCAAGGGTGAAGGGCAATATTCACTCGGCAAATTTGAAAATAATAATGGGACCATAATTTCAAATCTTTCGTATAGAATTAATCCAAAACATCATTTTGCCTTGAATAATACATTTAGTGCTTTTGAGCGAAAATCCTCAGATGCGGTTGCCAATTCTGAAACAAGTTCGGAAGCGGATAACTTTAAACGGGCCAATAGCAAAAACGTGCTCGGCGCATCTTATACCGTTGCGCCGTATCGTCAATGGAACACGTCATTGTTTGGTAAATATTATTCCGTAAATGTTACCGGTCCCATTGATATTTCAAACACCACGACGCCAGAATATGAGGAGGGATCGCGGAGCTTTAATTCAAGTGGCTATGGTTTGGCCACCAGTTATCTTTTTAGAAATGAACTTCAACTCAAGGTGTCTTTTGAAAAAACATATAGGTTACCTACCACCAATGAGCTTTTTGGTGATGAAGTTTTAGAAACAGGAGATGCTTCTCTCAAAGCGGAACATAGCCAAAACATCAATTTCAATATGTCTTATAATTATTCCTTTAATCAAAACCATTCTTTATATGCCGACGTGGGGTTTATTTACAGAAATATTCAAGATTATATAAGACGGCAAATTGAACAGAGGTATGGGGGCGCGTTTTATACCAATCATGGCCAAGTGCAGAATGTAGGCGTGGATATTGAAACTCGTTATTATTATAAGGATAACTTTTCGGCCGGTGCCAATCTGACTTACCAAAACATTCGAAACATGGAGCGCTATTCCTCAACGGGACAAGAGGTTATTTACTTTAAGGATAGGATGCCCAACGTCCCTTACTTCTTTGGGAATCTTGATGCTGATTACAATATTAAGAAGTTGTGGGGAGAAGGAAACAGCCTTTCCATTGGCTACGCCTCTCAATACATACATGAGTTTTTTCGGCAATGGGAAAGTGAAGGAGCCGCAAATTCCAAAAAGATAATTCCCACCCAATGGTCACATGATATAAGTCTGACCTATTCCATTAAAAATGGAACTTATAACATTTCCCTGGAAGCGAAAAACATCACTAATGAGATGCTTTTTGATAATTATAGTTTGCAAAAACCAGGAAGAAGTTTCGCCGTTAAACTAAGATATTTTATAAATAATAATTCCAATAATTAATTCTAAAACAATAATATAATGAGAGTATCAAAATTAAATTTCAAAAAACAAAACGTTTTTATAAGCGCCGCGCTTGCTATGTCACTATGTTTTTATAACTGTAGTAGCGATGATAGTGTACCGGGAGTGGAACCAGACCCCAATGAGAGTGGTTTCCATTTCTTCGTTTCCGCAGAAGGAGAGTCTGCTGAATATTTACTGACGACCGACAATTTGGAGGAAGGGAATCTTTCTATTGCAGGGAATGGCCAAGAGCTTGAACAATCAGGATATACCTGGATATGTAATGACAATCCCTCAGCGGCTATTGGTTTGATTTATCAACAAGGTGATCCTGGCGTAGGCTTGGGATACAACTTGAACGATATGGGGCAACTCAATGAACTGGGACAGTTTCAGATTACCTCACGTTTTACTTCGTATGGGTTCTTTAATAATAAGGCGATTACCAGTGTGGGAGGGCAAACGCCAGTGGACAGTGACGGTAATTCACTTTTGGATGACAACGGAAATGAAAGAAGTGATGGTGTCACCTTTAATTTGATTGATTTGGAGAACAATCTTGCACTGCAGGAAAGGACGATAACAACTTTGAATATAGTGCATGAAGGAGAACAAGCAACATTATCTGGCATTGTAGACTTAGGTAATGGTGAGTTTTTAACCGGACTTGTGGTTTCAAAACCAAAAGATCCTAATGCAGGAGGAGGTTCAAGTACAGGAGTAATAACTTACCCTGACAGTGTGTGGGTGGCAAAATATGATGCCAACTTGATACTGAAAACTATTTATCGTGACGACCGAATCAGTTATTCTTCAGGACGCTTTAGGTCTCAATATTATTCTCAAATAGGAAAATCTGATAATGGTGATGTGTATGTGTTTTCTGGATCTTATGATGAAAATACTACCCACCCTGCTGGCGCCTTAAAGATTGATAAAGGCGCAGACGCTTTTGATGCTGCTTATTACTTTAACATTCAAGAACTGTCAGACGGCTATAAATTCAGGAAAGTTCACCATATCACCAAAGATTACTTTCTCTTGGAGTTTTATAATGATATAGAAGTTGCATCTACTGGAGCCGCAACACAATATGGTATCGTGAAAATGGAGGATAAAATCTTTAATTGGTTAAATGGCATGCCTTCAAAAAATGCCATTGTAAGCACTGGTTTGCCTGCTTCCCATGAAGGCAAGCTCTATTTTCCAATTACAGTAGAAGGTGAAAACCCTGCCATTTATAGTATTGACCCTGTTTCAGCAACGGCAACAAAGGGGATTTCGGTTATGGCTACAAATATCAGGGCCGTTGGCGTACTATCTTACTAGTAAATTGAGATAGCTTATAAACTGTCGCTTAGATTCTCTAGTATCATCTCAGAGTATTCAGTAGGAATAGAGGAGATACGGAGGATCCCGTGGCAGTGTATTATTCAAAATATTAATCTAAGCGTATTTCTGATGAATAGCCTTTATCTCTTTTTCCTAGGTGTCTTAATCACTTTCGGGGTGTCTTCCCAAAATCAACAAGGAAATTTGTTAGTGTTAGGAAGATCACATAAGGTTTACTCCAATATTTTGAATGAAAATCGGACCTATTATATATACCTTCCAGAAGGGTATGGGGATAATACAGAAAAGAAGTATGCGGTTGTCTATTTATTGGATGCCAATATTAACTTCCATTCATATACCGGAATCCAGCACATGCTAAGTAGAGGGCGAATGGGACGCGGAATCGTGCCCGAAATGATTGTTGTCGGTATAGTCAATACCAACAGAATACGGGATTTCACGCCCACGCGTGCTAAAAAACTTCCAGAGAAATTCAGAAGTAATAATAAGATGCTTGAGGATGGAGGAGGATTGGAAAAATTTTTATCTTTTATTAAGAAGGAATTACGTCCAATTATCAACAAATCCTATAATACCAATGGAAACAATACTCTTATTGGACATTCGTTAGGCGGTCTTGCCACTGTCTATACTTTAATGCATCATCCAAAATTATTTAGTCATTACTTGGCAATTGATCCTAGTTTTTGGTGGGATGATGAGATGATATTAAGAATTGCTCCAGAAAAGTTAAAAAATTCAGATTTCTCAAATACTAAATTCTTTTTCACTTCTGCAAATCATAATAATAAGATGGATGGTGCTGTGACATTAAAATCGCTTTTAGAGGATGTTGCTCCTAAGGGTCTGTTTTGGGATTATAAATATTATGAGAATGAAAACCATGGTAGTGTTATTATTCCTTCGGAATATGATGGATTAAAGTTTTTATTTAGAGATTAAACTTAACATAATACCAATTTTATATAATGGTACAGAATAATCTAACCATACTAGTTTGCTTTACAACTTTAATTCTTAAAACCTTCATATCTTCGCAACTTTCCGTTCTATTGCTCTATCATAAATCTGACTAGTCCAGAACTTGGTGGACCCAATAGTTTCAAATCTATTTCCATTTGAAAACTGTTTGCTAAAGTGCAGGTTGTTGTGAAAGCTTGTCTGACTATATGAAATATTGAGCTTTACTTGGTTTTAGATATATAGGTAATTTCCTTCAAATAGCTGTTCAACTTTTGATTTGATAAATTAGGAAATATTTTTCCCGAATGAAATACTCTACGGTGTAATCGGATATACCGTGGATAATATTGATATTACGATAGGTAAAAGAAATAATTTGTTCTAAATCTATGAATCAAGTATGCTGATTATATCTCTCCTTTTAGACGATGATTTAATTAGTCTTGATCTTTTAAAGTTGTATTAATCTAACTGAAATAGATTATTAGCGCAAAAACAAAGATGCTACATTTTGAAACCGGAATACCTGGCATAAATCAAACTGAAGTAATGTTGTAATCTTAAGCTTAAAATGTGGCAATAGAATCGAAGCATGTTTTAGCATTACTAACATGCTATTTAGGTGGAAGTGCCTTGTGCTACTGACCAATCGCTTAAAGAAAGGGGATGTTTTGATTTGTAAAACCTATCTGAACCATAGCATTTAGATCATTCTATTACAAATGCCCTCCATTCTGCATTATTCATAATATAGAGGGCCACATAAGGACAACTTGGAATCAACTTCAGTCCATGTGTTTTAATAAGGTTCAGAACGGATGAGATAAGCTTATCCTTTAACTCAGGAATATCAGTTCCGTTGCAAGAATCACTATGAAAAAGTTCTATCGTATTTTTGGATTTTCTGTAACTTAGATAAATGAGAATGTTATCGAATTGCATCTCAAATCGCTGCAATTCGGTGTTGTCAATTAATGGTGGATTTTGGTATTCCATAATAAAGGAAGCATTAAGTCTTGTATGGGAAATTATTTAAGAAAAGATTGCGCATCTTATATTGTGATTTCTTTTAATGTGAAGTGGTAAAGCTGACTGACATGGCATCTGATTGTATACTTTTCTCTTATTCACGATTAACATTAGCAAAGCAAATCAATAAGACTGCCAATTATCATTCTACCTCCTATCCTTGGGTTTCTTTTGAGGTGTTATTCTATGTTCTGACTTAGCTGTGTTCTTTTGCAATCTGAGAGGATCTATTTTAATTCCTTTGGGTCTGTTGTCGATCATGACACACCTGTTTTTGGGGAAGTATAAATATATAATTTTAATTTATCAAATGCAACCTTAAGCTGTTTCTATGCGGTGATTATAAAATACCATATCTCATTCTGTAGGAAATGATATATCAAATTTGTTCTTATTGAAGTGAAAGGTCGTCTATGTTTGTTATTTCAATTATAATCACTGCTTTTGACTGAAATAACAAACATTATTGATTTTGGGGTAAGAAAAAACAAATACTGTTTCCTAAACAAATAGATATTCTCAAGCAAATGGGTGAGAATATAAAATTGTCGCGTAAAAGAAGAAAGCTTACACAACAACATGTATCTGAAAGAGCAGATTTTATAAGGAGTACGCTTTATCTAATAGAGTCTGTAGCTCCAAGTGTAGCGATAGGAGCATATTTTTAAGTATTGCGTGTGTTGGGGCTTAAGGATGATTTTTTAAAGCTAACGGCTGATGATGAATTTGGAAGGAAACTCCAAGATTTTGTTCTCCTTTAAACCATCTATTTGATGCCAATTATATTAGCAACCTTGAACCCTCTTGAAATGCCAAAAGGAAAAATAGATACATATACTTACGCACACTGGAAGATAGTGCGAGAACCTCAATTGATGTGGGGTGCTTTCGATATTGCATGCCAAGGACAAAAAAGCCTTTAGTTTTGTGTCCAATAATGATTGGCTGAAATCTAAAAAACAATTGGTTCTCGACTCTGATATACAATTCTATAGCGGGCCACAGTATCCAAGCAATAAAGAGAGCTTTGGTGTATTCTTGGATAGTATGCCAGATACTTGGGGAAGAACCATGTTGAAGCGTAAACAAGCACAATTGGTAAGTGAAAGAGACGAAAGAGCAAGAACGTTATACGATATAGACTATTAGTTGGATGCATATGATGAAAGTCGTATGGTGGTATTGCGTTTCAATACAGATCATGATGGTCCGTTTTTGGACAATAACATGCGGATACCTACACCTCCGTGGTCATTTGTTTTAGAGCTACAAGATGCAGCCCAAAACTTTGAAAATAAAGGCAATAATGAGGAGGTGAGAAAATGGTTGGGAATTTTAATGGTCGCTGGATCCTCGTTAGGAGGTGCCAGGCCTAAAGCGAATATACGTGATGAAAATGGTGACTTATGGATTGCTAAATTTTCATCTAAAAATGATGCCACAGATAAAGCCGCTTGGGAATACTTGGCATACTTCATTCATAGGCTAATGACCAATTGTTTGACTGCCGTTCCAAAACAAATCCTAAATTCCTTTTTTAAGGCATATTCATTTGGGCAAATCATTTTAGATAATTCTGTTAAACTTGACGCATTAACAAAATTGGTATTAAGAAGACTGTTGGTCTCTCGGCTCTGCCTTTAATGCAAAACAATTTTGAAGGGATATCGGATTGATTTCTTTTGAACTAGATCCATCGGTTACCATTTATGCCTACATCAATATGATGAGAGGTCAATTTCATAATGTCCTATTTTAATGTTTTTTGTTTAGTTTTATACCTCGAATCAATCAACGCGAGATTTTGAAATCTAATCTACTCTTGAAAATTATTGTTTTTTTTGCGATTATTGGTTGTAATAAAAAACCTGCAGATGATATATTGAACGACTCGGTTGAAAATGAAGCCAGTGCGGTTTCTGTCGGCTTATCCAATTTTAATGAGCCTCTTGAATATTCAACAGAACAATTGGATAATACAAATGGCCTTTCCAATAGCTCAGTTAACACCATTTTTCAGGATTCCGAAAATTTATTATGGATTGGCACCTGGGATGGTTTAAACAGGTACGATGGGAATAATTTTAAGATTTTTAGGCCCGAATTGGATAATGAGACTAGTCTTACCAACCAGGTCGTTCTTAAGATTAACGAAGATAAATCGGGATTTATCTGGGTATTGACACTTCATGGGTTGAATAAATACGATAAAAAAACAAATAGATTCACAAGATACTTCTTCTCGAGAGATGACAAGCCACCATTGACGGAGTCAGAATTCAACATGGCACTTGATGTGTCTAAAAATGTTTATTGTGCTGTTAAGGATTGGGGTATTGGATACTATGATGGTGAGAAATTCCAATTGATAGAGATCGATGGCCTCCCGAGGTATCCTGTTAAGAAAATGACATTCACCACCACGGGAAAATTACTTTTACTACTTAATAATCAACAATTTTATTCCATACAAATTGTTGCTTCTTCCGATGGGATTAAAAAAGCGACTCAAATTAAGGAAATTTCAAATCGTGTCGTTGACTTTGAGACGCTTTCCAAAAATGGAATCTACTATATTACGGAATCAAAAACTGCGTTTCTGTACTCTGTCGAAAATGAAACGCATCAATTATTGGATGACTCCGATCCAGGAAGAGTTATCTCTAAAATAAGAGAAGGGGTTTTGGTGCACCGTGGTTCGGGATATTCTATAATTAATAATAAAGGTGAAATAGTCACTACACCATGGACGGACAAATTACAGAAGCAAAAACTAACTGCTGTCCTACAGGGCACGGAAAATATCATTTGGACAGGAACAGATGGCGATGGACTATTTAAGCTATATCCACAAAAAAAAGTATTCAATTTGGTTTCAAGGGCCCAGATCCCTGAACTGGAAGGAGGTATAGTCCGGGCGTTTCTGGAAGTCGAAGACCATTCATTTTGGGTAGGGACTAAAGGGAATGGTTTGATCCGCTTGCAAAGTCAATTTTATTTAAATCCCAAGGAAAAACTAATATACCAAAATTACAATGAAAGCAACAGTGGCTTGAATAATGCCATATTTTCGTTACATAAGGGACAGGACGATCTTGTTTTAATTGGGACTGATGGACATGGGTTGAGCGCGTTTGACATCAAGAATGATAAGCTCATTAACTGGGGAGAAATTTTGGATAGTGAAAATTGTTCATTTTTTAAGTCTACTTATGCCATTTATCAAGATCAGGCCGGATTTATTTGGCTTGGAACCAATGGCTATGGGATGGTGCGTTTTAAGTTGGTTCGTTATGGTGACCATTTAAAAGTCAGTGACTTTAAACACTATTTGGCTGAAGGCGGCCAAAAAAAAGCTTTAAGTAGCAATATTGTTTTTTCAATTATACCCAAAAATGATCATGAACTTTGGATTGGTACAAGACTGGGCGGATTGGATCTTTTTAATAAAGAGTCCCAGGTGTTTAGGACATTCGAACATATCAAATATGATTCGCAAAGTTTATCCAATAATGATATTTTATACCTTCATACGGATTCGGAAAAAAACCTTTGGGTAGGGACGAGTTTAGGACTGAACTTGTTAAAGGAATTTAAAAATGATACTATTCCTGTATTTCAAAATTTCACTACAAAGGACGGACTTAGAAATAATACGATTCACGGGATTGTTTCAGATGATAGTTCCAATCTTTGGTTAAGTACAAATTTTGGCTTATCCAATTACATTGTTGAGGAGTCTAAATTTATTAATTATACCAAAAATGAGGGCTTACAGGACAATGAGTTTTCGGATGGAGCCATTTATCAACCTAAAGGTTCCGACTATGTTTTTGCCGGGGGTGTTAAAGGGTTTAATTATTTCATGTCTTCACGAATTAAAGAGTCAGAGGTTATTCCAAACATTCTTGTGGACAAAATTAGTGGTCAGAATGAGGAAGTGCCTTATTTTCAAGGGTTGGTAATTTCCCCATACTCCACCTCTAATCCTTCCATTGTTTTAAACCATGATCAAAACTTCTTTGATATCGAATTATCGGCTTTAACCTACATAAATAATGAGAAGAGCCAATATGCTTATAAGTTAGATGGTTTTGACCAGGACTGGAATATCATCAATAATAGACGAACTTTTTCTTTTACGAATGTGCCAAAAGGCAGGTATTCATTATGGCTCAAATGGTCCAATAGTGATGGGGTATGGGGAGAACCGGTTCGTGCCATAAATATTCAAATCAAACCTGTTTTTTGGCAATCCAATGTGGCCATAGTCGTGTATGGGGTGTTGCTCATCCTTTTTCTTCTATTTGTGTGGAGCTATTTCAGTAAGCAGTATACATTAAGGCAAAACATTCTTTCTCAACAAAGAGAGGAAGAAATTCATCAAAATAGGCTTAATTTTTTCACCAATGTTGCCCACGAATTCCAAACACCATTAACTTTGATTTTAGGACCTATCCAAAAACTTTCAAAGTCCACAGCTATTGTCAATACGGATGAAAAGTATGTCCGGATGATTGAAAGGAATTCTTCAAGATTACTTTTTTTGACACAACAGTTGCTCGAATTTAGAAAGGCGGAATATGGACATTTGGGAATTTCCATAAAGCATTTTGACCTAGTCAATTTAGTGGAACAGATCGCTGAATTGTTTGATGAATGGGCGTTACAAAAAAATATCAACTACAAATTGGAAATTTCTTCGGAACTATCTGGATGGTTTGATAAGGATAAAATTGAAATCATATTATTCAATCTATTGTCAAACGCATTTAAGTATACTCCTGAAAACGGAAAAATAACCTTGTCTTTAAGTATAGAGGAAAATAATATAGATACGCTGGAGATTGAAGTGGTGAATTCAGGAAAAGGTATTCCCAAAGATAAGTTAGACTCCATTTTTGACCGCTTTTTCTTAGCAGATAATGAGGTTTCCAACGAAAAGTTCAGAACTGGAATTGGGTTGGCATACATTAAAAAAATGGTGAACTTACTTGGAGGTGATGTGTTTGTTTTAAGCGAAGAAAATAAGGCGACCACATTTAAGGTCGTGCTTCCTTGCAGTAAGATCGCGTTTAGGGATCAAGAAATAGATTATGAGGAGGGCCAAGTTTTAATTTCAGGTCATTTACAAAATATTATACGAGAAGAATCGGGACTGTCCTATAGAACCCCAAATAAAATCTCTGCTCTTGAAAATCTTTTAAATAGAAGAAAATCGATTTTGATTGTAGAAGACGAGAAGGAAATCCACACATTTTTAAATGAATTGTTAAAGGAGAACTATATCATATTTACTGCGTTTAACGGGGTGGAGGCCATGAATGTTTTACAAAACAATGAACCTGATCTCATCATCAGTGATGTGATGATGCCCGATATGGATGGGATTGAACTTTGTAGTAAAATCAAAAGAGATATCAAGACCTGTCATATTCCGTTTATTATGCTCACGGCAAAAGCTGACGTGATACATCGGATTCAAGGACTGGAAAGTGGAGCAAATGCTTATATCCCTAAACCATTCCATCCGGATCATTTATTGGTCAGAATTGAAAAACTACTTGAGGAAAGAGAATTGATTTTGAAGCATTTTACTCGGGATACTATCGTTGAGAACCTTATCAAACTTCCTATAGATAATGATGATAGGAAATTTATAACGGAAGTCATTGAAATTATTCGTGATAATATTGAGAACGAACATATGAATGCCTCCTTTATTGAACAGGAATTGGCCATGAGTAGTTCACAATTGTACAGAAGGATCAAGCAAATATTTGGTTTTTCACCAGGCGATCTTATTAGGACAATTCGTTTAAAACATGCTGCAGAACTCCTTATAAAAAGTAACCTTACCGTATCCGAAGTGTGCTACCAATCTGGGTTTAACAACCGATCTTACTTCTATCGAGAGTTTAAAAAAATATACAATAGTACGCCCAAGGAATATCAACTCCGTCAAAAACGCACCAATACCTTCGATTAACAAGTTGATTATGTAGGTTTTATATCCGATGTGTACACTTTTGGTTATATAGTGTACACTGTATTTTAATCTCCCGTATATCTTTATAAGGTGATTTGTGCCTCCAATTCGGAATGGCGATCATGGCTTTGTTAAATCCCTTAAATTATTATTGTCATGAAAAAAAATACTCGAATTATTAACCAGTTTAATTCATCTTTATTATGAAAAAGCAAATAACGTATTGCCTGCATATAATAGTGGTTATGTTCTTTGGAAGTGTTGTAAATGCGCAAAACGTGACCGGTGTGGTATCGGATATGAATGGCCCGCTACCCGGAATTAATGTAGTGGAAAAAGGAACGACTAATGGTACAGCCACCGATTTTGACGGGCACTACAATATTACGGTCATGGATTCACAGGCTATTTTGGTCTTTAGTGGTATAGGTTTTAACACCATGGAATTAGCAGTCAATGGGCAGACACAAATCAACGTGGAACTCACTGAAGATTTGGAAACCTTGGATGAGGTGGTATTAGTAGGCTATTCCTCACAGAAAAAATCCACCTTGACCGGCGCGGTCTCTGTAGTTAATTTGACAAACCTCGAAAAAACCCGAGTCGTCAATGTTGCCAAAGCACTTCAAGGGCAAGTTGCTGGGGTTCAGGTGACCTCAAGTACTGGTGCACCTGGCGATCCCATACAGGTACGGATTCGTGGAGAAGGCACTATTGGCAATAATGATCCTTTATATGTCATTGACGGGATTCCGACCCGCGACATTAATTTTTTGAATCCAGCGGATATTGAGAGTATGTCCATTTTGAAGGATGCCTCTGCGGCCGCCATTTATGGATCGAGAGCGTCCGGTGGTGTGGTTTTAATAACCACCAAAAGCGGTAAGGTAGGGAAAGTAAGTTTTGATGTGAATTATTATACCGGTATAAGCTATGCGTCTAATCTTCCCAAAATGCTCAATACAGAGCAATATATGAACACCGTTGAGAAAGCATGGATCAACTCCAGCAGATCGGGAACCAACCCTTATACTGCGGATAAGGGCAGATCAGACTTTTCTGATACCGATTGGTTGGACGAATTATTCGAAACCGGAAGATCACAAAACCTGCAATTGACCGCCAGTGGAGGAAGTGAGAAAATTCAATTCTTATTATCCTTGGGGTATAATGACCAAGATGGGATTGTAGTGTATGACCATGACAAATACAAACGTTTAAATTACAGAACTAACCTGAATGTTGATCTGACCGAACGTCTAAAAATTGGGACCAATCTTCAACTCACCTATGCCACGCAGGATGCTTTATCCTCTAAAGGTGATGAGCCTGGAATTATCCGACATGCTTTATTGAGACCTCCAGTTCTCGGAGTCTATAAAGATAAGAATGACCCCACCTATTCAGTAAATGATCCGTTTACAGATTTACCTTTTTACCAACATAATGATAAAGATACCGGGGGATGGGAGAGCGATAAATATGAATGGTCCCAGAATCCAGTGGCTTTAGCCTACTTTACAGATGACGTACGGAGCAGTTTTAGAACATTTGGAAATATATATGCGGAGTATTCCTTTTTAAAAGACAAAGAATTGACCTTTAGAACCAATGTTGGGGTGGATTTATCATTTTACCATAATAAAAAATTTAACGCCAATTTTGGGGATGACGACGGTGGTGGAAGTGATCGAGACAAGGGCCAGGGACGCCAAAACCGTCCGAACAGTTTGAATGAAGATCGCGCAGAATCACGTACCATTACGTTCAACAATACCTTAAATTATGTAAAAACGATTGCTGAAAAACATGATCTCAGTGTATTGGTGGGTACTGAATTCATTGAAAATTATGACTCTTCCGTGGGAGCGAGTAGGATGCGATTTGGCATTACCGATCCTACCTTTAGATATATAGATTATGGTGGAACGGAGGTCGATGTATGGAACGGAGGTAGCGCTTCTGAATGGGCTTTGTTTTCGGTTTTTGGATCGGGAACCTATGTATATGATGGTAAATATATGGTTACAGCCAACTTAAGGGCCGATGCTTCTTCGCGTTTTTCTGAAAAGAATCGTTGGGGATATTTCCCATCGGTTTCTGCAGGATGGAAAATTTCGGATGAAAATTTCCTAAAGGATGTCTCTTGGTTGTCCAACCTCAAGCTGCGGGCCGGATGGGGTAGACTCGGAAACCAGGAAATCGACAATTATGCTTATCTGACTTTAATAAGTCAGGTAGACGGTAAAGTTGTGGTGGACCGCTATGGCAATGATGACTTGAAATGGGAAACTTCAGAATCCAGTAATTTTGGTATCGATCTCGGATTTTTACGAAACAGTTTGTCCATTTCAGCAGATTATTTTGTAAAAAGAACGACAGACATTTTATTGCCGGTGGGCTTGCCGAGTATTGTTGGAGATGTGTCACCTACCATTGTGAATGCAGGAGAAGTGCTTAACAAAGGATTTGAATTCACCTTAAATTATCGAAACTCTGACCATGCTTTCAAATATGGGATTAATGCAAATTTTGCCACATTAATTAATAGCGTGGAAAGACTGCAGACCAAAGAGGTTGGGCAATCCTTGAATTCTTTTTTCGGCTATAAAATGGAAGGTATTTATCAAAATCAGGCAGAAATTGATGCGCATTTAAGTGGTACTTTGAATCCATCTGCCAAGCCAGGAGATATCAAGTTTGCCGACCTTAATGATGATGGTATTATTAATTCCGATGATAGAACATTCACCGGAGACGCCATTCCTGATCTGACCTATGGCGTGACCTTATTTGCGAATTATAAAGGCTTTGATTTCTCCTGTATGTTTCAAGGTGTGGAAGGGGTTGACAAATATAATGATGCTAAAAAGATCATCGATTACGACACCCGCCCTTTCAACTACACCACTCATATTTTAGGAGCATGGGATGGCGAGGGAACAAGCAATACCATTCCAAGAGTGACATTTGAAGATAACGGAAGTAGTAAACAATCCAGTATCTACGTTGAAGATGCTTCATATTTCCGACTAAAGAATATCGAAATCGGTTACACCGTGAATGCGATTCAAGGATTACAGGATCTTCGTTTTTATATCTCTGGTCAAAATTTATTGACCTCCACAAAATATACTGGTTTAGATCCAGAATCAACCGATACTACGGATAAGGGAACTTATCCATTGGCCTCATCTGTGCTCCTTGGCGTAAATGTTAAGTTTTAAATTCTAAAAATATCAGTTATGAAAACATTATATAAAAGTTTAATTACTATAAGTCTTTTTGTAGCATTTACGGGATGTAATGACGAGCTTACCAAGGATCCTATTGGGCTACTGACCATGGATCAAGTGGATACAACGCCCACCCTAAATACCTTGGAATCCTCCGTAAGTTCTTCCTATCAATTGCTTTCAAGCACCTTAAACTTGGTAGGCGATTGGCAATGGGATGATGGTACGGTCACCCGAAATGATTTCATTCTTCAGGACATTGCCTCTAATGACATGAACAAAAAATGGAATCCAGATGGCGATCAAGCCTGGATGGACGAGTTGAGCGCGTTCAATTTCACCGCCGACAACGGTGCATTTAATGGGATATGGCTTTATGATTACGAAGGCATTAATCGGATAAATCTTGCTATAAGTTATTTGACCAATCCAGAAGTCACCCAAGCAGTGGGTATTAGCGATAACCGTAAAAATCAATTGCTGGGCGAAGTTCATTTCTTGAGGGCGTTTTACTATTTTGATCTGGTCAATAATTTTGGCGACGTTCCACTTCTTACGGAGCCCTTAACCTCTTTTGCAGAAGCTTTTGAGGTGGCCGTTCGCGTCCCTGAATCAGAAGTCTGGACACAGATTAATGCTGATTTAGTCGCGGCAAAGGAACTGTTGCCAAATTCAAAGTATCCGTCACCGAGTGAACCTTGGCGCGTTTCAAAAGGTGCCGTGATTGCACTACAGGCTAAAGCGGCTTTGTACAATGAAGATTGGGCAGGGGTGATCTCCTATGTTAACGAATTGGATGCTCTCGGGTTCTATAGTTTAAATACCAACTATTTTGACAGTTTTGCGGTCGATAAAGAATTTACGGATAACGAAGTGATTTTTGCTTACGATCATATTTCAGATCAAAATCCGCGAAAAGGAAATGGCCTATGTGCCTTGATAGGATGGGGATTTGTAGCTCCAACGGACAACTTTTTAAATGAGTTTGAACCTAATGATCCGAGATTGTTATACACCGTGGATGTACCGAATCAAAATGTTTCAAAATTATTGGGAAATACTGTGGGCGAAAACAAAGGAAACGACGATGCCCCAAGTAACAAAATATACATGCGTTATGCGGATGTCCTGCTCTGGAAAGCCGAAGCCTTACTCGAAACTTCCGATTACGAGGGGGCTATGACCATAATCAACCAAGTTCGAGAACGTGCACGGACGACGCCAACTGCCGACGGATCTGCAATACCTGCCGGTACTTTGGAGGACCGACCCAGCTCTACAGATGCGGCACAAATTAAGGAGTGGTTGATCCATGAAAGACGGGTGGAACTCGGGTTTGAATCACAGCGGTTCAACGATTTAAAACGATGGGGATTGGCCAAATCCTTCTTAACCGGTCTCGGCAAGAACTTTCAGGACAAAAATTATTTATACCCAATACCGCAAGGTGAAGTGGATAAATCGGCAGGGACCATTACGCAGAATCCAGGGTACTAAATGAGTATAAGATTGAGAATTGTTTGAGTTAGTTTTTAATTAAGGAGAAGTAGTATTTCTCAGATATCCTACTTCTCTTTTTTTTAATGCAGTCCGATTTTTGGAATTTAGTTGTTAATGCCAATCCTTAAAAGGATAATAGGTCTCGATATGATTGGGATAGTCCTCTCCTTTCAAAGTGATATGGTTTTACTGTTTCTTCATTAGTTACTTTTTATAAAATATTTTATTAACCAATAAATCAAATATGGAATGAGTGACATTGCAATAAGATATCGTCAAAATCCAATTTTATCACCTAATGATTTAAGCCCCAGTAATCCAAATATGATTATTGAATGTTTGCTAAATCCCGGTGTATTTCAATTTAAGGATAAAATAGGATTATTGGTTAGGGTAGCAGAAAGGACCATTCAAAAAGAGGGTTTTCTCACTGTACCCATATATGATGATCTCGGGAAAGTTGAGCTTTTGAACTTCAAAATGGATGATCCCAAATTAAACGCAGCGGATGCCCGAGTGATAAACTATGATGGTGTTGATTATTTGACTACCATATCGCATTTAAGAGTTCTGTTTAGTGACGATGGCACCCATTTTTATGAGAATAAATCCTTTCCATCACTTTTTGGAGAGGGCGTCTACGAATCGTATGGCATTGAAGATTGTAGAGTTTCCAAAATTGACGATGCTTACTATTTAACGTATACCATGGTCTCACCAAACGGCGTCGGAGTGGGACTGCGCACCACAAATGACTGGAAGACTTTTGATAAGAAGGGCATGATCTTCAGCCCTCACAATAAGGATTGTGCCATTTTTGAAGAGAAAATTAACGGAAAATATTACGCGCTCCACAGACCAAGTAGTCCTGAATTGGGAGGCAATTATATTTGGTTGGCAGAATCGCCAGATGGTTGTCATTGGGGGAATCACAAATGTATTGCCAAAACCAGGTCAGGAAAGTTTGATAGCAAACGGTTGGGCGCTGGCGCAGCACCTATAAAAACGGAGAAAGGCTGGTTGGAGATCTATCATGGTGCCACTGAAGGAAATAGATATTGTTTGGGTGCTATTTTAATGGATTTATATGACCCGTCAATCGTTATTGCGCGTTCTGAACAACCCATTATGGAACCGATTGCGGAATACGAGAGAACGGGATTCTTTGGTAACGTGGTATTCACAAATGGACATATCGTTGATGGAGATACCATTAGAATGTATTACGGGGCATCAGATGAACATGTTTGTTTGGCTGATTTTTCAATCAAGGACATATTAAAAACATTAGGACTATAATGATAGATTTAGCTAAGGTTGGATTAAAAGATTTTACGAGAAGTGCTAAGATATTGATCATAACCAATACAATTTATGCATTTGTACTGCCGGTCATTGATATTTTCGTGGCCTCATATATTATGCGAAATTCAAATGACCCTTCCAAGGTCATCTTGTACC
Organism: Gelidibacter maritimus; assembly: GCF_014062315.1. Lineage (GTDB taxonomy): Bacteria > Bacteroidota > Bacteroidia > Flavobacteriales > Flavobacteriaceae > Gelidibacter > Gelidibacter maritimus. The sequence continues at coordinate 85,568 of NZ_JACGLT010000007.1, forward strand.
AATTGGCAATTTATGTTGGTATTCCAATTACGTTTCTGATTAATGGATATTTGTTGAATAAAATAAATATTAAAAGATTATTTTCATTAGGGATGCTTCTGAGCGGTGTATCCATGGTGTTCATGATGTCATTAAAGGAAATCAATTATTTTGGATTGGCAGGAGCTGGGTTGATTATGGGGATGTCCTTTGGTCTGTATTGGGCCAATCGGGATTATTTGGTACTCTCCACAACACAGGACAGAACCCGAAATTTTTATTATGGTCTGGAAACTTTTATCTATACCATCATTGCTTCCACTGTGCCATTTTTAATTGGTTGGTACTTAATGAAAGGACACGGGAATGCGGAGTCAATTTCTAATGAAGCTGTAAATTCAGGTTATAGGGTTATTACCACGATCGTATTTCTAATTACACTTCTCGCCTCCATTGTATTTCATTTGGGAACTTACGAAAAACCAAAGAGTGAAAAATTTATTTATTTCAAATTTCACAAACTTTGGAAAAAAATGATTCAGTTGTCTGTATTGAAAGGGCTGGCACAAGGTTTTATCGTGACGGCTCCAGCGATGTTGATGATGAAGTTCTTCCATTCCGAAGGGGCATTAGGGACTGCTATTTCCATAGGAGCTATTATTGCGGCAGTAATCATGTTGATTTTGGGGAAATATTCGAAGCCTAAACATCGTTTGGTTATTTTTAGTGTTGGATTGATTTCATTTTTCCTCGCTTCTTTTTTTAATGGGCTACTGTTCAATACCACAGGAGTCATTCTATTTATGTTCTTATTGTTGATGGCTCGGCCAATTTTGGATATTGCCTATTTTCCGATTCAATTAAAAGTCATTGACATCCTATCAAAATTGGAAAATAGGAATGAATTCTCGTACATTCTAAATCACGAATTCGGATTGTTTGTTGGTCGTTTTATAGGGGCAAGTACATTTTTGATTATTGCATTTTTTATAAATGCGGATATTGCTTTACGTTACGCCTTATTGATTATTGGGAGTCTTCAATTACTTTCTATCATTATTGCCAAGCAGCTGTTAAGGCAACAATCAACTTTAGAGAAGGAATTATTGGAGAAAGAACTATTAAACAAGGAACCAATTGATGAAGATACAGTAATTACTAACCCTATAAGCGTAAAATAAAATGAATATTAAAAATTACATTCTGGCTCTATTCATCGGATTTCTACTTTTTTCTTGCAAAACGGGATCATCTCAATTCACAGGTGATAATTCGATCCGACAGCTTCATTTAAGTCGAGTAGATGCCATGCCTAATTTACCAGAACCTTTTAAGGTCATGGACTTTAAAGATATGGCGAAAAAGTTTGATGCCTTGGTTTATGATGAGACTCAAACGGGGGAGTATTGGCCCATGATTTGGATGGACGACTCCCGAAAAAATTTTGATCAGGAAACCTTCGGGATTTATACGGCGATGGGCGATTTAAGACAGGGTCCACAAAACAATGATGGGATTTTTCATGAGTCCTTAGCAACTGTTGGTTCTGTGTTTGGGGCAACTCTTGTAGGTATCGACAAATCAAACCAAAATGGAAAAAACTATGTGTCCATGCTTAAGAACTATTTTAATTCAGAAACCAATTGGGATATTGTCATGAACAACACCAGTCCTGAAGTGGCAATGCTGGGTGGAGGATATGGAAGGGATTGGTGGTATGATGTATATCCGAATGTATTGTTTTATGGCGTCGCAAATTTTTATCCTGATGAAAAGCATTATACAGAAATTATGCGTTCGGTTGCGGAGAAATTTTATGATGCCAATGCAGTTTTAGAAGGAAATTATTCACATTCCTTTTTTAATTATGCCACCTTGGAACCTCAAGATAATTGGATATGCAAACAAGAGGACGCGGCAGCAGGTCATGCTTATGTCTTGTATTCTGCCTATCAGAAATTTAAGGAGCCCAAATATTTGGTTGGGGCCAAAAATTCTTTAGAGGCTCTTTTGGCGCAAAAGGATAATCGGTTTTATGAAATTCTAATGCCATTTGGAGCCTATGTGGCTGCACGATTGAATGCTGAAGAAGGAACTGATTACAACTATACTAAAATTTTGGAATGGACGTTTGACGGTACCTCGGTCTGTAGAGAGGGGTGGGGCGTGTTGGTAGGCAATTGGAACGGATACGATATTTCTGGAATAGTTGGAAGTACTGTCGATCATGGAGGATTTGGCTTTTTAATGAATACTTATGACACCATGTGGCCCCTAGTTCCGATGGTCAGATACGACCAGCGTTATGCAAATACAATCGGGAAATGGATGTTGAACGCTAGCAATGCATTAAAATTATTCTATCCTTATGAAATATCTGATGAACATCAATCCATCCCAGAACTTAAACACCATACCAAAGGAGTTATTGCCTATGAAGGTCTGATCAAACAGTCGCATTTTGAGGAATATGAGCATATTAAGGCGCCCATCGCTATTGGTGATGGTCCACATTGGGTAGATGGAAATCCCGATGTGTCCCAATTTAGCGTTTATGGAAGTGGACACGTGGGGATTGCAGGAGCAATTGTTTCAGCAACAAATGTGGATAATATATTGCAATTGGATTTATTGGCGACCGATTTTTATCGCAATGCAGCATTGCCATCGTATCTGTATTATAACCCTAACCAAGAAGCAAAATCTGTGACCATTTCTGTGGGTGAAAAATCGTTAAAGATTTATGATGCCATACAAAGAAGGTTTATTAGGGAAAATGTAAAAGGAGACTTCACTTTTAATATCTCAAAGGAAAATGCAGCACTGTTGGTGATGGTTCCCCAAACTGCTAATGTATTCGAAAAGAACGGGAAATTGTATGCTGATGGCGTCGTCATAGATTATAGATATTCAGAAAACTAAACGGTTTGGAAATGATTAAGTTTTATATAAAAATTGGAACCGTATGGTTGTCGTTATTGTTCTGTCTATACGGAGCCATTGGATGGGGCCAAGATATCAAGCTCAAGGTTGTAGGAAATGCTGAAGATGGTTTTAATGTGGATATTTATAATGGCAACCAATTAGTCTTCCATAATTCCGAAGAATTTAAGCTTAAAGTCACCAATTTGGATTTTAGTGAAACCACCGAAATTAGTAATTGGAAAGGTTCACAATGGTCAGGTACCGACAATTTCATAATCCTCTCAAAAGAAACCTATTTGTCAGACTTTGATTTGAATTTGTCCATGACGGTCACCTATGAAGTCATCAATTCGAATGTTGTCAAAAAAAGCATTGATTTGTTGCAGTCAGGCATGCCTTCATTATACTATACACTGGAAGAAAACTTTATACCCGCAAATCCTCCATCCAAGTATGTTACTTTTGAATATGACGATTTTCCAGGTGGATTTGCTCACGAAATATTTCCTTCGGCTGGTTTTGTGACCTCCGATAATCAGTTGGTCGGTATCTTGATGGATGCGGGTTATAAAAATCACTACACACGATCTACGCGCAGACGGTTTAACGGTCATGGTGGTGGTTTTGTAGGCATGCGAATATTGCCCGATCCGGAATTGCTTTCCGTTGCTACGTTGGACGAAAGAGCAAAGGGCAAACATTATATCCAACAGAAATTTGGTGAACTGTATGATTTGGATCAGGGCAAAGAAATCAACCTAAAGTTCTCTTCTGATTTTCAAGACATCGGAGGTGCCGGGATTAAACATCAATCTGAATCAATAACACTTCATTGCAAACCTGGAAATCGCTCAGGATTTGAAGTTGCTGTGCCCTTTGAAGATCAAAAAACATATACCATCTCGTTCCTTGCCAAAGGAAATTCTCCCATAGCCCTTAAGCTTTTTAGAACTAAAAATGGTCAGAAGACGGTCGAATTGGAGCATGGCATTAAATATATTGATCAATTCCCTATAAAGGAAAATGATTGGACCTTGTTTAAAGGCAGCATTATGGTACCCTATATAGAAAATGACGGGGTATCGATGTTTTTGGGGACACAGTCAGGGGTAGAAGCGACCATTCAAATTAAGGATTTGCAGATTGTAGAGCATCAACCTTTAAAACAAGCCTACAATAAAATGGGAATGGGTGAGAAGGCCACAAAAACGAGCTATGTGTTTATTGAGCCTTGGGTGGACCATCATGATTTTGTGATTGCCTCACAATCCCGTCTATCTGAGGGAAAAGGGTTCAAAGGGACTTTGATTGAAAAAATGTTGTATGCCAACTTTAATATGCTCACGTGGATCACCTCTGTTGACGATTTTACGCCATTGAATGTACCAAATTTGAATTATGCACCAGACATGTATAATCGGGATTCCTTTTTCTCCGTAGTGTCCAATTACAATGAAGACTTAAATCTGGAAATTTGGGGGCAATGGGCAAAAACGCAAAATTCCACAGGTGCTGTGGCTAATATCATTACGCCTTATATGGGAACAATTGAAGCTAAGGACAACGAAGCGACCATTCAGTTTTTAATTTGGGCCATGCTGAATAAAAGACGTTTTAATGCTGTCCTGCCCAAGGATAAAATAGATAAAGCGGTGGCCTATGTACTTAATGAATTTGATCCTGATGGCGATGGTATCTGTGAGTCCCATTTTACTTTAAGTCAGATAGATGTTAATAAATATGAACCTAAAACGGATAGATTGGCTGTGAATCAGGGAATATTTGCCATTGCCTTAAAAACAATAAGGGAGCTCGGATATGATATATCAGATGAATATATTCAGAAAGCCATAACCGGTTATCTCAATTTTTATGACGAGGATAGAAAACATATCGTATTTGATCGAGATTATCCGGATATTATTACGATGACCGATTTAGAGCCAGAATTCTTCTCATTATGGCTGTTTAATGAACCCATTTTAACGGACGAAATGGTGATCAACCATCTGGAACAAATTCCCATATTAAACAAAGTACCAAATTCGCCGCACCCAGAGTTTGGAACTACAGCGCCCGTAGCTGTTCGACTGGATAATAGCGAAAATGGGTATTCATATATGACTGCAGATTATCAGCCTTTTAGGGAATTTGGAGAGTCTAATTATAAAGATGGTGCAAGAGATGGCTTCTATTATAACGGAGGGAGCTGGATGAGACCCGAATATTGTGGCTATGTTGTTGGATATAGGCACGGATGGAAGAAAGCACTAGCTCTTATGGAAAACCGTGCTTGGGCAGAAATCAACCTCAATCCCAAATGGCCATATAGCAAAGAGTTTATTCCAACCAAATGGGAAACCACCGATTCTTGGTGGCTGTCCACTCGTGGTTTGTGTTGGAATGTGTTCATCCTAATGGCAAATGAAGTTGCTGGCCTTCGTACTCCTGAAATGGATCCTGATTTTAAAAAATCAAAATGAACATATATTTCCTATGGCTAATGGATGGTTTTTAGGTGAGCAGGTCGTCCTTCGGAGCTGTTTTTGACCTATGGATTCCAGTGGGACCTATATTACAAGTTACCGTATCCGCCTGATAAATCTCAATAATACTATAGAAAAACTTTTATTAATATTAGGTGTTGTTAATTGGTTGAATTTACTATTTTTGCATCAGACGAAATCAATTTGTGCCATCGCCCTCGGGGATAAGGTCACAAATCGTCAACATAGACAAAGAGATTTTACAAGAGTGCTGATATAGGCTGGGATAAACGGACTAAGTTCGAGTCCCGTCCAGACCGCGAAAAGCTCATCGAAAGATGGGCTTTTTTCGTTTATAGCATTGATTTTTCTCGGATTTATGGGATTATGCATAAATTGTTGTAAGTCTGTATAGGAAGAATCCGGATCAAGTCAAAAAGTTGTGGGATTTTAGGATTATGCATAAATTGTTGTAAGTCTGTATAGGAAGAATTCCATGTTTCTAACCCCTCTGAACTGCGCTCTAAAAGCTTTTACTCGGCTAATTGACTATACCATAAATAACGGCTTTATTACATAGCAATAGAGGCATTGCCTCTCCTGTGTTAGACATAATCACACTAATCCTTAAAACCTAAAATTTTGCACATGGTAATGAAGTATTGGGTTTTACGTAATCTCAGGTGCTATGCGATTGACAAATCTTCATGTTTTATTCATATCTTATTGAGCTAATAAAACAAGTGAGTCTAAACCTTAAAAAGACCTTTATGAAAGCAGTTATTCTTAAACAAATTGGTGATGTAGATCAACTCATTGTCCAAGATATTCCAATTCCGACTATCAATAAAGATGAAATTCTGATAAAAACCAAAGTGGCCAGTATCAACCCTATTGAAGTGAAAACTCGTAATGGAAATCGTTTTAGTGAGCCCTTATTGGAGCTCGAGCATCCAATTTTAGGCTGGGACGCAAGTGGCGTGGTAGAAAAAGTAGGAGAGAACGTTACGGAATTTAAACCTGGTGATGCCGTTTTTGGTATTATCGGATTTCCCGGATTTGGAAAAACTTATGCTGAATATTTTGTGGCAAAAGAACAACACCTGACCCTTAAACCCGAGAGTGTGAGTTTTGCTGATGCAGCAGCCAGTACAATTGCAGCCATTACGGCCTACCAAGCCCTGAAATATTTCGGCAAATTAAACGCGGATACCAAGGTGCTGATACACGCTGCTTCTGGCGGTGTAGGCCATTATGGAGTTCAGTTTGCCAAACATTTTGGTGCTGAAGTCTGGGCAACGGCATCTGAAGCCAAAGAAGATTATGTAAAAGCGTTGGGAGCCGATCATTTTATTGATTATAAGTCGCAAAAATTCGAAAAAGAAGCACAAAATATGGATGTGGTTTTCGATTTAATTGGAGGCGATTATATTGACCGCTCTTTAAAATCGCTGAAAGAAGGTGGGATTTTGATCAGCATCCCCAGTGCAACCAACGCCGAGGTTGAAGAAAAAGCAGAAAAAGCAGGACGCATCGGTGTAAGATTCAGTCTTGAAAACAATAAAAAAGACATGCAAGCTATTGCTCATTTGTTGAATACTGGTGAATTAAAGCCTCATATCTCTAAAAGTTTTACAATTGACCAAATTAGAGACGCGCATTTGGCATTGGAGGAAGGCCATGTTAAAGGAAAGATTGTAATTACGGTAGCCTGAATAATTGGGCCTGTCAGTTTGTAATTCTCATGCAAATGTACTTAGCGACATTACACTATGGGCTTTGTATTCGATAATATGTCTTAATAATTTAGTATAACAAAATACGCTAATGAAAACTCGAATCGTCACATTTTTCATCCCGATCTTAGGTGACGAGTTTATCGCATATCAAATCCTGAGCAGTTTCGGACCTCGATTCGTAGCTCTGGCTTTAAATTAACTGGTCAAACTTTCTTCGTAAGTCACTATTTGTGATGTCGTAAATCCTACCGTATCTCATATGGTTTTGTGATTTTAGGATATAGAAAAGTCATAAGATATAGAGCCAATATAGGGTTTAAACCTTAAATAATAACTATCAGCACAAGTAAATACTTCATTTTTGGAATTTTAGAGATCAGGAGCCAAAGATTAAATTTTAAACTGAATTCCTGAGATTATTTTAAGGAGGGACTGCTGCCTCCGGTGAGGATTCACCCGGATTTTTAATAACAATGCTACGGTATGGATATGGTATTTCGATACCTTCCGCCTCAAAACGTTCTTTGATGCTTTCAAATAAATCGCGCTTTACGGCAATAGAATCACTATAATTTTTAGCCCAGGCCCAAACCCGAATTACGACCGCTGAATCTTCCAATTCAACTACAGCGATTCTTATTTTAGGCTTGCCTTCTTGTTTGTCGGCAGCAGAACGGTTGTCGATAATTAAAGGGTGCCTCGCACATTCTTCTTGCATGATTTTTTTGGCAAGTCCTACGTCACTATCGTATGATATGCCCATCTCCACATATTCGCAACACTTTGATTCTATAAGATCATAGTTAACCAACTTTTCTTTATTGATAATTGAATTGGGTATCACAATCATTCTATTGGTAAAAGTTCGAATTACGGTATGACGAAGCGTAATATCTGCTACCTTACCAATTTGCGTATCATTCAATTTTATGATATCGCCTACCTTAAATGGTTTAAAAGCAATAATGAAAAATCCGCCAATGAGATTTGAAAGTGCCTCTTGCGATGAGATACCTACTACAAGAGCAATGATTCCTGCTCCACCTAATGCCGTCTGTGCAACAGCATGTAAAGAAGGTATAGCCAAGAGACAAAATAAGATTCCTGTAAAATAGATACCAATCACTGCTACATAGCGCAAAAATTTTAAACTGGTGATATCTTCTTTGTTATGTACTTTCTTGGCAAGACTTTTTTTAATCCGTGAACCGACAAATGTAGCGGCTATAATAGTAAGAATAATGACAAACGCTAAGTACAGCACCAATTTGAAATGGTTGGTCAAAGCTTCGTATTGGTCCTCTTCAATAAAAATAAAGCTGAGGGCCATTGCGCCCAAAATCATCCAAAGCACAATAAGGACGTTCTTTATCCGATTCATTGGGGCTATGTTCCGTCCCGGCAACTTCTTGCGTCTTCTCTGAACAATCCATTTGTGGATTACAATGGTCAGGAGATAAAGAATTACTGTTGTTGCAACAACAATGCCGCCGTAAATTAGATCTGAATTATGGATTTTAAAGTATTCTCGCACGAATTAAAGTTAACCATTTTTTTATAGAAAATAAACCTCGGCTGAAAACTAATTGTACCATCATTTGAGAGCTTAATTAGCGGGTAGTAGCGCATAGCGGATTGTCGTACCAAGATGCAATCAGGATTGTGAAGGTGAACTACTAGCGATGGAATTTAAATATTCCAAAAGGACAGCTCTGATAGCTTTTGGAATACACTGCAGGTTTAGTTCCTCCAATGATGAATAGGGCCTTTTTAGTGGTGTAGGTAAATTAATGAAATGAATGATAATCAAGCTCCAATGGTGGTTATTAGAACCCACAAAAGATTATTCAATATAAACCATCATTTATTAATTCAATTTACTATTTTTGCATCTGATGAAATCAACTGCTACCATGATCCGTAGGTTTATGGATGCAATTCGTCAACAACGTTATAAGAACTTTTTTCAAAGATATTGGTCTCGTTGGGATATATGATTCGGTTGCGAGTCGCCCGCAAGCCACAATCCCGAAGTTATCGGGGGCTGGAGCTCTAAAGAAATTTAGGTTTTTTTTTAGCGAGTTTCCCTACTTAAGGGAACCAAAAGATGTTGTGTTGTTTCCGTAATCCGATAGTTATCGGAACGGAACGTAGTGATGCCAGAGCAATTTGGCATTCCGATGAGAAGCTTTCCTTTTCTGTTTTTAACAGAATCGGGATGCTTTTTTGTTTTAGGATGGTTGGTGCATTAGTTGAAGTTAGGATGGCATGGATTATGACAGATTTCTATTTTGTAGGAATTTAATTTGTTTTGTCGCGATTTCTTACTAAATCTTGGTATAAGTTGCAGTTCATCGGATTTTTTTGAATTTCCACCCTCGATAATTTTGTTAATAACTTTTTTATAATATATTTGTATCTCTTAGATAAGCTAACTAAACCAACTTATTTCAAGAAACTTTAATCCATTTTTTACACAAGGTGTTATTGCATGTCCTTACTTCCCTCGACATGAAATTGCAATGCTAGAGCCTATTGTGCTCAAAAATTAATAATCCATTCTTCCCTCGAATGACATTTTTTATGCTCAAATTATTAATTAACTAAAATAGTATTTAATCCCCTAAATTGTAATTAAATGAAAACTTTAAAAATTACTTTATTACTTGTTTTATTTTTAATAGTATCAAGCCAAACTGGTACAACACCTTCTCCAACTAAAGCCGAAGCAAATAAGTACGAGCAGTCCAAAACACAATTTGATTTGTTAGCCCACTCAAGGAGTGGCATACGTATCCCGACCCAAGGATAGATTTAAAGTATTTTTCAATACGTATAAGCTCTTATTACAATCAATAAGAGCTTTTCGCGTTGGGGTAAATTAAACCGGAGAGATTAAATAAATTATTATAAATTTGGAAGCATTCAAAAATAACAATCCCACGTGTTCAGGTTAAACCTTCTAATTGTTTTATTTCTTTTCGGAGCGAAAGCTTATTCCCAAAAAATATTGGAGTCGCCAGAATACGATAGCATCTTAAAATTCCAATCGCTCAGTAAGAACAATGAACTTTCGCTTTCCGATCAATTTGCTTATGCAAAAAAAGCGGTTGATTATGCTAATGCATTAAAAGTTGATTCTGTCATCATTAAGGCCAATCACAATTATTCGCTGTTGAGTATTTACATTGGTAATTTCGATGAATTTAAACGAATCAACTTCAAAACACTTAAATTATCAAAATCCATTAATGATTCTTTGGCCATGGCCATTGCCAACCACAACTTAGGTTGGTACCACCATCAGAATAGGATTCAGAATGACAGTGCTTATTTTTATTATACAAAAGCCTATAAGATATCTGAACAGTTAGAGCTTACGTCACGTCAAGTGGAAATCTTAATCAACATTTCTGAAATCCAAGACTTAGAAAAAGATTATATAGGCAGTGAAGAAAGTGCAATTGAAGCTATAAAATTAGCCAAGCATCTTCCTGAGGACGAGTACTTGATGGAGAGTTTATGGTTACTTTATACAAGGCTTGGTACCGGTGCCACCACGATGAAAATTTTTGAAAAGGCACTTGAGTACCATGAGACCGCTTACGGGATTGCAAAAAAAATGAAGGAAGGATTCATTCTGCAATTGTCTTCAGAAAATAATTTGGCGCATGTTCATAAGGAAATGGGTAATTATAAGAAGGCATTGTCGCTTTATGAAGGCATTTTAAATTATAAAGAGTTATTTGATTTAGAACCAGATTTTTATGCCTTGGTATTGGACAATGTGGCCTATGCGCGATACCTAAATGGAAGCAAGGATTTTGAACAAATGGAACAGATGTTTGAAAGAGCCTATCATATTTCTGATAGTCTCAACGACCAAGTGACCAAGCTCTATGTGACCATTGATCTTTCAGAATTTTATAAAGGTCGGGGTCTGGAAGACCAAGCGCTAAAATACGCGGAGGAATCTTACCACTTAGCCACTGACATTTCATCCAATGACATTCTATTGGAATCTATGGTTCTGCTTTCCGAGCTTAAACCTGGAGACGAGGGAAAGGTTTATTTAAAAGAGCATATCAAATTAAGTGATAGCCTATTGGCTCATGAACGGAGCATTAGAAATAAGTTTGCGCGCATAGAGTTTGAGACCGATCAAATAGAATTGGAAAACAAACGGATTGCCACCGAAAAACTGTGGTGGACCATTAGCTCCATTGTCTTGTTAGTGGCATCTGCTTTGGTCTATATCATAATTACACAACGCAACAAAAACAAAGCTTTAAAGTTCAAGCAAGACCAGCAATTGGCCAATGAAGAGATTTATAATTTAATGTTATCACAACAGGATAAAGTTGATGGCGCAAGGGCAGAGGAGAAAAGACGGATTTCACAAGAGTTGCATGATGGTGTGCTGGGGCGTCTGTTTGGGGCGCGATTGAGCTTAGACAGTTATAACTTGAATGATGGAAAAGAAGCCGCTCAGGTAAGGTCCAAGTACATCTCTGAATTGAAGATTATTGAAGAGGACATTCGGAAAATTTCCCACGATTTAAACACTGATTTTGTCGCAGGTTCCAAATTTATGGATATTTTGAAAGTGTTGATAAAGGAACAGTGTAAAGCCTATCAATTGATGTACGATTTTGATTATACCCACGACATAGATTGGGATTTGGTTTCAAATAAAGTCAAGATAAATATTTACCGAATGCTGCAGGAGTCGCTCCAAAACATCTACAAGCACGCTAACGCCAAAACTGTTAAAATTAGCATTGAACTAAAAAAATCTGTAATTTGCTTACTCATTAATGATGACGGAACTGGTTTTGATCCAAATAAGAGCAAAAAAGGCATCGGACTGAAAAATATCAAATCCAGAGTTGATGAGCTCAATGGGACGGTAGTCTTCCAATCAAAAATAAATCAAGGTACAACCATAAAAGTTAAAATCCCCTATACACCTTAAAAACCAATGCAACACATACATATATTAATGGTAGATGATCATCCTATCATCATTGAAGGGTACCAAAACACCTTAATGTCCACCAAAAAAGAAAATCAAATTTTACGTATAGATACGGCAAATGACTGTGATACCGCGAATCAGTTGCTGCAGCGTGCCGCCAATGAAAAGCCGTATGATATTTGCTTTTTTGATATCAGTCTGCCTAGTTCTTCAGATGGCAAATTGACCTCCGGAGAAGACCTTGCCACATTGACGCGGGACATCATGCCAAATGCCAAAATTGTAATCTTAACTATGTTTGATGAATCTTATAGAGTGCATAGCATTATCAAGGATATCAATCCGGATGGGTTTTTGATTAAAAGTGACTTAACGTCTAGCGAATTGGCTGAGGCCTTTCAGCATATCATGTCATCGCCACCTTATTACAGCAGCACGGTCAGTAATTTTATTAAGAAAACGGTGACCACTGATATTTATGTTGATGATGTCAATCGGAAAATTCTGCATCTATTATCGCAAGGTGTCAGGACGGTAACCTTAAGGGAGCATATTAATTTATCTTTGAGTGCCATTGAAAAACGCAAGAAACAACTTAAACTTTTGTTTTCTGTTGAGGATGGAAAGGATGAAACGTTGATTGAAAATGCACGAAAAAAGGGTTTTATTTAATAAAAAACTGTTAAAGTTTCTGTTTTATCATTTTTTGAAGATTCTCTAAACCCCTACTGCGCTTAAAAACTACGGTTTTCCCGTAATATGTTTACGGTTTTCCCGTAACAAAAAGTCAGATCCATTGTCTATATTTGAATCGTCAACAATAATTAATTAATCCCTCTAAGTAATTTGTTGAGTTAATAGCAAAAAAAGTTAAAACCTAATAATTAACCGTCAGGAAGATTATTAGGTTTTTTTAGTGAAACCCCTGTCTGCCGACACGCAGGCATGTTCCAAAAGCCGAAGGCGCGCTGGAATATGCTAGTCCTCCCGATTGCTATCGAGATAATCCCTCCAGATTGCTATCGGGATTGGCGGGATCCAAGCCCAATATACCCACAGATATTCTGATACTCCAAATTAAATATATGGAAGGATAGTTGTTTTTCAGTTTAATAGTTCATGGACTTCCTGAGGTGGTTCATAATTGATACACTCCTACCTCCAAAACATTTTTTTTTCAAATCTTTTAACTAATAAATTAGTTTGAACTAATATTTTAGTTATATTAGCATCGTTAAGTTGGTGGATTGCAAAATTTTAATCTGCTCAATCTTAATGAAAATCACGTTTAACTAAAAGATTCCTGCCTTCGCAGGAAGTTATTATGAAACAACTTACCAAAGCCGAAGAAGAGATTATGCAGGTGTTATGGCAACTGCAAAAAGCCAATGTCAAACAAATTATTGAAGAATTGCCAAAACCGAAACCGGCCTATAATACGGTATCAACCATTGTGCGCATTTTGGAAAGCAAAGGTTTTGTGGACTATGAAAAAAAGGGCAAGGGCCATACCTATTTTCCGTTGTTGACCAAATCAGAATACAGCAATCAGAGCATCAATATGTTGGTGAACGATTATTTTCAAGGCTCGTTTAAAAGTATGGTCTCATTTTTTGTCAAGAAAAATGACTTGAGCCTAAAGGATATGGAATCCATTTTAAAGGAAATCAATAAAAAAGACGACTAATTATGTTACACTATATTCTACAGACCGTTGCGTTTCAAGTGTTCTTTTTGATCATTTACGATGTGTTTTTAAAAAATGAAACTTTTTTTAATTGGAATCGTGCGTATTTGATCGGTACGGCATGCTTGTCGTTTATATTGCCATTTTTAAAATTTGAGAGCATCAAGGCCATCGTTCCGGAACCTATGGTCGTCCGATTGCCACTTGTCATCATTGGCGACGTTTCACCTACGCTTGATAGCACTGTTATAGAGATGGGAGCTGAACAGATTACAGAACAAGCGGCAAGTTTTTCTTGGACTTACGTTTGGATAGCTGGAATACTATTGGCGACGCTTCTCTTAACGTATAAAATTGTTAAGATAGGTAGACTGCTTTATAAAAATCCGCAACGTTGGCAGGGTGATGCTCTGATTGTGTATTTGTTGAACAAGAGTACAGCCTTCTCTTTTTTTCACTATATCTTTTTGGGAACTAATATTTCAGATGATAAGAAAGAACATATCCTACAGCACGAAATGGTGCATGTCAAAGAGAAGCACAGTTGGGATTTATTGGTTTTCGAAATTCTGAGAATCGTGTTTTGGTTCAATCCGCTAATTTATATATACCAAAACAAGCTTTCCAATTTGCACGAGTTCATCGCCGATGCAAAAGCCGTAAAGTACAAAGGCAAATCGGCCTATTATCAAAGTCTATTGTCTCAAGTTTTTGAGACCCAGCACATCTCATTCATCAATCCATTTTTCAAACAATCATTAACCCGCCTGAACGTATTTGGAAAACAATTTACATTCCATAACGGGCAGGTCAAAAAACGAATCGTCATGTTAAGCAAATCAAAATCAAAACAAATCCGTCTTATTAAATATGCCTTAGTAGTGCCTATGGTTATGGGCATGTTGATGTACACCTCGTCTTATGCGAGTCTAATTAAAGATCCTTTACCCGTGATTTCAAACGAAATTTTAAATCAGGAATTGACATTTCCAGAGTTAATAGAAAAATATTACAAGGAAATTATAGGTTTAAAAGATGCACCAGATGACTTTTATATAGCCTATAAAAACTATGGTGATATAGGTGATAATTATATACAAAGCAAACAGGAGGTTGCTAAAGCACAGGTTTTTTTAAAGTATAAATTTACAAAATTAACTGAAAAAAAGAAAGCTGTTGGATTAAACGAGGATGAGGAGCGCAGCTTGGAGCATTATGGATCAAAGCAACCAACCTATGAAGAATATCTTTCCTACAAAAAATCAGTCCAAGGGAAATATAATTGGGAAAACTCTTCAGGAGATGGAGAGTTGCGTCTAGTTGTTGATGATATGGGCAAATTATCAGATAGCGAAAAGGAAATGAAAGCTAAAAAAATGGCTTTAATCAAGAAAGATGACTTTTATTATAAACTCAACATCACAGATGGTAAAAGTTCTACCGTCCTGGATTTTGGTAAAAACGATAAGGAAGAGAAAAAAGAAGCCTCTGAAACCTTTGATATAGAAGTGCCTTATGCCGTAATTGAAGAAGTGCCATTATTTGAAGGCTGTGAAGCATCGGGATTCAAGGATGATGCTAAACGATGTACCTCAGATAAGGTATCGCAGTTTGTCAATAAAAATTTCAATGTAGATTTAGCAACTACATTAGGCCTGACAGGCAGACAACGCATCAATGTTATCTTCAAAATAGGTAAGGACGGAAAAGTAAAAGATGTTATGGCAAGAGCGCCGCATCCAGGGTTGGAAGCAGAAGCCGTTAGGGTCATTGAATCCATGCCAGATTTTACGCCTGGTAAACAAAAAGGAAAAACCGTTACCGTGCCGTATAGTTTACCCATTTTGTTTCAGGTTATGGCGGATGCACCAGATACGGATAAGGAGAATACAGAACAATCGGATCAGGATTATTTGAAAGCCTTACAATCTGAAGAACAGAACAAAATACTTGGTTTAACGGAAATCCCGTATGCCGTGGTTGATGAGGCCCCTGTATTTCCATCTTGTGAAAGTTTAGATTCGAATGATGAGCGTAAAAAGTGTACTTCGGACAATATCGCGGAATTCGTCAATAAAAACTTCAATCTGGAACTGGCCAAAAAAGTTGGTTTGACTGGAAAACAACGCTTGACCGTTATTTTTAAAATTGAGACCGACGGCACTATTTCAAGCATCAGAGCCAGAGCCTCTCATCCCGAATTGGAAAAGGAAGCCGTTAGAGTGATTGGCATGTTGCCAAAAATGGGTCCTGGGAAGCAGAGAGGTAAGGCAGTAACTGTTCCTTACAGTCTTCCTATGCTTTTTAACGTGAACAAATAGTTGAACTATGGCGAAATTCTTTCTGTTCATTCTTATTTCTTTAAATGCTTTTGCCCAGCAAATGGATTACAAAAGTATATCTGATGATCAACTTAAACATAGCTTAGAAAATGAACTTTTAGATATGGAAAAAATGGGTGCCACATCGCAATCTATTTTTGAAAAATTTGTGATGGAAACCGATGCTTATATCATGTCTCGTGAATCTTATTACAGATTTGTAGTTCATTTGAAGTATACAACAGATAAACTGCTGACCAAGGATGTGCAAAATGGAAGTGATGCTGCCAAGATCTTTGAAATAATTGAAAAAATGAAACATCAAAAGTCATATCAAGACTATGTTGATTCTCGAAGAACTGATAAAGCTAAGGAACACTGGGAGAACAGTACCCAAGATGGCATTTTAAAATTGGTGGTGGATGATTTTGATCAATTCACAGAGGCCGAACAAAAACGTTATGATGGTTTAATTATTTTACTGGATCGAGACCCATATTTTACCCATTTAAATATTACTGATGGCAAAACCACTAAAAAGATAATGCCCAATATCAATTAAAACCCTCATGATTAAATTTTGTATTTTTTTAATAATTACGTTGCTCACATGGTCCATGCAAGCGCAGAGCATGCTCTTAAAACGAGCGGACAGCTTGTATGCGCATGGCAATTATTCGAAAGCCATAGAGACGTATAAAGCCTATGAGCAGCAAGACCTGGTCTATGAAAAGATGGCTAAAGCTTATCTGGCGCTTGGTAACTATGATTTGGCCTTAAAAAACTATGATCTTGCGCTCAATGCCTTTCCTGAGGATGCGCTCATAAAATATGATTATGCCAAATTACTCTCAAGAAGCAAGAAACTTAATGATGCGGCAGTATTGTTGAGTGAATTGGTATTTCTCGATTATAGAAACCCAAATTATCATTACGAATTGGGTCTGGTATTTGAAAAGCAGGGCGATTCTACCGCAATGAACAGGTTTCATTCGGCCTATGAACTTGATCCTACCCATCAGAAAGCCATTTATAAACTAGGCAGGTATTTTCTGGCGAAAAGAAACCATGAGACGTCGCTTCGTTATATTAACAAGGGTTTGGAGAGTTATGCCAACAATGTGGAGTTGATCAATTTGAAAGCGCTTAATTTTTATTGGAAAGAGGATTATATAGAAGCTTCACTCTGGTTTGAAAAATTATTGGATTTGGGTGAAAACTCTCAGTTTATCCATGAAAAATTGAGTTTCTGCTATGCCCAGCAAGCCTTGTATGATAAAGCGATTGTCCATGCGAAACAAGCCTTGCAATTCGATCCAAAGAACGCAACCAACCTTTATATTTTAGGTCAATTGTACGAAAAAATTAAGGACTACGCTGCCGCTGAAAAGTGGATTTCTGAGGCGCTGTTCATTATGGATCAGCCATTAAACGCTGAATACACTAAATTGGCCACCGTCTTAAATCAGCAAGGAAAGTATAAGGAAGCCATTGCGGCCCTTCAATCTGCCATAAAAGAGAATCCACAGGATGAGACGGCACAATTTTTTTTAGTACGGACAAAGGACGAGTACTATGCCGACAGGGATTCCAAAATCAAGGTTTATGAAGTGTTTAAGGATAAATTTCCAAAAAGTATTTATACACCGTTTGCAAACATGCGCTTGAGAGAACTTAAAGATGAAAAATTCATGGCATCTGAATAGCCATCATTATGTTACTATGCTTTTGGCGTAATCCTGATAGTTGTTGGGTGCAAAGGGTTGCAGCAAGGCTCTAATATGCTATTGGTTTCAAGTAAAGTTAAAACTATGTTCTTTAGTACATCTCGCTTTAGCTTCTAAAAATTTTGACACGTCCCGATAACTATCGGGATCACGAACCTGCCGGCCTGCAGGTTTTCACAGAGTCATTCGCTCCCTGAAAGTAGAGGCATAAATTATTCAGCATAAATTTCACGAAACTGACTGCAGTCAGACAGGTGCAACAGACTTTCAGTGTGTTTTAGAAAGGCACTTTAGTCCATAGTGAATTGTTTAGAGGTCAGTAGTTAATTACATGCATCCTGTGACCATTTATAGGATATGTCAGGCTGAGCATTAATAAATTCAGAATATAGGTTGAATGAAGTTAACTTACGCAGTGAGTTGAAGCCAATTATTTGCATTTAGAAGGTTCTCGACTGCGCTCGAACTGATAGCGTCTATTATCCTATTTAAACTTATTATGGCGGTATAATAAATAAACATTTATCTTCTGACCTCTATTTTGACTTATTTTCTTTTTAAAACCTTGCCTACCTGCGGTTAAGTTTATGTATAAAAACTGTACTCTAAAATTAAAACGATTTTTCGATTGGTACCAGTGGCGGGTATTAAAAACCATTGGTGGAAATAAATAATTGAACTGAATGACTTTGAGTGAATTTATTCTCTAAAAAAATTGTATTTTTCAGCTTCAGTACGCTATGAAATGAAGCCATTAATACTTGTTTTTTTTATCTTCTTGTGCTCTTGTGATTATTTTCAATCCAAAAAAGTGTCCTCCGAACAACTTTTAGAAGAAGAAATGCAGGCGATAAATTGGAATGATGTTGATGAGTACCCAACGTTTTCTGATTGTGATGCAGCAACCACCAATCAGGAAAAAAAAATCTGTTTTGAAAATCACCTACACGAATTGCTTAGTTCACATTTAGAAAAACAGATAATAATAGTCAGTGAAGATGTTTCAGATACGGTACTTTTGAAAATACATATCGATAAAACTGGCCAATTTTCAATCCGTGACATTATTATGGATTCGAACACTAAAGCTCAAATCCCACATTTAGACAGTATCTTAAGGCACAGTTTTGATTCGCTTCCAAAAATATACCCCGCCATTAAACGCAGTCAACAAGTGGCTACCGAATTTAGTTTACCGGTTATTGTCAATATTAACTAGTTGATTTTAAATTTGAGTCCGAGGGTGATATCCGAAGAAAAATTACCTTGATTTTTAAAAAAAATGGCAAAAATCTGGTTATAGCCCAGATTGGCATAGATGGTATTGCTCAATTTTACATCCGCACCCAATCCAATTATAAGCGGAATATCGAAGGCGGTTTCATCAATATGCTCTGTATTGATCGTGTCATTCTCATCAATATAAATGACAGTAGCCTTTGTGAAATTCAAGGTGGCAAATTTGGCATCGCCATACACGCTAAATCTCGAATTTTCAATAAACCGATAACGGTACCCTAAAGAAAGTTCTGTCGTTTGGTATTTGAACTCATCTTTTTCAGCAACTTGACGCAATTGCAAATAGCCGGAATGTCTTCTGTTCGCAGTCACTAGCATTTCAACTTCTGCACCAAAGACAGCCGATTTCACATTTTGCGGGTTTTCCACAAACGGGCTGTTGGTGATACCTCCAAAAATGCCCAACCGGATTTCAGGATGAAAACTGGCATGCATGGAGATGTAATCTGGATTGACAGCGGTATTATAACGCTCAATAAAACGGGCTAAACTTGGTAAACGCAACTTGAGTTTAGATACGTCTAATGTGTTATTGGTGATGTCTTTTAAGGCCGATTTATATTGTTCCTGATACACACCGTTGGCATTTTTTGTATTGATCAATTCCACCAACTGATCATCTTGGGTTTTAATGAAATAACGATACTCCTCATCAATAATATTCCAAAGTAAAGCCACAGGACCATCAACGGCCGTTTTTAATTGAATGGATTGCCCATCAATAGTATAGGATTTTTGGGCAATGGCTAAAGTGGAACTGAACAAGAGCAATGCAATTAGAAATAATTTTTTCATAAACCGAAAGTTACCTGATTGTAAATCTACAAAAAGAAATGGTAGGTCGCTATTTTTTATAAGACCTATCTTTCCATTTAAATCCCTTAAATACAGTGAGGAAGATTATAATAACACTGAAAAAAGGATAGAGAAATGATGATATATAGTAATGTTTTAAATGGTTTTTCTGATTGAAGAAATTGGCAGTTTTAAAAATCAACAGAAAATCAATACTAAATTTAACGAGGAAGATTATTAGCAAATGAAGAGGAGCCATAATGCCGATAATAACTAATAAGACACAGCTAATCAAAAGTGCATTTAGACTTAAAACAATCAATCCCACCAGTTTTCCGAACCAGTTTTTATAAGTGTTTGTTTTGGCTGCCCAGCGTACGCGTTGTTCAACCAATTCGGACCATGAAGTTAATGCAGACGTAGCAACAACAGCATCTTGGCATTTTAAATAATGCACCTTGTTTGCATTTAATTTTGTGGCTTTTTCAAGTAAAAAAACATCATCACCGCTAGCTATTTCTTTATTGCCTTGAAAACCATTTAGCGTTTTAAAAAGCTCCTTTTTATAAGCTAAGTTCGCACCATTGCATAGAAATGGCTTTCTTATACCAAAGCCTCCAATAGTTGCGCCTTGCAAACTCAAAACATCCAAGAGTTGGAAATTCTGTAAAAAACCATGGCAATTGACGTAGGTTATCGGCGCGGCAATAAAATCGGGTAACCTTTTTTGGATGAATTCATCAAAGCTCTCCAACCAATATTTTGGCAGTACACAATCGGCATCCGTAGTTACAATCCAGTCATATTGAGCTTCTGAAATGCCTAAACTAATGGCATCCTTTTTTGGTGAATTGCTGCTTCGTATATTTTTAATGAGTGTGACGTTGAGGTGTCTGTTATTTGCCAACATTGAACGGACCAGTTGAACCGAAGTGTCGTTAGATTCATCATCAACAAAAATAATTTCGAAATGATCGTTTGGATAGTTCAGGTTTACTATGGATTCCAAAAGTGGAGGGAGCCTTTTTTCCTCATTCCTGAACGCAATAATAATGCTAAAATGTGTTTTTGGTTTTAGATGTGACAATTGAAATGTTTTGACACGATCAAAGCCCAAAATAAAACTTGCCATGACTAGAACGTAAAGTAAACTGATACCAAAACAAATAAAAATCATGACACGGTTTTAGGAAGTTTGTGCCTGAGCATATAATAGCTCCCAATCACGCTTGGAAGTGCAAAATTCAGAATCCAGATAAGGGTAACTACCGAGAGAACAACAGGCTCTGAGACACCAATCAATCCGAATAAGTAAACCGCAATGCCACCCTTAACGACGACATCAAAGATGAGAATAGATGGAATGATTGACGCTAATAAGTACATGCTTGAAATGGTAGTCATGGCTACCATGAAGTTTATATCCACTCCAAATAAATGCAGCAGATAATAAAACTGAAGGGAGAAAATGAGGTAACGCACCAAAGCACTCAAAACCACTTTAAGTATGATTTTGTGAGAAATTTTCTTTATAAAAACAAATAGCCTATTAATGGTTTTCTTCTGACCACCAAACCACTTTGTTCTCAATATTGAAATGACTAAAAGCCCCATAGCGATAAATGTCGCAAGCCAAATAAAGATGGCTTTATGGTTGAATTCTGGGTAAAAATGGAGCACATAATAACCCAACCCAACCGTTCCAAACCCTGTGGTTACTCCCATTTGCGCACTATTGCCCACGAGATTCAACAACATTATTTTTTTTCGTAGTGATGCTTGAAAATATAAAGCTTTTGCGCCATAGTCACCAATACGGTTTGGAGTCCATAGAGAGGCGGTAAGTGCACCTAAACTCTGTGCTTTTGCTTCAATAAATGAAATTTCAGTAATTGAACTTACCAAAGTCTGCCATTTTTTGATTTCAAAAAACCAGTTGGAAATACTCAAAAACAGTAAGATTATGACGGAAATTGATGAAATGGAACTGAATTTCATCAAATTTTGTAGAAATTCGGGAAAACTCAAATCGCTATTTCGAAATAATTTTACGTAAATCATGTAAAAAGCGGCAAGAACAAGACTTAATTTAATAAGGACATGCAAGAAATGTTTAGTTTTGTATAAGAGTGCCGTTAACATAGTCACAAATTAAATGATAATTAGCTTATGACCCCATATTTAAAAACACAAAACTTAACTTGGCTTTTATTTTTAACTCTTTTGACCAGCACGATCTCCCTGGCGCAAAAAGACGTTGAAAAATGGAAACTGCAGCTTGCATTGGGGGTTAACAACCCGATTGATAGAGGCGAAGATGCAGGCTATTATTCCAAGTACATTAATTTTCCTACGGTTAACTTGGGGGTACAGCATATGCTTTCCGATAATTTAGGAGCAAAACTTGACGTTGGTTATAATAGGGCCTCTTCAGAGACAGGGTCTTTGCCTTATAAAATGAATTATACACGAATTAACTTACAAGCGGTATATGATTTTAAAGACCTGTTGACCTTCCTACCACCGCGAATTGGTGTTGTGGCCCATGCGGGTCCAGGTGTGAGTATGACCAAGCCGTTAGGCAGTTTTGCCAATAACACCTATACTTATTTGAATTTTTTGGGAGGGGCAGAAGTCCATTATAGAATATCAAAATCGGTTTCCGTTTTTGCTGATGCTGGTTATGCGTATGGGCTTTCGGGAACAGATAAGTATGATGTGACTACTGATGGATTTTCGTTTAATGGCGATTTAATGTATGTTGCGTTCGGCGTATCCTTATCTTTGAGCGGATGCAATTATTGCTTTTAAATGACAAAAGAAAAAATTATTTTAGGAATTGATCCAGGGACGACCATAATGGGGTTTGGACTTATAAAAATAGTTGATAAAAAAATGCTGTTTTTGCAACTGAACGAACTCGATCTTAAAAAGTATAGCGACCATTACCTGAAACTCAAACTTATTTTTGAACGTACTATTGAACTAATTGATACGTATCACCCTGATGAAATAGCCATTGAAGCACCGTTTTTCGGGAAGAACGTGCAAAGTATGTTAAAGTTGGGGCGCGCTCAAGGTGTGGCCATGGCTGCGGGATTAAGTAGAGAGGTACCAATTACCGAATACTCGCCTAAAAAAATAAAAATGGCAATCACAGGTAGCGGAAACGCAAGTAAGGAGCAAGTTGCAAAAATGCTTCAAAGTTTATTAGGATTAAAAACATTGCCAAAAAACCTCGACGCGACGGATGGATTGGCAGCAGCAGTTTGCCATTTTTACAATTCGGGTAAAATTGAAATTGGTAAAAGCTATACGGGTTGGGCCGCTTTCGTGAAGCAGAATAGTAGCAGTTCATCCGCTACAAAAGGAGGTCCAAAAAACAATCCGATTATTGACTTGAGAAAGAAGAAGCGGAGTTAGTAAGCGGTTGTTAGTCTTGAGTTGGCAGTTAGCAGTCAGCAGTTGGCCATTAGCATTGGCCGTCTCAGTCTCAGTTTTCAAGTAATGGTATTTATTTAACTTAATAAGTCCTTTGTGAACCTTCGTGGGTCTTTGTGCAACTTTGTGAAATAGCTTTGTTTAGTCGGCAGTCGGCAGTTGGCAATCAGCATTGCCGTCTCAGTCTCAGTCTCAGTTTCAAGTGGTGGTTTTTATTTAACTTATTAAGTCCTTGTGAAACTTCGTGGGTCTTTGTGCACCTTTGTGAATTAGCTTTTTTATTTTCGTAAATCGTAAATCGTTATCATGTCTGGCATCTATATCCACATCCCATTTTGTAAACAAGCTTGTCACTACTGCAATTTTCATTTTTCGACTTCCTTAAAAAAGAAAGATGAATTGGTAGCTGCTTTAGCCAAAGAAATGGAATTGCGAAAAGATGAATTCAAAAACCAGGTGGTTGAAACTATTTATTTTGGTGGTGGCACTCCAAGTTTATTATCGATTGATGAGTTAAGATTTTTGATTGATGAAGTATACAAAAACTATGATATTTCTGAAAATCCAGAAATTACGATAGAAGCCAATCCCGATGATCTTATTAGTAATTCGGTCTCATTGAACCCAGCCGAAGTACGTCCTCCAACAATTTTCAAAGATTATAAAACTATCGGCATCAACCGACTTTCCATAGGCATCCAATCGTTTTTTGAGCAAGACTTAAAACTGATGAACCGCGCGCACAATTCAGAAGAGGCAATTAAATGTTTGGAAGAGGCTACCAAGCACTTTGATAATATTTCAATCGACTTAATTTACGGCATTCCGGGAATGAGCAACGAACGCTGGATTCAAAACATTGATACCGCCTTGGCCTTCAATATCCCCCATATTTCAAGCTATGCCTTGACCGTAGAGCCTAAGACTGCTTTGGAGACCTTTATAAAAAAAGGCCTGGTTAAAAATGTGGATGATGATTTGGCACAAGAGCAATTTCACATCATGATTGAGAAGCTTGAAAAAGCGGGCTTTATACATTACGAACTTTCCAATTTTGGGAAACCAGAATATTTCAGCAGAAACAACTCGGCTTATTGGCAAGGCAAACCCTATTTGGGCATTGGGCCTTCAGCACATTCTTTTGACGGAAAGCATCGGGGTTGGAATGTGCCCAATAACTCCAAATACATTAATTCTTTGGAAAAAAACGTCGTTCCCATTGAAACTGAAACTTTATCTATTACGGATCATTACAACGAATATGTAATGACTGGATTACGAACCATTTGGGGTATTTCTTTAGAAAAGATAGAAGAAGAATTCGGAGAAAAATACAAAACCTATCTTTTAGAACAATCCCAAAAACATATTATTGAACATTTAATGTATCTTGAGGATGGCAAATTGCTGGTCACTAAAAAAGGTAAATTTTTGAGTGATGGTATTGCCTCTGATTTATTTATGTTGAATTAAAGATCACGCTGTTATAACTCCCAAAGAGTTTAAAACCCGGAGAGAGTTTTGAGAGAGTTTTAAATAATATGGCGTCATTAGATAAAATAGAATTCGGTCATGAGTACCATTTTTATAATCGGCAAAACAGGGGTGATGCTACTTTCTATGACGAACAGAATTACAGATGTTTTTCTCACTTTACCTAAAGTATATTTATCCTGTAGTAGATACTTATTGTTGGTGCTTACCAAAAAACCATTTTCATTGTTTAATAAGGTTTAATGAATTTATCGAAATCAAGATAGAACAATTAAATTACTCTACGAACACTATATAAAATATGGACAAAGTTCATCCGTCAAAGCAACTTTTACATCTGTTCAATGCTTACACACAAGCTGTAAATAAAAGGTATGACCGAACCGAAAGCGTGATTGCAAAACTTTTCAAAAGAAAAATAGTATCTTCTCAGGATTATTTTATAAAATTGATTTTATATATCCATAATAATCCTGTTCATGACCAATTAGTGGATACAATTGCAGATTTTGAATGGTCTTCTTACCATACAATTCTATCATCTAAACTAACTTATATATTGAAAAATGAGGTCATTGAGCGGTTTGGCGATTTGCCGAATTTTAAAATATTTTATTCCACGAATCAAGATTTTGAAGATAATAAATCTTTAATTTTAAAGTGATTTTAAACCTTGACAGGGCTAAGAGATAAAAACAGTTAAAATACAAGTGAAATGATGAAAACAACCATACATTACCAGTCAAATATTTACAAAGTAGATTTATCTCAACCTCTTGATATATCCATCCCTTTACAAGCGAGCGGTAAGAATGTAAATGTGTGGTCTATTGAAGAGCCAAAAATAGAACCTGTAAAAAGCCGCAATTGGAAGGGAAGCGTGAAAGCTGGTGGTTCAGTCAATTTCAATAATATTTATTTTAATCCCCACGCCCACGGCACCCATACGGAATGCATAGGGCATATTACGGAAGAATTCCATTCCATCAATGAAAATTTAGAGCAGTTTTTCTTTACTGCGGAATTGATATCTGTTGCTCCAGAAAATTATATGAAGGATACCGTCATTTCCAAACATCAAATAGAGGTATTGTTAAAGGGTAAAACACCTGAAGCATTGGTGATTCGGACGCTGCCCAATACAAAAAATAAAAAGAGCCGACATTATTCCGAAACCAATTGGACCTATTTAACCGAAGAAGCCGTGGTTTTCATCAGAGAGCATGGGGTCAAGCATTTGTTAATAGATTTACCAAGCGTTGATCGAGAGCATGATGGAGGGAAATTGCTCTCACATAAAGCTTTTTGGAATTTTAATGGCGAGCGTAGGATGGATTGTACCATCACTGAGCTCATCTATGTTAAAAATAAAATAGAGGACGGCAGTTATCTATTAAATCTGCAGATAGCTCCATTTGTAAACGATGCATCACCGAGCAAACCGGTACTATATAAGCTTATAGAGTGATACGCATTTAGAATCTTTGAAAGAAAGCGTCGGGATTAAAATTGAAAATGCTAAGATAAATCTGTGCTTCGTCGCTTAAATTGTTTACATTTAAGAAGCGTAACCAGACTTACAATGAGACATCTTGCTCTCTTTTTTCTACCTCTATTTTGGCTGTCTTTTGGATATTCTCAAACCATTTATCAAAAGGATAGCTTAACCATTTTAGCGGACTCCATTCACAACCAGGGCGATTATGATCAGGCAATATCCATCAGAAAACAAGCTATAGAATTTCAATATCGCGCACCACAAGATTATCAAACATATCTCAACGCTAAATATTTCCATACCAATTCTGCCTATTATGAATTTCAAAGTTATAATTATCATAATTCGGATAAGGGGATTACTAAGAAAGCCAGGGAGCAATATCTTGACAGTGCATTGCAGGCATCTATAAAGGCTCGAGATTTATATGCGAGTGTGCAACGTCCGGACCGAATGTTTCAGTATCAAGTGCAAAACAGAGTTTATCACCAAACCGCTTATTTGGGCAACTGGCAACATGCTTTAGAGCAAGCGCAATTGGGTTATGAGTTTCTAGAAGATACCTTGTCCAAAACTGATAAGATATTTGTCGATTTGATATATGATATCGGGTATATCCACAGCCAACTGGGCGATTATTCTAAAGCGGTTGAAAATTACCAGGCGTCACTCAATTTATATAAAAAAATCGTTGGCGAAAACCATACAGATGTAGCACAAGCTTATAATAATATTGCAGTGGAATATCGGCACCTGGGGTTACGCAAGAAGGAGCTAGTATCCTTACTAAAGGCGAAAACTATTTGGGAGGATTTGGGAGGCGATGACAACAAAAAACACTTGTACAGTTGCTATGGTAACTTATTTTATTGGTATTCCTATTATGGCGATTTTGACAGGGCAGAGGAATATATTCTGAAGAAGAAAAAACTACGGGAAGAAGAGGTTGTTAAAAAGTCGGGATTTCTTAGAAACGAGGAGGAAATCTATAGGGATCAACTTTCTAACTGGTCGGATTTGATGCATCATTATGCGCGAAAAAATGATACGTTAAAGACCGCTCTTTATGCAAACACTATTCTAAATACCATTGACCCCAATAAGACACTGCTCGGTTTTGAGGTCAAATTTCTGACCTCCACATTGAAATTTTACGGTTCCATAGTAGAGAAAAAGAGCAATCAAGATGCTTTGGATTTGGTGGAAAAAGCCATTGGTCTTCAAGAAAAATATATGACCACTTATTATACAAAATCATTTGTTTTCCAACTGTACAAAGCAGAACTATTGGTCAGTGCAGAACGCTATCTTGAGGCGGAGAAAGTGTTGGACGCCCTACAAAAGTTGAAAGTTGATGAAGATATTGCCAATAAATTTAAATGGACCATTCTTAGCGCACGCACGGCCCAAGGCTTGTATGACCAAAACAAAGCGAGACTGCTTTTTGATCAGTCATTTGCCTTATTGAATACATCTGATAGAAGTATTGACAAGTTATCGGTTTCTGATCTATTACCATTAATTTCCTTCGAAACTATTGAGGGGTTTCTGATGATGGGCGATTTTTACGCGCAACTTTTTCAGCAAGATGGTACCCATGAAAATTTAAGAAAAGCAACCCATCGTTATCTGTTGGCCGCTAAAATTTACAATCAGTTGTATTTAGGGCAACGGTACAATGAACGCTTATTTACAGTTTACAATGATATTAACGAACGTTTGTTAGAAGTTGGCTCACTTCAAGACAACAATTCAGCAGTAGTGTCGGAAATCCTAAATACCATTGAAAACAATGCCTCCAAATTAACTTGGTCAAAATTTGTTTTCAACACTCGGCGTCAAGAAGTTGACGTTCCTAAGCGTTTTATCAATCAAGAGGAAAATATAAAGTCAGAACTTAATTTTTATCAAGACGCTTTGGCACTTGCAAAAGACGGTCCTGAGGAAAAAATTTCACTCTGGAAAGATAAAATTTATGAGTTGAAATCGGATTTGGTCAAAATTCAAGATTCTATTAAGGAAGAGAATAAAACCTATTATCAGCTCCATATTAAAAGTTTTGACATAGCAACACTTCAGAAGTCACTGAAAGAGAGAAAGCTTATTTTAAAATATATAGTTACAAATAAGAAATTATATACTTTTTCAATTTCCAAAAATAGTATTGCATTATTACCGCCTATAGACAAGCTGAAAACAATGAGTACATTAAAAATATGCTTGGATAAATTAAAGCTACGAAAACAAGATTATGAGTCGTCTTTTAATGCCATGCGCAGGTTGTTATTTGACAGTATTGATCTTGAACCTTATAACAGAATAATTATAGTAGCAGATGGTGCTTTAAATTATTTTCCTTTTGAAGCGCTTTTGCTGGATAAAAAAATGCCTTCAGTAGGTTATGCTTCGTCGTTGTTATTGTATCAAGAACAAAGAAAGATGCATTCCAATTATGAAACCCTTAAGGTAGGTGCTTTCTCTGCATCCAATATTCAAAACAAATTACCAAGAGCGTCAGATGAGGTCAACGCAATTCTTGATATTTTTGAAGGAAAGAGTTTTATCAATGCATCAAAAAATGAATTTCTTGAACATGTTGAAGACTCAAATGTTCTGCATTTAGCGATGCACTCCAATATTGATGAATTGCATCCCGAGTTTTCATCATTAACCTTTTATGGCGAAAATGATAACCAACTATTTATATCGGAGCTTTATCACGAGAGTTTAGATGCTGATATGGCGGTCTTAAGTGCTTGTGATACCGGCAGTGGCTTTTATGAAAATGGTGAGGGTGTGATTAGTCTATCGCGTGCCTTCAGTTATGCAGGTGTGCCGAGCACCGTGGTTAGTCTTTGGAAGGTGGATGATGAAGCCACCGCAAAAATCATGACTTATTTTTATGAGCATTTAAAATTGGGCGAGACCAAAGATGAAGCCCTGAAAAACGCCAAATTGGATTATCTAAACTATACTGAAGACCATTTGTTGAAACATCCCTATTATTGGTCGGGGTTTGTGCTTTCTGGAAACACCGATGCACTAGTTGAAGCACGAAGTTATTGGGTTTATTTTGCTATTTTACCCATTGTTGTTTTAGGTTTTTTTAGTAAAAAACTAGTCAAGTTTTTTAAGAAGTGATTTAGCTTCAGCTAATTTGAAAGTCTCTCCAGAATCAATAAAAATCCTGAGTTCTTGCTTTGCTTTTTCAACTTGACCAGATTTTAAATACGCCAATGCCAAATACCAATGGGTCCGTTTGGTCAAGGCATCAGAATAGGTGAGGTGGGTCTTGAAAACTTCAATCGCTTCTTTGGTTTTATCTAAAGCCAAAAGCGAATTCCCTTTATAAAATAACAATTCTGAATTTTTTGTGCTTTCAAAAGCCTGTTCAAATAACGAAAGAGCAGCCTGATAATCGGTTTCAACGTAAGCAATAAAAGCATTGTTGGCCAATTGGTCATTTGCATCAGAACGTATAATGGGCGCGCTAACGTTTTTAGACGGTTCAAAATAAGTGCTAAATAATGCGTCTTTGTTGCTCGGGGTGTTCAATACAAATAAAAATCCAAGAGCAAAAATTAAAATGGCCGCCACTGCAATCAAGGGTTTTAGCCATTTGGTCTTAGCGAATGCTTTTTTTGGCGATATTTGAGTTTCGTAAGAAGCTAACTGATTCTTAAATTGAACATCATCATCGGCCTTTGAGACCGCTTGTACATTTTTCAGAAAATCGACTTCTTGTTTAAAATTCTCATTAGTATGATAGCGTTTATTGAATTCTAAAAGCTCTACTTCGGTTAGGCGCTTAGAAAAATATTTTTCTATCAATGTTTCATTAATTGTCATCTTGGGGATGTTTTGATCAGGTTCTTCAGTGTTTTCAGGCAACGCGATTTTTGACTTCGAACTACCGCTTCACTTTCATAACCGTATTGTTTTGCTATTTCTTCATTGGTTAGTCCTCTGTAAAAGCTTAATGTTAACATCTGCTGGCAACTTTTTCCTAATTGATTGAAAAAATGCCTTAATAATTTTTGTTCTTCAGTCAGTTCTTGTGTGATATCAACGGTGATGCTTTCGTAATCTGAGTCCGTGTTGTGAAGGTTTGCATTGTAAGAGCTTTTGGAGGCTTCTGCTTTATGTATGTCAAAAATTAAATACTTTCCAATTCCAAAGAGATAGGTTTTAAAACTACAGCTGACCTCGTTTAATTTTCCTGAGATGGCATGTTTTCTCATGGCCAAAAAGGCCTCCTGATAAATGTCGGCACTGTCAATTTCTGAAATACGATATTTTCTTGAAAAACCAAAAAATTCAGCTCTATGTCGCCCATAAAGTTCTTTTATGAGCGTGTCGTCATTATTCTTTAAGGCATCCACGTAATGGTGTTCCATATAAATTGTGAAAATTTTTCTAAGAAAATGTTAACATTAGGTTTTTTCCCACCACTAAAGATAAATCATTCTAAATCAAATCAAAATGAAATCTAAAATTATAGTATGCCTAATTGTATTGGGTTTTGCAGTACAAAACACCTATTCCCAAAAACGACAGTTGAAATCTACCAAGGTAGTATTTGTAGTGAATGAAAAGTCCAACAAAATTGAAGGGTTAGAGCTTTTCGAAAAAGATAGGGCTGAAATGCTGGTTAAAAAATATCCTAAGAAAAAGTTCTTTTTGGGGAGTGTTAAAGGGAAGTATAAGATAGAAAACAATCAAATCACTCCTTATAAAGGAGCCATCTTTACCATGTACACCGATAAAAAGAAATTACCAGGTGATATGTTTCTTCCTGGGGATATGTTTCTTCCTGGAGACATGTTCTCACTCGATAAATCAAAGTTTGAAGTTAAGGAAGTGAATGCTTCACAACTCATTTTTAATACCCTATAACTCATGAAAACACTGAAAATTAAACCAAAACGACTGCATTGGTCTATTTTGTTGCTGATGTGTTTCGTTTTTACACCAAATGTAAATGCACAGTTCCTGAAAAAGCTCAAAAAACGAGTAGAACAAAAAGTAGAGAATGCAGTTATCGAAAAAACCGCTAACAAGGCTGCCGAAAAAGCAACGCAGTCCATGGACAAAATGTTTGAGATCAATCCTTTTGGCGGAAGTAACGAAAAAGCAGATCCTGCTTTGGTTGCCGATACTTATGATTTTACTTGGAAATATACGTTAAAAATGGCCACAAAGGAAGGGGAGATCGTTTTTGATTATTATCTCAAACCTGATGTAGCCTATTTCGGATTTACGTCTGCCATGATGAACAATATGTGCACGGTCATGGATAATGACCAAAACGTGATGGCAATTTTTATGGATTCTAAGGGGAACAATATAGGCATGGTCAATCAAATACCAGAGATTGATATAGAGGATGCTGATGAAGCCTCCGAAAATTTCACTTTTGAAACATTACCTGACAAGACCATAAACGGGTTTGATTGTAAAGGCGTCAAAGCGGTGAATGACGGTTATGAAATGACCATGTATTTTATTACGGATGCCGAGATAAGCTTTGATGACATTTATAAAAACAGTAAAACTAAGATTCCTGATGCGCTCAAAGATTATTTCAATCCTGAAGACAAAGTTTTAATGATCCACATGGACATGAAAAACCTCAAAAAGGAAAAAGAGAGTGCGACGATGGAATGTATAGGACTTGAAGAAATTCATAAAACGATCAACAAATCAGATTATAAATTCATGTAAGCTAAAAAGATATTACTAACCTAAAAAAATGAAATTATGAGAAATTTACTACTCTTCGTTTTGTTTGCAAATCTGACTTTGTTTGGATATTCGCAAACCACATATACTGTAAACAGCACAGCTGATTTGCCAGACGTCAATATTAATGATGCTATTTGTGCCGATGCCAATGGCAATTGTACACTACGCGCCGCTATTCAAAATGCAAATAAAACAAGTACTAAAGATATTATCGCGTTTAATATATCTGGAACGGCTCCATTTACGATTGTAATTACGGGGAGTGAGTTACCAGCCGTTACTAATCCCATAATTATTGATGGTCGTACGCAAACAGGATATACAATAAAAAATTCGCCTGTAATTGAGATCGATGGTTCCACTTTGCCAATAGATAACTCTGGATTGAGACTTTTAGGGGTATCTAATAATTCTGAAATTTATGGCTTATCCATTGGTGGTTTTCAAAGGTCGGCTGTAGCTCCATATTATACGGGAGGTTATGGAATTTATGTGAGAACACAAAACACGACTGTTCAAGGTAATTATCTTGGGCTGAAACCAGATGGCACTACATTAAATCGAAATGAATGGGGCGTATTCTTTTTAGATAGCGGAAATAATAAAGTAGGTGGTACAGGCGCTTTTGAAGGCAATGTTGTTTCTGGTAATTATTCTGGAGGTGTGACATTTCAAGGTATAGGATGTTCTGATAATGTTGTTCAAGGAAATTTGTTAGGTACGGATGCTACTGGCCTATTAGCTAGAGGGAACCGTTTTAATCTTCAATTTTTAGATGCGCCCAATAATATCGTAGGAGGCAATACACCAGCAGCTCGAAATATTATATCGGCTGGTGTGAATGATAGATTTGGAGATGACGAAGCTGAGGTTGAAGATGGGACAGGAATGTCCATCAGTGGTGTTAATTCCACAAACATCACTATTATCGGTAACTATATTGGTACAGATATTACAGGGACAGCAGCTTTACCTAATACTAGAGGTGGCATATTACTTCTCTTTGGTGCAAATAATATAACTATTGGAGGTGAAGGGGCTGGAGAAGGAAATATCATTTCAGGAAATGGATTCAAAAGTTCAGGAGAACCGTTTTTTGGTGGTATTTATTTTCAAGGAGGTGAAACAAGTCCTGTTGTTTCAAACACTATAATTGGAAATTATATAGGTATGGATGCTACAGGAAATGTAGCGATGCCTAATTCAATAGGTATTTATATTAATGTTGGAAGCAATAATAACACCATTGGTGGAACAACACCTAATGCTCGAAATATTATTTCGGGAAATACATATGAAGGTATTGGGGCACGCTATGGTGATAATAACCAGATTATAGGTAATTATATTGGTCTAAATTCTTCGGGCAATGCTCCATTACCTAATGCCACTGGAATATGGTTGTATCAGAATTCTACAAATAATAGTATCGGAGGTGCAAATTCATTGGATAGAAACATTATTTCAGGAAATAGTATAAGAGGAATAATTGCTTCTGGAAGTTCACATAATATTCAAAATAATTATATAGGCTTAAATCCAAATGGCGATGGAATTATTAAAAATAATAGTGAAGGTTTAGTATTGTTTGGGGCCTTAGCAGATACTCAAATTTCAGAAAATGTCATTTCCGGTAATGGTATAAGTTCAACCAGTGGCAGAAATGTACTTTTTCAGGGTGCAAGTGATGCACATTTTTTTAGTAATATGGTTGGTACTCTACCAGATGGTATTACAGGAGTTGCAAACCCTGGAGGGGGTGTTGTTCTGCTTAATAGTAGCAATAATATCATTGGTGGTGATGATGAAATTAAGGGTAATATTATTGCAGGTAACACTGCTAAAGGTATTAATTTGATATTGGCTTGTAATAATAATAGTATTGATAACAACAAGATTGGTGTTGGAGCAGATGGCACTACCAATATTGGAAATGGTTCGAGTGGAATAGAAATTTCGGGGGATATCGTGGGGGGTACAATTGCTAATAATATTATAGCAAACAGTCCAAGAGGTGTATATCTAAACCCTAGTTCAGGTATAGCGACCCAAATAAGAATCTCACAAAACAGTATTTATAATAACGCAATTATAGGCATTGATTTAGGCGGTGCCACAACAAACGATGTTGGTGATGCTGATGCAGGCGTCAACAACCTTCAAAACACCCCAGAAATTAGTGATATTACTTATTTAGGAGGGAATAGTATAGAAATCACTTTTGAAGTTACAAGTGCTATGACCAACTCTACATACCCCTTATTAATTGAATTTTTTGGAGCGCTAAATGGTCAAGGCAAGTTTTTTATAGGTTCAGATTCTTATACCGCTCCAGGAGCTAAAACCATTACCATAGATCTTCCAAGTGGTTATGATCCCAGCGATTATGAGAATATAGTTGCCACGGCAACCGATGCGAATGGAAATACGTCAGAATTTGGAGTGAATGTGAGTTATACTTTATCTATTTCAAAATTTGAAAATCAAATTGTCAAGTTTTATCCCAATCCGGTTACCAATAAGTTGTTTATTCAATCGCCATCTTCAAATAACTATCATTTAAAATTGGTTAATACTTTAGGACAAGTGGTGTTGAGCCAGAAAAGCAATAGTGCTTCCGCAGAATTGGATATGTCCTCATTGTCAAGAGGCCTATATGTTTTGAATGTGCTTGATGAAAAGAGGAATTCCCAAACGATTAAAATCATTAAAAACTAGCAGCGGTGGATGTGGAAGCATATTTAAAAATAGTTATGGTATTTGCGCTATTAACCTCATGCCAAAACTCAGCAAAGGAAGTGTCGGGTTTGAGTTCTGAACTGGAAAAGGAGAAAACTCCCCAGAAAAAGGAGGTGGTTGTTTCTGAAAATTCGAAACCTGTGAAAACACTCACTAAAGCCGATTTTGAGCGTTTTGTTCCAAAACAAATCAGCGTTTATAATCTTATACAAGTGGGTGAGGACAAAACCACTGGGGCTGCATCAGGAACTTATATCAAAGGGAAAGATTACGGCAATTCCATGACTTACATAGTCACAGATGGCCGTAGAAAAGGTTCGGCTGCTTTGAGGAGTTTTAAAAGCATTTACGAATCAAAAACGAAAGCTCCAGAAGGGAGAGAGTTTGTTAGAAAGGAACGGGATGGATTTAAAACTTTTGCGCTATTGAAACATAAATTTAATTATTCAGTTTTTGTTCCATTTTGGTATATAAAGGTTATGGAGTTTTTAATACAGTTAATCCACTTAAAATAAGAATTATGAAAAAGCAAGTACACATAATAGTTTTGATTTTTAGTATCCTTTTGTTGGTTTCTGAAAACATTTTCTCTCAATGTTGGCATTCAGTATCGGTTGGAAACAGACATACCATGGCATTGACTCCGGAAGGTAGTTTATGGGCATGGGGTATAAACTCTTATGGATTAGGAGATGGCAGTGTTCATTCAAATATCCCAAAACAAATAGGAACAGATACAGATTATAAACTTATATCGACAGAAGAATATAGTTATTTAGCCATAAAAACCGATGGCTCGCTATGGGGATGGGGCTATAATTGGTTTGGGCAATTGGGTGATGGAACTAACACAAACATAGAGTTTCCAACGAGAATCGGCACAGACACTGATTGGGACTGGGTGTCGTCAGGTCACCGCCACAGTGTGGGTATGAAAACTGATGGATCATTATGGGCTTGGGGATCTAATGTAAAAGGTGAACTAGGAAATGGAGGTTCAGAAAATTCTCATCTGCCTATTCAGGTTGTGAGCCAAAACGATGCTACCAAATGGAAAAAGGCTTTTGCTGGGTGGATTATAACGATAGCCATAAAAACTGATGGTACTTTGTGGGCTTGGGGAGATAATTCAGGAGGGCAATTGGGTGATGGAACAACCACAACAAAGCGAGTGCCAACTAAAATAGGAACCGATACGGATTGGGAAGCCATAGCTACGGGGTATCAACACGTTATCGCAATCAAGACCGATGGAACATTATGGGCTTGGGGCGTTAATAATTTTGGGCAATTAGGCGATGGGACAAATTTACAGCGATTAACCCCAACTCAAATAGGAACAGATACTGATTGGAAAACGGTAGATGCAGGTCTTCACCATACCCTAGCAACAAAAACGGATGGCACTTTGTGGGCATGGGGTTTGAATGGAGCAGGTTCAGTGGGAGACAATACGATTATTAATAGAAATGTTCCTGTTCAAATTGGGACGGATCAGGATTGGGAATCTGTATCGGCTGGTAACCTTCAGTCCAAAGCCCTGAAAACAGACGGAAATATATGGGCTTGGGGATTCAACAATAATGGACAGGTAGGAAATGGAACAAACACCGCATCAGTAAGAGCGCCAGTTTTGACAAACTGTGGGGTCTTGTCTCTTGATGATAGAGAACAAAGTGTTTATTCAATTTACCCAAATCCAGTCTCAAACATTCTAATTATTAACAAACCAATTGGCGGTAATTATCAATTGAACGTTATCAATCAATTAGGTCAAATTGTTTTAAGACAAAATAAGAACATATCATCTACTTCATTGGATGTTTCAGCCTTATCAAAAGGCCTTTATTTTCTAAATATCAACTCTGAAAACAAAGGGGAACAGATTATCAAATTCATTAAGAACTAAAGAAATCAGTCATGAGAAAATATAGGTACATATTCATTTTTATTGCACTCCTTTTTTCCTGTAAAGGGAATGGGCAAACTACTGATCCCGTATCAACGCATGACGAACCCAATCCAGACTTCGTGTTCAGCGGAGATTACAACGATTTGCTCACCTTGGAAATGGCATCCAGAATTACCGGATTCGACGCTTCAAAGGCCAAGAAGATGAATACCATGAAAGGGATGATGGGCGAAACACTTCGTTATTATTGGGAAAATGGAAGAGAAGTAGTGAAAGAAAAATCGGCTTCAAATCGTAAAAGAATGAGCTACCCGCGATCTGATCTCGTTCAGTTAAAATGGGTGGATGGCGAAGCAGATTTGGAATCTTTTTTAGACTTCATAGATCTTGAGGCGCATCCGGAATTAGTAGAAGTCAATGGCGTTGGCCAACGTGCCTATTGGAACCCGAAAAAACAACATTTAGAGGTGTATTATAACGGCGTTTCCTTTACACTGAAGGTCGATATCTCCAATGATGAAAACTTGGATAAAGAAAAGACCATCGATTTGGCAAAACTAATTATTACTGAACAATTTTAATATCTACAGATGAAACTTAATCATGGAGAATTCTAAAGTAGGAAGCGGTACGAGCCGACGTGAATTTATGCAGCAATTGGCATTGTGTTATATGGCAGCACACCTACCATTAACTTTTATATCGTGTTCAGATGATGATCAATCTTATAAAGGTTCAGGGAAAATCCCTTACAAAGTTTGGGAAGAAATGCTCATGGCCTTACAAACCTGTCCGGATTATTTGGAAGGTCGGATGAAAGCTTTGGTAGCATCTAAGGATGCTGAGGCAATGTGTAATTTTGTGAAAGACGAAATTTATCTGATGCCTGCTTCAAATAAAGCCATTGGTCAAATAGGGTGGCAATCTAAATGGGGGATAAAAGGGGCTTTGCGTTATGGAATGGCAACGCCACGTGAAAAGGCCGAATTGCTAAACCAAATGTACTCGGAAGCAGGATTTACTTCTAAAGTGATGTATGAGCGCACCAATATTACCCCCGAAGAAGCCTTGACTTTTTTTCTGCGACCAATTCAAAGAGACTTCAATCTTGACGTTTCAAAAAAACAGTGGCAGCAATGGGAAAAGGAGCTGAACGTGGACACTTCAGAATTTGAAATGCCAGGGCAGAATATTGACACTTCTCAGGCAACGGCTCTCGCTGACAAGCTTTGGAACCTCATTCCTGATACCGATAATATTAGACGAACCGATTTTGATTTACGCTGGGACAACTATAGGACACCCACAGTACAATTTGAAAAGGATGGTGCTACTGCTTATGCGCATCTGTTTGATCCTAAAATTCCCTTCGGAAAATTAAAAAATGATGGAGCATTGACGGAAGCCGATGCAGTAAAATTGAATGAGGAAACGGTCGAAATCAAAATCACTTATAGAGAGGCCATACATCCAGATAAAGAATTGGAAATGATTTCTGGCTCATGGAAAGCAAGGGATTTAATTGGAAGTCAGATTCATTTTACAAATCTTAATGGATTGGATTTAGAACAATCTGCCTATATGCCCATTGGCAGCTTGCGCATATTTACGCCAACATTGGCCTATCAGAATTTTGACAGTCCATTGGAATTTATGGAAGAGCGTTCGTTTGTGGCAGATCCATTTACCTTGGAAGGTGAAAAAATAAAATTTCCAGATACTCAAAATGGCAGTAAATCACCTATCATTATTAATGCCTCTAGTACTCAATTACTTAAAACCGTAAGTGAAGTGTCAATTAAGGCACTTCCCGTGAATAAAACTTTGGTGAAACTGGAAGTGAAACCGTTAAATGCTGAAGGACAAGTTGTGGAAGGTTTGCAAGCCAGTGACTTTGCATTTGCAGACAATAAGCAAACGGTTCAAGTTTTAATGGAATCTAATCAGAAAACCCCTTCGATTCTTATTTTATACGATGGTTCTTTTAGTATGCCAAAGGCGTATTATCAAGAAAATATGGATCTTTTTGTAGCGTCCATGGAGGAGAAGATCCTGGAAAACTTCCCCGCTGCCCGAGTTGATAAATGGGTGACCACTTCACATTTGTTTACATGGTTGTTGAAAGCGTCAAGAACCAGTTACGATCTGGTTGTTTTTGCGACTGACGGTCATAATGGCGATGTCTATGAAGAAAAGAATTTTATAACCTACCAAAATGGACCACCGGTTATTGTTCTTAATGTGTATAATTCGACCGAAACCCATACTATAGATACGTTTAATCAAATGGCAGCAGTAACCAATGGTTCAGTAATTGACGCGGAAGATCAGGCAGCCACTTTAGAAAAAATTGTGTCTCACGTAAACGGTATGGAAATTCCGCCATACACTTTTTCATTTTATGCTATTCCCGAAGAACATCATGAGGTGGAGCTTCAAATGGATCAAAAACGTTTAAGTGCAAAAGCGGAGTTCACACTAGAATTAGATTCCGCAGAAAGCAACCAAGGTATTATTGGTGTTTATCTCAACATTAAAGTTGGCAAGACACTAGTCACACGGACATTAGCAGGTTGGGATCCCATTTTACAAAGAAATCAAGAACCTACAAATGCTCATTTTTTAGATGTCAAAAGTTTGATATTTGGCGGATTGAGTTTCTATTTTGAGGGTGAAGGTCCAACTTTGGCAACCTCTATTGTGGATTTACTAAAATATAAACTTTCTACGCGAGGTTGGGGCGAAGCACTTTTGAATGACGACTTAGAAACTGCTAAGATAGAATTTGAAAAGGGTGGGTATCAGTACCACTCAAAACCGATGTCATTATTGGCGCCGTTGGATGAACAGGTAACTGATAATTCTTTCACGTTTGCCACTGGGATGCGAGTGTGTATTTATAAACAACAATTACATATTGAAGACGAAAAGACTATAGAATCCTTTGATTTTTTACCAACGTCCAATTATGTGAGTTTTACTAATGGCAATGCCGATCCTTTTAGAATAAATATTGAAAAAACAGCACAATTGGCCGTACGGGAAGCGGCTCTTTTTGACACTAGTACCTTAACACTTTTAAATGGAATAAGCCTTGTTGAGCGTACAAAGGCGCTTTCAAATAATTGGTATGAAAATTTGGACCGTAACAGCACGGATTACCTGTATTGGTATGAACGTATTTATCGGGGAGATGCCAATATCAAGATATTTGATGGGTCTGGAACCCAAACGGCATTTTGGACCATTAATCCTCAAGGTGAATTGTACGGAATTTTGAGAAATGGTACTGGCGGTGGTGGAAGTGAAGAGACGATTGCCGCGCTCAATAGATTAATGATTGTGATGCGTATCTATATCTCTGTTCTCAAAAAAATGGGAGCTTTAAGTTCCATTGGTGGAATGGCGCTTAGTATCGTTGCGGTCTACGGCGTGACCCTAGCCAAATTGTACGCCATAGTTTGTGAGTCCATTATAATTATGGATACCACAGGTATGGATGCTAAAATTGCCCAAGCCCTTAAAGAATTAGCTTTTAATGTTGCTAAAACTATTTGCTATGGCTTTGGTGGTTCCAAGCTAGATAAAATGCGTGGTTTGGATCATCTTATCAATTTTATGGGAGGAAGCACCAATCCTTACAGTTAACTATTCTAAAACGGAGTTTTTAGCCTCCATGAAGCTCGTGAATGCTGAAATATCAATCTCAAAAAAACGAAGTTTAACTTTTGTATACATGGAGTATGACCAAGCGTCTGAAAGACTATAAATAGAAAATCATGAAAACACTAAAACAAATTTTATTAGTTCTGATTCTGATTATAGGGTGTTTATCTTATTCTCAAACACCTGAGCAGGAAAAAATGATGGAGAAAGCAGAGCGAATGCGTGATAGTATTATGAATACGCCAGAAATTAAAGCCATCATGAAACAGGCTGGGGAGATGGAAAAAAATAATAAAACGGCCCAAAAAGCAAAACCGATTCCTACAAACACCAAAATCAAAGATAAATATTGGCATAACACGCTAGCAAGCAAGGACAACAATACACTGGAAAATTGGAATAAGGGTATAGCCGATCTTGTGTTTAGTTATGCCTACGATTCGAGAAATGATAAACTCAATTATGTAAAAGTTGGCCTAATTAAATCCGATGGCACTATTGAGTTAAATCCAACTAGCGAAGTTCCTGTTTTACAACCCTTGAAGAACTTTAAGAACAGCAATGCGTTTTATGATATACACAAGCCAGATTCCTATAAATATAGTAATGGAGATGCAGGTTTTAAACTCAATTCATACTTATTGGTCTTCCAAAATGATCAAAAAATCGGGACCTTAACCGTTGGCAACTCAGTTAAAGTAACACGAAACCTATTAATTCCGGGAGACTTATATTTTGGTGACGAAGGTTATATACTATCATGGGTTTATGTTAATAAACCTTGCGCGATAAAGGCCCATGAAAATTGGAAAGGCGATTTAAGCAATACGGGAACACCCTTAATGGTTGAGACCACTGTAATTTATGACTTAAGCTTTAAAACCGGTTGGAATATAGTGAAAACAGAAGTAATTGGAACTCATTATTTTCCAGATGCCCCGGAAGAGGATAGGTCAAGGTTTAAAAAACACGAGCATACCGTAGTAGCTGCAATACCTCAGGATGCAACTTATTTTTTCAGAGCTGTACCAAACAATTGAAGTGTGCATTAGAAACGAAAGCTATAGTGCGAAAACGGCAAATATAAAATTGTCGATGTGTATTAAAATCAAAAAAGCTAAAAAAAACATTAAAAAACTAAAAGCTAATCTTATGAAAACATCATTTTTAATTATCAGTTTTTTATTTGCCACCATAGGCTTTGCTCAAAGCCAGCCAAAATTAGAGGATTATGCGTTGGCTAACTCAGATGTAAATGTGGTCGTATTTCCTTTTGGCATGGACAATCCTGTTAAAATTGGGACGGTATCAAAATCAGGACACATCAATTTTGAGTTTCCTACTGAGCTTCCAAAGATTTCAAAAGAAACTCAAGAAAACTTTATGAACGACTTGGCTTATACCCTTTTCGACGTTTGCGATGATGGAAAAGACATGATTTCAGATAAAGATAACCGTCCATCTTTTGAAGCCGGAATGTTATCGCTAGCTACTACTGATCATCCTTATGCAGGTGTTATAACAGCCATTTCTGATGAAGCATTAATGCCTTGGATAACTGATCCTGGCTATGAGGAACCTGTTTTAGGTTCATACTTTGAATTGATTTATGTGACTTCAATTTTTCATTATGAAGGTGAGTGTGTCCAAACCCGCTCCAGCATGAGTGATGATCCGGATATGGAAATTACTTACAGTTTTAACCTGAATTTGAAAACAGGCTTTAATTTTATCGAATATAAAATTGAGAATATTCATGAAACAGACCCAGAGATGATGGCTTCTTTTCCTGATGTAATTTCGGTGACTTCTGTAGAGGGGATACCCAATTGCAAATGGATAGGAAAATATTTTTAGACAAGGTTGGTGAGTTTATATCGCCACAGCATGTTTATGTATGATTTATATCCTAAGCGATAAATATTCTGAAATAAATATAAGTCGAATTGAAGTCTTCAGGATGCAATTATTAAGATTTTCATTCTTAATTACTTCTGCTATAATAGAATGAAAATGACAAGTCGCTATAATTTAACAACATACAATTGCTGTTGTCTATTTTTTTTCATATTTTTATTTTCTGAGCAATAATAGCATTGCATTTATTTGAACATATTCTCCACGAATTTAAAGCGCTCCTAAACCTGATTTTTACGATGCGCTTTTAACCATTTTTCAGTACTACTGGATTAACACCCTTAGATTAATAGCAAGATAAAAGTGTCTTTTATATAATACAAAACTGTGACCTGTTTTAGGCATAAGTGTATGCTAAAAGCTTTTTTGTTGCTATGGAAACTATCATAAGATTAAAGTAAAGAACCTTAGTAAAAATAAGATTTGCAAAGACTAAGGTATTAATCATTATGGAATACTAACATCATATTTTATAATTTAAAATTAAGTCAAATGAAAACTCTAAATCACATGAAAACTCTTAACTATAGAATGCTATTGGTATGTCTCTTTTCGCTATGTTTTATTCCAACTTCTAAGGCACAATTCCTAAAACGGCTTAAAAAACGGGTAGAACAAAAGGTTGAAAATGCGGTTATTGAAAAAACAGCCAATAAAGCGGCTGAAAAAGCGTCTCAATCTATGGATAAAATGTTTGAGATCAATCCATTTGGGGCTGGTGGAGAAAAGGCAGATCCGTCGCTTATTGCTAATAATTACGACTTTACATGGAAATACTCGCTAAAAATGTCCACTGCTGAAGGCGAAGTCATTTTTGATTATTACCTCAAACCTGACGCACCTTACTTCGGATTTACTTCTGCCATGATGGATAATATGTTTACCGTTATGGACAATGAGCATAATATTATGGCCGTGTTTATGGATTCTGAAGGGAACAATATTGGTATG
Organism: Gelidibacter maritimus; assembly: GCF_014062315.1. Taxonomy (GTDB): domain Bacteria; phylum Bacteroidota; class Bacteroidia; order Flavobacteriales; family Flavobacteriaceae; genus Gelidibacter; species Gelidibacter maritimus. Next base: position 128,867 of record NZ_JACGLT010000007.1, read on the forward strand.
GCCCATAAAATGCCAGATTTGGATATGGAAGAAGTTAACCAAGAAACAGAACAATTCACTTTTGAAACCTTACCAAACAAAACCATTAATGGCTACGATTGTAAAGGTGTAAAAGCTATAAATGAAGAGTATGAAATGATTATGTATTTTACTACAGAAGCTGAAGTGAGCTTTGATGATATCTATAAAAACACTAAAACCAAAGTTCCTGATGCGCTCAAAGATTATTTTAACCCAGATGATAAGGTTCTCATGATCCATATGGATATGAAAAATTTAAAAAATAAAAAAGAAAATGCAACCATGGAATGTATTGGTCTGGAGGAAGTTAAAAGATCAATCAAGAAATCGGATTATAAATTTATGTAGGAGTTAAAGTTATAGAGAGAAATTTTTAAAACAATTTGTAAAATCATTAATTTTAAACACGTTCAATTTAAATATGAACGTGTTTTTTATGAATATTGAACAACTTCGCCACTATTGTATTTCAAAAAAGGAGGTCACTGAAGAGTTTCCATTTGATGCGGATACGCTCGTTTTTAAGGTGGCGGGTAAAATATTTGCCCTCATAGGTTTAAAAAAATGGGACGCTGGACAAAAATTTATCAATCTAAAATGCGATCCTGATTATGCCGAAGAGTTGCGTGCTGAATATGAGGCCATCACTCCTGGCTACCACATGAGTAAAAAACATTGGAATTCTGTCGATTTAACCATGGGCGATATTTCATCTAAATTCCTCACGGAGCTCATTGACCATTCCTACGCTATGGTGGTCAAAGCACTGCCCAAAACGATGCGGGATTCCTTAAATTAAAGCTCAGGATTCAAAAGTCAAAATTGCAAGTTTCAAGTTCAAAAAGTTCTATCTTTGGAAAATCAAAACCTTTAATTGGAATTTCAAGTTCTATTAATCTTCAATCGTTACTCTTATGTCTGTTTTACAAATGCTTCAAGATCGAAGCAACAATACTTGTGAACTATGTGGTTCTAAAGAAAATCTATCACAATACACCATTCCACCATCGCTGAATGAAAATGTAGCCAATGATGTGTTGGTCTGTAAAACCTGTTTGGACCAAATTGAAGGTACTGTTGAGATGGATGCCAACCATTGGCGTTGCCTGAATGATAGTATGTGGAGTGAGCATGTGGCTGTACAAATCATGGCTTGGCGAATGCTTCAACGTTTAAGAAACGAAGGCTGGCCAAAAGATTTGTTGGACATGATGTATTTGGATGATGATGCTATGGCATTGGCAAGAGCCACGGGCGAGCATGAGGACGAGGCTGCCAAAATCATTCACCGCGATGTAAATGGCGTGGTCTTGGAAGCCGGTGATTCGGTGGTGCTGATCAAGGATTTAAAGGTTAAAGGCTCAAGTATGGTTGCCAAACAAGGCACAGCCGTTAGAAACATCCGATTGGATCATGAAAATGCCGAGTTTATTGAAGGTCGTGTTGACGGCCAACAGATTGTCATTATCACTAAATATGTTAAAAAGAATTGATTCTTATAAGTAAGATAGATTGAAATCTCATTCTTATGAAGTTTCAATCTATCGCAATGCCAACCCACCCATCACTTGTCTTCATCCTTGTCATTTCTTCGGAAAAGTCCAAATCCAAAAGGCAACATTAAAAACAGAAAGAAAAACTTTCCAGAGAGAACGCCATAAATGGTAATTAGGGCTGCTATGGTCAGGAGGATCCAGACATATTTTGTTTTCATACTACAGAAGTTTTCTGTCAACAAAGACTATCATTTCAAAAGCCAGATTAGAAGTGTTGATTTATAGTTTCAAATATTAGAAATTCCTGACGTTTCAACAATAATAACCATTTAATTTTTTAAAGTCGCCTATAGTTCCATCAGGTAAAATGCTGATGAAGTTAAAAGCATATGAGTAGGATATCTAAAATTATAATAGACGTAAATAGTCAAAAATATTCCAAAATAGATATTATTTTATCTTATTATAGGCCATGGCACAAGCTCATCAGGATAAGTTGCGTCTTTTAAGCCGATTTGATTAAATTTGTTTTGTTGGGTTTGATCTATTGATTTTGCTCATGCACTTGTTACCAAAACATAATCAGAAATATCTTATGAAAGTTTTACAACCGATTCTCGTCACACTTTTACTTTTCCTTTTTTCGATTCAGAATACATCTTCTCAAAACTCTCAGATGGTCTTGGATAGTGTGATTAAGAAATACGAACAGCATAGAGGTTACGATAGACATGTCTATCCTTTAGGATTGTATACCAAAGAGTATTATAAGTCTGAAGCTGAATTTGCCCAGCAAGTACTGGATGAACTTAATAAGGTAGAGACTGCAGATTTGAGTGAAACCGAAAAAATCTCTGCGGATCTTTTGGGGTTTGTATTGAATGATAAAATTAATTATTACAAGTTTGAACAATATTTAAACCCGTTGCTGTCCGACACTGGCTTTCATACCAACCTAACCTATCAGGTCAGGCCGTTGGCAAACTATGCGCAAGTCAAAGGGTATTTAAACCGATTGAATGCCATTCCGCAATTTGTAAGTCAGAACCTTGAAAACTTAAGGGAAGGTTTGGAAAAAGGAGTGTCACAACCTTTGGTCATTTTTAAAGGTTATGAATCGACTTATAACGATCATATTGTGTCTGATTTTGAAGATAGTTTCTATTATTCACCATTTAAGAACTTGCCGAATGATTTGACTAAAGCTCAAAAGGATTCCGTACTGAGCGCTGCTAAAATAACCATCGAAACGAAGGTGACCCCCGAATTTAAGCGGATTAAAAACTTTTTCGAAACAGAATATTTCCCTAAAACAAGAACAACGTTAGGAGTTTCCGAAACGCCTAATGGAAAGGCGTTCTATCAAAATAGAATTGACTTTTATACAACCAGCACGCAATATACAGCGGATGATATCCATCAAATTGGATTACGTGAAGTGGCGCGGATCAAAGCAGAGATGGAACAAATTATCAAAGAATTGAAGTTTGAAGGTAGCTTTGCCGATTTCTTTCATTTTTTAAGAACAGATAAGCAATTTTATGCTGAAACGCCTGAGCAATTGCTGATGATTGCCCGCGATATGGCAAAACGAGCGGATGCCCAATTACCACGTTATTTTAAAACCCTGCCCCGTAAACCTTATGGCGTGGCGCCAGTGCCTGATGCCATTGCTCCAAAATACACGGCAGGACGCTATATTGGAACCTCAAAAGAAAGTACGGAACCAGGCTATTATTGGGTAAATACTTACGATTTACCCAGCAGAACACTGTACACTCTACCCGCATTAACCGTTCATGAGGCTGTGCCAGGTCATCATCTGCAAGGCAGTTTAAATAATGAATTGGGCGATAGTATTCCGCGGTTTAGAAAAAATCTATACCTCTCCGCTTATGGTGAAGGTTGGGGTTTATATTGCGAATTTTTGGCGGATGAAATGGGTATGTACACAACCCCTTATGAGCAGTTTGGCAAATTGACCTACGAAATGTGGCGCGCTTGTAGGTTGGTGGTTGACACCGGAATCCATGCCAAAGGATGGACCCGTGAGCAAGTGGTGGACTATATGTCGTCAAATACCGCCTTGTCTATGCACGAGGTCAATACGGAAACAGATAGGTATATTTCTTGGCCTGGTCAAGCCTTGTCTTATAAAATGGGAGAATTGAAAATAAGGGAGTTGCGCAAAAAAGCAGAAACCGAACTAGGCGCCAATTTTGACATCAGAGCTTTCCATGAAATTATTCTGGAACAAGGCACTGTAACCTTGGCGATTATGGAAGAACGGGTGAATGATTATATCAAGAGGTCTAAAAAATAAGTTGAACGAAGGTCTTGTATATCGTTTTTACAAAACACAATGTGTGTTAAGTATCTTATCTTAAAATGTGTAGCGAAAAACTGAAGTGAGCTTGGCTTTTGAAAGTGTCTTTCTTTATTAATAAAGCGCATGACACGCTAAATTGACTATTGTTTATAGTTATCGTAATTAGGGGAATATCTTTTGACCTACCATCCTAAAACTCGGATTTGAATACAATCCATCGGCTTTTGGATTTCAGGCCTTAAAAATTGATCATTATGAAAAAGTACTATTATGCAGTATTGATGTTGTTTCTAACAACCCAAATCCAGGCACAAAAACTCACTCAAGAAGACTACCAAAGGGCTGAGAGTTTTAGGTCAGAAAACTTAAACAATCAAATTGTTTATAATCTTTATACGCAGGTGTATTGGTTTGAGGATGAGTCTGGGCTTTGGTTTATAGATCATGACAAAAACGGCAAGACTTATAAAGCTTTATATTTTAAAGATTATAAAGTGCAACCTTTGTTCGACCAGAATAGGCTGGCACAAAAATTATCTCTGATTGAAGAAAAAGATCTTGAGTCGGGTAAATTATCGCTTTCAAACATCGAGCGGACAAAAGATGGACATCTAAGATTTAATTTTGAATCGAAGAGCTATACACTCAATCTAAAAACCTATGAACTTCAGCTTGCAGAAAAGGAGGATAAAGATGAAAGGGATCCGTTTGAATCCAAATCTCCAGATGGAAACTGGATTGCGTTCTCCAAAGATTATAACCTCTATATAAAGTCGACCGATACTGGGCAGGAATACCAATTAAGTCACAATGGCGAAAAGGAATATGAGTACGCAACGTATTATGGATGGTACGATATCATGGAAGGAGAGAATGCGGAGCGACCAAAACACTTCAGAGTTAATTGGTCGAAAGATTCCAAATATATTGCAGCCAATGTTGTCGATTTTAGAAATGCTGAAAAAATGTATTTGTTGGATCACAGTATCGATTCACTTTACAAATCAAAATTACTATCCTATTATCGAGGTTCTCCGGGAGACACCACAATGGTTCTTGTCAAGCCTGTGTTTTTTAATGTTGAAAGTAAAACGGAAGTAAAGACAGATTTACCAACTGGCACCCATATCAATTCCGTGGCTGTTCAATGGATGGAGAGGTCAGGTCAATTTTTAGCCAGCTATGCGGAAAGAGGGTTTCAAAAGGAGTTTTTAAAACTTATCGACCTTAAAAATAATACCGAGAAGACGCTCATTGCAGAGACAAGTACAACGAATATCGACAATTTTTGGTTTAAAAAGTTAGAAGGAAAACAAAAAGTGATTTTTCTGTCAGAACGCAGCGGATGGCGACAACTCTATTTGGTGGACATCGAAACCACAGAAACAATTCCTTTGACACAAGGCACCTATTATATCAATTCAGTGGTACATGTCAGTGAAGACAAGGAAGAGATCTTCTTTTTAGCGTCAGGCAAGAATCCTAAGATGAATCCTTATCATCAACAACTTTACAAAGTAGATTTCAAGGGAAATACAACCTTATTGACCGCTGAAAACGCCCATCACGTGGTGTCTTTTTCCAAAGATGGAAGGTATTTTGTGGATAATTATTCCACAGTCAACCGTCCGACCAAAACCGTTTTACGATTGGCTAAATCTGGGAAAGTAACTGCCGAATTAACATCGGCCGATGTATCTGAGGTTGTGGCAAAAGATTGGCAGGCCCCTGAACCATTTCAATTGACTGCAAAAGATGGAAAAACCACTATTTATGGTGCCATTTGGAAACCGACCAATTTTGATCCAAACAAATTTTATCCAATAGTAGATCATACCTATACTGGTCCACATACGCAAATGTTCCCAAAATCGTTCGATAGAGCTTTTATGAATCAATCTTTGGCAGAACTTGGTTTTATTGTGATGATGGTGGATGGGCTGGGAACCTCTGGGCGCTCAAAAGAATTTCATAACCATTCCTATAAAAACATGGGAAATAACCTTGAAGATCATGTTTTGGCCATCACGCATTTAGGAGAGAAATATCCTTGGATTGATACTGATCGTGTTGGGATATTTGGTCATTCTGCAGGAGGATTCGATACTGGAAGGGCAATGCTTGCTTTTCCGGATGTTTATAAAGTGGGTGTAGCAAGTTCTGCAGACCACGATTTTAGAATGGAAAAAGCCTGGTGGCCTGAAATGTATCAAGGTTGGCCAGTAGATTCAACCTATCACGAGGTGTCCAATATAACGAATGCCAAAAATTTGAAAGGAAAATTGTTGTTGGTGCATGGTGGCATTGATGAAAACGTCAATCCTTCCGCTACGTTTAAATTAGCCGAAGCTTTAGTAAACGCCGATAAGGATTTTGATTTGTTGATTTTTCCAAGTCAACGACATGGGTATCAAGGAAAGGCGAGCAAATATTTTACCAAAAAACGATGGAATTATTTTGTGGAGCATTTAAAGGGAGAGGTGCCAATTTGGGATTTTAAATGGGAATAAAAAAATCATAGGCTTGAGTTCGGACCAAAACTTTTAAGTTGGTATATGAGCAGATTTCTGAACAAGAACCGAGGTAAGACCATTATTGATTTTATCCAAACCGAAAGTTTTAAGTGTTTCTGATTCTAATTTCTTACGCTTTATATTTCGCTAAACCTATGAAAATACCGTTGGTCGAAAACATTGTGTAGTTTTAAGATTATTTATCATATTTGTCTCACCCCCAATGATTAATAGCGCATAATTTATTTTTTAACGACCTAATTTACGCTATTATGGATTTAGAAATCATCAAACACCCTGCTTTTTTTCAAGTCAAAGGAACACTTACCAAATTTAATCTTCATCTGTTCAAAAAGGAGTTTTCGAATATTTTTGATAAATGTGATTCGTTAGTCATAAATATTGAAGGCCTGACCAGTATTGACCGTTATGGAGTGAATGTTTTGGCTCAATTACACAATGAATCGCTCGCTAAACGTAAAAAACTTTCTATTATAGGAATGGGATGCGATGACTTGTACGAGCATTTCAAGTCTGAGGAAACTGCTGCTTGAAGAGCAGCCCCAATCGCTGATTATCTTCCATGGCGTTTTAACGGTATAAAACGAATGTTTAATATGGTACTTGCCTATAGTTAGTACGAGAAGATGTGCTTCAAGAAGAATAAATGTATTGGAATTTTGTAGTTGATGACATGCTCTCTGTGATCATTAAAACATGTGTCTGAGCGCTATCGAGGCTTAAAAGGTGCGTTTAGAAAGCTCTCAAATGCGCACGCTGACAGTATATGTTGTCTTATTTACTGATTTTAGTTTTTATGACCTCTATAAAAATTGGGCATTGATTTACTGATCTGTAAATGCTTTTTAATTAATACGCTCGAAAATATTTCAACAGGACATATCCGCAATGATTTTCCATTGCCCATCAATGTATTTGAATATAATGGTAAAAATGCCATTGGCGTTACCTATGTTTCTTTCTAAATGGTATTCGCCAAATACCAGATAATTGGCATTTTCAATCTTTGAGATATCCGTAACGACAAATTTTAATGTGCCACTCTCATTAGGGCTGGGGTACCCTTTATTATAGTTTGCCAGAGCCTTGTCCCATCCATAAGTAAGACCATTGCTCCCGAAAAACCTTAGCGAATCATTTTTCCAATAGCCTTGCATAAAGCCTTCCAAATCATGATTGTTCCAGGCAATTTCCTGATCGGCTAAAACTTTTTCTATGGCAGTTCTCGCCTCGCGTTCTGACGGGAACGTATTGGTTTTGTCGTATGATTGACAAGAAAACACAAATAATAACAAGAATGCATAACTAAATCTCATAACAATGGTTTTTTGATCTTTTGAATTTTGGCATCGGAAAACTACCGAAGTTTACAGCAAATACCTGTTTAAAAATCTAACAGGTTTTTACCTGTCCGCAGAAGGAGGAAAACCTGTTAGATTTAAATATAAATTCATTCAAGTTGACGGTCTTGAAAATTTCTGCTAGAGCTCCTTCAATCGGATGTTTCTCCAATACACTTTAATGCCGCCACCGTCGTGGATTTGTAAGGCAATTTTGCCATTTGCCGCACCTATTTTCTCATCGGAGAAATCAACCATTTCCACACCATTTAACCAGCTGGTCACTTGGTTGCCTTTTACTTTTATCTTTAAGTTATTCCATTTGCCGTATTTAAGCGCCGCTTCTTTTTCAGGAGAAGGTTTTATTAACCACCCGCGACCATAAGATTCATAAATGCCACCAGTATGAAGGTTCGGCGGTGCAACTTCTACCTGCCACCCCGATATTTTGGTGCCTTCAATCTCAGATCGTATAAACACGCCGCTGTTGCCATCGGCTTCTTGCTTAAACTCTAATGTGATTTCAAAGTCTTTATAATTTTCTTCAGTGGCGAGATAACCATACATTTTGTCGGGTCCACTTTCAGAGACCAACAAACCATCTTCTACATACCATTTTTCGGTGCCATATTTTTGCCATCCGTCAAGGTTTTTTCCGTTGAAAAGTTCTTTGCCGGAATGGCAACTGGTCAATGCGATGCTAAGAACTATCGCGAACAAACTAATTTTTTTCATATTTCAAATTTATGAGGTCAATGTTTTCTATACTTCAGATTGTTTGAGCCTCGGTTTAAATAAAAATGTCAGCCTAAATGTTTCTTAGGCTGACATTTCTTATAATTTTCTGATTTTTATATTTCGAAACCAAATCGGACTGGCGTGATCTTGTAAACCAATATAACCAGACTTGAATTTACCGTAATTAGGACTCTCCTTCCATTTCCCGGAATTTTTTTTCTCTTCCCATTCGTCATTCCACGGTACAAAAGAAAGTACTTTCTCACCATTTAACCAATGTTCCACTTTTTCGGGTGTGAATACAATTTTGCTGCTGTTCCACTCACCTACAGGATTTAGTTTTTTCTTATCAAGATCCGGAGCGTGCATAGCATAATCGGCAGCAGTTTTATTCAATGGCTTTAACTCTGAAAGGTTTTCGGTGTGACCTATGCTTTTATTATAACCCGTCAGATCGTGGATTTGAGCATAGTTGTCATCATCGATCAGTTGGTATTCCGGAGCTGTATCATAAGGCGCGGGATAATCTTCCTTAATGTGGTAAAAAATGCCGCTATTACCACCTTTGGGAAGTTTCCATTCCAAGTAGAGTTCAAAGTTGTCAAACTCTTCGGCCCCATAAATAATGTCTCTTCCACCTGTGTAGTCTTGTTCCAATCCGAGTTCAGTGTCATAGGTGAGCTCACCATTATTGATAACCCAGCCTGGAGGCATCTCGTCTTCATTATAACCACGCCAGCCTTCAAGGCTAGTGCCGTCAAACAAATAAAGCCATTCGCCTTCAGTCTTTTGAATAGCGCTTTTACTTTTTTCTTGGGTTAAGCTACCTTCTTCAGTTTGTTGTTGTGCGTTATTTGAATCTTTACAGGCAATCAATGATATGGCCAATAAAACGCTCATCATGGTTTTTTTCATAGTTATCATAAAATTAAATCAGTTTCATGTTCTTTGGGTCCCATCCAATAAATGCATTTTTCTCATAACTGTCGTTACAGAGTAGCGCAGGGGCGGCCGCACGAAACCCAAAAAGCGGATCTTCAGCCACAGTTCCATTATTTCGGATGGCATGAAAGAAATTCGCAAAATGATCATAATGGGCGCCTCTATAACCGCTTTGGGCATTATACACGGTGGTTAATGGTGGCTCCATGGTTTTTCTATCAGATTGGATGCTTCCTTCTTCTTTGGCTTTTTCAGCTAAAAATGGATCATCGCTAGAACCACCTGCGTTTCGCTTTAGAGTTACTCGATCCCATTCAACATCCATAGATCCTTTGCTGCCCACAAGTTTTAAATAGGTGGTACCACTGGTGCCATCCACAAAATTACAGCGCAAAGAAAGGTTAAAGGCTGGATGTTCTTTGGTGTCTGGATAATCAAACATTCCTAAAAGAACATCTGGTACCTCTCGGCCATCTTTCCAATAGCGCAAGCCTCCCATTGCGGCAATTTTATTGGGACCTAAAGAATTTGTAATAAAATGTAAACTGGAAAAGAGATGTACAAACAAATCGCCAGCCATTCCCGTTCCATAATCAAGGTAATTTCGCCATCTAAAAAAGCGTAAAGGATCAAAAGGAAGGTCCTTACTTATGGAAAGATAATTCTTCCAATCTACCGTTTTTGTAGAAGCGTCTTTTGGAATAGGATATTGCCAAGCGCCAAGTGGTGAGTTTCGGGCCCAAAATCCCTCGGCATAATTGAGCTCACCAATAGCACCAGCAGCCAATAGCTCCTTTGCTTTTTCGTTGCCCAAGGAAGACATCCCTTGACTGCCTACGATATACACTTTGCCTGATTTTTTCCAAGCATCAATAATTTCGTGACCTTCATCGACACTGTGCACCATCGGTTTTTCGCAATACACATGTTTGCCGGCATTTAAGGCATCAATACTTATTTTTTTATGCCAGAAATCTGGTGTTCCTATGATTACAGCATCGATATCGGCACGTTTTAAAATGTCTTTGTAGTTTTTGGTGAGCATTAAATTGCTGCCCCAATTGTTTTTAGCGTCGTTTAACCGTCCATCGTACAAATCACAAACGGCAACTAGTTCTATGTTTTTGTGCTGTAAGGCTGTATTGGTATCAGCAACACCCATGCCGCCGGCACCAATTAATGCGATTTTTAGTGTTTTAAGATTGTTGGATTCTAAGGTTTTTCTTTCAAGAAAATTGATTGCTTCCGGTGTTTTAGCAAAGGCTGACGGCGTCAAGACAGCTGCCGCGCCTGCTAAGCCGAGGTTTTTCAAAAATAATCGTCTGGGTTTTTCCATTGAAGAGGTGTTTATAGTTTAATTATGAGTTGAGCGCTTTTAGAAAACGCAGTGATTGTTTTCACTTGCATTTTGCGCATGGATTACAGTTTCTGAAATACGAATATAATTGAAATTTAGATAGACCGAAAATTGAAATGGTTTGTTTTAGAATTTCATCGTATTTGCTCATTAAAATACATTAAATGAAAATATGGGCAACAGAGATCATACAAAAAAGCCTGATAAGTTTTATCTGTCCGCCGAAGAAGGAAAACTTATGAGCTCTTCTTTAGATATGGCTTAGATAATCAATGTCTAAGATGAACAACTCCTTTGGCATCTTTTGACTTCATAGACGCTTAGTATTTGTTGTCCTTTCGGAGCTTATTTTATTCGAACAATTGTGATTTAGAAATTAATGCTATTAAAAAAACCTCTCAGGTTTTAACTTGTCCGCCGAAGGAGGAAAACCTGAGAGGTTTGGAAATGAGTGAATATGCTATTACATCTCTTTAAGGTCAGAACTAATCCTGAGAGGGAATAGGCGTGGTGGAGATATATACCTTAGGTTGCTTACTATCGATATGTTCTGTCGAAATATAAAGTTCTCTAACTGTTTTAACATACTCCATGGCCTCCTCTGCTGAGATTGCTTTATCATTATAAAAAAAGAGTGCGCCTTTAATCTTCATATCAGCTATATGATTTAATGCAGCTTTTGATGGTGAATCTATTTCATCGCGATCTGATATGAACACAACATGGCCGTCCTTCCCATCTTTACTTTTACGTTTATAGGTATAGGTCTGTCCTGCAGTGCTGTTATTTAGTGCCTCCATATACAATTTCTTTTGCTCGGCTGTAAGCTTTACGTGTGGCGGCGGAGGGGGAGGTGGTAAAGTTTGTATTGTTTTCGATTTTGGATTTGGTGCTGCTGGTGGAGGCGGGGGCGGAAAATTTGGCAATGGTTCGGCGTTGGCTTTTTGCGATGCATCCATTTTATTGTAAATCTCAATGACGCGCTTCATGTCCTTTTGTTTTAGGACATAGCTATAATCCGATTGTTCATTGTAGTATTTGGCCAATTTATTATATTCTGATACTTCTTCGGGAGTTGCTTTTTGTTGATTGCTTTCGATAACTTGGAACGGTCCAAATTTTGGAAAAGGTTCAGATGCCTGCCTTTGCTCTTTTGACATAGCGTTGTAAATGAACATCATCTGGTTTAAGTTCTTCATTTTTACCGATCTCTTTTCTTCAGGTGTGGAATTAATGCTTTTTGCAATGATATTGTATTCATCAATAAGTTCTGATGTCACATGTATTTGTTCAATCTTTGATTCTTTATTTAATTCAATACCGTCTTTCCATGGCGAAGAGAGTTCTTCAAGTGGCCATAAAGCCAAGATTTGATTTTCATACAAACTCATTGCTTCTTCAGGAGTTTTCCCAGAGTATTGGTTTTTATCTGCTTTTTCCGATTTTCCTGATTCGCTTAACGTATTGATATTGGATGTTGAATTAGAATAAACATCGGCTTGCACCAAAATGGACTGTATTTTTCCCACTATTTCCGTGTTCTTAGAATCAACATATTGTATGGTTGCATCTAAAAATATGTGCTTTAGTTCTTGCGATAAATGTGGATTTAAATTGTTGATCTCAGTTTCCAAATCTTCAATTTTAACAGGATTTCCATTTAGTGAAATGGCATTGTTTTCATCAATATAGATCAAGATATCTTGAATGGTATCTGAACTTAAATTTTGAGTTGTTGAGAGTTTTACAACTTCCTTTTTCTCACTAAACCCATATAAGGTCAGCGCAATTAATGGCAAAAGCACAAGACTTCTCAACCATATTTTTCGTTTTGTGGTGTGTGTTTTCATAACTGTAAATCGTTTTTTGATCACGCCTGCAACGTGACGGGTTGATGAATAATTGATGGCGTTTGCCAACGGACTCTCTGACGCATCCCGATAGCAATCGGGAGATGAGAATGCCAATAAAATGTGTTGGTAAGTTGGTGTTGAAATGCCTCTGTCTAAAACGGCTTGATCTGCCAAGAATTCGTGGTTCATTTTTATGGCGTGTTTCGCAAAGTAAATAAGCGGATTGAACCAGAAGATGACCTGAAGCAATTCTATAAACAAGACATCAATACTGTGTTTCTGCTTGGCGTGTGCCTCTTCATGCCAAAATACTTCTTGCGGAATTTCATGTTTTTCAAATTTCTGCTTATTCAAAAAAATGTATTTGAAAAAAGTATGGGGAGTGATCAAATCGTTTAAAAGAACATGGATAACCTGTTTGGATTTTTGTTTCGGATTGCGTTTGATTTTAAAAATAATCTGAATAAGGTTCTTTATAAACAGCAATCCAAAAACTAAGACACCCGATGCATAAATACTCCATAAAATAATGGGTAAGTAATTGGTTTGCTCGATTTGTGGCACACTCTCGGTATAAAAAGCAACGGGTTCAAAAGTTTCATTGACCATCGGTGTAGCGGATACTTCAATGTATTGAGTAAAAGTGATCATTGGAATTGCAAATGCGATGATGAGCGCCCCCAATAAGTAGAAACGTTTAAACACATGCATGTTCTCCTTCTCTAAAAAGAATTTATAGAAGATCATAAAAATCGCCAAACATGCGCCAGATTTTAAGAGATAGATAAGCATGATGTGTTGTTTTTAAGTTTGTTCCCGCCAGTGGGTTTTAATACTTTAGGTTGCCTCGATCGAAAAGACAATTCCTTATTTATACTTCGTGGGCTTGTCCGCCTGTACCGGTCGGACCCCGAGGTTATTGATTGTTATTGGGTCTCATTTCGCCTTAACGGAAATTCAAATTGAATGGTTATGGTTTCTTTTTGATTTCGCTGTCGATGAGTGCTTTTAGATCTTCCAATTCTGCCTTAGTGAGATTGGTCGATTTTGTGAAAAACGAAGCAAACTGCGTAGCGCTGTCGTTAAAAAAACTTTTGATGAGACCGTTCACATGCTTGCTGAAATAATCTTTCTTCTTTACCAATGGATAGTATTCCCTTGATTTTCCGTAAAGTGTATAGCCCACAAAATGTTTGTCATGCATCCGTTTCAATAAAGTAGCCACGGTAGACGGCGCAGGCTTTGGTTCAGGATAGGCTTCAAGAATATCTTTCATAAAAGCTTTTTCCATTTTCCAAAGGTGGTTCATTAAGTCTTCTTCTGTTTTTGTGAGTTCCATTGTTCTACATATTTAGAATGTGTTCTACAAATGTAGAATAAAAAACAACGTGAGCAAATAAAAATTAATTTTTTTATGGTAAAAAATAAAAAAAAGCCACGAATACACGAATATATTTATATAACATTCGTGTATTCGTGGCCTGTAATCTTCGCGCCTCAGCGACCCTGCAGGTCTGCGAGAAAATTATTTTTTACTCAACTCCGTGAAGTGCTTATAAAACAACGGAATGGTTGCAATCCCTTTCAAGTAATTCCAGATCCCGAAATGTTCGTTAGGGGAGTGGATGGCATCACTGTCCAAGCCGAAGCCCATTAAAATGGTTTTGCTTTTCAATTCCTGCTCAAAGAGGGAAACAATCGGAATGCTACCACCACTGCGCTGTGGAATTGGCGTTTTTCCGAAAGTCTCTTCATAAGCTTTTGAAGCGGCTTGATATCCAATACTGTCAATAGGCGTCACATAACCTTGACCACCATGATGAGGTTTGACCAGGACTTTCACCCCTTTTGGCGCCAGACTTTCAAAATGTTTCTTAAACAATTGGGTAATTTCCTCCCAATCTTGATGTGGCACCAATCGCATTGAGATTTTGGCAAACGCTTTACTCGCAATGACTGTTTTGGCACCTTCTCCAATATAACCTCCCCAAATGCCGTTGACGTCAAGAGTTGGTCTTATGGAATTGCGTTCGTTGGTGGTATAGCCTTTTTCGCCGTAGACATCATCAATGTCCAATGCTTTTTTATAGTCCTCCAATGAAAACGGTGCTTTTGCCATTTGCGCACGCTCTTCGTCTGAGAGATTTTCAACCTTATCATAAAATCCAGGAATAGTGATATGGTTGTTTTCATCGTGTAGCGCAGCAATCATCTTGGTCAATACATTGATCGGATTGGCCACTGCGCCACCATATAGTCCAGAGTGCAAATCGCGGTTAGGTCCGGTCACTTCCACTTCTACATAACTCAAGCCTCTCAATCCTGTGGTGATTGATGGGGTTTCTTTTGAAATCATGCCCGTGTCAGATATTAATATGACATCGTTCTTTAACTTTTCATGATTTTCCTTTACAAACTTACCGAGATTGACACTGCCGACTTCCTCTTCACCTTCTATCATGAATTTGACATTACACGGCAACTGGTTGGTTGAGGTCATAAACTCCATGGCTTTGACGTGCATGTACATTTGACCTTTATCATCACAGGCACCTCTGGCATAAATGGCACCTTCAGGATGCAGTTCTGTCTTTTTAATTACCGGCTCAAAAGGAGGAGAAGTCCACAACTCGATCGGGTCGGCAGGTTGCACATCGTAATGTCCATAAACCAAAACTGTTGGCAAGTTTTTGTCGATTATTTTTTCACCATAAACAATAGGGTAGCCTTCAGTTTCACAAATTTCAACATGATCACAGCCTGCTTTTTCAAGACTTTTCTTGACTTCATCGGCGGTTTTTAAAACGTCCTTTTTAAATGCAGAATCTGCACTGACGGACGGGATTTTGAGAAGTTCAATCAGTTCATTTATAAATCGGTCTTTGTTTTTTTCTACGTAGCTGTCTATGTTTTGCATGTTATATTATTTAATTATTTCCAATGTTTTGGAAGTTGATTTCCAAGTGAATCAAAAGTACAAAAAATGAAGTGAATTTTCTTGAATAAAGTTATTTGTATATTCAATGGAATGTTTATATTTGCAACCCGATAATAATCGGAACCTATGCAGGTGTGGTGGAATTGGTAGACACGCTAGACTTAGGATCTAGTGCCGCGAGGTGTGGGAGTTCGAGTCTCCCCACCTGTACAGAAATCGAAGCTTCTCTTTTTAGAGGGGCTTTTTTTGTTTTATAATGGAATTGGTAGACACGTCACGCTTTAGGGCGTGATGCCGCGAGGTGTGGGAGTTCGAGTCTCCCCGCCCGCACTTTTTCAACTACAAGGTAGTCGCTAAAAGCTTCTCATTTTTTGAGAGGCTTTTTTTGTTTTATGATGGCATTGGTAGGCAGATCACGCTTCTGGGCGTGATGTCACGAGGTGTGGGAGTATTTAACTTTTTCTCGTCTAGTATAAAATGACATTCCATTTAAAATTTTTCCCGTCGTGGAAAGTGTGTCTCCTAAATCAGCTCTATAAAGTAAGACAGTATCTACTTTTAATGTTGGGTCGATAATAACTTCTACTATATCATCCATACTATCATAGCTTTTGTCACAAGAAGAAAATGTAATTAAAAAGGCAAGTGAAATTAATTTTAGCGAAAAAAAAATAACGTTTGAGAAAAATGATTTTTCATTTAAGTTTTTCGATAAAAACAAAGGCTTTTTATGAACAGGTTGGTCTATGTTGGTCATTAGTTGGGGCATAATTCAAAACCTCTAGTGGTGTATAAGTTAAAAATATAAAACTTTAACGGCGTAAAATTCATGCGTTTCGATGTCTTTTTATGAAACTCTATTGCCAAGCCATTCGCAATAAAAAAATTATGGCGGAATGAGCGTCTTGCGATTTATTTCGTAATGCACAAACCTCTGTCATGTATTGTCGCCTATAGTCGTATTTTGTCGTGTTTTGCTGTGAGTTGTCACCTAATGTCGTGAATTGTCGCGTAATGTCACCTATTGTCATGTATTGTCACCATTTGTCTGATTGTGACAGTTTTTAGGGGGTTTTCTCCCAATTTCGTTCGACATTGGTTGGAGTTTGGGTCCTTTAAATACGATTTTATGCGAGGATTGTCGAAGAAATGTCGAATAAAGCTCGTAAAATCAAAGGTTTGGAGGGTGAAATACGTAGATATACGTATTGGAAAGTTGGTGAAAAGGTGGTAGATTGTGAAGAAATTAACACCAACCAAAAAGATGCCTAACTTGTTTTTGTATTGACTGTTAGAAAGTTGTGGGGGATAAGGAAGGATAGGGGTGCTTTTGGGTGGCGTGTATACTAGTCGGTAACCATTAAAGAAAATCTATCTCCAATTGAAACAAACGGAAATATTAAAAAATATTTACAATAAAATAGACAAGGAAAATGTTGACCATTTAATTTTTTACTTGAATCAATTAGGGGGTAAATCATTAAAATATAATTGTAAAAGAAATAATATTTTAAAAGTAAAATGGTTTGACAAAGAAGCTCAATTGATTGCAAGATGTCATATTCAATCAGCAATAGATTATTTAATTCATTTAGGAAGTGATTTTACTGAAAAGCAGATTAAAATTGTGATTGCTGACTTGAAAAACTTTGTCCAACTTTTAGACAAAAATGAAAAAGTTGATTTTATTATAATGAGCACTAACACCTTACCTTCGGCAATACATTTTAGTTTTGCCAAAAATTTATTTTATAAACATCAAATAAGAGAGCAAAATCAAAATAACTACTCAATAGATTTGTTGACTTTATACTCTTTGAGATTATCTTTAGAAAATAGAATTAGAGGATTACTTGGAATCGATTACGCAACAAGTAAAGGAAAAAATACTGGATTATCATCATTAATAAAAATTGTCAAAACCCTTGAATCAGTAGAATATTCGAAAGAAATAAATTGGGATGAAATCGAGTGGGTTAATAATTGGCTAAATCATCATATGCACAGGCATATTAGACCATTTCCTTGGATAATTCATCAGGCTATTGAGATTTTAAAACCCTTACTTGACCCTCAAGAACCTATCTTAAAAAATGGAAGAGAGATATATTCGTTTTATAGTTCAACATATTTAGAAAATGAGATGGAATTTGAAAAAGAAATAAATTCAAAACTAAGAACAAAATATCCAAATGTAGAGATCAATTGGAAATCACAAAGAGAGATTTGTAAATTGAAAAAATAATAACAGTTACCGCGTAGAATAATTGCTTGGTTCTCGCCTACTCGTTAATCCTTCATGCTTAAAAAGAGTGACAGGACGAAATTTCCACAGACTCGGTCAATTTTTCTTATTTTAGGTGCTTATCCCACGCAACTATTTTTACACCAAACATTACATAACACTCGAAAAAAAATTGAAACATAAAAAAAATGGAAAATTGATTGAAAATATGAGGTATTTTATTGGTGGCTTTACTTGGGAAGGAAAAAGTCAAATTGATAGGTTTATACATGAAGGCATATGGGAAAACGGCTATGAGGAAGAAAAATATGCAAATTTATTTTCTCAAATTTCTATTGGGGATATGTTTGCTTTAAAATCGACTTTTGTAAAAGGAAGAAAGCCAAATGCGAAAAGTTACCTAAGAATAAAGCAAATCGGTATAGTTACAAACTTAATTTCGAAATCTTCCATAGGTATTAAGTGGCTAAAAAGTGAAGAATTTGAATTAACAGATATTAAATGGTACGCAACAACATTAGAAGAAATCACGATAGGAGAAGACATTAAAAGAATTTTTGGAAAAGCAAAGAACAAACAGCAAATGAAGGATTATTTAGAACTATTAAATTCAAATAAAAACATAATTTTAACTGGTGCACCAGGAACAGGAAAAACGTTTTTGGCCAAGCAAATTGCCAAACAAATGATTGGAGTGCAAACTGATGAAGAATTAGAAGATTGTGGACAATTCGCATTTGTACAATTTCATCCATCTTACGATTATACTGATTTTGTTGAGGGCCTTAGACCGACCGCGCCTGATGAAACTGGTAACATTGGATTTGAATTAAGAGATGGTATTTTCAAATCATTTTGTCAAAAAGCATCTGAATCAAAACTATCAGATGTAATTGACAATTTCGATGAATCTTGGGAAAACCTATTATCGCAAGTTCGAAATAGTATTGCACAAGGTGTACTGACCAAAATTGGTTCGTGGGATTACGGTCTATCTTCTAAGGAATCTTTAAAATATTCGTCATTAAATACACCTTCACAATACAACTTTACTATTACAAAGAAAAATGTTTATGATGCGTATCAAGGAAAACAAGCAAGGCCTTCGGGTGCTTTCCAAAAAGATATGGAAGATGTAGTAAATTACTTGAAATCTAATTTCGGTTTGTTAGAGTTTGTGAATAAACAAGAAAACACTAAAAACGGTATCAAAAATTTTGTTTTTGTAATAGATGAGATTAATAGAGGAGAAATTTCTAAAATATTTGGAGAACTGTTTTTCTCAATTGACCCAAGTTACAGAGGTAAAAAGGGTGCAGTCAAAACCCAATATTCTAATCTACACGACAATGAAAGAGAAGTTTTCTTTGTTCCAGAGAACGTTTTTATTATTGGATCAATGAATGATATCGACCGAAGCGTTGAAAGTTTTGATTTTGCTATGCGAAGACGTTTTACTTGGGTAGAAATTACAGCAGAAAAAAGTGCCGACAATATGAATTTGCCAGATAAAGCAAAAAATAAAATGGCTAATTTAAATGAGCAAATTTCATTGATTGAAGGACTAAACAATTCTTATCATATTGGGGCTGCTTATTTTCTTGATTCGGACGGTATTCCAAGAGAAGATTTTAATTTGGTTTGGGATTTCCGTATTGAACCACTATTAAAAGAATATTTACGTGGATATCCAGACGGAGAAGAAAGAATAGAAATCCTTAAAAAAGCATATAATGCCTAATGAGGACAACAGATAATAATGGCGGAAAAAAATTAATTAGTTTCGACAATCCAAATATTAATGATTTGTCCTGCATTGCCAATCGCACACTTGTTGATTTGCAGAAAGACAACCCTGATTTGCTTGTTTTTCCTCAATCTTTAGGTCAGTATCGTGATGATGTTGAGAAATCACATATTTTTTCTTTAGATGAAGAGAATTTAACCACATATAATTTAATGGGGTTTATTGGACGCAATACCAGTCAACTTTCAATTTCTTCTCGTTTTGCTAAAGACGATAAAAATGACTACTTCTTGCATTATATGTTGCAAAAAGTATTCTCACTAAATCTTTTAAAATTTGACCAAACAGCTAACGAAGAAAATATTTGGGATTTCTTACTTTATCTATTCCCACATTACTTAAAGAAAGCATATTCACAAGGTTTGTACAAAGCATACAGAAGAGAAGAGTATAACGATGCAAATATAAAAGGAGCAATTGATGTTAAAAGACATATTCTTCGAAACATTCCATTTATGGGAAAGATTGCATACACAACAAGAGAACACAGTTATAATAATAATTTAACACAACTTATTCGACATACAATTGAATATATAAAAACTCATCGCTTTGGTAGTGGCATATTAACAAATGATAGTGAAGTGCGAGATATCGTGAGCAAATTTAATTTTGTTACTCAAAACTCTTATAACAAGAATTCACGTCAAAAAATTATATCGTCTAATTTAAAACCTTTTTCACATCCATATTTCACAGAATATGCAATGTTGCAAAAAATTTGTTTAAAAATTTTAAGACACGAAAAAATAACCTTTGGCAAAGAAAAGGATAAAGTTTATGGTTTGTTGTTTGATGGTGCTTGGCTTTGGGAAGAGTATTTGAACACCTTTTTAAAGGACGAATTTATTCATCCTGAAAATAAGACAGGTAAAAATCGCCATTATCTATTCGAAAATTTCCAGTCAATTTATCCAGATTTTATAAGCAGAGCTGAACCGAAAAGCGTCGGTGATGCAAAATATATGCCATTGGGGCGACAACATTCATACTCGGAAAATTCTGAAAGAGCTACCAGTATCTATTATAAGACAATAGCATATATGTATCGTTTTAATTCGGACAATGGATTTTTATTGTTTCCAAATGAAGAGACAAGCTTTTTTGAAACATATAAAATTAAAGAGACAAGTGGCATATTAAAAAAAATAGGTTTGGCAATTCCACAGTCATCTGAAAACTTTAAGGAATTCATTAAAACAATGAATGAAAATGAAATAGAACTAAAACTAAATTTATTAACCAAAGAAAGAGCGATTGCACAACAAAGATATATATAGAAAATAGTCGAAACAGTAGTAAAATTAAGGGTTTTGGCCCGTATCAGACTTCGTGTTTCATAACCTCTTACTTTTCATATAATAAACGTTTCACCTAAAACACACAGTAAAAACCATGAAACACAGTCTACTATTAATTTTAATTCTAACCTTTGGTTGTTCAAACCAAAAGGATATAAAGGAATTTGAAGCGATTTTAGGTAAAGAGAATAGTGAAACTCTAACCTATATTGTGAATGACTTTGAATCTGACGTTCTAAAAAGAAAATATCCTAATATAAGCACAAAAAAGGCTTACAATCAATTTCTAAAGGAATTATCACAAAATCAGACTGAAATTCGGCAAAAAGTTTCTGAAGACAGCAGGAACCTTTTTGAAAAAAGTAATTTAAAATTAGAAATTTACAGTGTCCCAGATTCAATTTGGATAGAACGAGACTCTGAAAAATTGGCTATCAATAAATACAATAATCCGACTTTAAAAATCAAACGAAAATATTTACGGGCAGATGGAACATTTAGATACGGCACATCCATTTCATCCCTTCAAGATCAAGAACCTATTGATGAAGATGCCATTATTATCGAATCTCATAAAAATTGGAATGAACTAAATTATGATGGAAGATATTCGATAGCCCTAAACGCAATCGCAAATAAGTCGGATTTCCTAAATGAGTATCTTAAAGTACGTGACGCTTCAGGAATTATTGACCCAAAATATATTGCTGAGCGAATGCTGGAATCAAAAGTGGATCTCAACGACTATTTTATAAAACGATTAATAATAACAGAGATAGTCTATTAAAATCAAATGCGTTTCTCATCACCATTAAAAATAATGACTTAGTTCCCGCCAACTTAGAAATTTCTTCAAAATTCCCACCGGCTTGGTCTATTTTTAGTACTTTAGATGTGTGTCAGCCCTAAGTCCCAGTCAAAACATTGCTTTGCTGAATGCCATGAAAAAGCTCATAATTCCATTAATCTTGTTTATTACTCATTTGACCTCTGCTCAAATTGAGAAGACATCAGATACCCTCGAAATTTGGACCTTATTCAGTATTGGTAATTTTGTTAATCAAAACGCGGAACGCATCGTTGAAAAGAAATGGCCGTTTAAAATAAAAGGTGTGGCGGGTGACGCCTTTGTGGAAGATTTGATTGATTCGGTCGAGATTCATAACAATAAAGTCTGGAACTATTTAGACGCTCACGGCTATTCTGAATCCAAGAAAGTCTTTAAATCTGATTTACTTGCTGAAATAAACCGTATAAAAAAAGCTGTGCAAATTTCTGATGCGGACAAGCGCATCATGGATTTATTCGAAAAATGGAGAAAGAGCGAAAGACAAAATTATACGCAACTAAATAAATTGAGCGATATAAAATATGAATTCGTACTATATAGCTTTGATATAAACAAATTGGACGAAGGTCAGCGTTTTGAACTCAAGTATATTACCGACTTAGAAAATGAAAGAATTACGATTCTAAAATAAAAAATCTATATAATATAATGGCATAATCCTGTGGTCTGTAGCACCTGAACGAAGTGCGGCCAGGCAGTGGACTCAAAATCTGAATAAAAAAATAAAACGCATGATGAATAAAGTAAGAGTAATCGGAATAATATTATTGGTCGTAGGTATTATCATTCAATTTACAATGGAGAATGACCTTATTGATTTTATTTCGGCTGTGGGTATTGGCGTTGGCATAGAGCTGATTATGACTGGAAAAGTGGTGAAACCATCTATGTAATTCCCGTTTCCGAAAAAATCTCGAAGTTGTTTAATAAAATAAGGAAACCTTGTCTATATATATAAACAAAGTATCAAAATAGTAAATACTATTGCCGCCGCAGGTAACTATGGCAGGCCTACCGCACTTATAAAAAAACCAAAGTCATACACGTTGGTAATATCCATATTAAATTAGATTTGGCTGATTTTAAATGATCTTAAAATGTTATCAGAGCCTACTCACACTCATGTTTTGTAGTAAAAGCGTGATTTTTATCTGCATCACAAACAACTGAATTAGAGTGGAATAATCTGCAAAAAACCTAATGAAACATAAATGCAACTTTATTTGTTTTTTTTAGGATAATTAAAAATAATATCTACATTTGCGCGCTCAAAAAAAAGAGCAGGTTCGTATGGCTTTAAATAAAAAAATACGACAGTTTAATTCAGTGATAATTTTTAATTAGAATCCCAAATTCTACATCTCTTAATCCTATGAAAAAAGTTACCCTTTTATTTGTCTTCTTGACAGGTCATTTACTTTTTGCCCAAGTTGGCATTGGTACTGAAAACCCGAGTCCATCCTCGCAATTGGATATTCATTCTAACAACCGAGGTCTGTTGATCCCTCAGGTTGCATTAACCGGTCTTACCGATGCAACTACTATTGCGTCGGGAAACGTCAATAGTTTATTGATTTATAATACCAGTACCGTGGGCGGACTTACCCCGGGGTATTACTATTGGTTGAACCAATCATGGAACCGGTTGATGACCGAATCGAGCGTCATGCAACAGCTTAAGGCTACAATGCCAAAGTTTTTCTATATGCCGTCTATTGCCATTCCAACCCATCGGTCTCATTTTGTTGCTGGTGACGGTTTTTCGGAATCTGGAGGCGTGTTTTCTGTAAATCTCTATAACCGTTATACGGCACAATTTAATTCTATAGAAGTGGCAAGTCCGAACCGTACCACCTCTTTACCGCTTTTACCGGCCAACGAGTTGGATTATTATATTACCTATTATGATAAGGCTGTATTTGAGACCTTAACCCTTAGTGCCGCAGGTGTGCTCACTTAGAAAGTCAAGGCCAATGCTGTGGTGTCTTCCAAAACCTTTATGAACATCGTGTTCGCGGTCAGACCGTAATTATTCATTTTTTAAAATAGAATACTATGAAACGATATATTCAAACTATCGCTTTGATAGCTATATTCGTAGGCTATACTTGGGAGGGCGTTGCCCAATCGCCTTGTTTTCCAGGAGAGCCTTTAACGGGAACCTTTGCTGATCCGGCCACGAGCTCAAGTCCAAATGCCGACCGGGTGTTTTGGCTGACTTGGGGTTCAAATTATAATGAAAGTATTTCTAGGCATCCTTATGGGAAGCCTAATGTTCAGCTTAGGGTTGGTTCTAAATCTTACGGCAGTATTGATTTGGGGGGAGGACGTTATATGTGTGTAGAAGCAGAGATTACAAGGTTGGATGTTTCTGGAAGTTTAACTAGTCGGAAAAAGATTGTTTCTTACATTCCAGGGACCTATCAGGGCTCCTCAGAAAAAGGTGATTTTCTTGACATTTTGTATAATCGGGGGGGCTACGGCGGGACCAATGGCAGTCCAAATAATAAAATGGCTTCAGGTATTATAAATGACTATGATCAGGGACGAAAAGTCAACATCGTTGTTCGTGTTAAGGCTACAACAGATGGGGAGCCTGTAAGGCTAAGAGGGATGGTATTGGCGGACGCTGAGGATTTATCTTCCAATGAGTATATAATTTCTTCTGGAGATGGAGATTGGACCGTGGCCGGAGTTCATAAAGATATAGGCAAAGGAAGCTATAATATGAGAAAAGAAAATAACCAATCTGGTACCAAATCCATCTTATTTGAAAAGGGTAATGATGGCAAAACAGGTGCAGTGGCCTTTCTTAAATATAATAACTCAGCCTATGATACAAAAGCTAACGGGTATGCCGTGGAGTTTTCCGCCGAATTTGAGGGCGGTGGAAAAACAGCCATCGCCTTTGGTTTGTTGACCTCTGGTTATGATTTTGGGGATGCCCCAGAATCCTACGGAAAACCTATCCATCTGATTGACGATATTACATTTGGAAATGATGGTGTACAAGAAAATGGGCCGGCGGTAAACATAAATACATCATCTTATACCCCTGGATTATTAATTAGCGGAACGAGACGTTATTTGGGAAGTACACCCCCAGATGCTGATCATATCAATAACTTTTCCGATGATGCACTTGGCGATGATATTTCTGGACCTGCAGGACTTAATGAAGAAGATGCCTGGCCAATAGAATACCGTCGTTTTGCGGATCAAGATTTCTATAAGCCTGGCGATAAAATCACCGCTACTATTCCTTATAAACAAGCGACGGCCGGTGATAAGATTTCTGGTTGGATTGATTTCGACTTAAACGGCACATTTGATGAGAGCGAGCGCGTAACTAAAACTATTGCCACTAATGGTGATGGTAATGTGGTGTTGGAATGGACAGTTCCGGCTACTCGTACGCCATATAGTACTTATGTGCGCTTACGCTATTTTGGAAGCGTTGAGGATGCCACTCGAACTACGGGTACAGCCTTAACCGGCGAAGTCGAAGACCATCGCATTTATATCCTCTCCCCAGGAGTTGCCAACCCCAATTTAATGAATAAGAGTAAGTAGCCCTATCTCTTTTCGAAAAAAACCTACTTAAATGAAAAATTTCTACATCGTTTTTTTAATCGTATGCTCTAGCATGACGGTTAATTCGCAAACCATATCCACCACCATGACCGTTAGTGCTGGCACAGGGGTGTATGTAAGTTCGGGTACGCCAATTTCAGCCTCAGAGCTGACTTTAAAGTCGTCCTCAGATCAATTTTCGGCCTTGTTTTTAAACGAGCCATTGAATGATGCCATTATCGTCAATTATGACCGTCATGTAAATCTTGTGGGTAAAAGTGGCGATAATGGAGGTAATGACCTTATTTCAATGCCTGTGAAAAATGTGGGAGAAACCTACGCCAATTTTTTGAACTATAGTGCGGATGGTCTCTTGACCAACGCAGATGTTTTGCCTCAGCATCCTTCAGAAAAAACCATATATGCTTTTGGGCCGTATGACAATGTTTCCCGTAAATATCTAAATTATGATATGGCGACAAACGGAGGTGTTTTGTTACAACGAGGCATTGGTTATCGGGCAGCGGCTCGTAAAGTAGGACAAACGCTGAGATTTTCCGGAAAGGTTTCTACAGAGACAGAAACGGTAGAAATTACAACGTCACGTAAAAACCGATGGAATTCGGTGGGAAATCCTTTTCCAACCTATTTGGACCCACAAAAATTTTTGGATGAAAACAGCTCAAAGTTAGATTCAAATGCTGAGGCCATTTACGGTTATAATAGTGGCACGCGTTCTGGTAGTGGTACAATTGGTAATTTTATTATTATCAATCGGCTGACGTTTGCCAATGAAAAAATTGCGCCAGGACAAGCATTCTTACTCGCTAATGATGTATCTGCCCTTAACAATCAAATTGTATTCACCCAAAATATGCGGGTATTTAATGGTGGTGACGACTTTATACTAGGTCGGCCAACAGCACCGCAACAGATGCTGCGCTTAAAAGCGGCACACGCCACTGCCGATTTTGCTACGGAAATTTACTTTAGTGAGACTTCCACCTTAGGTCTTGACCCTGGATATGATGCAGCGCTTTTTGATGGTGTGGCTAATAATTTCATGGTTTATTCGCATTTGGTGAAAGATCATAAGGGTAAAGAAATGGCTATACAAAGCCTTGGAACTGCAAGCATGAATGACGTTGTTGTGCCATTAGGACTGAAAGTAGCACAAGGCAATCAAATAACTTTTAGTATAGAGAATACCACCTTGCCGAATGAAATTCAAGTGTACTTGGAAGATAGAGAAAACAATACGTTGACCCTTTTAAACGAAGCCACGTATGCTTTCACCTCAAAAACGGCCATAACAGGTGGCGGACGATTTTTTTTAAGATTTGAATCGCGTGCCTTATCCATTGAGGAGTCTGAAACAGAGACTTTACAAATTTATGCCACTGGTCAAACTTTATATATCAATGGGCCACTTAGCGCAGATAGCAAGGTAGTAATGTATGACATTCAAGGTCGTACGGTTTTAAATGCATATATAGAGAAAACCAAAGCTAAAAATACGGTAGATGTCTCAAGCTTAAGTCAGGGTGTTTATTTAGTAAAACTGTCTAATAAATATCAAAATCAAGTCAAAAAAATAATTATCAAATAATTTGTAATTGATAAGAGGGTACACCTCCTATTGAAGCCGCAATTACAGAATAACGAACTACTATTGGCGATTCTCATATAATTTGAGAGTCGCCAATTTTGGTTTAACGTTTTCGCTCCAACCACATCCAATTAGGTCCACACTTAAAATCGGGTTCATTTATTCTTTTTCTTTATAATTGCATTGTTCATAAGATTTTATCTGATAATCATTGTCTTAGTGTCGTTATTTAGTCTGCCAAAAATAGAAAACTCTTGTGATTCTCATCGGCGTAACTAAAGTTTCTATAATTTATATCGGATAAATTTGTCTTAGATGTGTTCAGCACTTACCTTTGTGAAATATTAGCGTGATCTATATTTTATGACCATCATTAAAAGGTCATGTGTCTAATCAGTTTAATTTGATGTGACACTTCATAAAATGAAATCTTGGTCTGCTGTATAAAGAGCAATACTGTCAAAATGTTTGATCTGTTTGCTCCCATAATCTGATCTTTTATGTTTAAGTAGGCAAAATCCTCTTAAACAGACCTTTTTCCAAAGGCAGGGTAAGCCTAGCGAAAGGTACTACACCATTATTATTTATTCAAATGAATCGCTCTTGTAGATTCACTAACCATCGCATTGTTGCGATTTGTTGCGGGGTAGTTGTACTCGGTTGACAATCGTAATTTGTTAAGGTTTGGCTGCATATTATAATGGTTTTGTAGCGTATTGCTGAGAATTATAAAATCACATTCGGAGGTCGCTACACGTTTAAACCGATTTACATATTGAATTTATTAGCGGTTGAAAAGATAATACATATCACTTTATGAGAAATTTTAAGATAGGAATCCTGTTTATTTTAATGGCCATCCCAAATCTATTGAGTGCCCAAGAGAAAATCACCACAGATAATTGGCTTTCCAGTCCCGGAATTATTGGCACCTTTATTTTGATAGCCATTGTGATGATTGTGGCGATCATCATATTATTCGTGAAATTAAATGGCTATATCGATACCATGAAACGTCGGCAACTTGACAAAAACCGAATGGCTTTTGATGATGAGCTTGTGGCAATGGAGGGGAGTGATATTGATGCCATCCTCGAAAAACGAAAAGCTGCTTTATCTTATAAATTAAAAGGTAATGAACTTTCTGGAGACAACAGGGCCATTGATGATAAAGGCTTGATCCAGCGTGTCGAAAAAGACCCGAACAATGCTTTTTTTGATGAAAAGAAAAAGACCTCACTTAGCCTTGAGACACCTCAGGAGTTGAAGAAAATAGTTATTTATTATATCGGTGCAGCGGCTTTGTGGTTGGTTCTTGGAACCCTGATTGGTCAGTATTTGGGAATGAAATTCCTTTGGCCCGAGATGGACCACCAAGCGTGGTTGAGCTTTGGCAGGTTGCGACCAGTGCATACCAATATGGTGTTTTGGGGATGGTCTTCATTAGCGATGATCGGTCTTGGCTATTTTGTAATAGCTCGTACCTCAAACAACAAAATCTACAATTATAATTGGGCATGGTATGCCTGGGGATTGATCAATGCCACCGTATTCATAGGGAGTTTATGTCTAATGGCAGGTATCAATAACGGGGGCGGAGAATATAGAGAGTATATCTGGCCGGTGATGTTAATGTTTGCCATTGGCTTGATTTTGACCTTCTATAATTTTTATAAAACGGTGGCTACCCGCAAAATTTCCGAAATATACATCTCCAATTGGTTTATCCTGGCATCGCTGATCTGGACCATTGTATTGGCGATAATTGGTTACTTGCCTTTTTATCAAGATGGCTTGGGTGAAACTGTCATCCAAGGTTATTATATGCACCAAGGCGTGGGCATGTGGTTTATGACCTTCACCTTAGGTTTGGTGTATTACTACTTGCCATCGGCGTTGAACAAGCCTATTTATTCCTATTCCTTAGGGGTTTTGGCATTTTGGACACAAATGCTCTTCTATACCATGATCGGGACCCATCACTTTGTGTTCAGTCCGTTGCCTTGGTGGTTGCAAACCATAGCCATCGTGTTTAGTGCGGGCATGGTGATACCGGTTGTAGCAGGTACCACTAACTTTTTAATGACCATGAAAGGAAGTTGGAGCCATATCTCCAAAAGTTATGTGTTACCTTTCTTCTTGGTGGGCACCATCTTCTATTTTGTAGGCTCAATGCAGGGCAGTGTACAAGCGTTCAGATTCACGAATTTTGTTTGGCACTTTACCGATTTTAACGTGGCCCATTCGCACATGACCATGTATGGCATTATTGCCTTTTTCTTATGGGCGTCCATTTATGCCATTTTACCAAAACTGACCGGAAGGGAACCCGCACAGGTGTTTGTTGGCGCGCATTTTTGGTTGGCATTTATCGGTCTTTTTGCCTATATGATGTCGCTCATGGCAGGAGGTACCTACAAAGGTTTAAGCTGGATTGATGGCGATCCTTTTATTGAATCGGTCATCCTGATGAAGCCCTATTGGGTTTGGCGTGCCGTTGGAGGTTCGCTCATGTTTGTATCGCACTTGGTGTTCGCCTATAATTTTTATTATATGGTGAAAGGTTATACTAAGAAGCCGTCGGCAACACAAAAAGTAGAAGAAATAACTGTTTAATACTACGTATCACATGCTTAATTTTCATAAAGAACATAAAAACTTAGTGCTTACGGCAGGCGGTGTATTTATTGCCTTAAGTATTCTTATTGCTATTATGCCCGCTATTCAGATGCAAGAAACCCAGCCAATTCCTGATGAGCAGCCACTGACCGCCCACCAGCGGGAAGGGCTTAACGTCTATGTTGCCGAGAACTGTATGGCCTGCCATACGCAACAGGTACGTAATATTGAGATGGACAATGTATGGGGTGATAGACCCTCAATCCCTTCCGATTATTTTTACAGTAAAAAACGAATGGATTTTTGGAGGCAATCGCCATCCACATTAGGTAGTGAGCGTACGGGGCCTGACTTAACCAATATCGGAAAACGTCAACCCAGTGAAGATTGGCATTTACTCCATTTATACAATCCAAGAGCGGTGGTTCCAGAATCGGTAATGCCATCCTATCCGTGGTTGTTTAAGGAAGTGGATAGCGCCTATATGCCCAAGGATGCTAAGGTGGTGGCCGTGCCAAAAGCATATTTCAATAAACCGGGCAAAAAGATAATTGCCTCTTATGATGCCTTACGCTTGGTTGATTATTTAAAATATCTGAAGCAAACCGACATGCCAAGTGGCGATATTGACGACTTTATTCCGGCCTTGAAAAAAATTCAAGCTGAAAGAACCGAAGGCGGGCAACAGTCCTTGGATGGGGCCAAACTCTATTCACAAGTCTGTGCGGCATGTCATCAGGAAACGGGGCAAGGTATTGTTGGTGCCTTTCCGTCGTTGGTTGGAAGTGATATAGTAAACGATAAAAACACTGAAACGCTTATTAAGGTTGTCATACAAGGCTATAATGCACGAACGGATTATGGCGTCATGCCACCCTTTGGCGACCAACTGACCGATGCTGAAATTGCGGCCATTCTAACCCATGAGAGAAGTAGTTGGGGGAATGATTCAGAGGTCGTCACTGAAGAAGATGTGGCAAAAGTGAGACAATATATAGATATGGAACTAAATCAATAGACGATGAAAACAAGACTGTTATTATTTGCTTGGCTATTTTTCTTGGGACACTATTTTTCTTATGCTTGTGATCTCTGCAAGGAAAATCAGCCCAAAGGATTTGAAAATATTACCCATGGTACTGGACCATCGGGAGAATGGGATTATTATATTATTTGGGGAGCTGTAATTATTGTGGCATTTACACTCTTCTACAGCATTAAATTTTTAATCAACCCCAAAGAGGACGATCCTGATCATATAAAGAATATTGTTAAAAACGAAGGATTTTAAAACTATGGAAGACAACAGAAATATCACCGTTTTTTTGGACGACGACCCAAAGCCGTTCGCATCATTTGCGCCACCGGTGAAAATTGTATTGGATACCACTAAAATTCCCGATGGAAAACATATCTTAAAGATCGTAGCAAAATCGTCAAATAATGTGGAAGGCGTTCGTGAAATCCCTTTTGTAGTGCGAAATGGACCAGAGATTTCCGTTTTGGGATTAAAAGAAAATGAAATCGTCGACGCTCAAATTCCTATTACCATAAATGCCTACGGAAGTGAAACCTCTGAGTTTTTTATAATCCGTGGATCTGAAACGCCAAAAGCAATTCCGGCTTGGGTATGGGCATTGTTGATCATCGTTTTTGCTTTTGGGTTGTACTATCTGATTATGTATTGGGATGCTGAACTTTATAAATCATTTTTCTAATTATGGAGACCGAAATTTTAAAACTTGAGGATATTAAATTACTTGTAAATGCTTTTTATGATAAAGTACGTTCAGACCATTTATTGGCACCTATATTTAATGAGGTTATTGAGGACCGTTGGCCTGAACATTTGGTAAAAATGTACACGTTTTGGCAGACGGTGCTATTGGGCGAACGCACATACACAGGAAGTCCGTTCCCGCCACACGCAAGACTACCGGTCATGAAAGAGCACTTTGATAGATGGTTGGAACTTTTTTATAGCACGCTTGATGAGAATTTTGAAGGTGAAAAAGTAGCGGAAGCCAAATGGCGCGCATCACGAATAGCTGAGGTTTTTCAGATGCGAATAGAGATGTACCGTGAAGACAATCCTTTTTTAATATAAAAGTTCAAGAGATGGCATATTGTTATCGTCTTTGGTTACATATGTATGAAGAGCGATTTTTTATAACAAAACTTTAATTCGGATAATTTTGTCCTATTTAAAATTAACCGTAACTTTACAGAGATAATTCATAGTTCGAAAAACAAACAACAAGAAACAAGACTACCCGTCGGCAGCATTTGCAAAGGCGGGAAACTAAAAAAAGAAATCTTATATGAAAACAGCATCATTAATAAACAACATCCAGTACCACGAAACCCGACCAACCATACAAGTGTTATTGGACACAGAAAACGGCAAGGAAATTCGGATTGCTTTTAAGAAGGGTCAGGTAATGAAAGAACACAAAACGCCCTTTGCCATTGTGGTTGAGATTTTTGAAGGTTCTATCGATTTCGGGGTCAACGGTAAAGTTCATAACCTGAATAGAGGCGATTTGATTTCTCTAAGTGGCGATGTGCCCCATGATCTAACAGCAGTTAAGGATAGTATCGTCCGATTGAGTTTAAACAAAGGCGATAGTGCCAAACGTGTCAAAGATGTGGTTAAGGATTCTTAATATAATAAGAGGAAAGAACAAAGAATATAGAGCAAAGAACCAAGACTCAAGATTATAGAACAGGAATCAAGAAAACAATATACAATAACAATAAATAATAACACAATGAAAAGGACAGCAAATGCCGTATGGAACGGCTCTTTAAAAGAAGGCGAAGGTAAACTAACTACCCAAAGCAAGGTTTTGGACAAGTCACAATACTGTTTCAATTCCCGTTTTGGTGAAGGCAAGAGTACCAATCCAGACGAATTACTTGCAGCCGCCCATGCTGGTTGCTTCGCGATGGCTTTAAGCCTCATTTTAGGGAAAGAAGGCTATACACCCGATGCACTTGACGTATCCTCAGAAGTGACCATGGATGCTGATAAATTAGAACTTACCGGATCTCATTTGACGCTCAAGGCCAAAATCCCGAATATCAATCAGGATAAATTTATGGAATGTGCCAATGCTGCCAAAGACAATTGTCCGGTGAGCAAAGCATTGAGTATAAAGATCACTATGGATGCAACACTTCAATAATTATCAACAATTAAACATTAAGATATGAACAACGCAAAAGAGTTAGCCCGTAAAAAAGCAGATTTAGCACCCAAACAAATAGAAGCCTGGCGAAATTTTAGCCGAACGGTTTTTGAGGCAGGTGCTTTGGATGAAAAAACCAAACAATTGATTGCGGTTGCGGTAGCGCATGTGACCCAATGTCCGTATTGCATTAAAGCGCACACCCCGCAAGCCATGCGTAAGGGTGCCAGTAAGGAAGAAATTATGGAAGCTATATGGGTGGCTGCTGCAGGCAGGGCAAGTGGTGCTTACACCCATGCGTCTATTGCTGTAGATGCTATGGAGGGAAATACGGAAGAACGTTTATATCCTACATCAACTCCAGAAATGGCTCGAAAAAAAGCCGATCTGGCACCAAAACAGGTGGAGGCGTGGCGACCTTTTAGCAATGCCGTGTTTAGTGCAGGTGCACTTGATGAAAAAACAAAGCAGCTGATCGCCCTCGGTATATCACATGTTACCCAATGTGCAAACTGTATAAAGGGCCATACGAAAACAGCAAAAATGAAAGGTGCCAGTAATGAGCAAATGATGGAAGCTATCTGGGTTGCTTCTGAAATGCGAGCAGGTGCAGCTTATGCCCACGCGTCAATTGCGATGGAAGAAATGCTGAAATTGGATCAATAAAGATCTTTTTAAACTTCATTGTGATTATGGCATCCGTTTTCTGAAGCATCAAAGCATTATGCTTTTGTTTAAGATGGCTTAAGTTTCAATAGCGAAACGCTGAGCCAATGTAAAGAGATTGAGATAAAATAATATTAAAACCATAAAGCAATGAATTTAATTGAAAACATAGTACAGTTTCTGCGAAAGCCAGAAAGTGAAACCAAAGGCAAAGCTCCTGAGGGCACATGTCCCGTGTGTTGGGGCTATCAGCAATACGATGCGAAGATCCGTGAGGTGTTCAGAGACAAGCAAATAGATGTCAATAATCGGAAGGGCAGTTATATGCGGATTCAACGATTTGTAAAAAAGTATATTGACGGCATTCGATTAAAACAAAGTGAAGTCAAGGATTGTCCCACCTGCTTGCGTCATTCCAAAGCAGATAACCATCCAATTACTGAATGATTACCACTTGTCAATAATGAGGCATTGAATATGCTGACCATCAATAGAAATTCATTACGCTTCTGATTGCGGGTTCTTTTTATGCCTAAAATTTAAAGATTAAAAAAACAAGATGACATCAGAAAGTTATGTCCTTACCTACATCAATGAGTTTGATGAAGCGTGCAAAGTGCAATTCCGGACCAACGAATATCACAGCTTAATGGAACTCCTTTTTGATAAATATATCGAAGATTGGGGTGATTGTAAAGGAAGAGCCTGGTGCGGTACTTGCCATATACAGATTCTTGAAGGCCATCTTTCTCAAACCATGGATGCTGATGAAAAACTCACGCTTTCTAAAATCCATGATACAGCAGAAAACAGCCGTTTGGCGTGTCAGATTCCAGTCAATGCCGAACTGCACAACCTGGTTTTTAAAATAATGGAACGTACCTAAAATGGCACTTTTTTATCAAGGCCCGTCGATTTTTTCAATGACAACATTCCAATCTGTCGCTATTGACTTTCTCAATAATATTAGGCTAATTCAATTTCAAAGAAACAAACATCAGCATTGCTATAATGCGAAGGTAAGCCTGAGGTGTCTTTTAATTTTTTTGTGCCCAAAAACTTAAATCCGCAATGTTCATAATGTTTGATCAAGCGTTCATTTTTGCCACAAGTATCCATTCTGATAAATGATCTATTTAGTGTTTGTGCTAAATTCTTGGCCCAATCGGCAATGAGTTTTACGAAATTGTTGCCTCTAAAATCGGGGTTCGTGGCAATTCTATGGATGAAAATGGAGGAGTCATTATCGCCATCCTCCCAAATTTGTGGATCGCTATAAGTAATTGCCCAGACACAAGCAATCTTGTTCCCGATGATCAATTTGTATTGCCTGTTTTCGATAACTTCAGTGGCTACCAGCTCGTGATCAAATTTTGGCCAATGGTTTTCTGGGAATTTTATTTTCTGATATGCGGTAGCCAATTTATAAAGTCTGAAAATTTCGGGAATATCCTCTTTTGTGCTCTGGGTTATTTTCATTGTTTGGTAGTTCAATTCTATTCAATTTTAAGTTCGGCTATCACTTTTAAAATCCTATCAGTTTGGAGACTATGATTTATATCGGATAGCAATTCTGATTGTTCTAAATCTCGCAATTTTGCGCCCAGGTCAACCAGTTTCCAAAAACTTGAGGAATCTTTAGGATAAGGGATCTCTAAAATATCAATTTTTGACACCTCCTTATACTTCTCAAGATAGCAAGGTGAATGTAAAACGGCAAATATATAATTTAGCAAATCCTTGGTCTCAAATACATCCCTATACTCGTTACGTACCTCGGGACTGTTAGCCAAGCAGACCTGATTATAGGTGTCTTTTTCCGACAGAAAAGTCAGCTTTAAGTGTTGCTCTAACCTCTTAATGGTCGGGGTGTCCAGACTCAAGAGATTCTTCGACGCGTTCATATCGGTTACATTGGGGGTGCCATTTTGAGGGATGTCAGAAAGTGGAGGTCCTATTTTTGGGTATCGGCAAAGTGCATCCTTAGGCACCGAAAAAGTTGTACTTGTCCGAACTGTTTGATTATCGTTTTTTAAATCCATAAGACCTGGTTTTATGACACTTTACATACGTTTTAATCTTGCTTTAGGGAGGCGCAAGATGAATGGCATACGCCTTTATGTTCTTACTTTCGTTTATAAACTTTAATGGGGATTGGTATGATTCCAAGTATCGGCGCTACTGCAGTTGCCAATACCATTAGAGGTCCATCCCCAAATAACTATGCAATGCCTGACGGCCTTCAGACGTGACCTTTAGTTCTCGCGAATTTTCGATTTTTTTAAACCAACCCCGGTGGAGCATTTTCTCCAGCAACTTATCACCGAGTTGTCCAGCTAAATGCGGTCGGCGTTCCGTCCCATCGATGCATTGGCGGCTTACTGCGCGCCGACTTTTATTAAAATCGTTTTCCGATATATCAAATTGTGAAAACCATTCCCATCCTTTTTTGGTGACCAGATAAGCGGTCTCTAATTTTTTTAAATAATCACGTTTTACCATTGCACCGGTAATTGCAACGCCCACAACACCTGCGAGATGATTGTAGCACGTGCGACAGTAATTGAAATTGTTTTTGGCCGTTGAGTTGGCATATTTGGAAAATTGTTGCTTCATGCCGGATTAGATTAAGGAATATGCTTTCGTGTCACTATTCACCCAATATCTAATTAAGCTAATTTCTACCATTTATACCTTTCCTAAAGGATTAAATGCTAGAAATCATCTTGATTCCCTTTAAGCTTAAGGAAAAACAAGAGGATTTATGTTGAGTGGTGAATAATTACATTTTCATTTACTACAAAATTAATCAATTGATTTTCTTTTCAAGACAAATAATGTTAATTCAGTCAAACTTGTCCGAGTTTAAATAAATACTTACCTTTATATAGCTTCTTTCAAAATGTATTTTGAATGTGCTAATGCGCCGTCTGATCTATGCTATAAACGACTTCAAGAAGCCTATAGTTAACTACTGATTCCTGAACAACCACTGATTTTTGTAATTGCAATAGAATGACTTAGTTATAAAGCACTTTAATCCCAAAAAAAACATGAAAAAACGATTGAATTATCAAACCGTGGCCCCAGAAGCTCTAAAAGGAATGTTGGAACTGGAAAAGTATGTGGCTGGTTCGAGCTTGGAACACAGTTTATATGAACTCGTCAAACTGCGAGCTTCACAAATAAATGGGTGCGCCTATTGCATCGATATGCATAGCAAGGATGCGCGGAAAGCAGGAGAAACCGAACAACGTCTATACGCATTGACAGCTTGGAAGGAAACATCGTTTTACACCGATCGGGAACGGGCCGCACTCGCTTGGACAGAAGCTATGACGCTCATTTCAGGAAACGACATGTCAGATGGGTTGTATCAGGAGGTCACGAAACATTTTTCGGAAAAGGAACTCGTGGCATTAACCATGTCCATTATCGCCATAAATGGCTGGAATCGTTTGGCCATAAGCTTTCGGGTGGAGCCAGGAAGCTATAATCCGGATGAAAGCGTTTAATTTATACTAATAATCAAATTATGAAACTTGACGAAAAAATAGCCATAGTCACTGGTGCAAGCAGCGGGCTTGGTGCCGCCATTTCAGAAGCTTTAGTTCAAAACGGAACTCAGGTATATGGTCTTGCGCGCAACACACAAGCGCTTAGTTCGCTTCAACAAAAGTTGGGGGCGCAATTTATTCCTGTTTCTTTGGATATTTCAGATTTTGAAACCGTTAAAAGTTGGGTCAACCAAACATTTTCGGAAAACAAGACACCCGATATTTTAATTAATAATGCGGGAGCCGGTTCCTTTGGTAAAATAGACGAGATGCCCTCAGAAGAATGGCACGCTATGATCAATACCAACTTAAATGGGATGTATTATATCACTTCGCAAATTGCTGGTCTGATGAAAAAGAAAAAGGAAGTGTCACATATAATAAATATCGGCTCTATTTTAGGAAGTATGGGCAGGGCCGAATCTGCAGCATATTGCGCTACAAAATATGGCGTTCAGGGTTTTAGTGATGCCTTGTTTAAAGAACTTCGTTTCTATAATATTAAAGTCACCTGTTTCAATCCTGGTTCTATTGCTACCCACTTTTTTGAAAGCTCAGGAATAGCGGCGCATTCAAATATGCTACACCCTCAAGACTTGGCCAATACTTTGGTACATATTCTGCAAACGCCAGACAACATGCTCATTAGTGATATGACCATACGTCCGTTAAACCCTAAGACACCGGAAAATTAATTAAGAGTGGAATTTGTCCTTTCGTTACACCTATTTTCTTGATTACATGTAGTGTGTGTCAAAAGCTGGTTTATCTACTGCTTTCTTTATTCCATAAAGCACAAATCCTCTCCCGCATATTTGCGCCACCAATTATATTATGCTTAAGCCGAAAATCTTCACAGATCTCCCACCAATCCCTCATCCCTCATCCCTCATCCCTAATCCCTTCTTGACTCAACAACTCACCACTCATCACTCCCCTCTAATCCCACTAATCCCACTAATCCCTCATCCCTAATGCCTAATGCTAATGCCTTCTTGACCCAAATCCCGCCCTCCATCCGTTAAAACTTTCTTAAATAAATCCTTTGTCAAGTAAAATTAAATTAATAATATTGCCTTATGTATAACATAATACGATTAGACTTTAACTATCCATTTTTAACTAATTCAAATTGTTTAATATGAGAAAAAAAGATTCGAATGTCATTTATTTGATGTTTATTTTGCTTTTCGCCTTACCAATCTTTGGTTTTGGTCAGGAAAATGCAATTACGGGAACGGTAACGTCGTCTGGAGATCAATTGCCATTGGCAGGGGCCACGGTAATTATTAAAGGAACGAGTACCGGTGCAACCACAGATTTTGACGGGAACTACACTATTAATGCCAATACAGGAGATATTCTTGTGTTTAGTTATGTGGGATTCAAGGCTCAGGAGGTTACTGTCGCCAACCAAACTACAATTAACGTCGAATTGACTGAAGATACGGCCATGCTTGACGAAATTGTTATTACAGGTTACGGTAAACAGAGTAGAGCGCAATTAACCACATCGGTTTCAAAGCTGGATACACAAATATTAGAAACCTCAACACGGTCTAACCCAGCAACAGCCTTGCAAGGAACAATTGCTGGCTTAAGAGTGACAAATACCACAGGTCAACCAGGATCTACGCCACAGATTATATTGCGTGGAGGTACTGGCTTTAGCGGTACAGGTTCGCCGTTAATATTGATCGACGGAATTCCAGGGTCTTTTTACGCTCTAAACTCAGAC
The DNA here is from genome assembly GCF_014062315.1 of Gelidibacter maritimus. Lineage (GTDB taxonomy): Bacteria > Bacteroidota > Bacteroidia > Flavobacteriales > Flavobacteriaceae > Gelidibacter > Gelidibacter maritimus. Next base: position 167,571 of record NZ_JACGLT010000007.1, read on the forward strand.
GATATTGAGTCTATCGAAGTGCTTAAAGATGCTGCGGCAACCGCAATATATGGAGCACGTTCTGCAAATGGTGTTATTTTGGTAACGACCAAAACAGGTAAGGTTGGTAGATCTTCAATCAATTATCGCTATAAGTATAGTTCCAACCACGAGCGAAATGACCAGAAATATCTTGGAGCTGAAGACCATATCAATTACAACAGACAATCCATTGCATGGTACAGAGAAGTTGTAGGTGATCCAAATTCTTTTGGAGCTTTCTTAGATGGCGCCAATAGTATGGGGACTGGTAATAATGCTACCAACGACCCATTTACGACGCAACTCTTAACACCTTCCAACAGCTATTTGTTGAATCAACCGGGTTGGAAATCTATTCCGGATGTTTTAAACCCAGGTCAGGAAATCATCTTTTATGACGACACTGAAATAGCCGATCGAATTTATCAAAATAGCGCATCTATAGACCATTATCTGTCTTTTGATGGTGGAAATGAAAAAGGAACCTATTATTTAGGTTTGGGACTTTTGGATAACGATGGTCTGATTTTAGGATCTGGATTCAAAAGATATTCAGGGAAATTTAGTGGTTCTTATAACATCACCGAAAAGTTTAAGGTCAATTCAAATATCTTGTACTCACATTCTAATTTAAGTAGAAGTCCATTAGGTGGTGATGATACGGTGTTTAGAAGATTCCAAGGCCAAGCGGCTACCTCCAGAACTTACGACAGCAACCCTGACGGAACCTGGTCAGACCAATATGCACCTGGACAAAATCAAGGTTTTGGTAACCCACTTTATTATCAGGATAAATTTATCAGAAAGAATTTAGAGCAACGCTTATCAGCTTCAGTGGGGATTGATTGGGATCTTTTGGACGATTTGACTTTATCATTAACTGGTAGTCATTTTACCATCAACAATCATAACGAAAGTTTTAATAGAGCCTACAGAACAGGTAGTAATACAAGTACGCTAAGAACAAGTCGAGAAGCGGCCGTAAGTTTAGAGCGCACCTTGAGAAATCAATTGACGGGGACTTTAAACTATATGAAAAAATTTGGAGATCATAATTTTAACGTCTTGGTTGGCGGTGAGTATTTTAAGAATAATGAATTTACTACCAAAGCTGGAACAAGAAATTCACCAACTGATTTGATTGAAACACTTAACGCTGGGGCGGAAGCTGATGATATTCCTGAGAGTTATGAAACAGAGTATGTTATCGTATCCACTTTTGGAAGGTTATTGTATGATTATGACGACCGTTATTTATTCGGATTCACATATCGTTATGATGGATCGTCACGATTGGGAAATAACAAATACGATTTTTTCCCTGGAGTATCCGTTGGGTGGAATGCTCATAACGAGCAATTTTTTAAAGACTCTTCAATCAAGGATGTTATTACACGCTTGAAACCAAGATTAAGTTACGGGGTCAATGGTAACCAAGATGTTTTGAGTAATTATGGCGTTTACGGTATTTATGGACAGGAACCAAATATTCCTTATGTGTATAACGGACAAACCGGTTATGCAAATATTAATTTGCCAACCTTAGATCTGGTGTGGGAAAAATCAACCACGTTTAATGCTGGTTTGGACATTTCGTTTTTTGATGATAGAATATCGTTTATCGCCGATGTCTATTCAAGAGATATCAAGGATAAATTAGCTGTCTTGACATTGCCATATTATACAGGATTTAGCGGTATTTTAACTAACAACGGTACCATTAGAAACAAAGGTTTTGAGTTACAGTTAAATACCGATATCGTTAGAAACTCTGATTTAACTTGGAATTTGGGTGCGACCTTTACTACCAATAAAAATTATGTCATCAACCTTCCAGAGAATGACAATGACCGAAACAGACAGGAAGGTACATTGATTTGGAACCCAAGTACAGGGCAAGAAGAATGGGTAGGTGGTTACCAAGAGGGGCAACGCTCTGGTCATGACTTGGTAGTGGCTTTTGAGCAGGCTGGTATCTATGCCACTCAAGCTGAAGCCGACGCTGATAACGGCATTAGAGATGATTACATGCCTGTAAATAGCCGTAACCAGCGTTGGGCCGGAGATGTAAAATGGGTAGACCAAAATGGTGATGGTATCATTAATGGTTTGGATAGAAAGGTAATTGGACGTACCACTCCTGATTTTGTTGGAGGTATTACCACCAGTGTCAAGTATAAAAGATTTAATCTTTTTGTCAAGACAGATTTTGCTACAGGACATTTGGTTTGGAACCATATCAACAATAAAGGTTATGGTCAAACCCAAGGTAACTTGGCACAGCCTGAAATAGTAGGTGATTCTTGGACACCAACCAATACCGACACCGATTGGCCGCGCTTTGTTTTTGTTAACGGCTCAAAAAACGTTTGGCGTGCAGGTGAAGGAGCAACTGATTTGCAGCACTACGGAAACGAAAAATTCTGGGAAAAGGGTGATTATTTGGCTCTGCGTGAAGTAACGCTGAGCTATGACTTGCCAACGGAATACTTTAATGGATTCATTCAACGGTTCAGTATTTACGCTACAGGTACCAATTTACATTACTTTAAGAGCATGAGTGGTGATACGCCAGAGCTTGGAGGTGTACAGTATGGAGCGTTTCCGGTACCAAGAACATTTACACTAGGTCTTAACGTAACGTTTTAAATTTTAAGAATATGAAAAAGTATATATATATATTAATTGCGGTAGTAACTTTTAGTTCGTGTTCAGACGAACTGGAATTAACAAGTCCGAGTGAACTCACGGTACAGGGGTTTTGGGATACTGAAGAAGGAGCAAAGGCAGCCCATACAGGACTCTATGCCAACTTAAGGGCGTCAACTGGAAATTTATGGTTGTTGGGTGAAATGAGAAGTGATATTTGGGGAGGACGTACTTTTGAGTCGCCATTCAACGAGAGCTTAATTGAGAATAACATTACGGTGGCAACGGCTCCTTTTGGAGGTTGGGCTGGGCTTTATACGCGGATTCACAGAGTCAATGATTTTATCGTGAATTTACCGGATGTACCCTTTACCAATGAAGCCGAAAAGGAACATTTGTTAGGCCAAGCCTACGGATTAAGAGCGTTATACTATTACACGCTTTTAAAAACCTGGGGTGATGTGCCTATTATTTTGGAGCCATTAAAGGAGATTGACCCAAGTGGTTTGAGTAAACCAAGATCGCCACAAGCGGATGTTATGGATTTAATTAAATCCGATATAGCGGCTTCTTTAAGTTCGTTTGGATCTGACGATAGCTTCTGGGAAGGCAAGAAAATATTTTGGTCAAAAGCAGCCACTTTAGCACTTAAAGGCGATGTGTACATCTGGTCAGGTAATTTGCTTGGAGGTGGAATACCCGATTTTACAGAAGCAAAAACAGCGCTTCAGGAGATATCCTCTATGGGAATAAGTTTAGAGCCAAGTATTTCAAGTTTGTGGGGAGTACCTAATGAAGAAAACGACGAATTTATTTTTGCTGTACAATACCAGCAAGATGAAGCTGAAACATTTTACAACAGCTTAACTGGTAGAAGTACCGAAATTAATCCTCAGTACAATGACGAAGGAGCGTCCATGTCAGATTACATAATAGATGGCGCAAATAGATATGGTCAGTCTGAAAAAACCATACTATTGTTGGATGATAACGACGATGACAGAAAAGATGCAACTTTCGTTAGATTGTATATTGATGATAACGGCGGGTCAGGGTATCCAACCTATAATGAGCCAAAATATTTTGGTTCAATATTTAACAAATTCTTGGGACGAGTAGATGGTTCAGTACGTATTTTTGACAATGATATCCCGTTATACAGATACGCAGATGTATTGTTGTTATTGGCTGAAGCTAAAAACTTCTTGGGTGAAGATCCTTCAGCAGAAATTAATCTGATTCGTGAGCGCGCGTATGGTACTGATTATGATCCGATCACGCAAGATTATGTTAATGGTTCAGAAACTGCCAATGCCAATGCAATCTTAGAGGAGCGCTATAAAGAGTTCATCGGTGAAGGTAAAAGATGGTGGGATTTAAGACGTGCTGGAAACAGTTTTGTCATAGATAATATTAGTTTTTTAAATCCTGGTGATGAGTATAAATTATTATTGCCAATTACACAGGATATGATCGGCAGAAACCCGTTGTTGGACCAAACAACAGGTTATACAGATTAGTAGAGAAATTTTGTTTGAGTTAGCCAGAAAAGAGAGTTTTGTTAATAGCTCAACTCTCTTTTTTTTAGTGAAACCCCTGTCTGCCGACAGGCAGGCAAAACATAGAAGCGAAGCGCACTAAGTTTTGATGGTTGAACTAATCCCGCTTTTTGGCGGGATCCGAACCCAGATTCTAAAAACGAAGGGCATTAGATTCTGTTGGTTGTCCCGATAGTTATCGGGATAGCAAGTCTCAAATAGAAATTTTACGGAGTTAAAGATAATCCTTAAGACATCTTATATAACATGAAAATAAAAAACCTCATAGCCGCAACTTATGCGCCAATGCATCAGGACGGATCAGTGAATACAAATGTCATTCCAGAATATCATAAGTTTTTGGTTCGAAATAAGATCTCAGGTGTATTTATGAATGGTTCCACGGGCGATTTCGCTTCATTATCTACCGATGAAAGGAAAGAAATCACCAAAGCATGGTCTCAAAATAAATCGTCCGATCTATATCTTATTGATCACGTTGGAGACCCAAGTTTAAAAGTTGCCATGGAACTGGCGGCCCATGCCGCCGATAAAGTGGACGCAATAGCCGTGTTGGCACCATTTTACTTTAGGCTTAATAATATCGAAAAGTTGGTTCAATATTGTAAGGAGGTAGCGGCGTGCGCACCTAACCTCCCGTTTTATTACTATCACATTCCAGTTTTGAGTGGCGCCAATTTAAATATGCTCGACTTTTTAAAAGTGGCATCAAAGGAAATTCCGAATCTTGAAGGCATTAAGTTTACCAATAATAATCTAATTGATTTCTTACATTGCAAACCTCTTGAGAATGGCAGGTTCAATCTTTTGTTTGGCTTTGACGAAATTTTCCTTTCAAGTTTGCCATTGGGAGCAGATGGATGGGTAGGGAGTACCTACAATCACATGGCGCCCTTATACCTTAAGATCAAAGACTTGTTTGAATCTGGAAAAATGGCCGAGGCGGCAGAATTGCAGAGGAAAGCGATTCGTTTTGTGGAGATTTTGGACGGTCACGGCGGATTTAACGGCGTTGGAAAAGGTTTTATGAAAACCTTGGGCATTGATTGTGGCCCAAGTCGATTCCCACATACGACTCTTGGTGATGATACTTATAAAGACATTAGAAAACAACTGGATGCCATTGGTTTATTAGAGCATCTAAGTGATTAATAGCAATTTTCACATTTTGAATGGAACCAAGTTTGAATGATTATTTAAACTTGGTTTTTTATCTTAAAGAGCTGTCATGTGATATTGGATAAAATTGCACATGTTTACCTAAAACAAGGCATTACAAAAACCATTGATTCGTGATAAAGAGGTGAGTAGATCAATGCTCATTTTTTATAGAGTTCATAATGGTGTAAATCAGTAAACAAGATAATAGACACTGTCAGTTTGAGCGCAGTCGAAAACCTTTTAAATGCAACAATGGGGCTTCATTTCTGCTATTAGTCTGATTTGTGCAATATATGGTTACAAGAAGCATATAATTTATTACTGACTTCAATCATGAATTATTTAATTATCTAAAAACTTGTGGATATGAGCAGCAAATTGATTTTTAAGTGTGTTTTGATTTTATCTTTAGTCTGTTTTTTTAACAGTGAAGCTTCGGAGAGATCTGTTGATACCATTCCTAAAACAACGGTTTTTAATGCCGGTGATGATGGGATTGATTCCTATCGAATCCCAACCTTGACTACGAGCAAAAAAGGAACCTTATTGCTCTTTGCAGAAGCGCGGAAAATTAGTTCTACCGATAAGACGCCAACAGATATTGCGTTGAAGAGAAGTGAAGACCATGGGAAAAGTTGGTCTGAAATACAGCTTTTGACCGACGGTGGGGATGATGCATTCATGGATCCTGTGGCCCTGGTGGATCAAGTCACTGGAAGACTCTTTCTTTTTACAACTTTATGGCCTTCCGATGATCATAGCAAGCTGAAAAATACGGCGTGGGTCGTCATTTCAGATGATGATGGATTGACTTGGAGCAAACCACGAAATATAACCCAAGATATTGTGGCACCCAATCATTATATTGGTGGTTTTGGGCCTGGTGCGGGTATTCAAATGCAGGGTCTTCAATTTAAGAACCGGCTGATCATACCAACGCGTCAAACCGACAGGAAAATTTCTAAAAACAGAACGATATATAGCGACGATCATGGAGAAACTTGGCAAACGGGACATGCTGCCCCTGATGGCGGCGAATATCAAATAGCGGAGTCGCCCCATAATGTTTTGAGATACAATCTGAGAGCGGGCAAAGGTAAACGAACGGTAGCAGTAAGTAACGATGGAGGAATGTCATGGGGTGAAAGCCATATTGATTTCCGTTTGCAATCGTCAGTCGACTATGGCGGCTGTCAAGGGAGTATGTTAGGTATTGATACTATGCTGTTTTATGTTGGACCTGCTGGTGGATTGGGCAGTGCCAACTATGAAGATCGTCAAAATCTGTTTATTTATCGCAGTTTAAATGGTGGAAAAACTTGGGAAAACGACCATTTGTTGTATGATAAATCTGCTGGATATAGCTGTATCACACAGTTGTCAGATGGTCGTCTTGCCATTGTCTTTGAGACATCGGATAGCGAAGGGTTTCCAAAAATGACTCCCGGCAATCGCCCTCCTGGCTGGATGCGTTTGGATGTGATGATTCTTCCTGAGAGGATAACTGATAAAAAGGCGTGGTTTTAATAATTTTTTATCTTAAAAACAATTGACAATGATATTGGACAAAATTGAAAATGCAAATCTTTATAAGAGTATCCATCCTGGGATCAAAAAGGCCTTAAATTATATTGAAAACACCAATTTCAATGATTTGCCTATGGGCAAACATGAGATTGAAGGAAATGATCTTTTTGTCATTTTTAAGGAGTATGCGACCAAGCAAGTCGATGGAAACCTTCTCGAATCACATCGAAAATATATTGATGTGCAATATATTGTTGATGGTGTCGAGCAAATGGGAGTCACGATGCATACTGGACAAGATCCTAAAAAGGCCTATGATGCGGTGGACGATTATATGTTGTTTGATGAGCCTTATGACATCATAACGGTTAATAAAGGGATGTTTGCCATCTTTTTTCCAAATGACATTCACATGCCAGATATAACTACCGGAGATCCGTCACAGGTGAAGAAAGCAGTAATTAAGGTTAAAATTTAAAATGCTACATCCTTAAGGACTCTGTCAAAGTGCGGCTCTAAATGGCGGGCCAATCCTTTTCTGAATTTTTCTTTGTTACCTTCTTTAAGATAATTCAAAAGTTCACGATGCGTTACAAATTTCTTTTTGTACATATAGGTTTTGGCATCATCCAATTTATGGTTATGCACATACTGAAAAACAGGAAGTAAGATGTTTTGAAGTCGGTGTAAGGTTTTATTTCCAGACATTTCATAGAGTTTGCCGTGGAAGGCAACTTCATTTTTAAGGCTGAAAATGTGGGTTTCGCCTTTGCCTTTTTCCATGTCATCTACTATTTTGCTCAACTCCTCTATGTCCTCATCTGTCTTACGGGCAAATAACAAATCGACCATACCCATTTCCATAATCAATCGCAGCTCAAAAATATCCTTTAAGGTATCATCGCCCACCAAATTGGTTTCCATGATCTTCTCAAAATTTTCAATAAAATCCGGTTGTGAAAGAACCATCCCCTTATGTTTTTTGGAATCGATAATCCCAATAGTGCGCAGCCTGGTCAGTGCTTCCCTAACAACAGTTCTACTGACACCGAGTGATTCGGCAAACTCCATCTCCTTTGGGATGGTATCGCCCACTTCAAGCTTGTTGGATTTGATATATTCAGTAATGCTTATTTCTACCTTGTCAACTAAGCTCAAATTGGTTATCGGTTTAAGGCCTACACGGTTTTTCATGCTAATTTATTTTGTGCAAATGTAATTTATTATTCTAATTTCATTAAGTTTGTATTATGTATAACATATTATGTAAATATAATAGTTTACACTGAAAAAATGCGATTAATTTTTAAGAAATATCTTTTAAATGGACCATACATCACTCTACAAAAATACACTTCTAAATAATGTCATCCCGTTTTGGGAGAAAAATTCGATAGATTTAACTTACGGCGGTTATTTCACCTGTTTGGATAAAACAGGAGAAGTTTACGATACTGATAAGTTTATGTGGCTCCAAGGGCGACAGGCTTGGACTTTTTCTATGCTCTATAATAACGTTGAGAAGAATGAGAATTGGTTGACATTGGCCAAACATGGTGTTGATTTTATTAGAAAACACGGCATGGACAAGGAGGGTAACTTCTATTTTTCGACGACACAGGAAGGAAAACCACTGATACAGCCTTATAATATTTTTTCTGATTGTTTTGCAGCCATGGCTTTTAGCCAATATGCAATTGCATCTGGCGATGATGAGATCAAACAACTTGCTAAGAAAACCTATCTTAACATATTAAAAAAGAAGGATAATCCGAAGGGGAGTTACGAGAAATCGACAGGAGAAAGACCATTAAAAAGTTTTTCCCTACCGATGATTCTATCCAATTTGGTATTGGAACTTGAAGGTGTTTTGGATGAGGATGAGGTTAATCAAACCATCGATTTCAGCATCAATGAGGTCATGAATGTTTTCTTGGATAAGGAATCGGGACTTATCTACGAATTTGTCCGTCCGGACGGTTCTCATGAGGATAGCTTTAACGGACGCCTCTTAAATCCTGGACACGGGATTGAAGCCATGTGGTTTATGATAGACATTGGGGTGAGAAGGAAAGACAAGCAACTTATTGAAAAAGCTGCGGACACCATTTTACGGATATTAGAATATAGTTGGGACGAAAAATACGGCGGTATCTTTTATTTCATGGATGCTTTAGGAAAACCGCCACAACAGTTGGAATGGGATCAAAAACTCTGGTGGGTCCATCTGGAAGCCTTGGTGGCATTGGCAAAAGCTTATGAGCATACGGGTAGGAAGGAGCTTATGGACTGGTACGAAAAAGTCCACAAGTATTCCTGGTCACACTTTTCGGATGCCGATAACGGCGAATGGTTTGGCTACTTAAACAGGCAAGGTGAAGTGTTGTTGGATTTAAAAGGCGGAAAATGGAAAGGCTGTTTCCATGTTCCAAGAGCTATGTACCAATGTTGGAAAACTTTTGAACGAATAAAAAAATAAATTATCAGAAATCAAATGCTTTTATGAGCAGCTTGAGACTACAGTTTTAATGCGTGCCACTAGTAAATAAGTAAAATAGAAACTAAATCATTAGCGATTAGAGATCCTTCAGGTCGAAAAAAATAGGAGTAAAATGGCGTTTGATTAAAAAACGGCTGTCTCATTTAATGGAGGCTATATTTTAACTAAATTTGATTGAACTCGTTCAAAATATGTTATGATGGGAAAAACCATAAGACCTTATGTGTTGGCAGAAACCAATTGGAAATCGGTGAAAGAAACCATTTTTACCGTTGCCGTTTTGCCTTGGGGGGCCACTGAAGCCCATAATTACCATTTGCCCTATGCTACCGATAATTATCAGGCAGAGTATGTTTCTATTGCGGCTGCAGAAAAAGCTTGGAACAAGAAAGCAAAGGTCATCGTATTGCCAACTATTCCTTTTGGAGTCAATACGGGTCAGATGGATATTTCGTTGTGCATGAACATGAACCCCAGTACCCAATATGCGGTTTTAAAAGATGTTGTTGAGGTGTTAAATGCGCATGACATTCATAAATTGGTTATTGTCAATTCGCATGGAGGCAATAATTTTAAGCAAATGATCCGTGAATTGAGTGTAGAGTTTCCGAAAGTTTTCGTTTGTTCAATCAATTGGTGGCAAGCGGCCAATGCCACTCCTTATTTTGATGAACCGGGAGACCATGCTGGCGAATTGGAAACGTCAGCAATGCAGCATATTGCACCTCATTTAGTATTGCCGCTGGGTCAAGCTGGAAGTGGAAGTGCTAAACAATTTAAAATCAAAGGACTCAAAGAGGGTTGGGTCAGCGCGCAACGCCAATGGACTCATGTCACTGAGGATACCGGAGTGGGGAACCCGAAGAAAGCTACCCAAACAAAGGGCACAGCATTTTTAGATGTCGTTGTCCAAAATATAGCTGAATTTTTTGAAGAATTGCATCATGCAGATCTATATAATATGTACGAATAACTAATTTAAAGTCTAATAATATGAAAAACTTAATTGTAGTACTCATCTCTATATTCCTTTTTAATTGTGGCGTAACAGCCCAAAAAGCCACCACAGATGGTGCACCGGTATTTCAAGATTTGTTCAACACGTCTATGACAGAGGGGGTTGAATGTTATCGGATCCCAGCCATCATAACTGCGCCAAATGGCGATGTCATTGCTGCTATTGATGAGCGTGTTCCAGGTTGTGGCGATCTAAAGTGGAGTAGGGACATCAACATTATCATTAGACGTAGCGCTGATAATGGGAAAACTTGGTCTGATATTGAAACTGTGGTCGATTTTCCAGATGGACAATCGGCTTCAGATCCTTCCTTGATTGTGGATCATGTGACCAACGAAATTTTCATGTTTTACAATTTTATGAACTTAGATACTGAAAAAGACATCTATTACCTTCATTATGTGAAAAGTGCAGACAATGGGAAAACCTGGAGTGAACCTGTAGATATCACCTCTCAGATAGCAAAACCGGAATGGCACAAGGATTTTAAATTCATAACTTCTGGTAGAGGAATCCAAACGCGTTCTGGGAAATTGCTGCATACTATGGTCAATTTAAACAGCGGTCTTCATGTGTTTGGAAGTGATGACCACGGTAAAACTTGGTATTTTATAGATACGCCAATTCAACCAGCGGATGAGTCAAAAATAATAGAACTTGCAGATGGTACTTTGATGATCAATGCACGGGTCAACGGAAAGGGTATGCGTTATGTACATACGTCTACCGATGGAGGTAAAACATGGACCACTGAAGAAGCTCCAGAATTGATTGATCCGGGTTGCAATGCAAGTATCATTCGATATACAGCAATTGAAGATGGATATAAAAAGAACAGACTTCTTTTCTCTAATGCCAAATCGGAAAAAGGCCGGGTTAATATGACGGTGCGCATTAGCTATGACGAAGGTGAAACTTGGTCGGAGGGCAAAACCATTTACGAGGGTCCTTCCGCATATTCGGATATGACTATTCTTGAAAATGGCGATATCGGCTTGTTTTTTGAGCAAGATGGGTACACAAAAAACCCTTTTGTAAGCTTTTCTTTGGATTGGTTGACTGATGGAAAGGATAGTTACAAAAAGCCTAAAAAGTAATCTTCTAAACGAGTATACATTCCTACAAGGTTTCCAAAGCTTTCGGCAAGGTTTCCACCTGTCCGCCGAAGGAGGACAACCTTGTAGATATGGTTTAATGAAGACTTAGACCTGACAGGTTTAGCCATCATCCTAAACATAATACTAAAGATTTGATTATTTTAGCTCCTCATCTCAAACTCGTTGAATTGGCAACTAAATATGCCTATTCTTTTAAAATTTCAAATGTTTCGAATGAGTAAAGCGACATTTAAAGTCCATATGAAAACTATGAATCTGCTCAAGAGCGGGTTGAAAATGCTCAAAGCCTTCCTAATCTTGTTTTTATTCCTTGGCTTGGGCGAATTGATCAATTACCTCGTGGAAACACCCGTGCCTGGGAATGTTTGGGGAATGATCCTGATTTTTGTGGCGTTGAAAGTAAAACTGATAACACTGGAATCGGTGAAACCTGCCTCTGATACCTTGTTGAATTATTTGGTGTTATTTTTTATTCCTTTCGGTGTTGGGCTCATGTCTTATTTTGATTTTATTAAATCGTATTGGATTATTCTGTTGGTTGCCGTAGGGATAAGCACTTTGATTACTTTATATGTGACCGCATTGATACAGCAAAAACTTGAGAAAAATGACAGCGTTTTATAGTCTTCCGGTTTTTGGAATAGGCCTTACGTTGGTCGCTTTTTTTGGTGCTCGGGCATTACGGACAAAAATTAAATTGGTGTTATTCAATCCAGTCTTGATCGCCATCACATTAATTATTTTGTTCTTGGTAGTGTTTGAAGTCAGTTTTAACGATTATAATATAGGCGGCAAGTATTTGACCTTTTTCTTAGGGCCTTCAATTGTAGCACTTGGCGTTTTGTTTTATGAGAAATATCAATTGATCAAACATAATATTTATCCTTTTCTTTTGGCAGTTTGTTGTGGCGGTATGATTAGTATTTTGTCAGTTTCATTACTTTCAATTTATCTGAATGCGCCTGATGTCATTATTAAGTCGATAGTGTCATTATCCGTCACCACACCCATTGCTATTGAAATTACGAAAATTACAGAGGGCATTCCATCGCTCACTGCAGGCGTGGTGATTGCGGTTGGTGTATTTGGAAATGCTTTCGGTCCGAGTTTCTTGAAACTAACAGGCATAAAAAGTGAAGCCGCTATGGGAACAGCTTTAGGGACTGCAGCGCACGGCATCGGAACAGCACGCGCGTTGGAAGTCGGCCATTTGTCAGGCGCTTATAGCGGATTGGCCATGTGTGTCAACGGCATCTTGACCACTCTGATTGCGCCCTATGTTGTGATTTGGATGGTCGGATGAGTTTAGAAAATACCAAAAAGATGAGTTTTATAATGAAGACAATTTCAAAATATCGCCAGATTCTGACCATGTCTTGGATGTTGCTTTTTTCGCTGGCCCTATCTTCCCAAACTATAAAAGTTGCTTGTGTAGGAAATAGCGTCACCTATGGTGCTGGGATTGAGGAACGGGAAGAACATAGTTATCCGGCACAACTTCAGCAACTATTGGGCTCAAATTATGAGGTAGAAAATTTTGGGTTTTCGGGCGCTACTATGCTGAAAAACGGACACAAACCTTATTGGGAAAAGGAGGTGTTTAAAGCCTCGCAAAACTTTGCACCCAACATCGTCATCATCCATTTGGGGTTGAATGACCAAGGCAATAACAATTGGCCAAAGCATAAGGACGAATTTGAACAGGATTATTTGGATATGATTTCTGTTTATAAAAACCTGCCAACCAAACCCAAAGTCATCATTTGCAAAATGACCCCAACTTTTTCGGGGCATCATTGGTTTGAAGAAGGCATGCGGGAAAGTTTTAAGGAAATTCAGTCAAAAATAGAAACTATTGCCGCAAAGGCCTCTGTTGATTTAATTAATTTACACGAGCCTCTATATCGATTTCCAGAGTATTTCCCAGATAATTTACATCCCACCAAAGAAGGCGCCCAAATTATCGCCAATAAAGTATTCAGTGCCATCACTGGGGATTATGGCGATTTAAAACTGCCGTTGCTCTATGGAGAAAACATGGTTCTTCAACGAAATGAAACCATAAGTTTTAATGGAACCGCCAACTATGATGATACGGTAACCATTCAATTTAACCAAGAAACAAAACGTGTAAAAGCCGATTTCAATGGGCACTGGAACGTTGACTTTCCGTCGATGAAAGCCGGTGGCCCCTATCCACTAAAATTTTCCACCTCCACAAAATCTCACAACATAGAAAAAGTGTACATCGGTGAAGTTTGGTTGGCTTCGGGGCAATCCAACATGGATTTTATGGTGAGAGATATGGAAAGTGCTACCACTGTTTTAAAGGATTCCTTAAATGATCAGGTGTTTTTGTTTTCTATGGATGGAAAAACCCTGTCAGGAGAAAAATTTAGTGAAGCCGATCTTAAAAATTGTAATGCGGCAGATTATTTTGATTCTTCAGGATGGACCACTTCAAATACAAAGGACCTTGAGAAATTTTCGGCGGTGGCCTATGCTTTTGCCTATTCACTTCAGAAAAAATTAAATGTTCCGGTCGGAATTATTTGTAACGCCATCGGCGGATCTCCTACTCAAAGTTGGATCAGTAGGGAAGCTATGGAGCAACAACATGAAACAATTGATCTTCTCAATGACACGCGTTTAAACCCGATGGTTGATGTGTGGGTTGCCAATAGAATTGAACGCAATATGGAAGATCATTCCAAAACTAAAATAAAAGCTCGACATCCTTATCAGCCCACTATTCTATTTGATGCGGGTATACTGCCCATTAGAGATTACACTATCAAAGGGGTGATCTGGTATCAAGGGGAATCCAATGCCGATCAAATTGAGATGCATTCAAAATTATTCAAGATGTTGGTGAATGATTGGCGCCATCATTTTAAAAATGAGGAATTACCATTTTATTATGTCCAATTAAGTAGTCTAAACCGATCAACTTGGGGTAGTTTTCGGGATTCACAAAGGCGTTTACTGAGCATTCCAAATACGGGAATGGCGGTCAGCTACGATGTTGGGAATGAAACAGACGTGCATCCAAGGAAAAAATGGATTGTTGGACGGCGTTTGTCTAAAATAGCACTCCATAATGATTATGGTTTTAACATTGGTTATTCTGGGCCGCTTTTGGATTTTGTGAATGTCATGGACAACACGCTCGAAATTCATTTTAAACATGGCGAAGGTTTAAAAACATTCAACAATGCAAGTGTGCAAGATATTTTTATCGCTAACGATCATAAACAATTTGTCCCTGCACAAACTAAAATTGTAAATGGTATCTTGCAGGTATGGTCGCCAGAAATCGAAAATCCGAGATATGTCAAATATGGTTATAGGCCCTTTTCCGATGGTAATCTGATTAATAGTTATGGCTTGCCTGCACCGACTTTTTCAAATAGTATGTAATAAATAAAACATCAAATTCATGAAGACAAATTTTTTCTTTCTTTTAGTAGCGTTCTTTTTATCACATGGGATATCCGCTCAAAAATTCGATAATTTGGCACTGACCCCACCTATGGGCTGGAACAGCTGGAATAGTTTTCAATGCGACGGCGTCAACGAAACGGTGATCAAGGAAATGGCGGATGCCATGGTGGAGACCGGATTTAAGGACGTTGGTTATGAATACATCGTGATTGACGATTGCTGGCAAATAGGCCGTGATGAAAATGGATATATTATCGTGGATAAAGAAAAATTCCCGTCAGGAATTAAGAGTTTGGTGGATTATGTCCATTCCAAAGGCTTGAAATTCGGAATCTATTCTGATGCTGGTACAAAAACTTGCGCCGGCCGACCTGGAAGTAAAGGTTTTGAACGTCAGGATGCTGAGACCTATGCCAAATGGGATGTCGATTATTTAAAGTACGATTGGTGCTTTACTGAAGGGCAAGATGCCATTGCCTCTTACACCTTGATGAGAGATGAGCTATTTAAAGCCGGAAGACCTATTGTTTTTAGTCTCTGTGAATGGGGTGAAAATAAGCCATGGGAATGGGCAAAAGATGTAGGACATCTGTGGCGGACGACATTGGATATTGATATGGGCGCCAGATACGACGGCAATATATGGGGCAATCTCATTGGATGGTCGGACTTGGTGGACATGCAGGTGGGCTTAGAAAAATATGCTGGTCCTGGGCATTGGAACGATCCGGATATGCTGGCCGTTGGAAATAACAATATGCCAGAAAATGAAGCAAGAGCCCACTTTAGCATGTGGTGTATGTTGGCCGCACCTTTAATGGCCGGTAACGATTTGAGGGATATGACTCAGGTAGATCATAGTATTTTAACCAATAAAGAATTAATTGCCATCAATCAAGACGTTTTGGGGAAACAGGGTTTTAAGATTGAAGATTATGGCAATTTTGAAATTTGGCAAAAACCGTTGACCAATGGGGACATAGCGATCTGCTTTTTTAATAGGGAAATAACAGACAAAAACTACGAGATTGATTGGTCTAAAATCCGGGTCAAGGATTTTGAAGGCGATTATAAAATAAAGGACCTATGGCAAAATACGATTGTTGGTGCTACGGACACCAAGATGTCCATTGATGTGCCTTCACGAGATGTTGTGGTCTTCAGATTGTCAAAATAACAAGTTTGAGTCGAACAAGACCTAACAGGTTTTAGAAACCTGTTAGGTCTATAGACTTAGTAAATTAAAATCTTATGAAATTTTCTCTTTATAATATCAACTTTAAAGCAGTCATTTACTTTATGGCTTTAAAGCTGTTGTTTATTTTCAACGGCTATTCCAATCCACAACAAGTAAATCATCTTGAAGCCAAATATCCCATCATCCCAACACCACAAGAAATCAGCTATGGTGAAGGAGAGTTGGCGTTCAAAGGTTTTCATATTGGGGCTTCCGATTTTAAAAATGAATCCGATGTTATAAGTGCATTCTTCAAAAAACAAGGCATTAAAGAGTCTTACAAAGGTCTGAAGATTCAAGTTATTAAGGAACAGCTTCCAGTTGATAACCCTGAGGAGGCCTATAAATTAAGTATTGATAGAGATGTTAAAATTTGGGCAACTTCTGAGAAAGGCGCTTACTACGCCATAAGAACACTTCAGCAAATTTTCAGGAAACAGGGGCAAGGTGGTCTTTTTCCAAAGTTGGAAATCACCGATTGGCCTGCATTTAAAATCCGAGGATTTATGCACGATACCGGACGGAATTTCCAATCCATAGACCAATTAAAAGAGCAGATTGAAGTCCTTTCACAATATAAATACAATGTGTTCCATTGGCATTTAACCGATGATCCAGGATGGCGATTGGAAAGCAAATTGTATCCACAATTGCAATCGGAAGCCGCTACCTCACGGGGTAAGGGTAAATATTATACTCAGGAAGAATTTAAGGACATCCTTGCATTTTGCAAAGCCCGTCATATCACGGTGATTCCAGAATTTGACATCCCTGGCCATTCGAGAGCGTTTAGGGATGCAATGGGGTTTGAAACTATGAAAGATGAACGCGCATTACCTACCCTATTGAACTTGTTTGATGAATTGTGCTCATTGGCGAGTGCCGAAGACATGCCGTACATTCATATCGGTACAGATGAGGTCCGGAATCGTGAAGAATACGTGGAGGACGGATTTGTAAAACAAATCATGGATCGCGTCAAGTCTCATGATAGAGACCTTATCGTTTGGATGGAAGGTATTGAGGTAAAGGGAGATTCTACGTCCATCAATCAGCTTTGGGCGCAGTTTGATCCGAGACCAGGACATCGGTTTATAGACTCCCGCGCCAATTATATCAATCATTTGGATCCTTTTGCGGGTATGTCGCGCTTATTTTTTCAACAGCCCTGCCGACAGCCTAAAGGCGATGAACTTGCTTTGGGAGGCATATTATGTGCTTGGCCTGATAATAATGTGGCGAATGAACGAGATATTCTAAAACAAAACCCTATTTATCCCTCCATTGTTTTCTATGCCGATGCGATTTGGAAAGGAAGAAAAGAGAATAAACTGGATTATTGGGCCAAATTACCAGCCTTAAACACACCAGAATTACAGGCCTTCAAAGCTTTTGAGGACAAGGTCATCGTCCATCGTGATTTCTTTTTTAAAGACAAGGAATTCCCATATATCAGGCAAACCGATTTTCAATGGAATGTGATTGGGCCATTTGAGAATAACAATAATGTCAATTTGAAGTTTCCAGTTGAAAATGAATTGATCGCTTCTTATAATGTTGACGGAAAAAATTATAAATGGTCTGCACCAAAAGTTGGCGGCACGCTGCATTTTAAACACTTTTTCGGTTTCCCGGCATTGACTACTGAAAAAACCGGCACCTATTATGCGACTGCTGAAATCTATTCACCAGATGATCGGATTCAAGATTTTTGGGTAGGTTTCCAAGGCTGGTCACGGTCTGGGGGTCGGCGTGTAGGTCCTTTCCCTGATCAAGGGCAGTGGCACACCACGAATCCTAAACTATGGGTCAATAACGTCGAAATAGCACCTCCCCATTGGAAACAGCCCAATTTGGGAACAAGAACGGATGAAATTCCGTTTATTGATGAGGATTATTTTTTCCGAGCACCTACAAAAATTCAACTTAAAAAAGGATGGAATACGGTACTCTTGAAAATTCCACAGGATAACAACTCTTGGAAATGGATGTTCACTTGTGTTCCAGTAGACATCGAAAACAATCAAGTAAAAGAGGTGAATGATTTAAAATTTAGAACCATTTTTTAATGTGTTGAAAGTGTAATCTTTATTAGGATATAGCTGTAACTATTTGACAATCATCATATAAAATCGCATTGCTCTCTATTTCTAAAGAATTTTACCATTTCACTCGATAGGAAGGAAAAAAGGGTAGAAGTTAGCTTAATTAGGAATAGGCTGGGTAGTTATAATTGCTTTTAGCCAAGTTCAAAAAGGTTGTTTCAAAAGCAGTAATAAACAGTCAGAAAACACTACAATTTTCAGAATAATTTACTGTGAATGATGATCTCATAATTGTGAAGCATTTTAATACGAATTTGGCAATAATTCGCCAACTACAAGGTTATATGTTGCCCTACTCCTTTCCAAAAGCGTCATTAGTCGAAAATATTTATAAATGACAAGTTTTTTACATTGATTTAAGAAATCAAATTAAACTTATAACAAAATTATGACAAAAAAGGTACTTAAATTACTGTTTGTGTTTGGTATTCTATGCACTTATGGTATGCAGGCGCAAACAACGGTAAAAGGAGTAGTTGTGGACGCCGCAAGCAGTTTGGGACTTCCAGGAGTTAGTGTAGTAGTTAAAGGCACGAGCACCGGAACAACAACAGATTTTGATGGTAATTACAGTATTGATGTACCAAGTGGGGAAGGTATTTTGCAGTTTTCCTACGTGGGCTTTACTACTCAAGAGATTGCCATTAATGGTCAAAGCACAATCAACGTTTCGCTTGTTGAAGATGTGAGTCAATTGGACGAAGTGGTAGTGACGGCACTTGGTATTAAAAGAGAACGTAAATCTTTAGGATACGCCGTTCAAGAAGTAAAAGGTGAGGCAATTTCAGAGGCAAGAGAAACCAACGTTGCCAATGCCTTATCTGGTAAAATTGCCGGTATTCAAGTGATTAAAGGAAGTAACGGTCCTGCCAGTTCATCAAAAATTGTACTAAGGGGTAATAGTTCGCTTACAGGTGACAACCAGCCATTGATTGTTGTGGATGGTGTTCCTATGGATAACTTTACAGGAGCTGATAATAATGACTTCTTCAATCCTTCGCCAGACATGGGAAATGGATTAGGAGATTTAAATCCAGATGACATAGAGACCATGACGGTTTTAAAAGGTGCTTCTGCTGCGGCATTATATGGTTCACGAGCGGGTAACGGTGTCATCTTAATTACTACCAAAACTGGTACCGCAAGAAAAGGTTTAGGTATTACTTTTTCTGCTACAACAGGTTTTGAAAGGTTATTTATCGAACCAGAACTTCAGAGCCAGTTTGGTCAGGGAGATTTAGGGGTTTACGAAGAAATAAGCAAGTTGAGTTGGGGGCCTAAAATTGAAGGACAATCTGTTGTAGATTGGGAAGGGAACCCAACAACATTAAGAGCTTATGATAATCTTGGAAATTTTTATGATGGAGGGTTTAATCAAACCTATAGCTTATCATTCCAACAGCAGGTAACAGATGGTACATCTTTATATACCTCTGCAAGTTATTTGAACGATGATAGTAATATTCCGGGATCAACTTTGGAACGATTGAATTTAACCACACGTGCAGTCACAAAATTTGGTGAGTCTAAAAGGTGGACAACCGATGTGAAAGTACAGTATATCAATACAAAAGCTGGCAATAGACCATTAAACGGACTTAATAACAACAACGCCTACGGAACGGTAGCACAACTACCAAGATCAGTTGATATTACTCAATTTAGAAACACCACGGATGAATTTGGTAAAATGAGATGGTTCGTTTCTGAAAATGCTGAAAACCCATATTGGTCTGCTCAAAACAGGCTTAGTAATGATGCAAGAGACCGTTTCTTATTAAATGGATCTATAAAATATGACATTACTGATTGGTTAAGCGCTGAGGCAAGAGCTGGTGCTGATATTTATACCACTACCACCGAGTCTAAATTATACTCTGGAAGTCCAGGTAATAATACAGGACGGTACAGTTTTGGAAAGGAATCTTTTATTGAGAAAAACTTCAGCTTCTTATTGATGGCTGCTCAAGATGATATTATTGGTAAATTTGGAGGTTCTGCAACCATTGGTGGAAACATCATGGGTAGAAACTCTAACTATATTAACGGAAATTCTGGAGAGCTTGTGGTTCCAAACTTGTTCTCTTTGAATAATGGTGTCGATAGCCCAAGCGTTAATCAAGGTAGAACAGAACGAAGAACAAATTCAATTTATGGAACTTTCCAAATCAATTATGATGGGTTCTTGTTTTTGGATTTTACAGGGCGTAACGACTGGTCTTCTACTTTAAGTAAAGAAAACAGATCGTTTTTCTACCCATCTATCAGTACATCCTTCGTGTTTACGGATATGATTAGAAAAGCAGGTTCTGAATTACCAGGATGGCTAACCTTTGGTAAAATTAGAGCGTCTTACGCAACTGTAGGTAATGACCTTGAACCTTATAAACTTTATAACAGCTATTGGATTGGAAATGATTCTAATGGCAACATTACTGCAGGTACAAACAATACGCTTTTTAACCCTGACTTAAAGAGTGAGTTGATCAAATCGCAAGAAATTGGTTTTGAAGCGCGATTCTTCAACAACCGATTAGGATTGGATTTTGCTTGGTACAAATCTAACGCTACCAACCAATTGATTGAATTGCCATTGGACCCATTTAGTGGATATAATGCTAAGATGGTTAATGCTGGAGATGTACAGAATACAGGTGTTGAGTTGTCTCTTAATGCAAGAATTGTTGACAATCCTGAAGGTTTTAGTTGGGATGCAAGTCTTAATTATTCAACAAACAAAAACACGATTGAAAGTTTAGCTGATGATGTTACACAATACAGACTAGGAGGTTTTGACAACTTGGAAGTGCTCGCTGTTGAAAGAGGCGGTTATGGTGAAATATGGGGTACGAAGTACAAAAGAGTGGAAGATCAAAACAGTCCTTATTTTGGGCAAATTGTTGTAGATGCTAGCGGTCGCCCAGAAGTAGCAGGTGCTGACGGTGAAAAATTCAAATTAGGTAATCAACAACCAGATTATATGCTTGGTTTTGCTAACAACTTCACCTATAAGAATCTCTCTTTAGGATTTCTGATTGATGCGCGTGTTGGTGGTGAGATTTTCTCTGGTACAAACCATGCGCTCCAAGAAGCTGGAACGGCTGCTATAACTGTAGTTGATGGCGAAAGAGCTGACATTGTAGTTGACGGCGTTGTAAGTGATGGAACCGGTGGATATACTGTCAATTCGACAGGTATTTCTCCAAGACTTTACTGGGAGCACATTGCCACTAAATCTGGAAACTTAGGAATTAACGAGGCTAATATTTACGATGCCACCAATGTTAGATTAAGAAACGTGAATATCAACTATACGATTCCAAAAGACTGGTTGGGAGATTCAGGAATTCAGAACCTTAAGGTAGGACTTTCCGCAAATAACGTATGGATGTTGAAAAACAACTTAAATGGTGTTGATCCGGAGTCTGTCTTTGCAACGTCTACAAACGCTACAGGCTTTGAATATCTTTCGCCTCCAACAACGAGCAGTATATTTTTAAACCTGTCTGTAAGTTTCTAAAATAAATGTATCTATTAAGTTACAAAAAATATAATATATCAAGTTATGAGAAAAATATTTAATAAAACAAGTTTGGTTGGTGGAGTGCTGTTGGCATTTCTATCCTGCTCTGACTTTGAAGACATAAACGTAGATCCTGTGGCGGCAAGTGGCGACCAGGTACAAATAGAATATTTTATTAACAACTCTATTGGTGGAGCACAACAAGATCCTCATATATCAGAACGTATGTTTGCGCTGTATTGGGATCGTGTTGGAGGAATGACAAGACCCGCTGGATTAGCCTTGGGGAGTCCAAACGATGACTGGTCAAGTGATTATTACAACCGTTACGTATCGTCATGGTTAAGAACTATCAACGCTGGTATTGTAGTTGCTAATCAGCAAATTGAATCAGGTGTTGCCGGAGAGCATACGCCTAATCTTAAACAGGTTGCAAGAATTTGGCGTGCTTACCTCATGAGCGAAATGTCCGATAACTTTGGACCTGTTCCTATCGATGGATTTGAAGGCGTTAATCCTGAATATTCAGATGTAAAATCAGTATATTACTATATGCTTGAAGAATTAAAAGAAGCAACCAATGCATTAAATCTTGAAGTTTCAGCTCCAGATGATGCATTAAAGAAATTGGATCCAGCTTATAATTATAATTATGAAAAATGGAAAAAGTATGGAAATTCCTTAAGAATGCGTTTAGCAATGCGTTTGTCTGAAGCAGACCCATCAAAAGCACAAACTGAATTTGAAGATGCTGCTACTGACATATATATTGCTGAGGCAGATGATAACTTTGCAGTTGCAGAAAAACCAGGATGGGATAATTACACAGGTGTAATGACGAGAGAATGGAACGATTTTAGACTGTCATCAACACTTAATAATTTAATGATTGGATTAGGTGGTATTCCTTCTGCAGATGTGTTATCGGCAGATAAACATTCACATATTAAGCCATCCAATTATATGGGCCTTAAGTTTGATGATCATTTTACAACCAAAACAAACGATCCTTCTGCTGGATTCTTCTTTGATGGTTTACACAACACTATAGATCCAAGAGCTTATGATTTGTATGCGATACCAGGCGATCTTGACAATCCAGAATTTAATGGGTATCCATCTTGGGATAATAATGCAGAAACTACGGAAAGAACTTTAATAAACGATGCTGGCAATGTTGTCAAGGAAATTGATGCCGCTTTTACCTGGAATGCTTTCACTGGAGGTAATTGGGGAGATAAAGGTGCTATAAATAGAGTTGCAGGTCATATTGGGGCGCTTCCACGTTTAGTCAATAAATATAGAAACAGTTCTAACGAAAGAATCTTTTTTGCCTCGTGGGAGTCTTATTTCTTAATTGCCGAAGCCGCCGTTAGAGGTTGGACAGTGCCAATTGATGGAAAAACTGCTTACGAGCAAGGTATTGCCGACAGTTTTGCTTATAATAATGTGTCTGGTCAATTATCAGATTATTTAACTTCAGAAGATTACAGCAGAATTGGAACTTCTGTTAGTTGGACACATACTGTAGAACCACCTACATCGGTAACAATGACGTATAATGATGGTTATACTGGTGCTGCAGGCACATTTAACTTGGAGTATCCTGATAACGGATTGTACGAAGATGGTAATGTGAAGAACGATCTTTTGACAAAAATTATTACGCAAAAGTTTATTGCACAAACACCGTGGTTGCCATTGGAAACTTGGAATGATCAGAGAAGACTTGGTTTACCATTCTTTGAGAACCCGGCCGTTGAAGAGCCATTAACCAATATGCCAGCCCTAACCGATGGTAATTATATGACGAGCAGCATTAAGTTTTTTGCTCAAAGATTAAAATACCCTTCTAATTTTGGTAGTAATATCCCAAGTGGGTATGCGCAGGCCGTTGACAAATTAGGAGGTCCTGATACAGTGTTTACGCCATTATGGTGGGCACAACAGGAATAGAAAATTAGTTTTCATTTTTTTATTTTTATGTTTAGTCAGAGGGGAGAACTTTTAAAAGTTCTCCCTTTTTTTAGTGAAACCCCTGTCTGCCGACAGGCAGGCAAAACAAAAAAGCGAAGCGGGGAATTGACGGCATCTTATAATTGATAAATGATTTCTTTAAGATGTCTAATGCGCTTTGAATAATGCTCTGCCATTAGTGAAGATAGAAATGAAAATGACCCTAAATTAAAAAGTTTAGATACATGCAAATCAGATGTTAAGAAGTGGTGAAGTATGACGTCAATAGTCCATCTTTTAGAAATTATTCTTGTTCAGAATGATAGGACTTTTTGGAAATGGTAGTCTATGTGCTTTCGCCCGGAAGTATAAGAGCTCTCCGAATGGAAGAAATGAAGAAAAGATAGTGTACAAAAAGCATGATATCTTAATACTTAATTCTTCATACTTAGTACTAATATTCTAAATGGAAGAATTTAAAATCTTGTCCTTGACTTCCTCAAGATAAGACCTACCAATAACATATCTCATCCCATCTATTTCAATACTGTTGCCCTCAACCGCATCAATCTTGTTGATAGAAATGGTATAGGACCTATGAATCCTGATAAAATCGGTAGAAGGTAATAAATTGGTAAAATCTGAGAGTGTGCTGTGGATTAGAAATCGCCCGTTGGTGGTATTGATTTTTAAATAATCCTTTAAACTTTCAACCACTAATATTTCGTCCAAAAACACCTTTTTCATTTTTTTCTTATCAATTTTAATGAAAAGATAAGGACGCGTTGTGGCGGCCTCTGAAGAGGGTTGGGTAATGTTCATCCGCCTGTAAACCTTATTTAAGGCATTCATGAATCTTGGGAATTCAAACGGTTTTACCAAATAATCCAACACATCAAGTTCATAGGTTTCAATGGCATATTCCGTATAGGCACTGGTAATGATAATCAAAGGAGGTTCTTTTAAACTTTTTATGAAATTCAAGCCGTCCAAGACCGGCATATTGATATCCAGAAAAATGACATCAACCTTATGGTGCTTTAAATAGTTCAATGCATCAATAGCGTTGTTGAAGGTATCGGTCAATTCAATGTCTTCAATTTTCTGTAAATAATTTTTAATTACATTAACAGCCAAGGGCTCGTCATCAATAATTAAACATTTAATTTCCATGGTTTTTGTTTTAATACAAAGCGGTTAAGGCATTAAGCCTTATCGTTTATAAATTGCTCACTTTTATTTTGAGTTTCACTTCAAAGATATGATGGTCGTCTTTTATGGTAAGCTCAAAATCGTCCTTATTATAACCTAAAATCAATCTTTTCTTCACATTTTCCAAGCCTATTCCACTGGAATGATTGATTTCATTTTTAAAATCTGACACCGCTGGTAATGGATTGGTGATGGTAAAATACAGAAAATCTCCTTCAATATTAAAATCTATGTCTACTTTAATGACGCCAATATTTTTACTAACGCCATGTTTGAAAGCATTTTCGACAAAAGTGAGCAGTAAAATAGGCGCAATTTCTTTATTCTCTAATTCCCCTGCTATGGACATATTCACTTCAAGTGAATCATCATGGCGGATTTTTTCCAAGTCCAGATAATTCTGAATGCAGATAATTTCTTTCTCTAAAGACTGTCGCTTGGACTTTGTTTCATAAAGCAAATACCGCATTAATTCTGAAAGCCTCAAGATAATTTTGGACGTTTTGTTCGACTTTTCCAATGCCAATGAATGGATGTTATTGAGTGTATTGAAAAAGAAATGCGGTGATATCTGCGATTTTAAAAACAATAATTCAGTTTCCAATTGGTCTTTCTCAAGATCGGCTACCCTTTTCTGTTCTTTCAAAAAATCTAAAGTCACTTTAATGGCCGTGACAAACGTGATGACATAAAGCTCTCCAATCATCATATCAATGGTGTAGTTGAGTGTCAGATGATTTATTGGTTCAGGACCTTCTGGCCAGACATTGTTGCTTATTAAAAAGTAAGTGAGATTAAATTTGGCGAGAACCATCAAATAGATGGCTGAGATAATCAGGACAATGTAAGGGATATACCTTCTTTTGAACAAAAACTTTGGCATCAAGAAGTAGATATTGAAATAGCATAATGCGATGTGGATAGGGAAACCTAAAAGATTTGTTTTTATCGAATATAGATAGTCATTAAAGTAGCTCCCCCAACGAAACGTGTTGAACAAAAAATAAACCACCCAAAAAATGATGTGGTGCCAAAATGATATTTTGTAGATGCGTTTGGAGCTAAAGGTCATTTAAATAAAAAATTTCGTGATGTTCAGGAGAGTTAACGTGTTGTCCGTCTAAATTAATTTCAATTGTGGTTAAATTTATGAAAATTTATGGAGTGAACTCCATTTCAAAAATTAGTTTTTGTTTAAGGCATGGGAGGTTCCTGAAACCAAGTGATATTAGTTAGATACTAAAGCACAATACGTATTTGATAATTTGGAATAAAATAAAAGTATGAAAAATAAATATCTCCTTATTCTCTCCGCAATTTTTATTGTTAGTTGCAATCAGCAGCCGGAAACTGTAAAAACTGAAACTGCAATTAACAGTTATGTTGATCCCTTTATCGGTACCGGTGGCCATGGACATACGTACCCTGGTGCAACCGTGCCCTTTGGGATGTTGCAAGTGAGTCCAGTAAACGGAATCAGTGCATGGGATTGGTGCTCAGGATACCATTACTCTGATGATACAGCCATTGGTTTCAGTCATTTGAGCTTGAGCGGTACTGGAATTGGCGACTTGGCCGATATTATTTTTATGCCCATTAATAAAGCGGTCGATTTAACGGTAAATCCAATCTCCCGGGATAGTCTTGCGTATAAATCCACCTATAATCATAGCAACGAAACCGCAACGCCTGGGTATTACCAAGTGTTTTTGGAAGATCATGATGTCAACGTCGAATTGACCACATCAGAGAGAACGGCTTATCATAAATACACATTTAAAGAAGGTGATGAACAGGCCGTTGTCATCGATTTAGGATTTGCGATCAATTGGGATAAAGCGGTGGCTACTTCACTGAAAGTAGAAGACCGATACACCATTAGTGGCTACCGTCATAGTACAGGTTGGGCACATAATCAGAAAGTATTTTTCGTGGCGAAATTCTCAAAACCAATAGCAGACTATAAGATTTATGTAGATGGCGAAGTGTTTCAAGAAGGCGAAAATGAAGGAGTTAAAACTTCGGCCCAATTATTCTTTGATCCTGCTGAAAAAAGCAGGGAGTTGTTTGCGAAAGTAGCCTTGTCATCGGTGAGTATTGATAACGCAAAAGACAATATGGGACTTGGTGGTTTTGATTTTGATAAAACCAGAGCCGATGCCGATAAACTATGGACATCAGCATTATCAACCATTGAGGTCGAAACGGCAAACGATTCGTTAAAAACCATTTTCTATACGGCACTATACCATGCCCAATTGGCACCCGTAACCTTTAGCGATAAGAATGGGCAATTCCGATTGGAAAATGACAGCATCGTCACCGCCAAAGACTATACGGCCTACTCGACCTTGTCACTTTGGGATACCTTTAGAGCAGAGCATCCGCTATTGACATTCATTGCTAAAGATCGGGTTTCGGATATGGTCAACTCCATGCTGGCGTATTATGAAGTCCGTGAAATTTTACCTGTCTGGACTTTATATGGAAATGAAACTAACACCATGACCGGTTACCATTCCATTCCTGTGATTGTTGAAGCCTACAAAAAAGGAATTCGTGGTTTTGATGCTGAAAAAGCTTATGAAGCTATGAAAAACACGATGATGCAGGATGAACGAGGCCTGGATCACTATAAAAAATACGGATATATTCCATACAGTTTATTGGATGAATCGGTGACTATTACTTTGGAATATGCCTATAACGATTGGTGTGTGGCCGAAATGGCAAAAGAATTAGGAAAAGAAGAAGACTATCAGTTTTTCTTAAACCGATCAAAAGCCTACCAATATTTATATGATGCCGGATCCGGATTTATGCGTGGAAAATCGGTTGATGGCAAATCGTGGAACGAACCTTTTGATCCAAAACATTCCAACCATAGAGAACAAACCGATTATACCGAAGGTAACGCCTGGCAACACAGCTGGTTTGTACCACAGGATGTGGATGATTTGATTAAAATCCACGGTGGAAATGACGCATTTTCAAAACGATTGGAGCAGTTATTTACAGAAAGTTCTGAAATTACCGGCGATAATATTTCCGCAGACATCACCGGACTTATCGGGCAATACGCGCATGGTAACGAACCAAGCCACCATATCGCCTATATGTTCAATCATGCCAATCAGCCATGGCGGACCCAATATTGGGCGCGCCAAATTATGGATACGCAATATAACACCACTCCAAATGGCTTAAGTGGGAATGAAGACTGCGGACAAATGAGCGCATGGTACGTGTTGAGTTCAATAGGTTTATATCCTATGAATCCAGCGTCGGCAGACTATGAAATTGGTACACCGATTTTTGAAAAAGCAACAATCAAGCTTTCAGAGGGCAATGAATTTGTCATTGAAGCCGAAAACGTGTCGGATAAAAACTTCTATATCCAATCCGCGACCTTGAATGGAAACGATTTTAATCAGACAAGAATCTCACATGAAGAGATTTTAAAAGGTGGCACTTTACATTTTGTGATGGGTGACCAACCCAATAAAAACTGGGGAGTAGATAATAGTTCACAACCATCCAACAACTAAAGGCCAATGGATATTATTGACGTATCAATTATTGCAGTCTATATTGTTTTAACATTAGGCGTGGGAATATGGATGTCCAAAAGAGCTTCCAAAGGTTTGGACTCTTACTTCCTTGGTGGCAATTCCATAAAATGGTATTATTTAGGATTGAGCAACGGCTCAGGAATGTTTGATATTTCCGGAACCGCCCTCATGGTTGGGTGGCTTTTTCTATACGGCACCAAAAGTTTTATGCTCATGTGGCTCTGGCCAATATGGAATCAAATTTTCATCATGATGTTTTTGGCCGTTTGGATCCGACGCTCCAATATTATGACCGGATCAGAATGGATCTTGACGCGATTTGGTGATGATAGGGCAGGACGAGCTTCACATAAAATTGTAGCACTCTTTGCCGTGATTGCCTCCATTGGGTTTATTGCCTATTTCTTTGAAGGTGTGGGTAAATTCATGACCGTGATTCTGCCTTGGGATTTAGCACTGCATATGGGTGGATCAGAAGTGTTAACCTCAGAGCAATCTTATGCCCTTATTATTATATTGCTGACTACTATTTACACCATTAAAGGCGGTATGTTCTCGGTAGTGGCCACTGAAGTTTTGCAATATGGCATCATGGTATTGGCAGGCATTTTAGTCGCTGCCTATTCGTTTTATGCGTTTACCGATATTGAAATTACCAGCGTGCTGACGGAAGAGTGGAAAAATATTTTCTTCGGTTGGGAATTGGATACCCATTGGGGTGAAAAATATCAGGCTTTTAATGATTTGGTCGATTCAGAAGGTTATAAAATGTTTGGCGCTTTAATTGGGATGAGCCTGTTTAAAGGGTTTTTTGCCAGTATCGCAGGACCAACCCCGAGCTTTGACATGCAACGAATCCTCTCAACCAAGACAGTTAAGGAAGCAGCCTATATGAGTGGTTTTACCAACCTTGTGCTGTTTATCCCTCGGTATTTATTAATCGGTGGCGTGGTGGTTATTGCTTTGGTAGTTTTAGCACCCGGAATGGCCGAAAATCCAAACTTAGCCTGGGGTGATTTAGAGATTTTACTGCCACAAGTGGTTAATTTTCATGTTCCCGTTGGCGTTAAAGGTCTGCTCTTAGCGGGACTTTTGGCGGCATTTATGTCTACTTTTTCTGCTTTTGTCAATGCTGGTCCGGCTTATATTGTCAATGATATTTACAAAAAATACTTCAAGCCAAAAGCTTCGAATAAACATTATATTAGAGCGAGCCATATTGCATCCTTTGCCGTGGTCGGCCTTGGTGTATTTATGGGCTTTTTTGCCGATTCCATCAACTCATTGACCTTATGGATTACCAGTTCATTATTTGGTGGTTATGTGGCGGCCAATTTCCTAAAATGGATCTGGTGGCGCTTTAATGGTTGGGGCTATTTCTGGGGCATGCTTTCGGGATTGATTATTGCCAGTCTCCAGTTTTTTATGGATCAAAATAAGGAACATTTTACTGAAGGCACATTACTTTACGATTTGTCGCATGTATCGGCAATCTACTTGTTTCCAATCATATTTGGGGTGTCATTATTGGGATCCTTCTTAGGCACCTATCTCACAAAACCGACGGATATGGAGGTGCTAAAATCCTTCTATTCCAATGTGCATCCGTGGGGATATTGGAAACCTGTCTTGAACGAATTAAAGAAAGAAGAATCTAAGATTGAACGCAATTCCGACTTTTGGCCTGACATGTTAAATTGTGCCATTGGGATTGTTTGGCAATCCAGCATGATTATACTGCCCATTTATTTTATTATCCGAGATTATCCTAAGGCATTTGTTTCTTTAGGCGTATTTTTGATAACCTCCATAATTTTGAAGTTTACCTGGTTGGATAAGGTGCGGAAGATTCCGAATTAAGGGAGAAAGGGTTGAGGTATGAGGAATTAGGGATTAGGGATTAGAGATTAGGGATTTTTATAAGTGGTGAGTTATGAGTGGTGAGTTATAAGTGGTGAGAGACTACATGGCCAATGCTGTAAGATTGATGACCGATGGAACGCTGAGAACTGCCAACTGTCGACTGAGGACTTAAAAAGTAGCCAGAGCAAAAATTAGTGGATTAGGAAAATAAATCATTAGTGTTCGATAAAAAATATAAAAAGTTAACAGACCCGTTTGAAATAAAGGATATTACGAGGTTTTGAAAATGACATTTTACTGTTTAGAAACTATTTCTAAGTAGAGTGATTGGACAATTTTAATTTAAACAATATATGTTTGTCAATTAGTTACAATCAAGTCTTTGTTCTTTGTTTTATAAGCGCAGCGGTCTTGATTCTATAGCGAATAATAATAACAATAAATAATAATTACCGTATATGAGTACATTTCCTTGGCAAGATAAACCGGAAGGTTGCAATGATGTAATTTGGAGATATTCTGAAAATCCAATCATCAATAGATATGATATTCCATCCTCCAACAGTATTTTTAATAGTGCCGTGGTGCCTTTTGAGGATGGCTATGCCGGTGTTTTCAGATGTGATAACAAATCGGTGCAGATGAATATTTTTGCTGGCTTCAGTAAAAATGGGATCGATTGGGAGATCAATCATGAGCCTATCGTGATGCAAGCAGGAAATACCGAAATGATCGAATCTGATTATAAATATGATCCAAGGGTTGTATGGATTGAAGATCGGTATTGGATCACCTGGTGTAATGGCTATCACGGACCAACCATCGGGATTGCTTATACCTACGATTTTAAAGAGTTTTTTCAGTGCGAAAATGCCTTTTTGCCGTTCAATAGAAACGGAGTCTTATTTCCTAAAAAGATCAACGGCAAATACGCAATGTTGAGTCGCCCAAGCGATAATGGGCATACGCCATTTGGAGATATTTACATCAGCTATAGTCCGGATATGAAATACTGGGGAGAGCACCGATGCGTCATGAAAACAACGGCATTTGTGGATAGTGCTTGGCAATGTACCAAGATTGGTGCAGGACCAATTCCAATTTTAACCGATGAAGGCTGGTTGATGATTTATCACGGGGTCATCACTACCTGTAACGGTTTCCGTTATGCCATGGGCGCTGCACTATTAGATGAAAACCAACCCGATAAAGTAAAATTTAGAACCCAACCGTATTTATTGGGTCCTGCAGAGCTTTACGAAACCACAGGAGATGTACCCAACGTGGTATTCCCTTGTGCTGCTTTACATGATATAGAAGAAGATAAATTAGCCATTTACTATGGTGCGGCAGATACCGTTGTAGCCATGGCATTTGGGAAATTGAGCGAAGTGGTGCAGTTTACAAAGGATAATAGTTTGTAAAATTGATAGGTTTGTCCATGAAAATAGTGCCGCAATATTATTAGAAATAATTATACGGAGATTATTTTAGCCCTGAAGGGGCGATATATGAATGCCATGTCATTCAAGACAATAATGGTAGCCCCAACGGGGCGATATATCATAGAACGAAGCGATATATCATAGCACGGAGCGACATATCACATAAATAATAATATTCAATGATTAAATTTATAACATCCCTCTTTTTCAGTATTTCCATGATGACCTTCGGGCAATCAAAAGGCATTCCCGTGCCTGAGAGTTACATCGCCTACCACACCTCTGACGCCATTAACGTTGACGGGAAGGATACTGATGCCTCATGGAACAAAGTGGATTGGACCAAGCTATTCATCGATATTGAAGGCGTTAAAAAACCAACTTATGACACTCAAGTCAAAATGCTTTGGGACGACACTTATTTCTATATTTTGGCAAAAATGGAAGAGCCACACGTTTGGGCAGATATCACAGAACACGACGCCATAATTTTCTACAATAATGATTTCGAGGTCTTTGTTGATCCCGACGGTGATACCCATAATTATTATGAAATCGAGGTGAACGCCATCAACACCATTTGGGATTTATTTATCAACAAACCTTACCGTGAAAGCAACGTAGTTTTAAACGATTGGACGGCAACTGGAATGAAAACGGCCATTACCATTGATGGCACCTTGAACAACCCGAAGGATACCGACAAAGGTTGGATACTTGAAATGGCAATTCCTTGGGATGTGTTCAAAAAAGCTTATTTCGAAGAAAACGTTCCCAAAGATGATTTTTGGCGGGTGAATTTCTCAAGAGTTAATTGGGATCATGATATCATCGATGGGAAATACGGAAGAAAAAAGGATGCCGAAGGCAACTATCTGCCGGAATACAACTGGGTCTGGTCGTCACAAGGCGTCATTAATATGCACGAGCCTGAAAAGTGGGGCTATGTATATTTCTCTTCAACAGAAGCTGGCGGAAAGGATACCTTTGAAATTCCTAAGGATGAAAAAATCAAATGGGAAATGTATGGTTTATTCCGTGCTCATAAAAAATATTACGAAACGAATAAACAATGGGCAACTTCGGTTGAGCAACTATCGGCATCCCCAATGGTCGTCGAAGGAAAAACTATTCAGCCTAAAATTGAAACCCATAGTTTTGGATGGACCATTTCAGCAAAAAGTCCGTTTACAGATAAAATGCTCATCATAAAAGAGGATGGCGAATTTTTAAGTCAATAAATTAGTTAAAGACCTGTGAGGTTTCTACCTGTCCGCCGAAGCTTCAGTGTAGGAGGAAAACCTGAGAGGTTTAAAAAAGAATTATATTATGAGAGTGATCAAATACATTTTTTTAATCCCGCTTTTTTTCGCGTGCAACAATGCTTCTGAAAAAAAGGGAGAAACAAATCATGACGTATCAAATCAGGAGCAAGCAAATGACAAACAATCCGATGTCGATTTAAAAATCATCGGATACGCCGCGGGCTATGAAGATTATGATTTCTCGAAAATCGACGCCACAAAACTCACACATATCAATTTTGCTTTCGCCAATATTGTTGAAGGTAAAGCGGCCTTTGAATTGGAAACCGATGCGGCTAAAATTGCCACATTGATTGGTCTTAAAGAGCAAAACCCCGATTTAAAAGTACTTTATTCTGTAGGAGGTTGGGTTTGGTCCGATCAGTTTTCGACCATGGCAGCCTACGATGAGTCACGAAAAAAGTTTGCAGAAAGCTGTGTGGAACTTTTGAAAAAACACGACTTTGATGGCGTGGACTTAGATTGGGAATATCCAGGCCAACGTGCAGAAGACAATGATTTCCGTCCCTCTGATAAAGACAATTTTACCTTGCTTTTGGCTGAAATCCGCCAAGCATTGGATGTCCAAGGTGAGAAAGACAATACACATTACCTCTTGACCATCGCCACTGGAGCCGATCAAGCCTATATCGACCATACCAATTTAGGACAAGCACACAAGCACCTCGATTTTATAAATGTGATGTGCTATGACTTTTACCAAGGTTGGATGTTTCAAACGGGCCACCATGCCAATTTATATCCATCAGACAAAGAAAAGTACGGCGGCAATAGTGGCGTAGAAGCCATCGACCGACATATCGAAGCGGGCGTTCCCGTTGAAAAACTGGTCTTGGGAATTCCTTTTTATGGCCGTCAATGGGAGAAAGTTGCCCCTACAGAGGTCCCTTTATACGCATCGGCCAATCAAGGTGGATATATCATATCCTACTGGGAAATTCTCGAAAAATTAAAATCGGGCAACTATGAAAAAATGTACGATGAATCCGCAAAAGCATCTTACCTCTGGAATCCCACCGAACATGTTTTTATTTCTTATGATACACCAAAAGAAATCAAATTAAAGGCGGACTATATCAAAGAAAAAGGCTTGGGCGGCGCTATGTTCTGGGAATATAGTTTAGATAAAGACCAAGAGCTATTGAATACGCTTTTTGAAAATTTGCATTAAATATTAGTATAAAAAAACACCAATGAAAATTAGATTCCTCGTATATGCCACGTTACTTTTAACTGTGATTGGGTGCAATCAACAGGAAAGGAAACAAGCGAACCTATTGAATCTTAAGTCATCTCCTGAGGATAATTTTAAATTCGGTACCTGGATCACTTCCAATAAAAACAAAGCTGATGCCGATTATACCACCGAATTTAAAAGATACAAGGAAGGTGGCATTGATGAGGTTCTGATTAATACATCAACCGATCCAAAGGAACTAGAGCGTTTGGTGCCATTAGCAGCCAATGAAGGTTTAAAAGTTCATGCATGGATGTGGGCTGTGAATCGTCCAGGCGATACGATTGCTCAAAATCACCCGGAATGGTATATGGTCAGTCGAGATGGTAAATCCTGTTTTGATACCCGTCCGTATGTCAATTACTACCAATGGTTATGCCCAACAAGGGAAGCATCCAGAAATCATATTTTAGGTTTGGTTGAGAAAATGGCAAAGGTCGAGGGCATTGAAAGTGTACATTTGGATTATATCCGATTTCCAGATATTTTCTTACCCATCGGTTTACTTCCGAAATACGATTTAAAACAGGACACGGAAATGGCAGAATTCGATTTTTGCTATTGTGAGGTCTGTATAAGCGAATTCGAAAAAATCCATCATAAAAATCCGTTGGAAAGTGAAAACACCGCCATCGATATGGAATGGAAGAATTTCAGGTTGAATGCCATCCGAAATTTGGTGAATGACGCTTATGATATCGTCCACAAACACAATAAAAAATTAACCGCTGCGGTTTTTCCTTATCCTGAAATGGCCGATCATATGGTACGTCAACGTTGGGATAAATGGCATATTGATGAGGTATATCCAATGATTTACCACGGATTTTATAACGAGGAAATTGATTGGATCGGGTACGCCACCAAACAGGGTGTCACCGATTTAGAGCCTAAAAATGTCGGATTGAATACGGGCGTTTTCCTGCCGCCTTTTACATCTGCGGAAGAGTTAAACGAAGCCATTCATTACGCAAAGGATAATGGCGCAAAAGGAGTGACTTTCTTTGATGGGCCGCAATTGACGGATGCCTTTTTGCAAACCATTAAAGAAATAAAAGAAAGTTTTAAATAAGTAGAAATGAAAAAGTTTGGTCTTTTAACGCTGTTTTTTGCAATGTTCTTGCTTCAGTGCAAAGAGTCTGCGGATGTATCCAGCCAAGTTAAATTAACCAGTTTTGTAAATCCCTTTATAGGAACTGACGGCCCTGGAAACACCTATCCTGGTGCAACCGTTCCTTTTGGGATGGTTCAATTGAGTCCTGATATTGGAATTTCGGGTTGGGATCGCATTGCCGGTTATTTTTACCAAGACTCCATTATTACCGGATTTTCGCACATGCACTTGTCTGGAACAGGTGCCGGCGATCTCTACGATATATTGGTCATGCCTACCAACAGCCGATTTTCAGAACGTATAGAAGCCAATCACTTTAAGCCGTTTTCAAGTTTTTCACATGAAAAGGAAGCCGCATCACCGGGCTATTATATGGTCGATTTATTGGATTATGACATTAAAGCTGAATTGACTACTACAGAAAGAACAGGAGTCCATCGCTATACGTTTCCTAAGGACGACAGCACGCAAATTCACATCGATTTGGGCTATTCCTTAAATTGGGACAGCCCCACCGAAACACATTTTAATGTGGTTGATGACACCACTATTGAAGGCTATCGGAAATCTACAGGATGGGCAAAAGACCAACGGGTTTATTTTGTAATTAAACTTTCTAAACCTTTTAAATCTTATCAATTATTTAAAAATGATTCGCTGACGAAGTCGCCTGTTACAGGTAAAAACACAAAGATTATTTTGGATTATGCCACCGAAGAAGGCGACCAAATTATTTTAAAAACGGGTTTATCTACAGCAACTATTGAAGGGGCGTACAAATCGTTGGAAGAGGAAGCACCACATTTCGATTTTGATGACATAAGAAACCAGGCAGAAGACAAATGGGAAATCCAACTCAATAAAATCAACATCAGTATGGCTGACGATACCAAAAAGCATATTTTTTATACGATGCTCTATCAGTCCATGTTGGCACCCACCTTATTAAGTGATTATAACGGCGATTATAAAGGCGCCAATGATAGCATCATGAATGCTCAAGGTTTTGATAGATACGATACATTTTCGTTATGGGATACTTATAGAGCGGCACATCCATTATACACCATCATGCATCCAAATAGGGTTTCGGATATGGTCAATTCCATGCTCGCCCATTACAAGGAAACAGGTCTTTTACCAGTATGGCCCATGCAAGGGAATGAAACCAATATGATGATTGGCTACCACGCTGTTCCCGTCATTGTGGACGCTTATTTTAAAGGTATCGCAAATTTTGATGTCGATTTGGCTTACCAAGCGTGTGTTGCCAGTGCTACAGATGCTTCTCGACAAATTGATGAGTACATGGCTTTAGGTTATGTACCAGCAGGTGACGACGAAGACGATTGGTCCGTTTCCAAAACTTTGGAATATGCCTATGACGATTGGTGCATTGCCCAATTCGCGAAAGCCTTGGATAAAACAGACGATTATAATACCTTTATAAAGCGCTCTGAAAATTGGAAAAATGTTTATGATACGCAAACTACATTTATGCGTCCTAAGCTAAAAGATGGCACTTTTGTTGAGGATTTCGTTCCTAAGGATTATTCGCCATATTTCTGCGAAAGTAATGCCTGGCAATATTTTTGGTCGGTTCAGCACAATATTGAAGGGCTTACGGATCGCGTTGGTGGAAAGGAAGTATTTGAGAAGAAACTCGATTCCATGTTCACTTTAAACCCGCTACCTGAAGATGTATTACCAATTTTCAGTACGGGAATGATCGGTCAATATGCACATGGTAACGAACCAAGTCACCATGTGGCTTATTTGTACAATTATATTGAAAAGCCGTGGAAGACTCAAAAGTTGGTTCGGGAGATTTTAGAAACCCAATATCAAAATGAACCAAGCGGACATTGTGGGAATGAAGACTGCGGGCAAATGTCGTCCTGGTACGTGTTCAGTGCCTTGGGCTTTTATCCTATGAATCCTGCACAAGGGGTATATGCTTTTGGATCACCGTTGGTCGATTCAGCCACCGTT
Source organism: Gelidibacter maritimus (assembly GCF_014062315.1). GTDB lineage: Bacteria > Bacteroidota > Bacteroidia > Flavobacteriales > Flavobacteriaceae > Gelidibacter > Gelidibacter maritimus. The sequence goes on from NZ_JACGLT010000007.1 coordinate 205,149, forward strand.
AATTTGGAAAACGGGAAAACCTTTACTGTAAAAGCCTTGAACAATAATAAAGACAATATATACATTCAAACCATTTCTCTAAATGGTGAAAATATAGATCGAAATCACATCACACATAAAGAGATAATGGCCGGTGGCGAATTGGTTTTTAACATGGGAAATACACCCAATAAGACCACTAAAAATACAATAGCACCATCATCAGAACTATATAATTAAAAAATCAGACGATGTCAGATAGAAGAAATTTTATAAAAAAAGCAGCCTTAGGAACTATAGGCGTTAGCACAGTGTTGAGCTGCAATAATTTGACCAGTAAGGAGCAGCCTGTTGTGGCAGCTAATGTGTCAAATAAAAAGGCAGTCAAGCCTTTGGTTATTTCCACTTGGAACCACGGTTTACCGGCCAACGAGGAAACTTGGAAGCAATTAAAAAACGGAAAATCGGCTTTGGACGCTATTGAAGCTGGCATGAAAATTCCTGAAGCAGATCCAGAAGTGAGAAGTGTCGGCTATGGCGGATTTCCTGATAGGGACGGAAAAGTAACATTGGACGCCTGTATCATGGATCATAATAGCGATTGCGGATCAGTATCTTTTTTGCAAGGTATCAAACATCCTATTTCAGTAGCCAAAAAAGTATTGGAGAATACGCCTCACGTGATGTTGTCGGGAGCAGGTGCCCTTCAATTTGCATTGTCCGAAGGCTTTAAGGAAGAGAATTTGCTAACCCCAGAATCAGAAAAAGATTGGAAAAAATGGATGGAAGAATCCAAATATAAACCCGTCATCAATATTGAAAATCACGATACAATTTCCATGTTGGTCATCGACGAAGATGGCAATATTTCAGGAGGTTGTACCACAAGTGGTGCGGCTTGGAAAATGCACGGTCGTGTGGGGGACTCCCCAATTATCGGTGCAGGTCTGTTTTTAGATAATGAAGTTGGAGCCGCCGCCGCAACAGGTTTAGGTGAAGCGGTATTAAGAACGGCAGGAAGTGCCATGGTGGTAGAATTGATGCGTCAGGGGAAATCGCCACTTGAAGCTTGTAAGGAAATTGTGGAGCGTATTTTCAACAAGCATAAAAATCATAAGGACATGGAATATCTGCAAGTTGGATTTATCGCCGTCAACAAAAATGGAGAGCATGCGGGTTACAGTTTACGTTCCGGATTCAACTATGCCATTTATGATGAAGCCAACGGAAATCGTATGGAAGATGCCACGTTTAAAATGGCTTGGGAAGATTAAGAAACAAAATAACTTATAATTAGGCCAATAGGGGACATGACAATAGACGGCGTGGCATGTTAATAGATAATAATAAAATTAAATTTTTAAAAATGAATGTATTAAAACAATTGATGGGGATGATTTTGATAATCCTAATGGTTTCATGCCAAGACAGTAAACAATCCAAAGTGTTTACCGAGGCTGATATCGCCATTATCCCAAAACCTGTAGAATTGACCTTGGAACAGGGATCATTTCAGTTTAATGACAAAACACAATTTGTAATCTCCGAAGCTTCACAAAAAGAAGTGGTTACAGTAGTGTCAGATAAATTTCAAACAGCGGCAGGTTGGACTTTGGGCGTCGTGGAGCAGGCACCAAATACAAATTTTGTACAGTTTATTACGGATGAAAATTTAGAGGATGAGGCCTATCATATGAATGTCAATTCTGATCGTGTACAAATATCAGCAAGCGGAAATGCTGGATTTTTATACGGATTGGAAACTTTACGTCAATTGCTGCCAATACATATTGAAAGCTCAAAATTAGTATCAGACATCGTTTGGGAGATACCAAATTTAACGATTAATGATCATCCCCGATACCGATATCGCGGATTGATGTTGGATGTATCCCGTCATTTTTTTGAAATTGATTATTTAAAAAAGACCATTGATCGGTTGGCTTTTCTTAAAATGAACGTATTGCATTTACATTTGGTAGATGATCAAGGCTGGCGGATCGAAATCAAAAAGTACCCAAAACTTACTGAAGTGGGCGCATGGAGAGTGGATCAGGAAGATAAACATTGGGACGGACGTGAAGAGACCACCGCAGGACAGAAAGGCACTTATGGCGGATTTTATACACAAGAGGAGTTAAAAGATTTGGTAGCTTATGCAGCCACGAGAAGTGTTGAAGTTATTCCAGAAATTGAAATGCCGGCACACGTAACTTCAGCTATTGCTGCGTATCCTGAATTGTCCTGTCATGAGCGGCCAGTAGGTGTGCCGTCGGGTGGTGTGTGGCCTATCACCGATATTTATTGTGCAGGAAAAGAAAATACTTTTGAGTTTTTAGAAAATGTTCTGTTGGAAGTGATGGATATCTTTCCTTCTAAATACATTCACGTTGGTGGCGATGAAGCAACCAAAACCAACTGGGAAAAATGTCCGGATTGCCAGAAGCGCATGAAAACTGAAGGCTTGGAGAACGTTGAAGAACTACAAAGTTACTTTATAAAAAGAATGGAGCGTTTTATCAATTCCAAAGGAAAGCGGTTGATTGGCTGGGACGAAATTTTGGAAGGTGGCATTGCGCCAGAAGCTACAGTGATGAGCTGGAGAGGAACCAAAGGTGGCGTTGAGGCGGCGGAGCAAGGCCATGATGTGATTATGACTCCGGGTTCACATGCTTATTTTGACCATTATCAAGGCCCACAGAATGAAGAGCCTTTAGCTTGGGGTGGATATACGCCTTTGAGTAAGGTCTATACATTTGATCCAGTGGTGGAAACCATGAATGAGACGGAAGCCAATCATGTTCTTGGAGGCCAGGCCAATCTGTGGTCAGAGCAAATTAAAACCACTGACCATTCAGAATATATGATTTTTCCAAGATTGGCGGCACTGTCAGAAACTTTGTGGTCAACTAAAGAATCGCGCGATTGGGATGATTTTTCTCATCGTATTGAAACCTTATTTAAGCGTTTTGACATGATGGGCATCAATTATGCAAAAAGTTCATATTTGGTGATGGAAGATATTCAAATTGATATGGATACAAAGGAAGTTTCGGTCGAATTGAAAAACGAATATACGGATGCCGACATTCGCTACACCTTAAATGATGAAGAATTAAATACTAACGCTACAAAATATACCGAACCAATTAAAATTACTGAAACCACTGAAATCCATGCTTCGGTATTTAAAGACAATCAGCCTATTGGCAAGCCATTTAATACCACCATCGAATTTCATAAAGCGGTGGGTAAGCCAGTAACGTTTAAGGTAAAATACGACGATCGTTACCAAGGTGAGGGCGAATTTGGATTGGTCAATACATTACGTGCAACTAAAAACTACCAAGATGGGCATTGGCAAGCTTGGTTGGGCAAAGACATGGAAGCTGTAATTGATTTAGGTGAATCCATGGCTATTCATGAAGTAGGCGTTGGAACATTAGAAAATCAAGGGCCAAGTATTTATTTTCCAACATCCGTTACGGTTTCTGTTTCCGATGATGGCAAGAATTTTAAGGAGGTTGGGACAATAGAAAGAGCATTTGCCAAAAATCCATCGTCCGATTTAAAAACGTTTAACATTGAATTTGAAGAACAATCGGCACGTTACGTAAAAGTTGTGGCCACCGTTTTAAAATCCGTGCCCAAAGGAGGTCATGCGTGGCTTTTTGTAGATGAAATTATAATAAATTAACAATGAGAAATTTTAAGATTATAGCAATTTTAGCACTCTTGATCGGCAGTCCATTATCTGCACAAGAGAAGCTATCAAAGGAAGACCGATTAGAGGAATGGTTCAACGATGCAAAACTCGGCATCTTTATGCACTGGGGGTATTATGGTGTCAACGGTATTGGCGAGTCCTGGTCGCTGTACCATAAGCAGATTTCGTATGACGATTATATGGCGCAAGGCAAGAAGTTTACCGCCAAAAATTACGATCCAGAGGCATGGGCTAAATTATTTAAAAAAATAGGCGCACGCTATGCGGTATTGACCACAAAACATCATGATGGGGTAGCCCTATGGGATACCAAAGTGAGCAAATTGAACGTGGTGGAGAAAACACCGGCAAAACGCGATCTCGTTGGTCCATTAGTAGATGCCTTGCGAAAAGAAGACCTGAAGGTAGGTTTGTATTATTCGTTGATTGATTGGTCGCATCCTGATTATGACGTCGTGTTCCCACGTCCTGATACTCGCAAAAACTATCCACAGAAAAATCAGAATCAACTGTCGCCATGGCAACGGTTTTTGAAATTTAATCATGACCAACTCAAAGAATTGAATGATCAATACCATCCTGATTTATGGTGGTTTGATGGCGATTGGGAGCAGTCAAGTGAAGCTTGGCAAGCAGAATCCACAAAAGATACCTTATTGAAATGGAACCCAAATATCATTGTCAATTCCCGTTTAAAAACTTATGGTGATTACAGTACTCCAGAACAGGGTGTGCCGGTGGTACGACCTGACGGATCTTGGGAGTTTTGTATGACCATGAATGATAATTGGGGACACTTTCCATCAGACACCAATTACAAACCCGTATCGCAAATTATCCGAACTTTTGTTGAAGTCATTGCTTCAGGTGGAAATTTACTGTTGAATATTGGTCCAAAACCAGATGGCACTATTGGCGCACCAGAAATGGAACGCTTAGAAGCCTTGGGTAAATGGATCAATAAGCATGAGTCGGCAGTGTTTGGTACAAAAGCTGGTTTGCCTTATGGTCATTTTTATGGACCATCTTTGCTAAGTAAGGACGAAACCAAAATTTATCTGGCCTTATTTGATATCCCTAACAATTACATTTCTCTAAAAGGGATTCAAAATAAAATAAAATCCATCAAAGTTGTTGGAAGCGGTCAGGAATTAAGTTTTGAGAGAAACGGTGGAGCGGCGTGGAATAATATTCCTGGAATTTTAAGAATTGAAGTTCCAAAAACTGAAAATTTGGATGCCAATGTAACCATTCTGGAAGTGGAACTTGAAGATGCATTGAAGTTATATAGAGGCCATGGACAGGCGGTGGAGCTGAATTAAAGTTTAGATGAAAGAGTAAAGAATATAGGACAAAGACCAACAATAAAACTTTAAACCTCGAAAGCCAAAACCATAAGCCGATGTCATTACTAGGATTGAGGAACGAATGATGCGGCAATCAGATTGAACGGAAATACATAACCGACAACAGGCAACCGATAACCGACAACAGACAACCGACAACAGACAACCGAAAATGCCAAATTCAATTTTTAAATATTCGTGGATATTATTAGTTGCTTTATTAATCTGTAATAAGGATAGCAAAGCACAGCAGAACTCCTACATCGCCAGTAAGAATGTAGTCGATTTCGTAAACCCCTTAATGGGTACGGACTCTGCGTTCGATTTATCCAACGGGAATACCTATCCCGCCATTGCCACGCCATGGGGTATGAATTTTTGGACACCAATGACCTCTAAAATGGGCGATGGTTGGACCTATAAATACCGTGAGAATAAAATCCGCGGTATCAAGCAGACCCACCAACCGAGTCCATGGCTAAATGATTATGCAGCGTTCTCATTTATGGCGGTTACCGGCGATTTGAAATTTCAGGAGGATGAACGGGAATCTTGGTTTTCCCATAAGGCAGAAACGGTAACGCCTTATCATTACTCGGTATATTTAGCCGATTACGATGTGGTGGCTGAGGTGACGCCGACTGAAAGAGCGGCCAGTTTTAAATTTACATTTCCAGAATCTGAAAACTCCTATATCATCCTCGATGCTTTCAATAAGGGATCCATGGTTAAAATTATTCCTGAAGAACGAAAGATCATCGGCTATGCCCGAAATAATCATGGCGGAGTTCCAGAAAATTTTCACAACTATTTTGTGGCCGAATTTGATAAGGACTTTGAAATCAATCACACTTGGAAAGATGGATGGCAATTGGTTGAAAACTCAACGAATAGTGAAGGCGAGCACGTTGGGGCAATTGTTGGATTCAAAACCAAAAAAGGCGAAGTGGTCCATGTTAAAGTAGCATCATCTTTTATTAGTCCAGAACAAGCCCGATTAAATCTTTTCAGAGAAATTGGACCCGATTCATTTGAAGATACCAAAGAGAAAGCAAAACAAGCATGGGAAACTGAATTAAATAAAATTCAGATTGAAGATGATAATATCGACAATCTAAGAACCTTCTATTCTTCTTTATACCGTGTGTTATTATTCCCAAGAAAGTTTTACGAGTTTGATGCTGATGATAATATAATGCATTACAGTCCGTATAACGGCAAAGTTTTACCTGGCTATATGTTTACAGACAATGGCTTTTGGGACACGTTTAGAGCGGTCTTTCCGTTTTTTAATATGATGTATCCAGAGCTTAATGGCAAAATCATGCAAGGCTTGGCCAACACTTATAAAGAATCGGGTTGGTTACCAGAATGGGCAAGTCCGGGACATCGCGATGTGATGATTGGATCCAATTCGGCACCTATTATTGCGGATGCCTATTTAAAAGGAGCCAAAGATATGGATGCTGATATTTTGTTGGAAGCGGTGTTGAAAAATGCCACCGTCGCCGATGGACGACCAGTGAACTCCGTAGGTAGGGCAGGATTGACCTATTATAATAAATTAGGTTACGTGCCATACGATGTAGATATCAATGAAAATGCCGCCAGAACTTTAGAGTATGCTTACGCCGATTTCACCATTGCCCAAATGGCCCAAAAAATGGGTCAGCCTAAATTGGCAAATAAATACTTTAAACAATCGATGAACTACAAACATCTGTTCGATCCTTCAACCAAATGGATGCGTGGAAAGAACAAAGATGGCAGTTTCCAAAGTCCGTTTAATCCTTTAAAATGGGGCGATGCTTTTACGGAAGGCAATAGTTTACATTACACCTGGTCTGTTTTTCATGACATTAACGGTTTGATTAGTTTGATGGGTGGGAAAGAAAAGTTTGCTGGAAAACTGGATGAGGTTTTTGAAATGCCACCAAAATTTGATGATTCCTACTACGGATTTACCATTCATGAAATCCGAGAAATGCAGATCGTTAATATGGGGAATTATGCCCACGGCAACCAACCCATCCAGCATATGATCTATTTGTATAATTATGCAAATCAACCGTATAAAGCACAAGAGAAAGTTAGAAATGTGATGTCTAAATTGTATTCCGCAACGCCTGATGGCTATTGTGGTGACGAAGATAACGGACAAACATCAGCATGGTATGTGTTCAGTGCTTTGGGCTTTTATCCAGTGACGCCTGGTGTTGATGAGTATGTCATTGGGAGTCCACTGTTTAAAAAAGCCACATTGCATTTGGAAAATGGCAACACTTTTGAAATTACGGCCAAAAACAATTCAGAATCCAATGTCTACATTCAAAGTGCCGAATTGAATGGGAAACCATATAATAAAACATTCTTGAAATTTGATACCCTTCAAAACGGAGGACGATTAGAATTTAATATGGGCAAAACCCCGAATAAAACATGGGGAACTGCCAAAGAAAGCGTGCCGTATTCATTAAGCACGTCAAAAAATAATCCTAAAAAATGAAACAGTTCAGATTACTATTTATTCTCTTGATTTTTTGTGGCAATTTTAGTGGTGTTGCACAAGAAGAACCCGCTGATTATGTCAATCCAATTATAGGTACCTCCAATTATGGCGCCACTTATCCCGGCCCAATCGCACCAAGGGGCTTGGCAAGTATCAGTCCGTTCAACGTAGCTGGACCGCAAAACTTACCCTTGGAAAAAGACAGTCAGTGGTTGTCCAATCCATATGTGCATGAGAACACGTTTCTCACGGGGTTCAGTCATGTCAATTTAAGTGGTGTAGGCTGCCCGGAATTAGGTGTTTTACTGCTGATGCCGACTACGGGCGAGTTGGAAACAGATCATTTAAAATATGGTTCCACTTACAGAAACGAATTAGCTAAGGCTGGTTATTACAGTACACAAATTGACAAATACGACGTTAGAGCAGAATTCACCGCGTCAACAAGAGTAGGCGTGAGTAAATTCAGTTTTCCGGAAGGGCCAGCGAATATTCTATTGAATTTAGGCGTGGGCCTGACCAATGAAGAAGGCGCTATGGTGCAAATTGTATCCGATACTGAGATTCAAGGCATGCGTTCTGTAGGCTCTTTTTGCTATAACAGTCCAGAAGCGGCTTATCCCGTCTATTTTGTTGCGAAGTTCTCCAAGCCGGCAGACAACTTTGGAGTATGGAAGGAACCAGCATTTTACGAAGGGGTAGAAGCACAATGGATGACTTATAATGGCAAAACACGAATAATGGAAAAGTCGACTAAAATGGTGGTAGGCGATAGCATTGGGAGTTATTTCACTTATAACTTTGACAAGCCAGAAACCATTGAGGTTAAAATCGGCGTAAGTTACGTCAGTATTGAAAATGCACGTGAAAATTTAGAACAAGAAACTGGAGGGAAATCCTTTGAGGATGTTTATAAAGAAACTTATAGCGCATGGAATGAAACGCTTTCTAAAATTAAAGTGGAAGGCGGAACAAAAGAAGATAAGACCATTTTTTACACGGCCTTATATCACACCCAGATCCATCCCAACACCTTAAACGATTGGAATGGCGATTACCCTGAAATTAAAACCGGGAAAATCGGAAATACCAAGGGCACGCGTTATACCGTGTTTTCTCTGTGGGATACCTATCGGAATGTACATCAGTTATTGTCGCTCGTATATCCGAAGCAACAAAGCAATATGATCAAAAGCATGTTGGAGATGTACGATGAAAACGACTGGCTCCCAAAATGGGAATTAAATTCTACCGAAACTTTTACCATGGTGGGCGATCCTGCAAGTATTGTCATTGCCGATACCTACTTAAAAGGTATCCAAGACTTTGATGTTGAAAAAGCATACGAAGCCATGTTGAAAAGTGCTGATCAGATTGAAAACAATCCTTTGCGACCAGGCCTAAAGGACTATATTGAAAAAGGTTATTTAACCACCGATCATGGCGGCTCGGTGTCAACCACCCAAGAATACAATGCGGCCGATCATGCCATCGCTTTATTGGCAAATGCATTGGGCAAAAAGGACGATTATAAGCGATTTAAAAATCGTTCGTTATCCTATAAAAAGCTTTTCGATAAAGATTTAAAAATGTTGCGTCCAAGATTGCAAAATGGTGATTGGTACGAACCTTTCGATCCAAATGAGGGCGCTAACTTTGCTGAAAACGTCGGTTTTATCGAGGGTAATGCTTGGCAATATTCGTTTATGATTCCGCATGATGTACCTGGATTAGTTAAATTAATGGGTGGCAACAAAGGTTTTACGGATCAATTGCAAAAGATTTTTGATACCGAACAATTTGACATGGCCAATGAACCTGGGATTGCGTATCCGTATCTGTTCAATTATGTGAAAGGTGAAGAATGGCGCAGTCAGAAAATGGTTGAGGAACTGCTTAGAAAACATTTTAAAAACACCGCTGATGGCCTTCCTGGCAATGACGATACCGGCACCATGTCGGCTTGGGCGGTCTATTCTATGATGGGCTTCTATCCTGTGTCTCCGGGCGACCCAAAATACACGATTACGAAACCTCTATTCGATAAAATCACTATTCAATTAGATTCTAATTATTATAAAAACGACGCCTTGATCATCGAGAGAATTGGTAAGGGGCAGATCAAGCAAATTTTAATCAACGGTAAAAAACACAAGGGCTATTTTGTTAGCCATGACGAATTGGTAAACGCTAAAACACTTAAAGTCATTTTGGAATAATCATCTTGCGAACCCTTGCCAGGTTATTAAAACGTGGAAGGGCTAAGTATAATTTCAAAATATAAAAACAACAGAAAATGAAATTCAGATCTCTATTAATTACATTCCTTTTTGCGACGCTCTTTTCAGCCTACGCCCAAAATCCTTCAACTTACAGGGTCTTTGAAAAGCAGCCTCTCAATTTTACTGGAGAAAAAGGCACAGATACGGATGCCGTCAGATTAATGGATGGACGTTTGGTCTATAAAAAGGTGACTGTTCCTACATTTGCAAATGGAACCGATGTCAAAATCAAATTGACTGTGCGTTCCGCTGGCGATCGTTGGGACAAATCCGGATCCTGTTTTGTGGTCACCGATCCAGAAAAACTATCCATTCTTTCCATTGCTGAAAAGGACGAAAAATTCCCGACCGATTCTTATGTCGATGATAAATACGCTGGATTCGTTACTGGTAAAAACTATAGTCCTGTGGTAGAATTAATGCGATTTATGACCCCATTTGGCGTTGGTTATTATAGCGATAACAAAGTGAAATACAGAAGACCTGTTTATATTCCATCATGGGAAAAACAAGTGGTTTGGGAACATGATATCACCGATTTGGAAAGCTTGGTCACCGGTACATTTTATGTGGGCGTTTGGATTGATACATGGACAGGAGAAGGCTATGATTTTGATATGGAACTCACGTATTCCGATAGAAAACAGAAAAAAGTGTCCGTGTTGCCGATAGTAAATACAATTCCTTATGTGGGCGGACAGCAAATCCCTGATAATTTTGCCCATAATGACCTAGAGCAAACCATTCACTTAAAAAAGGATGCCAAGAACGTAAAACTGCATTATATCACAACCGGGCACGGTGGGCATAGTGGGGGAGACGAATTTATCAAAATTAAGAACAGTGTCTATTTTGATGGAAAATTGGTATTGGATACCATTCCGTGGCGTGATGATTGTGCCTCATTTAGACGTTTTAATCCAACCTCAGGTGTGTGGATTAAGAAAGATTCGGCTTCTTATATAAGTTCGGAAACCAGAAAATACGAAATTAAGGAAATCGAAGAGCGTATTGCATCTTCAGATTTGTCGCGTTCCAATTGGTGTCCAGGGTCTTTTGTGGAACCGATGGTGGTGGATTTAGGCGATTTGAAAGTAGGTGATCACAATATAAAAATTAAAATCCCAGCAACCCCTGTCGACGGTGATAAATTGAATCATTGGCTGGTTTCGGCGTATTTGACTTATGAATAAGGAGTCTCATTATATGATGTTTTAAAAAGTTACGACCTATTAATTTTACGAAACCGATTTCGAAAAATTTAATATGTCATACATAATCCTATTGATGAAATATTGCTTAATTTTAGGGCTTAAAGGAGCAATAATCAGTATCAATTTCGCTTACTAATGCTATCATATATTCAAAAATGTAGCTATTGTGAATCGATATGATTATTGAAAGTTTAATCAAGTATATTATAAAAATTCTCATGACAATTTTAAAGAAATCGACTTCAGCTGTCCTCCAATTGGCGCTTGTTTTTCTTGTGGTTTCCAACGTTAATGCTCAAGAAAAAAATCCAATAACGGATTACGTCCACTATATTATGAACGAAGGCGTAATTAGTGAAAATAAGATGGATGCGCACGCATCATTTACTTCGTTTACTTCGGAAAAGGATGCGTTGAACAATACGCCAAAATACCATCAATTATTGGATGGAATTTGGAAATTTAATTGGGTAAGAAATCCTGCTGATCGGCCAACAAACTTTATGGATCCATCCGTGGATGTATCTTCATGGGATGATATTAAGGTACCGTCCAACTGGGAAGTGGAAGGGTATGGGATTCCTATTTATGTCAACCACCAATATGAATTTGCCGATTATAAAGCACCTGTTGCTGATGATATGGAATTTGTGGACCGCATTTATCCTGCACACCCAGGAAAAGTTCCCAGCGAATACAATCCTGTAGGGACTTATGTTCGCGATTTCAATATCGATAAGGATTGGGATGGCAAGGAAATATTCTTACATATTGGTGCCATGAAATCAGGTGGTTTTGTGTGGCTTAACGGAAAATATATTGGTTATTCTCAAGGCAGTAAATTACCGGCAGAATTCGATATTACAGATGCGGCGAAGCCAGGTAAGAACAAAATTGCCATTCAAATTTTTAGATGGACGGATGGATCCTATTTAGAATGTCAAGATTTCTGGAGAATAAGCGGAATCGAGCGAAGTGTTTATGTTTATGCGCAACCAAAAGTAAGAATCCAGGATTACGAAGTAGTTTCCGTTTTGGATGGTGCTTATAAGGATGGTGTTTTTGAACTTTATGTGGCCATGGAGAATCATCTTTCCAAAACCGCTAACGGTACTGTTTCTTATAAGTTGCTTGATGCTAATGATAAAATAGTGGCCTCGGAGTCAAAACCATTTGCCGCAAAAACATCAAATAATAGTCCTGTCGAATTTTCGGCCACACTTCCCAACGTTAAACAATGGAGTGCAGAACACCCTAACTTATATACCTTACTGATTGAAACAAAAGATAATAAAGGGAAGACGCTTGAGGTGACCACGTCAAGAATTGGTTTTAGATCGGTTGAAATTAAGCAAGGTTTACTTTTGGTCAATGGGCAACGGATTACCTTAAAAGGTGTGAATACCCAAGAAGCGAATCCTGAAACTGGACACGTTGTGGATGAAGAGTTGATGATGAGAGATATTCGTCTATGGAAAGAAAACAATATCAATGCCGTTCGTTTGAGCCACTATCCACAACAAAGACGCTTTTACGAATTGTGTGATGAGTATGGGTTGTATGTGGTTGATGAAGCCAATATAGAATCGCACGGTATGTATTACGGTAAGTATTCATTGGCTAAAAAACCAAGTTGGGAAAATGCACATGTGGATAGAATGGTACGTTTGGTAAAACGTGATAAAAACCATCCGTCGGTTATTATATGGTCTATGGGGAATGAAGCTGGAAACGGAGTCAACTTCTTTGAAGGTTATGACCAAATGAAGAAGAATGACCGGTCCAAACGTCCAGTTCAATATGAGCGTCCTTATAAGGATTATGACGGCAGTATCTGGGACATGGATTCCAATACGGATATTCTCGTGCCACAATATCCAACTCCGGCAACTTTTGAAATGATCGGAAAAACCAAAACAGACCGTCCTTATATCCCGAGTGAATATGCTCATGCAATGGGAAATAGTACTGGTAATTTTAAAGAATATTGGGACATCATCGAATTATATGACAATCTGCAAGGTGGTTTTATTTGGGATTGGGTGGATCAATCTATATGGAAAACCGACGAAAATGGGGAACGCTTTTATGCCTATGGTGGTGATTTTGGTGAAAACATGCCAACAGATAACTCGTTTTTGAATAACGGAATTGTATTCCCGGACCGGACGCCTCAACCTGCCTTGCACGAAGTTAAAAAAGTACATGAGTTCATCAATTTCAAAGAAATGGGCATCAATCGCCATGATGAATTACGGGTATTGCTTGAGAATTTATATGATTTTACCGATTTAGATCAATTTGATTTTACCGCAGAAATAAAAGCAGATGGAAACGTTTTAAAAACCATTCCGTTTGAAACCATTTCGGTTGAAACCCATACTGGGAAATTGATTAGAATCCCTTTAAAAGACGTCGATTACAAAGCGAACACCGAATATTTTGTTGAAATTTCAGCAACGACAAAAGCGCCTTGGGGCATTCTTCCTAAAGGATTTGAAGTCGCTCATGAACAAATTCCGTTGTCTCGAAAATATAAAAAGGAAATTACCCAGATCGGAAATACAGGCACATTGAAAATTAAGGATTCCAAAAATAATCTTGAGGTCTCCAACAAGAACTTAAACTTGGTTTTTGATAAAGAAAAAGGACAAATAACATCCTATGTTTTTGAAGGCAATGAATTATTGAAGGATGGCAATGGTCCAAAACCGAATTTTTGGCGCGCTCCAACCGATAATGATTTTGGTAGCCAGATGCAAGCCAAAAATATCGAATGGAAAAAGGCGTCACTTTTTATGAAAGTAGCAAAGCTGACTTCTAAGTCTAATGATGATGGCAGCGTTACTATTGATGTGACCTACAATTTACCAGGCGTAGAAACCACATTTGAATCGCAGTATCATATTTTTGGAAACGGTGTGGTCAAAATTGATAACACATTAAATGAAACTGATTATTCGGCTGATATTCCACGTGTGGGGATGCGAATGCAACTCCCAAAAAAATACGAGAACATGACCTTTTTCGGTCGTGGCCCATGGGAAAACTATATAGACAGAAAAGCTTCTGCCTTCATTGATCTGTACGAATCGACTGTGAGTGATCAATACGTGCCTTATGTGCGTCCGCAGGAAAACGGATACAAAGTAGATGTGCGCTGGTCGGCGTTCTCTGATGCCGATAACAGCGGTTTATTGGTTGTTGCAGCAAATCAACTTCAAGGCTTGGGCATTGGTGCCCTACACATGCCAAACGAGGATTTTGACACCACGGCTGGTATTGCTTATAGCGGTACGGATGTCTTGGAAGAAGAATTTAGGACTGATGGTATTCCACAAATCAACGCATCCAAACATATCAATGATATTAAAGAACAGGATTTAGTCCAATTAAATGTTGATTTAGGACAACGCGGACTTGCAGGTGATAATAGTTGGGGAGGCAGGCCGATGGAAAAATATCAAATGAAAGGCGATACCAAACATACCTATAGTTTTTATTTAATTCCATTTGAAAATGGCACAAAAGAAGACTTTGTTACTTGGAGTAAACTCTATGGAAATCTGAAGTAATCAAAATTAAAACTGACATAGCATAGGCATGAAAAAACTTCTCATCATATTTTTACTCGCATTTGTAAGTATTGGTTATGCGCAACAGTATTCCGACCATTATTACAAGCGAAAGGAAGTATTTGAGAATACGCTGGATACCGAAAATGAAATTATTTTTTTGGGGAACAGCATTACTGAAGGTGGCGATTGGAAGGTTTTATTTCCCGATATAAATGCCGTGAACAGAGGTATCAGCGGCGATGTTACTGATGGTATTTTATTCCGATTGAATGAAGTAACTTCCTCAAGACCCGATAAGGTTTTTTTGTTGATCGGGACGAACGACTTGGCCAGAGGGAAAAGTATGGAGGATGTGGTAAATAACATCGAGAAAATTATTGAACAGATTAAAGAGCAATCGCCAAATACAAAAATATACCTGCAGAGCATTATGCCTGTAAATCCGGATGTTGGCGACAAGTTTTCTGGTCATAAAAGCAACCATCAAAAAATAATTGACACCAATAAAAGATTAAAAATGCTGGCTAAAGCACAGCGCATAAGCTATATCAATTTGCATAAGCCCATGAGGAATGCTAAGAAATATTTAAAACCGGAATACACTTATGATGGGCTGCATTTAAGCAAGGAAGGCTATCAAAAGTGGAAAAGCATATTGGATAAATACGTCAACTGACGAAAAAAGTAAAATCATTTTTAAATTATATCAAAATGAAAATCTATAAATCAATACTCCTCGGTTTTATGATTTGTTTCGGATTACCATCCGTACAGTCACAAAACCTCGATCCCGTCATCGAAAATCCTGATGTCGTAGGCATTAATAAGTTGGATGCACGCGCCACTTTTTTTCCTTATAATTCGTTAGAATTGGCGAAGGAAGATGATGTCTCAAAAGCCGACAACTATATGTTGTTAAACGGCATATGGCAGTTTAATTACAGTGATACGCCTGAAGTACGTCCAACGGATTTCTATAAAGAAGATTTTGATACCTCAAACTGGAACACGATTAAAGTACCTTCCAATTGGGAAGTAGAAGGCTTTGGAATTCCTATTTATGTGAATGCCACTTATCCGTTTCAAAAAGGCGAATTGAACCCACCAGAAATTCCAGATGGCGATAACCCTGTAGGTTCTTATAAAAGAACCTTTGAACTGCCTAACAATTGGAATGGTAAAGACATTTTTATTCATTTTGGTGCAGTGAAATCGGCGTTTTACATCTGGATCAACGGAAAAAAAGTGGGCTACAGCCAAGGTTCAAAATTGCCGGCAGAATTTAATGTGACCAATTTTGTCAAACCTGGACACAACAGTATCGCTTTAGAAGTGTACCGTTGGAGTGATGGGAGTTATTTGGAATGTCAAGATTTTTGGAGAATTTCAGGTATTGAGCGCGATGTGTATTTATACGCACGACCAAATATCCAAATAGAAGATTATTTTGCAAAAGCCGGACTGGAAAATAACTATACCGATGGCGTTTTTGATCTATCGGTAGATTTGAAAAGTATTGATTCTAAAAAGCAAAAAGGAAGCATAGATGTAGAAATTACGAGAAATAACCAATCGGTGTATAGCGCGACCTCGGCTTATGAACTAAACCCGAATTCCGGCAAAACCTTCAGTTTCATTAAAACCATTCCACAGGTAAAGACCTGGTCTGCTGAAATCCCGAATCTATACCAACTCAATATTGTTGTCAAAGACAAAAAAGGAAATGTCATCGAAGCCATTTCCAGAAAACTCGGTTTTCGTACGACTGAAGTTAAAGGCAGCAATTTTTTGGTCAATGGGAAGCCTATCTTAATCAAGGGTGTCAACCGTCACGAGCATGATCCAAATACCGGACACGTCATTTCACGCGAAGATATGCTTAGAGATATTCAAATCTTTAAGGAATACAACATCAATGCGGTAAGAACGGCACATTATCCAAACGACCCCTATTTTTATGAACTCTGTGATGAATATGGAATTTACGTGGTAGATGAAGCCAATATCGAATCGCACGGGATGGGATATGCCTTGGATAGAACCTTAGCTAACAATCCAGCGTGGTTAGAAGCGCATTTACAGCGTGTAAACCGGATGGTGGAACGCGATAAAAACCACCCATCGATCATCATTTGGTCTATGGGGAACGAAGCAGGAAATGGATACAACTTTTACCAAACGTATTTATCGGCTAAAAAGATCGATGATACACGACCAATACAGCACGAGCGTGCCGTCCATGAATGGAACACAGATTTGTATGTGCCAATGTATGAAACACCCGCCGATGCAGAAGCCTATGCAAAGAATGATAGAAGAACCAAGCCTTACATTCAATGTGAGTATGCGCATGCTATGGGCAATAGTATGGGCGGATTTAAGGAATACTGGGATTTATATGAAAAATACGATAAATTACAAGGTGGATTTATATGGGATTTTGTAGATCAAGGTCTTAAGATAGAAAAGAATGGTCGTGAAATCTTTGCCTACGGTGGCGATTTTGGGCCGGAAGGTACACCAAGTGACAATAACTTCTTGAATAACGGATTGGTGCAACCAGACCGAAGACCAAATCCGCATATTCACGAAGTTGCACACATTCAACAAGAAATTAAGTTCTATGAAAATGACTTGGCCAAAGGCGTAATCGATCTTAAAAACTGGTACTTTTTCAGAGATTTATCAAACTATAAATTGAATTGGGAAATAATTGCCAATGGTGAGGTTGTAGAATCAGGAACTTTGGAAACCATCGATGTTGCACCACAGGAGAAAAATGCAATCAAAATTCCGTTTAATACCCAACTTAAAACAGGTGTTGAATATTTCCTAAATGTGTCTGCATCATTAAAGTCAGACGAACCTTTATTAAATGCAGGTTATGTTGTCGCTTATGAGCAATTTAAGCTTCAGGAAGGAAAGGTTCAAGTTCCCGAAGCTACGACTGCTTCGGTAAGTTCAAAGACACAGGGCGACGTCATAACGGTTACAGGCGACAATTTCTCGATTGCTTTTGATCAAAAAGTAGGTACGATCACCGACTTTAATTACAACAATAAAAATTTATTGGAAAAAGGTCCGCAAGTCAACTTTTGGCGTGCGCCAACCGATAATGATTATGGAGCTGGAACACAAAAAAGATATAAAGCTTGGAAACATGCAGGTACAAGTGGCGAGGTTACTACGTCAGTAAAACAGCTTTCAAAAACTGAAATTGAAATTACATTTACAAGAGACTTGTTTGGCGGCGATGCCAAACTTATTGAAACCTTCGTGGTAAATGGGGACGGTGCGGTAAAAGTATCCAACCAATTGAAAGCGTTAAAAGGAGAGCATTCAAATTTCTATAAATTTGGCAACACATTAGAACTGCCAGAAACCTATAAGAATATTACTTATTACGGCAAAGGACCTTTTGAAGCCTACACCGATAGACAGCATGCTGCAAAAGTAGGGCTGTACCAACAAACCATTGAGGAGCAGTACTTCCCATACATCCGACCACAGGAAACTGGTAATAAATTGGACGTTCGTTGGGCTGAACTCACAATGGAAGATGGATCGGGAATTAAATTTGTGAGTGAAGAACCTTTTTCGGTGTCCGCGCTTAATTATAGAGAAGACGATTTACACAGTGGCGACGAAAGAAAACAAGAGCATGCGGGAGAAATTGATCCGCGCAAAGAAGTGTTTGTCAATATTGATGGTTTCCAACAGGGACTGGGGAGTATCAATAGTTGGGGAAGATTGCCTTTACCAGAATACATGCTGCCATATAAGGACTATTCTTACTCCTATTGGATAGTACCTATTGAGAAATAGTTAATTAAAATAAGTTTATAAAAAAATGCCATATCGACTTTAATGCAACACGCAGAAAGTCGATATTGGTTTTTTAAAATATATTGAAATGATCAGATGTTGTCTCTTTTTTGTGGTTATGATGCTTGTATCTTGTAAAAACCAAGAGCAAGATCCAAGACCGTTTGATTTAAATGAAAATAGTTCACCTGCCCTATTGAACCCGCAAACTCCGATTATGGGCTGGTCCAGTTGGAATAATTTTCACGTCGATATTAACGAAGAAGTGATCAAAGCACAAGCAGATTTTATGGTGTCTTCGGGGATGGCGCAGGCTGGGTACACCTATGTCAATGTGGACGATGGTTTTTTTGCCGGTCGTGATGAACATGGTGACTTGCTCGTCCATCCTGTTCGGTTTCCAAATGGGATGAAAGTGATATCAGATTACATCCATTCCAAAGGTTTAAAAGCTGGAATCTATTCTGACGCCGGCATCAATACCTGTGCGTCGCATTGGGACAATGACACTATTGGTGTTGGCTCTGGACTGATGGGGCACGATCGTAAAGATTTGAAACTGATGCTCAACGATTGGAATTATGATTTCATTAAAGTCGATTGGTGCGGTGGCGATTGGCTTGGGCTTGATGAAGAAACCCGCTACACACAAATCGCCAATATCATCAAAGAGATCAAACCCAATACGGTTTTTAATATCTGCCGTTGGGAATTTCCAGGCGAGTGGGCACTGCAAATTGCGGATTCGTGGCGGATTTCAGGTGATATTTCCAACGAATTTAGTTCGATTCTAAACATCATCGATTTGAATGCCGATTTGTGGAAATACTCGTCTCCCGGCCATGTCAATGATATGGACATGTTACAAGTGGGGAGAGGAATGACTTATGAAGAAGATAAAACACATTTTACCATGTGGTGTATGATGAATTCGCCACTTTTAGCAGGAAATGATTTGCGATATATGACCGATGAAACCATATCCATATTGACCAATGAAGAGATTATTGCGCTCAATCAAGATCCATTGGTCTATCAGGCGCGCCGACTGGTTGATCGTGGCGATTTGGAAGTTTGGGCAAAACCGTTAATCTCGACGATGAGCGGAAAAGTGGCGGTCACTTTGTTGAACAGATCAAATAGAACGGCAATGATTTCTTTTGATTTAGAAACTGTAGGTTTGGACCCTTCAGAAGGTTATAGTTATCGCGATTTATGGGCAAAGAAGGACTTTGAGACGAGTACAGATAAGGCTTTAGGTTTTCAAGTGCCTTCACACGGCGTTGTAGTTTTGACTCTTGATGGTACGTCAAAACCATTCAATGTGTTTCAGAATAAATAAGAATTAATATTATGGTGCGTTGGGATGTCGCTCCTGCCTGCCGGCAGGCAGGCAGGCAGGAGCTCAGAAATCCCATAGGGATGACATCTTTGTAGCCAATGAAAATTAGTAAAAATAAGCCTCGTAGAGGCGACATCTTAAATACCGGTGTATCGATCATCTATAAATGATGATTTAAGGTGTCGTCTAAATGATATATAAATATATTTTAAGTCCAAAATGAAGATTGCTGATGTTTTTATAAGAAAAAAGAACACCCTGCTTGTCGCTTTGTGTATGGCATTGACCGTATCTGTATGTGCTCAAGAAAAAACCAGAGAAGTGTTGACCTTAGAAAAAAACTGGCGTTTTCATAAAGGCGATGTTGAGAATGCTTATTTAGAGGCTTTTAACGATTCGAAATGGGAAAACGTTATTGTGCCACATGATTGGGCCATCAAAGGTCCGTTCAACAAAGAAATAGACAAGCAAACCGTCGCCATTGTCCAAAACAACGAGCAGGTGGCCACTGAAAAAACTGGCCGCACTGGTGCCTTGCCTTATATTGGGGTGGGGTGGTACCGTACCAAGTTTTCTGTTCCAGATTTTTCCGAAGATAAAAAAGTCATTCTCTTATTTGAAGGGGCTATGAGCGAACCCGAAATTTTTCTTAACGGAAAAAAAGTGGGCAGCTGGAATTACGGATATAGCTATTTTTATTTTGATGTTACTGAATATATTAGAGCAAATCAAGATAATATCTTAGCGGTCAGATTGTCCAATCGTGAAAAATCATCACGTTGGTATCCTGGCGCGGGTTTATATCGCAACGTCCGAGTGATTGTCAAAAACAAGAACAGCATTGATCAGTGGGGCACATTTATTACCACGCCATTAATCACTGCTACGGTAGCAAAAGTGAATGTCAAGACTAAAGTTTCTGGAGAAAACTTAAAATTAATTACCCAAATTAAAGATGCTGAGGGCAACCTCGTTTCACAGGATACCACTAATGCTATTTATGGCAACGAATTTGAACAAAACATTGCGGTAAACAATCCTATATTATGGGGTCCGGACCATCCGTATCTTTACTCAGCCACGTCGCAACTATATTCTGATGATGTTCTAAAGGATGCAACCATGACCCGTTTTGGGATTCGGAAAATAAATTACGAAGCTAAGAAAGGATTTAGCCTGAATGATTCTATCATCAAATTTAAGGGCGTTTGTCTGCACCACGATTTGGGACCTATCGGCACAGCCATTAATACCGCAGCATTACGCCGACAATTGACCATTTTAAAAGACCTGGGTGCCAATGCCATTCGTAGTTCCCATAACATGCCCTCATTGGAACAATTGGAACTGTGTGACGAAATGGGCTTTTTGTTTTTAGCAGAAAGTTTTGACGAATGGGCAAAACCCAAAGTAGAAAATGGCTATCATTTGTATTTTGATACGGATGCTGAAAAAGATGTGGTCAATTTGGTGCATGCCACCAGAAATCACCCCAGTATTGTCATGTGGAGTTCCGGAAATGAAGTGCCTGACCAATGGGGAAGCGAAGGCGCCAAACGCGCCAAATGGTTGCAGGACATTTTCCATCGTGAAGACCCAACCCGACCGGTCACTGTGGGTATGGATCAGGTTAAGGCCACAATAGCGTCAGGATTTGGAGCCGTTTTGGATATTCCAGGGTTGAATTACCGTGTGCACTTATATGAAGAAGCGTATGAAGCCTTTCCGCAGGGTATGATTTTAGGTTCAGAAACCGCATCTACTGTGAGTTCCCGTGGCATCTATAAATTCCCAGTGGTAGAAGCAAAAATGAAACAATATCCTGATTTGCAATCCTCCTCCTATGATTTGGAAGCCTGTAGTTGGTCTAACATTCCGGATGAAGATTTTGTGTTGCAGGATGATAAACCATGGGTGATTGGCGAGTTTGTATGGACCGGTTTTGATTATTTAGGCGAACCCACACCGTATGATGATAAATGGCCATCGAGAAGCTCTTACTTTGGAATCAGTGATTTGGCTGGCTTGCCTAAGGACCGATTCTATTTGTATCGAAGCCGTTGGAATATCAACGATGACACCTTGCACATGCTCCCACATTGGAACTGGGAAGGCCGAGAGGGCGAAGTAACACCTGTATTTGTCTATACCAGTTATAATAGTGCCGAATTGTTCGTGAATGGAAAAAGCATGGGCATTCAAACTAAAAATAAGAGTACACCAACCCAACGGTATCGTTTAATGTGGATGGACGTCAAATATGAGCCAGGCACTATAAAAGTCGTGGCCTACGATGCTAATGGAAACGCTGTGGCAGAAAAAGAAACACATACGGCAGGCAAGCCCTATCAACTTGTTTTGGAAGCTGATAGAACTGAGCTTAAAGCAGACGGTAAGGATTTGGCATTTGTTACGGTATCTGTAGTTGATAAAAACGGAATTCCATGTCCTACCGCTACCAATCAATTAAATTTCGACGTCAAGGGCACTGGATCGTACAGAGCGGCCGCTAATGGCGATGCAACCTCATTGGAGATGTTCCACTTGCCCACTATGAAATTATTTAGTGGTAAATTAGTGGTTCTTGTACAATCGGCTGAAGATGCAGGTGAGATTGTATTAACAGTTTCAGGAAAGGGATTGAAAACAGGAAAAATAAACATTGCAACGAATCATTTTTAATATTTAATCTATTGCAAAATGAACGAAAATGAAGCAGCTAATCACAGATAGAAATCTTATCATCATAAATTCTGTAATAATTCTTTATTTTTTTGGTATTTATATACTTTATAAATATCAAGTAGATATTGTAATCATTGGTGTTTTTCAAGAAATGCTCTCAATTCCTTTTATGCTGGCTCAAATAATATTTATAATTATTGGAATACACCATCTTGTAAAACATAAAATAAAAATCCTGACTTTAATTAGTGTTATTGCTTTAGCGATTTGCTTAACCATTACAGTAGGCAGCTTTTTTTAAAACAATAAACTCCATAACTCACAATTGAGATTAAATGCTTCTATTAAGAATCGATTATATCAAAATAAACAGATAAAAAATGAAACTATTAAGAATCTTTATTTTTTTAAGCTGCATGGTTTTCATGTGGGGATGTAAAAACGGGAAAGTAGCCAACCAAGAACATGTGGCGATATCTCAGAAACCAAACATCATTTATATACTTGCGGACGATTTGGGTTACGGCGATTTGGGCGTATACGGACAGACTAAAATTGAAACGCCAAACATTGATGCCTTAGCCAAAGAAGGGATGCTATTTACCCAGCATTATTCAGCCTCGCCGGTATGTGCACCTGCTCGAGCATCACTACTGACCGGTTTGCACGGCGGCCATGCGAGTATCCGTGGTAATGATGAATGGACAGAGCGTGGGAACGTCTGGAACTATCGTGCCATGATTGCCGATTCCACTTTGGAAGGTCAACGCCCAATGCCAAAAAATACGGTTACTATTGCTGATTTATTAAAATCGGCCAATTATAAGACAGGAATTGTTGGAAAGTGGGGATTGGGTGCACCGCAGACTGAATCCATTCCTACCGAAATGGGTTTCGATTATTTCTTTGGATACAATTGTCAAAGATTAGCGCATACCTACACTCCCGTGCATTTGTACGAAAATGAAATCCGCTACCACCTTAAAAATGATACCGTAGCGCCTCATGAAGGTTTAGCCAAGGATAGCGATGAATTTTCATTGATGGCCTATGCGAAATACCAACAACCCGATTATAGTCCTGAATTGATTTTTGAAAAGATGATGGCTTTTATTGATAAGAATAAAAAGCAGCCGTTTTTTATGTACTGGGCCAGCCCTATTCCACATGTGCCGTTGCAAGCCCCACAAAAATGGGTGGATTATTACGTTGATAAGTTCGGTGATGAAGATCCGTATTATTTCAAGAAAGAGCGCGGAAGTTACTTTCCAACACGGTATCCGCATGCGTCCTATGCGGCTATGATTTCTTACTTGGACGAAAATGTTGGGAAATTGGTGAGCTACTTAAAGGACGAAGGCTTATATGATAACACCTTAATTATTTTTACATCAGATAATGGTCCGGCAAATGATGGCGGTGCAGATCCGGTATGGTTCAACAGTGGAGGGGAATTGCAAGAACAGGTTGGAAGGGGGAAAGGCTATACTTACGAAGGCGGCATCCGGGTACCGATGATAGCCACTTGGCCAGCAAGAATCAAGGCAGGAACGACCAGCGATCATATGTCTGCGTTTTATGATATGATGCCTACTTTTAATGAAATTGCCCATGTCCAAACCGATACGCCGACCGATGGAATTAGTTTTTATAACACCTTGACAAATACCGATAAACAAAAGGAACACGAGTACCTCTATTGGGAATTCGCCGGTTATAATGGACAGGTCGCCGTAAGAATGGGCAAATGGAAAATGATTTGGAAAAACATAAAAGGCGGCAATAAGGAAGTCGAGTTGTACGATTTGGAAACTGATATCCGAGAGGAGCACAATATCATGGACCAACATCCCGAAATGCTGGAGAAATTTTATGAGATTGTGAAGAAAGAGCATAAGACTCCCGAAAATGAATCCTTTAGGATTGATGGGGTGGAAGCACTTTTTAAGTAGTAAGTGGGGATTAACGATTGGAAATTGAGGATTTTTGATCGGTATTAAAAGATGTGACACAGAGTTCCACAGAGTTCCACAGAGTTTCCACAGAGCGAATAGGCTGTTGAAACGATGTTGGAATAGTTACCTCGAATTGGTCAAAACTTAAGAATGAAATATATTAGAACTGCAGATATGGTCGATGATACTTTGCAGATTTTAAAAACCGAAAAGCATTAAATTAAAAATAAATTTTACATGAAATATTTTAAACACTTATTCATTGCTATTGGTGGCCTGCTCATAGTAAGCTGTAAGCAAATTAATACTTCTGCAAAAACAGAAGATACGTCAAATGAAAAACCTAATATCATTTTCATCATGTCCGATGATCATGCTTATCAAGCCATCAGTGCTTATGACAAAACGTTAATCAATACGCCAAATATAGATCGGATTGCTGACGAAGGCATGCTTTTTACGAATGCGACGGTCACCAATTCCATTTGTGCGCCATCACGAGCGGTGATACTTACTGGTAAACACAGCCATATCAACGGGAAAATAGACAACTTGAGTAAGTTTGATACCGCCAATGTTACGTTTCCGCAAATTCTTCAGAAAGCAGGTTATCAAACCGCCATGTTTGGAAAATTGCACTTTGGCAACAACCCAAAAGGATTTGATGAATTCAAGATTTTACCTGGTCAGGGCGATTATTACAATCCGCGATTTATTACTCAAAAAGGAGATACGATCATTGAGGGGTACGTTACGGACATCACAACTGATCTGACTTTGGATTGGATGAAAAATCGCCGAGATCCAAACAAGCCCTTTATGTTGATGTACTTGCACAAAGCGCCACATCGCGCCTGGTTGCCAAGTGAAAAGTATTATAAGGAATATACTCAAAAGACCTTTCCATTACCAGAAACCTTATTTGATGATTATAAGACCAGAGGTACTGCAGCCAAAACTGCCGAAATGGGAATTTTGAAACACATGTCGCTTATTAATGATACCAAATTAACACCACAAACCGTCAAAGAATTGGGTATTCAGGAATGGAGTCGTCTGGGTGAAAGTTTAGGCACGATGAATGAAGAGCAGCGCGCCAGTTGGGATGCGGTTTACGGACCAATTAATGAAGATTTCAAAAAACGATATCCTACCATGAACGATTCCACGCTTACCGTTTGGAAATACCAGCGTTACTTGCAGGATTATTTAGGAACCATTGCATCGGTTGATGATAATGTAGGTCGCGTACTGGACTATTTGGATGATGAAAATCTTGCCAATAATACCATCGTGGTTTACACCTCAGATCAGGGTTTTTATTTGGGCGAACACGGCTGGTTCGACAAGCGTTTTATGTACAACGAATCGTTTAAAACCCCGTTATTAATCAAATGGCCAAATAAAATAAAGCCAGGTATCACAGAAGATGAAATGGTGCAGAATCTGGATTTTGCCCAAACCTTTTTGGAAGTCGCCGGCGTCACGGCACCAAATGACATGCAAGGCGAGAGTTTGGTCCCACTTTTAGAAGGCAAGAAGGCGCTTTGGGATAGAGATGCTGTGTATTACCATTATTATGAATATCCCGCCGAGCACGCTGTAAAAAGGCATTATGGTATCGCTACCAAGGATTATAAGATTATCCATTTTTATTACGATGTGGACGAATGGGAATTGTATGACCGCAAAAAAGATCCAAAAGAAGTCAATAATGTGATTGATGACCCTGAATATGCCACGGTGGTTGCTGAAATGAAACAGAAACTTAAGGAAACGCGCATAAAGTATAAAGATTCAGAAGCGCTGGATAAAAAGTATATAGAGAGTTATAATAAGTAATGGGTGGAGGTGGAATTAATCGATGTTTTTAGAGTTCAGAGTTTAGAGTTCAGGGTTCAGAGTTCCGCCTACGCAAAAGCTGCCGGCAAGTGGTTGGGCAAGCGGACAGTCAGATGTTAGAATGTTTTATTGTTTCTTAACCGATAACCGATAACCGATAACCGATAACCGATAACCCATAGCCTTAGAAATTGAATTAAATATGTTTTATAAACTTTAAAGGAAAAAACCATTAGATGATTAAGATGAGTTCATTGATGTATCGTTTGCCATTCGTTCTGATAATTTGTAGTATGCTCAGCTCATGTGCTGTCAATAAAAGCCCAAATGAAAACGGATCCGTTAAATATAAGTTGGTGTTTGAAGACCAATTTAACGGCACAGCATACAACACAGAATTTTGGACGAGTTTTCCGCCAGAACAAGGAAGATCACCATGGAATCGTTACGTTGTTGATGATGCTGATTTGGCAGAAGTCAAAAAGGGTAATCTGCATCTTCGCGCACGTTGGAACG
This sequence comes from Gelidibacter maritimus, assembly GCF_014062315.1. Lineage (GTDB taxonomy): Bacteria > Bacteroidota > Bacteroidia > Flavobacteriales > Flavobacteriaceae > Gelidibacter > Gelidibacter maritimus. Next base: position 231,949 of record NZ_JACGLT010000007.1, read on the forward strand.
AGGAGACTGACCTCCCCGAAACCGGAGCGATACAGACCAAGGATAAATTCAGTTTCAAATATGGAAAAATTGAAGTCAGAGCAAAATTCAATAGCGCTGGTCAAGGTGGATGGCCAGCGATATGGTTAATGCCTCAAACCGGTATATATTCGGGCTGGCCCAATGGCGGCGAAATAGATATTATGGAACATCTTAACAACGATAGTTTTGTCCATCAGGTCATCCATCAATCAGATGGGAATGCCAAACATATTTCGACAGGCAAAACACCTGCCATATTAAAATCAGAGTATAACACTTATGGAATTGTGAAATCACCAAATCGTATAGAGTTTTATGTGAATAACGAATTGACCATGGTGCATGAGCCTACAGGCGACTTTGAGAAGCGATGGCCATTCGAAACCGATTATTATATCATCTTAAATCATGCCTGTGCTGATAAAGGCCAATCTGGCGTTAATTTTTGGCCTGGACTGGTGGCTTCTACTGAGAATTTCCCTCTTGAAATGGCTATTGATTATGTAAAGGTCTGGGAGTTTAAAGATTAAAATGTCTTAGAAAAGGGTACTACTAAGCATTCTCTGTTTTAAAGAATAAGTGCTATTAAGCTGTTTGTTCTTCAATCGATAACAGAAATATAATTGATTTGCTTTAAGTATGGTCTTTATCAAAGATGAATTTTACTTCAAAAGCGTCGTTGTCCCTATAAGATGCGATAAAGTTATTGTCGACTTTTAATGGTAGCAGTTTAGTAAAACTGTCTAATGCCATGCCTATATGTATACTATAATTAAGTTCTAAATTTTTTGAATTCGCGCGTTATTAGATAAAAATATTAATAGCCGACTAAAAAATTACCCTACGTTATACCGAAGTTTGGAATAGTGGATTGAGGGTGCTCATATAAAAAAACAGAAGGCAAAGTATTAATATTTACTTTGCCTTCTGTTTTATATGAAATACAATGTGATTTAAAAATTTACTTCAATGCTACAGTAAAATGTTCGAGTTTAGTTTCTTCTATTCCCGCTGAGGTGTTAATGATTCGTATAAACTTAACCTCACTGTTGACAGAAGCTTTTACTACGTCCTCTTTAACTTCTGTTTTCAGAGAAGTCCACTCTGTGCCATTACTGGAAACCTCAAGTGTTAAATGCTCGTAAACTTTAGCTGGTGCCAATTTGTAAGCAATTTTGTGTGCATGGGTGTCGTCAAGAAGCTCAAATCCAATATATTCATGTGGCGCAATACTAATTACTTCCAATGGCGGATTCAATGCCAATGTTCTATCTCTTAAAGTGATCGGCTGATTTTTTAACTGCTCAATATTTGTAAATAATAGATGTGGATTATAATTGGCATCCACTTCCAGATGTTTATCAAAAGCTTGGTTATAGGCTTTTGTCAAATATAGAAACCCTTTATCAATTAGCGGTGAAACCACTAAAGTGCCAGTTTTAATTCCGGGTTGGTAGGGGTTCTGGTTTTCGGTACGGTCTATCGCATACATTTTCGCTTTTATAGCTTTGAGTGCTTGATAACTTCTTTCAAAAGCGTCCGTTTGTTTATCTTGTAATGCGGTGTACATATTCAACATGGCAAGACCTGATTGTCCAAGGAGTTGGAACTGTTTTACCCAAGGGCGGATCTCATCCAAAAGCACCGGGTTATCTTTACTGTTCAATAAAATATAGGAGGCTTCAACCATCGCTTGGAATTCCTTTTGAACGGTTTCAAAATTTTCAATGTTTTGGTTGGCTTCAAGGTCTCTCAGAAATGCATCCGCTTTGGGTGCAAAGTTGACCGATTCATTACGTCTGTACTTATGGCCATTCGGGCCTAAATCGCTATTGTGACTTGCGAAAATTTCTAAGGCCTTATGGCTTTCGGGCATGACTACGTTTAAGGCTTTCAACCAGTTTTTTTCGGGTTGATATGCGGCCATGTTCCACGTATAATCGGCGACACCATAAATAGCGATTTTGGATGCCTCCGCGTGCTCCATTGGGTTGGCTACAAAACCAGAAACATCATCGGCTATATCTTTACCATTGCCGTAGGTGGGGCCTAAAAGCAGATGGTTTCTCACATAATCAGACACAGGGAAATTCCACCATATAAAAGCTTCTCGTTGAATTTTGGCATTGATCCAGTCCATCGTTTCCTGATCAATATCCGACACCACAGTATTGCCCGTCCACATAATTCTGATGGAAGGATCAAGTTCCTTTCCTAAGGTTTCTAAATAGCCACCGTCTGGTTTGGACCAGCCTTTATTGTATTCGGTTGGGCACATGATCAATGGCTTAACATCCTTTTTGACAGTTATAAATCTATTGTGCAAGAAATTCAATAGCTCTGCTTGTTGTGTGGGATTGGTGCCTTCACCAGAAATGTCATCAAAAAAAATAGCGTAGGAGCGAACGCCTAAATCGTACATGAGTTCAAATTTATGGAGTAAGGCATTCCGGTCGTCATTGTTCCATTTAATATCTTTCCTTGGATGAATTGCCCAGACGAAATCGACATGGTTCAGTTCTGCTCGATCGATCAGCTTTTTTAACTGGTCGGCTTCTTCGGATGGATAAGGTTTTCTCCAATTTGGAGAGCTGTGGTAAGGATCGTCTTTTGGGCCATATATATATGTGTTCAGCTTATTTTCCCCATAAAAATCAATTTGACGCATCCTGTGCTCAAAACTCCAAGGTGTGCCATAAAACCCTTCTACGACACCGCGTGCAACAACATCGGGATAATCAATAATTTCACCTTGTGGAAATTTGTCCGATGATAATAATGCCAATAGGGTTCTCACGCCATAATAGGTGCCACGCGCATCTCTACCAATTACTGTAATCTTTTTGTTACTACTATTAATAAAATAACCTTCTGCATGTTGAGGTACTTTTTTTAGAAATTTTCTATGAAACCGGTCATTAACATCGCCAACGGTTACCGTATAGCCCTTTCTGCCAATGATCTCTTCATCAAAAAAATTAGAAAGCAGGTTTTGTGTGGTTTTATCAACAGTTTTAATCTTTAACTTAAATTGTGTGGGCGTGTCTATATAATTAGAAATCACGCTCTGTTGGGGAGTTGGGTTAATGGCGAGGTCTTGAGCAATGCCAAAACAGGTCGTTAAAAAGAATAATCCAGAAAGTAAAAGCTTCATAATTTTAGTACTTGAAAGTTTTTGTGTTTTATTCACGTCAACATGGGTGTTTGTAGGGTTCTTTAATCTTTATCGGAACCTTGGGTTTATTTAAGTTTTTCTGCCAAAATATTCAATGTATTTTTTGCGTCATTGAGCATGGCTTCTAAGTTTTTCGGTTTTGAAGTGATGTTAAATTGGGCAACAACTTGGTCTAAATGATCAAGTTCATCCAACATTTTCCTATTGGTTAAATCCTCTCTCAGAATTCTGATTTTCTCAGCATCCTGAATGCCTTCACGTAATTTTTCAAATCGTATGGAACTTCTGTTTTCCGGATATACAATATACGTGTCTCCAGCGGGCCAGGTTATAAATCGTGAATCCTGCAAGGGGTGTTCCACCCAACTATTGTAGGACCAACGTAAAAAGCCATCAAAATCGGCCGCCATGGCGTACCAGCCTATAAGTGCTCCTTCTGCAGGAGGCGAAAATGTATAAGTGTTTGGGAATTCATGTGGACAGGCCAGATAAAAAGTGCTGATATAGCCGTTTTCTCGTCTTAGTTTTAAATCCTCCTCATCAACAGGATCACCGAACGCCACAGACATATCCTTGAGGTCATCTGGATAGAGTTTGTAGCTTTTATGGTTGTCAGCAAATGAAATTCCCAGTTCTGGTGCATGCTCGTTGAGTAGTTTGAGCATGGCGGTCATTTCTTCCGGTCCGCGTTCGTCCATGGCTATTAGGGTGATGTTGTTCCAGCCTTTTTTTTCCAAGTGCACTTTAAACTGATCTAAAAACGGTATCCATAAGTCCTCATACGCCTTGGTGCCAGGCGCAGCAGTAACTTTTACTTCTTTATTCTCTGCTTCATCAAAATAATAAAACTCATTGCCCCAAGGTACCATGGAGTAACAGCTAATTTGATTTTTTATCCCTAAATCCATCATCCTTTGTACCCACTGATCAAAAATGGAATAATCGTAAGTCCAAGTACCGTCGGTCTTTTTACGCCATTCAATCATTGATTCAAATTGATCAAAGGTTTGTCCACCCCAAGGTCTTTTGTTTAGTGATACTGTTATCACTTTTTGTCCAGCATCGGCAAGGCGTTTCATAATAGGTTTTAACAAATCCCAATGTGCTTCTGACCAAAGTTCAACATTGTGATAACGGGCAACGGCAAACGGATTTTGCCACAGATCAAGATGGAATTTCCAGTCGGTAGCCGCTGGTAGTGTCTGATCAATTACCTTTAGTGTGAAAGAAAATTGTTGGGTGTCTTGACCTTGTACATGAACGTCAAATGTGCTGGTATAGGTGCCAGGTTGAGCATCTGATGGTACATTCATGGTAAGCCAAATAGGTCGGGTTGTTTCGGACTTAAGAGCGTAAGAAGAAATAGGGTCTAAGGCGTCCGCCGCCAAGGAAGCATCAAAATCCTCAGGTTTTCTGTGTCCACAGCCTTCGCCAAACTCGTCAGTAATAACATACTTTACAAAATTGATTTTGGCAATAGATGAAGGTAAGCTCTTGCCATCCTCTGATTTAAAATCGGACATCTCAGTAGTCACCTTTGTAAGAGAGTCCTTGCTCCATAGTACGATCTGTGCAGAGATTCGCTCCCCTTTCCAAGCGGTTCCTGACCAGGTGGTTTTCTTTTCTAATTTCGGGATGTCACTTTTTACAAAACGCATATCCGTTGAGGTTACCGAAGCCTGTAATCCGTTGGAGACAGCTTCCCAATCCTGATCGGTGTTCGGCGAAGGGTCCTGAGGCTCTTCGTAGGTTTGCGCCACGGTAAAATCTTTGTTGACATTCTGACAACTGTAAGTCAATAGAATTAAAAAAACGAATAGGGATTTAAAGATTAGTTTCATTTTTATTTTCAAATTTATATTGGGATTTATTATTTAACATGGTAGTGATTTTTATCATGATCCGATAGCTGTCGGAAACTAAGATTGCGCAACGTGACCAACGGTTTTAAAATAATTATTTGATATGGCTTTGCGGTCTTTACCATTTTACTTTGTGTCTTTGCAGTTATAAAACTTTTGATTTTCCCACCGAAGGCTTTGATGCTTCGTGGATCTTTTCTTGTAGGAGTCACTAATGCTATCCATTTTAAAGTGCTATTTTTCGCGATTAACTTACTGCTTTGAAATGACTTAAAACCAGAAAATCTCCTGACCGTTCGCAGCTATAACGCAAGCGGGAAGCCTTCAGTTTTATTCCGCCTCAATGTCATCATAATCCTTAAAGTAATTGATGCCTAAATCATCCCAATGGTTTTGCATTTTTTTAAGGGCAACTTTAAAGCTGTCGTAATCTTTATTGTCCAGTTCTGTCCAGCCCACTTCAGCATAAGCCGCGATTCTTGGGAAAGTTTGGCGCTCTACATCGGCATTGGTCGGTGTCCATTCACTCCACATTTGACAGCCTGTACCGTAGATATTTTTGTGGTACTGTGCATCCAAACCTTCAGGAATAGGGTCAAAACTATAGGCCTTTTCTAAAGATATGGACTCATAGCTATAATCTAAATAGGTTCTGTTGTGCAGTGAATTTACAATGGCATAGCCGTTTTTCGCAGCTTCCGTCAACAAATCCAAATCGCCTTTCCAAAAATGAACAATGGCGTTTTTTGCCAGTTCTGTTTCTGCTTCCTTATCATCTTTCTTTTCCGCAAAATCGGCATGGATGTTTTTACCTAGGATTTCGTTCCAGCCCATCATGCGTCGGCCGTTTTCTTCAATATATTTAGAAATTTTATTGGTGAAATTGACTTGAAGGTCAGCAGGCGATTTAATGTCGTGTTCTCTCATGTATTTTTGAACCGAGGCCGATTTCTCCCAAACTTCATAACCCACTTCATCACCACCAATATGGATGACTTCGGATGGGAAAAGCACAAACAATTCGTCTAAAACGTCTTTGATAAAAGTGACAACTTCTGGTTTTGTGACATCATAATTGTCGTACAAACGTCCAAATTTCACTGGGACCTCAATAGCTTCGCCAGCAGTTCCCAACCAAGTGTATGCTGCTATGGCCGCACTAGAGTGGCCTGGCATTTCAAATTCCGGAACGATGGTAATGTTTCGGTCTGCTGCGTAGGCTACGATATCTTTAATTTGTTCCTGCGTATAAAATCCGCCGTGTGGCTCTCCCGAAGTTTTTCCACTATTCCAAGTTTCAATTTCACTATCGGCACGAAAGGCACCAACTTCTGTCAAGAGTGGGTATTTCTTAATCTCAATCCGCCATCCTGCATCGTCAATTAAATGCCAATGGAAGGTGTTCATTTTTAACAAGGCCATTTGGTCAAGCATTTGTTTTACAAACTCCTCGCCGTGAAAATAGCGGGACTCATCAAGCATATAGGCACGCCATTTAAATCGCGGACTATCTTTAATGCTAACTGATGGCACCAAATAAGTCTTGTCCTGCGAATCTTCTGAAGTCTCAATGGAGATCAATTGCTTCAAGGTTTGGACGCCATAAAAATATCCTGCGTCATCGTTGGCCAAGATGCTTATTTTTTTTGGTGATACAATTAACTGGTATGTTTCTGGCGCTAAATCCTCTTTTTGTTCAAAACTGATAGAGGCGCCGTAACTTTCAACTACTGAACTTTTAAATCCTGAAGTTTCTGAGAAATACGACTGGAGGTCATCTACAGCGGTTTTTTGTGCTTCAAGATTAGAGAAAATCTGCTGTCCATCCTGAATCGCAAAAGACCCTTCATTTAATTCTACAGACGATGGTTGTGGAAGAATTGCGATTTCAGATGCTGTAAAAGATCTGGTTTTTTCTGTGCAGTTGCTCAATGAAATAAATGCGATTAAAGAAAATAAAATAATTCTCATGGGTGGTTCAGCTATTAGATGGTAAATTTTGTTTATAAATCAATCTCAAAATATATAAATTTATTGGGAGGTATAGAAAACATTTCGACGGATGGCAGCTTCATTGAGCTGGACGTATCTTTATTTCGCAAACGATGTTAAAAAGGGTTCCAATTTTATGATGTAATTAGTTTTGTGGGATAAACCCCATTTTATAATCGGTGGTTGCGAATGTCATTAAAGCTTTGTAAATATAGTCGCTGACTTGCTTTTGCCCTGGAACGTTGATCAAATCGGCCGTATCTTCCGGGCGATGGTATTGCGGATGTGCACCTGTGTGGGCACCTAGAACAGATATATCTTTCTTAAAAAACGATACGTGGTCGGAGCCGCCCACCGATCCAGCATGGACAATCGGGGTCAGGTTTAGAGATTCACCTAAATTCTGCATATACTCGACACCTCCCGGGAAGGTCCCTGCGCCATTCATATACACATGTTTTTCAGAATTCATCCTGCCTACCATATCCATATTGATCATGAGTTTAATTTGTGATAGTGGAACTAACGGGTTGTCAACAAAGTATTGACTTCCCAATAACCCCTGTTCTTCAGCTCCAAACGCGATAAAAATGACACTGCGTTTTAACTCGGTTTTGTTGGCGGCCACTTTCTCGGCAATTTCCATCAGTGTGGCTGTACCACTGGCGTTGTCATCGGCACCGTAATGAATCGTATTTCTTTGGTCTGATTTTGAAGATGGCCCACCCATTCCTAAATGATCATAATGGGCTCCTAAAATAATATATTCGTTTTTTAGAATAGGATCATTACCTTCAAGATACCCTATAACATTACAAGTTTTTACGAGGGGCTTTTCAGGTTCGCCTTTATCAACACGTAAACGGGCTTTGAATTTTTGTTTGTAATTTTTATCCAAAGGACGAAGACCTTGTTTTTTAAAATCTTTAATGATGTATCTTACAACATCACGGCTGGCCTTGGTACCAGGAAAGCGACCAGCATTTTTTTCGGAAGCTAAAAATAGGATATGCTCTTTGATTTCATGTTCAGTAATCTCAACTTGTGAAAATGAAGCATGATAGCTTAAGATCAAAAATGAGAACAGAAGAAGTTTTTTCATAACAATGGTTAGTATCTAATAAATAATTTAAGCCCTGTTAGATAAGCGAGTTGTATAGGCTAATAGTTACGCTAATAAAGTGAACAAAGCAAATCCATAAATTAATATGTAATACATAATACAATTAATTCTATTTTATTATATTTAGCCATATTTTTTGGCAATATTGTTTAGATGCCATTTTAATGGGTAATATGACAAGCAAATTTGAGAGAAATTTAATTGGTATCCGAACAAAGCAGTAACATTTATACGTAAATTTTCCCAATATGAAGAGAATTCTAAAATCGGCACTTTTATTAGTTATCATTTTTACCTGGATACAATCGTTTGGTCAAGAAATTTCCAAATTGGAATTTACGGAACTACCCAATTTACCTGCCGAAAATACCGCCACGGCCTCTATTGGATATGCTGGAATGATGGGGGGCGGGCATAATGGTGTGTTATTAGCCGCTGGCGGCGCAAACTTCCCAGAGGGTCTGCCATGGGAAGGCGGTAAAAAAGTATGGACCGATGCCATTTTTATTTTTGAAAACGACCAATGGCGCTTATCTTCAAAGAAATTGCCAATGCCGTTGGGGTATTCGGCATCTGTATCAACTCCGCAGGGCGTTTTGTGTATTGGTGGTAATAATGAAAGTGATATAAGTGATCAGGTTTTCCTAATGGCTTATAATAGTGCCACGAAAGAGGTTGATATTACAAAATATCCAAATCTTCCGGAGCCTTTGGCGTTTTCTTCCGCCGTTCTATTTGAAGATGCTGTGTATGTAGTTGGAGGGAATAATGTTGAAGGCAGTACCAATTCGTTTTACAGGTTGTCATTAAAATCTGAGCAACAATGGGAAAAACTATCTGATTTTCCTGGTCATCCGAGAGCGCTTCATACCACAGCTGTTCAAGAGACGCAAACCACAAAAAAACTATTTGTCATTGGCGGTAGAAATGAAATAGTAGGGGAGAAGTCCAAAGCTTTAACCACCTATTTATCTTATGATTTTAAAAATAAAACTTGGGCAGAGGAGGGTGATCTTCTAATAAAAGGAGCTCCAAGAGTACTGATGGGTGCTTCGGCCGAAGTTATGGGCTCTATGCATATTATGGTTTACGGCGGTAGTGACGCCATACTTTTTGATGAATTGGAAACCATCGGTTTGGAATTGGCAGCACAACCAACCGACAGCATAAAAACCGAATTGACTTCCAGACGTGATGCTATTTTAAATAATCACCCTGGGTTTTCAAAGGATATATTGGCTTACAATACCATTACCAAAAAGTGGTTTGTATATGCCACTTTGCCTTCAGAAATACCGGTTACTACGCTTGCTTTTAAAGATAACAACGATTTTATAATCGTCTCGGGTGAGGTCTCTCCTGGCATTCGTACCTCGGGAGTGCAAAGCTTTAAAATTGCTGATGCCGCACATCCTTTTGGCGTGCTCAACTATAGCGTCCTTGCTTTGTATTTGATGATATCGGTTTTGATTGGGCTCTATTTTGCGCGTAAACAAAAATCCACCGAAGATTATTTTGTGGGTGGTGGACGGATTCCATGGTGGGCGTCTGGTTTAAGTGTGTTTGGAACGCTGTTAAGTGCCATCACCTTTATGGCCATTCCTGCCAAAGCTTTTGTAACTGATTGGTCTTTCTTTTTCCTGAATATAACTGCCATCCTCATCACCCCTGTCATTGCATTTGTATTCATTCCATTTTTCAATAAATTGAAAATAAAAACGGCCTATGAATATCTTGAGGACCGCTTTAATTATACCGCGCGCGCTTTTGGAAGTTTGTCTTTTATCTTATTTCAGTTAGGGCGCATCGGCATTGTATTGTTATTGCCGTCTTTGGCCATTTCTATTGTTACTGGAATTCCTGTGGAGACCAGTATTTTAATCATGGGCGTGCTGTGTATTTTCTATACCACATTTGGGGGGATTGAAGCAGTAATTTGGACCGATGTCATGCAGGTGATTGTCCTCTTGGGAGGTAGTGTCTTGGCGGTAGTTTGGATTATGCTGCATACAGAAACCTCCTTTGGTGAGATGATTAACTACGCGTCCGATCATGATAAGTTCAACATTGCCAATATGGATTTTAATTTCACGGAATCCACCTTTTGGGTGGTCTTTATCGGTGGTCTGGCTTCGGCGATGGTCACTCAGGGGACTGATCAAACCATTGTGCAAAGGTATTTGACCAGTTCCAGCGTCAAGGATTCGCAAAAAACATTATATACCAATGCGGTATTGACCTTACCGGCAACCATTATTTTCTTTGGAATTGGAACACTGCTATTTATATTCTATTCTGAAATGCCCAGCAAGCTCTCGCCAGCAATTTCTAATAATGATTCTATTTTCCCGTGGTATATTGTCAGGGAGTTGCCTATTGGTGTTTCCGGTTTGTTGGTAGCCGGAATTTTCTCCGCGGCCATGTCGAGTATCAGTAGCAGTTTGAATTCGGTTTCAACAGCTTATTGCAACGATTTCCATTTGCATTTCCGACCAAAAGTAAACGATCATAAATTATTAAGGATAGCACGAGGTGCCACGATGATTACGGGTGTTCTTGGTGTGCTTTTGGCACTATGGATGGCGAGCTCGGAAATCAAATCGCTTTGGGATCAATTTTACCGTTTCTTAGGACTGTTTACAGGAGGATTGGGTGGCATGTTTCTTTTGGGAATGCTTACCAAAAGAGCCAATGCTAAAGGCACATTAATGGGGCTGGTAGTTAGTGCGCTTTTAATCTGGTACATTAGCGTATTTACGGACATCAGCTTTTTAATGTATTCGTTTTTTGGAGTGGCTTCCTGTTTTGTGTTCGGGTATGTGTTTAGTTTGATGTTCCCTGATCGCAAAAAAGAAGAGGTTTAGTTCTTGTCCTGGTCTTTAATCTCAGGTAAATTAAAATGAGAATTGATACCTATTTATTTTAATATTTGCCATCTTGGAGAAAAATACGTGGATCTACCACCCACTTTTATTTTCTGGATTTCCGCGTCGGTATGAAAGCAAGTGGCGCCTTCTTTTCTATTATGGATTAAAAAATCTTCAGGAAAATCCGGGTGGTGGGCGTCGTTTTCAATCGCCACTTCTATGACGTGTTTCATGGCCTTAAAAATGGTTTCGATATCCTTTTCGGAAAGGTCTTGTACTTTTTGCTCTGGATGTATTTTAGATTGGTATAAGATATCATCCGCCATCCAATTGCCGACGCCAGCCGCCACACTTTGATCCATGAGTATTGCTTTGATGAACGTTTTCCGTTTGCCCAATGACACTTTGAAATCTTCTAAAGTGATGTCTCTTGCATCATCGCTGAGGTTGCGAGCTGCTTTGTAATCTTCAATGGAGTCTGTCAAGTCCCACCAACCAAATTTACGTTTGTTCTCAAAGGCAAAGTGGAAGCCATTGTCAAAAGTGAGCACAATATGTCCAAATTTTGGACGGTCATCTTTTTCTTTATAATAATTGGGGCGACCGGTCATGCCAAAATGGATCACAAGTATCTTCTTGCCCGAGGTTTTTATGAATAGATACTTTCCGATACGTTGTGTTTCAATCAGTTCTTCATGGATCAGATGCTTTTCGAAATCGGCAATGGGTGCCTTTAGCAATCGGATATCGCGACATTCAAATGCGGCAATATTTTTGTGTAAGGAGGTGCTGTCTATAAAAATTTTGTAACCTTCAACTTCTGGTAATTCTGGCATGCTCTTTTGTATTTGTGCCTAAATTAATTAAAATCTCTGCGATTATCTTTGAGAGTGCCTGTAAAGAATTGAAATTTGTTTGTAAACATGGACTTGCCAATTATTTTATAGCATATCCGCAATTAGTCCAAAAAAGTTGAGATTGCTCAATTAAAACCCGAATAGGCCTTGCTCCCCCATATAGTTTTCGGGACTGAAGAGTGACTTATTCTCATATTAATTAATCATTTAACCTGAGTTCGATTGATAATATTTGATTTTTTTGTATAAAAAAAGATAGATTTTTAGTAAATTAAAGTGTTGAAATTCAATTTTTTAATCTAAAAACCTATCCATGATAATCTATTCTAAAGTTACTGAAATTTTTTGTATCGTCGATGAATTTTGCAGGGAATATTCCGAAGTGGTCGACAGATCCCTTATCGGCAACAAGCCCAAACGCCCTCCCGTTATGTCCCAGAGCGAGATAATAACGATAGCGGTTATTTTTCAGTTGAGCGGTTTTAGGTGTTTCAAGCACTTTTATCTTTTCTACGTGAAGACCCATATGAAAGATGATTTTCCCGACACGGTCTCCTACAATAGGTTTACTGAGCTTATGCAACAGAACTTGATGGCCATGACGCTGTTCCTAAAGACCTGTTGCATGGGCGAATGCTCGGGCATCTCCTTTATCGACTCGACCCCGGTAAGGGTGTGCAAGAACAAGCGCATCCCCAACCATAGGGTCTTCAAGGGCATCGCCACTACGGGGCGTTCCACCATGGGCTGGTTCCACGGCTTCAAGCTGCACATCA
>NZ_JACGLT010000070.1 GCF_014062315.1 Gelidibacter maritimus
TTACGGTCAGCTATTCTGAAATCAGTAATACTGTCGTGGACGGTATCGGAACTATTGTACGTGAATGGACTGTAACCGACAACGGCGGGAATACAACTACTGATACGCAGACTATTACGGTTATCGATTCAACGAATCCAATCCTTGTCGGCGTACCTGCTGATGTTACGGTGCAATGTGATGCCATTCCAACGGTACCTACAGTAACCGCTACAGATAACTGCGATACG
>NZ_JACGLT010000008.1 GCF_014062315.1 Gelidibacter maritimus
TTTTGGCGCAATTGGAATGAATTTTCGCCAAAAATGCTGATCAATATAGTTACGTGGCCGGTTTATAGTCCTTTTTATCAATCACCATTTTGGCGATGATTTCTCTCAAAATCTCAGAAGTGCCGCCTCCGATGGGGCCCAATCTGCTATCTCTAAGCAATCGCGCCATCGGATAGTCTTCCATATACCCATATCCACCCAAAAACTGAAGACAACCATATATCACCTCATCAGCCATTTTGGTAGAATGCAACTTGGACATTGTGGCTTCTTTCACCATATATTCTCCTCTGTTTAAGCGATATGCTACAGAATAATTGAATTCTTTGCATATTTCCATATCGGTATAGAAATCCGCTACTTTATGGCGTAAGGCCTGGAATTTATCTATGGTTTTACCAAAAGCAGTGCGTTCAGACATATACTGAACGGCATATTCGAGTGCAAATTCTGCTCTTGCATGAGAATTGATTCCCATAATTAATCTTTCCAAAGCAAAATGTTGCATGATGTACGGAAACCCTTTACCTTCTTCTCCCATAAGTTGATTGGCAGGAACAATGACATTGTCAAAGGCAATTTCTCCAGTGTCAGACGCTCTCCATCCCAATTTATCCAGTTTGGTAGCTGAGATGCCTGGCGTATCTCTATCCATAACAAAAATACTCATACCATTATGGCCAGCCTCAGGATCAGTTTTAGCAGCAACGACTAAATAATCACTATAAATACCGTTGGTGATAAAAGTTTTAGAACCATTAACCACATAAGTATCTCCTTTCTTTTCAGCTGTGGTCCGCATGCCTGCAACATCACTTCCTCCAAATGGTTCCGTAATACATAAACAGCCAATCTTATCTCCTGTAATACTTGGTGCTAAATATTTTTCTTTAATTTCATGACTACCTTCTTTATTGAGATGCGTCATAGCAAGATATGCATGTGCCCACATGGCCGCTGCAAAGCCACCAGAATTAATTTTTTGTAACTCTTCAAGAAAAATTACAGTGTAGAACAAATCGAGATCCATACCTCCATAAGCCTCAGGGTAGTTGATTCCGAAGAAGCCCATGTCACCAAATTTTTTCCAAATAAAGCGCTCAATGGTGCCTGTCTTTTCCCACTTATCAATATGAGGAACGACTTCCTTCTTTAAAAAATCCTGTAAACTTTGTCTAAAAAGTTGATGTTCTTCGGTGAAGTACATGCTGTTCATATATTTTCTTTTTCATTTAATTTAGGGTCAAATATAACTTAATTATCTCGAATTTTCGGATTGGGAACTTTTTAACTTTCAATAGTTCATCAAATGATTTGAATCCATCTCTCAAGGTTCTTTGCTCAATGATATAATGTGCAATCTCATAATCAATATGCTGAATTGTAACCAGTTGGTCTCTTGTAGCAGTATTAAGATCTATCTTTTCTACATGTCGAGGTGTTTTTACTGCAAAATCATTGGTGATACGCTCTATCACTTCTGGTGTTAACCCGTAGATATCCTGGAGTTGGATTTCAGAAATAAATCCTCCGTTAAACTTATTTCGATATTTGACGATATTATCAGATAGTCTTTCACCAATGCCATTGACCTTTTGCAATTCTTGGGCTGAGGCTTTATTTAGGTCGATTTTTTGGTCATACGTTTTAGGGCTATCTCCTGATGGATTCTTAGAATTATCTGACCAATTCATTTTAGGCTTTGGATCGGTCACCCAGTCTGGGAATTGAAATAATGGCGAAATAACATCCAGTAAAGAATCTGAAACTCTGGTCACCTCTTGAAATTGTTGGACTGAATTGATCCATTGTTCTTTTTCCCTAAATTGCAATAAGCGGTCAATCTCTTCTGTAGTCATCCCGAGCGTGTAACCTTTAAAATCAGTGATGAAATTTGGATTGAACGGATAGACTTTCGGGGTGTTCTTATCTATCTCTGCTCTTTTTAGCGAATCGACTTGTTGTCGAAACCTTTCCAAAGCTATTTTATCAGCCTGTACGCTTTCCGAAGAAAAATCGACAAAAGCGTAAATACACTGAAAAACAATGATGAGTATGGCCAACAAAAAAATCCCATTCCGTTGACTGTTAGAAAACTTGAAATGGGACTTATATGCCATATTGTTTTTTATTTATTAGGCTCCTGCCTTTTAAAAAGCAAATTTGCTTTTAGTTTTTTAACATAAGAATCTAAATCAATCCTGACTTCTTTTGACATAATGTACAATCCGATAATATTAGGAAAAGACATAGCAAGAATCATCATATCAGAGAAATCAAGAACGGCACCTAAACTAACGGAAGCACCAATGACCACAAAAACCAAGAACAACATTTTATAAATGAATTCGATTCTTTTACTTTTTCCGAATAAGTAAGTCCAGGCTCTCATACCATAATATGACCATGAAATCATGGTTGAAAAGGCAAATAAGAAAACGGCCAAAGCCAACACATAAGGGAACCAGGAAATTTGGCTTCCAAAAGCGTCAGAGGTCAATTGCGCACCAGCCATACCTTCCACTTCGTGCATACCAGTAAATATCAACACCAAGGCGGTTAACGTACACACCACCACTGTATCAATAAATGGCTCTAATAAAGCGACAAATCCTTCTGATGGCGGATGATTGGTCTTTGCTGTACTATGAGCTATTGCTGCCGATCCAACACCGGCCTCATTAGAGAATGCCGCACGTTGAAATCCAATAACTAAAACACCAATGACTCCTCCCTTTAGGGCTGATGCATTAAAGGCGCCGTCATAAATAGCAGCAAATGCAGGACCTACATTTTGAATGTTCATGATAATAACGGCTACTGCTGCAATAATATATATAGAAGCCATAATAGGAACTACCTTACCTGTTACTTTAGCAATACTGCTAATTCCACCAATAATTACCACACCTACCAAAATAGCTGTTACGATTCCAAACCAAAAACCCTGACCTGCCAACATTGGAAATTGACCAGCCAATTGTTCAAAAGATTGGTTGGCCTGAAACATGTTGCCACCTCCAAAAGAGGCACCAACAGCTAAAACTGCAAACAATCCAGCCAGAACTTTACCAAGACCTTTCATTTGTCTCTTTTCAAGCCCATATCGTAAATAGTTCATCGGACCACCAAACACGCGGCCATCGGGTAAGATATCTCTATATTTTACACCTAAAGTACATTCCACAAATTTGGTGGACATTCCTAACAGCCCACAAACAATCATCCAAAATGTTGCTCCTGCTCCACCCAACGAGACTGCAACTGCCACTCCGGCAATATTACCAAGACCCACCGTACCTGAAACCGCTGTAGCCAAAGCCTGAAAGTGTGTGACTTGACCGGGCGCTTCAGGATCGTCATATTTACCTCTCGCCAAATCAATAGCGTGTCTGAACCCTCTAAAATTGATAAAACCCATTCTCAGAGTAAAAAACAAAGCTCCTAAAACCAACCATATAACAATAAAAGGTATTGGTTTTGTCAAAGGATCACCATTAGGGTGTGTTAAAACCAAAGGCTTATCATAAACAATTTCACCAAAAAAATGGGCGCCTTGCTCAATCACATGCTTTTGATTTTCAGAGTTATAAATTACTTGGCCTTCAGCAGTGAGATGTTTCAAAGATCCTCTTGCAGAAGCGTTTACGGTAATTTCATTTTGATTTTTGTCTGTTATAATTGCAATGGGCGTGTCCTTAGTTACATGAGCCCCCTCTGCTTGAAGCCATTTTTTAAGAATATATTTATTATCTACTTCGTTGGACCAATCCGGAACACCAATTGGCTTAACATCCGCATAGACAACAGGGTCATAAATTCCGACCGTGGCAAATGGGTCCCAAAATAAAACGGCCCCTAAAGTAGCTACTGCAGGGGTCATTGTACCATTAAACACTTCGGTTATTGCTTGGGTCTTTACCGTGTATACCACTGTTTTTGTATCCCCTATTGCATCCGTTACGACAACCGAGTATGGAATTCCCTCAGTTAACCCAGTAGCTTCATTGGAGTTTAAAGGTGTACTCTGATTACTCCATCGGTAAGAGTAAGGTGGAACACCGCCGGAGACAGTTACTTTAATAATTCCATCATTAATATTGTCAGATGGATTAAATGCCTCTCCTTTTATCTCAAAATCTTGGGCGAAAAATAAAATTGGCAATAATGTACTAAATAGGGTAAGAAGATACTTCTTCATAAGTGGATTTTAGTTAGTTAATAATACGTGGTCAAAAACCATCACAAGATGCTAAAAAAAAATGATTTTATAAAGATTTGGTTGTTAAAATGAAAACAGAACCATCTATGTATAAGTTTATATTCTCGATATAAATCTCAATGGTTGATGAATAGACGGTTCCAAGAATCGAGAATCTGTAAGAATTAAAACCTACTGACAGAAATAAAAACGAATTTCAACTGCGCTTCAGTCATGAAATATCATAAAAGGTAGTGTGCTATTTGGAAGGGTCAGCTTCAAGCTGAATCTCAATTATAGGTCAAAGACAGAAGAACGCTTGGTATAAATCAAATCTTTAATTCGCATCCAGAAGGCGATAAATAGATAAAGGGCAAATCCAAAACCGAGTGTTACAAAGGTGAGGTACATAAACGACGTTCTAACCACTTTGGCCCTAATCCCCAATCGGTCTGCAATACGTTGACATACGTAATAGCCTCGCTTCTGAAAATACAATAAAGACCTATAGAAAATGTTCATGCTGCAAATTACTGATTTTTTATCTAATAAACTTAGTTGTTATTTTACTAAAAGTGAATTGCCAATGGCGCAACTCATACACCGATTCTTGTCACAATACTCTGTTTTAAGTTGAATCAATGCCTGAGAGGTCAAGGCAGAATCTGAAACAGGTTTCAAATTATTAAAAGCTTTGATGATTGAATTTTGTTCTGAAGCAATTGCTCGGGCCATCATCAGACAAGATTCCGAAGCATTTTTACCTTGATGTTGCAGATAAGAAAATCTTAATGGAAGGACGGTATTGATCAACAATAAGTCAATGAAGTTTTTAGTTAACGGTTTTTTTCTATCGTGCGATGATTTCTCAAAAGTGAAATGTGATTGCCAAAATTCAGACGTGCTAACTTGAAATAATCTGTATAAATCCTCAATGGTTTCTGCAGTCATTAATTTTGTAAACAAGTTAGCGTGTTCGTAATATAGCATCGCCAATTGCGACAATCTGATAGTGGGAAAATTTGGGGGTCTCAACCTGAAAAACTTTAGCGGAATGACTTTCATATTAGAAAGATTGAATTTTTGTTTTAGAAATTGATATTGATTGGATAGACTCTGAAAGTAACCATTTTCGACCTCGACATCCAACAATCCACATTGCCCAAAAAACAAGGCTTCCAACTGAAGCGGTTGCGATTGTATTTTTCTGACCACTGAAAAATCGAAAGAAGTGGCCATACTGAAAAATGCTTCTCCGTTTACTTTTAGTCCAAAGTTTTTAGCCAATAGTTTAAACAACACGCCTTCCCAATCGTTTTTTGACGACATTAACAAGCTCTCAATGCCACTTGATTTTCGCTCAAGCCGCTCAATATAAAGCCGTTCCAGCCAATTGGAAATCAGAAAATCATCAACCTCAGCAAAATCAGGTTCGCATTTGATCCATTTATGTGGTGACATTAGGAGCTTTTGATAATTTCTGAACACATTGTCGTGGATCACATGCTTCAATTCCAAAGTGGGAATAATGGTGTTATTCTTTCTAAAAACATTTGTATCATGCTCAAACACTACGTGTAAGATGACATTATCGTACGCGGCATCCACTTCATGATTATGCACATACCAATCACTTGACTTTATGTGGATTTCAACGTTGCCCGCCCATAATTGGCCATCTATTTCAAGTTGTGCATTAAAAAAATCTGGGCCGCTATTTAAATTATGCTGCCCGTTGTTATGCAATATAATAGCCTCCCCAGCCGTTGTTTTCAACTTTGCGGTATCAAACTTTTTAAATTGCCAAACATAATGTAGAAAAGCCTCTTGCATATCCCTAAAAATAAGACATTTACGCATCACTTTAACATGTAACACACTGAAATTTTTAGACGGAAGAAGTGGCGATTAAAAAAAAGTTACTGTTCAATATTTTCTGCATTGAAATCTACGAGTTCACCCTCAGAAATCGATAGGGTTACTTGAATCGGATTACAGCATACCTCACAATCTTCCACATAGCTTTGATGTGGCACGGAGTAATCAATAAGCATTGAAATAGCTTCCCAGCAATATGGGCATTGAAAAAAATGTTCTTCCATGATCTTTTTAGCCCAATGCTTCAAGTTCTTCATGTACAGATTCCCACTCGGTCATCAACTTGGATAGTTTTTTCTTTTTTGTTTCGTAATGTTCAAAAAACTTAGGGTCAGCAACTGTTTTATCATAATCAGTAGCAAGCGCAACATCCATCGTTTTGATATCCTTTTCGTGTTGACTGATCTTGGCTTCGACATTGCTCAATCTATTATTCAAGGATTTTAATTTCCTTTGATCTTCATAAGACTGCTTATTGGTTTCTTTAGGTTCAACTTTAACCACATCGCGTTTTTCTACCTCTCTCAAGTTTTCAACATTACGCTGATCTAAATAAAAATCGATATCTCCTAAATACTCCTTGATTTTCTGATCCTTAAACTCATACACACTTTTAGTTAAGCCCTGAAGAAAATCTCTATCATGGGATACTAAAATTAAAGTCCCTTCAAATCGTTTTAAGGCTTCCTTCAAAACATTCTTAGATTTGATGTCAAGGTGGTTGGTAGGCTCATCCATTACCAGAACATTAAAAGGTTGCAATAACAATTTGGCCAGCGCCAAACGGTTGCGCTCACCTCCTGAAAGGACACGCACGTATTTTTCAGCCTCCTCACCTCTAAAAAGAAAAGATCCTAAAATATCACGTACTTTACTCCTATTCTTCTCATTGGCGGCATCAATCATGGTATCTAATACCGTTTTGCTCCCATCTAGATATTCTGCTTGATTTTGCGCAAAATATCCGATTTGCACATTATGGCCGAGTTTTAAATGACCTTCATGTTTCAATTCGCCTACGATAATCTTGGCTAAAGTGGACTTTCCCTGTCCGTTCTGTCCAACAAATGCAATTTTGCTACCGCGCTCAACACTCAGGTCTATATTTTTAAGCACTTGTAAATCGCCGTATTTTTTTGAAATTTGGTGCGCTTCAACCACTACTTTACCAGGAACCACTGAAACTGGAAAGTTCAGAGTCATCACACTGTTGTCATCCTCATCTACTTCAATCCGGTCCATACGGTCCAATTTCTTTATGAGCGATTGGGCCATAGTTGCCTTGGAAGCCTTAGCCCGAAATTTTTCAATAAGCTTTTCAGTCTGCTCAATCTGCTTTTGTTGATTTTTTTGCGATGCCAATTGCTGAGTCTTCAGTTCATTCCGAAGTACTAAATATTGAGAATACGGCTTTTTATAATCATAAATTCGGCCAAGAGAAATTTCAATAGTACGGTTGGTCACATTATCCAAAAACATTTTATCGTGCGATACAATAACTACCGCTCCAACATAATTCTTTAAAAAACTTTCGAGCCATATAATGGATTCAATATCCAAATGGTTGGTAGGCTCATCCAAAAGTAGGATGTCATTATTTTGAAGTAATAATTTGGCCAGTTCAATCCGCATACGCCATCCACCTGAAAAAGTATCGGTCAGCTTATTAAAATCCTCCCGTTTAAAACCTAAACCTTGAAGAATCTTTTCAGTTTCTCCTTGATAATTATAACCGCCGTTAATTTCATATTGATGCTGTATGTCACTTACATCTACCATGAGTTGATGATAAATGTCGCTTTCATAATCGGTGCGCTCCACCAATTGATGGTTGATATCCTCCATCTTAGCCTCCAACTCTTTAATTTCCTTGAAGGCTTCATAAGCCTCTTCAAGAACAGTTCTGCCTAAAACGAAATCGATGTCCTGTTTCAAAAACCCAATACTTAGACTTTTATCAGCAGCAATTTGCCCAGAATCTGGTTCCATTTCCTTTGATAGAATTTTAAGCATGGTCGATTTACCTGCGCCATTTTTGCCGATAAGTCCAATTCTGTCGCCAGCACCGAGCATGAATGTAAGATCTTCAAAAAGGTATTCGCCCTGAAAAGAAATAGAAAGATTGTGTACGTTGAGCATTATTTGTAGGATTGTTACAAAACATTGGTTTTAAAAACCTTAATTTTGTTTTTTATTTCAAAATGCAAAAGTAATCAATTACCATGATAAAAAAAGGAAGTAAGTTGTATAGTGTTTTAACTGGTACCTGTCCTAAATGCCATGAAGAATCTATGTACGTTAACCCAAACCCTTTCGCTTTAATGGACATCTTAAAAATTCGTGAAAGGTGTAGTAATTGCAATACCAGATACCGTATGGAACCTTCATTTTTCTTTGGTGCTATGTATGTCAGTTACGGGGTTGGAGTTGCTTTTTCAGTCGCAGCATTTATCATCAGTTTTCTAATTCTGGGATTGAGTTTGACCACTTCATTTATTGTCATCATAGTGACGCTTATTATTTTTATGCCTTTTATTATGCGAGTTTCACGTAATATATGGATAAACCTATTCATGAATTATGACGAGAGGTTGGCTAAAAAACAAGATTCAAAAGACCGTGTTTAACCTTTCTGATGTATTTGTGACGTCCAATTTTGGAGTGTCTTACATTAAAATCGTTTGATATCAACTTCGGCATCCAATAGCCCACCTCTTTCCAAATGTTGATAGAGCTGTTTAGCTACATAAGGGCCAATCATAACACCACGAGTTCCCAATCCATTCAGGATGGCCACGTTTTTATGCTCTGAATGTGTACCAACAAGCGGCCTTCTGTCTTTAACCGTCGGCCTAATACCTGCTACCTGATTGACAACCTCATAATCACAAGTAATAACGCTTTTTAATTTATTGAGTAGTTCGTTTTTGGCGTCTTCTGTTATATTTTGGGTCTTGTCTTCCCAATTATAAGTAGCGCCCACCGAATAGCAATCATCAAGTTCTGGAACCACGAATACGGAGGATTTTAGAATGAACTTCATTTTTAAATCAGGTGCTTTGATGGTCAACACCTCACCCTTTGCTACGTTAAGTGGAAGGATTTTGAAAAAAGGATTGTTAACCATCCCGAAGCCCTCGGCAAAAACAATATATTTAGCGTTAATGTTTTTATAACATACCTGATCTTCTTGAATGGACATTAAAGAGTAATCAAATGTTTCTTGACTATAGCTATTGATAGTTTTTAACAATAGTTTATAATGTTTTAGCAATTTTGCTGTATCAATACGACCGGTGTCGTGGACTTCTCCAAATCCATAAGGTGCATCAATTGCGGCGTTTTTATTTTTAATGAGTGTTGAAGACAAGAAATTTGTCAGTGCTGGTTTGTCAGAGGCATTGAACCAATCATTCTGTTCTTCAATTGAAGCAAACCTTCTATAAACAGGCAATTTATAATCTAATTGAACGCCCAATAGTTTTTCCAAGCTCGCATAGAATGCCTCCGCCATATCTAACTGCTCATCAGCTTTCCAGACGCCCGTAAAACGTTTCAAAACTACGGGATTATACAATCCTGCTGCAACTACTGACGATTGCTGAGATTGGTCGTCAAATACCACAAATGATTTCTCATGAGTCCGCAGTTCTTCACAAAAAGAAACTCCTGCCAAACCGCAACCAACAATTATATAATCGACTTTTTTCATAATATCAAATAAGGATGATTTAAGTATTATAAACAACTTTAATCCGTTAAACACGCTTAACCTGATCTCTTTTTAGAGATCAAGAATGTTGTAATTAGATAGTTAAGCCCATTTCTCACATCAAATTGATGGACCACTCAGGACTTGATGCGTTCAGGAATCAGGAAGCTCAATCTAAAAATAGCCACTAATGGGAATAAAAAACGCCCACTGTTAAAAAGTGAGCGTTATATTTATATGACTGGCCATTTTTTAGTAAGCCCACATATCTTGTTCAAAGTCTCTAATCTTATCCTTGATCCGATCAGATTCCAAGAGCTGCATAAGTGCATTATCAGCAACGTAAGTACTGACTTCTCTATCGCCATAAACGTTTTCTTCTTTATACATATAACCATTGAAACGTCTTGAGTTTAACAAGTGGTCAAACGAAAACGGCATCGCGCTATTTTTGTTATTAAACGCTTTTGCTTCGTGCAGAATATTTCTAGCTTCTGGATAAAACACCCAGAACAATGCAATAGGCTCTTTATTGGCTTCGTCATCAGAGTCAATAAAGTTAACATCAGGTGCCGCTGGTGCGATACCTAAAAGTCTGTATTTTAATTCGCCTTGACGTTTATCAAAGTACCATAATCCCTTTATAAGGTATGCCGTGATATCATAAGATTGAATATCTCTTTTGATAATATATTCTGGAGATACAAATCCTTCTGAATTGTATTGCTGGTACCCAATATCCAAAGTGTCCACTTTTGACATGATGGATTGAATATCTCTTGGTTGACGTTTAGTGGTAAAATAAGAATCGTCATAAACATTTTCAATTTTACCTTCTCTTACGTTTTTCCAAAGAACGTCAAATAAGGAACGTCTATTGGCGCCTATATTATTGGTATCGATTGGATAGTAGAGTGGAAAATTGACACGCTCATCAAGAACAACTTTTTCCCAAGTCATTTTTGAAAACATGATATCCCTATCATCAACATAACCGTATTCAAGCGGTCTGTCATTATCCAATGCTTTTTGGGCTTCAGATTTTACCCCAATTTCATCAGGTGTCTTTGCGTTGAGCAAATTGGTCTGACCAACTGAACTCATTGCCAACCCTATACTTAAAACGGTTAATAAACAATATTTTAATTTCATCTTTTTAATTATTATTTGGGACATCAATATCTTGATGTATGTAACGTGATAACTGTTCCTAAATTATATTTAGTTTGATATTTCTATAAATACTGGTGATGCAGGGAGTAATTTAATACTGCTATTTCCTTTTATCTCCGACTTAATATCAAAGATCTGCACGCCATCACCTCTGGACGCCTTACGTAATGCGCTTCTTGCTTGATCATTCATTCTATTCCCGTTAACGGTTACGGTTGGTTGACCAGGGACCTTAATCTTAAATGAGGTCACATTGATATCTAAATCGAAATCAAAATCGAATAGTTTAGCGTTGACCGTGGCTATTTCCACATTGGATTTTGGTAAGCTAATATTATCAGCTTGTCCCGCAATGGTACCCGATGGTTTAGGAATATCCTTGATTCTGAATGATGCTTTATCATTTACAGGAGAACCATCTGGAAGTTTACCATTAACATTAATGGTTACCTCTTTTCCAGATCCAGGTCTCATCACATATTTACCAACACCTGATCCTTTTCTCAATCCTGGTGCAGTAGCAGTAACATTATTATCAGAAACACCAGCAAATGAAATAGTCATTGGGTTATCAACACCTCTATAGACCACATTCATCTTATCGGCTGAAATAGTAGCAGAGTTTGGCTTTGGCACTACAGCGTATTTACTGGTAATAGGAATTTCAACAATCTCGTCACCTTCCTTAAATTGCATTGTTCCAGAAATATCACGCTCACCTACAGCACCTGCCGGAAAATCGAGCACGACTGATCCTTGTTCAATATTATCCAATTCTCTACCATTGATCACAATCTTCTCAAAATTAAGCGTATTGTCAAAACGACCCAATACCACTTTACCTTTGAAGTTTTCGCCACTAAAGAATGCCGTTTTATCAGGAATTACGATTGCCGAATAATTTTTCATTGACAATTGTTTTACCTGCTCGCCTGCCAACATGTTGGATAGCACCTCAGATTCAATGGTCTTAACATCGGCTTGCATTTGCGTTAGCTTAGTTAACGAAGCTACCATTGGGAAGCCTTCAAAGTGATACGTCAACCATCCTTTTTTGATACCTTCATTAGTTGTTTCGTCATTGGTTGAGAACTTCTTAACAATATCATTCTGAATATCTTTATTGTCCTCACCCAAAATCTGAGTCACACCTTCTCTATAAGTTTTGATTTTATCTATAAACTCCTGACCAGCTTTCGTCATTTTGTCTCCGGTGAACCATTTCTCATCAAGAAAATCAGTTCTATCCATCTCCTCGTAATTCTTAGGATCTTTAACGGATTTCAATAAGTCAGCTTTAACAGATTCTATATAAGAATAGAAATCTGTTGAAAGTTTATCAATAGCATCTGCTTTTGCTTTAATTGGTTGATATTTAGCGGGCTGCTCTTCAGCCTTTGCCGCTAAACCTTCCATAAATGCAGCGTTACGAACTGTTGCCGATGCATTAGAATCAGTAATTCTTTCGTTCATTAACCCAAATGCGGATAGCACTTCTTTAGACATATTAAGCGCCATCATTGCGATAAACACCAAATACATAAGGTTAATCATTTTTTGTCTTGGGGATAAT
Organism: Gelidibacter maritimus; assembly: GCF_014062315.1. GTDB lineage: Bacteria > Bacteroidota > Bacteroidia > Flavobacteriales > Flavobacteriaceae > Gelidibacter > Gelidibacter maritimus. Next base: position 12,538 of record NZ_JACGLT010000008.1, read on the forward strand.
TTTCCTCCTGCCATTTCTAAATAGTTTTTAGTTGTTGATTTGGTTAAATTTAACTAACTACTAATTAGTTTGTTCTGTTCATTGCAGAAAGCATTCCACCATACACACCATTTAATGATGATAGGTTTGACGCTAAGGATTCCATTTGATCTTTTAGCTTAGTAGCGTTTTCAACAGCTTCTTCATTAATTGCCGCTTGACGACTCGCAGAGTCCATTTGAACCTTATAAAGACTGTTCAATGATTCCATTTGTGCAGCAGCCAATGACATTTCTTCACCATATTTTCTTGTAGCTGCCATAGAATCAACTGTTGGACTGATTCCTTTTGCCGCACCTTCAAAGTTTTTAATGCTGTCTCCTAAACTTGCCATTAGCTCGCCATCAATTTTTGCATCTTTAAGTAATTCATCCAATTTTTTAGATAAAAGACCTTCAGCATCTTTTGGTTGCTCACTCTTTAAGTTTAAGGTTTGACTTTGACCACCTGCCAATTCAGGATATACCAACGACCAATCGAGATCGTCATCAATAGGTTCGAAAGCTGAAACTGCGAATACGATGGATTCGGTTACTAACCCTATGATCAGCATTTCGTTTCCGAAAGGCCAGTGCATGATTTTAAAAAGTGCACCAAGGATTACAACTGCAGCACCTAAGCCGTAAGTCATAACCATTATTCTTTTCCGTGTTCTTGATGATTGTGCCATAATGTTTGTTTTTAGTTAAGTTAAAATAAGTAGATTAATATTTAGTTTTGGTTGTTAAAATTTTAATTATTGTTAGTTGCGGCATTCGCGGTAATATCTGTACCCATATAATCCTGAACAGTTCTAAAACCGATATAACTACGGGCCGAATCAGCATACTCATAATCTCTTGAACTTACCTGTAAGAAATAAGCAACATCTTTCCAAGAGCCACCTCTCACAACTTTACGCTGGTTATTTGGATCATTGACATTAGGGTTGATGGTGGACATATACTCATAAGACGCTGGGTCATAAGAGCCTTGTACCCATTCTGAAACGTTACCAGCCATATTATATAGGTTATAATCATTAGGCTCATAAGATTTTGCCTCAACAGTATACAACGCCATATCCGCAGCATAATCACCACGTAATGGTTTAAAGTTTGCTAAGAAACAGCCTCTATCATTCATAGCGTAAGGACCACCCCAAGGGTATGTTGCACCTTGCAAACCACCTCTAGCGGCATACTCCCATTCTGCTTCTGAAGGCAGTCTGAATGAATTCACGTTAGGTTTACCTTTACTTTTCTGATGCGCATTCTTATACAATGTTCTCCAATTACAGAAAGCATTGGCTTGTTTCCAAGAAACACCTACAACTGGGTAGGCACCATAAGCCTCGTGCCAGAAATAATCATTGTGCATTGGTTCATTATAGGAATAAGCAAAATCTCTAATCCAAGTGGTTGTGTCTGGATAGATTTCAACCTCCTCCGTAATCAATACGTCTTTACGTTTCAAGTTTCTATTCTTGGCCGCTTTTTGGATATCCATATAAGTGTATTGGAACTTGAATTTTTTGACATCCCAAGTACGTTGTCCATTATAAGACTCCTCCAAAGGCAGATACATTGTATCCATAACTTCAGCATAGTACTCATCCGGATATTTGTTGGTATCAAAAATCAACTTCACATTTTTGTTCAACGGTCGACCTTCATAACCTGTAGGGCCTAAACCACTATAGTTATCATACATGTACTTTTCATAAACAGTCATGTTGTCTGGGTCAGCATCTTTAAATGCAAATTCTCCCGTTCCTCCATCTCCAGGAGTCAGACCAAAATCATCTGCGATGATCGCTAATTTTGTTCTAATTGTAGAATCTCTCACCCAATTGACAAACTGACGGTATTCACTATTTGTGATTTCAGTTTCGTCCATGTAAAAGGCTCTTACTGTGGCAGTCTTGGTTGGGGCATCTTGAATTCCAGCCAAATCATCATCAGATTTACCCATAATGAAAGATCCACCAGGGACAAGTGTCATTCCATAAGGTTTTTCTGGATGCCATTTCTTTCCTTTAACTCCTACTAGCTCTCCTCTGTCTCCAGAATTACAATTAGCCAATAGAGCTAAAACAGCGGTTAATAAAGCGAACTTCTTCATATTCATATAAACTCGAGGTTAAATTATTTAGTCTTAAATGTTCAGTTAGATATTTTTGAGGGAGTAAACATATCTATATATTTTTTAAAAAACAATCTTTTTTTCATTTTTTTTGCATTTCATCCCAAAAAGGATGCGTTTCATCGAGGAAACGAGCGTTTGTGAAACCAATTAAAAACTATTCTTTCTGTAGGCTTTATACCATCTCTCGGGCGTTTTCCCTTGTGTAGCCTCCTTGTAATCCTCATGCATACAAGGTAATAACGTGTGTTTTTTTAATTTATTATTGACCTCTGGTAAAAATGGAATTTCGATCCACCAGCGACCTGTTTTAATACTTTTATAAAAAATGAGCTCATCATCATCAATTAGAACGCTAAACTTCTGATAATTTATAGCATCATTTAAAGGATCTTCATGAACCCTACAGTTAACACCTTCAATAAAATACCATAACATTTGCGCCACAAGCATTGCCGTAACATGATCTTCTTTTGAGTGCTGATATTCATAAACGCCAAAAGATGACACCTTATTACTTATCCCTGCATATCTTGCAATGGCACATATCTCCTTTCCATCCAAACCGTTTGGCGAAAACTTTTGTTGTGAAGACAGTTCTGAAGCTTTTACCGACTTCAGATCCACACTCACAATGTGGGCATCTCTCATAACAGGCTCCACTAAATTTATGGCATTTGAGACTTCTCCTAATCGATAAGCTTCAAAATGCAGTTTCTCCATCAAGTCTATTTCGTCTTGCGAATTGAAATAGGTTTGGTAACCTACGGTTGAATAGTTGAACAAGTTATAAGGTTGCTCTAAAATGATCTTCCCTAAATAACTATTGTTCTTAATAGGTAGGGCAGAATCTCCTAAATCAAAATTACTATCTACATTCACGATGTTGACCATGGGCAATACACCATCATAAGCTCTATAATTAGGATAGGTCAAATCTTGGCTTCCACCCAAAATAACCGGTATGATCTGCTTCTCGAGCAAAATATTAATTGTGGTACGAAGGGCAAAATAAGTGTCTTCAACACTATCGCCCTTTAGTATATCACCTAAATCAGCCAAATTGGTATGCCAATTGCCCGGAAACAAATTGTACAAGACCTTTCTTATATTATCCAACTGTACGTCAGAACCCATATAATTGACATCGTTTCTATTTTCAAGAACGCCAATGATGGCAATCTTTACATTATCGAGATCGGGAATACCATTCTGGTTGGAATGGATTCTCAACTTCTTACCTAATGCTTGTGGAGACAATAGCTCATTATGAGCTAAAACCTCATCAGAAACTGGCGACAAAAAATTAAAGGCCATGGATTACTTCTTTTTTGTGGTTGTTTTTTTCTTGGTCGCTTTTTTGGCTACTTTCTTTTTGGGCGCCTTTGCTTCAATCATCTTCTTTGCATCCTCCAAAGTCAATTTTGAAACGTCCACGGTTTTTGCCAATTCAATTTTGGTTTTACCCTTAATAATATTGTGACGTCCCCAACGGGCCTTTTCAACACGAATACCTTCGTCCTCCCAATTATGAATAACCTTGTCTATTTCCTTTTGAATTTTATCTTCTATCAATTGTACGATGTCCTTCTCAGATAGGTTATCCCAATCATATTTTTTATTAACGTTAATGAACATATTGTTCCATTTAATATAAGGCCCAAAACGTCCTTTACCTTTTTGTACCGGTAAATCTTTATACATATATATAGGAGCGTCTGCTTTTTCCTTCTCCTTAATAAGATCAATTGCCAAATCAAGCTCAACGTTTAAAGCTTCCATGCCTTTAGGAAGCGATACGAAATTATCACCATATTTAACATAAGGTCCATAACGGCCGTTATTTACTTCTACCGTCTCTCCTTTATATTCTCCCAATGTTTTTGGCAGCTGAAAAAGATCCATCGCCTCTTCATAGGTGATGTTGGACAGCTGCTGATCGGGAGATAAACTCGCAAACAACGGTTTTTCTTCATCATCAACGGTTCCAATCTGTACCATTGGCCCAAACTTACCCAAACGCACACTCACCTGTCGTCCTGTTTTTGGATCTTTGCCCAGGATGCGTTCACCAGATTCTCGTTCAGCATTTTCCTGTACATCCTTAACCTGCGGGTGGAAGTCTTTATAAAAATCCTTCATCATTTTTTTCCAATCCTCTTTCCCTTCAGCTATTTCGTCAAAATCAGCCTCCATTTTTGCCGTAAAATTATAATCCAAAATACTTCCAAAATGGTTCACTAAAAAGTCGGTAACAATCATTCCAATATCAGTTGGAACCAACTTCCCCTTATCTGATCCAACTTTTTCAGTCAGCTCCTTATCTTTTACTTTACCACCCTTTAGGGTCAATTGCGTATAATTTCGTTCAACACCTTCTACAGCCCCTTTCTCAACATAATTTCTATTCTGAATAGTGGATATGGTTGGCGCATAAGTAGATGGACGTCCGATACCCAGTTCTTCCAATTGCTTTACCAAAGATGCTTCCGTAAATCGGTATGGCGGTCTGGTATAGCGTTCAGTGGCTGTAATATAGGAGTTCATGAGAGTTTCATTCGTTCTCATTGCTGGCAACATCCCGTCTTGTTCAGAGTCTTCATCATCGGTGCCTTCCAAATACACTTTCAAAAACCCATCAAAAGTGATGACTTCACCATTAGCAGTAAATAACTCCTTATGGGTTGATGCACTGACTTTCACATTGGTGCGCTCCAACTCTGCTTCGCTCATTTGTGAGGCGATGGCACGTTTCCAAATCAAATCATAAAGTCTGGCCTGATCTCTATCTATTGTAACGTTATGTACGGAAAAATCAGTAGGTCTTATAGCCTCATGCGCTTCTTGGGCTCCTTTTGATTTACCCTTATAATTACGTGGTTTGCTATATTTAGAACCATAGGCTTCCTTAATTTCTGCTTGTGCACCTTTACGCGCTTCATCAGATAAATTAACACTATCTGTTCTCATATAAGTAATCAAACCGGCTTCGTACAAACGTTGCGCCATGGTCATAGTCTTGGAAACCGAAAAATAGAGCTTACGCGATGCCTCCTGTTGCAAAGTAGACGTTGTAAATGGTGCTGCCGGCGATTTTTTAGCTGGTTTTTTATCTAATTCAGCTACTTTAAAGCTGGCTGATGCATTCGATTCCAAAAACTTATAGGCTTCCTCCTTAGTCGCAAAATTTTTAGGGAGCTTAGCTTTGAAGCTTTGTCCTTCCTCATTGGAAAATTCAGCGTCAATCCTGTATGATGCTTCAGGTTTGAATTCTTGAATATCTCTTTCCCGTTCTACGATAAGCCTTACTGCAACCGACTGTACACGACCGGCTGAAAGTCCGCCTTTAACCTTGCGCCATAATACGGGAGACAGCTCATAGCCCACAATCCTGTCCAATACCCGACGTGCTTGTTGTGCATCTACGAGATGGTAGTCAATATCACGCGGATTTTCAATTGCTTTCTGAATGGCTGTTTTGGTAATCTCATGAAAAACAATACGTTTGGTTTTTGCTTTATCCAACTTCAAGGTTTCCGCCAAATGCCAGGCTATAGCCTCACCCTCCCGATCCTCATCACTCGCCAACCAAACCGTACTGGCTTTTTTTGCTAAGTCTTTCAGTTTTTTTACAACTGCTTTTTTATCTTTAGAAACTTCATATTTCGGATTAAAATTGCCATCAACATCAACGCCCAACTCATTTGAAGGTAAATCGGCAATATGTCCAAAACTGGACTCTACCTTATACTCTTTTCCTAAGAATTTTTCAATAGTTTTAGCCTTCGCAGGGGACTCGACAATTACTAAGTTCTTCACCATATTAATTTTTTTGTGGGTACAAATGTATATGAAAAATAATTATTCAACCTAGTTTAATAAATTTAACCCTATTTATCTGCGGTTAAACGAGAAAAAAAAGAATAAGAAAAGCCTGAAGATTCAATCAATTAAGGCATGCAATATAATTTTGTAACACCTCCTATAAACAGGCAAGCGGCCTAATTGCAAGACATGAGCTTCTTTGAAACTTCAATATAACTCACCTATTTGCGATGATCTTGGCATGTATAAGATTATTTACGCCATCACACCATAATAACGGCCAGTAAAACAACTCATTCATTAAACATCAAATTTATAGTGTCATGCTGCATAGAACCTTATTCATTGCCCATTTTATAGGCCTGTTTATAAATCCTACCGCGAAAATGATACAAATTAATCATAGGGTTAAATCACAATAAAGCTAAAATACTTGCTGCGTGGCATTATAACATTGAATAGGTATGGTATAGGTGACGGTTTAGAAGATTTCACCTTGTCCAATCTTGTCCAATTCACGCAATTGGTCAAAACCGACGACTCCTTTATATATATAATAGGTAGGATGATACATGAACGACGCAACAAAGAAACTTCCGAGTCCGCAGGTCATCATCGTCAACATCATGATTATTACATATGACACTAGAAACAGCCCAAATGTCAATATCCATTTTTTATTCCCCAGTCGGAAAGCGGATCCAATTATGTCGCCAATAGACCATTCTGGATTGAAAGCGAAGATTATTGTAAAAAACGATATTGGCACAAGCACATAGATCAACGGGATATAGAAGAATAAGCCTGCGGGGATTGCAATTAAAATGGCAACTAGCATTAATAATACTATTTTACCAAAGTATTGCCCTTTCATAAAGTAAAATAAATCAGAAGTTTTCACTTCACGACCTTCATCCAAACTTTTCAAAATCCTAAAAAAAGCTGCATGGAGTGCCATTTGAATGGCTGCAATGACCAATACACCTGCCATAAAGAAAATAACATAAACTATTGAAAACCCTGCAAAAAAACCATCCATTAAATTTGGATCCAATTGTCCCGAATCTGATTGATTAATAAGCGTGAGGATGAACGGCACATATAATATGATCATAAATGGCAACATCATGATCATGACAAACAATTGCATCAGGAAACCTTGTAGCCAACTTTTCTTAAATAACTCAATAGATTGATTAATAATAGTTCCAAAATCCAAATCTTTCGCATTGTTTACTTTTGCCTTAAATTCTGAAACTGTCATTGGTTGTATTTTTAGTAGATTCAAATCAAAGAAACCATAAATTTTTAACATAATCAAAACATTTTTATACACTGTCACTTTGTCACAATGATTAAATTAATCTTATCTTTGCAGTTGCTTTTTGAGCTAAGATAAAAACCCAGCAACAGACGTTTCAAGATACTTATGGAGAAAATTATTGACGAAAGCCAGCAAGGAAAAACTCTCGTACTCGAACAAAAATCAGAAAACACACGGAAACTTTTTATTGAAAGTTATGGCTGTGCCATGAATTTTAGCGACAGTGAGATTGTGGCTGCCATCCTTTTTAAAGAAGGCTACAACACGACTCAGACTTTAGAAGAGGCAGATCTGGTTTTGGTAAACACCTGTTCAATTAGAGATAAAGCAGAGCAAACCGTTCGTAAAAGACTGGAAAAATACAATGCGGTAAAACGCATCAACCCAAAAATGAAGGTTGGCGTTTTAGGCTGTATGGCGGAACGTTTGAAAAGCAAATTACTGGAAGAAGAAAAAATTGTAGATCTGGTTGTTGGCCCTGATGCCTATAAAGATCTTCCTAATCTATTGTCAGAAGTGGAAGATGGCAGGGAGGCCATTAATGTTCTCTTAAGTAAAGACGAGACTTATGGAGATATTTCACCGGTCAGATTAAACACTAATGGTGTTTCTGCATATGTTTCAATCACCCGTGGTTGTGACAATATGTGCACGTTTTGTGTGGTACCATTTACTCGCGGACGTGAACGCAGTCGTGATCCACAAAGTATATTAGAAGAGGTCAATGATCTTTGGAACAAAGGCTATAAAGAAATCACATTATTAGGTCAAAATGTTGATAGTTATTTATGGTATGGCGGCGGATTGAAAAAGGATTTTGAAAAAGCCAGCGAGATTCAAAAAGCTACAGCGGTTAATTTTGCCAAACTATTGGAATTATGTGCAAAAGCACAGCCTAAAATGCGTATTCGTTTTTCAACATCCAACCCACAAGACCTGACCTTGGATGTTATTGAAACCATGGCAAAATACAATAATATTTGCGACCATATTCATTTGCCAGTGCAAAGTGGCAGCAACCGAATTCTAAAGGCAATGAACAGGCTGCACACGCGTGAAGAATATTTCGAACTGATTGATAATATCAGACGCATTCTTCCAAACTGTGCAATTTCTCAAGATATGATAGCCGGTTTCCCAACAGAAACCGAGGCAGACCATCAAGACACCTTAAGTTTAATGGAGTATGTGAAATATAATTTTGGTTATATGTTCACCTATTCAGAACGCCCTGGAACTTTAGCCGAACGTAAAATGGAAGATGATGTTCCTGAGGCAGTCAAAAAAAGGCGCTTAGATGATATCGTCCAACTGCAAAGACAGCACAGTGAGATAAGAACAAAAGCTTATTTGAATACTACTGTTGAGGTTTTGATTGAGAGAGAATCGAAAAAATCAGATGCCGAATGGTCTGGAAGAACCTCACAAAACATAGTGGCGGTTTTCCCTAAAGAACATTATAATATTGGTGACCTGGTAAATGTAAAGGTGACGGATTGCACCAGTGCCACCTTGATCGGGGAGGCCATTGGTTACGCGGTCAATTAACAACAATCTTTCAGTTCCTATGACAAATATAACACCCTCTTTTTTAACACTAAATATTTAATTCTTTAATGGAATCAATTCAAGCCATAAAACAACGTTTCGGAATTATTGGGAATGACCCAAAACTCAACCGATCCATAGAAAAAGCGATTCAGGTTGCACCAACAGACATTTCCGTATTGGTCACTGGCGAAAGTGGCGTGGGTAAGGAGAGTATTCCAAAAATCATACATCAGCTATCACACCGTAAACACGGAAAATATATAGCGGTAAATTGTGGCGCGATACCTGAGGGAACGATTGATAGTGAACTTTTTGGTCATGAAAAAGGTGCATTTACAGGTGCTACAAATACGCGTGAAGGCTATTTTGAAGTGGCCGATGGTGGAACGATTTTTTTAGATGAAGTAGGCGAACTCCCATTAACTACTCAGGTCCGGTTACTCCGTGTCTTGGAAAATGGCGAATTCATAAAAGTAGGCTCCAGTAAAGTCCAAAAAACAGATGTTAGAATTGTAGCTGCAACCAACGTCAATATGTTTGAGGCTATTAAAAAGGAAAAATTTCGTGAAGATCTGTATTACAGATTAAGCACTATAGAAATCCACTTACCACCATTACGCGAGCGTAAGGACGACATTCATTTATTGTTTCGGAAATTTGCCAGTGATTTTGCTCTTAAATATAAGATGCCAACCATCAAATTGACAGATGAAGCGGTAGATGTTCTATTAAAACATCGGTGGAATGGAAATATTAGGCAGTTGCGAAACGCTGCGGAACAAATATCAGTCTTGGAACATACCCGAACCATAAATGCTACAACCTTAAAAGGGTATTTACCAAGTCAAGGAGATAACCTTCCAGCGGTGATCAGGACTTCAAAAAGTGATAGCGATTTTAGCAGTGAGCGTGAAATCCTCTACAAAGTACTTTTTGACATGAAGAGCGATTTGAACGATTTGAAAAAACTCACCATGGAACTCATGAAAAACGAGAATGCTCATGACGTTCAAAAGAAAAATGAAAGTTTGATCCAGAAGATTTATGGCGATGATGAAGCGGAAGATTACGAAGAGACCATTGAAGATATGGAAGTGTTGTCCATTCCTGAAAAAATGAGTCAGCTTTCTGACGCAATTGATGAATCGGCTGCAACGGATAAGTACCATTTTGCAGAAGAAGTTGAAGAAGAAGAAACTTTATCCTTACACGACAAGGAGCTGGAATTGATTAAAAAATCATTGGAGCGTCATCAAGGAAAACGTAAATTGGCCGCTGCCGAACTTGGTATCAGTGAGCGCACTTTATATAGAAAAATCAAACAATTCGATTTATAATCCAACGTTATACAATAAAAACACCTAAGTGAAAAAGTTCAAAATTTTAATACTTATCTTTAGTCTTGGTTTATTTTATAATTGTGGCTATTACTCATTTACGGGAATCTCATTACCCGCCGGAACCAGAACCTATCAGGTGAATTATTTTCAAAATGAGGCGCCTTTAATTGAACCAGGTTTAGAGCGCACGTTTACAAATTCATTGGCTGATTTAATTCAAAATCAAACCAGTTTGCAATTAGTCACTTCGGGAGGAGACATAACCTATGAAGGTGAAATCACAGAATACCGTATTTCCCCAACCACTGCCACAGCTGACAATACTGCTGCACAAAACCGTTTGACCATTGGTGTACGGGTAAGATATTATGAGCGGAACAATCCAGATAACGATTTGAACCAACAGTTTTCTTTCTTTTATGATTATCCGGGACAGGCGCAATTGGTAGGTGCACAGAAAGACACAGCCATTGCTGAGATTCTTGAACGGATAACACAAGATATTTTAAATGCCACCCTCGGCAAATGGTAACTTTATAAAGTGAACAAACAGGAATTTACATATCTACTTGCCCACCCTGAGCACCTTACCGACGGGCATACTACCATGGTAGGAGAGATTGTTGCGGAGTATCCATATTTTCAGTCAGCACGAGCATTGCATTTAAAAGGTTTGAAATCTAAAGGAAGTTTTAAGTACAATCAAGAGCTAAGAGTTACTGCGGCCTACACCACCGATAGAAGTATTTTATTTGATTTTATAACTTCAGAGGAATTCAACCAAAACGAAATATCGAATCTGATCAAGCAGAATACAGAATTACTGAAAGGGATTGAGGTCAAGGATGCTGATGATATTTCCGTTCATAAAAGCGTAACAATAGATGACGCCCTAAAACAGCACATTAAAGACACTGAAGGCGTTTTGGATCCTGAGTTATTTCAAGAGAAAACACCAATTGAGGCCACTACTCCTCTAGAGAAAGGGGCTGAAATAATTGACGTGGATGTCAAAAACATTCAACCCACTCCTGAAGAGCAATTGAATATTGGCAAACCTTTGGATTTTGACAAAAACGAAACCCATTCGTTTGCGCAATGGTTAAAGATGACCAGTTTTAAACCCATAGAACGAACGGCGGAAGACCCCATATCAGAAACACCATCTGAACACCTCGTTAGCCAAGCGCCCAAACCGGAAACTGGACTCGAGAAAAAATTAGATATTATAGATAAGTTTATAACGGCCAACCCTAAAATCTCTCCGGTTAAGCAAAAGACCTCTTCCATTAACTTGGCACAGACCCAGCTGGTAAAGAACGATAGCTTAATGACAGAGACCCTAGCCCGTATTTATTTAGAGCAGAAAAACTATGAAAAAGCAATTCAATCTTATAAGATTTTAATTTTGAAATATCCAGAAAAAAGTAGTTTCTTTGCAGACCAAATTAAAGCAGTAAAACAATTACAAGAAAATAATACCAAATAGCACATGAGTACGTTTACAATATTTTTAGTTCTTATCATCATCGTATCATTTTTATTGGTGGTAGTCATCATGGTTCAAAACCCTAAAGGAGGTGGCTTGTCTTCGTCTTTTGGTGGCGGTGGCAATCAGCAATTAGGTGGTGTTAAAAAAACAACCGACTTTTTGGATAAAAGTACTTGGGTTTTGGCAACAGTGCTATTGGTTTTGATATTAGTATCAAATATCACTATAGATGGTGCAACCGGTACAACAGAATCTAAGGCTTTAGACACTGAAGCTGCCACAAGTATTCCTGCACCAACTGCGCCTGCCACAGATAATGCAGTAACGCCAATTGACACGACGAACAATTAAATAAGTTCGACTTAAAATACTTAAAATGCCAACAAATTTTGTTGGCATTTTTTTGTTACTGAAACTTTGTCAGTCCGCAGCCCGTGGCACATTTTTCGCATCTACCTAATTCAATAAATAAAATTAATTAACCCTCATGCTTTGGCATGATTAAAACAAAAAATACAACTATGGGATTAAACATTAAGCCATTGGCAGATCGTGTTCTTATTGAGCCAGTTGAAGCTGAAACAAAAACTGCTTCAGGAATTATTATTCCAGACACCGCTAAAGAAAAACCTCAAAAAGGCAAAGTTGTGGCCGTTGGTGCTGGCACCAAAAAAAATCCAATGACTGTAAAAGTTGGAGAAACCGTTCTTTACGGTAAATATGCGGGAACAGAGTTAAAGCTTGAAGGCAAAGATTATTTGATCATGCGTGAGAGTGATGTTCTTGCAATCATCTAATTATTTAAGTCATTTCCGCAAAGGTGGAAATCTCATTTAAAATAAATCAATTACAAAACAAAAAATTATAATTATGGCAAAACATATATTATTTGATATTGAAGCACGAGACGGTGTTAGACGCGGTGTGGATGCATTGGCAAATGCAGTAAAAGTAACTTTAGGCCCTAAAGGCCGCAACGTTATTATTGGTAAATCTTTTGGTGCACCACAAGTCACTAAAGACGGTGTAACTGTTGCAAAAGAAATAGAATTAGAAGACGCTCTTGAAAACATGGGCGCTCAAATGGTAAAGGAAGTTGCTTCCAGAACCAACGATTTAGCTGGTGATGGTACAACTACAGCCACCGTTTTGGCACAAGCTATTGTTAAAGAAGGCTTACGAAACGTTGCTGCTGGTGCAAATCCTATGGATTTAAAACGCGGTATTGACAAAGCGGTTGAAGCTATTGTTGCAGATCTTGAAAAGCAAACCAAACAAGTTGGTGACTCTTCAGAAATGATCAAACAAGTGGCTTCTATTTCTGCCAACAATGATGATACTATTGGCGAATTGGTAGCCAAAGCGTTCAATAAAGTTGGAAAAGAAGGGGTCATTACTGTTGAAGAGGCAAAAGGCTTAGATACTTATGTTGATGTTGTTGAAGGTATGCAGTTTGACAGAGGGTACCTGTCGCCATATTTTGTTACCGATGCTGACAAAATGATTGCTGATTTAGAAAATCCTTATGTTTTACTGTTTGACAAAAAGATTTCAAATCTACAAGAAATCCTTCCAATTTTGGAGCCAGTTGCACAGTCGGGCCGTCCACTATTGATTATTGCTGAAGATGTTGAAGGCCAAGCCTTAGCTACTTTAGTGGTAAACAAACTGCGTGGTGGTTTAAAAATTGCTGCTGTTAAAGCTCCAGGTTTTGGTGACAGACGTAAAGCGATGTTAGAAGATATTGCCATTTTAACTGGCGGTGTCGTGATTTCAGAAGAAAGAGGTTTCTCTCTTGAAAACGCCGATTTATCCATGTTAGGTTCTGCTGAAACCATTACTATTGATAAAGATAATACCACTATTGTAAATGGTGCAGGTGAAGCAGCTAACATCCAAGCTCGAGTAAGCCAGATTAAATCACAGATTGAAACAACAACGTCTGACTATGACAAGGAAAAACTTCAAGAACGTTTAGCTAAGTTAGCAGGCGGTGTTGCAGTACTATATGTAGGTGCCGCAAGTGAAGTTGAAATGAAAGAAAAGAAAGACCGTGTTGATGATGCATTGCATGCCACAAGAGCAGCTGTTGAAGAAGGTATTGTTGCCGGTGGTGGTGTTGCACTTGTCAGAGCAAAATCAGTATTGGAGAAATTGACCACTGCAAACTTAGATGAAACAACTGGTGTTCAAATAGTAGCACGTGCCATCGAATCACCTTTACGCACCATCGTTGAAAATGCTGGTGGAGAAGGTAGTGTTGTCGTAGCCAAAGTTATGGACGGCAAAAAAGAATATGGTTTTGATGCAAAGACAGAAACTTATGTGGACATGCTGAAAGCTGGAATTATTGATCCTAAGAAAGTAACACGAATTGCATTGGAAAATGCAGCTTCTGTTGCTGGTATGATTCTGACTACAGAATGTGCTTTGGTAGACATCAAAGAAGATGAGCCATCAATGCCTCCAATGGGCGGCGGCGGCATGCCAGGCATGATGTAAGTCAAAACTTTAGACATCCCTATTATAGAAAACGCCTCGATTGAATCGAGGCGTTTTTGTTTTTCATGGGTGTTTCTTTAAAAGCCGGCCTTAAATAAGCTGAATTACAAAAGGTCATTATATACAGACCAAATGTAACACTTCATTTAGAGCATAACCATATTGATAAACTCCTATTGCTTGTCGTCTTTATGATCATCTCTTACCGCTTCATCTCTATACAAGCAACATTTGTGCAAGCTATGATAAGCTTCATCGGATGCTTTAATTTCTTTGGTATCATGACCCGCATCAGCAATACTTTGCTTAATGGTTTTCATACTGGTCTTTCTTTCGTCATAAATTAATTTCAGTTCGTGGGTATTGACGTCCCAATTGGCAATTTTTACACCTTTCGCCTTTATTGCTGCCTTTTCAATACGCTCTTTGCACATATTACATACACCATCCACTTCAATAGTGGCTTTAGCATTTCTATTCTGTGCGTAAGTGACACTTCCAACTAATACGAGTACTACGAATACTATTTTTTTCATAATGTTTGATTTTCATGCCCACGACGGTGAGCGTTTATTAATTTTTATTTTTTGCCTTCAAAGGAAGGAATTTATTAATAATTGTTTGATTCTTGAAATTTGCCACGAATACACAAATGTTTTCTAAAAAAATAGTGGTGAATTCGTGGCTAAAATTACTTAATTTTAAATCTCAATCCCGCATAGTACATACTTCCAAAGATAGGACCATAAACAAACGTTGTATCAAAATTCGCTCCAAAAGGATCATCTGCTCCTAAAATTGGTTGGTTCTGTCTCACATTGGTCATGTTTTCCCCACCTAAATATACTTCAAACTTCTCAGAAAACACTTTTGTCACTTGCGCATTAATTGTGCCAACGGTTGGTGTGTGCTCGGGTAATTGGTACGCCATAGGATTTGATGCTGTAGAAGTGAATCGCTGTTCGCCCAACCAGTTGTAGGTCACATCAAATTTCCAATGAGAAAAGCGCTCAGTCTTCTTCGTTTCATAAGAAACATTCCCAAAAACACGATGCTTAGATATCAATGGCTTTTCTAACTTTCCAGAATTGTATTGGGTCTTGATGTCATAAAATTTATAGGCAGTTCTTAAGTCAAATCCTTCAAAAACATTATAATTCAATTCCACTTGAAAACTGTTGGCATAACTTTCACCATCAAGATTATAAAAATTCACCTGCTGTGGGTTTTCATAATCTACCACAATCTGATTTTTGAAATCCGTTCTGTAGTAATCAAAGGTGATATCGGCTTTGTTTCCAAAGAGGTTAAAACCTTGCAAAAATGACATACCATAGTTCCACGCAATTTCAGGATCCAAACCATAGGCGCCTTTCAAACTGCCCAACGGTGTAGACCCGTCTATCAACAGTGTTCTTGAAGTGGCAAACACATTCTGATTCTCGGCAAAAATACTCGCGCTACGCTTACCGCGCCCAAACGACGCTCTCAATGCCGACTTCTCCCATGGCGTATAACGCGCATGAAATCGTGGAGTGACAAATGTTCCTAGCACATTATGCCTGTCAATACGGAGACCAGCGGTTAAATTTAAATCTTCAAGATTATCAAAATTATATTCCAAAAAAGCACCTATAGAGTTTTCTGTACGTTCAAAATCCTCATTAATCACCAATTCGTCATAATGATCATACGTATAACTG
The DNA here is from genome assembly GCF_014062315.1 of Gelidibacter maritimus. GTDB lineage: Bacteria > Bacteroidota > Bacteroidia > Flavobacteriales > Flavobacteriaceae > Gelidibacter > Gelidibacter maritimus. Next base: position 28,438 of record NZ_JACGLT010000008.1, read on the forward strand.
ATTCCCGTTTTTATCTTATGCCTGGAATCACTGATAATGGAGTTGTATATTCCGTTAATATATAAGCTGTTGTGAAGAATATCATAAAGGCTCAACCCGAAATAAGAATCCTGTTTATGACTGCTAAAAGCGGTCTGAAAACTAACGGTTTGCCACGGAATATCTGGATTGACATAACCTGATTTCAAAGAAACATCAAATCTTCTGGTATCAATTTCACTTCCCCAGGCATTGGTTGTCAATTTATCTGTATCAGGATTAAAATTAAGCTGACCAGTTTGTTTTGAATCGTCCAAGAAACTGAAGTTAATGAAGCTCACAAAACCTTTCTCAGGATTTGTATATTGCCAACGGTTCATCACGTTGATTTGCTTATAAATAGGCATATCCATAAAGCCGTCGTCATTGACATCATGCTTTTTATTGTGTGTATTTCCGTGGACATATAAACCCGTGCTCCATTTTTCACTGACCTTGGTGTTCAAATGCACGTTAGCCTCCATCCGTTCGCTACTTGCACCATAAAGATTAACAAAGAGTCTGTTGTCGGTTGTCGGTTTGACCAACTCTGTATTGATCTGTCCGGCAATACTTTCAAACCCATTGACCACACTCCCGGCACCTTTGGTAATTTGTATGCTCTCAACCCAGGTGCCTGGTGTAAAACTCAGTCCATAAGCTTGAGAAGCTCCGCGTATCGTAGGGATATTTTCTGCAGTAATCAAAATATAAGGACTGGTCAATCCTAGCATTTTTATCTGTCGGGTGCCCGTTACGGCATCGGCAAAATTGACGTCAATTGACGGATTGGTTTCAAAACTTTCCGATAGGTTACAACAAGCTGCCTTCAACAATTCATCACTACTCACAAAGGTGACGTTGGCAGATTGCATATACGATTTTGAGGTAGCTTGTTTACGAGAGGTAACGGTAACTTCATCTAATTCGCTCGTCGATTTTAACGCGTGTTTAATGTATTTGGGAGCGCTGACCGTTAAGGTATCAGTTTTATATCCCACATAACTGATTACCAATTTAGTGAATCCTTTTTGGTATGGAATATTGAATTTCCCATCAATGTCTGTAGTTGCACCTACCGCTGAGTTCAGCCAATACACATTGGCACCCGGTAACGGAATGGCGTTATTTTGTTCTGTAATTTCAACTATGATTCCTTCAATGTTTTCCTGAGACCAGACAAGCATTGGTAGGAACATGAGGATATATAATAAATTTTTCATTGATAAATTAAAAGTGTTGTTATTTTGACCTAAAGCTCTTTAATTTGAAAGAATCTTGAAACAAACATGATTTTCTTAATTCGTTGATACGTGTAGCACCGGCATGAATAAAGAAGCCATAAGTCTAAAATAAGATTTGAGATTTTAAAGTAACTGAGATTGAACTATATAAAAAAGGAGCACAAGCATGCACTACACCTTCTTAAAAGTTTTGGAATCAAATTATAAAAACTTGATCCAAAATTTGGATGTCAGTAACCAATAGTGGTGGAGAATAATTCTTATGCGGAATGAACTGTACTGGCAGTCCTTCAAAAAGATTATAATAAGAATAATAGAATGTGACCAGAACAATTTGCTGATCATTGTGCAGGTCTTCAAATATTGCTTTTTTGAGGCTATCTTGACCTCTGATCACTTCAACCTCCTCTTTACAGCAAGATTTCTTTTCTGCCATAGCCAGAACTTCAAGATTGCAGCAAGACTCAGCCTTAGAAAAAATAGCAGTATCAATCAAAACATCCCCACAGAAATGCTTTTCCAGTGTAAATGTAATCGTGGACAACAGCACCAACCATGCAATGGCCATTGAAAAACCTTTATGGATATTTTCTTGATACATAGATGCAAAATTACAAAATATTGTCATCTTTTCCATAAAACGAAAAAACTTAACTTTTTTTCGATTTCAATTGCTGATAATAAAAAGCCGGCAATAATAACAGTAAAAGTAATGGCTGTATCAAGAAACGTCTGATATTGAAAAAGATATAATAGTCCTCTTGTCTTGGGTTCACTACAAAATACAAGAAAAACGTCAAGAGTATAAAAAATGAAACAACATAGATAAGTGCTGAAAATTGGACCACACCCCAATCCTTAAAAAATATATAGATAATGCTCAGTGAAATTACCGAATTCAGGAAGTATCTAAGCGCCGTGAAGAGTGTCAATTTTAAAACTTCGCGACGCGGATTATCGATGTACAGGTAATCATTCTTAAAAAACGTCAAATACGGGTCGTAGAATAATTCGTTCTCAAAAGCACGTATGAGGATCAAGAACCCAAATAGTACCAAAAGCGCAATCATTTTTACAACATTACTCATTACGTCTTGCTTATATTTGAAAATCTATTGACCCAAAACATCCATAGCAGAAAAACCATTCCATAAATGATCAACGGAAAAATGACTGTATGCAGCTCCTCTCTTCGCCATGGATAGTGATATAAGCCAATCGATAAAATCACAATTCTTAAAAGATTTACGATATATATAAGTACACTGCCTCCTAAAATATAGAAAAAGGTAGTTTTAAACTTTCCTGCAAATGCAATTATAAAGGAAGCAAACAAAATAATAACGCTTATAGAATTGCACCCCTCAACCACACGCGCCAAATATTTGCCATTGATTATAAGCTTCATTGAGGGCTCATCAGGATGTTCTGCAATTTGCGAATCATAGCCAAAGGTATGCAACAATTCATTGCTTTGTTTGGCAACCAAATTAGTTAGATAATCAGGGTAATACACTGAGCCTTCAGATAAATCTAAATACAGCATATAGGCAAAAGTCAATACGCCATAAACCAACAGAAAGGTCAGGATAAACTTAATAACCGATTTGTACTTTATGATCAGATCCTTCAAGAATTCAAAATTTACTTTAGGTTGTTAAAAATATACAAAAAGCCGATTGAAGCGGCACATTTTAAATACTTTTACCAAAACTTTTAAACAATGACCTTAAACGAACTCAAACCGCAAATAAACACGATAATTTCTGACACCAATACATCCGTTGATAAACAGTTGTTAGCTATCTGTGAAGTTCTTGAATCGAACGTTCCGTATTATAACTGGGTTGGATTTTACTTTAGAAATGGAAATAAGGAAGAATTAAAATTAGGGCCTTATGTTGGTGAGCCTACAGACCATACCATAATTCCGTTTGGAAAAGGCATTTGCGGACAGGTGGCAGTGAGCAATGAGAATTTCGTAGTTCCAGATGTCTCCGCACAGGACAATTATATTGCCTGCAGCATCACGGTAAAGTCTGAAATTGTTGTTCCGATATTTGTCGATGGCCACAATATTGGTCAAATTGACATTGATTCCAATACCATAGACCCGTTTACGGAAGCTGACGAGCGATTTTTAGAATTTGTATGTGCTCAAGTGGCTTCAATTTTATCATAGATAGCCATGTAAATGTGCCAAACGCCGATAAATTATGCTAAATCTGTTGGCGTATGGTATTTACAATTGAGGTTTTTGAATTACATCCCCGTACGGATCGCTTCAACAGGATCTAACCTTGATGCCGAAATAGCAGGAATTACTCCAGAGATCAATCCGATTATTGTTGATAGGATAAACCCTAAAAACATATTTCCTGCAGAAAGCACAAATTCGAAATCGCCCGTAAATTGCGAGGCAATCAAAGATCCAATCCAAACAAAAAACAGTCCTACAAGTCCGCCAATGACCGCTAAAATGACCGCTTCAAATAAAAACTGAAATAAAATAAATCGGTTTTTGGCACCGAGCGATTTTTGTATCCCAATAAGATTTGTACGTTCCTTTACGCTCACAAACATGATATTTGCAATTCCGAAACCACCAACCAATAAAGAGAAACCACTAATAATCCAACCCATGATATTCATTGTCCCGATGATCCCATCAATAGCGTCTGTAAACCCCGACATCTTATTTACAAAAAAGTTATCAGGCTCTCCTGCTTTTAAGCCTCTATAAATTCTAAACCTTTGTTTCAAAATCCCTTCAAATGCTCCCATGTCCACACCTTTTTTCGGTTTAATAATGACTGCTCCAGGGATACCGTCAACCCCACCGGTTTGAAAACGACGGACAAAATTAGCGGGAACATAGCCCTTATCATCTGGACTGCCTCCAAGCCCTGCACCCATTTTTTTCATCACACCAATAACCGTCAGCCTCCGTCCGTAGACCCTAATCTGCTTGCCGATTGGGTTTGATTGTCCAAACAAATTTTCTGCAATGGAGTGCCCTAAAACTATAACAGGAGCTCCATTTATTGATTCTGACTCTGTATAAAAGCGGCCCTCTTCAATTTTAATGTTCTCAATCTCATAAATTTCGTTAGACACAGGTGAAATATCTACTCCAGAAATCGTTTCTGCACCATATCTTACCGTTTGTGGGCTTCCAAAAATAACGTATGCAGAAGCAGCAATATCTGGCACATTTCGTCTTATAAAATCAAAGTCGCTGTATTCAGTTTGAGGAAAGTTATCGCGTTGCCATCTTGGAACATCAGTGGGGCCAAAGGAAAATTTCGTTAGATACATGGTGTTTTTATCCAAACCCGAGAGTTGATCTTGAATATTTCTATCTAACGAATCTACCGCTGCCAATACTGCAATAATTGAAAAAATACCAATTGTAACACCCAATAATGACAAGAAAGTACGCAGCTTATTATTAGTAAGTGCATTTATGGCAAATGAAAAACTTTCTTTAAATAAGCGTAAGTAAAGCAGCATGTAATTTTAGTAGTTTTAAAACGATTTTAAAGATAGGACGTTTGCGACAATAATTTGTTACAAAAAACATAAATAAACTGCCTCTGGTTACCTCAAATTGTCTTCAATAATATGTACTTTTGCGCTTTAAAAATCAGTATTTCATTAAATTATCATTATTCCATCGCCTTCGTTGGATTATGAGGCCAAACCAAACACACAATACAATGCACAACAAAACCATTTCATCTGCCTTGATCTCTGTTTTCAGCAAGGACGGATTAGAACCTATTGTTAAAGAATTAAACCAGTTAGGCGTTACTATTTACTCTACAGGTGGCACTGAAAAATTCATAAAAGATTTGGGTGTCAACGTCATTCCGGTAGAAGATGTAACCTCCTATCCTTCCATCTTGGGCGGTCGTGTCAAAACTTTGCATCCTAAAGTTTTTGGTGGTATTTTAAACCGTCAGAACAATACTCAAGATGTGGCTGAATTGGCTGAATTTTCAATTCCTCAAATTGATTTGGTCATTGTTGATTTATATCCATTTGAAAAAACGGTAGCTTCAGACTCAAGTCATGAGGATATCATCGAAAAAATTGATATAGGAGGTATTTCCCTAATCAGGGCGGCGGCAAAAAACTATTCGGATGTGGTTTGTGTTTCTTCGGTTGAAGATTACAGTGAGTTTTTGGAACTCTTAAAAAGTAAAAAAGGAGAAACCTCAGATGACGACAGAAAACGTTTTGCAGCTAAGGCTTTTAATGTATCCTCACATTATGACACAGCCATTTTTAATTATTTCAACAAGAATCAACAGGAAACGGTTTTTAAAATCAGTGAGACCAGCGGTAAAGCGTTACGTTATGGAGAAAACCCTCATCAAAAAGGTTTTTTCTATGGAGATTTTGATGCCATGTTTACCCAACTTCATGGAAAGGATTTGAGCTATAACAATCTGCTGGATGTGGATGCGGCGGTAAATTTGATGAATGAATTTAAAGGCGAAGCGCCAACCTTCGCTATTTTAAAACATAATAATGCTTGCGGATTTGCGCAAAGAGACACGTTGCATCAGGCCTATGTGGATGCTTTGGCGGGTGATCCTGTTTCGGCTTTTGGTGGCATTTTAATTGCAAATACAGAAATTGACAAGGCAACCGCAGAGGAAATCCACAGTTTATTTTGCGAAGTGGTCATAGCGCCTAGCTTTTCCGCGGAAGCGAAAGAAATTTTAGAAGGTAAAAAGAATAGAATCCTATTGATCCAAAAAGAGATAGCGCTTCCAAAAACTACCGTAAGAACGTGTTTAAACGGGGTGCTGGTACAGGATAAAGACAATAAAACAGATGCTATATCTGATTTAAGTTATATGACCAACAATAAACCTTCGCAAAACGAGTTAGAAGACTTGATCTTTGCTTCCAAAATTTGCAAGCACACCAAATCCAATACGATTGTATTGGCAAAAAACAAACAATTACTTGCTAGTGGAACTGGGCAGACCAGTCGTGTGGATGCTCTTAACCAAGCCATCCATAAAGCAAAATCTTTCAACTTTGATCTGAAAGGTGCTGTTATGGCAAGTGACGCATTTTTTCCGTTTCCTGACTGTGTGGAAATTGCAAAAAATGCAGGTATTACTTCAGTAATTCAACCTGGAGGTTCCATAAAGGATGAGTTGAGTATTGATTATTGCAACCAGAATAATGTGTCCATGGTATTTACCGGAACACGGCATTTTAAGCACTAAACCGGATCAAACTGAAAAGCCATTATAACTGACATTGAAAATGAACAAATACCAATGTAATATAACCTTTGATATTTATGAAGTTTTACTACATTTACAACAATATCAACAAACAAACTAATATCAACCTAAATAATCAACAATATAGATGGGATTTTTTGATTTCTTAACCGAAGAAATAGCCATAGATTTAGGAACCGCAAATACCTTAATTATCCACAATGACAAAGTTGTTGTCGATAACCCTTCAATAGTTGCAAGAGACCGAATTTCAGGAAAAATAATTGCTGTTGGAAAAGAAGCCAACATGATGCAAGGGAAAACGCATGAAAACATTAAAACGATCAGACCACTGAAAGATGGGGTTATTGCTGATTTTGATGCCTCCGAACAAATGATCAGTTTGTTCATAAAAAACATTCCTGCTTTAAAGAAGAAGCTCTTCTCTCCTGCTTTACGTATGGTGGTGTGTATTCCATCAGGAATTACTGAAGTGGAAATGCGCGCCGTAAAAGAATCCTGTGAGCGCGTTAACGGTAAGGAGGTTTATCTGATACACGAACCCATGGCCGCAGCTATTGGTATTGGCATTGACATTATGCAACCAAAAGGGAACATGATAGTAGATATAGGTGGCGGAACTACAGAAATTGCAGTCATTGCCTTAGGTGGTATTGTTTGCGACAAATCTGTTAAAGTTGCTGGTGATGTATTTACCAATGACATTGTATATTATATGCGTACACAGCACAACTTATATGTTGGTGAGCGTACTGCCGAAAAAATTAAAATACAGATTGGTGCCGCTACTGAAGATTTAGAGTTACCTCCAGAAGAAATGAGCGTTCAAGGGCGAGATCTTTTGACCGGAAAACCTAAACAGGTACAAATTTCTTACCGAGAAATTGCAAAGGCGCTTGACAAATCCATTTTACGAATAGAAGACTCTGTCATGGAAACGCTATCTCAAACCCCGCCAGAATTGGCCGCAGATATTTACAACACTGGTATTTACCTTGCAGGTGGAGGCTCCATGCTTAGAGGTTTGGATAAACGTTTATCTCAAAAAACAGATTTGCCGGTGTATATTGCTGAAGATCCTTTAAGAGCCGTAGTTAGAGGAACGGGAATTGTATTAAAAAACCTTCCTAAATTCAAAAGTATATTGATAAAATAGTAAGTTTAAATGCAACAAATCATAAACTTTGTACTTAGGAACAAAACTTTTTTGGTGTTTTTGTTGCTTTTTGGCTTGTCTCTATTTTTTACAATCCAATCGCATTCCTATCACAAAAGTAAATTCATAAACTCTTCCAATTTTGTGACGGGTGCGGTTTATCAAACCGCCAACGGCATAGGCCAATATTTTAATTTGATCAAGGAAAACAAAGCCTTGCTTGAGGAAAATCGAATGCTAAAGTCCATAGTTCATAATTTGGATGTAGACACCATACGATCTGACTTTAAGGACAGCTTAAAATTGGATGCGCATTTCAAGTTTCGGACTGCCAATGTTTATAAAAACAGCTACTCACAATCCGCTAACTATCTGACCATTAACAAAGGGAAAAAAGATAGTATTGAAGTTGATTATGGGGTGATCACGTCTCAAGGGATTGTTGGTATTGTTGAAAATACATCTCAAAATTACGCATCAGTATTATCAATTTTAAATACCCGCAGCCGTATCAATGCCCAATTAAAAAAGACCAATCATATTGGTTCGTTAGTATGGAATACGGAATCTCCTGAGTTTGCGCAACTCATTGATATTTCAAAGTTTGCGCCCGTTGCCATTGGCGACACGATCATGACCGGCGGGCAATCTACCATTTTCCCGAAAGGTATTTTAATTGGTACGGTCAACTCGTATAATATTGACAGTGGCGGCGACTCGTATATTGTAAACGTCAAATTGTTTAATGACATGACCAATATTGGCCATGTGTATGTGATTGAAAACTTACAGGCCGCTGAATTAAAATCGCTTCAAAAGCCAAAAAATGACTAAGTTAACTTTAAATTTAGCCGCTAGGTTTATCGTATTGGTTTTGGTTCAAGTTTTGATCTTTAACCATATCAATTTTTTGGGATACATCAATCCGTATATTTATATCCTATTCATCATACTATTTCCTGCAAACAACAACCGAACCTTATTTGTTTTCTTAGCATTTTTATTAGGTTTTAGTGTGGACGTTTTTTCAGATTCAGGAGGAGTCCATGCCGCTGCCTGTGTCACCTTGGCCTATATAAGACCTATCTTCTTGAAGTTTTCTTTTGGAACGATCTATGACTATCAATCCATAAAATTCAACCAAACCGATTTTAGCAGTAAATTCACCTATTTCACCGCATTGATATTGATCCATCATTTAATTATGTATTCCTTAGAAATTTTTAACATTTCTAAAATAATTTTAATACTTCAAAAAACGTTATTCTCAGGGATTTTCACTATAATACTTTGTTTGATTATCACCATACTTTTTAGCCCTAAACGTAAATGAGAAAATTGCTACTGCTTTCAACGATTACTTTGGTAGGGTTGATTTTTATTGCACGCTTATTTTATTTACAAGTGTACAATGAAGACCCTTACAACTTGCTGGACGACAATGCCATCAGGAAGGTTTATGACTACCCTAAACGTGGTTATATCTACGATAGAAATGGCAAACTATTGGTAGCCAATCAACCATCTTACGATGTGATGTTTATTCCGCGGGAAGTAAAACCATTGGATACTCTGGAGTTGTGCAACCTGTTAAATATCAGTAAGGAAGATTTTATTAATTTTTATAATAAGGCGTATCGGTATTCACCACGGCTACCTTCTGTTTTTATTCCACAACTTTCTAGAATGGAATATGCGGTTCTGCAGGAAAAAATAAGGAAATACGAAGGGTTTTATATTCAAAAGCGATCGTTGAGAGATTATCAAACAACTATTGGAGCTAATGTCTTGGGAGATATTGGAGAAGTCAACAATTATATTATTCAAAACGAACCCTATTACAAAAGTGGCGATTTGATTGGCAAACAAGGTGTTGAATTATCTTACGAAGAGGAGTTGCGTGGTGTTAAAGGGATAAAATTTATACAAAAAGACCGCTTCAATAGAGATATTGGCCCCTATAAAGAGGGCATTTATGATACTTTACCAGAACCAGGAAAGGATATTAGTATTACCATTGATTCTGACCTTCAGGAATACGGCGAGCTTTTAATGCGGCATAAACACGGTGGTATCATTGCTCTTGAGCCAAGTTCCGGTGAAATTCTTGCCATGGTATCAGCTCCTTCCTATAATCCCAATCTATTGGTTGGACGCCAACGATCTCGAAATTTCACCAAACTTTACAATGATACTATTGCAAAACCTTTATATGACAGAAGCCTAAAGGCGCAATATCCTCCTGGATCTCCTTTTAAGGTGATGAGTGCTTTAATAGGCCTCCAAGAAGGAGTAGTGACTACGCAAGATCAATTCTCTTGTAGACACGGTTATTATTTAGGCAGCAGACGGTTGACGGCATGCCATAGCCATGTGAGTCCGATATCCATGAATCAAGGTATTGCCCAGTCATGTAATGCATATTTTGTTAATGTCTATAGACGTATTATTGATAAGTATGATAAACCTTCTGAAGGGATGGATGTATGGAGCAACCATGTGAAAAGCTTTGGACTTGGCGACTATTTAGGCTATGATCTGAAGATTGGAAACAAAGGCCGAATTCCAGATGGAGCATTTTATGATAAGTGGTACGGCGAAAACCGCTGGTCTTCTACCTATAATATTTCTAACTCTATTGGACAAGGTGAGGTGGAGACTACACCCATTCAACTGGCAAATATGGTGGCCGCCATTAGCAATAGAGGCCATTATTATACGCCTCACATTATAAAAAGTATTGAAGGCGATACCATAGACGAAAAATACACCACGCCTAAGCACACCACTATTGATAAAGCGCACTTTGAACCTGTGGTACAGGGTATGTTTGATGTTTATAACACCGGTACTGCATATAATCTTCGCGTGCCTGGAATTGATATTTGTGGTAAAACAGGAACTGCCGAAAACTTTATGAGGATAAATGGGAAACGAACTCAATTGACCGATCATTCCATTTTTGTGGCCTTTGCGCCTAAGGACGATCCTAAAATTGCTATTGCTGTTTTTGTTGAAAATGGTTATTGGGGCAGTCGGTTTGCAGGGCGTATAGCAAGTTTAATGATTGAAAAATATATTAGAGGCGAGGTCACGATGGAAGCCATGGAAAATTGGATTCTCACCCATAGTTTGGAAAACGAATATGCAAAACCATATTCAGGAAAAGAATTTGGAATTAACAGACAATCCGCGCTGCAGGTTATTGACAGGATAACCAAAGACACTGTTATAAATCCGGTAAGCACGCGTAAATCACCATTTAACCAATAAATAGATGCAGAGAGATTTTAGAGGGTTGGATTTTGATTGGATCACCATTGCTTTGTTTTTATTGTTGGTGGGTTTTGGATGGCTTAACATTATGTCTGCATCACATACTGGTGAGGTTGTGAGCTACTTTGACATGAGCCACCCTTACGGCAAACAATCTATATTTATTATTTTCACTTTTGTTTTAATCATTCTCATCCTCGCCTTAGACGCCAAGTTTTACGAACGTTTTGCCAGTATTATCTATATTTTGTCCATGATTTCTTTACTGGGGTTATTTCTTTTTGGAAAAAATGTCAATGGCGCCTTAGGTTGGTATGGCATAGGCGGGATGACCTTACAGCCCAGCGAATTCGCAAAATTTGCAACATCTTTGGCTGTAGCGAAATATATAAGCGACCTTCAAACCAATATGAAAACACTGAAGGATCAGGTTAAGGCAGCGGGTATTATTGCACTTCCTGCTATTATAATCGTGTTGCAAAACGATACAGGAAGCGCTCTGGTTTATGTTGCTTTCTTCTTTGTATTTTACAGAGAAGGGCTGCAACAGATATACCTTGTCGTTGCTGTTTTTCTTGTTTTATTGGCTGTATTGGCCCTTAAATTTAATGTAGTTGTTGCTGTGCTTGTCGCTGGATTATTAATATTTGGACATCACTTTTTTGGACAAAAGAAGCGACCACATATTGTACAGCCTATCGCCATTCTTTTACTCTGTTTGGCAGTGTCTTTTGGTATAAAATATTTTTACAATAACATCTTACAATTTCACCAAAAAGACAGAATCAGCCTATGGTTACGCTTGGAAAATGATCCTCAAAAGCTTCGTGAATTAAAACAGACAATTTTATACAACTTGCACGAATCAGAAAAAGCAATCAGCTCTGGAGGATTAACAGGCAAAGGTTTCATGCAAGGTACAAGAACTACTGGTAAATTTGTACCCGAACAGCATACAGATTATATTTTTAGTACTGTTGGTGAAGAATGGGGCTTTTTGGGAAGTGCACTTCTAGTGATACTTTTTGTGGCATTACTGCTCAGGATATTATATTTAGCCGAATTACAAAAATCACAATTTAGTAGGGTTTATGGCTATTGTGTAGCCTCCATTCTGTTTTTCCATTTCTTGATCAATATAGGCATGGTGATGGGCCTGATACCGACCATCGGGATTCCACTTCCGTTTTTTAGCTATGGGGGCTCTGCACTTTGGGCATTCACCATTTTACTGTTTATTTTTATAAAATTAGATTCGAATAGGATTAATGAATGGTAGATTTTGACGGTTCAATTTTCTATGTTCTAACTTATAAAGCACCAAATTTCAACTCTTAACACCCACAAGCTATTCCACGATGGCTCACCGAGATGAGAAGTTATGAGTGGTTGACTGAGCGTTTATTTTGATACTTCCGCATGAATTTTTAATTTGAACGATAGGCAACCGGCGAAGCAAATTTACGGGAAAATCATCAGTAGTTTTTACACAGAATTTCACAGAGATTTTCTTGACAAATCTTTGCGTCTATCCGCACGATCCGCGATGAAATCATTAATAAAGTCTACACAAATCAACAACTAAAATTCACAAGCATCAGTTTGCAATTTATAGATCTTACCATATCAATAAGATCACGAAGTCTTACCAAGAAATGATTTGCGTCTAAATAATTGATCTTCCAATATGAATCTCATCTACTTCAAATTGGCCAAGCTCGACTTAATGGTTTCTATTTTAGCCAAAGCGTCTGCTTCCTTGTTGCGTTCATTTTGTAATACCTGGGCAGGTGCATTGTTCACAAAACGCTCATTGGATAGTTTCTTTTGTACCGATTTCAGAAAACCTTCGGTATAGTTTAATTCGCTATTTAATTTTTTGACTTCTTCTTCCACATTGATAGCCCCCGAAATAGGAATAAAATACTCGTTGGAATGCACTCTAAAGCTTAAGGCACTTTCCACAGGATTGGTCACTGAATCCATTTTGGAAATATTACCCATCTTTTCAATCACAAAATTATAGCGTTCCGATAATTTCTCATTATTGATGACTGCTAATTCAATACTATCCTTAAAAGAAATATTTTTATCTTTTCTGATGGTTCTAATTCCCGAAACCACCTCTTTGACCATTTCGAAGTCTGCAATTAAATCAACATCATAAGATTCAGCTTTCGGATATTGGGCAACAATCAGGGCCTCTTCTGGACGTCGTTGCGCAATAAATTGCCAAATTTCTTCAGTTAAAAATGGCATAAAAGGATGTAAAAGCTTCAAATTGGACTCAAAAAGTTCAATAACACTTTTAAATGTTTTCGAATCGATGGGCTGTTGATATTCTGGTTTGATCATCTCTAGTAACCAAGAACAGAAATCATCCCAAATCAACTTATAAATACCCATTAAGGCGTCAGACAAGCGATATTTACCATAGTGATCTTCGATCTCAGCCAAGGCTTGTTGAAACTTGGCTTGGTACCACTCCACCGCAATTTTAGAGGCTTCCGGCTGCTCTATTTCTACCACTTCCCATCCTTTGACTAATCTAAAGGCATTCCATATTTTATTTGCAAATCCTTTTCCTTGGTTGCACAACTCTTCATCAAACATTAAATCATTTCCAGCAGCCGAACTCAACAACAATCCCACACGTACCCCATCAGCGCCATAATCGTCAATCAATTTTAAAGCATCAGGAGAATTTCCTAAAGATTTACTCATCTTCCGACGTTGCTTATCACGGACTAACCCTGTGAGGTAGACATTTTCAAAAGGTTTTTCATCACGGTATTCGTAACCAGCAACGATCATTCGCGCGACCCAAAAAAACAAAATATCCGGACCTGTCACCAAGTCATTGGTTGGGTAATAATATTCAATTTCAGGGTTGTTCGGATTCCTAATACCATCAAAAACAGTTATTGGCCATAGCCACGATGAAAACCAAGTGTCCAAAGCATCTTTATCTTGCCTTAAATCGGCTTGTGTGAGTTGGGAGTTATCCGATTTCTGCTGAGCTAATTTAAGTGCTTCCTCAAGACTTTCGGCCACCACAAAATCATCTTTTCCATCGCCGTAGAAATAAGCAGGAATTTGCTGCCCCCATAGTAACTGACGTGAAATATTCCAATCGCGGATATTTTCCATCCAATGACGGTAGGTATTATTGAATCGTTTTGGAAATAACTTTACCTCTTCATCTTCCAAGACCGCTTTAATAGCCGGTTTAACAAGATCTTCCATTTTCAAAAACCATTGATCAGAAAGTCTTGGCTCTATCACTGCTTTGGTACGCTCACTGGTTCCAACTTTATGAGTAATATCTTCTGTTTTGTCAAGAATACCCAAATCTCGCAATTCTTGGGTCACATCTTTTCTTGCCACTTCTCTATCTTTCCCTTCATGATGAAGACCAAAACTATTTAAAGTTGCATCATCATTAAGAATATCCACTACCATCAAATTATGTCTATCTCCAATCTCCTTATCATTGATGTCGTGTGCTGGCGTTATTTTCAAACATCCCGTTCCAAATTCCATATCCACATAATCATCGGCAATTATTGGCACAATTCTGTTACAAATTGGCACAATGACGTTTTTGCCGATTAAATGCTGAAAGCGTTCATCATTAGGATTCACACATACCGCAGTATCGCCCAAAATCGTCTCAGGGCGTGTTGTAGCAATGGTTACAAAATCATCCTGATTTTCAATCTGATACTTAACGTAGTACAATTTGTCAGTGCGTTCTATATGAATAACTTCTTCATCCGACAAGGTTGTTTTAGCTTCCGGATCCCAATTGACCATGCGATAGCCACGATAAATTAAACCCTTGTTATAAAGGTCAACGAAGACTTTAATGACGGATGCACTCATCTCATCATCCATAGTAAACTTAGTCCGGTCCCAATCGCATGAACAACCCAGTTTTTTTAGCTGCTCTAAAATGACCCCACCATATTCATGGGTCCAATCCCAAGCATGGCTTAAAAATTCTTCTCGAGACAATTTATTCTTGTCTATGCCCTGTTCTTTCAACTTGGCCACGACCTTAGCTTCGGTGGCGATTGAAGCATGATCTGTGCCCGGAACCCAACATGCATTTTTACCCTGTAGTCGGGCACGGCGAATCAAGACATCCTGTATGGTATTATTCAGCATATGTCCCATGTGCAAAACCCCGGTAACATTTGGAGGTGGAATAACAATGGTATAAGGCTCTCGCTCGTCTGGAACGGATTTAAAATACTCGTGTTCCATCCAATAGGAATACCACTTGTTTTCTACTTTGGTTGCGGAATATTTTGCTGGGATCTGCATACTTTGGTACTGTTTTTGTATAATAACAGGCAAAGTTACTTATATTTCTGTTTTTGTGAAATTATAAAAACTAATTTTAACCCAAATGTAGATTCGCATTAAAACAGAATCATACCGTTCAACTAATATATTTTGTGAAATGGTGAAAAGTAACTAATTTTGACCCCTATCAATTTTAAAAATTAAAATGATGAAAAATTTAATAGCATTTTTATTTGTGGGAATGTTAAGCATTTCTGCTTTTGCACAAGAAAAAGTAGCCAAAATTGAATTCAAGACTGATGTTATCGATTATGGTACCGTTGAGAAAGGTTCTGATGGTGTTCGTGTTTTCGAATTTACAAACACAGGTAATGCCCCGTTAATTATAACAAGAGTTAACTCAACTTGCGGTTGTACAGTGCCTAAAAAACCTGAAGGACCAATTTTACCAGGTCAAACTGGCGAGATACAAGTAAAATATGATACCCAACGTGTTAATCCGATTAGAAAGACTATTACGGTTTTGTCTAATGCCGATACCCCTACTGTTGCCCTTAAAATTAAAGGCGAAGTTGTTGATCCTGCCAAAACGAGTCTTTTAGAAAAAAGAGACCGAAGCATTATGGAACAATAGGTATTCCTTTACAAATTAAAAAGCTCTCATTTTATGGGAGCTTTTTTTTTACAACAAGCTTTCCAGTTTAAAGAGAAAGTTCATAATCACGTCATCCCTGTTAATTTTGAGTTTAATCCGTTTCCCTGCCTCACCTCTAAAAAACGTATTGACCTCTTGCAATTTTAGGCTATGGGTCTCCTTGTTATTGATGGTTAAAATAATATCGCCCAACATCAAACCTGCTCTTTCGGCAGGTGATCCAGGTCTCAACTCTACAATTCGGAAGGCGGGTTTAAGCGTAAATTTATAAGCTGCCACTACGGTAAGCCTCGATAATTCTTCTTTAGATTGGTTAGGATTAAATTGGCCGAGCTGTTCTCTTTCCTTGACAATCCTAACCCCATCTTGCTCTAACACAATGCCACTTTTATTGTATTCAAATGGGGCTTTAAAATGTTTGTTCTTTTTAAAAGAAACCTTTGTATTTGGGTAATCCATAATAATATTAAAACGCTTTAATAACTCCCCACCCATACTACCACTCCTTGCCTTGTACTTTCTTGCAAAACTTACTGCCGCCGAATCTGGATAAGTCACGTTTAAGTTGCTTATGTGAAAGTCATTAATTGAAAACCGTTTTAATTTTGACCGTTTTCCATGAACACTGCCACTTAGTCCTTTTCCTAAAAAATCCATAAAGTAAAAGCCATCTTCTGGCACCAATCCCAACGAATCATTTTCAAACAACCACAGCGCATCACTTCCACCAGAATCCATCAATAATTTTACGGGAACACGTTCTCCTTTCACTTCTACCATGGCGTCAATAAATGGCTTGTTGTTATAAAGTGTGAGATTTAAAGATTCACAACGCCTACATTGTTTATACTTATAGATTTTAGGATCATTTAACCGGATAAATTTTGATCCATAGTTTATTTCAACAATAAAGTCCTTAAACAGATCATAGCCAATAATTCCATGGACCGGAATGCCCAACCTGGGGGTAAAGTTAATGGTCTCATCGGAGAGTATAAACACATCCTGATTCTCATTTATGGCGGCACCAATTCTAAAATTGTTTTTTGATGATTTTAGGGCTATTGTCGACGCTCCATCTCCCAAGCCTCTGAGATAAATACTTTCTACGTTCTTAAATTTCAGGGAGTCTGAAGAATTGACAATATTGAATAAAATTGGTTTGCTAACCCCCGAATCTAAAATAAAGGAAAATTGTGCTCCGTTAATTTCCACGGGAATAATAATGAGGTTGTCAATAAGTTCAAATTTGATCTTTGAACGTTTCGTTTGATCCAGACGAAAACCGCTCTGCGAGATGGACGGTCCACAGAAAAATAGGATGCATAAAAAAGTAATAGAGCTCTTAATCATCATCAATGACGCTAGCGTAATTACAATTTACAAATCTTTAAGTCCAAATTCCTATTTTTTAGATGATGATTTTCAAAATTCTTTGAGATAATTTTCAGAACTTTACCCTCTTAAACATTAAGCTCATGCCAAAAATTTCACAAAAAGGACAGATGATGCCATCATCTCCAATTAGAAAGTTAGTTCCATACGCCGAACAAGCCTATAAAGAAGGAAAAACCGTCTATCATTTAAACATTGGACAACCTGACATCAAAACACCAGAAATAGCCCTAGATGCTGTTAGGGTTCATTCTTTGGACATTTTAGCATATACCCGTTCAGAAGGATCTGAAGAATACAGAAAAAAAATAGCACAATACTATGCCAAAAACGATATCCATGTTGACCATAGCGATATCATTGTCACCACAGGAGGAAGCGAGGCCTTGTTGTTCGCCTTTGGCAGTGTGATGGATTCGGATGATGAAATCATCATCCCAGAACCTTTTTATGCAAATTATAACGGATTCTCTACAGCTTCCGATATAAAAGTGGTTCCGGTAATTTCAAAAATAGACGATAATTTCGCCTTACCGCCCATAGAAGAATTTGAAAAACTGATAACAGATAAAACAAAGGCTATTTTAATTTGCAATCCAGGAAATCCCACCGGATACCTTTATTCTAAAGAAGAAATTAAACAATTGGCCGCCCTTGTAAAAAAGTACGACCTCTTTTTGATAGCGGATGAAGTTTACAGAGAATTTGTATATGATGGCAATGAATTTTACTCCATCATGCAAGAAGAAGGTCTTGAAGACCACGCCATTATAATTGATTCAGTATCAAAACGCTATAGCATGTGTGGTGCGCGCATTGGGTATTTGGTTTCTAAAAACAAGGAGTTCATCTCAACGGCTTTAAAGTTTGCACAGGCACGATTAAGTCCTCCAACATTAGCACAAATTGCAAGTGAAGCTGCGTTAGAAACGCCGCAAAGTTATTTTGATAATGTTATTGAAGAGTATGGTAAAAGAAGAAACATACTCATCAGAGAATTGAAAAAGATTGAGGGTCTAAAAATTGCAGAGCCAAAAGGGGCGTTCTATTGCATTGTGGAATTACCCGTAAAAAGCGCCGATCATTTTGCTCAATGGCTTTTGGAAAGCTATGACTACAATAAGGAAACGGTCATGGTAGCTCCTGCCGCAGGATTCTATTCGTCGCCCAATGTAGGGTTGAATCAAGTTAGAATTGCCTACGTGCTCAATGAAGAAAGTCTAATTAAAGCAGTTTTTATCTTAGGTGAAGCCTTAAAAGCATATCCAAACTAGTGCATATTCAAGAAAACATATCGTTAAAGCCCTATAACACTTTTGGACTGGATGCTCGTGCGACATATTTTGTGCAGGTTAATAGTATTCAGGAATTAAAAGACGCCTTAAGTTTGGAGAATTATCCTAATAAATTTATTCTAGGCGGTGGCAGCAACATGTTGCTTACAAAAGATTTAGATTGCTTGGTCATTCATTTGGCTCTCAAAGGCATTGAAATTATCAACCAAGATGAAGACGAAGTTCTTGTAAAGGCCTGCGCTGGTGAAAACTGGCATCAGTTTGTGCTATGGTGCTTGGCGCAGGATTTTGGTGGCATTGAAAACCTGTCGCTCATTCCAGGCAATGTCGGGACTGCACCCATTCAAAATATTGGCGCCTATGGCGTTGAACTAAAAGATGTTTTCGAATCTTGTGAGGCGCTGAATATAGAAACTAAAGCAATTGAAACCTTTACCAAAGAGGCATGCCAGTTTGGATATCGGGAATCTGTATTTAAGCAAGACAAGAAAGGTCGCTACGTTATTGTAAGTGCCACGTTGAGATTGCGTAAACACCAACATCAGTTACATACAGAATATGGTGCAATTACAAATGAATTAGAAAGTATGGGCGTAGTTGACCCCACGATTCAGGACATTTCAAAAGCCGTAATTGCCATTAGGGAAAGTAAGCTTCCTAACCCTAATGTAATTGGAAACAGCGGCAGTTTCTTTAAAAACCCAGTGATCTCCAATATCTATTTTGAGAAACTTAAAATCAATTTCCCCGATATGCCTTCTTATGTGGTATCTCAAGATGAAGTGAAAGTACCCGCAGGCTGGTTGATTGAAAAGTCAGGCTTTAAAGGCAAAACTTTTAACAATTATGGGGTTCATAAAAAACAAGCTTTGGTATTGGTCAATTATGGAGGTGCCCAAGGCTCTGATATTTTTGATTTAGCGAAACTCATTCAAAAAACGATAAAACGGATTTTTGGAATTACCATAGAAACTGAAGTAAATATCATATAAAAAGGCTTCAACAAAGATGTTGAAGCCTTGAAATAATTACTGCAGCGTCAAATGAATAAGCTATTAATCAATTTTCTAAGAAGAAGAAATTCCGACACTACCGATATAAATACAATATTCTAATAATAAAGTAGTTTATTTGTAATTTTACTATCTTAATATGATATACGTCCAAAATACAGATTTGGACTATTTAAACCTTACATTAAATTAAATTTTAACTTTTGAGCTATTCCTTAGAAGAACATATTGTCCAGCTTCTTGAAAAAGAAGACAAAGCTGCCATTAATTTACTTTATGAGAATTATTCAGATAGCCTCTACGGTGTTATTTTAAAAATAACCAAGAATGAAGAAATCGCTCAGGATGCCTTGCAGGAAAGCTTTGTAAAGATTTGGAAAAACGCAAAAAAATACGATTCCAAGAAGGCAAAACTTTTTACATGGCTCTACAGAATTGCACGCAATACAGCTATTGACAAACTTAGAAGTTTCAATAATCGTTTTAATAAAGAAGTCCAAATTGACAAATCAGACGTATATATTCTACCAACCTCGACTTTAAATCAAGATGTTATCGATTTAAAAGAACACGTTGGCAAACTAGAAGAGAAGTATCAAATAGTTTTAAATGCCTTGTTTTTTGAAGGCATGACTCAACAAGAAGCTAGTGATGAATTAGACATTCCATTAGGTACTATAAAATCTAGGTTGAAAATTGGTTTGAGAGATTTGCGTAAACTCTTCAACTAAAGGACACTTTAAAGGATGGAAAAAATGGAAAAAAATTTACAAATTTTTATGGAATCGGGCCTATTGGATAGTTTTATCTTAGGTACCACAACTCCTAATGAAAATTTAGAAGTTGAAAGTTATATTGCTGAATTTCCTGAAGTACAAGCTGAGTATGAGAGACTACAGGATAATTTAGAAATTTTAGCGAAAGCAAATGCGGTAGAAGCTCCAAATTATGTTTTGAATGCCGTTATTAGAGATATTACTGAAGATGCACCTGTTATTCAAATGCACTCAGCTCCCACTCACAACCGAACGCCATGGTTCAGTATTGCAGCAAGCATTGCTGCTTTTATTTTTGCTGGCACGGCATTTCTACTTCACGAACAAAACGTTTCCCTCAATCATGAAAATCAAGTGGTTGTAGAAGAAATTTTTGATCTTAGAAGTGATATTGAAGCCAACAACAAAAGACTTGAGAGCGTGATGCTTGAATTTATGAAACTGAATAACCCTGAGACGGAAAAGTATGTTTTAAGAGGAAATTCAAGAGCTAAAGACCTTAAAACCGTAGCCTACATTAATGCGGTCGATAAAACATCTATGATTGATGTGGTCTCATTGCCCAAACTCCCTGAAAATCAAACTTATCAGATTTGGGCTGAATTACAGGACAGAATGGTCAACCTTGGTATTTTAGATGAGTCAGAGCGTAAATTAAAAACAATCCCTTATATGGAGAACGCACTTGGCTTAAGTATTACAATAGAACAAAAAGTAGGCTCTAAAATCAATAAGGCGCATGCTGAAAACTCTGTTGCGGAAATCACCCTAAAAAACAAATAGAGCTTGTGAATGCTTAATTCAAAATCAATTGGATGTTTGTACCACATTTAAAGAGGCTACCTGAAGAGGCAGCCTCTTTTTTTGTATTTCATTTTTTGGTTAGCAACAACAGGTCATAAAGATCGGCTGTAATGCTTGCGCTATGGAACTTTGCCAAGCAAAAATGCGCTGAACAAAGGCCTTTCCTGTCAATAGACACAATTTTCGAAATATTAAAACCCGTTGGTACGGATTAATTTTCTAATCCAACATAGAAGCTTCCACCCTAAATATGTTACCAATCAAAATCCTAAGGAATTAAACCTTATTAGATGAAGAAAACTTATACAAGATGAAGCATTAGATACCTGAAAATATCCCAAAAAACCTGTATCTTTGTACAAATTTTTAACTGATGAAACTTATACTCATTACACTCATTCTTTTAGGTCTTGGAATTGCCGGTATTACTATAAAAATATGGGCTAAAAAAGACGGTAAGTTTGCTGGTACTTGTGCGAGCCAAAATCCGATGCTAAACAAAGAAGGCGACTCTTGTGGGTTCTGCGGAAAAACACCTGATCAATTTGAAAACTGTAACGAACCTCAACACTCTTAGCAGTTAATGATTGTTTTTCAAGTGCTTTTCTACATCTTCATTGTAGTCATTTTTGTTCAATTATTTTTTTACGCATACGCTTTCTCTAAGGTCAATCAGAAAAACCATGGCAACACTCCCACCGTTAAACCTTTTATTTCGGTAATTGTCTGTGCCAAAAATGAAGCCAACAATTTAGAAACGTTTCTACCCTCCATTTTAAATCAAGAGTATCCAAACTTCGAGGTGGTACTGATCAACGACAGCTCTACTGACACTACTTTAAAAGTTATGGAGCGTTTTAAGGCGAAACATAGCAACATCAAAATTGTCAACGTCAAAAACATTGAAGCGTTTTGGGGCAACAAGAAATATGCGCTTACCTTAGGCATTAAGGCGGCAACACATAATCATCTTTTATTTACGGATGCCGACTGCAAGCCAGTCTCCAACCAATGGATCAAGGAGATGAGCAATTGCTTCTCAACTGAACACCAGATTGTTTTGGGATATGGAGCCTATGCAAAAGTCAAAAATTCATTTTTAAATAAATTGATCCGTTTTGAAACTTTAATGACCGCTGTCCAATATTTCTCTTATGCCAAATTGGGTCAGCCTTATATGGGTGTGGGAAGAAACTTAGCTTATACCAAAGACTTGTTTTTTAAAGCGCGAGGTTTTATGGATCACATGCATATCAAATCAGGAGATGATGATCTTTTTGTGAATCAAATTGCCACAGCAGAAAATACCGCCATTTGTTTGTCTAAAAACAGTTTTACGGAGTCTGTTTCGAAAAAATCCTACAGTGAATGGATCATTCAAAAGAGACGACATATCTCAACCGCTAAGCATTATAAAGCCAAACATAAGGCCATGTTATCGTTGTTTTACGTATCTCAGTTTTTGTTTTTTGCCTTAGGTATTACTCTGATTAGTACACTTTTTAATTGGGAAATTGTAGTTGGACTTATAGGCTTAAGGTATTTGGTGTTGTTTATCAACTTGACTTTAGCTGCTAAGAAATTAGAAGAGAAAGATTTAATTCCTTTCTTTCCCGTTCTCGAAATATTTTTAATTCTGACCCAATTTTCTATCTTTATAAAAAATCTCATCTCAAAACCTAATCGTTGGAAGTAAAGGAAATCATCAAAAAGGCTAAAACAAATGACCAATCTGCATTTAATGCTTTATTGGATTTTTTTTGGAATGACGTCTATGGTTTTCAATTAAAGCGTACCGAAAATGAAAATGATGCCGAGGATATCGCCATCCAGACATTCTCAAAAGCCTTTGACAAAATAGGTACATATAACGAGGATTACGAATTTAAAACATGGTTGATTACCATCTCCAAAAACATCCATATTGATTTATTGAG
The DNA here is from genome assembly GCF_014062315.1 of Gelidibacter maritimus. GTDB lineage: Bacteria > Bacteroidota > Bacteroidia > Flavobacteriales > Flavobacteriaceae > Gelidibacter > Gelidibacter maritimus. Next base: position 51,588 of record NZ_JACGLT010000008.1, read on the forward strand.
GAAACGAAAATCCTCCATTCAAAATAGATCAAACCAGAATGACACCGATCATTTTCAATATATTATTGATGAATCACCTTCGCCAGAGGATAAACTGATCACTGAACAGAATTTGGCAAAATTGCTTCGGGATATCAAGAAGTTGAAACCGCATTATCAAGAAGTCATCAATTTGAGATACTTTCAAGAATTAACTTACAAGGAAATATCCGAAGAACTTAATGAGCCTATAAACAACGTCAAGGTGAAGCTTTTAAGAGCAAAAAAGTTGCTGGCAGACATTATTACGAAATAGCAGTGAAAATTAGTTTCAAAAAATTAGGTCCCGGGTTATTGTTTGCCGGTGCTGCCATTGGTGTTTCTCATTTAGTACAATCCACACGCGCGGGTGCCGATTTTGGTTATGGTTTGATTTGGGCCTTGCTCTTAGTCCATATTTTTAAATACCCGTTTTTTCAATTTGCGCCAAGATATGCTTTGGCAACAGGAGAAAGCCTTTTAGATGGCTATAAAAAAATGGGGAAGCCTGTATTGCTGATTTATTTCCTGCTGACTTTTACTACCATGTTCACCATCCAGACTACGGTAACTATTGTGACTGCGGGCATAGCTTCCATGCTCTTTGGAAGTTTCCTTTCACCAGAAATATGGGCCGTCATTATTCTTTCCATCTGTGCGCTTATTTTGATCAAAGGCAAGTACAGTCTACTTGATCAAATAATGAAAATCATCGTAATAACACTTACAATAAGCACCATAATTGCTGTTGTGCTTGCGGCAAACACGAGCCCACAGCCACTTTCATTTATCCAAAAATTACCAGAGAACACTTTAGAAATTAGTTTTTTAATTGCATTTATGGGATGGATGCCAGCGCCATTGGACATTTCAATATGGCAATCATTATGGGCATTGGAAAAACGTAAAACAAACAAAAGTTATGATTTAAAGTCCTCGTTATTCGATTTTAATGTTGGCTATTTAGCTACCATTATCATTGGCCTCGGATTTATGGCACTCGGTGCATTGGTAATGTTTCAAAGTGGCACCACTTTTAGTGACAAAGCCAGTGTGTTTTCTAATCAGCTGATTTCTATGTACACTAAAAGTTTAGGAAACTGGTCCTATCTTGTTATCGGTATTGCCGCATTTACCACGATGTTCAGCACTACCTTAACCACTTTGGACGCCTCACCACGAACAATGGCTAAAACAACCGAATTACTTTTTGGCCATTTTTCAAAACGCAATTATCTGTTGTGGATTTGTGTTTTGATTGTCGGAACTGTTTCAATATTTTTCTTTCTCGGGTCAGAAATGGGCTTCCTCATTAAAGTGGCCACCATCATATCATTTTTGACCGCTCCATTTTATGCCATTATAAATTACAAGCTCATCAGTAGCAAACACACCCCTGTTGAATGGCGACCGTCTTTGAAAATGCACGTACTTAGCTGGTTAGGAATTCTATTTTTAATCGGCTTCAGCATTTGGTATCTGACCACGCTATAATATCTATTTTCAAATTTACTTTGTACCTTTGTAATTGTAAACTTCCTAATAAATGAGTGCAGAAACTATTACAAAAGCAATTCCAGAACGTCAACCAAAACCGAAATGGTTAAGAGTAAAACTCCCTACTGGTAAAAAATATACAGAACTTAGAAGTCTGGTAGATAAATATAGCTTAAACACCATTTGTGCCTCAGGCAGCTGCCCAAACATGGGGGAATGTTGGGGCGAAGGAACCGCTACATTTATGATTTTAGGTAATATTTGTACGCGCTCATGTGGGTTTTGTGGTGTAAAAACTGGACGTCCGGAAACCTTAGATTGGGATGAGCCAGAAAAGGTAGCGCGCTCCATAAAAATCATGCAAATAAAGCATGCGGTTTTGACCAGTGTAGACCGAGATGACTTAAAGGATATGGGAAGTATCATGTGGTCGGAAACCGTGAAAGCTGTACGACGGATGAATCCTGAAATAACCTTAGAAACATTGATTCCCGATTTCCAAGGAATAGAAAAACATATTGATCGGATTGTGGAGGTAGCTCCGGAAGTGGTATCGCATAATATTGAAACCGTTAAAAGACTGACGCGAGAAGTAAGAATACAAGCAAAATACGACCGTAGTTTAGGCGTTCTTAAATATTTAAAAGCTCAGGGACAACGCCGAACAAAATCGGGTATCATGCTAGGATTAGGCGAAACGCGTGAAGAAGTTATTGAAACCCTTCACGATCTAAGAGCAAATGACGTGGATGTAGTCACCATTGGGCAATATCTGCAACCTAGTAAAAAACATTTGCCAGTAAAGCAGTTCATTCTTCCTGACCAGTTTAAGGAGTATGAAAATATCGGACTGGAACTTGGCTTCCGTCACGTAGAAAGTAGCGCCTTGGTAAGATCTTCTTACAAAGCTCAAAAACACATTCACTAATGATCAGGGTCGCTATCACCGGCTTTGGACGAATTGGTCGACGCGTTTTCAGGCTTATTCAAGAGCGTAATGACATTCAGGTGGTTGCCATTAATGATTTGGCTGATGCCAAAACATTGAGCCATCTCTTAAAATACGACAGTATTCATGGCGTTTTAAAAAATAAAATTTCTTCTGAAGAGAACTGCATTATTTTTGATGAGCAATCAATTCCTTTGCTCAATCACAAAACGATCGAGAATATTGACTGGACACCTTATGATGTTGATGTTGTTATTGAAGCCACAGGGAAGTTCAAGACTTTAGACCATTTACAAAACCACATTAAAAACGGCGCAAAAAAGGTCATTTTATCTGTTCCTCCAACAGATGATTCCATAAAAACCGTCGTATTGGGCGTTAATGACCATATCTTAACAGGAACGGAAACCATCATTTCCAATGCGTCCTGTACCACTAATAACGCTGCTCCTATGCTGGCCGTGATCAATGATCTTTGCGGCATCAAACAGGCGTATATTACCACCGTGCATTCCTACACTACAGATCAAAGTTTACATGACCAACCGCATAAAGATTTAAGACGTGCCCGGGCCGCTGGGCAATCTATCGTTCCAACCACTACTGGAGCAGCAAAAGCCCTGACCAAAATTTTTCCTAATCTCAGCGATGTTATTGGCGGTTGCGGCATTCGGGTTCCTGTCCCGAATGGCTCCTTAACGGACATCACTTTAAATGTTGAAAACACAGTCTCGATTGACGATATCAACGAAGCCTTCAAAAAAGCCTCTGAAACAAGCCTTAAGGGTATTTTGGAATATACGGAAGACCCTATAGTATCCATTGATATTGTTGGCAATCCGCACTCCTGTATTTTTGATTCCCAAATGACTTCAGTAATCGGCAACATGATAAAAATAGTGGGCTGGTACGATAATGAAACTGGATATTCAAGTAGAATTATAGATTTAATTTGCGATATGTCGAAGAAATAGTCGCTTTTGTCGAATAAATAATTATATTTGTTTTTACAAAGTGACCCAAAATGTCCCAACCTAAATACTATATAGTTGCTTTTCTTGTCTTTTTTTCTCTGACATTATTTTCTCAAAATAATGCTACCGAAGATATTGACGTTCTTGAGATGCGCATTCAAAACTACATTACACAGTCCGGTTTTGAAACGGAGCGTGGTGATTACTATAACGCTAAAGAAAATCTTGAAAAAGCCTTAACTATTGCTAAGCAAATTGGTGATAAGAAAAGTGAGGGTAGCATCCATACCAAGATCGCAAAAGTCCAATTTATTGTTGAAGAACCAGAAAATGCATTAGTCTCTTTAACTAAAGCCGCTGAATTGCAGAGAGAGACCAACGATTATGCCAATTTGGCTATTACCTATAATATACGTGGCATTCTACATACCAGCAAAAAAGAATATCCAATTGCTTTGGATTACTTTAATTCTGCCAAGACCAAATTTGAAGAAGAAGGCCTAGAGCGTCTCATTGCGGATGTTAACCTTAATGAGGCCAAGGTATATATTGAATTGGAAGACTATAAAACCGCCAAGGCAAAACTTGAAAAAGCAATAATTTTAGCCAAAAAACATGACCAAATTGGGGTATTAAGTAGTGCCTACATTAACAGTGGAAAAGCACTAAACAAATTGGATAATGAAGATTTAGCGCTATCTATGGCGAATAGAGGATTGGAACTTGCTAAAACCAACAACATTCCCGAATACATCAATGATGGCTATTTGACCTTGAGTGATATTTATCAAGCCAATGAAGACTACAAGCTTTCCAATGAATATTTAAGAAAGCACATTCAATTATCAGATTCGCTATTAGATATTAAACGTGAAAATTTATCACCAGAGAAAAAAGCACAGTTTATAACAGAATACAAAGATTCTGAACGCAAGCAAATGGAAGTAAAGCTTGAAGAAGCTGATGCTTCCAACAATCTGACTCGGATTACCACTATCTTAAGCATTGCACTAATTACCATATTGTCATTGTTGACCTTATCGCTTTACAAAAACAACAACATTAGGCTTAAAACCAACAATATGCTCCATAAAAAAAATGATGAGCTTATTGTGGCTAAGGAAAAAGCTGAGTTAGCTTCTAAAACCAAAGCCAACTTTCTATCAACCGTTACGCACGAATTACGGACGCCGCTCTATGCCGTAACGGGCTTGACCAATATGCTTTTGGATGAGGAGCCAAAACCTGATCAGCTCCCTCATTTAAAGTCGCTAAAATTTTCTGGTGATTATCTTTTAACATTTATCAATGATATTTTACAGATCAATAAAATTGAAGCCAACAAAGTTGATTTAGACCCTGAAGTTTTCAATTTGCAGAAAAAGGTGGAAAACGTGGTTTCAGCGTTGAGCAATTCTGCCATGGATAACAATGTTAAACTTCATTACGAATTTGACAATGCGTTACCTACCACATTTATTGCAGACCAATTAAAGATTTCCCAAATACTGATCAACCTCATCGGCAATGCCATTAAGTTCACCAAGGATGGTGATATTTGGGTGCGACTAAAGAAGCAATCACAAACAGGAGACAATTATATTGTAAGGTTTGAAATAGAAGATAATGGTATCGGAATTACTAAAGAGAAACAAGAAAATATGTTTGAAAGCTTCTCTCAAGGTTCCATCCAAATCAACAGAAAATATGGCGGCACAGGACTTGGGCTTTCCATTGTAAAAGGACTTATTGAAATTTTAAAAGGAAAAATTTATTTAAAAAGCGAACTCGGAAAAGGATCAACCTTCATTTTTGAAATCCCTCTACTTTATGCACCTGAACCAGTAATCACTACAAAACCTAAAACCCTTAACGAATTTAATACATTGGACTTAACAAATATCAAAATTTTGGTTGTTGAAGACAACAAGATCAACCAAATGATAACCCGTAAGATTTTAAACAAGATGAACCTTTATTGTGATGTTGTCGATAATGGTGAAGATGCGGTGGATCGTGTCCAACAGGAACAATACGATGTTGTTTTGATGGACATCCACATGCCTGGGATAAGCGGAATTGAAGCTACTAAAATCATTAGAACCTTTGACAAGGATCTTACAATTTTTGCGCTTACAGCCGTTACAATAGAAGATAAAATGCAAGAGTTTGATGATGCTGGATTTGATGATATTATTTCAAAACCTTTCAAACAGGAAGATTTCGAGAAGAAACTTTACAACGAATTAAAATCAAATCATAAAAAACCAGCAACGTCTATTTAACAAAATTACCTATCAAAGTATCAAATTCTGATGGTCTATCAATTCTTATTTCAATAGGCAAATAATATAAGACTCCGCTTTCTTTAAAACGGGGCTGCAAGCGTACCATATCTTTTTCGGTGGTCACAATTAATGGTTTTTGTTTTAAGCCAATAATATCAGTCTCACTGAAATCATGATGGTCTTTATATTTTAAATGCTCAAATTCCAATCCCAATGATTTTAAATAAACCACTAAAGGCTTCGGATTGGCAATTCCAGTAACCAATGTAAACGGTCTGTTTTTAAGTGTTCTCAACTCCAACTGATCGCTATTATTTCTTACACTGGTGGCATACACAATACTCGCAAAAAAAACATGTTGATGTCTCAACGGATTTATTCCCTTGACAATGTGTGCTTTTCTTTCTTCCGATAAATTTTCTGGACACTTAGTCACAACAATGATATCAGCACGGTCAGCACCTTGTCTTGGCTCTCTCAAGTTTCCGGTAGGCAATAGGATATCTTTGGTATAAAGATCATCAAAAGCTGTCAATAAAATATTAAACCCAGCTTTGACCTTTCGATGTTGGTAAGCATCATCAAGCAAAATAATTTCAGGCGGATTTGATAAAGCCGTTAACTGACTGATGCCGTGAACTCTATTGGCATCAACACTAACAATGATATCCTCAAATTTTTGGTAAAACTGAAACGGTTCGTCACCAATAGAACTTGCAGATGCGTTCTCATCGGCAATTACAAATCCCTCTGTTTGCCTTTTATAGCCTCTACTGAGTGTAGCCAGATGATGCTCTGATTTCAATAATCGAATTAAATATTCAATCATTGGTGACTTCCCAGTGCCTCCAACACTCAAATTTCCGACACAGATTACAGGAAAATCATAAGATGTGGATTTTTTAACACCCCAATCATAGAGTTTATTCCGAAACCAGGTAACCAAATAGTAAATGGGAACAATTGGGAAAAGAAGATATCTTAATAATTTCATCATAAATACAGGTCGTAGGCGTCAGCAGGTCCAATTAGTCTTTAAAAAATCAATTTCGCCATTTAGCGTTCAACGCGTTTAGCTTTAGGCATATTCACAATTCCGCAACCATCTACCAATATATGGCCATCTTCTTTCACCAGTTGCATGGCTAATTTAAATTCATCCCAATCAATTCCTTTAACAATCACATAGCCTGTTGCTGCATTATGTTCATAAAGTTCAAAGCCATTAGCCGGATAATCCTGTGCATCAACCAATGGATCTGCCAGCAATCCAATTTTCGGGTTTTCTTCCCAAGCCAAAATGACGATATTTTCTAATTCTGATTTTAATTTCTCGGAAGCCAAAGGTGAATTTCTCACAAATTCAAGAATCTCAACCTCACCTATACTTTCGATATATGAGTTTATAAAATTGATTGCGGCCTGATAATTTTCTTCATCAGAAGAGGCTTCGCTTTCAAGAGGTTCGTATAAATCAGTGTTGGGAAGTTCCGGCTCTGAAGCCTCTGACGGATTTTTCTTTACGGATTGACAGGAGAAAAAACTTATAACGAACGTGAGAATCAGAAAATGTTTCATAATTACAAAAGGACATGTTTACAACGAAAATATAATATTTTATCTTTGCAAGTAACCTAAAATCTAAAAATAACATGATAATACAAGATGTCATCACCCATCTCGAAGAATTGGCTCCTTTAGCTTATGCTGAAGATTTTGACAATGTTGGTCTGTTGGTAGGAAATAAGAATACGCCGCTTACCGGAGTTCTGGTTACCTTAGATACTTTAGAAAGTATTGTGGATGAAGCCATCGATAGCAACTGTAACTTGATTGTCAGTTTTCACCCCATCATTTTCAAAGGACTAAAAAAGCTGAATGGTTCTAATTATGTTGAGCGTGCCGTCTTAAAAGCCATTAAGAATGACATTGCCATTTTCGCGATCCACACGGCATTGGACAATAGTTTGCAAGGCGTTAATGATATTATCTGTAATACTTTAGGCATCGGAAACAAGAAGATACTATTGCCTCAGCAAGGCACTATCAAAAAGTTGACCACCTTTGTTCCTCAAAAGAACGCCAATACCGTACGTCTTGCCTTATTCAATTCGGGAGCCGGCACCATCGGCAACTATGAAAATTGCAGTTTCAACACAGAAGGTACTGGCACATTTAAAGGCAATGAGGCTTCTGATCCGAAAGTTGGGGAACGCGGAGAATACCGTCAAGAGCAGGAAACTCAAATTTCAGTCACCTTTCAAAAGCATTTAGAACGTCAGATACTCAATGCGCTCTTTGAAAGTCACCCATATGAAGAAGTTGCATTTGAAATTACCACACTCGACAATTACAACCAGCACATTGGCATTGGGATGGTTGGCGACCTTCCAAATGAGATAAATGCTGAAGCATTTTTACAGTTTGTAAAACAGAAAATGAATGTTTCTTGTATAAGACATTCAAATTTAATTAAAGATAAGATAAAGCGCATTGCCGTACTTGGCGGCTCGGGCAGTTTTGCCATTGCCGCGGCAAGATCAGCAAAAGCTGATGTTTTCATTACAGCAGATTTAAAATATCACGACTTTTTTGCCGCCGAAAATCAAATAATTTTAGCAGATATTGGTCATTATGAAAGCGAACAGTTCACAAAAACCTTTTTAGCTAACTATCTCTCAAAAAAAATTACTAATTTTGCAGTCGTTTTATCAAAGATAAACACCAATCCTGTAAAGTATTTATAATTATGGCAAAAAAAGCTGAACTTTCTGTTGAAGACCGATTAAGAGCGTTGTATAATTTACAACTTATTGATTCAAGAGTTGACGAGATCAGAAATATTAGAGGTGAGCTTCCTTTGGAAGTAAGAGATTTAGAAGATGAAGTTGAAGGACTTAATACGAGACTTGAAAAATTAAACGGCGGATTAGCCCTAATTGATGATGACATCAAGTCTAAAAAGAATTTGATTGAGGAGGCTAAAGCTTTGATCAAGAAATATGCTGAGCAACAAAAGAATGTTAGAAATAACAGGGAGTTCAATTCCATCACCAAAGAAATCGAATACCAAGATTTAGAAATTGAATTGGCGGAAAAGCACATTAAAGAGTTCAAGGCACAGATAGAGCAGAAAAAAGAAATTGTAGCTGACACCAAAGAACGTTTAAAAGAGCGTCAGGCGCATTTGAAGCATAAGAAAAGTGAATTGAATGCTATTTTGGCTGAAACGGAAAAAGAAGAATCGGCACTGATTAAAAAATCGGAAGAATACCAAGAAACTATTGATAAACGCCTAGTAAGTGCTTACCAAAGAATTAGAGGAAGTGTGAAAAACGGATTGGCTGTTGTAGCGATTGAAAGAGGTGCTTCAGGAGGTTCTTTCTTTACCATTCCACCACAAGTGCAAGTTGAAATTGCTTCTCGTAAAAAAATAATCACAGACGAGCATAGTGGACGTATTTTGGTTGATGCCGAATTAGCCGAAGAACAGAAAGCAAAAATGGAAAAAATGTTTGCCAAATTAAGCTAAACATAATCTCAGATAGTTATAAAGCCTTTGCAATTTTGTGAAGGCTTTTTTATTTTAACATAACTTTCTTATTTACACATTAAGTTTTAAAACGATCAAACGACTACTCACAAAACAAAACTTATGAAATCTCTTATTTTATCCTTATCCCTTATGGTTTTATTTAGTTGTCAAAATAAGGCCCAAACCAACCCCAAACAGCTGGCTGTTCAAACGGCAGATCCGATTGAGGTCCCCATGAAGGATGGTAAGGCAAAAGCTTACTTTGCCAGTGGCTGTTTCTGGTGTGTCGAAAATATATATGAGCATGTTAAAGGTGTTGAAGAGGTCATCAGTGGCTATTCAGGTGGTCATACCAAAAATCCTACTTACGAATCGAGCAATACAGGTAAAACAGGACATGCTGAAGCTGTAGAGGTTATATATGACCCAAATGTCGTGAGTTTTGCCACTTTAGTAGATGTTTATTTTGGCTCACAGAATCCAACCCAAGTCAATGGTCAAGGTGGTGATAGAGGCTCACAATACCGATCCATCATCTTCTACCAGAATGAAGAGCAGAAAAAGATAATTGAAGAGAAAAAATCGAACTTGGCAAAAAAACTAAATGCAACTATAGCTGCGGAAGTTTATCCTTTTCAAAAATTCTGGATTGCGGAAGACTATCACCAAGATTACGAGAAAAAAAATCCTAATAATCCCTATATCCAAAATGTATCCATCCCACGATATGAACGCTTTAAGGCCAAGTTCCCAGAGTTGATCAAAGATTAAGATTGGATAAATAACAGAAATTTACTTTACCAAACCTTACAGGTTTTTGAAACCTGTGAGGTTTTTTCAATTAATCCTAGTTGCTTTCAACGTAAAAATTAACGGATAAAGTCTGTCTTTAGTCACGTACATTCCTGAATCTATTTCCACCAAGTCTGGCAACACGTTATACGGACTTTCATCATATTCTTTTAAATATTCAATATGCAATCCCGCTTCGGATAATGCAGAAACCACTTCGCCCAAACCATGGTTCCAACCATATTCCTTGCTTATCATTTTTGAATTGGTGTTGGCGTAAGTTCCTTCATATTCTTCATAAATGACTTCCTTCTGCATATAACCATATTTTAAATTTGGTTTGCCTTCCAAATAATCGAACATCCAGACCATAGGATGAAATTCAGCCATAAAAAAAGTGCCTCCCTTTTTTAAACGCTCTGCTATCATTTGGCCCCAGGGTTTTAAATCGGGCAACCAACCTATCACGCCATAACTGGTGAAAACAATATCAAAAGTTTCAGAAACCATTTCAGAAGTATCAAGCACATTGCAACAAACAAATTTAGCGTCCAGACCCAATTCTTCATTCAATTGTTGCGCTAAAGCAATCCCTTCATCACTAATATCAACACCTAAACATTGCGCTCCCATCCTACTCCAGCTCAAGGTGTCCTGTCCAAAATGACATTGCAGATGCAATAGACTTTTACCATTCACATTGCCAAGAGCCTGCAATTCATAAGACATTAAGGATGATTTTCCATTTCTGAAAGCGTCCATATCATACATTTTACTTTCAGCATGAACCTTAACCTTTTTGTTCCATGTCGATTTATTTATTTTAAAATAATCATCATTTTGATCCATAAGTTCCGATTTAGAATCTAAAATTAAAGCTTCTGAAACATTCTTCCGTATCTTTATAAAAAGATTTAAAATGAAAAAAACTCTAATTATTGTCACTGTATTCGTCTGTTTTTTTTCTTGTAAACAAAAAGTAGAAACAAAATCTAACGAAAAAGAATGGTCTACCGCCGAAAAAATAGCGAACGCCAACGGTTTTGAAAACTGGAAAGATGTATCTGAAATACAATTCACGTTCAACGTTGATAGAGATACTACCCATTTTGAGCGTTCTTGGACTTGGCATCCGAAATCAGATGATGTCATGATGGTTTTAGGTAAAGACACTGTAGCCTACAATCGTAAATCTATGGACAGCATCTCTCTAAATGCGGACAAGGCCTTTATCAACGATAAGTATTGGCTTTTGGCACCATTTCAATTGGTATGGGATACTTCTGCAAGCATTTCAGAGAGTTCAGTAGTCGAATCTCCAATCAGCAAAGCACAACTAAATAAAATAACGATTACCTATTCTGATGACGGTGGATATACGCCTGGTGATGCCTATGACCTATTTTTTGACGAGGATTTTATACTTAAAGAATGGGTCTATAGAAAAGGAAATTCTCAAGAGCCTTCCATGATGACCACATGGGAGAATTACGAAGATTTTAACGGTATTAAAATTGCTAAAACCCATAAACGACCAAATGAGGATTGGACACTCCATTTCACCGATATCAAAATTGTGAAATAAAAACCAAGTTTAATAGTGATGTCGTCATCCAAACTATTGCTATAGGACGTATATAAGATATACCGAAAGAGTATTCCGCAGTATGCGTCTATATATATTCAAAGAGCTTCCACTAATTAAAGTTGAAGCTCTTTTTTTTTAGTGAAACTACATTTTCAAAAGTCTTTTCTAAAGCAAATCCTAAACTTATAATTCTTATTTTTGTGTGAAACCCAAAATCAGTTCACCTTGTCAAATTATCAATTAGGATTAGAATACGCTAAGCAACAAGATCAAAATGATGTTTTGGCATCTTATAGAAATCGTTTCCATATTCCGAAAGACAATCAGGGTAAGGAGGTCATTTACATGACTGGAAATTCACTTGGACTCCAACCCAAATCAACAAGAGACTATATCCATCAAGAGTTGGAAGACTGGGCTAATTTAGGCGTTGAAGGTCATACTGATGCCAAACATCCTTGGCTCCATTACCACGAGTTCCTGACAGAGAACATGGCAAAAGTAGTTGGTGCGAAACCCATCGAAGTGGTGGTCATGAATACCTTGACGGCTAACCTTCATTTGATGATGGTCTCCTTCTATAAGCCGACTTCAAAACGCTATAAAATTCTGATTGAGGCCGATGCGTTTCCATCAGATAAATACGCTGTAGAATCGCAATTGCGCCATCATGGATTCGATCCAAAAGATGGTTTGGTGCTTTGGAAAGCTCGAAAAGGTGAAGAATTGGCTAATTATGACGATTTAGAGGCTATTTTGGAAACACAGGGAGATGAAATCGCTTTGGTGATGATTGGCGGTGTCAACTATTATACAGGGCAGTTTTTTGATTTGAAACGCATTACCCAACTTGGACATCGATATGGATGTATGGTCGGGTTTGACTGTGCCCATGGCGCTGGAAATGTCAAATTGGACCTTCACGATTCTGGGGCTGACTTTGCGGTTTGGTGCACCTATAAATATTTGAATTCTGGACCGGGAAGTTTAGGAGGCTGTTTTGTACATGAACGCCATGCACACAATAAAGACCTCAATCGGTTTGCAGGATGGTGGAGCCACAATAAGGAAACACGATTTAAAATGCGCGACGAATTTGACCAACTCCCTGGCGCTGAAGGTTGGCAATTGAGCAACCCTCCAATATTATCAATGGCAGCCATCAGAGCATCACTGGATATGTTTTCAGAAGTAGGCATGGAAAAGTTGACTGAAAAATCAAAACACCTGACAGGCTATTTTGAATTTCTCATCAAACAACTGAATAATAAAGATATCAAAATCATTACACCTTCAAATCCTAAAGAGCGTGGATGTCAACTTTCCATTCAGGTTAAAAATGCCGATAAAACATTGCACCATCAATTAACAGGAGCTGGCGTTATTAGCGATTGGCGTGAACCAGATGTGATTAGATGTGCACCGGTGCCCCTGTATAATTCGTATCAGGACGTTTATGAATTGGTGGAGCGATTGAAGCCCATCCTAACCTCCCCAAAGGGAAAGAAATGATAATTGAAATTTAACGAAACTATATGGTCAGATTAACCTGCAAGGTTTCCATCCCGAAGCTTCAGGACTTGTAGGTTTAATAATAATAATAATAACAAGATTCCCGTCTTCGCGGGAAGTGGCATGAAAAAACAACAAAACATACTTATCATCGGCGCCGGACTATGCGGAAGCTTACTTGCTTTACGCTTGGGACAACGCGGCTATAATGTCTCGCTTTACGAAATGCGTCCAGATATACGTACAGCCAATATTAGCGCAGGACGTTCCATCAATTTAGCACTTTCTGATCGGGGCATTAAAGCTATGAAACTGGCCGGTATTGAAGATAAAGTCCGCGAATTATGCATTCCCATGAATGGTCGAATGTTGCATGACATTGAAGGCAAAATGGTCATGGCGCCTTACAGCGGTCGTGAACATGAGTATATCAATTCCATCTCCAGAGGTCTTTTAAACGGTTTACTGTTGAATGAAGCTGAAAAGCACGACAACGTCAAAATTCATTTTAATAAGAAATGTAAATCGGTCGATTTCGAAAACACAACGGCTTTATTCAAAGATTATAAATCGAATACCGAATTTGTAGAAGATGCCGATGTTATAATCGCTACAGATGGTGCTGGCTCTGCATTGCGCAAGAGTTATTATTTAGGCAAAAAGTTTTTGTTTAGCTTTTCACAGGAATGGTTGTCTCATGGCTATAAAGAATTGAGTTTTCTACCCACTGAAAATGGAGGTTTTAAAACATATAAAAACGCCTTGCATATTTGGGGACGCGATAGTTTTATGCTGATTGCCTTACCAAATTTGGATGGCAGTTTTACGGTGACTCTGTTTTTAAGTTATGAGGATGGCGAATACAATTTTGGCAATTTAACAACTGAAGAAAAAGTTATTGAGTTTTTCCAAAAGTATTTTAAAGACGCTCTGGAATTGATGCCAAATCTTATTGAAGACTTTTTTACCAATCCCACATCACCATTAGGAACCGTAAAGTGTTCCCCATGGCACTACAAAGGAAATACTCTTTTAATGGGCGATGCCGCTCACGCCATTGTGCCATTTTATGGACAAGGGATGAACGCCTCTTTTGAAGATGTTACCGTATTTGACAAGGTTTTGGATGAAGGCCATGAAGATTGGGAAACTATTTTCAAAACGTACGAGAAGCATCGTAAACGAGATACCGATGCCATTGCAGACTTAGCTATCGATAATTTTCATGAAATGAAAGGCCATGTCAACAATGCCATTTTTAGGGAAAAGCGTAATTTGGAAATGGCATTGGAAAAAAATTTCCCAGATAACTACTCCTCAAAATATTCATTGGTTACCTTTAATGAGGACATCAGCTATCATGAAGCCATGTTGAAAGGTCGGGCGCAAGACAAGGCAATTTTGAATATGTTGGCGGACAAGGAACTCGACCTCAACGACGATTTAAAAACGAATTTAGAAAAAGTAAAAGCCGCCACACAAGAAATTTTGGATGAGGATCGGGTGGCGAAGGATTTTAAACATTAGACAGTAACCTGTAAGGTTTTGAAAACCTGTCAGGTTTAAAAAGAAAATACAAATTTATGACTAAAGAGAATAATGAGGTTCCTGCCACCCTGCCTGGCGGTCAGGCGGGCGCAGGAACTGGGGTAAAACCAAGAGGCACTTATCCACTCACCAGACGCGCTGGCGATTTTATATATGTTTCAGGAACCAGTTCCCGTCGTGCCGACAATACCATTGCCGGTGTTGACATTATTGACGATATGGGTACTAAACATTTAAATGCCGAAGTACAGACCCGGGAGGTCATTAAAAACATTGAAAAAAACCTCGCCACAGAAGGTGCTACGCTTAAAGACGTGGTGGATGTGACGTCATTTTTGGTAAATATGAACGATTTTGCTGGCTATAATAAAGCTTACGCAGAATTTTTTGATCAGAAAACCGGACCGACTAGAACCACTGTGGCCGTGCATCAATTACCAAATCCTGATTTGGTAGTAGAGATTAAAGTCGTCGCATACAAAAAACAATAAAACAGAAAACCTGACATCCTGAGAAGTTTCAGGAGTGGAAATATTCCTAAAATATTCGTGATCCCGCTAATTATCGGGACGTGGCAAATAAAACAATATGGGAATCCAGTCTGACTATCTACTCAACAAGATGGTGCAAGATTTTCTAATCGAACCTGACAGGTTTCAAAAAAATTCGTGAATTCGTGGTAAATAAGGAAATACAAGATGAGATTCCTGCCTTCGCAGGAATTAGGAACTACATCAACGGAGCATATATCAATCCAATTCAAGACTATTGGCTAGACAACTATTGTCCAGCCAATGGCGAAGTGTACGGTCAAATCCCAAACTCCACTAAGGAAGATGTGGAAAACGCCTATATCGCTGCAAAGTCTGCATTTCCCATTTGGTCGCAAACTTCTTTGGAAGATCGCAGTAGAATTCTCATTAAAATTTCAGAACTATTAGAAAATAATCTACAACGTTTTGCTGAAGCTGAAAGTAATGACAATGGGAAACCAATTTCTTTAGCAAAACAAGTTGATATTCCAAGAGCAGCAAGTAATTTTCGATTTTTTGGAAATGCCATCACACAATTTGCAAGTGAAAGTCACGAAAGTGTCGGCCAAGATGCCATTAACTTTACCTTACGCCAACCTATTGGTGTGGTGGGCTGTATTTCACCTTGGAACCTTCCACTCTATCTTTTTACTTGGAAAATAGCCCCTGCTATTGCTGCTGGAAACTGTGTGGTTGCCAAACCTAGTGAAATCACACCAATGACGGCTTACTTACTTGGCGAAATCTGCACAGAAGCTGGCTTGCCAAGAGGCGTTCTAAATATCGTTCACGGACTGGGCTCAACCGCAGGACAGGCCATTGTTGAACATCCAGACATCAAAGCCATTAGTTTTACGGGAGGCACTGCAACCGGCGCCCATATTGCAAAAGTAGCAGCACCTCTATTCAAAAAGCTATCTTTGGAATTGGGCGGAAAAAATCCAAACATCATTTTTGCTGATTGTGATTATGACGATATGCTTAAAACAACGGTACGTTCTTCATTTTCCAATCAAGGACAGATTTGTTTGTGTGGGAGCAGGATTTTTGTTGATGCCTCTATTTATGAGAAATTTAAAAAGGATTTTATTGCGAAAGTAAAAACACTTAAAGTTGGACATCCCTCAGAAGCATCGACTAATATTGGTGCTATGGTATCAAAACCGCATCTCGAAAAAGTGTTGGACTTTATCGAGACTGCCAAAACGGAAAACGGTACCATACTGTGTGGTGGCAATAAAGTGGTGGTTAAAAATTACGAACATGGTTATTATCTCGAACCGACAGTCATTGAAGTGGCATCGAACGACTGCCGAGTGAATCAAGAGGAAATTTTCGGCCCTGTAGTGTCTATCATGCCTTTTGAGAGTGAAGATGAAGTTTTAAAAATGGCCAACAACGTAAAATACGGATTGTCAGCAACCCTATGGACCAACAATCTAAAGCGTAGCATGCGAATGAGCAGCCAATTACAAGCTGGAATTATTTGGGTGAACACTTGGATGATGCGTGATTTAAGAACGCCATTTGGAGGCATAAAAGCTTCTGGCGTGGGTCGTGAGGGTGGTTTCGAAGCGCTACGATTTTTTACGGAGGCAAAGAATGTGTGTATAAAATATTAGAAAAGAAAAGAGAGAAGAGAAAATAGAAAATAGATAACCATGTCTTTTTTCTTTATTCTTTATTCTTTATTCTTTATTCTATTATCCAATAAAAATTAACCTTAAAAAGATCCCTGCCTTCGCAGGGTGTATATTATGGATTTAAAACTAAACAACAAATACGCATTAGTTTGCGGTAGTACAGCAGGCATAGGAAAAGCAACGGCAATAGCCTTGGCTTCAGAAGGCACTAAAATCACTTTGGTGGCGAGAAATGAGGATAAGCTGAGGGAGGTAATTAACAAACTTCCTAACTCAAAAAACCACAGTTATATAGTGGCGGATTTCTCAAATCCTGAAGAACTGGAGCATAAGGTTTC
Source organism: Gelidibacter maritimus (assembly GCF_014062315.1). Lineage (GTDB taxonomy): Bacteria > Bacteroidota > Bacteroidia > Flavobacteriales > Flavobacteriaceae > Gelidibacter > Gelidibacter maritimus. Next base: position 68,803 of record NZ_JACGLT010000008.1, read on the forward strand.
TAAGTTTATCAAAAATAATCATGGCTTCCATATATTGGTCAACAATACTGGAGGACCGGCCGCAGGTCCCGTTTTTTCGGCAAAGCTTGACGAATTTGATAAGGCATTTACGCAACATTTAAAATGCAATCATATTTTGGCCCAAACTGTTGTTCCTTTCATGAAGAATGAAGGTTATGGTCGCATTATTAATATCATTTCTACCTCAGTAAAACAACCATTGGATGGGCTTGGGGTTAGCAATACTATCAGAGGTGCCGTTGGCAATTGGAGCAAAACATTAGCCAATGAGCTTGGTCAATATGGCATCACCGTCAACAACGTATTACCCGGTGCTACAGCAACAGATAGACTAAATGATATTATCAAAAATAAATCCGCTAAAACTGGGAACAGTGAAGAGGAGTCTGCTAATGCCATGAAAAGCAATATTCCAGCAAAGCGTTTTGCTAAACCAGAGGAGCTAGCTTATGCGGTGACTTTTTTGGCCAGTGAATGTGCGAGTTACATCAATGGTATCAATCTGCCAGTTGATGGCGGACGGACCAAATCGTTATAAAAAGAACGAATTGAGATAAAAGTACCATGAGCAAGACTTTTCGTTCTGCAGTTTTATACTTAATTTTAAAGCACAATCTCGCGTTAAGGATGGAGGTCCCGATAGCTATCTGGATTGAAGCTCCTTTCTCGATTTACATCGGGAGAGAGCGACTGCCGACAACCTAAACTGTCCCGATAATTATCGGGAGGGAACGCCCAAAAAATCAAATAAAATGAACTTAGTATCTCCCATAAATTTCAAGGAATGGATTGAAGAAAATCGTCATTTATTAAAACCCCCTGTAGGAAATAAAGTGGTTTGGAAAGACGGCGATTTCATCGTGATGGTGGTTGGTGGTCCCAACAATCGGAAAGATTATCACTACAACGAAACCCCTGAGTTTTTCTATCAGGTTGAAGGTGACATCGTCTTGAAAATCATCGATAAAGGCACCCCAAAGGATGTACACATCAAGGAAGGTGATATTTATCTATTACCTCCAAAAGTACCGCATTCGCCGCAACGTGGCGCAAATACCGTCGGCTTGGTCATTGAATATAAACGTCCAGAAGGGATGCGAGATGCCTTACTTTGGTTTTGTGAAAACTGTACCACAAAATTATATGAAGAAGATTTTACGGTTGAAAATATCGAAACTGATATGCCAAAGATTTTCGATAAATATTATAACGATAAAGACAAAAGAAAATGTCCCAATTGCGGTGAATTGATGGAGCCACCCAAAAAAGTACAGATAGATTGATAAGTATCTCCTCTTTGTTAGAAGGAACCCGGTTTCATCCACAATAATTGAGATGAAAACAGGATTTAATTTTCAATTATAAACAACATTAAAAAACCATACCCAATTTGTTGGGAACTAACCATGACAAAACGTAAACTTCGTATCAACGGCCATTCACATCTCCTACCTTATCCGGAGGAAATTCCTCAGTTTATGAAGGATAAAGAAATCTTTTGGGTGGATAAAGATCGGAAATTCATGCTTCAAAAGGATTGGAGCCGACCAGTAACGGATTCGAGTTTCTTTTTGGATGACAAATTGCTGTGGATGGAGCGATTTAAAATTGATCATGCCGTTGTATTAAACCTTTCTCAATTATACGGCAATGGATTGCGTGTAGAAGAAATGAAACAAGCGCTACGTTTTCAAAACGATTTTAATGCCAAAATACAAAGGGAGAACCCGAGTAAATTTACTTGCGGATTTGTTGTCCATCCCGGATTTGTACGTGGTGCCTGTTGGGAAATTGAACGGTGTGTGGAAGAATTGGGCATGCAATTACTGTGCTTACCTACCCATTATATGGATACTATTGGTACCTGGCGCTGTATTTTTGACGAAGAAAATGAGCCTATTTTTGAAATGGCCAATAAATACAATCTAGCCGTTGAAATCCATCCTTATGATGGTGAAAAATTCATCAAATTAGAGAACACCTCTTGGCGATTCCACTTGATATGGATGTTGGCACAATGTGCTGATGCCTATCACTTTTTAACCTTAAATGGCTATCAAGAAAAATATCCGAATATGCGGACCTGTTTTGCCCATGGCGGACAATTGGCACAAATCAATTTAGGACGACGGATCCAAGGTTTTGACGGCCGTCCAGATTTATTTCAAGGAAAAACACATCCGAGAAGAGCTGTCGGTCACAAAAACATTTTCTTTGATACCTTGGTACACGATACTGGAGGTTTGCAATTATTGATCAAAAACCAAGGTTCAAAACAAGTGATAATGGGCTTGGATGACCCTTATCCATTGGGAGAAATGGAAAGCGCGCAACAATCGTCATATCCTGGAAAAATCTTGGATCTGGCCATAAAGCGTGAAATCATTACAGAAGAAGAGCGTGACGCCATTTGGGAAGATAATGTGATCAGGTGGTTGTGCGGTGATGATGAGGATGCAAAGCAAAAATTGGTCAATAGAATATTAGGCTAAGTGGCGGAAGGATGACGCGTTCATTATATCCTTCAAATTTTACAAAAAATCATTCCTGTCACCGCGATGGTTCAATGTATAATCAGATAGTGTTCCAAATAAAGCCAGCCCCTGAGGCAGTTAAACTCATGGAAACACCTACGACATTTAAACATCAAAATCCTGAGGGCATTAAAAATAACACTGGTGGAAATTAAATTGAAATAACAAGTCGATTACAATCGACCAAACAGAAAATCATGCATTTTATATCAGATCAATTAGAGGATTATATCGAAAATCATTCGGAAAACGAACCAGAATTATTACAACGATTGTCCAGGGAAACACACCAAAAAATATTACAACCACGTATGCTCAGCGGCCATTATCAAGGTCGGGTATTGAGTATGATTTCAAAATTAGTGAATCCCAAATACATACTGGAAATTGGCACCTATACAGGGTATTCGGCATTATGTATGGCTGAAGGACTTCAAAAAAATGGAGAACTTCACACGATAGACAGTAATGAAGAATTAGTGGATTTCCAGCGTCGGTATTTCGACGAATCCTTTTTTGGAAATCTAATTCATCAACATTTAGGCAATGCGTTGGACATCATTCCGCAATTAAAAACCAATTTTGACCTTGTTTTTATAGATGCCGATAAAGAAAATTACAGCAATTATTTTCATCTTATTATTGATAAGCTCAATCCCGGCGGGCTTATTCTGTCCGACAATGTCCTCTGGAGCGGAAAAGTACTTGAGTCTTTAAAAAAAGATGACATTGCAACAAAAGCCATTGTGGCTTACAATAAGCTGCTTAAAGATGATGATCGAATTGAAACCATTCTACTTCCTATCCGCGATGGCCTGACCATAAGTAGAAAAAAATGAAAACCAAATTGCACATTTTTAAAGTTGTGGCCGAGCAATTGAGTTTTACAAAAGCTTCGGAACGGCTGTTTATCTCACAACCGGCAGTTTCAAAAACTATAAAAAATTTAGAAGAAGCATATAAAAGCAATTTCTTTATCAGAAGACGAAATTCCATTGAACTCACTGAAGATGGTAAGTCATTTTTAATTTATGTAAATCGAATTCTTAAGATTTATGATGAAATGGACAATCAGTTTTTAAATTTGAAAACGACCTTGCCCGAACAGATTCAATTTGGAGCAAGCACAACTGTCGCAACATACATCATACCGAAAATATTAGCAAAAATTAAAACCCAATATCCTCAGGTCCATTTTGAGATTACGAGTGGCAATTCAGAAGAAATTGAAAGCCTAATTCTCAGTGAACAGCTCAATTTTGGCATTACTGAAGGAAAACACAACAACCAACAACTCCATTTTAAAAAGTTTATCAAAGATGAAATTGTGCTTGTTACGAACGCACAGAACAAATCCATCAAAAATAATACAATTGATAAATCAGCCTTACTCCAGTTGCCGATAGTAGAAAGAGAATTGGGTTCAGGAACCAAGGATGTGATTTATAGTATTTTGAAAGAGAACAACATCTCAAAACTCAATACCATCTTACATCTCAATAGCACGGAAGCTATTAAAAATTATCTCTATCATTCTGACAGCTATGCTTTGTTATCCATCAATGCACTCACCGACGACTTGATGAACAACAAGTTAAAAGTGATTGACATTAAAGATATGAGCATGGAACGTTGGTTTTATTTTGTCTCAAGAACGGGTTACAATTCGAAAGTCATGGAATATTTCGAAAAAACCGTACGATCCAGTTATAACTTTTAGTTATCAAGAACCAAATATTAATTTGCATAATAGTTATACTAAAGAATTAATTTTGTGTCAATAAATTAATGGCATGAAATTCATTTTATCAAAATTACTTTACATACTCCTAATTTTAATTGCCCTTTTGGGGGTTGTCAATAGTCCAGTTGCACTACTTTTAGGTTTTTTATTTACCCTTATTTTCGGTAATCCCTTTTTAAAACAAAGCCAAAAAGCCATTCACCTTTTGTTAAAGATAGCCGTTGTAGGATTGGGATTTGGGATGTTCATTAAAGAGACTTTTGAAACCAGCAAAGAAGGCCTGGGTCTAACCTTTTACTCCATTATTTTGACGGTAAGCATAGGATTGATTTTGACCAAATTATTAAAATTGGATCTAAAGTTGGGACATCTTATAACTTCAGGAACTTCCATCTGCGGCGGGAGTGCCATTGCCGCTATTTCACCCGTCATCAAAGCCGATGGAAAAACAATTAGCTTGGCTTTGGGAATTGTGTTTTTGCTCAACTCCATTGCACTTTTTGTATTTCCTGCAATAGGCCATTGGTTCAACTTAAGCCAAGATCAATTTGGTTTGTGGTGTGCCATTGCCATACATGACACCAGCTCTGTAGTAGGAGCTGCAATGGGCTTTGGTGATGAAGCTTTAAGGATTGCAACCACTGTTAAACTATCCAGAACCCTATGGATCGTTCCCTTGTCAATCTTCTCTATGTTTCTTTTTAAAACCAAAAATGAAAAAATTAAAATCCCCTATTTTATTGGTTTGTTCATTTTAGCTATTGTGATCAACAGTTATGGCGTTCTTCCTATTGCTATTACCGGTGACATCGTATTCATTTCCAAACGTTTATTGGTCGTTACCTTATTTTTGGTAGGATCAACAATTTCAATTAAAGATTTAAAACAGACTGGTGTTAAACCCATTGCGCTCGCGATTTCGCTGTGGATTTTCATTTCAGTTTTCTCCTTAGTTTATATTTGCTCCTAAAAGCCATCTGAAGCAACTAAAAAATCAAGAACCTCGGGAACCTTCCGATCGGAACAGGCGAGCAAGCCCACGAGACATAAATAAGGAATTGTCTTTTTGATCGAGGCGAGCCTCGGGGTATTAAAACCCACTGATGGGAAATAAATCACATATTTCTTAAGTATCGTTTAAAAATACTTGTGTAAAAACAATATTTGTAGTATTATATCGCTTCAAATAAAGCCTCCAAAATACATTTTATGCGATTAAAAACCCTCGTAACAGCGTTCACTCTTTTTTGTTTTACTCACTTATTTTATATCCCCACACTATATGCTCAGGATACAAAGGCATCATTTTCCATTACCGACGAGTTACGCGTAGGTGTTGCCGGTAATGAGCCTTTTGTATTTGCACAAAACTCGTCAACCAAAGGAATCGCCTTAGAAATTTGGGAAGACCTGGCAAATAAAAAATCTTGGGATTATATCTATAAAAGCTATGACACTGTTGAAGACGCCTTATATGATTTAAATAAAGGCAACTTGGATGTCGTGGTGGGCCCAATAAGCATCACCTCGCAACGTCTCGAATACATGAACTTTTCACAACCCTTTTACAATTCGAGTTTGGCAATTGTCTCTCGCGTTGACGATTTAACATTATGGCAAAGAATAAAGCCACTTTTTAGTATGAAATTATTAATTGCCGTTGGTATCTTCTTAATTATTTTAGCCATTGTAGGAACTTTGTTGTGGTTGGCCGAGCGCAAAAGATCGCCTGAACAATTTCCTTCAAAAATTGCTGATGGTATTGGCACAGGTATGTGGCTTGCCATTGTAACCATGAGCACGACTGGCTATGGCGACAAAGCACCTATTACGCTATGGGGACGGATTATTGCAGGAAGTTGGATGATCATTTCGATAATTTTTGCAACCTCAATGGTGGCAGGAATCGCCAGCACCCTCACATTGTCATCGTTGGGCAGCTCAACATTTGCCAATGTGGAACAATTATCGGGGCGAAAGGTGGCAACTATTTCCGCATCACCCTCAGAGGCCTTTCTAAAAGAATACAAAGCTAAAATCACCGGTGTTGACAACATCAATGAAGCCATGTCAAAATTGGTCAATAAAGAGGTAGATGCTGTAGTTTATGACCGTCCACAACTATTATATTATATGAAAAACCACAAGGATGAGGAACTGTTCATCGCCAAAGCCGAATACTATAAGCAAGGGTATGGTTTCGCATTTCCCGTGGATTCAAAGCTAATTTATGATGTGAACAGAACCTTGTTGGAACTCGCAGAAAGTCAGGAAGTCTTAAATATTGTCCATCATTACTTGGATAAAGACGAATAAAGGACTTTTAAGATCTATTTGAACAGCTTTATCAAATAGTATTTCATCAATAAACCGACATCGGAATGCTTGGCTAAAAGTATCATGTTTAATGTGGTGAATTGCTATTAGGCCTCTATAAAACGAAAAAGATTCTTCATTAACCGCCTAAAACAGAATGATTTAAACTTTAGTAAAACAATGGTGTTGACGAATCTAAAATAAGAAGTGCATTTTCAGAAAAAACACATTATAATTTGCGTTTCACTGAGCCAATGGTCTCTTCCAATTCATCTTTCACTTTTTTTACTTCATCAGTAAAAGCCTTGGTATGTTCTGTAGTATTGAGGCCATTCTTTTCAGTAGTCTTGGAAATTTCAGATTTCAGGTCATTGGTAGCATCCCTAAGTGTACGCATGCCCTTGCCCATACCTCGCGCAATGTCGGGAATTTTGTCTGCACCAAAAACCATGACTACTATAAATAGTATGAACATGACCTCTGTGGTGCCTATAAATAAGAATGTTGAATGTAGTATCACAATGCAAATATAGTGAGATGTTTTGAATCCAATAAAAAAGCCGACTGTTAAATTAATCAGCTCGTGATGTTAAAGTTGTTTTGAAGTTTACAATGAACAATTCAGAGATCCTTCTAGTCCTTCTGAGTTTGCAGAATGGCATTAAAAGATTCCAGTTTAGCTACCAAGAATTGCAAAGTAGCCATATCATTTTTTGATTTGCATAGATTTTCAAACTCCGGATCATCTTGACAATAATAGAAGAATTCTGCTCTTTTTTCGTCTTTCAGATCATAATTGTTAAATAAATCTGCAGAAAAGTCAGATTTCATTTTTTCGAGGCAAGTATTTAACTTCTCAAATTTCACATATTCTTTTAATCGTTTTGTCCGTCCCGTAATAGCATTAATGATTGGGAAAATTGGGATTAAACCTCCTCCTGAAGTAGCTTCTCGTAAACGTCTTTCTGTTTGGGTCATCAATTTGCCGGTATATCCTGGAATGCCTAAATCATAAAAATCGAGATCACGCTTTAAATCAGCATTGGTGATGTCAAAAAGCAAGTCGCCCGTAAGCACTTTTCCTACGACCACCTCATCCAAAGCGTTGACCAACTCTTCCAAATACACGGTAAACTCTTTGGATGCCATGATTAATTTGGTCACGATAACCTCTTTAGGCTGATAGGAAATTCCTGAAAAGAGAATTGTATCATTCAATTTTGCTTGGATAACAAATTCGCCATAACTATTGGAAATTGTGAATCTACTGGCGGTTTTATTGATAATATGAATGCCATCCACTTCGTGCGGTGCATTGATTTTGCCTTTCACATCCATAGATTGCGAATGAGAAGTTATCACAAAAAACCAGGTGAGAATGATAAAAATTAGATTGTTTCTCACTCTTCGTCCTTTAATTGCAAAATAGATTTAAAGCTCACCAGTTTTTCTTTCAGAAACTCGAATGTTTTAAAATCGTCCTTAATAATACACAAGGTTTCAAATTGTGCATCATCGGCACAGAAATAGAAAAATTGATTCCTATACCGCTCCTTTAAAGGATGTGCCGAAAATAACATTTGAGCAAGATTTGACTTTGCTCTATCAATACATTTATCCTTATTTTCAAGCTGTATCCTATGTTTCAATAATTTAGTTCTTCCAGAAATGGCATTCAAGATTGGATCTACTTCAAGAGAACCAGCTAATAAACCCAATAAATGTATAGGTTTGAAGTCGCCTGCCGTATACAATCGCCTCTCACTTTGGGTTTTAGGCTTCCCGGCATAACCAGGAATTCCCAAATCGAAGAAATTGATTCCACGTTCTATTCCTGAATTTCTTAGATCTGAATTTAAATCGCCCGTCAATATATGCCCCACCACCACTTCATCCAAAGTCGTTACTTTCTCCTCGAGATAGACAGTCAATAGTTTTGAATTGAATATATCTTGGCTTACCACTATTTCCTTTTTTATGTATGATACTCCTGAAAACGCCAAGGTGTCATTTAGTTGAACTGGTATGGTGAATTCACCTTTGCGGTTAGAAATGGTAAAAGTGCTGGACGTGTTATTAAGAATATGAATCCCTTCCACATCATCATTGGCAACAATTTGGCCTCTGAGATCAACAGTTTGTCCCAGCGTCAAGTGAATTCCGAAGATTATGAAAAAAGGAGTTAAACAACTAGTTCTTCTCACGTTCTTTGGCTAAAAATTCTTTACTTTTAATGCTGATAAACTCTAAAAACTGAAACTCATTTCCTGAATTCAAAAGCGAAAAATCAACCCCTTGATCTTCTACGTAAGCCACAAAGTCATTTACCTTATTTTCAGGAATATTGAAGTTTTCCACTAAAAACTTATTACTATATAGGTCTGTAAACGCCTGGTAGGAGTTTTCAGGCCCCATGACTTCAACATCTTTATTCTTTTTGGAATTAAAAATTGGTCTTAAGAACAGGTCTACAATGCCAATCACATCAAGCCCATAAGGGATTTGGTTTCCTGTGCCTGGCATAGCTACATTAACTACCTTGGATTTATAATCATCTGGAAATTCGTATTCATTCATATTTGCCAGTCCAAAATAAATGGCATCCAAATCGGGATTAAATGTTTTGACACTTTCAATATCTACAAGTAAATTTCCTGAAAGATCGTACGGCAGAATGACTACTTCGTCCAGTCTATTGATCTTCTCCACCAAAAACACCGTCATTTTTTTAGTTTTAATAATGTTTTCGTCAATGGTCACTGTAAAATCCTGAAACTGTAAGGCTCTAAATTCAACAATATCATTTAAGGCCACCTCAACTTTAAACAAACCGTTTTCATCAGTAAGCACCCCTTTCTTAGCGGATGTATTGTAAACCGTAATCCCCTCCAGATCATCACTATCCACCACAATTTTTCCAGAAACTTCTACACGATTGATATTTTGTGCAGTCACGAAATAGAAAGGTACAATGAGTAAGAAGTAAAGTAAAGCTGTTTTCATAAGATTAGATTTTTAGTTAGACTGATAAAGAAAGCATGAACTCTCTTAATTAAAGTCTAAAGGCTGATTAAACTTTTGTTAAATTGGCAGATTACTTAAATTTACAACAAAAATTTTGAGAAAACAGTTATAGCATACAAATTTCAGGATGTTTTCTATAGCCATCCGTCCTGTAGTATATCCATCAGAAAAAATATCTTTTTATGAAACAAATGATTATTGCCAGCACCTCAACTTTACACGGAAGTGGTTATCTGAACTACCTTTTGGAAGAATTGATGTTCTTTTATAAAGATACCGATAGTATTTTATTTATTCCTTATGCGCGTCCAGGTGGTATAAGTCATGATGAATACACCGAAAAAGCACAAGAAGCATTTTCAGAAATCGAAAAAAAAGTAAAGGGCATTCATGAGTTCGATAATCCTAAGGAGGCTCTAAAAAATGCCAAAGGAATCTTTGTTGGCGGCGGCAACACATTTGTTTTGGTCAATCAGCTCTATAAAAACGATTTGATCAGCACCATGCAAGAGGTTATCCATAGTGGAACGCCTTATTTGGGTACAAGTGCAGGGAGCAATATTTGCGGACTTACCATCAACACCACCAATGATATGCCAATTGTGTATCCACCAAGTTTTAAGACCTTGGGCATAGTACCATTTAATATCAATCCGCATTATTTAGATCCCGATCCCAGCAGCAAACATATGGGCGAAACCCGAGAAACTCGGATTCAAGAATTTCATGCGTTCAATTCGCAACCTGTTGTCGGACTTAGAGAAGGCAGCTGGCTGGAGGTTAATGGTGATCAGGTTTTTTTGGAAGGTGAATTGAATGCTCGTATTTTTGAATATAACAAAGCACCTTATGAAGTGGAAACAGGCACGAATTTAAGTGGGTTGAAGTAGTTCAGTCAGCAAAAGTCAGTCGGCAGTTCTGCTTCTCCTCTAAAGCAGAAGCAACTCCATCTTCAAAAGGAGTCGACTTTTAGTTTGGTGCTGACTTTTAAAATCCATCTAATACCTTGGGTCATGCCATTGCATTTAAATCTTCTGAAAATACATTAAAGTCTACGCGACCATTCAAGACATTTGTGCAATCCTTGTAATCCGTGCAATCCGTGCAATCCGTGCAATCCGTGCAATCCGTGCAATCCGTGTCTAAAAACCAAAAATTACATTAATCCTATCTAAAGTTTCTTCAAAAAATGATAACCCAAAATTTCAAAACCTTCATTCATATAAAACTTATGTGATGGATGATTTTGCACATAAGTATTCAATTCCACCGATTGAAAACCCTTTTGCGCCGCATAATCATAGATACATTTCATAAACTTTTTACCCAAGCCTTTCTTTCTGTAGCTATCTTCAATAATCACATGGTCCAATTCAACACTTCTACCGGAATAATGTCGGGTACAGAACCACATCCCTGCAATGCCAATGAGCTTATCTTGATCATATAAAGCGGCACACTCATAATTCTGAGTGACCATTTCCGCAAAGCGTTGCTTGAGTACCGCTTCAGATATTTTATGGTGGTTCAGTTTTAGCATCAAGGGAATGATCGTATTGATCTGTGAAGGTTCTATAATTTTAAACGAAATGGGCATACTCTAAATTTTAAGTAAAAATAAATAAATTAGTTCAGAAGTAAATTGGTTAAGTTTGATTGATGTAAAAATGTACCACGACCGCTTGCTTCGACTGCACAGCACAGGTCGCTAATAGTCCCGATAGCTATCAGGACAAGAACCAAGACTAAAAAGCATGAATCGAAAGGATTTTATAAAAACAATAGCGCTCAGTAGTGCTGCCATGGGCATATTGCCACAATTCGCATTTCAAAGTACCGACTTGAGTTATAAGGAACTCATAGGAAAGGGAAATCCTAGCCTATTTGGCGACGGATTTCAAATACGGACGGAAGCTTTTGATGCATTTACAAAAATGAGAAATGCCGCGTTAAAAGACAACATCTCCATTCAGGTCGTGTCGAGTTATCGAAATTTTGCCCATCAAAATCGGATTTGGGAACGCAAATACAAAAACTTTACACAACAGGGATTATCGCCAGTGAAAGCGATTCAAAAAATCATAGAATATTCTACAGTTCCGGGAACATCACGGCATCATTGGGGTACCGATATGGACATTATTGACGCCAATGTTGCCCAACCCAAAAACGTATTGAGTCCGAGTCATTTCGAAGGCAACGGAAGTTACGTCAAGCTAAAAAAATGGATGGACGCCAACTCCAAAGACTATGGCTTTTATATAGTTTACACCGATAAGCCCGGTCGGAAAGGTTTTAAATATGAACCCTGGCATTATAGCTACAGACCCTTGTCATGTGATTATCTCAGATCTTACCGAAAATTAAATTTGAAAGATATTCTAAAAAATGAATTACTAATGGGCCATCAACACCTCACCGATTCGTTTTTGGAGCGCTATTACGCGGAAAACATCTTGGATATTAATCCTGAGCTGTTGTAAATTCAATGTAAAATCAAAAACCTCTCGGCTTTTACAGCCATTTCCATTAGGTAGTCTGAGGAGGTGTGAACAGGAAATACTATTTCAAGCAATGCAAACCTCAGAACATTTAAAACCACTGTTAAATTCAAAAAGGACTGATTGCAACTTTGATTTTTCAAGATTGGGAAATGGGATGTTTCAAATGTTGTAGTGGCATTAGTGGGGTATATTGAAAGCACTAGTGCGATTGCGGAAATAATGATCGCTTTTTCATGATGAATGAATTTAGGTGATTATTTAAAAAGACGACTCTACACCATAGATGTTACAGTATTCACATAAAAATACTTGAAATTTAATATTTTACAAGAAATAAATCCAGCAAATCATGAATATCCTAATGATCATTTGTCGCCATTCTTAATTGATACTTTTATTTAAATTTATCAGTATTTTAAGACCTAATCATATGCTTTGGTTCTTTAAACTTTTATCTTTGAACCTCAAAACAAATCACCATGAATAAAAAAGTCATCCTTATGATTCTTGACGGATGGGGAAAATCTCCAGACCCGAAAGTTTCCGCCATAGATAATGCCCATACGCCATTTATTGATTCACTCTACACCAAATATCCCCATGCTTCTTTACGAACCGATGGACTCCATGTAGGCCTACCGGAAGGTCAAATGGGCAATAGCGAAGTGGGCCACATGAATTTAGGTGCTGGCAGAATTGTATATCAGGATTTGGCCAAAATCAATTTGGCGGTTCAGAACAATACGCTTGCTCAAGAACACGTGTTAAAGGATGCTTTTAAGTACGCTAAAGAGCACCGAAAGCCGGTTCATTTTTTAGGTCTGGTAAGCGATGGTGGTGTGCATTCGCATATCAATCACTTATTCGGACTATTGGATGTAGCCAAATCGTATGATCTTGATGACGTGTTTATCCACGCGTTTACGGATGGCCGTGATGTAGATCCAAAGTCTGGATTAGGATATATCGCACAACTGAAAAATCATATTAAGGACAGTTCTGCAGAATTAGCAAGTGTTACAGGACGTTACTACGCCATGGACCGAGATAAACGATGGGAGCGTGTCAAACTGGCTTATGATGCCTTAGTCAATGGAATTGGAGAACCTTCTACTGATGCGATTCAGACCATACAAAAAAGTTATGACAATGACATCACAGATGAATTCGTCAAACCTATTGTAATGACCGATCATCAAGGCACTCCTAAAGCTACCATTAAGGATGGTGATGTGGTTGTTTTCTTCAACTTTAGAACCGATCGTGGCAGACAATTGACGCAAGCCTTGTCACAATCCGATTTTCATGAGCAAAACATGCACAAACTCGATTTATATTTTGTGACCTTGACCAATTATGATGATGTTTTCAAAGGCATTAAAGTCGTTTTTGAAAAAGAAAATCTGACCGAAACTTTAGGTGAGGTTTTGGAAAAACACCATAAAAAGCAGATCCGTATTGCGGAGACTGAAAAATATCCGCATGTGACGTTTTTCTTTTCTGGCGGACGCGAGATTCCCTTTGATGGTGAGAAACGTATTTTGCGCAATTCACCAAAAGTTGCCACCTACGATTTAAAACCGGAAATGAGTGCTTTTGAACTCCGTGATGCATTAATTCCAGAATTGGAAAACGAAGAGGTTGATTTTGTTTGTCTCAATTTTGCCAATGGCGATATGGTTGGTCATACCGGCGTTATGGAGGCCGCAATTAAGGCTTGCGAAGCGGTTGACCTTGCCGTGAAAGATGTGGTCACTACCGCTCTGGAGCACGATTATACAACACTTTTGATTGCCGATCATGGCAATTGCGAAACCATGATCAATCCTGATGGTTCTCCAAACACGGCACACACAACCAATCCAGTGCCTATCATTTTAATCGATGACGATCTGAAACACATCAACGATGGTATTTTAGGCGATTTGGCACCAACCATTTTAAAATTGATGGGCGTTCCACAACCTAAAATCATGACCCAGCATCCGTTGATTTAATGACTTTAGGCAAGCCATTTATTTATTGTATTTTTGCACCCGAAAGCATAGAAAGATGAATTTTCAAAACAGACTCATTATCGCGGTAGATTTTGACGGCACCATTGTGGAAGATCGGTATCCTGGAATTGGAAAAGCACGCATTTTTGCTTTTGAAACATTGAAACGATTGCAGGAAGATGGCCATCGGTTGATTCTATGGACCTATAGATATGGGAAAACCCTTGATGAGGCCGTAGAATTCTGTGAGCAGAATGGCATTACCTTTTATGCGGTCAATAAAAGTTTTCCAGGAGAGGAATTTGACAATACCAAGAGTCGAAAAATAAACGCCGATCTTTTTATTGACGACCGAAATATTGGCGGTGTTCTCGGTTGGGGCGAAGTGTACCAAATAATTACCAAGGAAGAGCCCAAAATTCCAGAGAAAAAACGAGGATTCTTTTCATTTTTCAGATAAGCACTACCTACGCATCAAGTCATAAAATTGTCTATCAATAGTTTCTCTATGATCAGGATGTGCAATATTTACTAAGGCCTTAACTCGGTTTTTAATGGTTTTACCATACAATTCGGCAACCCCATATTCGGTAACCACATAATTTACATGCGCTCTTGTAGTGACCACCCCAGCACCTGGTTTTAAACTTGGCACAATTCTACTGATACCTGATTTGGTTTCAGATGGTAAAGCAATAATCGCCTTTCCTCCATCACTTAAAGAAGCGCCTCTGATAAAATCCATTTGTCCGCCTACACCTGAATATATTTTAGACCCAATGGAATCGGCACAAACCTGTCCAGTAAGATCAACTTCAATTGCAGAGTTGATAGCAACCATACGTGGATTTTGTTTGATTATGGATACATCATTGGTGTAATTTGAAGCCCGCATCTCAATAAACGGATTGTCATCGACATAATCATACAAACGTTTTGAACCCATCAAAAAGGTGGCCAATGCCCTGCCTCTATTAATGCTTTTGTAATTGCCATTGATCACATTACTCAAAATAAGATCAATCACACCATCACTGAACATTTCAGTGTGCAGTCCTAAATCCTTATGGTTGGTCAATCGGGTCAATACCGCATTAGGGATACTCCCTATTCCCATTTGCAAAGTACTTCTATCTTCAATTAAACCCGCCACAAAATCACCAATTTTTCCTTCTATAACCGTTGGTTCTGCCATTTCGTGAATTGGCAAGGGTTCATCACAATCTACAAAGGCATCAATTTCAGCTATATGAATAATCCCTGCACCGTGTGTTCTAGGCATTTGCTTATTAACTTGTGCTATCACATATTTAGCATTGTCGATAGCCGCCAAAGTCGCTTCAACAGAAACTCCAAGAGAACAATACCCATGTCTATCAGGAACGGAGACATGGATTAATGCTACATCCAATGGGATGATGCGACGTTTAAAAAGTAAAGGCAACTCACTTAAAAAAACCGGAGTATAAGAGCCATTTCCTGCTTTTATAGTATGTCTTACGTTTTTACCAATAAAAAAACAATTGACATGGAAACTATCTTTCAACTCAGGATCCGCATACGGCGCTACACCTTCAGTATGTAATTGGCATATTTCCACATTTCTCAGTTCTTCATGTCTATTGGCCAAAGCTTTAATCAACACTTGTGGAGCAGCCGCCGCCGCTTGTAGATAAACACGATCATTTGATTTTACTGCCTTTACGGCATCTTCTGCAGAAATTGCTTTGTACATAGTTCTTCTATTTAACTACAAAACTATATAACAAAATCCATTTAAAAACTGTTATATATCATGTTCGTGAACAATGTCCTCCCCATTTATTTTAATTATCTTTGCGCCATATTTTTTTTACGATGATTATACCAAAAACAAGAGAAGAAATTGAATTAATGCGCGAAAGTGCCTTAATAGTTTCCAAAACTTTGGGCATGTTGGCCAAAGAAATAAAACCAGGCGTGACCACCATGCAATTGGATAAAATGGCGGAAGAATTTATCCGCGAACAAGGGGCGGTTCCGGGATTTTTAGGACTTTACGATTGTCCGTCCACCTTACTTTGCAGCACCAACGAAGCCGTTGTTCATGGGTTGCCAACTAACGTTCCCTTAAAAGAAGGCGATGTGGTGGCGGTTGATTGTGGTGCCTTAAAAAATGAATTTTACGGGGACCATGCTTATACCTTTGAAATTGGTGAAGTAGCTCCGGAGGTGAAAAAACTCCTTCAAATCACCAAGGAGTCATTATACGTTGGGATAAGAGAGTTTAAAATTGGCAATCGCGTGGGTGATGTGGGTTATGCCATTCAGAATTATTGCGAAGCCGAAGGCTATGGTGTGGTGCGCGAATTGGTTGGACATGGCTTAGGCAAAAAAATGCACGAAGACCCAGAAATGCCGAACTACGGAAGACGTGGTCGCGGCAAAAAATTTATTGAAGGCATGGTCGTGGCTATCGAGCCTATGATCAATTTAGGAACGCACAGAATTAAACAACTGGAAGATGGCTGGACTATTGTGACTTTAGATGGAAAACCAAGTGCGCACTTTGAACACGATGTAGCTCTCGTGGATGGCAAACCTGAGATATTGTCAACCTTTGGGTATATTTATGAGGCTCTGGGGATTGTTTCTGATGAGGAGGATGAGTTTAGACAAAAAACTTTGGTGCTTTAACTATTTCACAGAGTTACACAGAGATTTCACAGAGACACACAGAGAACTATGGATGATAAATTGACTGAACGAATTATTGGAGCAGCGATTGAAGTTCACAAGGCCTTGGGACCAGGTTTGTTGGAGTCTGCTTATCAAAAGTGCTTATTTTATGAACTAAAATCTCAAGGTTTTGATGTGAAGCAAGAAATTCCTTTACCCATAACATATAAAGATATCGTCTTAGACCATGGTTATCGGATTGATTTGCTGGTCGAAAACGAAGTCGTCATTGAAATAAAAACTGTAGAGAAATTTACAGATGTCCATACCGCCCAAATATTGACCTACTTAAAATTAGGTCAATTCCAGAAAGGATTACTTATTAATTTTCACACAAAACTACTAACATCAGGCATCAAACGCTTTATCAACACACCTCAATAAATCTCTGTGTAACTCTGCGTTTTCTCTGCGAATCTCTGTGATACAACTTGAAAAAACTCTTCAAATACATCCTCAACACCATCCCAAGGCCAATCCTTATCAGGCTGAGCTACGTGGCACGCCCTGTTTTGGCTTTCTTTTTAAAAGGTAACGAATTCACGGACCCTATTGATGGTAAAAGTTTCAAATCCTTTTTACCTTACGGATATGGGAACCAGCGAAACAACGTATTATCTCCCTCGACTTTGAGTTTGGAACGCCACAGATTGCTTTGGTTATATCTAAAAAATGAAACCGATTTCTTTACAGCCCCCAGAAAAATCTTGCATTTTGCACCGGAACAGGCATTCTATAAACGCTTCCGTAAGATGAAGCATTTGGACTATGTCACTACCGATTTGAATTCGCCATTGGCCGACGTAAAAGCTGATATTTGCAATTTGCCTTTTCAGGATAACGAATTTGATATCATTTTATGTAATCATGTTCTCGAACATATTCCTGATGACACCAAAGCGATGCAGGAATTATATCGAATTATGAAACCTGGAGGCTATGGTATTTTTCAGATTCCGCAGGATCTTTCAAGAACAAAAACTTTTGAAGATGATAGCATAACTGATAGAAAGGAACGCGCCAAAATCTTTGGACAATATGATCATGTCCGGATTTATGGGCGGGATTATTTTGACAAACTTCGTTCTATTGGGTTTAGTGTGGAAGAGGTTGATTATACAACGAAATTATCTGATGTGGATGTCGCTCGTTTCTGTTTGGCTAAAGGCGAAATTATCCCTTTGGTAAGAAAGTGAGCGGTTATTTCGTAGAGATGTACGGAGAAAACACGGAGTTGCACAAAGTACCTGAAGCAACAATGGATTCTAATAGTTGTTTTATGAAGTTTTATTTAAAACACACATCACGTAGAAATAGACCGAAAAGCTCCGTGAAACTCTATTAAAACTCTGCGTAACTCTGTGTAAAAACAAGAGACCTCATTAAAAACTTAATCCTCAGGAAAGCCATTCAAAGCCAATGTTTCCAATTCTCTATCATCATTTTCAAAAATCAGAAAAACTTTTAATTCCGGATGGCTAGCCAAAAAGGTCTTTACCTTCTCAAGTCCCATAGCCTTAAATGCCGTTGCATAAGCATCGGCAGTCATACAATCTTTAGCAATAACAGAAATACTCAGCAGATTGGTTTTGCTCGGATAGCCTGTTTTAGGGTCCAAAATATGCGAGTAACGATTTCCTAAGCTGTCGGTTTTGAATTTACGATAGGTCCCAGAGGTAGCCATCGCTTCATCATTTAATGAGATGACATTTAAAACAGATTGCTCTGCATCAAAATGAGGCAGCTCCACTCCCACTGTCCAAGGCTTTTGTTTTTCATAATTCTGGCCCTTGCATCTAATTTCACCACCAATTTCCACCAAATAATTCTTAATATTCTGACGCTCCAAGAATTCGGCAATGACATCCACACCATAACCCTTCGCAATGGCATTAAAGTCGATGAAGGTGTTTGGGTTTTCCTTTGTAATCTTGCTGCCATCGAGTCTTACTTTATTCAATCCTACAGACAACATCAGACTATCAATTTTAAGACTATCTAAAGCAACAACTTTGCCCTCCGGACCAAAATCCCATGCATTGACCAAAACACCTATGGTTGGATCAAAAACACCATCGGTAGCTTTATAAATTGCTTTTGAAGCCTTAAATACATTTATAAAATGTTCATCAACCGCAAAAGTTTCATTTCGGTTAATCTTCGAAATATCAGAGTCCGTTTGATAAGTTGACATGGAGGTATTGATGATATCGAACAAACTGTCAAACTGTTGTTGGAAGCTTTCATTTCGTTCTGAATAATATTGGACGCCATAGGAGGTTCCGAACACTTCGCCGTACATTTTAGTGTTTGTAGGCTCCTGTTTGCATGAAAACACACAAAGCACAAGGAGAAGACCTAACAACGTCGCGAATACACGACTATTCATTGAAAAAACACAAGTAAATCTCTGTGACCCTCTGTGTCCCTCCGCGTAACTCTGTGTCATCATCCCTTTTTATTAATTCAAATTGGTTTCCACCATCTGAATGCCGTTGTACTCAATAAGATACTCTTCATTCAAATATACCGGCAAGTCCTCACCGTTAGGATTTCCTATCCCTACTCCGGCATATAATACTTTTGCATCGTTTTCTCGGGCGTGTTTCTTGAAGGTTTCCATCCAAATGACATCATAATTATTCGGATTCTCAGGAAGAATCACCGTCCTAACAATGACAAAGAAATATTGTTTCGTTTTATCAATGCACACAAATTGTGGATGTCTTTTAAGCTTACTATTAATTGCTATAAATTCAAATCCACGAGCTTCGAGATCCTTACCGACATGATTCATGCCGAGGTTGTGCATTTCTTGTTCTGTAAGTGCTTTTCTCATGTTACAAAAATACAATAATACCGATGATCAGGCTCTTAAGAAAATTGAAAAATATTTGAAACAAACAAAATTAAGAGCCATAACACCGTCTTTAAAATTCAGAAAATACCATAACGTCAAAAGTTTCAAGGTTTATGTTATGTTAAAACCTCTAAATTGCTTCATAATAATTATCAATCTTAGTATCTTAATAGTCATAAAACTCATGCTATGAAGACTTCACATCGATTAGAGCGAGCCATTCAAAAATTATATTCAGCATTTCATAATAATGAATTGCATCCCGAATGCTGTCAGCAATGTGCCGTCGGAAACATTTTAGACAACACCGATGCCTGGAAACACCTTTCCGATAGCCATGGCGCTTTACAATTGAATTATGTGGGACTGGTCCATCAGAATTTAGGTAGAAAGTTTAGCGGTTATTCACCTCACGAATTATTACAAATAGAAGCCAGCTTTCTTAAAGGATGTGGCTATTCCTTACCTTTGAATCGCAAAGGAAAAAAACCGAAAAACCCAAAAGACAAGAATGTGCTTTTTAACGGCCTATGCGAAACTGTGGCATTCTTATGCGCGCTGGAAGGTGTGGATAACGTCATGGATTATTCAAGACTTTTTGAATTTGAAAACGATCAGCCACGTTTCGAACTGAACGCAACCATAATTTAATTGGAAATTGGGGATTATAGATTATTAAAACCTTTCAGTCCCGATAGCTATGGCTATGGTGACTGAAAGGTTTGGTGATTAATCAATTAATTAAGCAAAAATTGTCAAAGCCTAAAAACATTTTCCCATAATCGGCAAATGGCAGATGGGAGTTTGTAACCATAATGTGATTGATGCCATTGGCAGGAAATGTCAAGGTGCTTGTATCAATAGAAATGTTTGTGGTAATCCATGTATTTGTCGTACTTGACGTAACAACGATTTCTCCTAAAAACACCGTATTGGACGCACCAAACAAATCGAGGTTAGAAGGTGTGGCAATTCCGGTTGGATTAGCAGGTAGAGGATCTGAGGTTGCGTGATAAACCCCATAAACACCAATTTTCACATCTCGAGAACTCGCACAGTTTTCGCTCATATTGGCGTAATCAAAAGACAAATTATAAACGCCCGTATTTTGATTTATTGTGCTGGTCAATTCATTAAACATACCCTCTCTATAGGTGGCATTACCGGCTGGATTGGTTGTATTTTCAATCCACATGCCCGCAAAAACACCAGATGTTGGTGTCGGGCCAACAAAACATCCTGTTCCATAATTAGTTGTGGTATCATTAAACAAATCAGCAAGACTACCAGACTGCCATAATGGTTTCCAATGTGTCGCTAAGTCAATATCTTGATCAACTGAAGCATTTGGGTCTCCGGTTATTATTTCAAAATCACCATTTTGTATAAATCCAGGGCAAGAGCTGATAATTGGATATTTTGGGATGCACTCACACACATCATTTACAGTGCCATCAGCATCACCATCGCCATTAGAATCGCAGGCATCGCCAATGTTAAGTTGTAGGTCCTGGCAATCCAGAATTTGGTTGTATTCGCATATATCATCACTGCTACACGAAAATTGCAGGAAAACAAAGACTAAGAACATCAGCTTTAAAAAGTTAGAACTCATCTTATGTGATTGGGTTTGGTTTATTATATATATTTTTTTCATGTTTTTCGTTTTAAAATTAAGTACCTCGGAAAAAGCTTATGAGGTAGGTATAAGGAATTGTCTTTTCATTCGAGGCAAGCCTCAGGGTATTAAACCCCACAAGTGAAAAATAAATCAAGGCAGCAACTAACGACTGCCTTGATTTGGAAATTGATTAATAGCAAACTAAATCAAATGGTGTTAAAAGCAGACAACTTTAAATTCAGTCCTACGGTTGATGCGGTGCTCATCATCTGTACATGGGACATTATTGGCACACTTCGTATTCTTAAGTTCAGATTCTCCAGCTCCTCGGGCAATTAAACGACTTTTGGATATTCCTTGACTGGCGATATATGCGACAGTTGCATCTGCACGACGTTGTGATAATTTTCTGTTATATTCATCCGATCCTTGACTGTCTGTATGAGATGACATTTCCACTTGAATATTCGGATTATCGTTCATTAACTTCACAATACGTTGCAGATCAGCAATAGCCTCCGGCAATATGTCTGCCTTGTCCAAATCAAAATTAATATTGTCCAATTTAATGGCCTTTCCGCAAGGGTCCACACACATTTCAAAATCTATAAACAAGGTATTGTCTCTGTTATATGAACTTGTAGAAATCTCAACGTCATTAGAATAGTACCCCTCCTTCTTACCGTTTAAGGTGTAATTGGAAGCCTGCTTGAGATGAAACATAAAGTCGCCTTTAGCATCAGACAGGGTGTGTTTCTCACCTGGATTGATATTGTCTTTAAGCAAGATATCGACACTTTGTATCCCTTCAGCACTATTACATTCTACAACATTTCCTTTTAGTATAAAGTTTTTATCGCCATAAAAAATAACTTTTTGAATTCCCGAACTTTCCTTTTGGCAGTTTTTAAACTCAGCTTTGGTGATACTCTCTTCTTCTAAACTGATATTATAAAGTTTTCCTTTAACGATATAATCACCTTCAATGACCTCGTTAAAAACAACCACGCCATATGAATTTGTAGTCCCACTTTGTACGATGTTTCCGTTAAGATCGGTCAGAACAACATCAGTATTAGGCAGTGTTTCTCCTGTAAATTTATCTCTCGCCGTCACGGTTACCCCACAGCCACAAGTTGCACAACAATGTGGGAAATGATCTTCTTCACAAACAGGACAGATATTTTCTTTTTTGCTTTTAGTGAACTTATAGGTGATGCCAGCAAATAAACCCACTGAAGATATATCACAATCGCATGGCTCTTCACGGAACATAGGCTCTCTATCCAATAAAGTCATTGGTCTATCGGCATTTTCGGTGTATGAAGTAAAAGGCTGATACATTGCAGACACTCCAGATTCATTCAATTCTTCAACATTAAAGTGTCTCATATAATAAGCGCCTAAATTAATACCCCAGTTTTTATTCAAGAGATAGGTAAAACGCAATTGTCCCTTTGCGGTGAGCACTTGCGAATCGTCATATCCTGCGTGGAAATTTAATGGATAGGTGTTGGGAGTTGCTGAACTGCCTTCCAAGTAGGTCCGACCTCCTTTTATTGAAGCGAGTCCAAAGCGCGTATTGAGTTCGGCTGTAAAAGTTCCCATTCTATTTCTATACTGGAAGTTTGGACCTATTCCATAGAAAAAACGTGTAATTTTATCTTCAGTTAAATCGAACGAATCGATCGGTGTCATCCAATCGGCTTCATAAAGATCTGCAGTAGGATAGGTGCTTTTCGGTTTGTTTTTTATGTAGTCTACATCTGCACCTACACCAAACCAATTCCAGTAATAATCTAAAGATAGACCTAAGTCCAGTCCGCCCTTATAATCTATATAAGGTGTATTGTTGTTATAAGTAGGAAAATCATAACCAACTCTTGGGGTGAGTTGGAAATAATTTCGATCTAAAGGCTCTTCTTGGGCCATAGCTGAGAATGTGCTCGCAAACACAACTAAAATTCCTAATAATTTCATTAAATTTTTCATCGTAAAAAATGTTTTAAATTATGTTACTCACCCTTATATAAAGATGGTTTCAAATTGTTACCCCCTATTTGGAAAAGTTTTGTGTATAAATGTCAAAATCCTTGTAGTATATACTAAACAGTACATCAGGGTTTCGTTAGAGAAGGCTATAGATCCGTATAGGTGTGTTTGTATAGATGTGGTGTTCCAAGAAAACCAATTGAATGAATTTATTTTAGACGCCAGCCTATATCCACATCTTATTAAGTCTAAAATGCAAAAGGTTTCAACATGTAAAGTGGCGCTATTTTAGTAAATTTGGACTCCTTTATAAAACTGTTTGTATTGGTTTATCAATTGGCACTTTTAAGTTAATTAGGTTGTCATAAAATCAATATGAGACATAAAATATAATCTTCAGAAGATTTGACTCATGGCACATCACAGCACCTATTTGAATCCAAAACACAAGATCATCCCACTTGATCAACTTCATCTCAATGAAGATATTAGGGAGCGTATCAACCAGTTGTTGGAAGAGTTCACCTATATCAATGCACTCAAGGATCTCAATATTCCTGTTGACAATAAAATATTACTGTATGGCCATACAGGATGTGGAAAAACCGCTACGGCCTATGCTATCGGACACGCCTTAAACAAGAAGGTCATTGCCATTAATTTAAGCGGATTTGTATCATCAAAATTAGGAGAGACAGCAAAAAACCTATCAGATCTATTCAAAAAAGCCATAAATGATGACGCCATTTTATTTATTGATGAATTTGACTTTATCGGTAAATTAAGAGATTATGATGAAAAAGATTCCGGCGAGATGAAGCGATTGGTGAATACTTTGCTGCAGCTCATAGATAATTTGCCAGATAACGCCCTATTGATTTGTGCTACGAACCATTTAGGGATTATTGACACGGCTTTGTTAAGACGATTTCAGATCAGATTGGGGTACACCTTACCTACCAAAGAAGATCTCAACAAATATTACGATAGTATTTTGTCAGGTTTTCCAAAACACCTCAACATTATAAAAAGGAGCTATGGTATATCTTATGCAGAAGCTAAGGATAGTATTCATCAACAGATTAAAGCCAATGTCATAGATTTTGAAAAACGAAGAAAACACTTATTGTTTTTTTATGATGGCTTTATATCACCAGATCTACAACTTCAGCATTATGGCAGAAAGCTCGATGGAATTGAAGGAACTTTATCAGGATACACATTAAAAGATTCAACAATTAATGGTGTTTCTATGCCTGAGCGTAGTCATACAAATAGGCCTCAAATTGCCCTAAAATCTAAAGAAAAGAGTGACACAATAAAAGGGATGGTGTTTGAAGTTACTGGGGAAGAACTCGTACAGACAGATAAAATATCAGCCCCAAATTCTAACAGAATTTTAGCAACAACCGACGCTGGAGCGGAAGTCTGGGTATATGTTGAAAATAAGTGATTTTAATATGGAAACCACAATTCAGAATAATATCGCATCTATTCTTGGCAGGATTGAAAACGCCTGTAAAAGAGCTAACCGAGATCCTGAAGACGTAAAACTGCTGTTGGCCACCAAAACCGTATCAGCAGAAAACATAAAGATTGCCTTTAACCATCATCAAAGCTTAATTGGCGAAAACAAAATTCAAGAGATCAAAGCAAAATATGAGAGCTTGAAGCCCTTCCCTCATCAAAAACACTTTATAGGCCATCTCCAAACCAATAAAGTCAAAGAACTCATAAGATATGATGTGGATTGCATTCAGTCTTTAGACCGGCTCAGATTGGCTGAGAAATTACAAAACCGACTCGAATATGAAGATAGGACTATGGATGCCTATCTACAATTTAATACCTCTTTTGAAGAAAGCAAATTTGGAATGCATCCTGACCAAGCCGTAAAATTTGCCTTGGAGGTTCAGCAGTTTGATCGCATCCGTATAAAAGGTCTAATGACCATCGGTTTATTTTCTGCAGAACATGAAAAAGTTCGGAAATGTTTTAAATTACTTAAAGGTATCCAACTCCAACTGTTAGACAAAGGCATTCCTGTCAATGAACTGTCAATGGGCATGAGCGGTGATTTGGAAATTGCCATTGAAGAAGGCGCAACTATGGTCAGGGTTGGCACCGCTGTATTTGGAAAACGTGAACATCCAGATAGCTACTATTGGAATGAAGGAAAGTAGGTTTGTGATAATTGGAACCAAGACTGCTTCGCTATTGATGTCAAGAATCAAGAGTTAAAATCTTTTCCATTTTATAGAGGTCAGTTGTCAATTACATGCTTCTTGTGACCATTTATAACATTTGTCAGGCTGAGCATTAAAAAATTCATAATACATTTTGAATGAAGTTAACCCGACCGGCACGAACGCACAAGCCCATGAGGTATGGATAAAGAATTGTCTTTTCGATCGAGGCAAATCTCGAAGAATTAAAACCCACTTGTGGAAATAAAAAAACCAGCACTTATTGAAAGTACTGGTTTTTTTATCTTTATTACTGACTGATTTTCGATATGGATTATCCTCCAAAGTCGTCAAATCTGATGTTTTCATCCGGAATTCCGAAATCCTCACCCATCTTTTGAACGGCTTGGTTCATCAACGGAGGTCCACAGAAATACAGTTCGATATCTTCTGGTGCATCATGGTGGTTCAAATAGTGATCAATCACACAATTGTGGATGAACCCAACAAAACCGTCACCTGGAGCATCAATGTTTTCTTTTACTTTCCAATTATCTTCTTCCATTGGTTCAGATAATGCCATATAGAACTTAAAGTTAGGAAAATCACGCTCTAACTCACGGAAGTGCTCAATATAGAACAGCTCACGTTTAGAACGACCACCATACCAATATGACACTTTACGACCTGTTTTTAAGGTTTTGAAGAGTTGGTATAGGTGAGAACGCATTGGCGCCATTCCAGCTCCACCACCAACGTACAACATTTCACTGTCGGACTCATTGATGAAGAATTCTCCGAAAGGTCCAGAAATAGTTACTTTGTCACCAGGTTTTTGAGCAAATATATAAGACGAGGCAATACCAGGATTAACATCCATCCAACCGTTCTTAGCACGATCAAAAGGTGGTGTTGCAATACGAACGTTCAACATAATTTCACGTCCTTCAGCTGGATAAGAAGCCATTGAATAGGCACGTTCAACAATTTCGTCATTCTTCATCACCAACGGCCAAAGTTTAAACTTGTCCCACTCCTCTTGAAACTTATCTGGCGTATCATGCTCTTCTGGATGCGCCGTGATATCCATATCTTCAAACTTTATTTCGCACTCTGGAATTTCAATTTGAATATAACCACCGGCTTTATAACCCATATCTTCAGGAACTTCTACAACAAACTCCTTAATAAATGAGGCAACGTTATAGTTTCTAACCACCGTAGCTTCCCATTTCTTAACTCCGAATATTTCTTCAGGAATGGTAATTTCCATATCCTGTTTAACTCTTACCTGACAAGATAAACGAATACCTTCTTGAATCTCTCTTCTACTAAAGTGAGGGGTCTCGGTAGGTAATGCTTCGCCTCCACCTGAAAGCACGTGGCACTCACATTGAATACACGTTCCACCACCACCACAGGCAGATGGTAAGAATATTTTTTCGGCTGATAAGGTATTTAATAATGTGCCTCCTGAACTTACTTCCAATTTACGTTCACCATTAATGGTAAGAGTTACCGGACCTGAAGGAGACAGTTTTTGTTTCACTACTAGTAAAAGCGTTACCAGTAATAAGGTAACCACTAAAAACGCGACAACCGTAGCAATGACTGTTCCTAATGTGCTTGCTGCTAATATCATAATCTTAATTATTTATTATCCGTATCGTTTATTTCTTCTATCACAAGATCAGTAATCTTATGTTCCTTTTGGGCTGTCACCATACCATCTACTGTTTCTACAGCATCGTCAGTTGCTTCATCGCCACCAGTAAGCATCCCACCAAAACTCATAAAGCCAATAGCCATCAAACCTGTAATGATAAAGGTTATTCCTAAACCTCTTAAAGGCGCAGGTACGTTACTATATCTTATTTTCTCTCTAATGGCAGCAATAGCAAGAATGGCTAAAAACCATCCGATTCCTGAACCAATTCCATAATTAAGTGCCAAGCCTAAAGTTTCAATTTCACGAGACTGCATGAATAATGACCCTCCTAAAATAGCACAGTTTACTGCAATCAACGGTAAAAATATACCCAATGAGTTATATAATCCAGGTGAGAATTTCTCAACCACAATCTCAACAAGTTGCACCATTGTAGCAATGGTAGCAATAAACATAATAAAGGATAAAAAGCTCAGATCAAAATCTGCATATTCCGGCCCCAACCAACTCAAAGCGCCTTCTTGCAATAGGTATTGATCCAACAACCAGTTTAAAGGCACTGTAATGGCCAAAACAAAAATTACTGCGGCACCAAGTCCCACAGCTGTCGCTACTTTTTTAGACACCGCCAAGTAAGAACACATACCCAAGAAGTATGCAAAAACCATGTTGTCTACAAATATCGATTTGAAAAATAATTCTATATGTTCCATTTTTTATAGTCTTCAGTCTTCAGTCCACAGTCGTCAGCAGCGTTCGGCTTACTGATCACTGCTTACTGCAGCCTATTTAAATTAGTCTTCTATTAATTCTTTGTTTCTACTACGCTGTACCCAAATAATAATCCCCACTACAATCAATGCCATTGGAGGTAATACCATAAAACCATTGTTTTCGTAGCCCAAAGCATAGAGACCTGTTCTTTCTACAGGGTCACCCAACACTTTAAATCCAAACAGGGTTCCTGATCCTAGAAGTTCTCTAAAGAAACCAACAATAATCAGGATGACGCCATAACCTAAGGCGTTTCCAACACCATCCAAAAAAGATCGCCAAGGTCCGTTTGCCAAAGCAAAAGCCTCAAATCGTCCCATAATGATACAGTTGGTAATAATTAATCCGATAAAAACCGAAAGTTCTTTACTCAAACTATAAGCATAGGCTTTCAATACCTGGTCCACAATAATTACCAAGGTTGCAACCACTACAAGTTGCACAATAATCCTGATTTTAGAAGGAATGATATTCCGCATCAATGAAATAACCACGTTACCTACTGCCATAACAAAGATTACTGAAACGGCCATAACTATAGATGGCTTCAACTGTGCGGTAATTGCCAAGGCCGAACAAATTCCTAAAACTTGAATAGTAATAGGGTTGTTATCCGCCAAAGGATCCATAATTAATTTACTATCTTTTTTTGATAAAAGTCTCATACAATTTTATTTTAATGTCTTGAAATAAGGCACGTACATTCTTAAATCCTTTTTAATCATTGCGGTCACGCCGTCTCCAGTAATGGTGGCTCCTGCAATAGCATCAACAGCATTATCGGTTTTTCTTTCATTTCTAGGGTCTGCATTACCTTTGGCTACAGTTATCCCTTCAAAAGCACCGGATTCATTGAAAAGATGTTCCCCTTCAAAATCATCCATAAAATAACGTTGTTTAATTTCACTACCTAAACCTGGTGTTTCACCAGCGTGATCAAAAAATACGCCCTGTACAACCATATCTTTATCTAAAGCTACAAAACCCCAAATGGCATCCCATAAACCTTTTCCTCTGATCGGGATGACATAGATAGGTTTTCCGTCCTTCACACCTTCAAACAGCGGTAATTTACGTACATAATTTGGATCTTTGGCCAGTGCTTCTTCCTTTTTAATATCAAGCAAATAGGCTTCCGGATCTTCAGTAACCTGATCACCTTCAATTATATATTGATTTGTAATGGTGCTATTAAACACATCCTCTACTTTGTCTGTAGAAATAAATTCAACATCACTTGGCCCTTCATTGGCATTAATGCCCATGGCGTACAATATGTTTTGTTGTTTTTCAAATCGCTCATTAGCTTTTACCAAAGGTTTTAAGCCTTGGGCCAGTCCTGCAAGTATAGAACCAACCAAAATAACCATAACAATGGCAAAAATAACGGTATAACTATTTTTATCTGTATCGATCGCCATAACTTAAGCTGTTTTTAATTTTCCTCGTTTTAATCTCTTCTTCACATTGCCCTGAACCACATAGTGATCAATAGTTGGCGCAAATACATTCATTAACAATATAGCTAACATCACCCCTTCTGGATACGCTGGGTTGAATACGCGAATCATTATGGATATAAACCCAATTAAGAAACCGTATATCCACTTTCCTTTATTGGTTTGAGAACCAGTAACCGGGTCTGTTGCCATATATACAATACCGAAGGCCATTCCACCAATAATCAAATGATGCCAGAACTCCGTACTCATCAATCCATAAAACTTACTAGATTCGGTTACCCATCCTGCGTCAACAACAAAATTAAAGATATACCCCATAACTAAGGCACCAAGTGTTGCGCTTAGCATAATTCTCCAGCTTCCTATTTTTGTGAAGATAAGGAATAACCCTCCTAAAAGAATCAAAAGCGTAGAGGTCTCACCGACTGATCCCGGGATAAATCCAAAAAACATATCCATGACGGAATAATCAATGGGATGAGATTGCGCTAAGCTTCCCAAAATGGTTTCGCCAGAGATAGCATCGGCATTAGAACCACTTGCAATTTCCTTAGCTCTTTCTACAGCACCTTCAACCCAAACTTTATCGCCACTCATCCAAGTAGGATAAGCAAAGAATAAAAAGGCTCTAATGGTCAATGCAGGGTTAAGAATATTCATTCCCGTACCACCAAATACTTCTTTTCCAATAACAACGCCAAAAGCTACAGCTACAATTAGCATCCACCAAGGGATATCAATTGGCACTATTAAAGGCACAAGCATCCCGGTTACCAAATAACCTTCCTCTACTTCATGTCCTTTTAGTACAGCAAATAAAAACTCAATCCCCAGTCCTACACCATAAGAGATGATGACCAAAGGCAGAATTTTCCAAAAGCCCAAAATAAAGTTTTGCAAGTTCCAGAATTCACTGCTAAAAAAGCCGTTTGAAACAGCCTGAATTTCCCCTACCGCTAAATAATGCTGATACCCAGCATTAAACATTCCGAAAATCAAACATGGAATCAAGGCCATAATGACCGTGTTCATGGTTCGCTTTAAATCGTCTGCCACCTTAATGTGCGTACCACCTTGTGCAGTATAGTTAGGCGTATATAAAAAAGTATGCAAGGCGTTAAAGGCAGGTGCCATTTTGGTCCCTTTATACTTCTCTCTTAAATTATGTAAGTTTTGTTTTAAACCCATTGTCTCTATTTTAACCGATTTCTTCTATCATTAAATCCAAACCTGCTCTAATAATTTGCTGATGTGGTTGTTTAGACACACATATAAATTCTGTCAAGGCAAAATCTTCTGGAGCTACTTCATACATCCCTAAGGCTTCCATTTCGTCCAAGTCCTCATACAAACATGATTTCAGAATTTGCAAAGGATATATATCCAATGGAAAAACCTCCTCGTAATTGCCAGTAAGGACAAAGTTACGGTGTTCGCCATTCATATTAGTATCTAAATCATAGGTCTTATTTGGCGTCAACCACGAAAAGGTCAAAGCTCGTGAATTAGAGATTTTATCAAAAACGGGCTTATTCCAACCAAAAAACTCATAGTCATCACCTTCAGGAATAATTGAGATCAGATTACTATAATATCCTAAATAGCCATCAGGACCAACTTGTTTTCCACTCAATACGTTACCAGATATGATACGATCGTTTCCGTTTTGCTCAACCCCATTGTCATAAACCATGGTAGCGACTTCGCTTGCTATTTTAGTCTTAAAGTAACGTGGTTTCTTAACAGAAGAACCAACGAGAGCAACAATACGCTCAGCATTGAACCTACCCGTTAGCAATAGCTCACCAATAATCACCAAATCCTGCGGATTAACGGTCCATACCGTCTCGCCTTTATTGACAGGATCAATTTTATTGATTTGAGTACCAACATTACCACAAGGGTGTGGCCCTGATACTTTATGCAAGGTGATACCGGAAAGCCCGGCCAAAGGTGAGTTTGAATTTGCCCCCACACTGACATGCACTTTACCTTCAGTTAATTTACCCAAGGCTGTAATGGCTGCCTGTAATTCTGACTCCTTTCCCTGAAGCACATAATCAAGATCAGCCGCCAATGGCGCACTATCATAACCAGAAATAAAAATTGCTTTTGGTGATTGGTCAGGTTTGGCAATAATATCATAAGGGCGTTGTTTGATAAACGTCCAGCAGCCAGAGGCCAATAAGCGGGCCTTTATCGTATCAGCATCTACAGCGTTAACATCCAACTTACCGTAATCTTGGTAGGTCTGCTCTTTATCCGCCTGAATCTTAATGCCAACAATACGTCTTTTTGCACCACGTTCAATCTCAATGATCTCTCCTGAAACTGGTGAAACAAATTTCACAGCCTCATTGGTTTTGTCATGAAAGATGGGTTCGCCAGCTTTCACTTTCGCACCTTCTTTATAAATTAACCTTGGAGTAACAGCGTGGAAGTCATCTGGTCTTAATACATAAAAGTTGCTTAGTACCGCCTTTTCAGTGGTTTTTTCAGCATCACCCTTAAGTTTAATATCCAGACCTTTTTTAATCTTAATGTCGTTTGACATATTATAAGTCTATTGGTTAATAGTTACAATGATGTGATTTTACACAGTAAAAATCGGTGCAAATTTACGAATTAATTATGCAGTTTACATAATTATTCCGATAAAATTTATACGTTAACGATTGCGTAAAATTTAAGGTATAATTTTTGTTTATCTTTACCTTTCAAACTGCATGTAGATGACTTCACTTTTTAAATATTTTCTCTGCTTATTTTTCTTTACGGCTTTTGGATTTTCGCAAATTGAAGAAGTCAATCCGGCCAGCTATATTAAGACTATCGGTTTTAAAGGCAGTACCAACGAAAGCCAATTGCCCATCTTGAAATTAGGCGAACCGTTGCTCTTGGAATTTGATGCGCTTACCGGAACTGAACCTGACTTTTATTATGTGATTGAGCATTTTAATTATGACTGGACACCTTCCAATTTGGTAAAATCAGAATACTTGAGAGGTTTTGACAACCAACGCATTCAGAACTATAAAAACTCATTCAATACGTATCAGATTTATTCACATTATATGCTACGAATCCCCAATGAGCAAACCAGAGGCCTATTGGTGACGGGCAACTACCTAATGAGCATATTCAATGACGATGACGAATTGGTCTTTTCCAGGAAATTTATGATCTATGAAGACCTGGTCAATGTTGGGGTTGCCATAAAACGCTCAAGGGATGTTAAGGATATCGATAAGAAGCAATCTGTAGACATTGTCATCAATAGCAGAAACATCAACTTCAACAATCCTTTAGAAAATGTCAAAAGCTTGATCATCCAGAACAACAATCTCAATACGGCAATTTCCAACATCAAGCCACAATATACTTTAGGTAATCAGCTAATTTACAAATACACTTCAGAAACCAGTTTTTGGGGTGGTAACGAATACCTCTATTTTGAGAATAAGGATGTACGCGCCGCCAATGTTGGCGTACAGTATATAGATTTGAAAGACATTTATCACAATTATCTGTTTGTGAACACCTCACGAGCCAACCAACTTTACACCTACAACCCAGATATTAATGGTAATTTTTTAATCACCGCCATTGACGCAAATGACGTGTCCATTGAAGCCGATTATACCATGATTCATTTTGCTCTTCAACATCCTGAACTGACTGATGGCAGCTCTATTTATGTTTATGGAAATTATAACAATTACGCATTGGAACCGGACAACGAACTTCATTTTAATTCGGAAACTGGCCTATATGAATGTGCGTTTCGTTTAAAGCAAGGATTTTACAATTACAAATATGTAATCACCGATAAGAATGGCATTTTAAACGAAGGTGCCATTAGTGGCGATTTCTACCAAACAGAAAACAATTACAAGGTATTGGTATACTATAGAGATTTGGGCGCCCGCTATGACAGATTAATTGGTATGGGGGAAGGATCTTCAGTCAATATTTCGAATTAATGGTACAATCTCCTGAAAATAGCGTCTTGAAAACCACTTTAAAAAGTGACGTTTAATTGCCATTTCAAAAGACAACCACCTAATTTTCTGTTAAATAAGTGTAAAAACAGGGATAACGCTACATCTTGAATCAAATAAATTATTAAAATCTTTTTAATTGTGCTATTTTAGCATATATCTAATCATTCTAATATTATGGTCCAGCAAGTTACAAGTGGTATAAAAATAAGTGTACAGACCACTTTTGAGGGTACTTTTTATAAAAATTACAAAGTCCATTTTGCCTTTGGTTATAAAATAACTATCGAAAACCAAAGCAAAGGTGCTGTACAGTTAAATTCTCGTCATTGGAGAATTTACGATGCTTTAAATCATGTAGAAATCATTGAAGGCGAAGGGGTAATTGGCAAGAAACCGGTTTTAAAACCAGGAGAGTCACACACCTACACATCGGGATGCTTGTTGTCATCTCCATTTGGAGCAATGCACGGGCATTACAATATGGTCAACTTCACCAACACCAATAAATTTAAGGTGTACATTCCGTCGTTTAAATTAAGCGCACCGTTTGCACTGAATTAAATCAGATCAGAAAACGCTTGCCACAAAGATGGATTCCGATACATATTGCTCTCGCTTTTCTGCCAGATATTGAACTGCCCGAATGGACATGGTTCAAATTTCTTCAGTAATTGTTTTAAATACAAGGATTACTTTTTAAAGACCCCTGCTTTCTTGACCCCTTCTGAAGGCCAATTATTGGTATTGGCTTGATAAACGCAAACTCAGATTCTCCATCTGAATTAGCCCAACGTCTATTCAAGACCCAACACCTACTACCTTTAATGTTCAACTGCGATTGATCGCTAAGGTTTTACAGAAAAACAATCCTGACATTTAACGAGGTTTTAGGACATTATCACGCGAAAAAGGATTCAAAATTTCGTATCTTCGCATCTTAAAATTTTAAACATTCAAAATAAAAACAATCATGGGAAAAGGATTTTTCAAGGTACCTGTTGCCGTTAATGAACCTGTCAAAACTTACGCTCCAGGATCTCCAGAACGCGAGGCTGTGATAGCGGAATATTCAAAAATGTACAGAAGTCAAGTTGATGTGCCGCTGTATATCAATGGCAAATATGTCACAACTAAAAACACCAAGACCATGTCTCCGCCCCATGATCATCAGCATTTGGTTGGAACCTATCACTTGGCGGATAAAAGTCATGTTGAGGACGCTATTGCTACCGCACTTGAAGCAAGAAAGGCCTGGGCTCAAATGCCTTGGGAACATCGTGCTGGTATTTTTCTTAAAGCAGCCGAATTAATTGCGGGCCCATACCGAGCCAAAATCAACGCCGCAACCATGATTGCGCAATCAAAAACCATCCATCAAGCTGAAATTGATTCGGCTTGTGAACTGATCGATTTCTTGAGATTCAACGTTCAGTTTATGACTGAAATATATCACGACCAACCAGAAAGCACGAGTGATGCCTGGAATCGTGTTGAATACAGACCTTTAGAAGGTTTTACCTATGCCGTTACACCATTCAATTTTACCGCCATTGCTGGCAATTTGCCGTCATGTATGGCTTTAATGGGAAATGTGGTGATTTGGAAGCCAAGTAATCATCAAATCTATTCTGCTAAAGTGATTATGGATGTTTTTGAAGAAGCTGGAGTTCCGGCCGGAGTAATCAATGTTGTTTTTGGTGACCCTGCTATGATTACGGATACAATTATGGCAAGTCCTGATTTCTCTGGATTACATTATACAGGATCAACTTCCGTTTTTCAGAATCTATGGAAAAAGATTGGAAATAATATCACAAATTATAAAACCTACCCACGAATTGTAGGCGAAACTGGCGGGAAAGACTTTATCGTGGCGCACAAAACGGCTGATGCACGGCAAGTGGCCACCGCAATTGTTAGAGGCGCATTTGAGTTTCAAGGTCAAAAATGTAGTGCTGCTTCTAGAGGGTATATTGCAAAAAGCATCTGGAGCGATGTTAAAAAGTATGTCATTGAAGATCTGAAAACGGTCAAAATGGGATCGCCCGAAGACATGGATAATTTTGTTACTGCGGTCATCCATGAAGCGTCATTTGATAAATTGGCCGGTTATATCGACCAAGCTAAAAAAGATAAGAATGCGACAATTATTGCAGGTGGAAATTACGATAAGAGCAAAGGTTATTTCATCGAACCAACGGTTATAGAAACGACCGATCCAAAATACCCAACCATGTATACAGAACTATTTGGTCCTGTCATGACGGTTTATGTATACGACGATAAGGTTTTTAGCGAAACCTTAAAATTAGTGGATACAACGAGTGAATATGCTTTAACCGGTGCCATTATGGCAACCGATAGATATGCGATAGACGAAGCGACCAAAGCGCTTCAAAACTCGGCCGGAAACTTCTATATCAACGACAAACCAACAGGCGCCGTAGTAGGCCAACAGCCTTTTGGTGGCGCAAGAGCTTCCGGAACAAACGATAAAGCGGGCAGTCTTCAAAACCTTTTACGTTGGATTTCTCCAAGATTGGTTAAAGAAACTTTTGTCACACCAACAGATTACCGTTATCCTTTTCTAGGATAAAACCTGTTTAGATCTAAAAAAATCCTCAAACTGTCGTTTGGGGATTTTTTTGTTTAAACCAATAGGCGCAGAAGTAAATTGAAGATGCATGAATTAGGAGCCTGGGATAAATAATTTCACTACTTAGTCTCAGAAAGTCAAAACTTTGTATATTTAAGTCAACTATAAAACAGATTTTAAATGAAACAAAACTACTTTCTTCTATTATTATTAACCAATGCTTTCCTATTCGGCCAGACGCCTGGCAGTGAAAGCCCTGTTATGACCGTTGACGCAACCATTCCTTATCAGGGATATGACGAACCCTCTCCTCTATTGGGATCTGCCCAATATAAAATTTACTATGACAATGTTGATGGCGTATTGGACAAACCCATATTTCTGATTGATGGCTTTGACCCCAACGATTCTCGAGACATCCCTGCGGTGTATGCCCTATTGAATTACGGTAATACCGGATTGAATTTAGGCGATTTAGTAAGGGATGAAGGTTATGACCTAGTGGTTCTTAATCTTGAAGCGTCTTACGCAAGTCCCACAGATGGCACAATGCTTATGGGAGGGGCTGATTATATTCAGCGGAACGCCTTTACTTTTATAGAACTTATAAATACCATAAATAGCATGAAAGTGGGCGCTGAACAAAATGTGGTCATCGGACCAAGCATGGGCGGACTTATTTCCAGATATGCCCTGCGCTACATGGAACAGAACATGATGGATCACGACACACGCTTGCATATTTCATTTGATGCGCCACACCGAGGATCAAATGTGCCAATCGGGATGCAGTATCTCTTTAATTATCTCGTCAATGGCACACCCAATATAACCGAGGCTGAACCCTTGGTAAACGGACTTTTAAACAGCCCCGCAGCCAAACAAATGCTAATTGACCATTATTTGGGTCATGTAGGCGCCAATGGCGTTAACCAAGATAACTCGGTCCATACACCT
The DNA here is from genome assembly GCF_014062315.1 of Gelidibacter maritimus. Lineage (GTDB taxonomy): Bacteria > Bacteroidota > Bacteroidia > Flavobacteriales > Flavobacteriaceae > Gelidibacter > Gelidibacter maritimus. Next base: position 105,783 of record NZ_JACGLT010000008.1, read on the forward strand.
AAAGGTGCTCCAAATTTCCGGGATGCGTTTCAGAATGAACTCGATGCCATGGGCTTCCCTCAGAACACGAGGAATGTGGCCATAACTAACGGCAGTGGTGTTGGTCAAATGACTGGCACTCCAGGAATGGAGCTCATCAACCATACCTTTGATATGGGGACAATCGAAGTTGGCGGCGTAAGCGTTTACTCTCAAATAAATACAGTTGTGAATTTTGCACCAGCCGCAAATGAAACAAGTGAAGTGTCAAATTTTATAGGACAGATACGATTATTTTCTTTTCTGCCTTGGACCACCGTCCTCGAATTTGATGCATCGGCACAATCAACCGCATCGTCGGATGGATTAGATAGCGCTCCTGGAGGTCAATTTGATTTATATGCTTTTGATGACGGTTCCAATCCTCTAATTGCCGATTTTTTCAACAATTTAAATTCGCAATATTTCAGCTTTATTCCAACGCTCAGCGGCTTGGCAATAGACAACCAGCCCAATTGGTATGCAAATCCGGACCTCAGCAATTCGCCATTTGCCAACACTTATCTCCCAACGGATAATGAACCGCACATGACTTTGACCCCTGGGAATGCTATGTTTGCAATGGACGAAATTCTCCAGGGCACCCTTGGAACAATGGATTACTTAAAGGCCCACACCATCAAACTCCAAAAAAACCCTGTTCACAATTCTATGACCTTGTTAAGCAGTACTGATTTTACGGAGGCAAAAATATCAATTGTTGACCTTACGGGTAAATTGGTTTTAAATACCCAGACATCGCTTTCAAAAAGCACAACAATTCCTATCAACCTGGAGACGGGCTTATATTTAGTAAACATTCAAACCGAAAATGGTTTTGTTTACAATACAAAACTTATGGTAAAATAAATACCAATTACAAACTGCAATCGGTCTGTAAAATTTCGGTATAATTTATAAACACTAAAGGCTGAATTTTAATTCAGCCTTTATACTTTAAGGGGAGGTGGACCAATTTCTTTGTTTCAAAGAAGTCCTCTTTATAATACTCCGAAAGCGCATAAACTTTAGCTTTTGGAAAATCCTGAAGTTCTTCAGCCAGGTCACCACCTTTTAAATAAATGATGCCATTTTTAAGTTCATGTTGTTGCTTTTTGGCTATCTTTCCTTTTACCCAACGCACAAAGGTTGGCATTGCTGCTACAGCTCTACTTACAATAAAATCGTAGGTACCATTGAGCTCTTCCACGCGGCTGTGGGACGTTTTTACATTAGTCAATTGGAGCCCCTCAACCACCTCATCAACCACTTTTAATTTTTTGGCAATACTATCTACCAGGTGAAAATTGGTTTCCGGAAACATGATAGCCAAAGGAATTCCAGGAAAACCACCACCCGTACCCACATCCATCACTTCCGATCCTGGTTTAAACGAAATCAGTTTTGCGATGGCAAGCGAATGGAGCACATGTCGTAAATATAATTCGTCAATATCCTTCCGAGATACCACATTTATTTTAAGGTTCCAATCTTTATAAAGTGTTTCTAACTGTTCAAACTGCTGCAATTGGATTTCAGATAAATCTGGAAAATAATTTCTTATAAGTTGCATTATCTTTAAATTTCCCGCAAAATTAATCATTTTTATACAGATAAATTTACCATATTCGCATCATGAACAAAACATTAATTGATTATCTTTGCACCATTAATATGATGGCGTAATTTTTGTCGTTATCATAGTAAAATATAATGCCATGACACAACAAACCCTTTCCTTTTCTAGAAACGATTCCACAAAATTTTTCAGAACACTCAATAAACGCGTCAATGATTATTTCAAGGACAACAACATAAAAAGAACCGGTAACTGGAAAATTTGGGTAAAAACAGTGGTAATGTTTACCTTATTCTTAACTCCCTATTTTTTGATTCTCACTCTTGATTTACCAGGCTGGGCAATGTTATTATTGACTGTTGTCATGGGCATTGGAATGGCAGGAGTTGGTATGAATGTAATGCATGACGGCAATCACGGCACGTTTTCAAATAAAGACTGGATCAACCGTTTAATGGGAAGCAGCATCTACATTTTGGCTGGAAATGTTTATAACTGGAAGGTTCAGCACAATGTTCTGCATCATACCTACACCAACATCCACGGGCATGATGAAGATTTGGAAGCGGGACGAATCTTACGCTTTTCAAAACACGCCAAATGGCATAAACATCATAGATTTCAACATTATTATTCTGTCCTACTTTATGGTCTATTGACTATAAACTGGGCCATTACAACCGATTTCCTTCAAATGAAACGCTATATGAAGCGTAAATTGTCCTATGGAAAATTCCCCAATCCTGCGACAGAATGGAGTAAATTAGTAATTTCAAAAATTATTTATGTATCCATCTGGATTGTACTGCCATTGGTATTAACAGATTTAGCCTGGTGGAAAGTATTGCTCGGATTTTTTGTGATGCACTACGTGGCCGGACTTATTTTAAGTGTGGTCTTTCAACTGGCACACGTTATGGAAGATGCTGAAATGCCATTGCCGGCAGAAAATGGCACTATGAAAAACACTTGGGCCATCCATCAATTGTTGACTACGGTCAATTTCGGAACCAATAATAAAATTGTAAATTGGTTTACCGGCGGATTAAACCATCAGGTAGAACATCATATTTTTCCTAATATCAGCCATGTCCACTATTCTAAAATTTCAAAAATAGTCAAATCCACGGCGCTTGAATTTAATTTACCTTACAAAGAGTACGATACCACCCGAAAAGCAATAATAGCACATTTCAGACACCTTAAAGAAATGGGGCTAAAACCAGCAATACAAGCTTAATCATTATTTTTACATGAACTTACTTTCAGATAGAATTTTAAACATGTCTACCTCTGCCACCTTAGAAATGGCAGCCAAGGCCAGAGAACTAAGGGCCGAAGGAAAAGACATTATTGGTTTAAGCTTAGGCGAACCAGACTTCAATACGCCCGATTATATCAAGGAGGCCGCCATACAGGCAATCAATGACAATTATAGCTCTTACACTCCCGTAGATGGCTATGTTGAACTCAAAGATGCCATCATCAAAAAGTTCAAACGCGACAATAATTTGACTTATAATCGAAATCAAATTGTCGTGTCTACAGGCGCCAAGCAATCGCTTGCCAATTTAGCTGGAGTGATTATCAACAAAGGTGACGAGGTCATTATCCCTTGTCCGTACTGGGTGAGCTACTCCGATTTGGTAAAACTCAATGACGGGATTCCCGTAGAAGTACCTACCACCATTGCCACCGACTTTAAAATGACACCGGAACAATTGGAGGCCGCCATTACACCAAAGACAAAAATGCTTTGGTACAGTTCGCCCTGTAACCCAAGTGGCTCTGTTTACAGCAAAGAAGAATTGCGCGGATTAGCAGATGTGCTAAAGAAGCATCCGAATATTATTGTGGTTTCTGACGAAATTTATGAGCATATTAATTTTGAAGGAAAACACGCAAGTATGGCTCAATTTGATGACATGTACAATCGCACGGTGACCATTAACGGCGTTTCAAAAGCTTTTGCCATGACGGGTTGGCGCATTGGCTATATTGGAGGTCCCGAAAAAATTGCACGTGCCTGCAACAAAATGCAAGGACAAATAACCAGTGGTGCCAATTGTATTGCCCAACGTGCCGTTATTACCGCTTTGGAAGAATCGCCATCAAGAGTTCAATTTATGATTGACGAATTTAAAGTGCGCCGTGATTTGGTGCTCGATCTACTCCAGGACATTGAAGGTTTTAAAACCAACGTCCCAGAAGGCGCCTTTTATGTTTTTCCAAACATTTCCTACTATTTCGGAAAGACCCTGAGAGGAAAAACGATTAATAACGCTGCCGATTTCTCATTATATTTACTTGAAGAGGCCCTGGTTGCAACAGTTGATGGCGGAGCTTTTGGAAGTCCAGAGTGCATTAGACTTTCTTACGCAGCTTCCCAAGATCAAATAAAAGAAGCCTTGTCACGCATTAAGGCTGCGGTTAATTAAGAGAAAGACTACACATAAGACACGAAAGCCACTTAAACAAGTGGCTTTCTTTGCCTTAACACCTATCGTCAGCACCAGCAAGAAAGCTACCATCAAATCACCCAATCCTTCTGTTGTTCAACACCACCCTCCTTTTACGCTACCATAAGGCCATCTATTTCATAACTTTTTTAGATTATACAACAACTAAGGCCACAAGCATCCATTCCGATGAGAAATCGTTTGCAATGGAGTTTTTCACCCCAAAGCTCTTCTTAAGCATTAAGCTTTAAGCCTCTTTTAGTCATTAATCCAAAAAAGGCTTCTCTGATCTTTTTACTGAAGCCTCGTACTCTCAATTTTATAGAATCACTATTTTACGTCTCCTATAAAACAAACAGGTGACACCTGCCGTCAATAGGTCAACAACATTTACAATTAAGCCTAAGATCTCAAAATTGAAGCTTCTTATTAGTTGACATGGACAATCAACTCTTGCGATAATTTCAAATATTAAAATAAGGGCGGCACCAACAATACATATGCAACGATCAATAGTTGTTAAATCAAAATTCTACTCTTTATGACAATGCAAACTCAAAAATTAACAACTCCGAAATTATGTTAAATTTCGAACAACCACAAATCACAAACACCTTACTATCAGATATTTACATTACAAAACACATACTTAAAACTAAAAATTTTATTATTTTTTAACACTTTTTTTAAAATATTTATAATTATTTAACACACCCTATTGCTTTATATGTAATTATTCGTTTCATTTGCTGCCATAATTCTAACCATTTTATAAATGAAAACAAAATTCAGTCTAATTCTAACACTTTGTTTAGTGTTGGTTGCACAAATCACATTTGCGCAACAAAAATCCGTATCAGGAACAGTTTCTGATGAATCTGGTTTACCATTGCCTGGAGTAAATATCTTGGTCAAAGGAACAAGCACTGGAACACAAACCGATTTTGACGGTAAATATTCCATAAATGCAAAAGCGGGTGATATTCTTTCATTCACTTACGTAGGGCTAAAGGCTCAAGAAATAACAGTAGGAGCATCAAACACCGTGAATGTGACTTTGATGGAAGACGCATCTGTATTGGATGAAGTAATCGTCGTAGGTTACGGTGTCCAAAAGAAATCCGAAGTTACCGGTGCCATTTCCAGTGTTTCAGGTGCCGATTTGCAAGGCTTGGTTACCCCAAGTTTTGAATCACAACTAGCTGGTAGAGCCCCGGGGGTCCAGGTTACCTCCAATAACGGTATTATTGGTGAGGCTCCAAGAGTCAGAATCAGAGGTATTGCTTCTATCGGTTCTGGCACCTTCCCACTGATTGTTGTTGACGGGATGCCAATTTATTCGGGTGATATTGGAGGTTATGCCTCAACAAACGGCTTAGCGGATATCAACCCAAATGATATTGAGTCTTATGAAATCTTAAAAGATGGAGCAGCTACTGCCATCTACGGCTCACGCGCTGCAAATGGTGTTATTTTGATCACCACAAAAAGAGGTAAAAGAGGCGGAATGAAAGTTAGCTATAACAATGTTACTGGTTTTGCTTCTGCTATTAAAACTTTTGACTTATTAGAGACTCCTGAGTTTTTAATCATTGCAAATGAAAAACGTACCAATCGAGGCCAGGCTCCATGGGCCATAGGAAATGAGTTTAATACGGATTGGCAAGATGCAGTTCTAAACTCAAGGGCTCTTCAAACAGATCACAACCTATCCTTGAACGGTGGCTCCGAATCCACTAAGTACTTTTTCTCTATGGGTTACGCTAATCAAAAAGGCGTGGCTAAAGCCAACAGTATGGCTCGATATAATATGAGATCAAACTTAGAACATAAGATAAATAAGTGGTTAACTGTTGGAGGTAGCCTTGCCGTTACCAGAACAGAATACGATGGTCTCAATACGGGATTGAATTCTCTATCTGGAAACATCTTTAATGCAACAAGACAATTACCAAACACCCCTATATACAATGCTGACCATCCAACAGGCTATAACCTTTCAGCTGACAATAGTGTTGTTGGACAAGGCACCAATACTGATCCTGTAGGAGACAACATTTCAAACATTGCCTATGTTTTGGCAAAGAACAAGTATGAATCTAAAGTAAATAGAACACTTGCCAATGCATTTCTTTCCGCAGACCTATTTGAAGGTTTAAACTATAGATTTCAAGCAAGTTCCGACAATGTATTAACCTCTGGATTCTTATTTTGGGATCCAACTCATGGTGATGGAAGAGGCTCTAATGGACGATTACAAAACAACAGTGCCGATTTGTTGACTTGGAACATGCAAAACATTCTGTCTTATAACAAGTCATTTAATGATGCCCATAATTTAGGTGTGACCTTGGTATCAGAATATCAAAAGGCCAAAAACCAATCCTTTTTTGGAACAGGAACTGATATTTTAGATGAATTCTACAATCAAAATCTTGTGACAAACGCTTACGGTACGCAAACTTCAGGAGGTAGTATAACTGAAAACGGAATTATTTCTTATGTTGGACGTGTAAACTACAACTACAAGCAAAAATATTTCCTTCAAGGCTCTATAAGACGTGATGGAATTTCAAAGTTGAGCGAAGCAAATCGTTGGAATAACTTTACAGGATATTCTGCCGGTTGGAATATTGCAAACGAGGAATTCTTTGGCAATCTTAAAAATACTATCAACGAATTCAAATTAAGAGGCTCGTACTCTGAAGTGGGCAATACAGAAATTGGAAGTTACCCTTACTTGGGTTTAACCTCTGCAGCTAAATATGGTACTCTTAATGGCCTTACTTTTAGCCAATTTGGTAATGATCAATTACTGTGGGAAACCAGTAAAAAGACTGATTTTGGATTGGACGCTGCCTTATGGAACAACAAGCTAAGATTAACGTTTGACTACTACAAAAATGATATTGACGGTTTAATTCTAGACGTTCCTGTTCCAGCATCATTAGGTGTTCCTGGAGGTAGAATCAAAAAGAATATTGGCGCAATGGTCAACGAGGGCTTGGAGTTTGGTATTGACTACAGAGCTATCTCAAATGAAAATTTCAGCTGGAACATTACAGCCAACTTAACCCTTGATAGAAACGAAGTTTTAAGTATTCCTGAAGGTCAGGATATCCCTGGTGGCACATTTAGTGATGTGAACATCAATCAAAACTTAATTATTAGAGAAGGTGAGTCAATTAACTCTCTGTACGGTTTTAAATATTGGGGTGTAAACCCAGCCAATGGGAATCCTGTATATTACAAAGCTGACGGCTCTTTGGTACAAGGCAATATAAGCACCACAAGTTATGCTGTTTTTGACCCTAGCAACCCTGCAGATGTTTCTCAAGCATCGTCGTTAAGTGCTAACTCTGACAAAGTCATTTTAGGCAGTTCATTACCAAAATATTACGGCGCACTTATTAACAAAATGACTTATAAAAACTTTGATTTAACGTTCATGTTCCGTTTTAGTGGTGGCAACAAAATTTTCAACTCCACAAGAAGAGATCTCGTTACCCAAAACTTAAATAACAACAGCACTGAAATTTTAGGCAGATGGCAAAGTCCAGAAAATCCTGGAGATGGCATCACGCCAAGATTGTGGGCAAGCAGTAATACATTTACTAACTTGACTGGTAGTACCACTACAAGATTTATAGAGGACGGTGACTTTATCAGTTTGGATAATATCACATTAGGCTATCAAATACCTAAGTCGTTTACAGACAGAGTTAAGGTTGACAACATTAGATTATTTATTCAAGGACAAAACTTATTGATCATTTCTGATTACAAAGGATTAAATCCTGAAATGGAAACCGGAGGAGTGGATTTGAATGGAACTCCTAGAGCCAAAATCATATCTTTTGGTTTAAATGTTAATTTATAATATTAAATAAAATGAAAAATATATTCAAATTTTTATCAATAGCACTTATTGGAATCGGAATGGTTTCATGCTCAGAGGAAGATCTTTTAGACCTCAGTCCTGTCAATAATATTTCTCTTGATGATGCCTTTTCTTCACCTTCATTAATTGAAAGCTCTCTAAATGGTATGTATAATGCTGCCGCAATAGGTGAGTATACAGGTACTGGAAGAGGTTATATATGGGGTGCAGCATTTGTGCAACAAGGTGATAACAGAGGTGAAGATGTTGTTAATACAGCAACTTTTTATCAACTGACCTACACAGCAACTTATGATGCTACTACAGCAAACAATGTGTATTACTGGGTTGATGGTTATAGACTAATTAACAGAACCAACTTAGTGATAGAGGGTGTTACCAATGCCATCGAAAAGGGAGTCATATCAGCAGAGGTAGGAAATGATTACATAGGACAAGCTAAGTTCTTAAGAGCTATTACTCATTTTGAACTCCTTATGTATTTTGCGAGACCATATAATTATACTGCAGATGCATCTCACCTTGGAGTTCCTTACAGAGAAGTAGGCATTGACACACAAGCTGAAATTGACTCCGAAATTGTTAAAGGTAGAAATACAGTTGCTGAAGTATATGCGAAAGTTTTGACTGATTTAAATGATGCGGAAAACACGATTACCAACACACAGCTTACAAAGGCATCTAAGGGTGCAGCCATCGCATTTAAAACACGCGTTTACCTTCACATGAGAGATTGGAACAACGTGATTGTAGAAGGCAACAAGCTTAATGGTGTATACACATTAACTGATGAGCCTATTGGAGTGTTTGATAACAACTACGGCAATAGTGAGTCTATTTTCTCAACGCTTCAGGCCTCTACAAACAACCCAGGCGTAAATGCTGCTTTGGCTTCTCAATACAACAGAAGACGTTTAGTAGCTATCAGCCCTATTATCTGGAGAGACCCAAGCTGGTTAGTAGATGACAAACGTAGAGTAGAAATAGGAGATACTGCATCTCCTGAAGGTATGGTATTCACGGTAGATGGCAGAAAGTATACTGCCAAATATAGAGATGGTGTGAACTATACAGATGCGGCTCCAGTCATTAGATACGCTGAAGTTTTGTTAAACATGGCAGAAGCCCACGCAAGAAAAGCCACACCAGATTTAGCTCAGTCACTGACCTTACTAAACATGGTTAGAAACAGAGCTCTAGCCAATCCAGCCACACAAGCCTATACTTCATCATCCTTTACAACACCTGCAACAATGGTAGGTGCGATCATAAAAGAACGCAGAATTGAGTTCTTAATGGAAGGCAGACGCTGGTCTGACATTCACAGATTACAAGGTGATGACTTACAGCCAATGGATGGTATTCCGATGAAGGTAGCTAATGGAAACCCTCCTGCTACTGCTTACGTATTAGGCACTCCTTACACTGGACCTTATGGGGTCAATGCCATCCCAGGATCAGACAGTAGATTTTTATGGCCAATACCTCAAATGGAAGTCGATGCAAACCCTACTTTAGCGGCACAACAAAATCCAGGATGGGAATAAATAATTTATGTTAGTCTATAAATAATAGCTACACAAAAAAGAAAGTGTAGCAATAAAGAAACCGTCTCGAATTTCGAGACGGTTTTTTTATTCTGTTCATTTTCAAATTCCGATTTCTACCTTCGAAATTATAGCACCCAGTATATCATTTAATTTTTTATAACTTTAGCGTCTTTAACTAACAATACAAGGATCCTTTTATTTTTGAATCAAGTAGCAGGTAACGTTAAACATATGATGATTAACAAAATTGTTAGCTTATTCCTGATATTGCTATATGGCACTCTGCCCATGGCCCAAAACGAAACCAACAATTGGTATTTTGGTGATGAAGCTGGGCTTAATTTTAGCAATAATTCGCTAAGCGTTTTGACTGACAGTGCCATGGATACTCAGGCCGGTTGCGCTACTATTTCGGATAGCAGTGGACAATTACGATTTTACACCAATGGTCAAACTGTATGGAACCAACAACATGAAGTCATGGATAATGGAGCGGATTTAGCAGGCGAAATCAACGGCACCCAAACTTCCATTATCATCCCAAAACCAAACGACCCAAATACCTATTATATTTTTGTGACACGACAAAATAGATCCACATCATCTCCAGTGCTTCTGCCAGGATTGTATTATTCTGAGGTCCAGTTTTCAGACCAGTATCCTTTAGGGACGGTGGTCCTAAAAAATGTCAGACTGGCCCTTTCCGTAACCGAACGTCTAACCGCCATACACCATGCAGAAAGCAATACCATAAGAGTGATTACCTTTGGTAATCTTTCGGGTATCACTAGCGCTCCAGATCAGGACTTTATAATATTTAATGTTACAGAAAATGGTGTGGCTACAAGACCAATTGTTTCCACTCAAAGAAGCACAAACTCTGCAGTTGGCGCAATGAAAATTTCACCGAATGGACAATATCTTGCCATTGCTGATTATGGTTCCAACTACATCAATTTATACAATTTTGACAATGACAATGTCACATTTAATCACCACTCTATTATAAATTCAGTTCCAGGCTTCGGAACCTATATGCCTTATGGTATAGAGTTTTCTCAAGATTCAAAATTGATATATTTTACGGTCAAAGACACTTACAACACTAGTTTTTTACAAAAACATCTCATAGAAAGCACCACGGGAGTCAATCAAACAGTAACAATTGCTTATACCAAAGCTTATGAATTTGGAAGCTTGCAATTGGCCAGAAATGGAAATATTTACGTAGCAAATTTCGAGCAAGACAATCCCTTAATCTCCTCAAACCAAATTGGAGTCATTACAGAAGCTGAAAGCTTAGAAGCTGACAGCGGATTTCAACCTTTAGCCATAGGTCTGGAAACTGGCCAATCGAACAAAGGCCTGCCAAATTTCATTCAATCGTATTTTAGGAATAGGATCATCACCGAAAATGTATGTGTCAACCAAGCCTTTGAGTTTTCAATGGATACGTACGCGCCTGTTGAAGCTGTGTTGTGGGACTTTGGAGACGGCAATACTTCCACTCTGTTGGAGCCAACCCATCAATACCAGACGCCTGACGAATACTTGGTAAGAGCAACCATCACTATAAATAACGCACAAGCTGATCTTTACAAAATGGTTGAAGCCTATGCTCTACCGTCAATAAATCCCGGTGAAAGCTTGCTGCAATGCGATTTGGACAACGATGGTTTTTCTTTTTTTAACCTCAACACCATTACTGAAAAAATAAACAACCCAAATCCTGAGGATGAACTGCTCTTTTATGAAACCATATCTGATTTGGACAATGATAGAAGCATCGAAAATCCTGATATTTACGAGAATAGAAGCAATCCACAGGAGCTTTTCGTGAAAATTATTAGTCCAGAGGGATGTGAAACCATAAGTAATTTCTTTTTAGAGACTCTACATATTGAATTGCCCAACCTTAGTCCAATATACGCTTGTGAAGATTCAGATGAGATTCCTGATAATGGCAAAGCTACTTTTGATTTAGCTACAAAAGAAATTGAGATAAGAGCTCAATTTCAAATTGCCAACTCATCACTGCTAACCTTCTATGCCACATTTTTGGATGCAGAAACTAAAATTGATCCTCTTTCATCAAATCATAACACCGCTACCACAACCATTTGGGTGCGAATTGACAATCCAGACACTGGATGCAACGGAATTGGAAGCATAGAACTATTTGTAAATCCCGAATTACCTTTAGATATTCAAGAACGTTATACCATTTGCGATCCAAGCTTACAATCTGTTATTAGTTTGGATGGGAATACGTCCAACGACCGATGGGAGTGGAGAAACGCTTCTGGTACCATTCTCTCGACAAACCGGATATTTCACCTTACAGAACCTGGAAACTTCTCCGTAACAGTTTATAAATTGCAACATGGGATATGGTGTTCACGAACAGAAGAGTTTGTGGTCAATGACATCACCCCGCCCGTTTTTGATGAGATAAAAGCTGGAGATTATGAGATTTCAGTTTCCATCACAGGCGATAGTCTCTATGAATTTTCATTGGACAACACTTACTATTACGGCCAAAGCACATCTTATATCTTTTACAACGTCCAACCGGGAATTTATACTATTTATGTTAGGGATACCAACAATTGCGAACCACCAATTGCCACTGAGGTTTCATTTATTGGTTTCCCAAAATATTTCACCCCAAACGGCGATGGATACAACGATATATGGAAAATTCATGGCATTTCATCTGAATTCTACAGGTCAGCCCACATCGAAATTTACGATAGATACGGCAAACTTTTGCATACCATGGATTTAAAAAACAATGATTCTGGATGGGATGGCACCTTCAAAGGTGAAGTTTTAGGATCCACAGATTACTGGTTCACTGCAACCTTGATCGATCTTGACAACAACGCCATCAAACAAAGTGGTCATTTCAGTCTCATCTTATAATTATCGATTTCTCCAAAAGAAAGGCGTCAATAAAATCAAAACCGTAAATAGCTCCAAACGTCCAATGAGCATTAAAAAAGAAGCCCACCACTGCGCCAATGGGGGCAATGCGGCATAATTGTTTACTGGACCAAAATTGCCCAAGGCCGGCCCAATATTGCCAAGACTAGAGGCGGCCAATCCGATAGCGGATCTAAAATCGATCGCAAACATTGAAAACACCAAGGCACCTACAATAAATGAGATCATATATAAAATAAAAAATCCGAGAATATTATAAACAACAACTCCCGTTATCGCTTTTGTATTATAGCGAACTGGCAACACAGCATTGGGGTGAATTGCTCTTTTAAATTCCAAGAATCCATTTTTTATCAAAATCAGATGGCGCATCACTTTCACACCTCCTGATGTACTCCCCGCTGAACCTCCTAAAAACATAATCCCAAAAAATAAAACCATTAAAAATGGCGTCCATAAGGTATAATCTGCGGTAATAAATCCGGTTGTGGTGATGACGGTGACTACCTGAAACAAGGCATGTCTAAAAGCACTTTCTCCCGCCCCCCAAACCATAGGGTGCTCCAGGGTAGAAAGCGATAAATCGGCTCTAAAATAGATGATCAATGCGGCAATAATCGTAAAGGTAGCTATGAATCTGAAATACCAATGCAGCTCTTCATCACCTAAAGCTCTTTGTACTTTTCCCTTGAAGGCATAATAGCTCAATACAAAATTGGTTCCTGCCAAAAACATAAAGGTGATGATTATATATTGAATGAGCGGCTTGTCATTCCAATAGGCCACACTCGCGTTTTTCGTAGAAAACCCTCCTGTAGACAAGGTGCTCATAGCATGATTTATGGCGTCAAAAAAGGACATGCCCGCTACCTTTAACAAAATGGTCTCTGCCGCTGTGTAGCCAAAATAAATCAACCATAAACGCTTTGCTGTATCGGTGATGCGCGGATGCAATTTATCGGCACTTGGTCCTGGTGCTTCTGCAGCAAACAACTGCATGCCGCCAATACCCAATAAGGGCAAGATCGCGATAGCCAAAACAATAATTCCCATGCCACCAATCCAATGGGTCGTACTCCGCCAAAACAAAATCCCTTTGGGTACCGCCTCAATATCATTTATAATGGTTGCTCCAGTAGTGGTATATCCGGACATGGTTTCGAAAAAAGCACTCGTAAAACTCGGAATGACCTCCGTGACCATATAGGGCAAGGTGCCGGAAATGGCCATGACCACCCAACCAAAGGTAACCACCATATAGCCTTCCCGCTTATTCATTTCCTTACTGTGCTTTTTGGTAGCAACCATGAAAATAATACCAAACAGCAACACGGCAACTCCAGAAAGAAAAAGATTCAAGGTAACGCCATCATCATAAATAAAACTGACTAAAGTAGCCAATAGCATAAATCCACCATTGAACAATAATAACAGTCCAAAAAAATAAAAAATGATTTCGTAGTTGATTTTCATATCTTTTCACGCCATCTCATGAAGATTCAAAGTTGTTCTCTCCGTAGTTTGCGACTAATTCAAGGTTAGTTTAAAGCATTATGTTTTAAAAGAATAGTTTCTCTACTTCGGTAATCGCCTTTGGCAAACAGCAAACCACCACTCTATCACCACCCTGTACTTTAAAATCGCCCAGTGGGATAATCCCTTTGCCATCTCTTATGACACCACCAATAATGGCTGATCGGGGAAATTCGATATCCTTTATCACTCTTTCGGTAATCTTAGATCGGTTTTTAACAACAAACTCCAATAATTCGGCATTCATATTATTGAGTTTTGTCATTGCAACCACCTCGCCCTTTCGGATGTATCTAAATATATTATTGGCAGCCAATAGTTTTTTATTGATCAAGGTATCAATTCCGATCGATTCAGAAATCTGATAATAATCCATGTTTTCCACTAAGGCAATGGTTTTCTTCACACCTTTGGATTTGGCTACCAAACAGGACATAATATTGGTTTCTGAATTTCCGGTAACGGCAATAAAAGCATCCATATTGCCTATATTCTCTTCTTCAAGTAGCTCTGCGTTTCGTCCATCGCCGTTTACAATCAATACTTTGGGCATATCATCAGCCAATTCAAAAGCGACCTCTTTATTGCTTTCAACCAGTTTAACGTTGAAGTTGGCACGACATAATTCCTTCGCCGTTTTATGGCCAATCTTACTGCCCCCAAGAATCATCACATTCTTAACATCTAAACGCATCTTTCCTGAAAGCTTGAACAATTCTTCGCTCCCTCCTTTTGAGGTCACAAAAACCACTTTATCTCCTTCTTTAAACTCTGTATCACCGCGTGGAATGATGGTGTATTGCGTCCCAAAGCGCTGAATGGCGATGGGCACAAAATGAATCTGTGGGAATACTTCTGCCGCCTGCTGAACCGTTTTCCCTACAAAGGTGGCAGTCATAGACAACCTTAAACTCAACATGGTCAAAGCACCTTGTTCAAACTCATAACCATCATCAAAGCCATATTGGTTCAATAGCAACTCTATCTCTCCTGCTGCCAAAGACACTGGTGAAATCAATTCATCAATCCCAAATTTTGAAAAACCAACCTCATCTTTTTGATCAATAAACTCTGTATTTGAAATCCTGGCAATGGTTCGTCTGGCGCCAAGCTGTTTGGCCAGCACGCAAGCTGTAATATTGGTAGTTTCAGAAGATGTTACGGCAATAAACAGATCTGAATTTTCAACCCGTGCATCTTTCAAAACGGCAATGGACGTAGCATCCCCTTTAATCACCCGAATATCCAAATGATCAATGGCATAGACCAAACTTTCCTTTTTTGTATCGATCAAAGTGATTTCCTGGGATTCGTAAGATAATAGTTTTGCCAAATGAAATCCGACTTCACCAGCACCTGAAATGATTATTTTCATTTAATACATCTTTCAAAAAGAGCTACAAATATAAGATATTTAAAAGTTTCCTATTTAATTTGGAAAGGATATAATGGTATGCCGTCAATATAAAAATCAAGAACTACGAACAGGTTTTGTAAGCTTCTAAAGGACAATCACTTTTTAATTGTGCCATAGCGCTTGGTGTAAACACCTTGGGTTGGAAACTGATTTCTCGCCTTTGAAGGTAGCATTCCAAATCATCAACATTTTCAGCTTTTCACCTCACATTGACAAATTTGCAATAAAAAAATATGTAGTTTTGCCAAAAATAATGCCATGTCAGAAAAAGTAAAACCATACAAGGACAGTCAAGCGAACAAGAAGGAACAAGTGACCAAAATGTTCGACACGATTTCAAAGGAATACGACGGTTTAAACCGGGTCATTTCTTTCGGAATTGATATTAAATGGCGAAAAAAAGTGGTGGACATTATTGCCAAAACCCAACCTAATCGGATTCTTGATATTGCTACTGGCACGGGCGACTTAGCCATTAATCTTGCACAAACCAATGCCCAAGAAATCATTGGATTGGATATCAGTGATGGCATGCTTGAGGTTGGCAGACAAAAAATTGCGGATAAAAAACTGAATGACAAGATCAAAATGACGCTTGGCGATTCTGAAAATCTTCCGTTTGAGGACAACAGTTTTGATGCGATTACCGTCGCTTTCGGTGTCAGGAATTTTGAGGATTTAGAAAAAGGCCTCTCCGAGATTCTACGTGTATTGAAACCCGAAGGCACGTTTGTAATTTTAGAAACATCTGTTCCGATCAAGACACCGTTTAAACAAGGCTACAAATTCTATTCAAAGTATATTTTACCAACTATTGGAAAAGTGTTTTCGAAAGATCGGGTCGCTTATTCCTATTTGAGTGAATCGGCATCTATTTTTCCTTATGGCGAGGCCTTAAACAATATTTTGAGACAAATTGGGTTTAACAATGTTAAGGATTTGCCTCAAACCTTTGGTGTGGCTACCATTTATACGGCAACCAAGTAAACATCCCATTTTAATTGACCAAGAACCTCAATACAATGAAAAGAACTGGTATTATCATTCTATTTTTACTGATCTGCAATTCGGCATCAGCACAATTATTCACTAAGGAAAGAGTTAAAAATCAAGAGAATTTTGATAAGGACCGATTGACCTGGGGCTATTTTTTAGGTTTTAATAGTTATGACTTTAAGTTTCAATACCACGAAGATTTAAAAGATGTCACGGTTAAGACAAGTCTCGGATTTAACGTGGGTTTAGTGGGAGATTTGCGCCTCAACGACTATTTTAATTTACGTTTTGAACCAGGTTTGTACATCTCAAAAAGAAATCTGGAATACGATTTTCCAACTACCAATCCTTCAGACCTCTTCCGAGAAGTGAATTCTACCTATATTCACTTTCCCTTTTTATTAAAAGCCAGCACTAAACGCATCAACAATTTTAAACCTTTTATTGTAGGAGGCCTTTCAACCGCTTTAAACTTGTCCAGTAACCAAGATGGCGATGACAATCGCGCAGGAAAGTTCCGGACCAAAAAAAGCATGCTCTTTTATGAGGTTGGATTTGGGATCGACTTTTATTTGGAGTGGTTTAAGTTTACACCATCTATAAGAGGTGTGTTTGCCATTAACGACGAATTGATTAGAGATCGCGACCCTAATAGTCCTTGGACAGATAATATTGCCTCTATGGAAACACGTGGCGTTTTTATAAATTTCACGTTTCAGTAGGTTCGGATTTCGAGTTTCCTGCTTTGAGTTTCCCGAGGATTCCACAGATTTTCGCAGACGATAACTGATATAAGTTAATAGACCAGAGCTCGTTAAAAAAATCCCAAATTAGAGTTGACCATTATTCGTTATTCAAAATAAACAATCTTCAATCGGTAATTGAAAAAACACCCCGCTCATCCCTAATCCCTAATACCTAATACTACCCGCGCCTCTTAAACTCACTCAATAAAATAGCGGTGGCCGTTGCCACGTTCAGACTTTCCGTTTCTTGATGTTTACTAAAATGTGGAATACCGAGTCGATTTTCGATAAGAACTTCAATTTCAGGAGAAATTCCATTAGCCTCATTGCCCATGATCAAAATGCCTTGTTTTGGTAAAACCTTTTCGTAGATACTATGCCCATCCATAAAAGCACCAAGCTTTTGAACTTTTGTTGTTTTTAAAAAGGTCTCCAAGTTGAGATATCTGACATTGACCCGAGTCAAAGAGCCCATTGTAGCCTGAACCACCTTCGGATTGTAGCAATCGACCGTCGTTTCACTACATACCAAATGCTCAATTCCAAACCAATCGCACAGTCTAATGATGGTCCCTAAATTTCCGGGATCACGAATGGCATCCAAAGCGAGGATCAAGGTATCTGTAGCAACTTTTTCTTCGTTAGGAATTTCAAAAACCGCCACCACTTGTTGCGGGGTCGTTAACGCACTCATCTTTTTGAGTTCAGGTTCAGTAACCGTATAAAATTTTTCAGACGGAACATTATAGTCACCCCTCGTCAGAGCATATATACCGTGGAGCTTAAAGTGGGATTTTAAAAATTCGTCCACAGCTTTTTTTCCTTCCACCCTAAACAACCGATGTTTCAATCGCTGTTTCTTTTGTCCTAAACTTGCAATTATTTTTATTTGATTCTTTGTTAACATTAAAATGTATTTACTTTTGTTACGTTACTGATTCCTAAGAACGATAATTGCAATAGTTGTTTTACCTCCTAGAAAAACAGTAAATTTGATCCCATCAATACTTATGTCCACTTCCTCTTGAAAGTTAAGGTAGCAAAAATATCACTTATTATGGCAATATTCCTATTGCTAGCGTCTTGTAATGCCGTCAAGCGTGTTGCCAAAGACGAGCATCTGCTCATGGACAATACAGTTTACATCAACGATAAGAAGACCAATACAGACGCGCTTAACAGTTTATTGTTTCAAAAACCAAATGGCAAATTTCCATTGTTCGGCGTTCCAATCAGATTGCATATTTACAACCTGGCCCGTCCCAATATAGATTCCATTCTAATTGCCAAATACAGGAATCCTGACGATCCAAAAACCGGTCTCAAAAATTTCATATCCCTAAAACAATATGAAGCCATCATCAATTCGAGAAAGAACTTCAATACCTGGTTAAAAAATACAGGAGAGCCACCGGTCACCATCGATTTGTCAAAAACTGAAAAATCAGCAACCAACCTTAAAACTTATTACTATAAAAATGGATGGTTCAATGCGGATGCTACCTATAAGATTGATACCATAGATACGCAACGGGCAAAAATGAGCTATTATATAACCACTGGAAGCCCTTATTTTATGGATTCCATAAGAACCAGAATAGCCTCTCCCGTTATAGACACACTTTATAAGGACCTTAAAAAAAACTCGTTACTGGTAAAAGGTGAGCAATTTAAGGAAGAAAATTTAACCAATGAGCGTGAGCGATTGGCAACAGAGTTGCGCAACTCGGGACTTTATCATTTTGCGCAAGATTATATCACCTATGAAATTGATACCATTGGCACCAATAAAAAAGTTAATACTGATCTTATCATCCAAAATCGGATCATTAGATATGACGACTCCACTACAACAAAACCATTTAAGGTGTACACCATCAAGGATGTCAATATCTTTACGGATGATGCCTATCAAAATAAGAACCTGACGCCTACAGATACCATTAATTATAAAGGTTTCAATATTTACAGCTACGGGAAATCCAAATACCGGGCAAAAGCATTAACCGATGCCATATTTATTGCCAAAGGTGATATTTTTAAAGATATCAATCGTACGCGGACCTACCGGTATTTAAGCGAATTGCAGACCTTCAAATATCCAAATATTGAGTATATAGAAAACGCAAGGGACAGTTCTTTGACCACGAATATTTATTTAATTCCCAAGAAAAAATTCGGATTAAATTTCAATACTGAAATCTCACAAAGTAATATACAAACTATTGGACTTGGGTTCAGCGGTGGGCTTCTGATCAGAAATGTATTTAGGGGCGCCGAAACATTTGAAGTCTCGGGACTTGCGGCAATTGGTTCCTCTAAAGAATCTGGCAGTAAGAAAGATGTGTTTTTTGACATCACTGAAGTAGGTGCGACCGTTAAACTTACCATCCCGCGTTTATTTTTTCCGTTAAATACTGACCGGGTCATTCCAAAATACATGTCGCCAAGCACCCGAATCAGTGCGGCCGCTACAAGTCAGCGTAATATTGGTCTGGACAAGCAAACCTTTACGGGAAACTTAGGTTACAATTGGTATCCTAATGCTAAAGTCACCAATACCCTGGATCTCTTTAATGCGCAATACGTCAAAAACCTAAATGCCGATAATTATTTTGGGGTGTATCAAAATTCATACAATAGCCTTAACAGTATTGCAAGAAACATCAATTATATTGCTAACACCGAAGCCTTAGCCATTCCTGATGGTGCCGATCAATTTATAAGCGATGTTTTGAGCAACAACACCCCCTTAACGCCGGCAGATCCAAATTATAAAAATGTCAATAATATTGATCAACGAAAAACAAGATTGACGGAAAACAACCTCATCATTTCGTCCAGTTTCAATTATGTCAAAACGAGGCGAGAAAGCATTTTTGACAATGATTTCTCAACAATAAGATTTAGAGTGGAATTCGCGGGAAATATCCTCGCTAGTATTTCAAAATTTGCTGGAGTTGAAAAGAACGCGAATAATCGTTATGATATTTTTGGGGTGGCCTATTCGCAGTATTCCAAAGCTGAAGTGGATTATGTCAAATATTGGGACTTGGGGAAAAAGAATGTTTTTGCCATCCGGAGTTATGTCGGGATTGCTGTGCCTTATGGCAACTCAGACAACATTCCGTTTTCCAAGAGTTTTTTTGGCGGCGGACCTAATGATAACCGTGCGTGGACGGCCTACAATCTGGGCCCCGGACGAACCAAATCAACCAATGAGTTTAATGAAGCCAACTTTAAGCTCCATTTCAGTGCCGAACACCGTTTTAATCTTTTCGGATCTATTTACGGTGCCTATTTTGTGGATGCCGGCAATATTTGGAACGTTTTTGATAATGTCACTGACCCCGAACAAACCTTTGATAATTTCAGTTCGCTTAAAGATATAGCCGTAGGTTCAGGGTTTGGCTTGCGCTACGATTTCAGCTTTTTTGTTCTGCGCTTGGACGTCGGTTTTAAAACCTATGACCCTTCCTATAACAAAGGAAGCAGATGGTTTAAAGACTACAACTTTGCAAATGCCGTTTATAATATTGGCATTAACTATCCTTTTTAGCACCAAAAGACCTCTCTCATATTACCAATTACGAGTTCAAATGCAACACTGATTCTGTTTTCCATTGATATTTACCATAAGTCATCACTACTACAAGGTTATCGTTGCATTTACATGGGCTGTTCACAAAAAACAATAAGGCCAAATCCGTAACTTTGCTTTAATTTCATTATTTTTGAATCTAATTAAAACATAAAATTATTATGAGTCACAACATAAAACCAGGTGTTGCTACCGGCAAGGAGGTGCAAGCTATTTTTAAACTTGCAAAAGAAAAAAAATTCGCATTACCAGCAGTAAACGTCATTGGTTCCAACACCATTAACGGTGTATTGGAAACAGCGGCCGAACTTAATGCTCCGGTTATCATCCAATTTTCCAATGGTGGGGCCGCTTTTAATGCAGGTAAAGGCTTGAGCAATGAGGGTCAGAAAGCAGCTATAGCAGGATCTATTGCAGGTGCAAAGCACGTACATCAAATGGCTGAGGCTTATGGTGTTCCCGTGATATTACATACTGACCACTGTGCTAAAAAATTATTGCCATGGATTGACGGTCTATTGGATGCCAGTGAAAAACATTTTGAGGAAACTGGCAAACCCCTTTATAGCTCACACATGATTGATCTTTCTGAAGAGCCTCTTGAGGAGAACATTCAAATCTGTAAAGAGTATTTAGAGCGCATGAGCAAAATGGGCATGACCTTAGAAATTGAATTGGGCATTACCGGTGGTGAAGAAGACGGGGTGGACAATACGGATGTGGACGACTCAAAACTCTACACGCAACCTTCAGAAGTGGCTTATGCTTATGAAGAATTAAGCAAGGTCAGCGATCAATTTACCATTGCGGCTGCTTTTGGCAACGTGCATGGAGTTTACAAACCTGGAAATGTGAAATTAACGCCGAAAATTCTTAAGAATTCTCAAGAGTTTTTATCTGAAAAACACAACTTACCACACAACCATATTGATTTTGTATTCCATGGGGGATCGGGATCAAGCGTTGAAGAAATTAGAGAAGCTATAGGTTATGGCGTGATCAAAATGAATATAGACACCGACATGCAATTTGCGTTTATGGGTGGAATTCGTGATTACTTCAAGCAAAATGAAGCCTATTTACAAACTCAAATTGGAAATCCTGACGGAGAAGATATTCCCAACAAAAAGTATTATGACCCTCGGGTATGGTTGAGAAAGGGTGAGGAGACTTTTGTTCAACGGTTGAAACAGGCCTTTGAAGATTTAAATAACGTAAATACCTTATAGTTTTACACAGGATTTGCTGGAGGGTTATTTTAATAGCCTGAAAAAAGATTGATGTGATTTTAATCATGGAGTTTCCTTCCCGATAGCTATCGGAATTCGCAGGAATAGCGCATTTAAGAGTTAGATATCGTAAAAACTTCATAACTTTGCGGGAGGTTTTAGGATATTATAAGATCACGAAAAGAATATAAGATAATTTCTAATCATAAGATTCCTTCCCGATAGCTATCGGAATTCGCAGGAATATAAATCGTAAATCAATATGTCTTGGTTTAAAAGAAAAACAAAAGGTATTACCACTACCACAGAGGAGAAAAAAGACACGCCTAAGGGCTTGTGGTACAAATCTCCAACGGGTAAAATTATTGATACAGAAGAACTTGAGAAGAACTTTTTTGTCAGCCCTGAAGACGGATACCACGTAAGAATTGGCAGCAAAGAGTATTTCCAAATTTTATTTGATGATAATAAATTCAAGGAATTGGACGCCAATCTATCTTCAAAAGACCCCTTGAAATTTGTAGATACCAAAGCCTATCCCGATCGGTTGAAGGCTGCAGAGGAGAAAACAAAACTTAAGGATGCGGTACGCTGTGCCGTAGGAAAATCTAAAGGCAAGAACATTGTTGTGGCTTGTATGGATTTTGCTTTTATTGGCGGCTCCATGGGGAGTGTGGTAGGCGAAAAAATTGCAAGAGCAGGCGATTATGCCCTCAAGAAAAAATTGCCGTTTGTTATCATCTCTAAATCGGGAGGTGCACGTATGCAGGAAGCTGCTTTATCCTTGATGCAATTAGCCAAAACATCGGCTAAATTGGCGCAGTTGGCTGATGCAGGCATTCCTTATATTTCTTTAAGTACCGATCCTACAACGGGTGGTACAACCGCTTCATTTGCTATGCTGGGCGACATTAATATCAGTGAACCTGGTGCGTTGATCGGGTTTGCCGGTCCACGTGTAGTAAGAGATACGACAGGACAGGAATTACCGGAAAACTTCCAAACCGCGGAGTTTTTATTGGAACACGGCTTCTTGGATTTTATTACGGAGCGTAAGGATTTAAAGAATAAAATTAATCAGTATATCGATTTGATTACCAATCAGCCGTTGCGGGTATAGTCCCAATATAACGTCTCATTGTAAGAATCTAACGTTGAAAATAGCGGCGGAGTAACAGCCTCTACTGAAAAACAACTTGCCACGAAGTGATAGTGTTTAAACAAAAAACTATCATTCGTGGCATTTATATTAAGAATAGGCTTAAGATGCCAATTCAGCCTTCTGAAAATACACCCTAAAGGTGGTGCCTACACCTACGGTACTTTTAACCTCAATCTTTCCACCCATTCGTTCCACATGGTTTTTAGTGATGAACAATCCTACACCTCTCGAATCTGAGAATTTGTGGAATGTCTTTCTGAACTGAAACAAATCATTCTGATGGGTCTCCAAGTCGATGCCCAGACCATTATCTTCAATTTCCAAAATGACAAAATCGTCTTCAACGAATGACCGTAAGCGCACATAGGGACTTCGTTCTTTTGAGCTGTATTTGATAGCATTGGTCAAGAAGTTAAGAATGATACTATCTAAATAAACAGATACCCCCATAACATGGACATCGTGGTTGACCTCATTGATGATTTTACAATCTTCATTTTTGGCTATGGCATTCATATTATAAATGGCATTTTCAACGAAAGCACGCAATTTTTTTGGTGATAGATTACCATGCTGAGAAAAATCATCCCTTCTGACCTCATTCAGGTTGGATATCGTAATTTCTAACTGGGACAATGACTCTTTAAGCATTTTAAAATTCTCGTCATCTTTAATCCCTGCAGTTTCTTCTTCCATAAAATCCGTAATCATGCCCAAATTACCAATATGGCTTCTAATATCATGAGTTGCGATATGTGCAAAATTCATCAGCTTGTCACTTTGATTTTTCGCAATTTCCTTGATGGAATTTATTTCCCAAAGGATCTCTTTCTGCTTTGTAATGTCCACCACCTGAGAGATAAAATATAGCGGACGTCCATCAGCATGAAACTGCATAGAAACCGACAACAAGCACCAAATCACACTTCCGTTTTTATGAAAATAACGCATTTCAATCTGATAACTATCTATTTCCCGACGCTCTAATTTTCGAAGCTGTATAATATCAGACTCTAAATCATCCTTATGGGTGATGTCAGGAAATTTCATTGCATAGAACTCTTCTTCAGAATAGCCTAAAAGTTCAGTCATGCTTTGATTGACCTTAACCCATCTATAATCCAAACCTACAATGGCAATTCCATTGGGTGCATTTTCAAATATATTTTCGAAAAGCTTATCCTTTATATCTACTAAGTGTCTTGGCATGCGATTAACTGAATTAACCTCAAAAATAACTGTTAACAGGTCAAAAAACTGACCTATTAACAAATATTTATACCCCAATTGGTACAAAACACCCATTGAAAACTTCGAACCATTGACACCACGTGTTGGAATTTAAGATTTTTTCATCTGAAGCATTATTCATGTAACATTAATCACTATCTTTGCACCGTGATTCGAAAATCGAGTCCGTACATAACAATCATTTACAATAATATTAGCATGTATTTAGATCAAAAAGAAAAAGAAGCCATCTTTACAAAACACGGTAAAGGGCCAAAAGACACAGGTTCTGCAGAAGGACAGATTGCGTTGTTCACTTATAGAATCAACCATTTAACAGGACACTTAAAAAACAATCGTAAAGATTTTAACTCTGAGCGTTCTTTGGTAAAATTAGTTGGTAAACGTCGTGCCTTACTCGATTATTTAACTAAGAAAGATATCTTAAGATATCGTGCCATAGTAAAAGAATTAGGGTTAAGAAAATAATCACTATAAAGACCACGCCTTTCAGCGTGGTTTTTTGTTACATTAATATCAATTTAACTACAAGGTGTTAATCACCTAATAGGATTAAAGATAAAAGAAGCGAAGTTCCAAATTACCCCCGATAGTTATCATTCCGATAGCCCTTGGGTGGGACAAAAAAGTTTTTCATTGGTCAACACACAACACTACACAACAACACAACCCTGTCCGTCCAGTAAGGCGGAGACCATTGTTTAATTAGAATAAAAAATTTATGATTCCAAAAGTTTTTAAAGAGGTCATTGACCTTGGTGATGGACGTACAATCTCCATCGAAACCGGAAAATTGGCAAAACAAGCCCATGGCTCGGTTGTTGTGCAATCTGGAAAATGTATGTTATTATGTACAGTTGTTTCCAATTACAAACAAAGTGATGTTGACTTTTTACCGTTAACAGTAGACTATAGAGAAAAATTTGCCGCTGCAGGACGTTATCCTGGTGGCTTTTTCAAAAGAGAAGCAAGACCAAGTGATGGTGAAGTATTGACCATGCGTTTGGTAGATCGTGTATTGCGCCCACTATTCCCAAGTGATTACCATGCAGAAACTCAAGTGATGATTCAGTTGATGTCTCATGACGACGATGTGATGCCTGATGCTATGGCTGGATTGGCTGCATCTGCTGCGATTCAATTATCAGATTTCCCATTTGAATGTGCCATTTCCGAAGCTAGAGTGGGTAGAGTCAATGGCGAATTCATTATCAATCCGACCCGCGCGCAATTGGAAGCGTCTGACATCGATATGATGATTGGTGCTTCTGCTGATTCCGTGATGATGGTGGAAGGTGAAATGGATGAAATATCCGAAGAAGAAATGGCAGAAGCCATTAAATTTGCCCATGAAGCCATTAAAGAGCAATGTGCTGCACAGGTTAGATTGGCTGAAGCCGTTGGGAAAAAACCTGTTCGTGAATACGAGCCGGAAAGAACCGACGAAGATTTAGCGAAGAAAATCCACGATATGGCTTATGATAAAGTATATGCCATCGCAAAAGCTGGATCGGCCAAACACGAAAGAAGTGATGCTTTTGACGCCATTAAAGAGGAAATCAAAGCCACTTTTTCTGAAGAAGAATTAGAGGATTACGGTGGTATGGTATCTAAATACTATTACAAAGCCGAAAAGGATGCAATCCGCGACCTCACCTTAAATGAGGGCTTACGCTTAGACGGAAGAAAAACAGATGAGATCAGACCGATTTGGTGCGAGATTGATTACTTGCCATCTACTCACGGTTCTGCTTTATTTACACGTGGAGAAACCCAAGCCTTGGCAACCGTTACTTTAGGAACTTCAAGAGAAGCCAACCAAATTGACATGCCATCTTATGAAGGCGAAGAGCGTTTCTATTTACATTATAACTTCCCTCCTTTTTCAACCGGTGAAGCACGTCCAATTCGTGGGACGTCCCGTCGTGAAGTAGGACACGGTAATTTGGCACAACGTGCCTTAAAAGGAATGGTTCCTGATGAGTGCCCATACACCGTTCGTGTGGTTTCAGAAGTATTGGAGTCTAATGGTTCGTCTTCTATGGCCACCGTTTGTGCTGGTACAATGGCCTTGATGGACGCTGGGGTACAGTTAAAGAAACCGGTTTCTGGTATTGCCATGGGCTTGATCTCTGATACCGATTCTGGAAATTATGCGGTATTGTCTGATATTCTTGGCGATGAAGATCACCTTGGCGATATGGACTTTAAAGTGACTGGAACTGCAGATGGAATTACCGCTTGTCAAATGGACATCAAGGTCAAAGGTCTGTCATACGAGATTTTAGTGAATGCATTAAAACAAGCCCGTGATGGCCGTTTGCACATTCTTGACAAATTGGTAGAAACCATTGCTGAGCCAAACTCAGACGTTAAAGCACATGCTCCGAAAATGGTGACCCGTGTGATTCCTAACGAATTCATTGGTGCATTGATTGGACCTGGAGGAAAAGTCATCCAAGAATTACAAAAAGAGACCAAAACGACGATTGTTATCAACGAAGATCCGGATACTGAAGAAGGTATCGTGGAAATTTTAGGTACCGATCAGGAAGGGATCGATGCGGTATTGGCAAAAATCGATTCGATATTGTTCAAACCTAGCGTTGGTAATTCGTACTTAGTAAAAGTCATTAAAATGCTCGATTTTGGTGCGGTCGTTGAATATGAAGATGCGCCAGGAAACGAAGTGTTGCTACACGTGAGTGAATTGGCTTGGGAACGTACAGAAAATGTTTCGGACGTTGTGAATATGGGTGATGTTTTTGAAGTGAAATACTTCGGAGTCGATCCTAAGACGCGTAAAGAAAAAGTGTCTCGTAAAGCATTGTTGGAAAAGCCTGAAGGTTTTAAGGCAAGACCACCAAGAGATAACAACCGAGATAATAGAAGTGGCGGACGTGATAACCGTGGCTCACGCGATAATCGTGGCTCACGTGACAATAGAGGTCGTGATGACCGCAAACCAAGAGAAAATAAAAAAGAGGATTAATTTTCCCTTATCATTCTGAATACTTTCCAAACCTGACAGGTTTTAAACATCTGTCAGGTTTTTTTATGGCCATTTTTAAGATAGTAACCCGACAAAATTGCAAATTCCCGACAACCTGTCACCTTTATAAAATTTAACAATTGAGAATATGACAAGTTTTCTCTACCCTAATTCAGAAATATGTGATGATAGCTATTCATAATTATGAAATTGATGAATCCCTAAATTGATTTTCTAAAACTGGACTTCCGTACAGTCCTTGCAGCTATAATGGAAATTTATATTGATAATCAATACACTAAAAAATGAAAGTATTAGTCATTGGAGCAGGAAATATGGGATTGACCTATGCAGAAGGCATGGCCAACTCTCCCTTGCTCAATAAACATAAACTTCGGATTTTTGACACGGATCCAAAAAAAATCGAAACCTTAAGACAACAACCTCAATTTGATGTCTATGACACGCTTGACGATTGTCTGCCAAAAGCGGACCTCGTTTTTATAGCGGTAAAACCTTACCATAGTGCCGATCTTTTCAAGATCATGATACCAATGCTCAACGACGACCAGATCTTTGTGTCGCTGATGGCTGGAGTGACTATAGAAACCATTCAACAGCAATTGGGCAAAAGTAAGGTGGTACGAACCATGCCAAACCTTCCGGCGCAAGTTGGAAAAGGCGTGACTTCCTATACCGAATCGGACACGGTCTCAAAAGTAGAGTTACTGATGGTAAGAAATCTATTAGATACCACTGGAACTTCCATACATGTTGATACAGAAAAATTTATTGACGCCTCAACAGGAATCTCAGGAAGTGGTCCGGCTTATGTATTCTATTTTATGCAATCAATGTTGGATGCAGCCTTAAAAATGGGCTTCTCACCATACGATTCCAAAGTCTTGGTGAGCAACACGTTTGAAGGAGCCATTGAGCTCTTTAATCAGAATGATATGTCACCAAAAACATGGATTGAAAAAGTGGCCTCCAAGGGTGGTACAACCCAAGCGGCCATTGATTGTATGGACGATAATAATGTAAAACAACTCATTCAGGACGCGGCCTATGCAGCATTTGATAGAGCCGTCGAATTGGGAAAAAAATAATAATGGAAACGAAACGAATAGTAGTAAAAGTTGGTACCAACGTACTGACCAATAAAGACAATAGAATTTTAGGCCCTGTTTTAAGGGAACTGGTAAGACAAATATCGGTATTGAACGAAAGGGACGTTGAAGTGATTCTTGTGTCCTCCGGATCGGCCATTGCCGGTAAGGAAATTTTAGGTGAGACCAGCATTCAGGATCCCTCCATCAGAAGACAAGTGTACTCATCTGTAGGTCAACCTCGAATGATGCGTCATTATTACAGTCTCTTTCATGATTATGGCATGCGGTGCGCCCAGGTTCTGGCCACCAAACGCGATTTTGACCCAGGCAAACACCGAGAAAACATGATCAACTGTTATGAGGGGCTTCTTGCTGAAGGAATCACACCCATTGCCAATGAGGACGATGCCACATCATTGACCATGTCCATGTTTACTGACAACGACGAACTGGCGAGCCTTGTGGCGGAATTACTGGATGTTGACCGATTGATTATCCTCTCGGATACCAATGGTCTATATACCGGTCACCCTGATGATGAAGACTCCACCCAATTGAAAGAAGTCTCAGTCAATCAAGCCGTTGAGCAATATGTCAAGGCTTCCGGCAAAAAAGAAGGCGAAGGTCGCGGCGGAATGGCTTCAAAATTAAAGATTGCCAAAGGAACAGCCAGAAAGAATATCCCAACGTATATCGCCAACGGAAAATTGGAAAATGTCATCGTGGATATTGTTGATAACAAAGAAATTGGAACAAAGTTCATTAACAAAAAAGAGGGCAGCACCACCCATAGCGGCAAAACGCCACTCCCTGGAATAAAAGTGCAATAATCTTAAGCTCGACGTATTTATAGATGGCTTCGCTCGAACAGTAGAATGGCGATGCATTCCGTGAAATCGGAATAAGGATGAAAGGGTTACAAGTTTTACCCTTGAAAGATTTCCAATGGTGGTTAGCTTTTATATAGCCAAGATAAATGGATTGGCAAAAAACTTAACAGTAATATTATTTAAAATAAACACATATTATGAAACTCTTAAAAACAGATATAAAAAATAAAGTGCTTAAATCAATGATGACCATTATTGATAAAGAGCGCAACAATATTTTAGAAGCAAACAAAAAAGATTTGGATGCCTTTGGCAAAGATGATCAAGCGCTATATGACCGCTTGGTGGTTGATGATTCCAAAATTGATGGGATGATCACTGCCATATCAGAGGTGGAAGCCCAAGACGATCCTGTTGGTCAGGAAATCTCCGATTTAATTTTAGATAGCGGATTGCAGATTACCAACAAAACGGCGCCTTTTGGGACCATTTTGATCATTTACGAATCCCGACCGGATGTGACTATTGAAGCGGCTGTGTTAGCTTTTAAGGCCAATAATAAAATCCTTTTAAAAGGCGGAAAAGAAGCCTTGAACAGTAACCTCATTCTCGAAAAGTGTTGGCACCAAGCCTTGGAAGAAAATGGACTTAGCAAAGACTGGATCAAGCTTCTTCATTTACAGCGTGAAGAAACTCAGGAATTCTTAAGGAATCCGACCGAAAAAATTGATTTGATCGTGCCAAGAGGTGGCGAACGCTTGATTAAATTCGTTAAGGACCATGCTACCTGCGCCGTCTTGATCAGCGGAAGAGGAAACAATTTCCTATATGTTGCCAAAGATGCCGATTGGGAGAAAACAGTCAAGGTCATCGTTAATGCTAAAACCGATAAAATTTCGGGTTGTAATGCCTTGGACAAGGTTTTAATCGATAAAAACATCCCAAATTATGAAACAAAGCTAAAAGACCTTCAGGCTATCTTACAAAATCTGAACGTCGAATTGCTGGTGGATGATAAGGTTGGTAAAATTTTAACCGATGTTGCCCAAATTAAAACGGATGACACCTGGTACGAAGAATTTTTAGCCATGAAGCTCGTTATTGCAGAAGCTGAAAATGAAGATGAGGCTATTGACATGATCAACACCTATTCTGGTGGACATTCAACCTCTATCCTTACTGAAGACCCTGCCCTGGCACAAAAATTTATGGAGCAAGTAGATAGTGCTGCGGTTTACCATAATGCCTCTACCCGATTTACTGATGGCGGACAAATGGGCGTTGGCGCCGAATTGGCCATTAGTACGGATAAGCTACACCACAGAGGCCCATTAGGATTGAAACAATTGGTCACCAATAAATATTATGTATTTGGTGATGGCCACGTGAGAGTGTAGATGGTTTGAGGTTTTTGAGTAATTAGCGCCCCGTCCGAACCTGCCTTTTCATGTCCGAATGAACACATTCAGGCAGACGGTACGGGCGGGTTAGGGATGAGAATTAATGATTGTTGATTGTTGATTTTTGATTGTTGATTATTGATTGTTGATTTTTTGAAGAAGGAATAACGAATAATAATCAACTCTAATCGAAGACAAAGATTAACGATTGTTGATTTTTGATTGTTGATTGTTGAATCAATGAATAACGGTCCACTCTCATCAGGGGTGTTCAGTGAGAGGAGAGCGAGATGTCAATGCCGACTGCGGCCTGTCAACTGCTGACTTTAAAAGTTAAAGATTCCTAAAAATTTGTATTTGTCAGAAATAAAAGTATATTCTTTATTATGGTTCATACAGATAAAGAGAAGTATACGGAAGTTTTAAGTACCTCATTAGAGTACTTAGAAAACATTGGTTTTGAGAATATCAAAGCAGACGCAGAGGGTTACGAAACCCCAAAATCATATCTCAAAAAGGGTAGTGATATTAACATTACACCGGATATTGTAGCCGAAAAAGAAGGCAGGAAGCACTATTTTGAACTGAGTTTAAAATCGGATAAAACTCGTCTTTTAAAATCAAAATGGTTGTTTTTAAACACGTTGAGTGCCATGAGCGCTTCCCGTTTTAAAATCATTACCACTCGTGGACATTATAAGTTTACGAATGAGATGCTTGAAGACATCAATTTGACAGATAAGAAATTGATCAAACTTTAATTATAAAAATGGTTTTTAGTAGCTTTACTAAAAACCATTTTTTTTTATGCCACGCTATCTCAAAAGAGATCTACACTTCTGATTAACTGACACATATCCCCCAAGTCAGGTCACCTCAATCACTCAAAAAACATCTCACTTTAAAATATATTTGACTTTCTTGTAACATTTCGAACCCCTTTTACGTATAACTACTTACGAAAGGATTATTCACTATATTAAATAAGAGAGGCACATTTAAATGAGACAACTCAAAATTACGAAGCAAGTTACCAATAGGGAAACGGCTTCGCTAGACAAGTATCTTCAAGAAATTGGAAAAGTTGACTTAATTACCGCAGATGAGGAAGTGGAATTGGCGCAACGTATTAAAGCTGGAGATCAACTGGCTTTAGAAAAGTTAACCAAAGCCAACCTACGATTTGTCGTATCGGTAGCAAAACAATATCAAAATCAAGGCTTGACCTTACCCGATTTAATCAATGAAGGTAACTTAGGTCTTATTAAAGCGGCGCAACGTTTTGATGAAACCCGCGGATTCAAATTTATTTCCTATGCCGTATGGTGGATCCGTCAGTCCATTTTACAAGCTTTGGCCGAGCAATCGCGTATTGTTCGATTGCCATTGAATAAAATTGGCTCCATCAATAAGATCAATAAGACGTTTGCATTTTTAGAGCAAAGTCATGAGCGTCCGCCAAGTGCCGAGGAAATTGCCAAAGAACTGGACATGACTATCAATGACGTGAAGGAGTCCATGAAAAACTCTGGCCGTCACGTATCGATGGATGCGCCTTTGGTGGAAGGTGAAGATTCGAACCTTTATGATGTTTTACGCTCTGGCGAATCGCCAAATCCGGATAAAGATTTATTGCATGAGTCGTTGCGTACAGAGATTGAACGTGCGTTGGAAACATTGACACCTCGTGAAGCCGATGTCATCCGTTTGTACTTTGGTTTGGGCGATCAACACCCGATGACCTTAGAAGAAATCGGCGAAACATTCGATTTAACGCGGGAACGTGTCCGTCAGATTAAAGAAAAAGCAATTCGTAGATTGAAACACACCTCAAGAAGCAAAATATTAAAAACTTATTTAGGATAGTCGCACTTAGTGATGATTACTAAATGACAGCAACAAACAGCACATTCTCTTAAATGAGACACCTGCATTCGCAGGTATTAAGCTGTTCGTTTTTTGATTGATGAAAGAACCCTCGGCTGATTACCGGGGGTTTGTTTTTTTGAAAATGAAAATGAAGTCGAAATTGCTAATGAATGTTGAACATTCAATCTCGAAGTTGAGATGCTATTTCACAAAAGACACAAAGAAGAATTTGATAAAATCCTTTGTGTAACTTTGAGTATCCTTTGTGGAACTTCGTGTCATAGCTCCTATAACTGAAAACCTCCCGCAGATGACGCTGATTTTCGCAGATGAGAACTTCCTATTCTGGCTGTGGAAAAAGAGATTAAATTGCCTGTCCGTCCGAAGATTCATTGAACGCGGAAAGTTGAAATTGAAATCCCTAATTGTACTTCGCTAATTGGAGTTGACCGCTATACATTCAACAATCGTCAATCACTAATCAACAATCGTTCAATAATCTCTCCGATAACTGAAAACCTCCCGCAGATTACGCTGATCTTCGCAGATAAGAACTTCCTATTCTGGCTGTGAAAAGAGAATAAATTGCCTGTCCGTCCGAAGATTCATCGAAGGCGGAATGTTGAAGTCAAAACCTGAAACCTGAAAACAATAGAAACTAAATTCAAACGTAGCTGCTAAAAACTGAGACTGCATGCTGCCGACTGCCAAGTGTATACTGTCTACTACAAAATACCCTCTAAAGAAAGTTTTTAATATCGAATAATGAATGTTGAACACCCAATCTCGAAGTTGAGATGCTATTACACAAAAGACACAAAGAAGAATTTGATAAAATCCTTTGTGTAACTTTGAGTATCCTTTGTGGAACTTCGTGTCATAGCTCCTATAACTGAAAACCTCCCGCAGATGACGCTGATTTTCGCAGATAAGAACTTCCTATTCTGGCTGTGGAAAGAGAGTTGCAATTACCTATCCGTCCGAAGATTCATCGAAGGCGGGAAGTTGAAGTCGAAGCTTGAAACTTGAAACCTGAAACCAATAGAAACTAAATTCAAACGTAGCTGCTGAAAATTGAGACTGCATACTGCCAAGTGTATACTGTCTACTACAAAATACCCTCTAAAGAAAGTTTTGAATATCGAATAATGAATGTTGAACATCCAATCTCGAAGTTGAGATGCTATTTCAAAAAAGACACGAACCAGTCGACCGACAGGCAGGGAAGTCACAAACGACACAAAGAAGAATTTGATAAAATCTTTTGTGGAACTTTGAGTATCCTTTGTGCAACTTCGTGTCATAGCCCCTATAAACCTGAAAACCTCCCGCAGATTACGCTGATTTTCGCAGATAAGAAATTGCTATTCTGGCTGTGGAAAGAGAGATTAAATTGCCTGTCCGTCCGAAGACTCATTGAAGGCGGAAAGTTGAAATTGAAATTCCCAATTGTAATTCGCTAATTGGAGTTGACCGCAATACATTCAACAATCGTATATCACTAATCAACAATCATTCAATAATCTCTCCTATAATCCTGAAAACCTCCCGCAGATGACGCTGATCTTCGCAGATAAGAAATTGCTATTCTGGCTGTGGAAAGAGAGTTGCAATTACCTCTCCGCCCGAAAATTCATCTAAGGCGGAAAGTCGAAACCTGAAACCTGAAAACAATAGAAACTACATTCAAACGTCTCTGCTAAAAACTGAGACTGCATACTACCGACTGAAGACCGTCAACTGCGGACTTTTTTTCTCTATCTTTGCAAAAACTTTACAACAACACAACAATAACAAATATGTCTTCAAAACTTATTGCCCCTTCAATTTTAGCAGCAGATTTTGCCAACCTTCAACGTGATATCGAAATGGTCAACCAGAGTGACGCCGATTGGTTCCATATTGATGTGATGGATGGTCATTTTGTACCCAACATTTCCTACGGAATGCCGGTGATTTCAGCCATTAAAAAACACGCCACCAAACCCTTGGATGTGCATTTAATGATTGAAAAGCCTGAGCGCTATATTGAAGAATTCGCGAATGTTGGCGCAGACATTATTACGGTGCATTATGAATCCACCGTGCATTTGCATAGAACATTAAGACAAATCAAAGATGCAGGCTGTAAGGCAGGTGTTGTGCTTAATATCACGACTCCTCTCGTGGTTTTGGAAGACATCCTTCCAGAATGCTATATGGTGTTGTTAATGTCCATTAATCCCGGCTTTGGCGGTCAGAAATTTGAAGAGGTTACTTATAAACGTATCAAGAATCTGCGTCAAATGATTGATGCGCAAGGCTTGGACACGCGAATTGAAGTTGATGGTGGCGTCACCGATAAAAACATCCAAAAACTGGTGGAAGCAGGCGCTGATACTTTCGTCGCCGGAAGCCATGTCTTTGGAAGCGATAATCCAACCGAAACAATCAAGGTTTTACGAGAATTGGCCAACGCATAAGTGCAACTATCCTATCGACTTTCTAAGACGGATTTTTGATTTACGACTGTTGCCCGAACGTACCGTTTCCTTCCCAATGGAATTCATATAATCCTGGCGGTACCGGTCGGACGGGCTGAGGTGCTTAATTTTCCTATTTTTTGGTCAATCGGTTAATTTTAGACAATCGATTATAGTCGTTGAAATAGTAGAGTTCAATTAGGTGAACCTATTCCATAATCCATTGGGTAATATATTTAACACGAGTAGCCTTAAGGTGGCTTTATCCTGCCTTTATCCTGCCACTATCCCGCCGCTATCCCAACAGCACCTACGGAGTTAAATTTCGGTATCTTTTGATTTATTTTCCTTCAAAAATTCTAAATTCAACAACCCAATATCAATTTCACCAAACAGAGGGCTATGAGACAGTATCTGAAACCAATTATTAAGTTCTTTATTCAGGGACAACCCACTAAAAACTACCCACTACAAGCCACCCACCCCTCACTCTAAAGCCTCATAATCAAAAATTCAATCAAATCTGTGGTGGTCACAATTCCCACTAATTCGTTATCATCCACAACCGGCAGTGCATGAAATTCTCTTTTAGTCAGAATTTCGGCAACCTCCTTGATACTCGCCGTAGAAGACACGCTCACCACATTTTTTGCCATCACCTGTTCAATGGTAAACATATTATAGACCAAGCTTTCAATCTCACCATCATCATCAACAGCGTCTACGAAACTAATTCGCAGCAGATCGGTGTAACTCAACATTCCGATAATGGACTTCCCATCAACCACAGGGATGTGTCTAATTTTATGTTTTTTAAATAAATATTCTGCCCTTTCAAGATCATCGTCTTTTTTGAGTTTGACAATTTTAGTGGTCATTATTGCAGAGACTAATTGGATATTTTTCATGGTATTTCGTTTTATGATTCAATGATAAAAATAAACCATTGTTTGCGAAAAAATCATGATATATATCACTCCTTAAACCTATTCCAACCCACAAAAATTTCTCTACGCCATCATAAGCACCAGTTCATGCCCTCGAACCTCAGACCTCAATAAACACCCCAATAATCAATGTTTCACCCCCAACACCATATAGAACACCCAAAACCCAAAACCAACAACAGACAACCGACAACCCCACAACCGACAACCCATAACAGACAACAGAGAACCCACAACAGAAGACAGACAACCGACAACCGACAACCGACAACCCACAACCGACAACCAAAAAAATCCGACCCACAAATAAATTGCAAGTCGGATTTCAATGATTAGATATTATTCTACATTAACTATTCCCATAACCATAGTTATACCCATAGTTATAGCTGTATCCGTACGACTTGCTTGCACCAACGCTATTGATCACATAAGCCATATTTTTCAACTTGCCACTTTCCGATAAATCTTTAGAGAATTTCAAGAGATTCTTCTCGGTAAAATCGGCTCTTGCTATATAAACGGTAGCATCCGCTAACTGAGAGATCAGCATGGTATCGGTCACCAAAATGGTTGGTGCGGTATCGACAATAATATAGTCAAATTCCTCTTTGGCTTCTTCAATAAGCTTTGTAAAACGGCCATTGGTCAAAAGGTGCGCAGGATTTGGAGGAATGGTGCCTGATAACAAAATACGGTGTCGTGGGTGTTGCTCAAAACCACTCACCAACATCTCTTTCCAATTAAAGCTATCATCATGGAGATAATTGGAAAGTCCTGGCGTGTCTTTGCCTTCTTCAATATGCACATGGATCTGCGGATTTCTTAAATCGGCACCCACCAGTAACACTTTCTTATTGATACTGGATAACGCCAAGGATAAATTGATACTTACATAAGTCTTGCCTTCACCTTTGATGGTTGAGGTACAGTAGATCACTTTTCCTTTTCCATCGTCCTCTGCCGGCAAAATATAATTAACATTGGAACTTAAAATTCGAAAAGATTCTGCCAATACCGACCGCGCATTTGGATCGTCAAAAACAAAGCCCTTATCTTTCTTCATATCCGGAATTTCACCAATCACCGGTACCTTAGGGTTAATCTTTGTAACATCCTCTTTACTGTGCAATTTGGTGTCCAGCAAGAAGATAAGATACAGCAATCCGAATGGAACAAGCAAGCCGCCAACAAAGGCACCTAAATAAACGATTCGCGACTTCGGTGAAATTGGCGCGTTCCCCGTCAAAGCATGCTCTACAATCTTTATAGATGGCTCCGTAATGGCTAAATTAATTGCAGCTTCTTCGCGTTTTTGTAATAATAGGAGGTATAGACTCTCTTTAATATGCTGCTGACGGTCAATGGCGCGCAATAACTTTTCCTTTTCAGGAATCTGTGCTACTTTTCCGCTGAATCGTTGATTTCTGTTTTCCAATTGTTGGCTGGACGTTTCCAATTGGTTGACGTAGTTATTGAGAGAGCGGTTGATATTCGCTTTAAGGTCTTCAATTTCGGCTATAGCCTGTTTCACGATGGGGTTATTGGCACCACCACTATTTAAAAACTTATCCCTATTAAGTACGGCTGTATTATAATTAGCAATTAATTCATTAATGCCGCCGTTATTAATCCCAATATTGGCCGGTAACAAATCGGACTCCGTGTTCTCGGTAAGCGACTGTTTCAATAAGCGGGATAAGGCCAATTGGCTCTCTATTTGAAAGGCTTCCTCTTCGGATTTAGTGCGTTGCTCCAAGCCGAGTTCTGCATCTACCTTAATATCCACCAAATTATTCCGCTGCTTAAAATCTTGACGTCCTGATTCAATCGAATCCAATTCTTCAGCCAAGTACACAAAACGATCGTCAATAAAATCTAAGGTCCGTTTGGAGATCAACTGCCGGTCGTTGATGCCATCATTATCAAACACCTCCATCAACGTGTTGACGATGTTTTCCGAAAGGGCCTTACTTTCGCCCTTAGTCGATATTTTCAACAAGTCACTTTGTTTACCTATAGGCTCCACCGAAATTGCAGATTTTAAGCTTAAGGCGACATTTTCTATCGGTCTAAAGGTTATAATAAAAGTCTTCCCTATCATATCTGATTTGGAGCCTTCAGCTCTAAGATCTACTTCAAAAGGCAGCTCATGGAGTTTGCTATAGGTTGAAAAACCATCAAAAGACACGGTAGCTTCATCATCTCCACTGATAATTTCTAAACCTTTGTTCTTAATTTTAAGTTTATAGGATGAACTTTTTAAGATACTATCTGGATGAATTAGTTGCTCAAACTCAAAAGGTAGGCTTTCTTGCTGGGTCGTTCTTACTGTCCCCTCCTCATAGAAACTCGTATTTAAGTTTAATTCCCTTACCACACGGTCCATCATAATATAAGACGTTAAAATTTCCGTCTCATTTTCCAAATTGATGTTTGAACGTTTAAAAATAAAAGCCGCCGTTGGCAATTCCAAGCCATCAGATTTATCCAAAATTTTGATTTTAGAATAGGTCTGATAAATACGAGGTGAAAACCTCACGTATAGATAGGCGCTGATTAAGGCAATAACTAAGCTTAGTACAAACCAAGGCCAGTATCTTAAATAGCGTAAAATTTCCTGCTTTAAATCGAGATGCTCCTCTTCTTCAAACGCATAAGGTTTATTGACAGAATCTTCCATAATTATCGCGTTAATAAGATGGTTATACTTAAGACAAGAGAGATGACAGTGGCCACGGTACCTACATTACCAACAAATCCTGACGATTTAACTTTCGGATCATTAGGATTCACCACAATCAAGTCGTTGGGTTTAATAAAATAGAATTCACTATTCATGAATTCCGCCGAGGTTAAATCAATATGGGTCACTTTTCGGATGCCATCCACCTCTCTCGTCATCAAGATATCCTTGCGTTCCCCATTAATGGTTAAATCTCCTGCAATCCCAAGCGCTTGTAAAAGCGTCATATTTTGATCGGTGTAATTAAAGGTCCCTGGCTTATTGACTTCACCAAGAATAGTGACTTTAGCGTTAATCAAGCGTACGTTTACCCGAGCATCCAAAAGATGTCCTTCCGAAGTCAATTTATTTTTTATAAACTCTTCAAGCTCTTCTGTTGTTTTATTTTTAGTAGATATGGTTCCTAAAACAGGAAAGCCAATAGTATTGTTTAGTGACACCACGTATCCATCAAGTTGCATGATTTCCAAATTACTTGTGGGCTGTGCTTTTGAGGCCATCTTATTATATGGTAATGCGGCTTCAGGTGACAGACTCTCTACCGTGATCTTTAGGATATCATTAGGCTGAATATTCGGGGTTTGATAAGGAATTTCCCTACTCCCTTTGGTTTCAATATCCTGTAAATAAAGGATTTCTTTTTTAGAGGCACAGGAACTCAGAAGAAAGAGTGCGGATAAAAACAATAAGAGGTGTTTCATTAAAATGATCTTGAAATGTTTAAACGATAAGCCATGACACAAATTGTGTGCAAAAGTAAGGCGTTTTATTTAAAAATAGTACGAAATTAACGGGACTGTTCAACAATTTTAGATTGTGATTTATTTTTCAAGAGCCAATGGTAAATAAATGCCACCGAATACAGGACCGTACCAATAGCAAGCAATAAACATAATTGCAAATGGATCTCAAAGTCCTTAAACAAAAGTGCCAAAATAAACAATACGGTATTGATAATCACAATGCACAAGGTGGTTTGTTTATGCGAATAGCCTAAATTAATAAAGCCGTGGTGCAAATGGTTTCTATCCGCCTTAAACGGACTTTTCTTATGAATAACGGCACGAATAAAGAAAATACGTAAGGTATCCAAAAGCGGAAAGAACACAATAGCCAATGCTAAAATGGGGGCCGAGGTGTAATAAAGCGAGGTTGGGAACATTTGTGCTTCACTAAGAAAGCGTACCACAAAAAAAGCAATCAGAAATCCAACAATCATCGAGCCGGTATCACCCATAAATATCTTTCGTTTTTTCGAAAAATTAAATCGTAAAAACGGCACCAAGGAACCGATAGTAGCCACCGCAATGGTGGTCATACTGACATCCTGGGTTTTCCAAAATAGAAAAGCCAAGGCCGCACAAGCAAAAAGCGCCAAACTCCCCGCCAAGCCATCCACCCCATCAATCAGGTTATAGGCATTAATGATCAATATATATACAAATAGGGTAAAGAGCACGGACACCACATAAGGTAAGGTAGTGATGCCGAAAATCCCAAAAAAGCCAACAATACGGGTGTCCGTAAAAATAATCAGCACCCCTGCCACTAATAATTGGGCCAAGAACTTTGTTCTCGGTGCTAAAACCAGCAAATCGTCTTTAAGACCTAAAAAGAAAAGCACGGTCAGACCGCCTAAAAGCAACATCAATATTTTGGTATCCAACACCCCACCAATTGTGGTGATGACCACCGCCAAGCTGAAAAAAATTGCAATCCCACCTAAAGTTGGCGTTTTGGTAGAATGCGAACTTCTTGAACCAGGTTCGTCCATCAATTGCTTTACTTGCGCCACTCTTATAATAGTAGGGAAAGTCAACCAAGAGACAATAAAAGCCAAGATAAATGCCCACAATAACCAA
This sequence comes from Gelidibacter maritimus, assembly GCF_014062315.1. Taxonomy (GTDB): domain Bacteria; phylum Bacteroidota; class Bacteroidia; order Flavobacteriales; family Flavobacteriaceae; genus Gelidibacter; species Gelidibacter maritimus. Next base: position 146,391 of record NZ_JACGLT010000008.1, read on the forward strand.
ATCCCTAGATAATCTAAGGGATCAAAATAAGCAAGTAAATCTTGAATCATGACTGTATAGGTTTAAGAATCAATAGATAATATAAAGGGGAACTTTGGCAAAGATACATTTAAAGTGTAATATGTCACAATGTTTTAGAATCTAAACTCAAATTTCTACCACGACTATTGATGATATTTTCAAAAGTAGTGCTTCTTACAAGCTCATATTAACGCAAATCCTAAAATTATTTCACTTTCTTTAAATATCCTTCAAAAATCACTTTTTTGAGTATCAAACGCTGTACTGCCAGGTCAAGCTGAACGCAGTCCAAGCACACTGTTAGGCTGAGCGCTTCCGGCGCTTCGGAACGAAGCCCGTTTATTATGCCAAATGGCGTTATACTGGACAACTTCTATAATTTCGGCTGTACCCCCGTCCCCTAAAGGGGTGACGCAGAATTTGGCCGACAATTTCCCCTGTTATAGGGAGGGGTTAAGGAATAGTGGTGAGTGGTGAATGGTGAGATAAAAAATTCTGTGTCTTTTTATCTCTTTTTACTTATTTCGCCGCCTCTTGGGTCCTGCCTCCTGCCTCTATTTTCTATTCTCTTTTGTCTTAATTCTTAATACTTTGTACTTAATACTTTGCACTTCACACCCAACACCGCCTCGCTAATAATTGTGTGCATTCCACAAACATCATGCTTCCTGCCTCCTGGCTCATTTGTCTTTCGTCTTAATTCTTAATACTTAATACTTAATACTTAGTACTCTGCACTTCACACCCGACACCGTCTTGCTAATTATTGTGTGCGTTTCAAAAACATCATGCCTCCTGTCTCCTGGCTCCTGATTCCTTTGCCTTTTGTATTTCGTCTTAATACTTAATACTTAATACTTTGTACTTAATACTTAGCACTAAAACGGCCGCCTCGGCAAATCCTTAAACCATTTATAAACAATCTCATTTTCTGGATTTAAAATAACCCAAGCTGTAACAAGAATGACTTTCACATCAGTCAAAAAAGATTCATGGGCTTGGTACCATTGTTCAACCTCTCCTTTAAAAGGGTAAATCTGGTTCTTATAAAACGCCCAAGTGTCCTCACCTCTATTTTTCACTTGTGTAATCAATTCTTCCTCATCCCTGAAAATAATAGAGCCTATGCCGGTCAGCCCAGGCTTGACATTATAGATCACCTCTTGCACCGCCTTAGGATAGGTTTCAAAACTGACCCGCATCAACGGACGCGGCCCTACAATACTCATATCGCCTTTAAATATATTGATCAATTGAGGCAGTTCGTTGATCTTACTTTTTCTTAAAAACCCGCCCATAGGGGTTATGCGCGGATCTTTTTTAGTGGTCAGCACCCCACCCGCCATATTGGGACTGTCTTTTAACATGGTAGCAAACTTCCAAATCAGAAAAGGTCGGTTCTTATAGCCCACCCGCTCCTGCTTATACCAGATATAACCCTCGCCCGTCAGTTTAAGGCCAATCATAATAGGGATTAACAATGGCGCTAAAATGACTAAGGCAATTCCCGAGACCACAATATCACAGCCTCTTTTAAATGCTCTATACATAAACTACATTTTTTGATCCAAACTCTTTCCGGTTTCAATATGCTCAAAATCCGGAAGCTGTTCCTTTAATAAATCCACAATGGCCGTTTTGTCGTAACTACCTGAATCCATAAGGTTTTTTAAGTCTAAAATGGTTCGGCTGATTTCCGCCTGCGACAGTTTTCTGGCATTTTTTATAACGCCTAAGCTCTCATAAGTATCTTGATCAACCACATCGGTATCTGTAAAAAACTCCTCGTATAACTTTTCACCAGACGTATCCGTATCGAAAAAGTAAACAGGATACGGATCTCCCTCTTTAGTGGTCAATGCTTTTTGCTTTGCTTCCTCATCCGACTGGCATTCCAGAATAGGTCTTTGGGACGCCTTGAAAAAGTCGATGGTAATGTCCTTGAAAAACGCCATCTGTTCTTCGGCCAATTTCGGAAAAAAGATGTCACCCGATTTCCCAAGCATACAGGCCAACATACAAATTTGGCCACTCTCTTCCGGCGACACAAAAAAGCGTTTTACATCTGCTGGGCAAGAGATGGGTTGATTTTGAAATAAACGCTCAATATACCCTGCCAATAAGGATCCATTGGAAAAAGCCACATTGGCAAAACGCGCTGTCGTGATCTGCAAGTCGTTGCTATAGGCCATAATCACTTCCTCCATGAGTTTTTTACTCGCACCCATAACATTCACCGGATTCGCCGCCTTGTCCGTAGATACGCAAAAGAAATGCTCAGGCTTATGGTCCATTAATAAATCTAAAAAGGCTTTAGCCTTAAAGACATTATTATCAATCATCGCCTCAATTGAATACTTATCCTTTTCACTCCGCACGTGCTTATGCGCCGCAAAATTGGCTACAATATCAAAGGGCCCTTCCGCCAAGAAAAGTTTTTCAAAAACCGGATCTCCAAAACTCATCGGATAGGTTTTATAGTCTTCCGGAACAAAGGTATTGGCGTCCGATCGTAAGGTGCGGGTCAATTCCGTTAATCCATTCTCATTGGTATCCACCACATAAAGCTTTCCTGGCTCAAACTTCAAAATAGCTTTGATATAGGATGATCCGATGGTTCCGGCGCCACCAATCACCAAAACCGATTTGCCTTTTATTTTTTCGCTAAGAATAGCAGCATTGGCCTGGATATCCTTTTCAAAAAGACTCGTGTCTCTTTTTGTGATGTATGTGTTTATAAAATTTGGGATGTCTATGATGTTCATTTGTTTGTGTTTTATTTTCTGTTTTTGTGAGTTTTGAAGATATGTGTTATTTGGGTTTGGTCACCTGCCTCTAAAGGGGTGACGAAAAATTCGGCCGACAAGCCCCCCTCCTTTAGGAGGGGCCAGGGGGAGGTCAATTCTTGCTTACCCCGGCCCCCTAAAGGGGTGACGAAAAATTTAGCTGACAAACGCCCCTATTTTTGGAGGGCCAGGGGGAGGTCAAATTCCCTTTCTTATTGAAATATTGATCGTTTTTATTACGTCTTTAATTTTTGTTACTACCATATCTATTTCTGTGTGCACCTCTTCATTTGTAAAACGTATCACCGTTAAGCCTTGATAATTCAATAATTCTGTTCGTTTTTCATCTTGCTGTTTCTGCTCTTTAGTTGCATGGTATGGGCCATCAACTTCAATAATCAATCCTAATTCATGGCAATAAAAATCGACAATAAAAAGATGAATGGGATGTTGACGTCTAAATTTATAGCCTTCTAATTTTTTATTTTTTAAATAACTCCATAATATCTTTTCTGCGGAAGTCATCTTATTACGTAAAAGCCTTGCTTTAAGGAAAGTACTTTTTGGTGCTCCTTTGAACATACTTTCATCATGATAAAAATTATTGTTATCCACTAAACTACATAATTAAAATTAGGTTAGCTTGCTTGCGCTATACCCCCCGCCCCTAAAGGGGGACCCAAAATCGGTTAGGGCTCTACCCCCTGCCTCTAAAGGGGTGATCGAAAATTCGGCCGACAAGCCCCCCTCCTTTAGGAGTGGCCAGGGGGAGGTCAATTCTTGCTTACCCCCTGCCCCTAAAGGGGTGACGCAGAATTTGGTCGACAATTTCCCCTGTTATAGGGAGGGATTAGGGATTAGGGAATAGTGGTGAGTGGTGAGAGGTGAGAGGTGAGAGATGAAAAAGTGAGTGAAAGAAAAGATTTTTTGATGTCTTATTTTGATTCTTTACTCCTATTTCTATTCTCTTTTATCTTTATTCTTTTGTCTTCGCACTTGACTCTTGGCTCTTGACTCCTGCCTCCTGATTCTATCCTATTTTATCTCTATTCTTTAGTCCTGATTCCCACCTTCGCTTCACTGCGAACGTGCAAGCTTGGCTTCTGATTCTATTCTCTCTTAATACTTGATACTTAATACTTGATACTTTTTTTAACGCCTCTTGACTCTTGACTCTTGACTCCTGGCTCCTGGCTCCTGCCTCCTGCCTCCTTATGCAATTTTCTATTCTCTATTCTCTTTCGTCTTAATTCTTAATACTTAGTACTTAATACTAATTATGATAAAACCCCTTTATCACCGTCACCACCGTCTCCAATATGTCTATGATGTTCATTTATTCACATTTTACTGTATCAAATCCAAAGTTCAAGGTTAAAGTTCCAGATTAAGAAAACTTCAGATTCTAATTACAAGATTATTAATAATTAAAGTCTATGATTTAAAATTTAAGGTTTAAAGCCATAAAATAGTAATTTATTCGGCCAAGTTTCAACGGGACGATAAGCAACAACATAGGACGCAATTCGATGGTTAAAATTCAAACAAGTCCCAACGGGACGACATTTGAAAACATAGGACGTAAGTCCTTGATGATGTAAACACCCCGTGGATATAAAAGTCCTGGAGGGACGACACCTTAAGTACAACGAGCTTAGTTAAATAGCTTAGTTAAAACAAACGCAAGCTAATCCCATACGTATCTCTCGTCATACTCCTGTTTATACATCGATAAAAAACCAAGATATTCTTCCTTAAAAGTCATTTTTTCATGATGCTCATGTTGTTTCCTTATATAGTTGATCAAAACATCTGTTTCACTTGGATTCACCGAAAACGCCCCATATCCATTTTGCCAAGAAAATTGTTTTAACCTTTCATCTTCATATTTGATCCACTTCGACGAGTTTGCTTTAATCTTTTGAACCAAGGTCATTAAAGCTATCTTTTTAGAAAGCATACATAAGACATGAATGTGATCTGTATACCCACCTACTATCAAAGCTGGAGATTCCAGTGCATTACATATGCCACTTATATACGCATGAAGCTTATCTTCATACGGTGGTTGAATCAATGGTTGTCGACCTTTTGTACTAAAAACAATATGGATGTAGTTTTTCACTAAGGATTGTCCCATGATTATGCTTTATAATTAATACCAATTTGATTTTGTAATGTCGTACAGAAAGCGATGTTGCTTTTTTGTTCTATGACGCTGTGATTAATTTGCATAGCCTTAGCTATGGAAATTATGAACAAGGAAATAGAACGGAAAATGAACAAGCTTGAATGCGACATTGCATTGTTAACTTGGTATAAGTTATAAACCTATAGATAATATTACATATTTTACTATAAAACAATAGCTTAATACTTTGTATGGTCCCTTCAGGACTTGTTTGAACGCATTTTATATCATTAGCATAGAACTTGCGTTCTATGCTAATGTGTATCGTCCCTTCGGGACTATTTTAGACAACATGAGTTCAAGCACTACATCTCGTAAAGCTCTCGAATAATCCTCACCACCGTCTCCAATTGCTCCTGCGTAATCCCCGCTGAACTCGGAATACTGATACTATTTTGATAAACCGATGCGGAGACGTCATTTTTGGTGATATACCTATCATCTTTAAACATCTCCAATTGATTCATGGGCATCCAAAACGGACGCGACTGCACGCCGTTAGCATTTAAATACTCTAACAACTCGCGCATCCGTGAGGTCGAGAAGGTAAACAACCAACAATTGGGATTGGTACCTTCTGGGATTTCCTGGAATTTGATATCGCCCACCCCTTCCAATTCGCTTCTGTAAAAAGCATCCATGGCTTTTTTAGCTTTAAGTGCCTCTGGAAAGGTTTCCATTTGTGCAACACCAATCGCCGCAAGCACATTCACCAAGCGGTAATTATAGCCAATGGCGTCGTGGATATAATCCATAGCACTGATTTTTGCTTGGGTAGTGAGATGTCTTGCTCTTTTGGCCAAGGCTTCGTCATCGGTAACAATCACGCCACCGCCGCCGGTGGAGATAATTTTGTTGCCATTGAAACTGAACACACCAATTTTGCCAAAGGTTCCAGCGTGCTTGTTTTCAAAAGTACTTCCTAGCGCTTCTGCAGCGTCCTCAATGATATCCAAATGGTAGGTTTTAGCAATGGCCACCAGACTGTCCATATCCCCCATATTCCCTAACACATGAACGGGCATAATGGCGCGCACACGTTTGTTGGTGGTCGTATCATAACTGAAAGTCCCTGCCGCTGTGGTTCTTAATTCCGTTTGATCGTTAAGGTAGTTGACCAGCAATTCCAAATCCATTTGCCAATCGTCAGCATTCACATCAATCAAAATCGGTGTGGCGCCAGTATATTTAATGGCGTTAAGTGTCGCAATAAACGTGATGTTCGGGGCAATGACATGATCATTCTCGGTCACACCCAATAGCACTTGGGCAATATGAAGTCCGGCGGTACCGTTCATACAGGCCACGCCATATTTGGCGCCTGCATAATTGGCAACCATTTCTTCAAATTGGTTGACATAACTCCCTGCGGAAGAAATCCAACCAGTATTTAAACAATCTAAAACGTACTTGGACTCGTTGCCCTCAATTTTCGGAATGGATAATGGTATCATTGATTGTGTTTTATTAAATTTTACAGAATGTAGGGTTAATGGTTTCTATTTTAAACATGACATTATAATTTAAGATTCTTCCCACCAGTGGATCTTACAACCGTATGGGCTTGCGCGCCCTTGCCACTCGGACGCACGCCGAAGTTCTTAATTAGTATAAGATAAAAATTCAGAAAACTTTTAATACTTTACTTTGTAATTGATTTACGTGATATCGCCCCTACAGAGCTCGATTTCTACTGGTTATGTTTTACAAAGGTGCCATCCCTCTGGGATTTTATGAGAATGATGATAAAATTTATTGGTGATTGATGAGCTTTGATTTGATTTGCATCGAATTAAGTTAGCATCGGCAGTTTCTAAATCCAAGGTTTCCTTCGGATAGTTATCAGTTGTCGGTGACTATTAATAATTAGTTCTTACCTTTAGGCATGTCCGAACGAATCCGTAGATACGAGCAGATTCTTCATACATAATTCTTGATATTTGATACTCTATCTTGTTTCCCGCCTTCACTTTGCTATGACAGGCTGGTTTTTGTTTCTTGTTTCTCGTTTCTCGTTTCTCGTTTCTCGTTTCTCGTTTCTCGTTTCTAAAAGAGAGAATATTTTTTATTTAATCTGATGTCTAATTGCCGATCAAAATACGTAAGAACCAATGTTGACAAGCAGTCTATAGTTCTTTTTGTCCTGCATCATGTCTCTTGACTTCTGATTCTATTTTATTTTGTCTTGTTCCCCGCCTTCGCTTCGCTGCGGATGGGCAGGCTTGATTCTTCCTTCTTTTCTATTATCTTATATCTCTGTTCTTTTTCTTTTGTCATGGCTCTTGTTTCCTGACTCTTGACTCATGGCTCCTGAATCATGCCTCCATCTTCTATTTTCTATTTTACTTTTTTCTTTAGTCTTCCGTCCTGACTCCTGGCTCATGAGTCCTGACTCGTGACTCCTGACTCCTGACTCCTGACTCCTAAACCATGCCTTTTTCTCAATTCTACTGTCATATGTCTCGGCTCTTGGTTCCTAAATCTTGCCTCATTATTCCTTTGTCTATTTCTTCTTTAAAATCCGATAATACACATGTTTAAGCTGCGCAACATGATAGCTATTCATCAATTCAAGAGAACTGATTGAAGGTAAGGTAATTCCGTTGTAACTTGTGTCATCTTCTTTATACAAATAACCAGTTGGAGCGGAAATGACCTTTAGGCCTTGATCTTTAAAGATCTCTACCGCTCTTGGCATATGTACGGCACTTGTTACTAAGATAATATTTTTGTTGGTTCCAATTTCCGTTTTAAAAGCCAAAGCCTCTTCCAAGGTGGTGATAGGCGTTTTCAACATTTCAATATCTCTCTCATTTACCCCTAAAGATATCGCGGCGTCTTTACTGATTTCTGCTTGACTTATAGGTTCGTTGGTTGAAGCGGCTGAAGTCACCAAGATAGCCTGATCCAAGTAATTGTAAACCCGGATACCTTCGATTAGTCTAATCAGCGTTTCTTGATTTAGATTCATTGAGGCCGGCAAGCGTGCATCCCTTGAAGCACCAGCACCTAAGACATGTATATAATAAGATTCTGAACGGTCAATGAGGTCAAGATCAATAGGGTCATAAGCACTTTCAATAGACGCAATTAATTTTTTAGGCACATAATTGGTTGCGCTTAATAAGAACAGCACAATTCCAATGATAATAATTAAAGTCGTCAATCTGTGTTTGTTTTTATGCAGCCAATATGCGAAAATCACCCAAATGCTAAAGTATAAACCAATATTGGGTAACGCTTTTAAAAGACTAAGCATGACTTACAATTTCTTTATACCTGCTACGGTCAAGGACTCTGGTTTAGAGGGTAGATTTTTAAAGGTTTTATAGACCAACTCTGAATTAGGACTCACCAGAGACCAAAAAGTTAGAAAAAGGATTTTAAAATCGACATGAAGAGAACAGTGGTTATAATACCATTGTTCAAGCGCACCTTTATATGGATAAATGTACGTTTTATAATAAACCAAGGGGTCTTTTCCAAGTTCCTTATAAGTACTCACTAAAAGCTCCTCATCTCTAAATATCAGCGACCCAATGCCCGTTATACCTGGTCTATTTTTATAAATGACATTTTGCACTTCTAATGAATATTTCTTGAAACTAGCCACCAAAAGTGGGCGCGGACCGACCAAAGCCATATCACCTTTCACAACATTTATAATTTGAGGTAATTCATTGATTTTAGTCATCCGTAGCAGTTTGCCAAATTTAGTAATTCTCGGATCATTTCTAACTGTAACCGTTTTCCCTCCAATATTTGGACTGTCTTTTAACATGGTCGCAAATTTATAAATGAAAAAAGTTTGATTATTGAAACCCATGCGTTTTTGGAGGTAAAAAACCTCACCTTCTCCAGTAAGTTTAAGAATGATGATAATTACCAAAAACAAGGGAGATAAGAGTAACAATCCGAATAGAGATAATAATAAATCCAATGCTCTCTTCAAGAATGAATATGCACTAACGCTACCTGTTCGTTTCATTGAAATATAAGCTTTTTAAAGAAATTATAAATGGATTACAGCTTGATAACATTAATAAAGCACCAAATATTTATTTTGCAATTTTCCTCAAAGGGTTGTAACAGCAATAGCTTAATTTTTTATTAAATCTGATTCGTTCATTAAAATAGGTTCAACATCAACATCTCTAAGAAAGATGGTGCCAGGCTCAAATTCGTACATTTTATAGTTTTTATCAAAACTCGGATCCTCACTAAGCAAACCTAAAATATCTTCGGAAAAATTTGCGCCTCCCTTCGCAAAACTATAATTAAAAGCGACCATTCTAACATTAATTTCAGTAATGTAAGGGCGCCCATTGACATCTTCTTTGAAATCGGCAGTAAAAAAACCATGTTTAGGTGTGTTCGTCGCATTGAAAAGCTTGTCCATCGCTTTGATAGCTAAATCCACCAAGTTAGGTTCATTTAATAAGCGGCCAAATGAGGTATTACCAGTAATCCCAGATGGTGCCACCTTTGACATGATATAATTAACACGTTCACCCGAGGCTGACCGTATTAATTCGCCATTATGGTAAAGAAGTTTGCATGCTAAATTCCTGCCTGGCAAAAAGGTGCTTGCAATAAATTCAGAAACATCAGGGTTTATGGTCATCCAATTATTCAGACTCTCCCGATTTTCAACTTTCAATGAGCCTAAACCACTAGAGCCCGAAGTACTGCGAATCCAAAATGGATAACTCAGTGATTTTTCAAGCTCAATAAAATCTAAATCCTTCGGTTTAAGAACGTAAGAAACAGGAACTAAGCCTGTGTCTTTTAAAATTTCAGTCATAGCGCCTTTGTCTATTAAAACTTTTACTAAGTCATAATCTGGGAGTATAGTTTTGCAAGGCCATTCGCCACCCTGTTTTTTAAGTAGAGACCAAGCCAATACAGCTTGTTCTGGATGTATCATTGCGTACTTAATATCGTTCTCCGTTACGAATGCTTCTAAAGTACCCCAATAGCTTTCATCTCTAGAACGCGGAACTAAAATGTTTTTTTCATAAAGCTCAGATTCATAAAACCCATAAGTTAGCGGATTTACCTCCGTTCCGTAGAGTTTAGAATCTTGAGCATACTTACTGATTTTAATACTACGTGATATACTTCTCGGCGTAGGTCCACCAACACCACTTATTAAAATTTTCATATCTTTCTTTTCTATAAGTTCTTATAATTTTCCAGCATTGGCTTTAAACCTTTATTTACAGGCAATTGCCACACCAATTTACACCAATCGTGATTTCCTTCTATAAATCCAGGGCCATCATCCGTAACTACGATATCCCATCCTATTGACTTGTTTTGAGGATGTTTCAAGGCTGCTTTTTCAGTCATTTCCAAAATTTCTTCCCAGTATGGGATTTGAAAACCTAAGATGTCAATTCCGGTTATTGGATGTTTTTCTTGAGGTAGTTTTGTTATATCAGAATATACTCCTGGACCAGTAATTACCCCAGTATTCACATCAACAGGAGCCGCTAAATTTCCAGCGGCCATATTATCTACAGGACTATCAACAGAAATACGCATTCTACAACCTAATATTTCATAGGTACCATCATTTCTAATTTGTGTAAATATACGAACCGTATTTACCGCTGAAGGCGACAACTCTTGAATTTTAGCATGTTGCTTGACGTAAGTTTCCAATACACCAAAACGATTCTGCTTCATAAAACTCAACAAATTTGATGCCTCTATCTCAGAAGTCTCTAAAATTTTAATACCTCCTCCAGCCTTCCCACTTGACTCTTTCAAAACAATCCGTGCATTGGAAGCATAGATTCGATCCACTAACCCCTTGTCACTTTCTAACTCTTCTAATGTGTACATCTGATGTTTAAAGAATTCTTTATAATTACTATAAAAAAGCCGTTTGTCATCTAATATAACTCGTTGCTTCGGAGGATTGGCTAATTTTTGAAATTCATATACCGTTCCAGTACCTGCCCAAAATTGCTTCTCTTCCGCAGTTTTATTATAAAACCCAAACTGAAAGTACTCCAAAATTGATATATTATATTTATATACATCTCGAATACTTGCCAACAATAATTGCGTCTTTGACCTGCCCGTCAACTGAGAGGTATGTGTTAAAAACTTTTTGAGCAAATCCCATTTCATTTGCTTAAAATAATATCCTAAATACAGTGTTCTATTCATCTATTTTCTCTTTAGAAATTATATCTCCCAACTGATCAGCACTTATAAATTCAACATCAGGCCAGCGATTTACAATTTTATCTAGTAGTTGTTTTAAGGCACTTAAACCTACTTTTCTGTTTTCTTCGTCAATATGACCACAAAAATTGACCCGATGAGAACTAATATTTGCAGGTTTTTTCATTTTGAAAGCTGCTTCGATTTGTTTAAAGCTAAAATCAACCCAATTCGTGATCCTAGGAGTCGTTGGTTCAAAAACAACATTTCTAACTAATTCTTTCATTACAGTTCCACCACCTAATCTATGTTTCTCCATTTGGTACTTTCCATCACCCAAATATCTCTTTAAACTGCGAGGGCGATCTATAAACTCAAATCCCAGGTTATATAATTCATTTTCTAAATGTAATGGAAATTGTTGTGCTGGAGGGGTGAATGTATTTGGAGCATAGCCGTAAACCCTCTTAAAGGCTTTTACTCCATCTGCTACATTCTCTAAAAATCCGAAAGTTTCATCAAGTTTATCAAATGAATAAGCGGCAGTCCATCCATTTTTATAACTTTTATGCCCTGGAATTGTCACATGTGAATGTTGCTTCAAAACAGTAATTAAGTCCTTATCCTTTTTTTTAAGAAGATCTTTAAAAATATGCATATTAAAGTGTTCTCTACCATGAAACTGTGGTTTCATTAGACCTTTTTTAATGCCATCCTTCCATAATTCCCAAGTTCCGGCATATGCATTTGTATCTTTCAGGGTTAATTTCTCATAAGTTTCTGGCAATAACTCATAAATGTATTCTGTATACTTATTATTCGCCATGGAATCAAAATCTATATTACAAGGAAGTGAATAGGGTGTAAAAATAGCTGGATTTTCGTGTTTATCTTTTACCGATGATAAAACATCAAACAGGTCTTCTAAATCGGCACGTGTTTCCAGAGTGTCAAAACGATCGAAATGCGAATCCAAAGGAATATTGGCCGCCTCAATTCTATTAAGAGATTCTTTAGAATTCAGCCGTACATTTCCGTAATCATCGATTGAAAATATTACCAATTTCCGATTTGATCGCCAACCAGAAAAATTTTTTAAATAATTATATAAAGTTTGCTTCATGAATAAAAGTAAATCAAACTACTATGACTACTGTTTTGTTTATTTGGCTCATACATTCAAATAGATCTTATAAATATTCGTCATGCTCTTTAATGAGTTTTCAATTCTAAATTCCATAGATTTTTCAAGTGCATTTGCTCCTAATTCGTTTCTTAACTTATCATCAGTATATAGTAACCTTATATAAGAAATAAATTCATCGGTATTTCCTTGAGAAAACATATAACCAGTTCTTCCGTGAATAATCATTTCCTTATGACCTCGGTCATAACTTGCTACAATTGGTAACCCGCACATCATTTCTTCAGCCAGTCCCAACCCAAGTCCTTCATGTTTACTGGATGAAACTCCAATATCAGCTATGCCACTTAATTCTGGCACATCATTTCTAAATCCTAAGAAATCAATATACGTCGATACTCCCAAAGTTTTTGCCAATGACTTCATTCTTTCCAGAGAAATTCCTTTACCAGCGAAAACAATCTTAATATTTGGAATGGTTTTAATCAGTTTCGGTAAAGCTCTAATAATAAATTCATGATTTTTGCGAGGAATGAATTCGGCTACATATAATAAAACAAATGAATCATGAGAAATTCCCAATTCAAAGCGTTTCTTTTTCTTTTCTGATTCAGTCAGAGGCCGAAACCTTGAGCTATTAACACCAATCCCTTTGATGTAATATGACGCATTATGCAACATTTTATTATTTACATAATTATAATCTTCTTGATTTATTGTGATAATGGCGTCGGTATAATAACTTAATATAAATTCAGATGGATAATAGAGTAACCAACGACTTATAGGACCACCTTTATAGAAATGGAAACCATGAGCAGTATATAATACCTTCGTCCCCTTAGTTCTCGCTTTTATAGCGGCTAATCTCGTTAACATGCTAGGTATGGGAGTATGGCAATGTACTACATCATACTCCCCTTCATCTATTATTCTTTTGAGCTTCCGATAAGATCGAAATAATTTTTTATTAAACAAGGATCTCGGAAAATCGAGATAATAGGCTACATGGATATTTTCAATGATTAATTTCCCCCTGTTTTCTACAGCAATATCTACTTGTACTCCCTCTTCAGATAACCATTTAATATATGGTTTATGGAAAGTAGCTAGATGAATATCACTCGTGGCTATATAAAGTATCTTCATTTGAATGACGAATATCACATTTTGTTAAAACTTGAACTATTGATCAAATCATGGAATAAATATTTCGAAACCGAAAAACTCGTGATTTTATTAAAATCAATTAACTTCGTTATCTCGCCTTATCATATCACCTTTATGGTTGTCTCTCTTTTCTGGATAATTAATGAATTATCGGGATATGAACCACTAATAACACATCCCGCACCAATGACACAATTCTTTCCAATGTAAGTATTCTTTAAAATTATAGTGCCTGCACCTATCCAAGAATTTTCACCAATAATAATTTCACCATCTTTATATTTATTAGCTTTTAATCCACCCTCTACTCTAAAATCGTGATCATGATCATAGAGTAATACATTAGGTCCGAACTCCACACCTTTATGAATATGAATCAACCGACGAGCAGTAACTATGCACCCATAATTAAATGAAACATTGTCATCAACAATTAATTGAGCAGAATTTATAGAACGAAATTTAACAAGAGAATGGGCTCGAACTTTATGCCCCAAATTAATTTCTCCCTTATTAATAAAAAGAAGTTGTGTTTGTGGAGAAAAGCGTTGTATCCCATCAAAATAAAATCTCTTGCCATGTATGATTTTTAAGATTGAAAACCTCAATAAGGAATATAATACAGATATAACATTTCTAAAAAATATAGACATTTTTAACGATTTATTTTATGTTATTATGAAATTTCTAATATATATTATGGATTATCCTAATGCAATTATTTAAATATCAGAATTAATTTTATTATAACGAAAAAATAAATTTAAAATAAAATTTTTAATTTGCATCTCGTTATATCATTTAGAATTGCTGAAATCGAACATTTATATTGGGATAAATTCAGAAATATTTAACATCATTCTTTATCGGATTTCTTTAGTATTAAACATCTATAAACGTCCTCTCTTCGTTTTTCCAAAATTTCATATTGATATGTTCTTGCTTTCTCAAGATTTTTTTTTGCTTGTCTGTTTAAAGCATTTAAATTATCCAGGAAGTATATAACTTTATTTACTAATTGGTCTATATTATCTTTATCTATCAAAGCTTCTTCATCTAATAACTCTGGTATTCCACCAATTCTCGTCCCTATGCATGGCAAACCTTTTGCCATTGCCTCGATCACAGCTCTCGGCAAACCTTCCGTGCGGGACGCTTGAAGATATAAATGTGAATTTTCTAATTCTTGAAATACTACTTCAGGACTGACATTCCCTTTAAAAAATACAGCCTCACTAATTTCAAGCTCTTTTGATAATTGAATCATAGAGCTTTTATGAAAACCACCTCCCAACCAGGTTAGCTGAACATTTTTTCCAAGATCTCTTATTTTCTTTATCGCCTTTAATACGATATCTGGAGATTTGTATAACTGTTCTAATGAACCAATTGAACAAATTTTAAATACATTCGGTGGTGTGGAAAGTTCTAATGGTTTATTACTAAACGATTTTTTCTTTAAGACTACATTGGAGGCATGTGTAGTTATCGCTTTTTTTTGAGCTGGATATCTTTTTTGAAGAATATACTCTGTTACGTAAATAACGCCCTTAGCATTTCTTACAGATTTTCTTAATGTAAATAGGCTTCTATATTTATTGAATGTTAAAAAAAAAGGATTCATTGATTTTTTTAAACTACCTGCACTATATACATCCCACGGATCGGCAACTAATTCAACAACGTAGGGAATATTTTTACGTCTTAAATGCTTTATTAATAAATTTCCAGACATATTTGGAAGACGACAAATATAGGCTCGATCTCTCCTTATCAATTTTGCAAGAGTTTTATTTATTTTGAAATAATTTTTTATGAATTCTTTAGGTCCAACAAAATAGGGGATGGCAACAAAAGATATATTTTTCTGAGAAATTAAAAACCTTTCATCAACCTCTTCTTCTACTTCTTGTATTCTAGCCAATACTGTTAAGTGAGTAAAAACTTTTAAATACCTATCCCAAATTAAATTACTTTCAACATGATTAATTGTAAACACATTGCCATTCCTATCTCTTTGAAATCGATGCGTAAGTATTAAAATAGCTTCCATAATTTATGAATTGTTTAAAATCAATTTGAGTTCTTTAAATCTTTTGTTGGGATCAAAATTCTCTTTTGCCCATTTTTCATGTTTATATAGTTCAGTATAAATATTACCTGTGTAAAAACCTTTCAATATTTCATAAGAAGCATTTACGTCTAAAGGACTCAGTGCTAAAAACTCACTTTCTGCGGGCAATGTTTCAAGAATTGGGCTAATATTAGACGTAACCACAGGCAAACCACTAATCATAGCCTCAATCAAGGCATTAGGTTGTCCTTCTGTTATAGAAGGGAAATAAAACACATCTAATGCTCTGTAAAGCATGGGTAAATCGCTTCTTAACCCCAAAGCTATAACTACATCTTGAATATTATATTCCTCTAATTTACTTATGAAGGCAACTGAATTGGTATCTTTCCCACAAAAGACAAAACGGAAATTGTTATGATTCTCTTTAAAGGACTGGATGACCTTGAAAATAGTTTCATGATTTTTTGCAGGATCAAAGCGTCCCACATGCCCAATCATAAAACAATCATTAGGAAAATTAAATCGTTTTCTCGCTTCATAATTGGAAAATGGTATATTAAAGTCACCAGCACTTACCCCATTTTTGATTATTTTATACCTTGAATCTGATTGATAGACATCTCCATGAAAATTTTTAAATGCGGTTTCCGAATTAGACAAGATAAAGGTGGCATTTTTTCGTACCAAGCTATTAACAAAATTGTTGTATAGCCGTTTCAACTTATTATTCCCAAACGCATTGGTAGATCGTCGATAAAAAGCGATTCTGTTTTCAACGCCAGCAGTTTTAGCTATGGTTAAAGGTACCCCACCAAAGTTGCCGTTAAAAGTACAAACTGTATCGTAAGCATTGTTTTTTAAAAGTAAATAGAAGCTCCTAAATTTTTTAAGATTAAAATAACCAAGAGTGTGATGGAAAATGGTTACATCTAATTCTTTAAAATCTTGATAAAGATCCCCTCTTTCCATATTTACCGAAAGTACATGAAACTCAAAATCTCCCAAATTATGCTTTATGAACCGTAAAGCATAGTTTTCGGCACCGCCAGCACTTAAGGTAGGTAATATGAAGAGGACTTTTTTCATTTGACACTAATTACTATAGATCTATTTCGGAATATACATACATGATTTTTCCAGTAGAAGTTAAATCAATCTGATCTTTAAATTCTAAGTTTACTATAACATCATCACCCAACTCATGTTTAATTTTATCAATAATTTCATCTAACTGCTTGTTTGAGAATTTATCAGATTTCACTATATTCAATTGAATATTATAAAGAGATTTTTGAACAATCTGAAAACTTTTGATACCGTCTTTATTAAAGAATAAACTAGTGAAAAATTGACCATCTATCTTCGATTTGTCCTTTTTATGAATTACGCCTAATGTTCTACCAGTAACATTATCCAATTTGAGAGTTCCATAAATCAAGTCATCTCCTTTGATTCCACGATCCCCAATTTTATAACGAATCAAAGGCATATAATCGTTATTTAAAGTGGTTATTACAATATTACCTTCAACCCCATTTTTGACTGGTTTGTCATTATCATCCAAAATCTCTACAAAAACATTATCGTAGAGAACATACAGACCTTTTTCATTGAAAATTTCAGTAGCAATTGCAGAAACCTCTCTAGAACCATAAAAATTATAAACATAAGCATTATTAAATGCTGCCCTTATTTCATTTCTCATCTCAGGATAAAGTGGCCCTGTAGTACAGTGGATTGTAGGTGTAAACTCAATCTTTATTTTATTCTTATTTATAAATTTTGATATATCATATATTGAATGTACGTAAGCTTTAATAAATGGGGGTTTTATTTGATTTATTGTTTTAATATATTGTTGGATGATTTCATCACTTAATACAAAAGTATTTAAGTTGGTAATATCATTTAGGTAAGATTTTATATTATAAGAGGGTTTATGATTATGCATATCTCTTTGTGCCCCCCATAAATTAATAGATTTATTATTTATATCAACTTTATTTAAATGGAGCGCGTGCCAATAATTTCCGGTTCCATAGTGCGCTTGTTCTTCTGTTTTATAAAACTCAACGGGTTCGCCCGTTGAACCTCCTGAGGTGTTTCGAAATACTTCAGACATTTTTTTGTAATTCTCATTAACAAGAGAATTTCTATATTCCCTAATTATGTCTTTGGTCATTAATGGGATTTTTTGAAACTCATCATAGGAAATTCTACCTAATCGAAGATGATTTAAACCTTGATAATATTCAACATTTGTCGAAGCAAGTTTAAGCACTCTTGCAAGTTTTAAAGTTTGATAATCTAAATTTTTAGTAAATTTCAATATATCCCTGTTTTTAAGATTATTATATATCTTGATTTGTCTCTGGTTAAAAAGAGATTTATATAAAATAGCTAAAGATTTTCTTGTGTTACTAAACATGGCAATTTAGTTTTTGTTCTTGTGTATTAAATTCGATAGATCAGACGATGACATAAACTCTATATCTGGATAGAATTGTATAATTCTTGATACAAGGGTTTTCAAGGTTTTCAAATTATCATCTCTGTTTTTTATATTCATTTCACTGACAAAGTTTATTCTATGCATACATATTATAGCAGGTTTCTTCCATAAAAAAGCATTCTCAACTTCGCTCATTGCGGAATCTACCCAGTTCTTATTTGGATTAGAGTAAGGTTCAAAAATCACATTCCTCACAGTAAATAATTGATTATATGTGTTCCTTTTACCTGTATAGAATCTTTTTATTGAAGATTTACCTGTTGTATAATCCGTTTCCAAATTACCGCGCAACGTTTGTAACCCTCGTACTCCACTTTTATCTAAAATGGATTCCAAGTCTACGGGCCAACAATAATTTGATGCAATAAATGTTTCTGAGTTAAATCCAAATTCATCTTTAAACATTTCTAAACCATCAGTTGTTGCGGCAGCAACTCTTTTAAACTCTTCTTCTGTTTCAGAAAAATAGGTGGCCAAGTAGTGATTTCTTAATTTAGAAGATGTTTTTGTCTTTAAGGCAAAGTAATCATGTTCAAAACCTAATAATGTGTCTTTAAAACCAAGTTTTAGATCTTTTAACCACAAGTACTCATTTAGATGTTCTCTTGCATGGAACTGTGGTTTTATCAATTTTTCATCTATTCCTTTTGTCCATAAGTCTTGTAATTTATCTCCATAATATTGCTGATATGACTGATGGAAGGGCACTCCAAAAAACCTATTATAGCCAGACTCCTTAATTTTAACAAAATCGGGGTTTTGCATAACCGTGTTTAACGTAAAAACCAATGGATTATTTTCGCTGTCTTTAAATTGATTTGCGACCTCAAGAAGGATTTGAAAATCATCACGTCGCTCTAAACTATCCAATTTGTCATACATGGATAAAGTATTACCTATTCTTGAATTTTGGAGCTTGTTATATGTTCTCTTATCCGGCATTCTAATACTTCCCCAGTCATCGCTTTCAATGACAATTATTTTTCGATCAGTACGCCATCCTCGGGCATTTGTAAAATTCCGAGAAACTTGTGATTTAATTTTTTTTATCATAGAATGCTAAATAATTCAAAAGTGAAGTTAGAAAACCAAAAATTGACACTAATCAAATTTTTAACCAATATTAAAGACACTAAATTGTTTAATAGTAAACATGGAATTAATAAATACATGAGCGGCTTAAACTTTAATGCGGAATAATTTATTTTTTGAAGAAAATAAATATAAGTAGCTAAGACCATAAAACCACTAAAAAAGTAAAATCGCTCTCCTTGGGATATATTAAGCATTAAGTTTGTAATGGCCATGCATGCAATGCTTAAATTAAGCAAATCCAGTAAGGTTTTATCATCATGATATTTTTTACGGTTCATGTATAAAACAAATAATAACAAGGGAATAATCAATTTGTTGGTAATCTCTCTTATATCTTTAAATAGTCTATAATTCGAATTACCTGTCTGATAACCTTCGGCATAGCGATTATCCATACGCTCCATTCCTTTTTCAGAACCATAAGCTCTAAACTTTTCCTCAAACACGGTATCACTATCTTGTAATTTAGTTTGAACATTTGTTAATAAAAAAGTTTGTGATAAAATTGTAAATGTAATAAGTAATAAAATGTATAAGTTAGTGCGTTGTCTAAAAAGAACAAAAAACATTGGGACCAATAAAAGAGGCGTCAATCCAATATGAAACAAAGGAGTTACAAAAATCAATAAAAAATATTTTTTAGTGTTCTCATTTAGTATTATCTGTAATAGAAAGTATAAGAAATAGATGCCTCCTGTATAAAATGCATAATTGAAAACAGTCAAAATGGAATAAAAGAAAGCAAAGGTCACAAATCCAATTAAAACTGGAAAGCTTGATTTTTTTAGCACTTTTATTCGTAGTAAATTAACAGCACCTACTAGAAAGTAACCATAAAACCCAAATAAAAAAGCAAAATAAATATGATGATTATCAAAAACAGAAAAAAGCATAGCAGTGAAATCAGTAAAGAATTTACCTGCCTTAAGATTTAAGAACATATCGAATAAGTACCCTAGTTGATCATTAGTTGCTTCATAATATACTGTTGCATAACGCTCTAAATCTCCAGAATCTATAGCTGTGTATCCCAAAAAAGCAAACGCAGCGATTAAGAGTTTTCTACCAAATGCAGAATCGAAATTCCTTAGTCCAATGACCACGGCAGAAAATGGCCATAGTACATATAAGATTATTGATATTGCCTTAACCTGCCTATCCATTTGGAAATCTCATTAATTCCGGCTTGTTCACCAAAGTTATATGATCTAAAATTATGGGATAAGATTGATTTAAAAACTTTAAGTCTATATCCTTATAAATAGGATAATTAAAATAATAATTACAAGTATTGTTTTCAGTTATCAATACGGACGACCATCCTGTAAAAACAATACAGTTTTTAAGGCTTATCAATATTACCTCTGCTGGTACTGAAGATTCTATTATTTTTAAACCATTCAATGATCGATACATTTTCTTAGTTTTTTCAGAGGTAAGCGGATGGAGTTTTAAAACTATAATTTTATCTGGAAAATTATTTAAAACGCCTTTCAGAAAATCGAACTCTTTATCTATCAATTCAGGCCAGAGGGGCTGGTTAAAATAATAAATAACATCGTGAGTTGGAAAGCTATCATTAAATTCAAAACAAGTTTTTATAAATTCTATACAAGTATCATTGAATTTTGGCAACTTTAAAACAGTAGGCCTGTTCTTTGCTACATGTATATATTGCTCTGGATGAGTTATCCAAATATTATCTAAAAACCGCTGATTGCCGTACTTATAATAATCAAAAAGATAGATGTTGCCATTAAATAATCTATTTTTAATTAAGTAAATGTTAGCTTTATAAGAATCCTTAAGAAGTGATAAAAACGCATGTTTTTTGTTAAAAACACCGTATGAGTTATATCCATCTGGACCCAAAGAAATCTCAGCTCCTCTTTCTGACAATGTAGCACCTAAAAAAACATTTAACGGTAAATTGCCTTGAAATATAAAAAAGTGTTGCGGTTTTTCATCCAATATAGAGTTTGCAATCTCATTTGGACTTTTTCGATCTAGGATATTTACCAGTGTATTATCTATGCTCCAATTTCTCTCTGAATTAATGCCCATTAATCTTTTACCGTTTCTTGCAATGTAAATAATATTTTCATAATTGGAAGAAGCATAAACACTAGTCGATATATTAAGCGCTTGTAGAAATTGGTATTCTGTTAATACAACATATACATTTTTCCGTTTATTCATTTTATTTATTAATATGTTTTATAACATCTTGTAGCACCCTCATCTTTAAAATAAATGCGGTCAATATATACAAAGTAAAAAAAACGGTAAGACTCGCTCCCATATTACCTAAGTCTGGAAGTTTATTAAACCTTTTTATTTGTAAAATATACAAGATTAGTCCTAAAAAAGCATTTAGGCCTAGTATTGGTAATATATCTTTCAATTGATCTCTTAAGCCATACTCAATCAATTTACCAGAAAAATAAGCATTAATAAAAGTTATCAGGATATTAATTACAATTAAACTATACAAGAGCCCATAGATGCCAAACCAAATCGCGCTAAACGCACCAACAAGCAACATAATGTTTTGTAACACAGATAACTTAAGCACCATATCACTTCGTCCTTTGAGTTTGCAGATATTGAGATTATATTGATGGATAGGATAAAAGATTCCCGAAATCAATAATAATTGAAAATACGGCACTGCTGGCAACCACTTCTCGGTTAAGAGCCATCTAAAAAATGGCTCAGCAACCACACCTAAATACACCAGAATGGGAGTTACTATAAACACTACGATTATCATCAATTGAGAATACACTCGTCTTAATTGCTGATTATCATCATTCACTTTTGCTAATAAAGGATAAAATACGCGATTGAAAGCATTATAAAAAAACAATGTAGGCAATTGTTCTAAAGATCTTGCTCGGGTAAAGAACCCTAACTGAGCAGCGGAGAAATACTTCCCTATAACCACATTGTAGAGGTTATTAAAACTGGTGTTTATAATTTGGGTCAAAGAAAGTTTATAACCAAAATTAAAATGATACTTAAATTTTTCTCTATCAAAGACAAAACTCGGCATCCATTTGGCATACCACCAAAGCTGCAGAGTTGCTAGTAATGCATAAGCAAGATCTTTTACGACCAAACTCCAAACCCCATAATCATTATACGCCATCCATATCGCTACTAATGAACTAATAATTAAAGAAGGTAATTGTAATTTAAACTGGGTTTTAAACTGTAATTCTTTATTTAGTTTCGTTGATTGTACTAATGAAAATGCATTTATAATCAAAATCAAACCTACTACTCGTATTAATTTAATTAGAATTTCTTCTTCATAGAACTCCGAAATTAACGGAGCAGTTGTGAATAAGAGTCCATATAAAAAAGCTGAACTGATAAGATTAACAAAAAAAACTGTGGAATAGTCTACATTATCAGCATCCTTAGTCCTAATTAAGCTCGAAACGAAACCACCATCTAATAAAGCACGACTGATTGCTATGAAAATGGCAATCATCCCAATAAGGCCAAATTCTTCCGGCATTAAAAGTCGGGCTAAAAGTACAGTCACAACAAAATTGATGGCTTGAGTTCCTCCTTGTATTAAAAAAGACCAAAGCATGCCAGCTTTTCCAGAAGCTCTTAAAGAGTGAGCCATTAAGCCAAGAGTTTTTCAGCCAATTGCCAATCCATCATCGTATCAATATCAATTGAAGAAAACTCATCCATAACGTATTTCTTCACTTTAGTGAATTGATTTATTGGCTTTTTTTTAAGTGTGTTGGTGTTAATAATGTATATGGCTCCATTCAACTCCCAAACTTTGGGCACATCTTGACGACGATCCGCAGTAAAGGATTTGGAAGGTACTAAATAACCTTTTTCATCTTCTTCCCTTAAAACAAAATAGGGATTGGCTTTTGTTTCTTTGACAGAAACAAGCATATCCATATTGTCATTATACAATTTTAACGCCTCCTTTATCTGTTTACCAGTTCTAAATGGAGAAGTAGCCTGAAGAAAAATTAAATAATCGTAGAATTTCCCTTTTTTTTCTAATTGATTTATTTCATGAAGTAAGACTTCATAAGTCCCTACCCTATCAGTAGCAAGTTCTTTTGGACGTAACGACGGCACTCTAATGCCTATCTCTTCAACCACAGATTTTATTTCAGGACTATCCGTACTGACGATAATATTTTCCTTAGTGGTTATTTCTAGTGCAGCTTCAATAGTATATTGAATTAAAGGTTTTCCATTCAATAATTTAATATTTTTACCTGGTACTCCCTTAGATCCTCCTCTTGCTGGAATTATAATTAGTGGTTTCATTTAGAATCTGATATGCTTTACATCATTTTGGGCCTTTTCAAAATCTTCATGTTTCCCAATATCCAACCAATAGCCATTTATCGGATACGTAAGCATTTTTAAATTCATCTCTAAAATTCGTTTTATGAGATCGGTGATGTCATAAAATTCATCTTGTGGAATCATTTTTAAGAGATGCTTTTTAAGGATATAGATCCCTGCATTGGAATAGTAGGTGTATCGAGGCTTTTCTTTTAAGGAAAGGACCTTATTTGATTCATCAGCTTCCAACACACCATATGGCACATCAACATGGTAAGAGGTTGCCGCAACGGCCATATCCGCTCCAGAATCCTTATAACACTTATAAAAATCGTGAAAGTCAATATTGGTCAGCAAATCACTATTCATCACAATTATATCCTCGTGGTAAAATTCTTCTACTAACAATATAGAACCGATAGTGCCCAAAGGCTTATCCTCGCGAACGTACTGAATATTTAATCTTCTACTTTCACCATCTCCGAAATAATCAACCAATTGATCTCCTAGATAGTTGATGCTGAGGGTAATATTCTTTACACCAACCTGTTGTAATCTATCAATATTATATTCTATAATAGGTTTATCCCCCACTTTCAATAATGGCTTCGGTGTGGCTTCAGTCAATGGACGAAGACGTTTGCCCTCCCCTCCTGCCATAATAATAGCATCGGCGGGAATAATAGTGGATTGTTCCCTAAAATTGATAACTTCAACAATTTGCTTAGTATGGTTTAGAACTGGAATTATTTTAAAATTTTTAGCCTTATACTCCTCAAGCTTGTCCATAACAAACTCTCCCTCTACAATAAAAGAAGGATTAGGCTGAATAAATTTCAATAACGCATCTTCAAAACCGAGTCCTTTAATAAACCCTCTTCTTAAATCTCCATCCGTCAGGGAGCCTAATAAAATATTCTCAGTATCTGTAACAAATAATATAGCATCACTTGCAAGTATATCTAATTTAATAAGAGCTTCTCTGACACTCGCATTTTCTCTTATAACATGTCGACTTATTTTGTTCATAGTCTATTTGTCTATTGATTTTACAAGTTGAAAAGCTTCCGCATATATAACGCCCGCACTAGCACCTCTGTATGTGGCTAGTGCTTCAATATTTTTTAAGCTTCGAGGGAATGGATGAATCCCCAATTCTGATTTATAAATGCCCATTATTCTAAGCTTATCTTCCATATAATCCGAGATATCAACATAATGATTTGGCAAGAATGCTTTCTCTGCTAATACTGGAGCAAATTCAGTTTCCGATAAACACTCATACATATAAACCTTTTTTATATAAGGATACCTAAAAGATTTAGTACAAGCCATTACCGCATTAAAGGTTACTCGATGGTCAGAATGCGCATCAGATCGGTTTAAACAATAAATTACTTCTGGCTCTACCTCCGTAAAAATTTTTGAAATTTCAGGCACCATAGTAATTAAACTTGACGAAGACAAAGCCATCGTTGGATAAGGCAGTATAAATGTTTTTACTATGCCTAACTCTTTGGCTACTTGTTTAATTTCCTCTTGTCTGGATTTTAAAAATTCTTCAGAAAATCCATCTTTCTCGTATGCTGTAGTAGTTATCAACCAATAGATAGAATCTCCATTCATTTTATGTTTTAGTAGAGTACCTCCGACTCCAAGAATCTCATCATCGGGATGCGCTGAAATTATGATAACATTTTTACTCATAAGTATTCATTTATTTTAGGTAATTCTTTAAACTCATGTCTTATTAAAACGATTGCCCCATCATAAGATTTAACGACAACTTCACCTTTATCTGAAATATCAAGAATTTTTCCCGGCTCTAAATTATTCGGATATTCAACTTCGGAAATAGAAGTTTTCCAAACTTTCACATCACCATTGTTGGTCTCTATATGGGCTCCAACATAAGGGTGAGTTAATGCTCTAACCAAGTTATAAATGGCATTTGAAGTCATACGAAAATCAATCTTCCCATCCATCTTCTCTCTTTTTCTCCAATTATTTCCAAGAATTTTGTTTTGAATTACTTTATTAGAAATTTCACCCTCATTCTCATAGATATAAGAAAATTCTAATAATTGATTTAAAGCACTGACTTTGATCTTCTCATATAATGTGGCTGCGTCATCATGCGGTGAAATTTTAATATCACGCTGAGAAATAATATCACCGGTATCAGCGCCCTCATCCATTTCAAAAAAGGTAGAACCAGTTTTATCCAGACCTAAACACAAAGCCCATATAATAGGGTGTCTACCTCGATTATTTGGTAAAAGTGCAGGATGAAATCCGACTACACCATATTTTGCGGCATTAAGAATACTTGGTCGAAGAATGTGAGACCATCCAAAACAGTATATTATATCAGGGCGATGTTCAGCTATAAATTCTTCCTTTGTCTGAGGATTAAGCCTTTCGTCAAAATAAAGGGGAATATCATTACTTATACAAAGGGGAGATAAATCCTTAAAGTCTGAATTGAACTTCGAATACCTTTTTGTTATGACTCCACATAAATTAAAATTATTATCTATTAAATGTTCTAAACATGAATAGGAAAAATCTACAGTGCCAATAAAAAGTATTTTCATTTTATTCAAGGTCATAAAATTTCTTTTTAATTAAATTATCCAATTCAACATTTTTTAAAATTGAAACAATACTTTCAGAAGAATTCTCCTTTTCATATGGATTAGCGACCTTTTTAAGAGTTTCTTGAAAATCTTTAGACAAAGCCTTTCTAATAGCGTTTGATATACTCAATTTATCAGGATCGCAGTCAATTACGCTTTCAGCTTTTATTCTACCTTTCTGTCTGTCTCCTATATTTACAGTAGCCTTCTTAAATGAAGGGACTTCAATCAAGCCACTAGAAGAATTTCCTACAACCACATCAATAAACTGCAGTGCAGAAAGATATCGAAGCTGTCCAAGCGATGCGAATACAACCGATTTACCTGGATATTTTTTCACGAACTCATCAACGAGAGTATTTATAATTCTACCGTCAGTATCAGAGTTTGCTTTTGTAAAAATTACTTTAACATTTGTCATTTCTTCGAACACCTCTAATAATTGGCTAATCTGCTTCTCAGCGGTAGACTTCTCAAGAGTTACAGGATGAAATGTGACCAAAAAATGATGTTGCTCATCCAGTTTAAAGTTAATTGATTCCTCAAAATCTTCCTTACTTAAAAGTTTTAGTTTTTTAATATTTTCTATTCCTAGTGCACCAACATTATGCACATTTTCAGGAGTTTCTCCTAATTGAATAATTCGATTTTGATAAGCACACGTTGAAGGAAAATGTATGTGAGACATTTTGGTGATAGAATGTCTAATAGGCTCATCTATTAAGCCTTCCGTTGCTTCCCCACCGTGACAATGAGCAATAGGGATACGGGCAATCATGGCTGCACTTACAGAAGAGAAAATCTCGAATCTGTCGCCAAGGACTAAAATAATATCTGGTTTTAAATCCTCAAAGGTCTCTGCAAAAGAAATCATGCCCAGGCCCATACTCTTAGAAATTCCCACAGGCGTATCGGAAGACAGCAACATTTCAACCTTTTTATCAATTTGAAAACCGTCGTTCTCAATTTCTTTATAGGTGTTTCCAAATTCTGGAGATAAATGCATACCCGTCACAACAACTTGCAACTTTAAATCTATATCACTTTCAATGGCTCTCATTGTCCAATATAAAAGCCCATACTCTGCTCGTGTACCAGTTATGACGCAAACTTTTCTTTTCATAGCTCTATTAGTTGATCATCAGTAAAATCTTTATTAGCAATTTTTCCAATAATAGCATTCCACTTCATTGGACTAATTCCTGAACCAGGTCTTTTCACTGCCAAATTATTATTTGAAAATGTTTGACCTTTCTTTATTGGTCCTTGCGCTACAATACTTTTACGAACAATCTCTTTATTTTTCGATTCCGAATCAGAAGGTTCTTTGATACCACTCCCACTGATCGCCTTTTCAATATTTCTGATGGATGCAACCATCGCTTTTAATTCTGTAGGTTCTAAAGACGCTCTATGGTCTGGACCTGGCAATGATCTATCTAAAGTAAAGTGTTTCTCAATGACTGTCGCTCCTAAAGCCACAGCAGCAATTGGCACTTCAATTCCTAAAGTATGATCGGAATATCCTATAGCTGTACCCAACTCTTTTTCGATATGCAACATGGCTCTTAAATTGACATCTTGCATTGGCGTAGGGTATTCTGTGTTACAATGTAATATGGTGATGCTTGAAGGCTTAACACCAGCTTCAATCAAGACTTGATAGGCATCCTTGACTTCCTGTATATTCGCCATCCCTGTAGAAAGAATAAACTCAGAATATAATTCTGCCATCTTTTCCAGATATGGTAAATTGGTAATTTCACCAGAGGGAATTTTAGCTAAGGTGATTCCAATATCAGCGAGAAATTGTAAACTATCCAAATCAAAGCCAGTAGATAGAAATTTTACATTCTTAGTTTGACAGTAAGCTATCAATTCCAAGTGATCTGCTTCAGAAAGCTCCAATTTCTTGAGCATTTCATATTGAGAATCGCTGTTTTTAGTATTTGTATTTTGATACTCGGCGCGCTCCGCTGATTTCGTAACAAGTTTAGCGGCTTTAAAGGTTTGAAACTTCACATAGTCCACACCTGCCTCCGCAGCAACGTCTATAAGTTGTTTGGCGGTGTCAATACTCCCATTATGATTGACCCCTGCTTCTGCGATAATCAATGTTTTGTTCATTTTTTAAGTAGTTTTGCCGGATTTCCAATCCAAACTTGATGGTCAGGAACATCCCTAATAACAGTACTTCCTGCACCAATAACAACATTCCGCCCAATCGTCACCCCTTGTTTTACCACGGAATTTGCCCCTATAAAAGCATTTTCGGAAACCTTAACATTCCCCGCCAATACTGCACCTGGCGCAATATGGACTGCATTTTCAATAACACATTCGTGTTCTATAATTGCTCCTGTATTTATGATACAATAATCGCCTATTTCAACGAGTGGATTTATGGCAGCATTTCTGGCAATAAAATTACCTGATCCCAAAGTTAACATTTTCGTAACTGAGGCTGATGGGTGTATAATATTCAAAATTTTCTTGGATTTGGATTTTATAAATCTCCCAAGTTTTTCTCTTATCTGATTATCCCCCATTCCTAATATAAAATTAATATCTCTATCCCATTCAAAATTAGGATCCATTTCAAAGCCTAAATAATTTAGATTGAAATGGTTCGGAAAAACTTCTTTTGGTTCAAGATAACCATCAATTTTTATATTGGAAAGTAAAGCTGCTTCCGTGACTACGTATCCATGCCCAGAGTATCCTGCTAAAATTGTTTTAGTACTGTTCATATTAAGATGTTTCTGAGATCATAAACCTATTACTCCAAATAACCTCATCATATGTTAAGCAACTTGATTTCCGAAATAATTTCCAACTAAGAGGCTCAGTCTGAACACGGCTTCGCCGCCATCAGTCACATTATATTTTATAACATGATGAAAATCAATCTTTTAAATTAAAAGACAAAACGCCACAAAAGCGCTTTAAAAGTGTGCAAAACTACAACATTATTAAGAAACTACCATTTTAAAATGGCATTTGTTTTTGTACTACAAACCACGGGTTCAACAGGTTCTTTTTATTATATCTCAAGGGCTGCATCGTCTTCCAATCAATAACCTCGACTCCAGCTTGCTTACAAATGGCTTGCCCAGCAGCGGTGTCCCACTCCATTGTAGGTCCAAATTTCGGATAAGAATCGGCCTGCCCTTCCGCAATCAAGCAAAACTTTAACGAACTGCCCTTAGCAACGATTTTGACCTCCCCGTATTTTTGACGCATCTTTTGGATATACGTTGCTGTGGCTTCAGACGGATGTGAGCGACTGGCCAGAATGGTAAAGTTGTTGTTGGCTTTGTGAAGAGGGAGTTGTGCAGCGGCCGCTATTAAGGCCTCTATGCTATAGTGATTGAGATCCTTTACTTTCACTTTAAATGCGCCAGAGATAGACGTTGAACTTGAAATTGAACTAGCCCGCCTGCCGTCCGCGTGAATGACTTCCGCGGGCAGGGCGAGGCACGAAAAATACAAGTCTCCTGAAACGGGCACAAAAATGACTCCCAATATGGGTTTTTGATTTTCAATCAGGGCGATGTTGACGGTGAATTCGCCATTGCGTTTAATAAATTCCTTGGTGCCATCAATCGGGTCAACAATCCAAAGTTGTTTCCAATCCTTTCGAATAGTGTACGGAATAGCCTTGCCTTCTTCAGATAGTACGGGAATATCCGTAGCACTTAAATGCGCCATAATAACATGGTGCGCAGCAGTATCAGCTTTGGTTAAAGGCGAGTGATCCTCTTTAAGCTCAACTTCAAAATCATCGGAATTGTAGATGTCCAAGATGACTTTTCCTGCTTCTAAGGCGGCAGTGATGGCGGTTTGTAGGGGTAAAAAATTAGGCATGAGGAATTAGGGATTTGATTAACGATTGAAGCATGTTGATTTTTGAACAACGGTCAACACTAATCAGGGAAATTTAATGAGTTTCAGTTTAAAATTAATAATTAAGCACCCGTAAAGGTAGTTTAAATTATTTGAGGCCAGCTTACTACTTTTTTATACTTAGCATTTACGTCACTTTGATAACGCTGATATATTGATAAACAATAACATAAATTCGGCATAACTAACGGGGTTCGTTCCGAATAGTCAGAAGCGCTCACCCTAATACATGAAAGCAAAATCTCACCTCACCCCTTTAGGGGACGGGGGCAATGCCCAAATCAAAGAAATTGTCCAGTAAAACGCAATTTGTTATAAATAACGGGCTCGTTCCGAATAGTCGGAAGCGCTCACCCTGACACATGAAAGCAAAATCTCACCTCACCCCTTTAGGGCCAGGGGGTAAAGCCAAACCTCTTACCCAATCCAATATCTGGATAAGCACCAATAAAATTCATTAAATATAAAAGGGTTCCTTATGAATAGTCTAAGCGCTCACCCTGACACTGGACAGCCAAATCTCTCCTCTCCCCTTTAGGGGCAGGGGGGTAAAGCCCAAAACAAAGGAATTATTCAGTAAAAATACAATTCGTTATAACAAAAGGGTTCCTTCCGAATAGTCAGAAGCGCTCACCCTGACATTGTGAAGCCAAATCTCTCTTCTCCCCTTTAGGGGCAGGGGGTAAAGCCCAAATCAAAGAAGTTGTCCAGTAAATCAAAAGTCGTCATAATAAAGGGGTTCCTTCCGAATAGTCAGAAGCGTTCACCCTAATACATGAAAGCCAAATCCCACCTCACCCCTTTAGGGGCAGGGGGTCAAGCCAAATCTCATACCCAATCCAATATCTGGATAAGCACCAATAAAATTCATTAAATATAAAAGGGTTCCTTATGAATAGTCTGAAGCGCTCACCCTGACACTGAGCAGCCAAATCCACCTCACCCCTTTAAGGGACGGGGGTAAAGCCCAAATCAAAGAAATTGTCCAGTAAAAATACAATTCGTCCAACTACGGGGTTCGTTCCGAATAGTCGGAAGCGCTTACCCTGACATTGCGTTGTCACCCTGAATAGCCTGCCCTGAGCAGAAAACGACGGATGAGCGACGTGTCAAGTGTGAAGCATTCACTAACACCTAAATTAAAAAACAATCAATTGTTAGTAATCTGTTTATTATGGCGCCAAAACTTTGAGATTGCTTCGTCCTGCATCCCTGCCCTGCCGGTAGAAAGCGACGAAGGAGCGACGCGGCAATCTTTAGGTACAACCTTCCAATTAATAAATGACGTCCCATTCTCTATAAAGGCCTAACGTTGTTAGTGGAAAAAATCAACAAAGCGTATTATCTTATTGGTTTTTTTTAAACTCGACAATGTCTGCTTCCGAAATTGAATCAAAAATGGTAGCAAAGTCTAGCATCGTGTACCCTAAAGATTCAACAATCATAATTACGGTAGTAGAATTTGGACCTGATTTTGATTTTGCATTAAATGCGTCTGAGACAGTGGCCTTTCTAACATCTACTGCTAAAGCAATCTCATTATAACTATTAACACCCTCTTCTTCTATAGAAGAAAATGATTTATCTTTCTTTCTGGAGTCCAATAGTCTATGTAAGCTAATTGCAATTTTATATTTTATAGATGTAACTAACTCCTTTTTCATATAGGCAATAAACTATTTCTAAAATAAAATATCGGTACGGTTTGGCGTATCGATATTTTATTTATATATTTGACTACGTATCTTATATTTTAGGATACCTATTTTATAATTTTGCGAAAGCATTTCTAAAAAATTAGAAGCATTCGCTTTGAATCTCGTTTTCAAAAACTGGTAATTTTTAAAATGCACGAGATGATAAGTAAGATGCTCACGACCTAGGCGTGAGCTCACTTATTCGTGCAACGGTATACCAGTACCTTGAAAACGTGTAAGCTGAGTTCCACGCCTTTTTTTATTCAAGGTTCTACTCACTTTATTCTTAGCACTGCTCTTCTATTTTTAAAAGTTTCGCACTAAAACAGTTAGAATTAGTTATTAAATTTTTAAGCATTTGCCTATGCAGATATAAGTTGTAGACAAAAAAATCCTCCAACCTAAAGTATTAATAGCACCAATAATAACAATGAAAAATGATTAATTAGAATTAGTCTTGGGAACGGGCCGTTGTTGGTTGGAATTTAGAGTAAAAAAGGTGGCGGCCCCTCTTCCCTAAAAAACTAAAACACATAAAGCCTATGATATAACATAAAGTCACCTAAGCCTTTGGCTTACAATAAAAAAACCCGCTCTTAGTTTTCGAGGACATCAGAGCAGGCTAAGTTAAAACAATTGTATCACTTTAACCAACACAAAACTATGATAAATAATCATAATTCAATAAGGTGGCGGCGTATTTTTATCTGCTGTCTTTTCTTTCTAACCTCTATTATGCCACTCACGGCCCAACAAATACTGGTATCTGGCAAGGTTACCGATGGCAACCTGCCCATCTCCGGCGCCAATGTGCTTATTAAAAACACAAAAACTGGCGTAGTCACAGACTTTGATGGTCGCTACAACATTACCGCCAAACCGACAGACACGCTCCAAATATCCTATTTGGGGTATACTACGGTTACGATTCCAATTCAAAGCCACACAACCATACATGTCACACTCCAGGAAGATGTAACAGCTCTAGGAGAGGTGCAAATCAATGCAGGCTATTACACTACTACTGACCGTGAAAGGACGGGGAGTATTTCTAGGATTACAGCGAAGGAGATCGAGGGGCAGCCTGTGAATAACCCGTTAGCTGCTATGCAAGGTTACATGTCAGGAGTAAATATTGTACAAACCACGGGCGTGCCAGGTGGAGGGTATGATATACAAATTAGGGGAAAGAACTTTATTAATGGCGGGACAGATCCACTTTTTATAATTGATGGCGTTCCATTTAGCTCACAATCTTTAGGAAGCAACAGCGTATCTGCTCAAATCACTGGAGGAAATATTAGTCCATTAAACGCTATAAACCCTAACGATATTGAAAGTATTGAAGTATTAAAGGATGGTGATGCCACAGCCATTTATGGCTCTAGGGGAGCCAATGGAGTGGTGTTAATTACAACGAATAAAGGAGGGACAGGTAAAACACAGTTCAAAGCAAATATCAGCAGTGGTGTGGGTCAAGTGTCACATTTTATAGACCTTATGAACACCGAGCAATATTTAGAAACACGTAACGAAGGAATAATAAATGATGGATATCAAACTTTATTGAACGATCCAGCCTATGATTACATATGGCCGGACGTTAAATCTTGGGATCAAAATCGCTATACAAACTGGCAAAAGGAACTTATAGGAGGTACTGCTCATCGAAATAATGCGCAACTCTCTGTCTTAGGAGGAAACGCTGAAACAAGGTTTTTGATCAGCGGCTCCTATAACAAAGAAACCACGGTATTTCCCGGAGATGCCAAGTACAAAAAGATGACGGTGTTTAGTTCATTAAATCATCGTTCCATGAA
Organism: Gelidibacter maritimus; assembly: GCF_014062315.1. Taxonomy (GTDB): domain Bacteria; phylum Bacteroidota; class Bacteroidia; order Flavobacteriales; family Flavobacteriaceae; genus Gelidibacter; species Gelidibacter maritimus. The sequence goes on from NZ_JACGLT010000008.1 coordinate 179,961, forward strand.
TAACCGCTTCTCAATTGATTTCTCCTCTACTTATTCCAACGAAAAAAACAACTTACCTCGATCTGACTTTACGTCCCTTGCTTATTCTCTTGAACCGAATGCACCCGCTTTATATGATCAACAAGGAAATCTGAATTGGGAGAACAATTCATGGGACAACCCTCTTGCTTCTTTGAACGAACAATATGAAGCTTCCTCAAATACTCTTTTTTTCAATTCTTTAATTTCCTTTCAACTACTACCGAATCTGGCATTGAAATCAAATCTGGGTCATAACAATTATAGTTTGCACTCATATAGAACTTTACCAAGCTCCGCAAGGAATCCAAAATTCGGCTTCACTCCCCAAAGTTATTCGTCTCTAACCACTAATGGTTCTGAGCGCCAATCTTGGATTGTAGAGCCACAATTACATTGGAGCAAACAGTGGAGAAGGACAACCTTAGACGCATTAATTGGCACGACTTTCCAACAAGAGACAGGTAGCCAATTTGTTCAAAATGGAAAAGGCTTCCCAAATAATAATCTACTTCTAAATTTAACAGCAGCAAACAATGTAAATGTACTCCAGGATGACAACAGCAAATATAATTATAATGCAATTTTTGGACGTTTGAACATGAACTATTTAGGGAGATACATTATAAATTTAACAGGTCGTAGAGATGGTTCTTCAAGATTTGGACCTGGAAAACAATTTGGAAACTTTGGAGCGGCAGGAATCGCTTGGCTCTTTTCTGAAGAAGCCTTTTTAAACAAGAATTCCCTGCTAAGTTTTGGAAAGCTACGTGGCAGCTATGGAGTTACTGGAAGCGATAATATTGGAAACTATAAGTTTTTAGACACCTACAATGTTACGGGACTGGATTACAATGGGATAACAGTTCTAGAGCCAACAGGAATATTCAATCCTTTATTTGGATGGGAATCAAATAAAAAACTGGAATTGGCTTTGGAACTCGGCTTTTTCAAAGAACGTTTATTCATAAACACCTCCTGGTATCGAAACCGGTCTTCTGATCAGTTGATTGGTATTCCATTACCTGCAACCACAGGATTTTCAACTCTGACAGGAAATTTCAATGCAACAGTTGAAAACTCAGGATTTGAAATTGATTTTCGGATAATTGATTTACTTCAAGAAAAAATTAAATGGACGGCCGCATTTAACATTGCGGTACCCAAAAATAAACTAATAAAATTTGACGGACTTGAAACATCCACATTCTCTAACCAATATATCATTGGCAAACCACTTTCTATCCTAAAGTTATACAATGCCTTAGGGGTAGACCAAGAAACTGGAAGCTATAAATTTGAAGATTACAACGGTGATGGAAACATTAGTAGTCCAGAAGACAGACAGTGGCTTGAGGATCTTTCACCTAAGTTTTATGGCGGATTGAGCAATACTTTAAGTTACGGCAACTTTACACTTAATATGTTTTTGCAATTCAAAAACCAAAAAGCATTTAATGAATTTGTAGTACAAGCAACCCCCGGCCTTAAAGGTAATGCTTCTATAAAACTGCTAGATAGATGGCAACAGCCAGGCGACACAAATCCCATTAAAATGGCGTCAGGAGGTTTATCTCGTGGACGAGATAATGGTAGTTTTCTAAAACAAAGCAATGCCGCGATATCAGATGCTTCATTTATCCGATTGCGCAATGTATCCCTAAACTATTATATACCCACACTTAATACTTTTGATATCAATGTGTACTTACAGGGTCAGAATTTACTAACATTTACCAATTTTGGAGGACCTGATCCAGAACAGTCGTTCTATAACACCCTACCTCCTTTAAAACAAATAACCCTTGGAATAAAAATAGACTTTTAACATTAAAACACAAAAAAAAAATGAAAGACATACTTTATTTGGCCTACTTCCTATGGCCATCAAAATACTTATCGAAATTTAAGTATTATTTAAATCAAATAGCCTTCTTCCTTTTGGGATGTTGGCTACTTGGTTGCTCGGACTTTGTGGAAGTAGATTCACCAAAAAACATTCTCATTTCGGAAACCGTATTCAACGATCCAGCTACTGTAGAATCTGCATTGGCAAATATCTACTATAAACTTCGAGACCAAGGCATGGTAAGTGGCAATTTCGGATTGACAACTTTGATGGGAATTTATGCTGACGAGCTGGATTATTATGGCACCAATCATAGCTATCATGAATTTTATAACCATACTGTTGCTAATGAGAATTCCATTCTATTGAGTTGGTGGAATCATGCATATCATCTAATTTATGCATCCAATGATATTTTAAAAGGATTAGAAGCTTCACATAATATACCATTCGAAAAACGAGAAAGCTTGACCGGTCAGACACTTTTTATAAGAGCGTATATCCACAGTCATTTGGTGTCCTTGTTTGGTGAGATACCTTACATTACATCCACGGATTATTTAAAAAACCAAGAGATATCTCGAACTGCTGAATCAGAAGTCTATGAACACATAATAGCAGACCTTAGAAATGCCATTGATTTTCTAAAAAATACAGAAAACAAAGTTGGTGAACGGGTGATTCCTGACCAAAATACTGCGAAGGCTTTATTGGCAAGAATTTATCTTTACACAGAGAAATGGGATCTTGCTTCATCCTTGGCTACAGAAGTAATTGAGGCCTATGCCATAGAACCAAATTTAGACGATGTATTCCTGAAAACTTCTCAAGAAACCATATGGCAGTTAAAACCAGGCGTCAATCCAAAAAACACACAGGAAGCCAATCAGTTAATAATCCAAGGGATTCCTGGTCAAAATTATGCTTTGAGCGAATCACTACTATCAAATTTTGAAAATGGCGATTTACGTTATATCAATTGGATAGGTACCAAGTCTAACACAGACAATGACGTCACATTAAAATATGCACATAAATACAAACTTTTATTTCATGAAATGGAGTCTTTAGAATACTCTATTCTTTTTAGACTGGCCGAGCAGTATTTGATTCGCGCTGAAACTATGGCAAAGCTAGGAAACTTTGCACGCGCTCAGCAAGACCTCAATGTTATTAGAAACCGTGCAGGATTGTCAAATACTACAGCCAATTCGCTAAACGAGATTTTGGACGCTATCCTCCAAGAACGACAGGTAGAATTATTTTCTGAGCATGGCCATAGATGGTTCGATCTAAAACGTACTGGCAAGGCTCCAGAAGTTTTAAGTGTACTTAAATCAAATTGGGAGCATTACAATCTTCTTTTTCCAATTCCAGAAAAGGAATTATCAATTAACCCCAATTTATTACCTCAAAATAATGGTTACTAAAGTACAATCTCTTTTCATAAAACTAATTTTAAAAACATGAAACATATAATTACGACATGCTTGTTTTTGATATATACTACAGGTTTTTGTTACCCCACGAACACATCTTTACAAGGCAATAAAACCACTGTGCAAAATTCCGATTTGGTGCCCTTCATTACTTCTCTGATAGAAGGCAATCAACTCTACTTAGAAATCCCAAGGCGCATATTAAATCAACCTATTATATTTGTGAGATATGACAATAAATATGACCATAAATACATGCAAGTGATTTGGTCAAAACTTGAGGATAAAATTCTATTGAAGGTTCCGAGCATAACCTCTACGGCCGGGATAATACTGCCGATAAAGCCTAAACTTATCCTTTCAGATAACATCCTTGCAATATTTCCAATTGAAAAAGCAAAGAGTGAGGGCGATAAGTATCGTATCAATATTACATCACTTCTTCTTGAACAAAATATCCCATGGAGCCAAGGATTTTCGGAAACCGCAGTTCCTCAAATTAGCATGGTGTTGGATTCTGCCAATATGGATAAGGAAGTGGTCATAAAAATCCGAAAAGGAGTATTAATGGACCAAGCTAAAATATCACTCCCCATGTATTTTTCCTTCTGCGCTCTTGGAGAACCAATGAAAGCAAGACCTTATGATTTTCGCATGGGTTTTTTCAATGAAAAACTTCTAGACATTCCATATGGTGTGGAAAATCGTCGAGCTAACATAATGAGATGGCGCCTAGAGAAAGACGATGAAGACCAAGCTATTAGCAGACCTAAAAACCCCATCACCTTTGTTATGTCACCAGACATACCTAAAAAATGGAGACCCTATGTTAAAGCCGGTATTGAAGAATGGCTACCAGCTTTTGAAGAAGCTGGCTTTAGGGATGCCTTAGTGGTAAAAGAAGTAGATAGCTTAAGTGAATGGCAAGCCCATAGCATTAATACGTCTGTAATATACTGGGGAGATTCACTCAGGCTAAGAGGTTCTGAATTTGGAGTTTTTGGAGGCACCGTAGGCACTATTGTTGATGAGAGAACGGGTGAAATTCTTAAGGGTGATATTTATATGGCCATCTCGCGAGAAGAGTATTCAGAACGCTATTTTGTAAAATCAGCGCCCTTGGATATAAGAGCTCAAAAATTTCCATTTCCAGATGACCTTTTGGGCGAATTGTACCAAACAATGGTGGCCCACGAAGCCGGGCATGTTTTTGGATTAATGGATGCAAACTTTGGTAAGTTTAGCTATCCAATTGACCTCATAAGTAATGTCGATTGGGTAAATACTATGGGACACACTCCAAGTGTCATGAACTATACCCGGTCAAATAATATAGCTCAACCAGAAGATAGCATACCTCCTTCGCTTCTCATTCAAAAAGTGGGACCTATGGATCATTACAATATACGTTGGGCTTATACCCAATTTCCAGCTGGAACTTCTCCTAAAGAAGAGCGAGCTGCATTGGAACTCATCATACGTCAGCAGGACTCTATTCCATGGTATCGGTATGATTATGGCGGCCATGAATCTATCGGACCGGCACGTATGAACGAAGTTATAGTAACTCGCAACCCAGTAAAAAGTACCGAAATGGCATTAAAAAATTTAAAACGTGTTGTTGAATTGATTCCTGAAGTCTGCAATGATCAAAAAGACAACGCCCGTTTAGAACGTTTATATGCTAAAACTTTAGAAGTGTGGTTCGATCAAATGATGTATGTTGGTTCTCTGATTGGAGGGTATGACATACATTACAAATCTATTAATCAAACAGGAAACATGTATGTGCCTATTCCGTCTGAAACTCAAGATGATGCACTTGATTTTCTATTTATGAATGCGTTTAATCTTCCTGAATGGTTGATCCGACCAGAATTTTATAAAAAAATTAAATATTCAACTTTTCCTGATAAATTATTAGAATATCAACAACGGCTCTTATTTGAATTATTAGAGGCCAAAAGAACAAAACGTTTTGAATATTTAGAATCCTTAGAGGGCTATGAAGGAGCATTACCTATGTATTTGACAAAACTACAATATGGACTATTCAATGATTTAGAGAGTTTGCATTCAAGTGTAAAACCTAGAAATCAAGAATTACAAATGACTTATATTGAAAAGTTGATTTCGATGGTACAGCAGGAAAGAGAGACTATAACTGCAGCTCGCAAAGCTTTTGCATATAGCGACTATACCAAAGGTTACATTATGGAACAATTAATGATTTTAAAGGATCGTATTCAAAACGGATTGGATAACAAAAAGGTAAATGCATCTTTGGGCCATTGGCACCTATGTCTCGAAAAACTGAATACAATCTAAATATGTGTAACCCACTCATTGTTTTGTACAGTGCTATCTTACTTATAAGAAAAAACCAACTATACCTAAGTTTTTGTTTTTTGCGTTAACCAAGAAGGTGCCTTATAAGGCACCTTCTTTTAAAAATAACCATAGTAAATTACGGATTTAATTTTCGCAATGGATTCATTAACTCCATTTCTGCATACAATTGAAAGCCGTCGAATTCACAATTAAAACCAGTTCGAGGCTGACATTCTATTCCTATGGGAACAGATTGAACTCCCAATGCAGGGTCTAAATAGTAACCCATAGTAGTGGAGGTCTTTGCATCCATTGCAAACGACAGCCCAATAGCCAAAATCATTACTAAAAACGGCATTACACTTTTAAAAAATTTTGTTTTCATAATATTCAAATTTATAAGTTATGATCTACTCTTTTTACAGGTTTTCGATCTTCCCCCTGTCACTACGTAGTATTATGTTACTTATAAGTTTCTGCTTCCTTTTCAACAAAAATTCCGATTAACGCAACTCCAATAAAGAGACTATTAAAAATCAGATGTTCTTTCCATCCCAAGGCTTCCAACACCCCACCACAAGAGCAAGGCACAAAATCAGTAAAGTTCAGGATGATGACTATGTAGGTAGTAAACATCACCATCATGGCAAAAAAACCATAAAGAGCAATCCGTCTGGTGCGCTTAAACATCAAGAAAAACGATATAAGCAACTCCAACAATGGCACCCCAATGGCCACGGGTTTGGCATAAGCACTCAATAACGGAGATTGCCCCAACTGGGTTTCAAAAGTCTCAAAGTCCATCAATTTGCTCACGGCGGCATACACAAATAAGAACGCACACAAATAAATACCAATCTCTACGAAGTAGTTTCTCAATATGTCCCATTTCAATTTCATAACTGAATCTTAAGTAGGAATAAAATTCGTGAATTGTAATGTTTTCAAAAGGATAACCGATGGTCCCTAAGGGATTTTTCATAAGTTCCATGTATGAAATTTGGAATATATACAATAATGAGACTCTCTTTAATTAGAAATTGTTGGTAAAAAACACCAACAATGGCAAAGGCTCTCAATGATTTTTTAAGACACATCCCCGCACTCCTTCTTCTGTCGCCAGGCTCCGTCGAGATGGATGCTAATTCATTATTCTACTATTCAAAAATCTCAATCTTCAATGAACAATCGTAAATCGTTATTCGTTATTCGTTATTCGTTATTCAAAAATCCTCAATCAACATGTACTTCCCTGAATAGAGTTGACCGTTTTTTAGTTATTTATTTCATTGTTAAAAATAGTTGTTTTTGGTCTATCTTCAGGTTTCAAGGTCGACCAATATTCCTCAAAATTGTTTGGGCTCATTTTCGGTAAATTTTTATGTGTTCTTATTTCATTGTAATTTTTTACAGCTTTCGCTACACATTGTTTTAACTGAAGGAATGTTTCAGGTTTCCAATAATCTAGATACTCTTCCTTTATAGTTCTATTGATACGTTCCGCATATGCATTGTCCAATCCACTTAAGGACATACTTATCTTGGTTCCATTGCTTACCAATAAATCTATATACTTATGATAAGTGTATTGGCTTCCTCTGTCCGAATTATGAACCTCAGGTGCATTATTTTCCTTTAGCGCCATTTTAAGAGCTTCTAAATTGGCTTGGGCCCGCATGTTATCCGATACTATAAATCCAACAATCTTTTTTGTATAAACATCTATTATGAACACAGCGTAATAGTGTTTGCCATTAAGTGGCAAATAGGTTATATCCGATTGTCATAATACGTTTGGTGCGTTTATTCTTAAGCCTTTTATTAGATTGGGATAAAACTTCTTGCCTGCTATTGTTGTACGTTTATAATTCTTCTTCCTTTTTATCCTGTAACCGAGATCCATCATGGTTTCTATAAACCGATCCCTACCTATAAAATCCGGATTTAATATATCGTACATCTTTTCAACTCCACAACCAGGATGGTCCTCCCGAAGATCATCTGCCTCTAAAATTAATTGAGACACTCGGCCATCGAAAACTGCTTGTCGCCGTGCATACTGACTGACAGCTTGTTTACTTATGCCTATGGTGTGATAAAGCTGGTTCATACTAAAGCTTATTTTTTCTTTATGTGTCCTGAACCAGTTGATTGTGGAGTGCTGAAGTTTTTTTTGATATCTATATTTAAATCGTCCTTTGCGATATCAATCATCTTCTCCAAATAATCTATCTTGATCTGTTTGCGCCCAACTATGGCTTCAAGCTCCTTTATTCGAGCCTGTTGTTCTTTCATCTTCTGGGTGCTACTGTTTTTCATCTCTACAATTCTTGAACCTTTTTCATTAAAGGTAGAAAATTTATGAATCCATTTGTAAATCGATACATTACTTATATTATGCAATTTCTCCAACTGAGTTACACTGAATTCTCCCGATTCAAAGTCTTTTACAATTTGTAGTTTAAACTCATCCGAATAAATGCGTTGCTTTTTCAATAGTTTAATGTTTGCTTTCATAAGTTTACACTTTGTTTAAAGTGGTCAACCTATACTAGGGACATACA
>NZ_JACGLT010000009.1:0-74924 GCF_014062315.1 Gelidibacter maritimus
TATGATAAGTGTATTGGCTTCCTCTGTCCGAATTATGAACCTCAGGTGCATTATTTTCCTTTAGCGCCATTTTAAGAGCTTCTAAATTGGCTTGGGCCCGCATGTTATCCGATACTATAAATCCAACAATCTTTTTTGTATAAACATCTATTATGAACACAGCGTAATAGTGTTTGCCATTAAGTGGCAAATAGGTTATATCCGATTGTCATAATACGTTTGGTGCGTTTATTCTTAAGCCTTTTATTAGATTGGGATAAAACTTCTTGCCTGCTATTGTTGTACGTTTATAATTCTTCTTCCTTTTTATCCTGTAACCGAGATCCATCATGGTTTCTATAAACCGATCCCTACCTATAAAATCCGGATTTAATATATCGTACATCTTTTCAACTCCACAACCAGGATGGTCCTCCCGAAGATCATCTGCCTCTAAAATTAATTGAGACACTCGGCCATCGAAAACTGCTTGTCGCCGTGCATACTGACTGACAGCTTGTTTACTTATGCCTATGGTGTGATAAAGCTGGTTCATACTAAAGCTTATTTTTTCTTTATGTGTCCTGAACCAGTTGATTGTGGAGTGCTGAAGTTTTTTTTGATATCTATATTTAAATCGTCCTTTGCGATATCAATCATCTTCTCCAAATAATCTATCTTGATCTGTTTGCGCCCAACTATGGCTTCAAGCTCCTTTATTCGAGCCTGTTGTTCTTTCATCTTCTGGGTGCTACTGTTTTTCATCTCTACAATTCTTGAACCTTTTTCATTAAAGGTAGAAAATTTATGAATCCATTTGTAAATCGATACATTACTTATATTATGCAATTTCTCCAACTGAGTTACACTGAATTCTCCCGATTCAAAGTCTTTTACAATTTGTAGTTTAAACTCATCCGAATAAATGCGTTGCTTTTTCAATAGTTTAATGTTTGCTTTCATAAGTTTACACTTTGTTTAAAGTGGTCAACCTATACTAGGGACATACACCCCTCAACCCTCTACCCTCTACCCTCTACCCTCTACCCACTACCTCTACCCCTCTACCCTCAACCCTCTACCCTCTACCCCCCATAGATACTCCATAGATACTCCATAGATACTCCATGGATAAAGCATGCCATTAACACTTCGGCAAAAAGGGTAATAAACGGCAGAAATGGAAATTCGGGCAGAAACTTCATAAAGACACAGAAATCTACATATCAGATTAAAAATGGAGAAAACATAACGAATTATTCAATTTCAGAAAGAAATCTCCTAATCGGCAACTATGATAAACCATTACTAAGTTTCCGTAATAATTTAGCCTCAGATCCAAACCTGGATATATAAAACAGCGGCCGATGTTTTGCGCGCCCAGCACCGGATCTTAAATAAGCAAATTGTATAATCCGAGGACGAATGTTTTTGTCCTCACAAAACTCAAAATCATGGCAAAATTAAAAAGCTTGATCAAGGTCGAAGGCACCCTGGACGACCTTACCTTTTACAAGGGCAGAGATGGGTATTTAGTACGCACCAAAGGGGGCGTCAGCAAATCACGAATCGCAAAAGATCCAGCATTCGCACGAACCCGTGAAAATGGGTCTGAATTTGGGTTGGCAGCATCCAGTGGCAGACTGCTGAGACGTGCCATCTTGGACCTGATGGTCGATGCAAAGGATAGTTTGGTAACTTCACGGCTGACACGTGTGATGACATTGGTCAAAAATGAAGACACCGTCAGTCCGCGCGGCGAACGTAATGTGGCAATTGGAATAACAACACCACAAGGACAATTAGCTTTAAGGGGCTTTAACTTCAACAATAGAGCCATCATGAGTGCTGTAATATTGTCGGACATCATTTTGGATACGGCAACGGGTGAGATAGTCATAACCGATTTTACGCCTGCCCAAAGAGTGCTTGCTCCCGAAGGCTCCACCCACATAAGTCTAACCTCAGGATTCCTGAATTTAGACTTCACTTCGGGAGCGAAGGACCTGAGACTAAGTCCAATTACAAACCTACCTATTGATAACACCACCGCAACGGTAACCTTGACGCCTTCCGCTGTTCCGGTTGGAGCAGGTGCGCAATGTTACTTTCTAAAAGTGGCATTTTATCAAGAAGTCAACGGTATTCAGTATCCATTGAACAATGGTGCCTATAACGCGCTCCAATTATTGGAAGTGTTATAACCTGATTACCAAAATGGAGCGGACCCCAAAAAGGTCCGCTTTTTTATTTTTAATAGTTTAACGAAACCAGCATTGCAAACCTCAATACAAAGCGTCATTGCGCGCCTGTCTGCCGTCCAGACAGAGAGCGACGAAGAAGCGACGCCATGTACATTCAATCAAGCAGTGCTTCCTTTCATATAACCCTCGCAATGATGCTCGCATCGCAGAGCTTCGCAATAATGCATTTAAATGGTACCTTCAAAATCCCCAAACATCTCATTAACCTCCTCATACAAATCCATCCAATCAGGATTAATACTTTCGATCAATGCAACTTTTTTTGCTCTACTGCCTGCTTTTAATTGTTTTTCGCGCCCTATAGCATCACCAATTATTTGAAAAGTCTCATAATAAACCAATTTATCCAGATTATATTTTGCAGTAAACGATTTTGGATCGTATTTTTCTTTATGCTACTTCATCCGAATGACACTGGCTGATGTAACACCAACATACAAAGTGGTGTTGTTTTTATTGGTGAGGATGTAAATGAAACCTGGCTTCATGAAATAGTGGTTTTATATATCCAAAATAGCAGTCATTGCGCGCTTCTTAATCATGCCGTCATTGCGAATGAGGAATGACTGAAGCAATCTGTATATTGGGAAGGGCGTAACAATAATGAGATTCCCAAATATCTACTCGTACCAACATCTTTAAATAGCATCTTCACAATCCGCAAACACTTCCTAACCTCTCAATGCAAATCAGCCCATTTAGAGTTTAATTCAAAGCTTTAAGTACTGCATGGTTTACATAATAATTGGTACGCCCAATTTTATGTTTTACTAAATGTCCATCAGCAGCCAACTGATTTAAATAATTAGCCGCCGTAATACGGGATATATATAGCTCATTTTGCAAAAACTCTATTTTGGTGTATGGCTGCTTAAACAAATGATTCAACAGATCTTGACTGTAAAATTTATAATTGTCACGCAAGAGCATCTTATAATCGGCCATGGCCTTTTTGATGTTCCTCACTTTCTCCAAAGTGTCTTTTGATGTTTCGGTAATAGCAGTAATCATATAACACAGATAATCTTCCCATTCTCCTGTGTCACGCACCTTTTGCAGCAACTGGTAATACTGGTTTTTATGTTGGATAATATATTTGCTCAGATACAAAATAGGAGTATCCAACAATTGATATTGTATAAGGTATAAAATATTTAAAATTCTTCCCGTACGCCCATTGCCATCATAAAATGGATGAATACTTTCAAATTGAAAATGAAACAGCGCCATTTTAATAAGATGATCTATAGGTAAATTGTCTTCAATATTAATAAAAACCTCGAGGTTTTGCATGAGTTTTACAATATCCTCATGGCTTTGAGGCGGCGTATAAACAATAGCATCAGTATGTTTGTTTTTAAGTGTGGTACCAGGCACCCTTCTGAACCCCGCATTATTATTTTCCAGTATTTGCTGAATTTGTTTAATGTGATTTATGGATAAAAAATGAATCTTCGCTACGGTAGCAAAACCTGTTTTCATGGCCACTATATAGTTCTGCACTTCTTTGGCCTGACTTGAGGTCACACTCTCTATACCCATATTGGCTTTGTAAATCTCATCGTGGGTCGTTACGATATTTTCTACTTCCGAACTATCTTTCGCCTCCTGTATGGCCAATGTATTTATTAAAATATCCTGTCGAGGAATTGATTGGGCTACTCCTTTTAATTCGGCTAAAGCCCTATGTGCTTCCGGTAAAAGCTTAAGCACTTTTAGAGTTTCTAAGTTAACGGAATAAGGCAGATTTTGGAGCTTCCAATTCATTGTCTATTATTTTGAACACCTATACGTGTAAAGATAATTGGATTTTCTATACACATCACACTTATATGTAAAAAAAAGCAACATATCTATACACATTTGTATATTTCTCACATTGCTGCAGCTCTTCATCAATCAACAATAATTGATAGAAAAAATCTAAGGTTAAGTCCAATGACAAACTTACCTATTGATAACACCATCGTAATGGTAACCTTTACGCCTTCAGCTGTTCCAATTGGAGCCGATGCGCAATGTTACTTCCTAAGAGTGCCATTTCATCAAGAAGTCAACGGTATCCAGTATCCATTGAACAAAGGTGCCTATAACGCGCTCCAACTATTAAAAGTGTTATAAACTAATTACCAAAACTAAGCGGACCCCAAGGTAAAGTCCAAATCAAAGAAATTGTCCAGTAAAATACAATTCGTCATAACCAACGGGGTTCGTTCCGAATAGTCGGAAGCACTCACCCTGACAATGGGAAGCCAAATCTCTCCTCTCCCATTTAGGGGCAGGGGGTCAAGCCAAACCTCATACCCAATCCAATATCTGGATAAGCACCAATAAAATTCATTAAATATAAAAGGGTTCCTTCCGAATAGTCGGAAGCGCTCTCCCTAATACATGAAAGTCAAATCCCACCTCACCCCTTTAGGGGCAGGGGGTCAAGCCAAATCTCATACCCAATCCAATATCTGGATAAGCACCAATAAAATTCATTAAATATAAAAGAGTTCGTTCCGAATAGTCGGAAGCGCTCACCCTGACATTGCGTTGTCACCCTGAATAGCTTGTCCTGAGCGAAGTCGAAGGACAGTCGAAGGGCTTGGTATGCAATCTTATTCTGGCGCCAAAATTATGAGATTGCCGCGTCATTCGTGCCTCATGACTCGCAATGACGCTAGGGTTGGAAATGCGAGTCGGTTGATTCCGTCATTGCGAGCCTCTCTGCCGTCCTGGCAGAAAGCGACGAAGAAGCGACGTGGCAATCTCTGGATTGTAAAGCTCAATACACAGATTCCATGCTGCTATTTTGCGCATCAACCACTCACCACTCACCACTCCCCTCTAATCCACACTAATCCCTAATGCCTAATTCCAATCTCTCTACAACCCATAAAACCCACGATACCAAGCCACAAAAGCCGCAATCCCTTCTGCAACTTCCGTATTCGGTTCGTAGTTAAAGTCCTTTTTCAATAAGCTGACATTGGCATAGGTCTGCTTGACATCGCCGGGCTGCATGGGCATCATTTCTTTGATAGCCGATTTGTCCAAGGCTTTTTCAATCGCTTCAATATAGTCTAAAAGTTGCACCGGCTGACTGTTGCCGATATTATAGAGCTTGTATTTTGACGTGTTTTCTGATGGGTCTAACAATGTGGTCAGCACCCCAGCCACAATATCATCGATATAGGTAAAATCACGGGAGAGATCGCCATTATTAAAAACTTTGACAGGCTTGTTATTGATAATGGCATCGGTGAACAAAAACATGGCCATATCCGGTCTTCCCCAAGGACCGTACACCGTGAAGAATCGTAGACCAATGGTTTCAAAACCGTACAAATGGCTGTAGGTATGCGCCATCAACTCATTGGCCTTTTTGGTTGCGGCATATAAACTGATGGGGTGATCCACACGGTCTCTTTCTTCAAAAGGCACGGCATCACTATTGCCATAAACACTGGAACTGCTGGCATAGACTAATTTCGGAACTTTATAGTTACGGCAGCATTCCAATATATTTAGAAAACCGGTCAAATTACTGTCTGCATAAGCTTCAGGGTTCTCCAAAGAATACCGCACGCCAGCTTGGGCGGCTAAATTGCAGACGATGTCAATTGGATAAGCTTCAAAAAGCTTTGGCAAGGCCTGTCGGTCCTCTACATTCATTTTGACAAAGACCATCTGCTCACCATAAGTGGTGCTGGAGGTATAATGGAGCTCTTGAGCCGCTTCCGTCCTATCAATCCCCAATTGCTCCAAACGCGCAAATTTTAAATTGACATCATAGTAAGCGTTGATATTATCGAGTCCGATGACCTTGTGTCCTTTCTCCAAAAGTGCTTTGGAGACGTGAAAGCCAATAAATCCAGCTGCGCCGGTAACCAATATTGTTTTTGACATCGTGTTTTGGTTTTATTTTCCAATGGCGTAAAAATGGAATCCGATGGACTCCAAAGTTGATTGATCTAAAATTCCCCGGCCATCAAATACGAAGGCTGGTTTCTTCATTTCATCATAAATTTTTTGCCAATCGTAAGTCTTAAACTCATCCCATTCGGTTAAAACGGCGACGGCATGTGCATTCTTGCAGGCCTCGTAAGGATCAAGAACGGTGGTCAAATTTGTGGCATTGGCCTCTTCGGTTCGCGTATTGAGGTAATTGAGGTCGCTTTGCATTTGATCTGCCGTTACTTTCGGGTCATACACCACAATATTGGCCTGTTCTTCCATCAGTTGATCTGCCACGTATATGGCTGCCGACTCCCGGGTATCGTTGGTATCCTTTTTAAAGGCCCAACCCAAGAAAGCAATTTTCTTGCCCGAAATGGTATTGTAGAGCGTTTGAATGATTTTAGAGGCAAAGCGCCGTTTTTGATAGTCATTCATTATAATGACCTGCTCCCAATAATCGGCCACCTCATTCAATCCGTAGGATTTTGCGATATAAACAAGGTTTAAAATATCCTTTTGAAAACAAGAGCCGCCAAAGCCTACGGAGGCTTTTAAAAACTTAGGCCCGATCCGGCTGTCTTTTCCTATGGCGTTGGCCACTTCGTTGACATCTGCTCCCGTGACTTCACATAATTCCGACATGGCATTAATAGAAGATACGCGTTGCGCCAAGAACGCATTGGCAGTCAATTTTGACAACTCGGACGACCACAAGTTTGTGGTCAGAATATTTTCAAGAGGCACCCAGGTGGCATAGATATCTACCAAGGCTTGAATGGCCTCCAGCCCCTCCTTGGTCTGCTCACCACCAATGAGCACCCGGTCTGGTGCAATTAAATCCTGAACTGCGGTCCCTTCTGCTAGAAACTCTGGATTGGACAATATTTGAAATTGAACGCCATTTCCGGTATTGTGCAAAATACTTTTAATGGCCTGTGCGGTCCTCACGGGTAAGGTCGATTTCTCCACAACAATCTTATCGGTTTTTGCAACGCGGGCTATCTGACGGGAGCACAATTCAATATATTTTAAATCGGCTGCCATCCCCTTTCCCTGTCCATAAGTTTTGGTGGGGGTATTGACCGAAATAAAAATCATATCGGCAGCTTCAATGGCTGTATCGACGTCTGTACTAAAGAACAAATTTCGATTTCTAGCCTCTTCGACTACCTTGTCCAAGCCAGGCTCATAAATAGGTAGTTTGTTTAAATCCTTATCGTTCCAAGCGGCAATTCGGGCAGCATTGATATCTACCACGGTTACTTTTATATCTGGATTTTTTTGTGCGATAACCGCCATGGTAGGTCCGCCTACGTAACCGGCACCAATACAGCAAATGTTTTTAATTTTCATTAGTTTATTTTTTCAGATGGGAAATTTACGAAAAAAGCAGTACTCCCCAAGTTCATTCTATTATGATAATATGTTTGTTTTTATAGTGTCCTGATTTTGCAAAAACCAGTCATAAGTCATTTTTATGCCTGTCTGCAAATCAATTTCAGCCTTCCAGCCTTGATTATTCAGCTTACTCACATCCATTAGTTTGCGTGGGGTGCCATCGGGTTTTGAGGAATCCCATTGAATGGTTCCTTGATGTCCCACAATGTTTTGTATGGTATGTGCCAACTCTTTAATAGTGACATCTTTCCCTGTGCCAACATTATAAAGGTGTTCGGGTAGCACATGTTCGAGGGCGTAAACCACAGCTTTTGCCATATCGTCAACATGGAGAAGCTCGCGCATTGGCGTTCCGCTTCCCCATAATTCGACAGGCTCATTGTTCTGTTTTGCATCGTGGAATTTTCTGAGCATAGCGGGTAATACATGCGACGATCTCAAGTCAAAATTATCGTGAGGCCCGTAAAGGTTGGTTGGCATCAAACTGACAAAATCTTTATGGAACTGTTTGCGAATGGCTTCGCAAGCTTTCACCCCTGCAATTTTCGCAATGGCGTACCACTCATTGGTGGGCTCTAAACTCCCGGTCAACAAATAGTCTTCCTTTAAAGGTTGGGGCGCCATTTTTGGATAAATACAGGAACTCCCTAAAAAGATGAATTTCTTGACATCATGGTGATGGGCACCATCAATTAAATTATTCTGAATTTGTAAATTTTCCATCAAAAACAGATAAGGGTGTTCACTGTTGGCCAGAATCCCACCCACTTTAGCAGCGGCATTAATCACAACTTCCGGGCGCTCTTGCTCGAAAAACTCAGTGACCTGTGCCTGGTTTCTTAAATCAAGATCCTTGCTGCTTTTTCCAATCAGATTGCTATAGCCCAACTGGCTCAAAGCCCGCCAAACGGCAGAGCCCACCATCCCCTTATGGCCTGCAATATATATTTTCCTGTTTTTATCCATGCTTATTCATAATAATTGAGGGTCTTATGGCCTCCTTCTTTCAAATATTGTTCCTTCTGCATGAGTTTGATATCGCTTTTCATCATGTCTTTGACCAAATCCTGCAGGTTCAGTTGAGGCTCCCAGCCGAGTTTATGCTTAGCCTTAGAAGCGTCTCCTATTAAAAGATCCACCTCAGTAGGTCTGAAATATTTAGGATCGACATTGACCACCTCAGCTCCTATTGGCAACTGGAATTTCTGATCATGGCAAGCTGTCACAAAGGCTTTTTCTTCTACCCCCGAGCCTTTAAACGCGACCTCAATGCCCACCTCTGCAAAGGCCATTTTTATAAAATCTCTTACCGTCGTGGTCTTACCGGTAGCAATGACCCAATCTTCAGGTTCGTCGGCTTGAAGGATCATCCACATCATACGGACATAATCCTTGGCATGCCCCCAATCTCTCTTCGCATCCAAATTACCCAAATAGACCCTGTCTTGTAAACCAAGCGCAATACGAGAGACCGCTCGGGTTATTTTTCGGGTGACAAAGGTTTCACCTCTAATTGGCGATTCGTGATTGAACAAAATACCATTGCAGGCGTACATCCCGTATGCTTCACGGTAATTGACCGTAATCCAATAGGCGTACATTTTTGCTACCGCATAAGGCGACCGCGGATAAAATGGAGTGGTTTCAGATTGTGGCACCTCCTGTACTTTTCCGTAAAGCTCTGAAGTTGATGCTTGGTAGATTCTTGTTTTTTTCTCCAGACCCAACAAACGGACCGCTTCCAAGATGCGTAAAGTTCCTAAGCCATCGGTATTGCCCGTATATTCCGGAATCTCAAAAGACACACTGACATGGCTCATGGCGGCCAGGTTATAGATCTCATCAGGCTGAATATCCTTTATCAATCGGATAAGGTTGGTGCTATCGGTCAGATCGCCATAATGCAGGAAAAAATCCCGATCTTTTTCGTGCGGATCCTGATATAGATGATCTATTCTATCGGTGTTGAACAACGAAGAACGCCTTTTGACACCGTGGACCTCATAGTCCTTATTCAATAGAAACTCAGCAAGATAGGCGCCGTCCTGTCCAGTTATCCCCGTAATAAGTGCAATTTTTTTCATTTTAAGCGTTTAATAGATTTTTAAGTAACTTCAATGCTGCGCTGCTGGCCGTCTAATAACGACGCGCATCTGATTTTAAATCAATTGATTTTCAGGCAAATTAATCGAATTTAGGCTCAAAAAGATGCAAAAATAGGATTAATTTAGAGATTGGCTTGACTCATTACTTAATTTTCAACTTAATCACATAGCCCAACTGATGCAAAACCACCCAACATTGATTCCCGGAAATATATTTTACCGTGCCTTTTTTCGCGGTCAAACCATATTGTTTTAAATCAATCTCTTGACCAATTTCAATTTTCTCTGTAGAAATCACTTGTTGCTTCTGACTCGCAATATCCTTTAAAACCTGCACCTCCTTTGCCGGTACAACTGCCGGCTCACCCAACCAAAATAGATACCGCACTGCTCCGGGAATAAGAAAAACCTGCGCCCGATCCTTTTCAGCACAATTAACAAGCACCATGGAAGGCAGTAGTGGTACGGTGACTTTCTTTTTACGGTCACTCCACTGCCGGACTTCTACTCGAGTGGGACAACAGACTTCAAAGCCAGCTTCAGTCAATCGTTCAGCAACTTTGAGTTCGTGTTTGGGTTTTGTAATAAGGACATACCAAGGCATAAGGTCTACTTTAGATGGTTTTAGATTTCGGATGGTCAAAGATATAAAAGTGTAGCTGAAATTCATGAGACTCTACCAGCTGTATGCCAAAAAATAGGAATTTTATAATCAAAAGTCTTGTGGAAATGAAACGTAAATAAGACATTGTCTTTGTGTTTGAATGAGGCCTTGAGGGTTAAAACCAACTGATGGAAATCAGAAAATGGAACCAATTCCCTTCCATATTGCGCGGTGAATTGTATTTAAGCACCACTGGACTGGTCTAGCATTAATCATGGTAATGATGAACAAGATTTAATGCCGTAACACATGCTAACTCGGCCCAACCACAGCATCTAATGATTAAATCAAACAATTTATAAGGAATGATGGCCATAAGAAAGCAACGCCATCATTAGTGTCAAAAGATAATAAGTGGTATTATTCTGACGTTATAAGGCGTTAATTCGTCAATTCCGTTTAATTTTGCAGTGGCTATCATTGGATATTAGCGATTAAAAGAGGCACGGATTTTGGACCTAAGCACTTTATCGCTATTTTTATGATGTTTTTTTAAATTTTAATATCAACTTAAATAATTCCCATATACTTTTGCGCAAAACTCAGTGGATGCTTATTAAAATTCTGATGAAACCGATACTTACATTAAGTTTAGTATGCGCTATGGCATTACCTGTTTCGGGACAGGTTATTGCTGCTTTTTCAGGAACCAAGGTACCCGAAGCGGTTACGGTTCCGAACATCTCCGCTGAGCCGCTTTCGCGAGGTCCTGGACTGACGGTAAGTGGGGGCCCTACCTTTAACAGTGGCAATTGGACCTCGGATAAAAGCATTGACACAAGAGACTATATTGAATGGTCCGTTACTGCAGATCCTGGTTATACTGTTGATATTACCGAATTACAGATCAATTTTGACCGAGACCCCGATGGGTTTTCTCATTTTTTCACTGGAAACGGGCCGGCAAGAATAAGAATCAGAACCAGTCTGGATGATTTTAAATCGGACATTTATGCACACGACAAGGTCAGCAATTCGGGGCAATCGCCCACTATTGAAACTGCCCTAAAATCGGCACCAGGAGCGTCTATAATCTTTAGGCTCTATGGTTTTGCCGCCAATATTGGCATGTTGGGACCACTGGGCACTTTAGATATAGAAGGCGGGCTCGGGACCGTATTGGGCCTCGAAAATACGGGAATACGACTTAGTGGCAAGATCACCTATGACGGCCTACAATTCAATAACGGCACCTGGACACCATATGCGCCAAGTGCTAAAACTGGCGACAAAAATATCATTATCGGTAATGGCGTCTATACAGAAGCCAATGCCGTACAGGTTAAAAATGTTAAAGTTAATCCCGGAGCAGGTATCCTTATTCAGAAAACGGGTTCCCTTACGGTCAACGGCAATCTATTTACCGCCAATAAAGTAACCTTGGAATCGGGATCAGACGCGTTTGCCAGCCTGATCGTATCAGGTGAGGTAGCTGGTACAGTGACCTACAAACGTCAGATGAAAACCAAAACCTTGTTATCGGGATCGGGCAATGAACTTCTTATATCAGCACCCGTGACGGGCGAAACCTTTGAATCCTTTAGAAAAGCGAATCCGAATATCGTCAGTAATACGGCCAACTCACAATTTCAATTTGGACCATTTAACAAAACCAAAGCGGCCTTTGATAAGTATTCAAAAAAAGACAAGCCGATTTTAAAAGCCGCTACGGGCTACAGGGCAGCAGCTACTGATAATGGCAGCTTTATATTTAACGGCAACGTGAATACGGGTGAGGTCCATAAAACGATGTCACACTCAGGGCCAGCCTTGGCGGCATGGAACCTTTTGGGCAACCCTTATCCCTCCTATCTCAAATTGTCCGACTTCCTCTTGGCCAACTCCGAACAATTGGCGCCAGAGTCGGTGGGAATTTATAGTTTTAATGGCGATGCAACACGCGGCTGGCAGGTTTATAACCAAGCGTATCTTACATTATATCCTCAAGCCAAACTACCGCCTGGTCAAGGATTTATGGTGGCTGCCAAAAAAGATGGTGATACCATTACATTTGAGCCGGGCATGCGTACAATAGGCAAGACGAGCGAATTTTTGGTTGACAAACCTATAATCAAAAATAACGTAGGCTATTTAAAACTTGATATGACCAGTGGCATCCGTAATTATAGTACGGAAGTGTATTTTAATGACCATTCCACAAAAGGCTTAGATCCAGGGTACGATGCTAGCATTTACGGCGGGAAAGCTCCGGATTTTTCAATCGCCTCACAGTTGGTAGAAGACCATACCGATCTTGATATGGCGGTGCAATCGTTGGCTTATACCGATCTTGACGAGGGCGTCATTATTCCACTGGTTGTAAAAGCAACCAAAGATCAAGCGCTTACCATTCAGATGAAGGGCAGCAGACTTCCCGAAGAGGTAGACGTTTATTTAGAGGATAAGCAGCAAGGCACATTTACCTTATTAAACTTGTCCGATTACCAGCTGGATCCAAATGCCAATCTATCTAATAGTGGCCGCTTTTACTTACATATAGTTAATACAACACTTACTTATGGTAGCCATGGCCTGAATGAACTCTTAATAGCCACTTCAAATGCCTCACACATACTACAGATTAAGCAAGTGCTTAAACCAGATACGAACATTACGCTTTATGATCTGCAAGGACGAGCTTTAATCCAACGTCAATTGAATGAGCAGATCAAAAACAACACGTTGGACCTCTCCAAATTATCCAAAGGCATATACATTTTAAAGCTGCGATCAGGGGCTATGGAGAAGATTAAGAAAATTTTTGTATATTAAGATTTTTAAATTACTACTATTAACAACTTGATTTTAAGAAGATCGTCGTAGATGAATCAGTCTGAAGTTAAACCACTGTATAATTTATTTATCGACAAACGGTCAAATTGAATTAACTTTTAATATCTTTGCAAACAAGTTAAAAAAACGGTACAACCCAAATTAACAGTATATTATGGCAAAAAACTACTCTTCTTGGATGCTATTAGCTATCCTTTTTATAACATTTAATTTATCTTTTTCACAAACTGTTACATTTACTGGCAGTCCCAATGATTTTCTTCCATCACAAAAAATAACTGGTGACGCTAATGTGGATTATTACGTTTCTTTCGATGAGGAATCTAAAACCATGTATTTTGGAGCGTTTAGAACATCAGGTACTTTTGGTGCAGATCATTATTTTACGATATATTTCGATGCAGATCCACAAATAGATCTTACTTCTGGCATTGGATCAACAATAGGAATGCGGCAGCATGAAAGAACCCCAACGCTTCCGTTCACTGCCAATGATAGATTTGTTATTACCAACAACCCTTCAGGAGAGAAGACGATGCATCATAGAAGGGGTGGTCGTAATTGGGGAATAATTCCTCCTACCGAACAGGTTGTTCGACACACTAGTTCGGTTGCGCTGGAAATTGCCATAAAAATCTCCAAGCTGGATATCAGCACCATTTCAACCAAAGGTGTTTATTTTAGTATGTTTATGGCTTCCAACGCTGGCTTCTACGGGTATGACAACGTCAACTATCCAATTAAGTTTGTTAGCAATAACAGTACAGGGTATTTTGGAGGTATTGGCGTGACATCGAAAATCAGTGACCCAACAGCACATCAGAACACACCTATTCTTCATTCTGTAATCAATCCCACTACCCTGCCTCTTAATGCAAAATACGCGTACATGGAGTTTGTAGATAATGAATATGATTATGTTACGGATAACATAGAAATCGTTCCAGGTGGAACACTTTTAATTGGCCCAGATGGTACATTGATCATCGATAACCTTATTAATAATGGCTTAGTGTCTTTTGAATCTAATTCCTCCCAATATTCAGGTTTAATTGCAAACTCAGTTGGGGGCAGCGGAACTTCGCAATACCAAAGACACGTGAATGTCGCGGGCAGTGGCTCGACAGGCAGAAACGATTTAATATCGTCACCATTTGCAGGACAAACTTTCGGATCCTTCGCAGAAGATAACGATAATCTATTATCCCATCCTACGATACCAACCCAAAAGGGCTTTGGGCCATATAATAAAGCCACGGCAACATATCAAAACTATGATACCGTGATAAATGAGAATACCCTCTTAGAATCTGGTGTTGGCTATAGAGCAGGTTCAAAAATTGACGGCTCATCATTAACTGGTGGCCAATTTCTATTTACTGGTACAATCGTCACGAATAACTTTAGTGTCCCAATAGCACACTCGTCCGACAACTATGGAAGATGGAATCTTATTGGAAACCCTTATCCATCCTATGTTGATATGTATGAATTGATTCAATTAAATACGCCCCAATTTGATGAGAGCGAAAACTATGATGGCATCTATGCATATAATGGCAATCCTAGTAATTCAAACATTAGTAGTGACATATGGGAAGTTCATAACTTATCAACCACCTTATCTGGACAAAGGGATATGGCACCAGGACAAGGTTTCTATGTATCTTCAAAAACTGGGGGTGGTTCATTTACTTTTACGTTAACTTCAAGGACACCAGGATATGGCGATGATTTTATTGAATTTAGAGCCGCCGCACCAATCGAAAATGCAAGTTTACGTTTAACAATTACAAATAATTCAAATAGCACATATACAGATATTTATTTTAATAATCAGGGTACCTTAGACCATGACCGTGGCTATGACAGTGCGCAAATTGGTAATCCTATTTTTACTATATTTTCTAAATTAGTGGAAGATTCGACAAATCGTGATGTACCTTTAGTTATACAAACCTTACCTTATAGTATATTAGAGACGGAAGTTATTGTTCCTATTGGCATTAAAGCAAGTCAAGGTGAACAGATAACCATTAGTGCCATCGACACGCCGGCACCATCACCGCTACCCGAAACCGTTGAGGTTTATTTTGAAGACAAAGTGGCTCAAACATCTACGCTCCTTAATACCTCGACTCTGCCCCATAATAATCATCATATTTTCACACCAAGCACAAATCTTACGGGTGACATGGGACGCTTCTCATTAAGATTTACAAACAAATCATTAAGCACGAACAATCCTGTCTTTGATGCCTTAGATGTTTACAGCCCGCTCAATACTGGTAGCCTTATCGTTAAGGGCACTGTAAATGAAGTTACCAATCTTGAAATCTTTGATCTCAACGGTCGTCTTGTACAAACCTTTTATGTACAGCCATACCAGACGGAAAACAGATTTGAAGTATCAAAAATGGCATCAGGAATTTATATCATTAAACTCAATAATAATACACAATCTAAAATCAAGAAAATACAGTTAAATAATAAATCCTAGTAAAACAATATTAACGGATTATTATTTATTTTTTTTCCTAAATGATTTTTATATTTACACTATGAAGAAGAATAAACCTAAAGTTGAGATCACACGAAAAGAGGCTTTGCAGCGAATGGGCAAATATGCCGCCCTTACGGCTGTGGGTACTTTTTTGATCTTAAACCCTAAAAAAGCACAAGCACAATCACCTACCCCAGATGATCCATTGGATCCCGGTGGTGGCATGTTTGATTAATAATCTTTTTAAAAACCATTGAAAAATAAATTTTCTCAAAGCACAGAACCCAACTATCAAATAGTTGGGTTCTGTGCTTTGAGAACTCTAATCAATATCCTCCAACTCAACAAAAGTTTTGTTAGATGTTTTTTCGTTCTGAAAGTTAATGAGGATCTGAAAAATGCTTAAAAGTTTAATTAAAAACATTCAGACGACAAGTCAAAAACATCCTGTGTTGAACGAAGTGAACCCCTAAATATTCATACCCAAATCCAAAAATGCCCATTAAGATCATCCGATTGACACGTCTTACTAAACACTATTCCAAACAGTGGGAACCTATAATTTTGGTAAAATTTATGTTACTGTGAATTTTGAAGCTGTAGCTATCCAAAACTTGCCCCACCAACAGCAACCTACACAACAAATGTGACAGAAAACAAGCAACTGCCGTGTTTGTTATCTCCTCAAAACAAACTAAGTTTTGTAAATTTAAGGGCAAGGTTTATATAGGTCAGTTTGCATTGAAACTCATAAACACATTTTACTATAACAACGAATCAGATTCGAATGCTTCATCTCTTGGCTCAATCGTTTGTAAAGACGAAGTATCCATTTCGATTAGTGATGATTTTAGGAATGGGAAAAACAATCCATTAGCAGTATTGACAGCGAACGGCTTGAACGTACTAACATTTGATCATACCCATTGATCAGCTTAAATTAATTAACTTATCGTTTACCTCAGCCATTTCTGTTAAGGAGAGTGTTTTTGAAATGTTGCAACTAATGTTTATTAATTGTGATCAATTTCCCACATCAATGAGCAGCTCAAAAAATGTTAATCTTAATCTTTCCAATCCAAAGTTTCGGAAAAGCCACCTCAAAGATTCCCGCACTAAAGTCGTTTATCTTAAATATGAAGTATATAATACTAAAGTCGTGGTTGTCAAATCTGGTATCAAAAATAGAACTTTTTTAGGGTGGTTAAAACTGATTTAGTTTTATGAACACCACTACCCCGACAACAACTTAATCCTTTCTCAATTTAATAAATTATTTTATTCATAAGAGCTTCCTTGCACATATTTTCACAAAACCAAAGAAAGTTATAAGCACACTCCAACTTTCAATATAATCTACAGCTGTTCAAAACATGAAACTTAAAAACAAAATAAAAATAGATCCTAAAAACACATAAAATTGTTATATTTATGAACTGTGGTTTAATTATTTTTGAACTGATCCTTATTTTTACAAAATGGAAAACAAAAACTCTAATGACCAAATATCACGTAAAGAAGCGCTGCACCGTATGGGCAAATACGCTGCATTAACCGCTGTGGGCACTTTTATTATATTGAATCCAAAAAAGGCTCATGCGAGTTCTCCCCCTTGTACTGGCGGCGATCCATTTGACGATTGTCCTTAGATATGAAAGTAAAACTATCTCCAAAACACCTTACCCAACTATCTCATAGTTGGATTTTATGGTTTGAAGCTTCCAATCAATACATTGTAGTCCCTGACGCCTTGAAAACGCTCATGGACTCGTATTTAGCCGCTGCTAATGAAGATGATTTTGAGGAGCGCACAAATGGCTTGCTAGACCTTTCGCAACACGACACCGCCTCATATTACAATCAGCTAAGGGATGTATTGGTATCAGCCAATACACCTGTAGAAAATGATCTTCTGGAAAAGTCCAAAATTCCAACCGTTGAAAAAACCAACTTGAAAGAAGTCTATGATTTTGGAGATCGGTCAATAGCCGTGAATTTTGGTTCGCATTACATCCAGAATTTAATTCACCCCCAGTGGGCGCATGCGACAATGTTGTCGGCGCAACTGCCCTCTACTACGTTTGACGTTTTCAATAAAGATCCGCATCTTTATTTATTCAAGGACAAACAATACATTGGTCATTATTTGACAACTGACCATCATTTATTACAAGGTCAATTCGCCTTGCAAATTGTCAATACACTTTACGATAAAGAAGAATCCGATTGGATAGCTACTTTTCATGCCTCAACCGTATGCAACAATAAGGAAGCCATTATGATTATTGGCGATTCAGGAAAGGGAAAAAGTACGCTTTCAGCAGTACTGATGGCGAATGGTTTTGATGTATTAGCAGACGATTTCACACCGCTATCAGCCAAAAACCAAGAATTGTACCGTTTTCCGTCAGGTATTTCGGTTAAACAAGGGTCGTTTAAAACTTTGGAGACCTTGTTTTCAAATTTCGAACAATTTCCAATTTACCAAAGCACTTCAAAGCAAGTGAAAATAAAGTATATCCCTCCCATTATAAATTTCGGCCAAGCCGCATCCCATTTTCCTTGTAAAAAGATAGTTCTGGTCAATTATGATGCGCAGGCAACATCAGAGATGAAAACCATCGGGATAGAAAAAGTTATGGAAACCCTAATCCCCGACTCCTGGTTGTCTCCGTTGGCATCCAATGCCCAAGGTTTTTTAGATTGGCTTAAAGGGGTCTCGTGTTATGAGCTTATTTATGCCGACAATGCCACTGCCGTTTCCGAATTCAAGAAGTTATTCAATTCATAAACACTTAAAATTCCATCACGCTTTCATTACATTTGATGGCAACTTAACATTTTCAACTAGTGACAAAGCGTCCCGTATATACCACCACGAAATTTATTGCAGACATCTTGAGTTTCACTGAGAATCAGGAGGCGCTCTCTCGACAAATGGAAGAGACTTCCATAGATTGGGACCAGGTGGTGGTTATTGGTAGTAAACATTTAATGTTGCCTGCACTCTACTGTCGGTTAAAAGCGAAGAAGCTTATAGCTTTAATTCCCGAAGATTTATCGGTTTATCTCAAGGAAATATCCCATATCAATAGAGGCAGAAATGAGGTCTTATTAACAGAAGCTCGTGAGATATCGGAGATTTTTAAAAAGGAAAACATAGACCATGTGTTTATTAAGGGGATAGCCCTGATTGCTGGTCATTCTTTTAAGGACCCCGCAGAACGCATGTTGACCGATATCGATGTTTTAGTGGCCGAAAACCAACTGCAAAATGCTTTTGACCTCTTAACCAAATACGGATATACGGAAACGGTGACCGGTATTATTGAACGGATCAACCATCGACATTTACCGAGACAGGTCTCGCCCCAAAAGTTTGGCGCCATTGAGCTGCACAGCGAAATCTTACGTCATGAGCACAGACACTTAATTGTGAATGAGCAGGTACTAAAAAATAAACGCATAGTAAATGGGATCTGTATCCCATCCATAGAAGATGCCATCAAAATCAGTATCTTGGCGTTTCAAATTAATGACAAAGCCCAGCGTTACGTATATTTCGCATTTAAACCCATTTATGATTGTCTGGCAATAAATCTTACAAACAAACCCGTCGTAATCGAAAATTTATCTGGTCAAAAACATTCCCAATCATTTTTAGCCATAGCTAGCGTGTTTTTTAAAGAGATGACCCCTATAAAATCGTCTAATTACTCTAAGCTTCTAAGACATTATTTTACGCTAAGCTTACGCTACCCGATTTTAAGAAAAGTGGTATATTCCATCACAAATATATTAGTGAACATTTATGTGCGATTAAATTTATTGCTGTATAACAAAAGTTATAGAAGACATCTTTTAAAAAACAAAATAGGACTTAAGTTTATCAAATGAGCTAAAAAACTTAGTTGCAATGCTTGGAGTATTAGAAGGAAAGGATTACTTTTGTCCCAAAGCCTTTTTATGAAAAAGATTCTTATTTGTCTGTTTATATCAGTTATTGGGGTAACTGCTAACGCCCAAAGATTTTACAGTTTTGAACAAAATTGGAAAGCTAGTGTTGGTTTGAATACAGTTGGAAGTTTGAATACGGAAAATCCCTTTAAAAGATTGGGCGACTACGCTTTCCGATTCCCACTTGCCGTTGCTATTGAGCATCAATGGGATAAAGAATTTGCTGCAGAATTTGATATCAGTCTTAATGGCTATAAAACTGGAGACCCTATCAATAACGGGACAGCACCGGAAAATCTTACCTATTTCTCTACAAATGCTAATTTTAAATGGTATTTCACAGATTATCTTTTTGATTCTCCACGAATTGACTTGTTTTTAAGTGGAGGCTTGGGACTGCTTTATGTGGACGACTTAACATCCACAATTAATATAGGCCCTGGCATACAATATTGGTTTAATCAAGACGTTGGAATACGATTCCAGTCAACATCTAAGTTTGCACTGGATAAGAAGTTGTACGCCAATAACCACTTCCAACATTCCTTAATGATGATGTTCCGCCTGTAATTTTTCAACCTTAGTTTATTAATACGCTGCAAACCTAAAGTTGAGCATCTACTTGGTCAGATTATAGATTTCAGGAAATTGCAGTTTCAATTCCTGTGGAGTTTCTATAAATGTTTCCAAGAGCACCGCTATAAACTCATAAGCGTTGGTATAGGCGTAGGCTCTAAAGTAATCGGAAGCAATGAGTTCTTTTCTGAGGGTTTCATCTTTTGATAATAAACCCATAAGCGCTTTAAACGTATCGGAAAAAATGGTGGCACTCACATCGTTTTGTTTAATGCTGTTGAGATGAATGGCATGGGCAAATTCATGAATGCCCAAATTTACATTATCATCGCCGTAGGTATAGCCTTTTACAAAATGCTTCCAGGATAGCACCAACGATTTAAACTTCGGATTGAATTCGCCTTTGTGGTAGGCCTCATTCTGCGGGGAATAAAAAACATCCGGATAAATAAAAATCCGCTCCATTAGGGCAATTTTATAGTCTCTAAATCCAAAAGTCAGCATTACCCCCGTGGCCGCTATCAACACTTTCATCTCGTCAGTAACCACCAAATTCTCCCGACCGATAATTTTTTTCCTGATTATAAATTGTGCGACGCGATGCTCAAAATGCTTTTTTTGGTTTGGTGACAGTTTATTATAAAACGGAAATTGAGTTTGGAGAATTGACCGGTGCCGTGCGTTAAGCCTTTTGAGGTAAAAAGGATAATAAACAAAAAATGGCCTCTTTCGCAAAAGCACATATACCAACTCCAGCGCCCTGAAACCATAAAAAAGCAAGAGGCTTACAATTAGGAAAATAAGCACGCCTAGGATGATCTGCCCCTCTGTTGAAATTTCATTAATTATAAATAATGCTGACACAATGCAAATAACGCCAATCGAAAGCAGATAGCACCGCGTATTTCATATTTCAACGTTTTTTTCGATAAACGGCAGATGCGTTATCATAGGCAAGGAAAGCTTGCTCGAAATTTTATATAGAGAGACCGATTAAAATCAGAACCAACATATAGTATGAACAGACCACCATCGGTATTAAAACTTCCAAAATGTAATTCATAATATTTTACTTCAATCCTCTGAATTAAAACTGTAAATTTGAGTCAGCTGAAAACAGCATACCATTGTCTCAAATAAATTGGTCAGATAGAATATGGATCCTCTCAAACTAATTACATACCTGAGTTCAAACTTGGAAGTTGATGCACAGGATCTTTTACCGATTGTAGAAAACTGCACGATTAAAAAGGTTGAGAAAGACATGTTTTTATTAAGGGAAGATGAATATTGTAAGCATACATTCTTCGTTGAAAACGGACTGTTAAGACAATATGCCATTGATAGTAAAGGTAAAGAACACACAATTTCTTTTGCTCCTGAGAATTGGTTTGTATCCGATAGAGAAAGTGCTTATTTTGACGAATCCTCCGCTTATTATATTCAAGCCTTAGAACACAGCAAAGTCATATTAATTGATGAGGGTTTCATCGCTAAGCTTTCAGAGAAAATTCCGGCATTTATTGATTTTAACAACAAACTACTTCATAATCACATTCGGCATTTGCAGAATCGGATCCATATGTTATTGAGTGCTAGTGCAGAGGAACGTTACCTCGAATTCATTGAAATGTACCCCGACATTCTTTTACGCGTTCCGCAAATTATGGTCGCCTCCTATTTGGGCATTACCCCCGAAAGCCTAAGCCGCGTCCGCAAAGAATTGGCTCGAAAAAACTTCAGAAGTTAGCACCTCCCCACGCTGCCGCAACAAGAAATAGTGTTGCTCTTCCTTTAATTAATGAATATAAAGTCTTGACCAAATTTCCATCTTGAACGTCTGTACTTTTTAGTTCATACAAAATTAAAAGTTTGTGAAGCATTGATTCTATTGGTGACAATTAGGAACCTTTAGGATAAGTAGCCTGCATCTGTAAAAGCCACTGTAATCAGATCACTAACCTATTATATAAAGCACTACATCAATAGTTTGAGCTTCACTCTGTTCACTTCTTATCATACATCAATGTACAGGAAGCTATAGTACTGTATTTTTGTATTAAATAAAGAAACCTTAGGGACCGCAAGCATAAGGCTATAGAACCCAATGGTGGGAATTAAATGTTTAACCAATAAATAATAACATAATGCAAACAACAGAAAAAACAAATTGGAAAGTAGATCCGACACATTCAGAAATTGAGTTTAAAGTGAAACACATGATGATTTCAACGGTAACTGGTAGCTTCAGTGAATTTGACGCCGCTATTGAAGCTGCTGATGACACTTTTAAAGATGCACAGTTCAGTTTCAACGCTAAAATTGACTCCATCAGTACTAAAAACGACGATAGAGACACACATTTAAAATCGGATGATTTTTTTAATGCTGAGAAATATCCTGAACTTAAGTTCAAGTCAAAATCTTTTGATGGCGAGAAAATGGTTGGCGATTTAACCATTAGAGACATTACGAAAGAGATCACGCTTGATGTTGATTTCAATGGCATTGCTGAAGATCCGTACGGACAGACTAAAGCCGGATTTGAAGCCGAAGGAAGCATCAACCGTAAAGACTTTAACTTGAGCTGGAATGCAGTCACTGAAGCGGGTAGTATCGTGGTTAGTGATAAAGTACGATTGATTGCGAATCTGCAATTCACCAAACAATAATAGGTATTAAAACACCAGTCACCTTGAGCGTTGTCGGAAGGCAAAATATAGCGTTTCGACTGCGTTCAAGGTGACATTTTATACCATATGACAGTTTAGACGTTGGATATGAACTCTTAAAACCATAAACAACGGAGAATTATAACCCATTCCTGGGGATAACATATATTAAATTTTAAATGCCCAAGCAATGAAAACAAAAACAGTAGAATTAGTAGCAAGCCCACGCGAGCCACATTTTGTTGGCGACGGCTTTAGGGTACATAACTTTATACCGAGCAACTTTAAAATGGATATGCAACGGATGGATCCTTTTATTATGTTGGATTATAACTCCACCTATAAATTTCCACCTTCCGATAAGCCCAAAGGCGTCGGCGTTCATCCACATAAAGGTTTTGAGACGGTAACAATTGCCTATAAAGGTAAAGTGGCCCATCATGATAGCAGCGGTGGTGGCGGTGTAATTGGCGAAGGAGATATCCAATGGATGACTGCAGCTAAAGGTATTTTGCATAAAGAATACCACGAAGCCGAATGGAGCAAAACCGGTGGCGACTTCCAAATGGTACAGCTATGGATCAACCTTCCCGCAAAGGATAAAAAGAGCAACCCCAAATATCAAGCCATAACCTATGAAACTATTGAACGGCACAACTTGCCGGATAATTCCGGTACTATTGAAGTGATTGCAGGGGAATATAAAGGCACACACGGCTCAGCCTCCACTTTTACACCAGTACATATGTTCAATGCTAAATTAAAAAAAGGTGGAAAGGCCGATTTTCAGTTTCCTGCAACATACAACACGCTCCTTCTGGTTATTGAAGGAAATATTATTGTGAATGGAACAGACAAAACTCCAACAGACCATTTGGCACTCATGACCAACGACGGTGAAAACTTTGAAATTGAAGCCAATGATGATGCTGTAGTTTTAGTATTAAGTGGCGCACCAATCAATGAGCCCATTGCTGCACAAGGTCCTTTTGTAATGAATACCAGACAAGAACTAATGGAAGCCTTCAACGATTTTAACTTAGGGAAGTTTGGTTATTTAGAAGATTAATGATCCCGACTCTATCCTAAAATCAGTCGCATAAACCTCATCATAAATAACGAATATCAATAAATAATAATAGATGACCTATCAACTCAAAATCATCATTGGCAGCACGAGACCATCACGCAAAGGGCCAATTGTTGCCGATTGGTTTTTAAAAATTGCGCAGCAACACCCCAATTTTGAAGTAGAACTCCTCGACTTAAAGGAAATAAACCTTCCATTTATGGACGAACCCGAACATCCTCGGCTGCAGAAATACACCAAAGCCCATACTAAAAAGTGGAGTAACACCATTGACAGTGCTGACGCTTTCGTGATCGTGACCCCCGAATATAATTATGGATACCCGGCCACATTAAAAAATGCACTGGATTATTTATCTGCAGAATGGAATGAAAAGCCTATGGCATTTGTAAGTTACGGTGGGGTTTCCGGAGGCACGAGAGCGGTTCAAGATTTAAAGTTGCCCGTAACCACTTTAGGGATGATGCCCATACCCCAAGCCGTAAACATTCCTTTTTTTACGCAGTTTATAAATGAGAATAATGTTTTTGAAGCGAACCCTCCTTTAGAAAGATCGGCAACGGCGATGCTAAATTCACTACAGAGATGGACAAAAGCCTTAAAAAATATGCGTGAAAATCACGTAGAATGATTAACTTAAGGCGATGAACGCGGCCGGAATGGATTGTTAGGGCATCAAACAAACATTGCACGTTCACTAAAACCAATACTACAGAGGATAAAACCGCTAAGCATTTTCAGGAATTAAAATATTTAAATGAATACTCATTAAATTAAAAGAATCATGGAAAATCAACATAAACTACCCGTTCTACCTTACAAAAAATACGTGCAGGAAAAAATGACCTTGCACTTATTTTTACAAATTATCGGGAAGATTCGCCTAAAAATGACACCAAGAAAAAACCATTGGTGGTACATCACGGAGTATATTGACACGAAAGGATTTTCAACACATCCCATTCCCTATAATTCGGGAGCAGACCAATTTGAGATCTGTATAAATGTCCAAAAACATCAATTGGAAGTCCATACCAGTCAAGGTGATTTCGAGTCCTTCCCGCTGCATGATAAACTTACGGTGGCCGATTTCTATAAAAAGCTGATGAATATATTGGAAACACTCAATATTTCAGTGTCCATTGTTGATATGCCTTTTGATCTTGACATTGACAAACCTTTTTCTAAGATTACAGAATACCATCATTATAACGAAGATTACACCAAGAATCTATGGAGAACAATGTTATGGATAGCCAATGTTTTTAAGGCCTTTAGCGGTCGTTTTTATGGTAAAACCTGTCCCGTTCATCTGTATTGGCATTCTTTTGACTTAGTAGTCACCCGATTCAATGGTAACGAAGCGCCACCGATGCCAGAGGATGCACGCCTATCAGACAAAGATGCCTATACACACGAGTGCATAAGTTTTGGCTTCTGGCCAGGTGATGAGAATGTCCCGGAACCGGCATTCTATTCCTATACTTACCCTTCACCCGATGGTATTGATAAAGAATCGATAAAGCCGGCTTCAGCTGAATGGGTTGACAGCAACGGCAGCCCGATGGCTCTCTTGAAATACAACAGCTTATTGGAATCCGAAAACCCAAGACAGGACTTACTCGATTTCTTAGAATCGACTTACCAAGCGGGAGCCAAAAAAGCGAATTGGGATATTGATAAATTTAGAGTCCCAGATTTGGAGGATCTGTAACTCATCATAACAAAACAAAAGATTTACAAACGGTTACTATAAACCACTCCACATAAATCCTCTTGTTTCTCCATAAAAGGAATCAAGATGATTTCTACAATTTCTCGCTTTAGGGAGAGGAAAAAATGGTAAAAATCAGCTTAATTTGATATTGGCTGATTAGTTATTACAAACTTTAACGACATCAATTTATGACAAGAATAGAACGAGAAGACAACGGTAAAAAGGGACGATTTGTTATTTATGACCAGGATGAAGAAGCTGGCGAAATGACCTTTACGTGGGCCGGTACGGATAAATTTATTATTGACCACACTGGCGTAGAAGATAAGTTTAATGGCAAAGGATTCGCAAAACAACTGGTTATGGCGGGCGTGGATTATGCACGTGAAAATAATATAAAAATTATTCCACTCTGCCCCTATGCAAAAAGCAGATTTGATAGAGATAAAAGCATCGGCGATGTGTTGGCATAAGCTGCCAAATCGGTGTTAGATGAACAACAAGTTAGTATCGTGTTTTACTTTACTGTACAAGACGCGAGAGTATTAAACTCAGGGTTGTTGGTTACTATGTAAAAAGTAATTCAAATGTCGTTTAAAAAAAGCATTTAAACACGATTAGAACGCAGCCAAAAGCCGATTTATGCAATTAATTTAAAGTCTGAAATTGATGCAGCACTATTCATTTTCAACAACTACCTGACACTATATTCATAGAGCCTTCTCATACCGGTTGGGCCATCCAGAGCATAAAAAAACTACAACACTTAAATTATGGAAACAAAAGAATATTCAAACGGAGAAATCACTATTTTATGGAAAGCCGATAAATGCATCCATTCGGGCATTTGTGTAAAAACATTACCAAAAGTTTACAATCCAAAAGAAAGACCCTGGATAAAACCCGAAAATGCTACAACGGCGGAACTAATCGATCAGGTCTCAAAATGCCCTTCGGGAGCACTGAGTATTAAATCCTAGTTCAACAACGCATTTTGCTAAGACATTCAACTATAGATCCCTAATTGAAATCATAGTAGAATTTAAGGAATACCTTTAAGTTTGCTGATTACATAACTCCTAAATACATTTGGATGGGTTATGTGCTCTAAACGATGATCTGGTTTCTGAAAGTTAAAGTTTTGGGTCGGATTCGCTCCATAGATATGTGTAAACAGAATTGACGGCGTCAGCCTCATTTCTATACTTCATTCCATTCGATTCTAAACATTCCATTGAGCTACGGAGGTACGTTTTATGACGTCCTTTGCGTAGCAATTTGTGCCCCCTTGCGATTAAGGTTTCTTATCTGGACTCTAAAATTAAATGATATTGGGATATGGATGTCATATAAGATCTTATTTTCCAAAAAGTCATAAGTCCTTTTGACTCTATTCTTAAATGATTGATTCGTTTTAATGATCCTTTTATGTATCCGTCTTTGCTAAAGTTCTCTTATGTAACCAAAGTAACTGTTGGTTGAGTAGTTTTGATTTAACTTTGCAGACATACATCATAAGGCTATAGGGTCTGGTTTCAAGCAAGAAGATCAGAGCCTAATACCTACGGATTGGAAAAAATTTTTTAAAACATACACTTATGAATAGAGAACAAACAATTAAATATAGCGAAGGCACCATTGTTGATGTGCGCACGCCCATGGAATTTATGGGAGGGAGTGTTTCTGGAGCCGTGAATATTCCTCTCAATGAAATACCAAATAGAATAGAAGATCTCAAAGAAATGAAAACCCCTTTGATTTTATGCTGTGCAACAGGAAATAGAAGTGGCCAAGCAGAAAGTTTTTTAAGTCGACAGGGGGTGAACTGTTTCAATGGCGGCTCTTGGTTAGAAGTAAATCATTTAACCTCACAAAAATCATAATATGATTGCAAAACTTAAGGCGTTTTTAGGAATACAACCAGCGCCAAATTACAGTCAGCTTCTAAAAGAAGGTGGCGTTATCGTAGATGTAAGAAGCGCAGCGGAATTTAAGGGTGGCCATATTAAAGGTTCTAAAAACATGCCTTTATCAACATTATCTGCAAATCTTAGTAAACTTAAAGACAAAAATAAACCAATAATCACCTGTTGTGCTTCTGGGATGCGAAGTGCTTCGGCAAAAAACTTGTTAAAATCAAAAGGTTTCACTCAGGTTTATAATGGTGGCGGCTGGTCTTCACTTAACAATAAAATTTAATTATAATATGCTAAACAGGATTTTTACCAGATGGACCTGGATACGGGCAGCTTATTTTCTAATAGGGTCTTGGGTCATTGTCCAAAGCGCCATGGAAGGCGAGTGGATTGGAATTGCACTTGGTACTTGGCCTGCAGTTATGGGACTTTTCGGATTGGCCTGCGCTGGAGGAAATTGTAGCAATGGACGTTGTGAGGTAAAGACTGGTGTAAATCATAAACAGTAAAAAAACACCACTTACCTTCCACTAAACTTGGTTTGTTTATATTAAGACCCGAATAAGTTAATACTGGTTTTTTGTTTTGAACATCAACTCTACAGTGAATGGGGAAATGTTTTAAAATACGAATAACTGTGGTCCTTTAATGAAATAAGCTTCTTAAGTACGAGCCAAATCATCTACATCAATACATTTAGATTATTAATATATAAAAGAGACCTGAGGTCTCTTTTATATATTAATAAAGTCTCTTATTACCCACCAATTTTATTCAGATTACATCAACCTACAGAGGGCTAAAACCCAAGAAAACCTACGGCTTACTTAGTTTTGGCATCATCTGTAGATGGTAAAAGTGACCGCAGCGATATTGCATGTCCTCTGGAATACCTCTTCGGTTTTGGACTAAAAACAATAAATTGAAATTCGCCCACCTACCTTGAACAATCGGAATGATGATTTCTTATGCCTAGGTTTTTTAAAATTAATAAACGAAAAAATGCTCAAGAGTGCTTGGCTAATGGAATTGAATATCACTTAAAGCGCCTCCCGAGACTTCGGGATAAAGTAGTTAGAACTAATAAATGGCTCAAGCGAGCTTGGCATTAGGGATTAGAGATCCCAAAGCGCCTCCCGAGACTTCGGGATGAAAATAGTTCAAACGAAAAAACGCTCAAGCGAGCTTGGCTTAAGGGATTAGAGATCCCAAAGCGTTCCGCTTTGAAAATAGTTCAAACGAAAAAACGCTCAAGCGAGCTTGGCGTTTTTTCTTATTGAACTATTTATTCGTGACCACGAAGGGATTCAAACCCCCGACCGCTGGAGCCGAAATCCAGTGCTCTATTCAGCTGAGCTACGTGGCCAATAATCCCAGCTAAGGCAGGGATCTCTATTTAGGTTAGAGGAACCTTTATTATTTCAATAATCGTCTAACAATCATGATAATCAAGACGTTAACGTTACTCTATTTATAGGCTACATATATCCTGAATTTCATTTTCAGACCATATATTGAGAATGACTTCCGATACAAAAGTACAAAAGGTCTGATAAATATAGGACAATGATGAGTAATCCTTATTTAACAAAAACTTTCTCAAATATTCCCTACCACTTTTAAAATACTTTTCTCTTTTGATTGCATCAGTTTCGGAGATAAATGTCTCAAAATATATCAATATCCAAGGCATATATCCCTTTGTTGATTTCACCTTACCTTGAATTGTGGTCATTCAAACGATTTTCTAAATCGTGCGTATAACCTTTATAAAGCCTTCCATCAACCTCACTCTTTAATACATATGTAAAATACTCTTTCATTTTACGAAATCCAGTGCTCCCTGCCTGCCGGCAGGAAGGTATTCAGCTGAGCCCCGCCTGCCGGCGGGCAGGTACGTGGCCAATAATCCCAGCTAAGGCAGGGATCTCTATTTAGGTTAGAGGAACCTTTACTATAATCTATCTAGGCCAATTTAGCCCTTACTATCGTTGATATCGTTTTCCCATCAGCTTGTCCTGCCAATTGCTGATTGACAATTCCCATCACCTTACCCATGTCCTTCATGCCTTCCGCACCAGTTTTTTGAATGGTCTCAACAACTACTTTCTCAATCTCTGCTTCGCTTAACTGTGCCGGTAAAAACTGACTGATGATTTCTGCTTGTGCCAATTCTGGTTCTGCCAAATCATTTCTGTTTTGCTCAGTATAGAT
The DNA here is from genome assembly GCF_014062315.1 of Gelidibacter maritimus. Lineage (GTDB taxonomy): Bacteria > Bacteroidota > Bacteroidia > Flavobacteriales > Flavobacteriaceae > Gelidibacter > Gelidibacter maritimus. The sequence goes on from NZ_JACGLT010000009.1 coordinate 29,797, forward strand.
GGCTGCACTATCCTTACGCTGCTTCACCAACTTAGACAAGATCTTTATTTCTTGTTCTTCAGTTATTTCTTCCTTTGAGCCTGATTCTGTCTGCGCAAGTAGGATTTCGGCTTTAATAGCTCTTAATGCCGATAAAGCTTGTTGATCTTTACTCTTCATTGCCGACTTTAAAGCAGTCGTTAAATCTTCCTGCAAACTCATGGTTTATTTTTTTGATGCTGCGAAGATAATAAAAAGTAAGGAGTGTTGCATAAAGGAATCATAGGATAATTGTAAATTATTCCCACTAGTAGATTTTTAAACCCTGAAGCTCGCCTCGATCAAAAAAACAATTACTTATTCATATTTTATGGACTTGCCCTACCGTGTCAGCTGGACCGCGTCTAAGTTCTTGATTTTAAAGCTCTTTACTATGAACCATTTCGACCCATGGTTATGAGGTATCATATTAGAATTACTTTTTTTACTTCGTCGCAGACCGTCGGGTAAGAAAGCCAAAAAATCCCGATAATCCCGATAATAATCGAGAGGGGGTTATCTCAAAAGCTATCGGGGCAATCCTTCAATCATTAATGCAGCACTTCGCAACTTTTAAATTTGAGTTTCATTATTTTAAAAAATCTCCAATTTAATTCTGAGATTCCTGCTTCCCGGTCAGCCGACAGGCAGGCGCAGGAATCAGAAAACCCGAAAAGCAATCAAGCTTTCCGGGTTTTTTAAGTGTAACACAATATAAAATCTGCTATTAATCTACGTTATCATGTAAGAATGAATTATTACTTCGCAACTGGATTTCATCATTTTCATCATGGCCAACAGTCGTCCTCGAAGCCTTTACATCTGCAGAATACCTATTCTCATCCAGATGCACGCCTTGACGCTTATAAGCTGGTTCCTTTTCAATTTCATCAACCTTAGCAGAACTGAATTTATAATTGAAATCTTTCATTTTACGCCGTCTTTCATCAGCACGTTCTTTCAACATGTCAGAAATTGGACTGGTCATAGGATCAACCTCTTCTGGAGCAGGAGCATCTTTTTGAGCTGGAATAACTTTCTTCTCAAATACAATATCCTCCTCATCTTTAGGCTGCGGTTTTGCTTTCGATTTATTAATTGAAGACTCGTAAGTCATAAAATCATCTAGTGCATAACGTTTTTCACCGGTTTCGTCCGCTTGAGTTACAGAAATGATTTCGACGTGATCATTTACCTTCATGTTTTTTGTTTCGTTATCCAAGTCAAAAAGAATTCGGTTTTCCTTTTTAGGAGTTTCCTCTTTCTTCTTATTAAACAAAGGCAGATCAAATGTCAATGTTATCTGTTCGTCTTCTTCAAAAGTCTCTTTCGGCGCTTCTACTTTCGGCTCAACTGGAGTGATTACAAAATCGTCTTCTTCAACATTATCCAACACTTCATCATAAACAACATTGAGGTTTTTTATGAATTCAGTTGTTGGAATTAATCTATTTTCGACATCTTTTTTCTCTTCCTCTTCGACTAACTTATGAACCACTACTTTTTCCACTTCCTCTTCAAGAACGATGTCAGGCTTAATAATGGCCGGTTCGCGTTCTTTAACTTTCACATCATTGCTGTCGTCCTCCAATGCATGAATAACTTTTTTGGTTTCTGTATTCGAAATTTCATCCTGCTGTTCAATATCAAAACCCGTTGCAATAATGGTTACAGAAATGGATTCTTCCAATTTCTCATCTTCACCAACACCCATAATGATATTGGCTCCATGTCCAGCTTCATTTTGGATATGATCATTGATCTCTCCAATCTCATCAATTGTAATTTCCTGAACACCTGAAACGATGAGCAACAAGACGTTTTTGGCTCCGGTAATTTTATTATCATTTAATAAAGGCGAATCTAATGCCTTCATAATAGCATCTTGTGCACGTGTTTTACCTGATGCTGTTGCAGACCCCATAATGGCAGTTCCGCTATTGCTTAAAACGGTTTTAGCATCGCGTAAATCAATGTTTTGAGTATAATGATGGGTGATGACTTCTGCAATACCTCTTGAAGCAGTTGACAATACCTCATCTGCCTTGGAAAAACCTGCCTTAAAGCCCAAGTTTCCATAAACCTCACGCAATTTATTATTATTGATAACCACCAACGAGTCACAATGTGCTCTCAAGGTTTCAATACCTTTTTGTGCCTGTTCATTTCTTATTTTACCTTCAAACTGAAAAGGCATGGTCACAATGCCTACGGTAAGTATTTCCAATTCCTTGGACAATTTAGCAATAACCGGTGCTGCTCCTGTACCTGTTCCGCCACCCATTCCAGCCGTGATAAACACCATCTTTGTGTTGGTGTCCAACATGCGACGAATATCTTCTAAGCTCTCAATTGCTGCTTGCTCTCCTACTTCCGGATTTGCGCCTGCGCCGAGACCCTCGGTTAAATTAACACCTAACTGAATTTTATTTGGAACACCGCTGTTGTGCAGTGCTTGAGAATCTGTGTTGCAGATAACAAAATCTACACCTTTGATTCCTTGGGTGAACATGTGGTTAATGGCATTACCGCCGCCGCCGCCAACCCCAATCACTTTAATGACGTTGGATTGGTTTTTTGGCAAATCGAATGCGATATTTCCAAATTCATTTTTATTGCTCATAATGTTTTGGGTTTTTTCTGGATTCTTAATTAATATTTTACTTTACTTCGTGTTCTTACGGACAGTTGCGACCTGCCCCTACTCGGCGTTATCTAAAAAATCTTTGACACGCTCTGTCAATTTATCTAAAAATGTTCGTCGTTCTTTTTTTGGTGGCTTGACCACTTCTTCTTCAACTTCAGGCGAAGCTTCATTCATGTCTTCAGCTGCTTCTTCTGCTTCAGCCTTTTCTATACGCTTGCGCTCCTGACGTTTCAATCCGTCCATGACCAGACCAACTGCCGTAGCATATAGAGGGCTTGCTATATCTTCATCACTATCGCCTGCCAAATGCTCATTAGGGAAACCTATTCTGGTGTCCATACCTGTGATATATTCCACTAATTGCTTTAAGTGTTTTAGCTGTGCGCCGCCACCGGTTAAAACAATACCTGCAATAAGCTTTTTCTTTTGCTCTTCGTGTCCGTAATTTTTAATTTCAACATAAACCTGCTCAACAATCTCCACAACGCGTGCGTGAATTATTTTGGACAGATTTTTTAAGGTGATCTCCTTTGGCTCTCTACCTCTTAAACCAGGAATAGATACAATCTCGTTGTCCTTATTTTCACCTGGCCATGCGGAACCAAATTTTATTTTTAATAATTCGGCCTGTTTTTCTATAATGGAACAGCCTTCCTTGATATCCTCAGTAATGACATTGCCTCCGAATGGAATGACCGCAGTATGACGAATGATGCCGTCTTTAAAAACAGCTAAATCGGTTGTACCGCCGCCAATATCAATCAAAGCAACACCAGCTTCCTTTTCTTCCTGACTCAACACCGCATTTGCCGATGCCAAAGGTTCCAAGGTTATGCCTTCCAACTCCAGGCCTGAGCTCTTTACACAACGTCCAATGTTTCTAATGGATGACACCTGCCCAACAACAACGTGGAAATTGGCTTCCAAGCGCCCGCCGTACATCCCGATAGGCTCTTTGATCTCCGCCTGTCCGTCAATCTTATATTCCTGAGGTAATACGTGAATGATTTCTTCACCAGGAAGCATCACCAATTTATGAACCTGATTGATCAATCGGTCAATATCCTCATCATCAATCACTAATTCAGAATTGGACCGTGTGATATAATCACTGTGTTGCAAACTTCGGATGTGCTGGCCCGCAATGCCCACAGTGACCTCTTCAATTTTAACGCCGCTCTCGGCTTCAGCTTCTTGAACAGCTTGTTGAATAGATTGAATGGTCTGCGTGATATTATTAACTACGCCCCGATGCACACCTAAACTTTTGGCTCTTCCAATTCCTAAAATTTCGGCCTTGCCATACTCATTTTTACGACCGATCATAGCGACGATCTTCGTCGTACCTACATCCAATCCTACTGAAATTTTATTATTTTCCATCTTTTACTTTTTGGTGCCTATAACCTGTTTATCAAATTTAAGATTAACGGCACTGTAATTATTTAGAGTACCATCTTTCATTGCTTTTTGATAGAAAGCCTTAAGATTATTTATCTTTTTATCCAGTTGATCCAAAGATCCTAACTGTATCCTAAAATCATTCAATCTAAATTTTAGATCAATATTTCCATTTTCTTTCTGATGAATCTCCGTAACATGGTTCTTTAAAAACTCATCGCTTTGAACCTTTTTTGCAACAACATACACATTATACAGTTCATTTTTATTCACAAAACCAGTGACTAAGGGTACTCTTGACGAATAATTTGTTGATAAAGGCATATAAGAACCCTCATCATCAACATAATAAGACGCATTAGTACTGACTCTAGCTATAGGTTTCTTTTGTTCAATCTCAGCAGTCAATGTGCCATCAACATTGATGAACACTTGCGCGCGCTTGATCATGACGTTGGCGTTCAGGGCAGATTCCAAGTCGTTCAAAGCTATTGTTTCTTTAGGCTTATTGGAAACACTTTGTTGGTTTTGTATTAACAACTTACTAACAGCGTCATGCGTTATAAATAAATTTTCATCGCCCAAAAATTTAATATTTGGTCCACTCACTTTTCTAGCTGAATTCCGAATGGAGGAAAACGCAAAAAGAAAGATCACCAAAGAAAGCAACCCAATGAGTTTTATATAATTATAATTTATCTTCAAGTTCTAAAGCTTGTTTTATAAATTTTACTTGTTCTCCAATATCTCCTGCCCCAATAGTTAAAATTACGGGGGCATCTGAGGCTAATACTTCTGAAATCAACTCCGATTTCTCGACTAATTTTTTATGGTCATTCTCAATTTTTTCCAGTAACCATTCTGACGTGATTCCTTCCATTGGCAACTCTCTTGCTGGATATATATCCAATAATATAATTTGATCAAATTGAGCAAGGCTTTTCGCAAAATCGTCCGCAAAATCACGGGTTCGACTGTACAGATGTGGCTGAAAAACAGCCAACACCTTTTTCTCAGGATACATCTCCCTGACGGCCTGGTGTACCGCATCAACTTCTCCTGGATGATGGGCATAATCATCAATAAACACCAAATTATCAGTTTTAATTTGATACGTAAAACGTCGTTTGACCCCTTTATAAGATGCTAAAGCTTTGGCGAGCTGTTGGTGAGGGATGCCATATTCTACAGACATCGCCAAGGCCATTAGTGCATTCGAGAGATTATGTCTGCCAGGAAGGTCAAATCTAAAATCGCTCAACGTTCCGTTTGGTGTCTTTACATCAAATTCGTAACTGCCATTGATAATTTTTATATTTTGAGCGGAATAATCAGAATCATCTTCAATACCATAAGTTATACCGTCAATTGGCAAGCCATTCTTTACGAATAATTTACCATTTGGTTTTAGTTTTTTTGTAAACTCAATGAATGATTTTTCAAGCTCTTCTGGTTCACCATAAATATCTAAATGATCAGGTTCCATTGAGGTCAAACCAGCCATATCTGGTGATAAGGTCAGAAACGATCGATCAAATTCATCAGCCTCAACAACGGTCACGTCAGTCCCTTTTAAGATGAAATTTGAATTGTAATTCTCACTCACACCACCTAAAAATGCGGTAACAGGAACATTGCACTCATAAAGCAAATGCCCTAAAATACTGGTAGTTGTCGTTTTCCCATGGGTTCCAGCAACCGCCAGACAAAATGTATTTTTAGTGATCTCTCCAAGAACTACCGAACGCTTTAACACTTCGAAACCTTGATCTTTAAAATAGTTAAACTCCAGATGGCCTTTTGGAATTGCCGGGGTATACACAACTAAAGTATTGCTTGAATCTAAATATGCCTCAGGTATTTTATCAATGCCATCCTCAAAATGAATCGCCGCACCCAACTCTTCCAGAGCTCTTGTAATATCAGTTGGTGTACGATCATAACCAGCCACCGATTTACCTTCAGCGATGAAATATCGTGCAAGCGCGCTCATCCCGATGCCTCCGATGCCGACGAAATAGACGTTATTTATTATTTTTAAATCCAAGATTTGTTGTTGTTTGTTGTATAAGACAGATCTTAATACTTAATACTTTGTTCTTTATTCTTTATTCTAATTCTTTCTCAATAATTTCTCAACCTCATCTGCGATTTCTTTTGTCGCGTTTACTAAAGCTAATTTTTTAATGTTAGCACTTAATTGCTGTTGTTTTTCCGGAGATGTAACTAATTGTGCAAATCGGTTTTCAAAATCAACATCCAGATCCGATTCTTTAATCAATAGTGCCGCATCTTTATCTACCACTGCCAATGCGTTTTTTGTTTGATGATCTTCCGCTACATTAGGCGACGGAATGAAAATAACCGGTTTTCCAACCACACACAATTCTGATACAGAACTGGCCCCCGCTCTCGAGATAATAAAATCCGATGCCGCATAAGCCAAATCCATGGTATTTAAAAACGCATGGACCTGAACATTTTCACTGGCATCATATTTTTTATAGTCTTCATAATACAACTTTCCGCATTGCCAAATCACCTGAACATTCTGGGTTTGAAAAAACTCCAATGCGCTTTCTATTAATTCATTAATTCGGCGTGCACCAAGACTTCCTCCTAAAACCAGCAGCGTATGCTTACCTGACTTTTGTTTAAAGAAACGCTTGGCCTCAATAGTCTTTTCATGTATCTCCAATAAATCCTGACGAATAGGATTGCCAGTTTTGACCAATTTATCTTTTGGAAAGAAACGATCCAATCCATCGTAAGCAACACAAATTTTATCAACCTTTTTACCCAATAGCTTATTAGTAATGCCTGGAAACGAATTTTGCTCCTGAATCAAACTCGGAATGCCCTTAAAAGTGGCAATCTGCAATAGTGGTCCACTTGCAAAGCCACCCGTTCCTATGGCAACATCCGGCTTAAATGTTTTAATAATTTTTCGCGCCCGTAGCAAACTGACAAGCAATTTTGCTGGGAAGGCCATATTTTTTAAGGTCAACTTTCGTTCAATTCCCGAAATCCAAAGGCCCTCAATTTTGTAACCTGCCTGGGGCACTTTCTCCATTTCCATCCGGTCCAAAGCACCAACAAAAAGAAACTCCGCATCCGGAAATCGCAATTTCAACTCATTGGCAATAGCAATGGCAGGATAGATATGTCCACCTGTACCGCCTCCAGAGAGAATGATTTTATATGTTTCTTTGTTACTCACTTATTTTAAATTTCTAATTCCAACAGCTTAAATAAAATGCTGGATCATTATAATTAACATCCCTTTTTTTTGAACCTTTCAAGTTTGTCAAATAGCTTCACTTAACACTTCCAACGGATTATCCAATCCTTCTTCTTGTTCTTTTAACTCCTCACGTTTTGCACTGACGCTCAAAATAATGCCAATAGCCATACAGGTCATCCATATTGAGGTCCCTCCACTACTGATCAATGGCAAGGTTTGTCCTGTTACAGGGAACAATTCGACCGCCACCGCCATATTAATGAAGGCTTGAAATACAATAGGCAACCCGACGCCAAGCACTACCAATTTTCCAAAAACGGTATCAGATTTTTGTGCGATAATCACTATACGAAAGAGCAGCCAACAATACACCACCAAAACAACCAATCCTCCTATCAACCCATATTCCTCCACTATAATGGCAAAAATAAAATCGGATGACGATTGTGGTAAAAAGTTCTTTTGCTTACTTTTACCAGGCCCCAATCCTGTTATTTCACCCGTTGCAATGGCAATTTTTGCTTTTTCAATTTGATAATCAGCTTCTGTGTCTTCACCATTTGAAAAGTTTTCAATACGGCTCATCCAAGTATCGATACGATTTGGCATGACCTCTGGAAATGCCTTAGCGGTCAAAATGAACATTCCTAAAGTTAAAATCCCAGCCCCAACAATAACCAGCAGATATCGCCATGGATACCCACCAATAAAGGTCAGCATCATTACCATAGAAAATATAATGGCTGCGGTTGAGAAGTTAGCTGGGAGAATCAAGATCAATACTAAAAAAACTGGAAGCCATAAGGGTAAAATGGATTCTGTAAATGTAATATCACGATCTTGAATTTTCGATAAATACCGAGCCACGTAAACCATCAACACCACAGCAGCAAAAGTGGATGTCTGAAACGACATTCCTACAATAGGAATTTGGATCCATCGGCTTGCGTTTGCACCATCAATCGTGTTGCCCTGAAACATGGTCAACACCAATAAAATCAACACAAAAGGCATCATGACCATTGACAGCCCCCTGAAATAACGATACGGCACACGGTGGATACCATACATAATGGCAAACCCCAAAAACAGGTGCATAAAATGCTTTACAAAAAAAGAGAAGGTGCTTCCGGAACTGGCAGAATATGCCAAATTACTGGAAGAACTGTACACAGGCAGGAATGAGAATATTGCCAACAATGCGACAATAGCCCAAATCAACCGATCTCCTTTTATGTTTTTATATATTGCGTCCATGTTTATGCCGACACTTGTCTTATTAAAAAAATTAAGGTCTGTTTATAAATTTCTTACAGCATCTTTGAACTGGCGCCCTCTATCTTCATAATTTTCAAACAAATCAAAGCTTGCACATGCCGGAGACAGTAATACTGCATCGCCCGTTTCAGCTATTTTATATGCTATTTTAACCGCTTCAGTCATATATTGGGTCTCTACAATGGTATCGACCATTTTTCCGAAGGTCTTCAATAACTTCTCATTATCAACGCCCAGACAGATAATTGCCTTTACCTTTTCATTAATCAAAGGAAACAACTCCCTGTAATCATTACCCTTATCAACTCCTCCAACAATCCAAATTGTTGGCGCATCCATACTATCTAAAGCAAAATATGTAGAATTGACATTTGTTGCTTTCGAATCGTTGATATATCGGACCTTATTTATTTTTAACACTTCTTCCAAACGGTGTTCTACGCCTTGAAAATTTTCTAAGCTTTCGCGAATGGTCTGTTTTCTTATTTTCAATAAATGCGCTACAGTTGATGCAGCCATTTGGTTTTTTATATTATGCTTACCCTCTAATGCTAAATTTGTTGTTGACATAATTATCTGATTATTATCTATCGTTATTTTTATTTCTTCTTTGTCTAAATACGCGCCACCATGCTTACCGGCAGGTAGATTCTCAATAGTTTTTGTCAATGAGAATGGCAATAATGTGGATTGAACTTTATGTGATTTGAGCCATTCAGCAATCACCTCATCATCGGCATCATAAATCAAATAATCCTCCTTGGTTTGATTCATGATAATCCGAAATTTTGAAGCGATATAATTATCAAAATTATAATCATATCGGTCCAAATGATCTGGTGTGATGTTCAGCAACACAGCAATATGCGGTTTAAAATCGGCGATATCGTCCAATTGAAAACTGCTGATTTCCAGTACATAATTGGGATAGTCATGTTCCAAAATCTGCTGGGCAAAACTTTTACCGATATTTCCCGACAAGCCTACCTCCAACTCTTGTTTTAAAATGTGATGGGTCAAACTGGCTGTTGTCGTCTTGCCATTACTTCCCGTAATTCCCACAATAGTTGCATTGGTAAATTTTGATGCAAACTCAATTTCGGAAACCACTTGAATGCCTCGGTCTCTTATTTTCGTTACCAAAGCCACTTTATCTGGAATTCCTGGACTTTTCATCACGATGTCGGCATCAAGAATCTTAGACTCTGTATGCTGTTCATCTTCAAATTCAATCTCATTATGTATAAGAACTTCTTTGTACTTCTCTTTAATCTTTCCTTTATCTGAAAGGAACACGTCGTAACCTTTTGCCTTTCCCAAAAGCGCTGTTCCGACCCCGCTTTCTCCACCTCCTAAAATGACCAACCTCGTTTTTACCACGAATTCACGAATAACTATTGTTAAACTTCGATTTTAAAACACCCAAGGCTTGACAAGCTGAGAGCTTTAAAACATTACTGTTTACTATCTTTATTTATTACTCATTGTTCTTGACCTTCAAAATCATATTTTGAACCCTTAGACTAACCACGTTAACCTAAAGGCTTCCTGCCTTCGCAGGACTTGGGCTATCTGATTTTCAACGTCACTATCGAAACAATTGCAAGTAAAATTCCGACAATCCAAAAACGGGTGGCAATTTTACTTTCGTGATACCCCATTTTTTGATAGTGGTGATGCAATGGTGCCATCTTAAAAATGCGCCGCCCTTCGCCGTATTTCTTTTTGGTGTATTTAAACCAGCCCACTTGCATAACTACCGATAAGTTTTCCACTAAAAAAATACCGCACAATACTGGAATCAACCACTCCTTACGCACCGCAATAGCTATGACAGCAATAATTCCACCGATGGTCAAACTTCCTGTATCTCCCATAAACACTTGGGCCGGATACGTATTGTACCATAAAAAACCTATGAGCGCCCCTACAAATGCCGCGATATAAATGGTGATTTCCTCAACTCTTGGAATAAACATGATATTGAGATAATCTGAAAAAATGATATTTCCGGAAACCCAGGCAAAAATTCCAAGTGTGAGCACAATTATGGCCGATGTGCCAGCAGCTAAGCCGTCTATACCATCGGTTAAATTAGCGCCATTTGACACTGCTGTTATTATAAATATGGTTGCCAAGATGAATATAATCCAAGTGTACTTTTCCAAACTAGGACTGATCCATGTCACCAATCGGGCGTAATTAAATTCGTTCTCCTTGACAAATGGAATGGTTGTTTTTGTCGATTTTTCCTCTGCCTGAAATAACTTTGCTGCTTCCACATTAGGATTGGCCGCTAAGATTTCTTTTTGCTGTACTGTTGGTAGCTTCTCTCTGATAGTGACATCTTCATGAAAATAGAGCGTGGCCCCGACAATGATTCCCAAACCGACTTGTCCCAAGACTTTAAACCGTCCTTGTAAACCCTCTTTATCGTTTTTAAACTTTTTAATATAGTCATCCAAAAACCCTATTGCTCCCATCCAAAGCGTGGTAACGACCAACAGAATGATATAGATATTATCAATTTTTGCGAACAAAAGTACAGGAATCAAGGTTGCAATAATGATGATGACGCCACCCATTGTAGGTGTTCCCGCCTTTTCTACCTGACCGTCCAAGCCTAAATCCCTAATGGTTTCTCCTACTTGTTGTCTTCTTAAAAACTTAATAATACGCTTCCCATAGATCGTTGATATTAGCAACGACACGATAATTGTCATGGCCGCCCTAAACGTGATAAATCCGAAGAGGGAAGATCCGGGAAAATCAAAATGTTGTTTCAAATATTCAAAGAGGTAATAGAGCATCTTTTATTTGTTTCTTGTTTTTGGTTAAAAGTTTCTGATTTGCTGAAACTTTAGTTATTGGTTATTTTTTGTATTTAATATTTGTTTTAATTTTTCCAGCTTTACGCTTCATGCTTCATACTCCATTCTATTTTCCGAGCTGCTTCAACAATTCCTGAACTATTTTATAATCATCAAAATCAGTTTTGACCCCTTTGATCTCCTGATAGGTTTCATGTCCCTTTCCTGCAATGAGAATAATATCGTTGGGCTGTGCCATTTGACAAGCAGTTTTAATGGCTTGCTTTCTATCGGTAATGGCCAGCGTTTTCTTGAAATCCTGAGGTTCCACGCCCTTTTCTATATCTTCTATAATGGTTTCCGGGACTTCACTTCTTGGATTATCGCTTGTAAAAATCACTTTTGTACTTAAAGCTGAAGCAATATGCCCCATCTTAGGGCGCTTGGATTTATCCCTATCGCCTCCGCATCCCACCACTGTAATCAATTCTTCATTTTTAGCACGAATGCTGTTGATGGTATCCAACACATTTTGCAAAGCATCGGGCGTATGCGCATAATCAATTATGGCCGTTATTTTATCCTCAGAAATCAAGTATTGAAATCGTCCTGACACGCTTTCCAATTCGCTGATTAAACGCAAATTCTCTACTTTCTCAAGTCCTAGCACATCTGCGGCAGCGTAAATTGCTAAAATATTATAAGCATTAAAATTTCCGATTAAGCGGGTCCACACCTCATTGTCATTGATCTTCAGCAATAAGCCCGTAAATTGATTTTCTAATATATGTGCTTTATAATCGGCATAGGTTTTTAAAGCGTAAGCATATTTTTTGGCTTTTGTATTCTGCAACATGACCAAACCGTTCTTGTCGTCAATATTGACCAATGCAAATGCATCTTTGGATAAATTATCGAAAAACGATTTTTTCACATCCCTATATTCGGCAAAGCTGCTGTGGTAATCCAAATGGTCGTGCGACAGATTAGTGAAAATACCACCCTTAAAATGAAGCCCTTGTGTCCTATTCTGATGAATCCCATGAGAACTGACTTCCATAAAACAGAATTCAACTCCAGCAGTACTCATCATACTTAAATACCTATTAATAGTCAACGAATCCGGTGTGGTATGGGTTGCAGGAAACTCTTTGGTGTCTACCATTACTTTAACCGTGGACAATAACCCCACTTTAAAGCCTGCCTTTTTAAACAGTTGATATAATAGAGTGGCGATGGTAGTTTTACCATTCGTGCCCGTCACCCCTATTAATTTTAAATTGCCTGAGGGATTATCGTAAAAATTGGCAGCCATAAAAGCCAGGGCCGTACTTGCACTTTCAACTTCTATATAGCTAATGCCATTTTGCAAAGTCTCTGGCAAAGTCTCACAAACAACGGCAATTGCACCTTTTTCAATGGCCAAGTCAATGAAATTATGACCATCGGTAATACTTCCTTTAATGGCAACAAAAACATCATTTTTGGCTACGCTCCGAGAATCAAATGCAATGGCATTGACCTGCACACTCGTACTGCCAACAACGGCGTTGATGGTAACCTTATACAATATGTCTTTTAATTGTGCCATTATATATCTAAATAGACTTCTTGATTACGTTTAATTTTGACGCCTTTTTCAATGGATTGCTTCTTGACCACACCCACGCCTTCAATTCTAACTTTAAGACCCATATTTTCCAAGAGCGCCAAAGCATCCATTGTTGGCATTCCTGTGACATCTGGCATGATGGTTTTATAGGTTTGGGCAATGTCAAAGTAGTTTTCAAAATCTTTTTGGACTATTGTATTCTGGAAATTCAAAGTCTCCACCTCATCTGTAATGGGGGTATCCGTAAATATTTTTTGGGCAATCTTTTTAAATACAGGCCCTGACACATCTGCTCCATAATAACCCACACTTTTATCCGGCTCATGAATGACGACGATACAGGAGTATTTTGGATTATCCGCCGGAAAAAAACCGGCAAACGATGAGATATAGCTCAATTTATCCTTATTGGCATAATCCTTTTGACAGGTTCCAGTTTTTCCGGCCATAGAGAAATTAGGGGAATACAACTTGCTTCCCGTACCATGTTCAACAACGTTTTCCAATAGTTTTTTAACTTTGTCAACGGTTTCCTGAGAACAGATTTTAGGATTGATGACCTCTTTCTTGAATGGCACAATTGTTTTATCAAATTCGCGAACTTCACGTAAAAATTGTGGTTTCACCATTTCTCCATTATTGGCAATGGCATTGTAAAAAGTTAAGGTCTGTAAAGGTGTAAACGATACGCCATATCCATAAGCCATCCACTGCAAGGCAATCCCACTCCAGCGACCATTTTTAATTCTCGGGTCTGGAATGATTGGGTCTGGCTCTCCAATAATTGGCAGGTCCAAGTTATCGTTTAGGTTCATAGCGTATAAACGGTCAACAAATTTGCTAGGCTGGTCTTTATAAGCTTTATCAATTGCCGCCACGATTGCCGTATTTGAAGACACCTCAATGGCCTTTGCAAGCGTGATCTCTCCGTAGCCCCCGTGCTTAGAATCGCGTACTTTTTTACCATAGAAACTCAACACCCCTTTTTTGGTATCAACAACATCACTGGTATCAATAACCTTGTCCTCTAAAGCTGCGGTTATGGCCATTACCTTAAAGGTGGAGCCCGGCTCACTACTTTCGCCCACGGCATAATTTAAACGCTCATAATAATGCCCATTGGAATTTCTGCCCAAATTGGAAATGGCTTTAATTTCACCCGTTTTGGTCTCCATGACAATCACAGAACCATGATCAGCCTTATATTTTTCAAGTTGCTCTAACAAGGCATGGTGCGCAATGTCCTGAATATTGACATCTATGGTCGTATAGACGTCATAACCATCTCTTGGCTCTATTTCATTATAATCGGTAATTGGCTTCCATTGTCCTTTCCCAATTTTTTGTTTCATACGATGACCATCCTTACCTCTCAAATACATTTCACCAAAAGCACCATCAATACCTGCTCTTACATAATGACCATCTTTATCAATACGCTCATACCCAATAGAGCGTTGCGCAATACCTCCCATAGGATGTTCACGCTTGGTTGTTTGCTCCACAATGAGCCCTCCTTTAAAGGCGCCAAGATTTAACAATGGGAAATTTCGAAGCCTTGCATAATCCGTATAACTGATATTTCTTGCCAGAAGAAAATACCTGTTTTTATTAGCCCTTGCCTTTCGCAGCTCCTTTTCATAATACGCCGATGATTTGCCCGAGTATTTTGATAATGAATCGCTCAAGGGTTTTAAAAATTTCTCAAACGTTTTATTGGTGGGTGTCAAGGCATCAAAACGAATGTCATATTTTGGAATGGACGTGGCCAACAAGCTTCCATCAGATGCGTATACATTACCTCGATTGGCAGGAATGGTAACATTCTTAACCGTGCGCTTCTCGGCCAGGTCGCGGTATTTATCGCCATCCACCATCTGAATGGTAAACAACTTAAACACCACAGCCAATGCAAAGACAAACATAATGCTTGCTACAAAGTACAATCGGTTCAATATGTGTTTTTCAGTGACTGCCACTTAATCCTTTTCTGATTTAACTTTTATTTTCTTTGGCGGGTTTGGAGAAGGCGAAATACCTTTTTCTGCCATTTTCTGTACAATTCCAGATTCCATTTTAAGACGCATCAATTTTGATCTGCCATCTACAAATGCTGAGCGCCACTCTTTGACCTCATTATTCAATCGCGCTATATCATGAACTTTTTTATCTGCACTGTGCGAACTTGCAATCATCACAAACGCCAATACAGAAATAAAAATGATGATTCTCCAATTTTTGAAGGAATCATCGCTGACCAAAAACTTACCTCTTAATATGTGATAGATGTTGTTTTTCATCTCAGTTTCTGCGACTCCCGATAGCTATCGAGAAGGACGCTACCTTTTAATTAGATTATATATTCTTCAAACCTGAAAGGCTTCATTATACCTACTGGCAACCTTTCGTCTTAAATTCCTTTTCGGGAATTCAATCCACCTTCCCCTAAAAAAGAAGGATTTTTTATATTTTTTCTGCAACCCGAAGTTTTGCACTACGCGCTCTACTATTTTCTCTTATTTCTGCTTTTGATGGCACAATCAACTTACCAACCTTTTTTAAAGGCACTTCAAAATGTCCATAAACATCGCGTTCAGGCTCACCTTCAAACAATCCATTCCGTATAAAACGCTTCACCAATCGATCTTCTAAAGAGTGGTAGGAAATACAGCTCAAACGACCTCCTGTCTTCAAAACTTCAGGAACCTGAAGCAACAACTCTTTTAAGGCTTCAATTTCCTGATTCACTTCAATACGAATGGCCTGATAGATTTGCGCCAATACCTTATGTTCATTTTTATGTTTTACAAATTTTTTCAAAACCTCTTTCAAGTGCTCACTGGATTTGATCTCGTTATTTGATCGTTCTCCCACAATCACTCGCGCCATTGCTGGTGCTTGACGCAATTCGCCATACTGCAAAAACACTTCTGCAATCTGCTTTTCTTCATATTTGTTGATGACATGATATGCCGATAATTTATTATCTTGATTCATTCGCATATCTAAATCCGCCTCAAAACGTGTTGAAAATCCGCGTTCAGCAACATCAAACTGATGTGACGACACCCCAAAATCCGCTAAAATTCCATCCGCCTCCTTAACACCATAAAACCTCAAAAAGCGCTTTAAATACCTGAAATTCTCATTGATCAGTGTAAAACGCGCATCATCAATAGTATTTGGAAGCGCATCTTTATCTTGGTCAAAACCGAATAACTTTCCGTTTGAACCGAGACGTTTTAAAATCTCACGACTATGTCCGCCACCACCAAACGTAACGTCTACATATACGCCATCAGGATTGATATTCAACCCATCTACCGCCTCCGTAAGCAATACCGGATTATGATACTCCATTTTCGTCATCATCTTGTCCCATAACCTCCTCGGCCAAATCTGCAAAATCGTCAGCCGCATCGTCTATAGCTTGTTCATATCTATCTTTATCCCATATCTCCACAATATTTATTGCTGAAGACACGACGATTTCTTTCGAAATACCAGAAAAAGCCATCAAGTCCTTGGGTATCAGCAACCGCCCAGTACTATCTACTTCTACCATTTTAACACCGGCTGTAAATCTCCGGATGAAATCGTTATTTTTCTTTTTAAAGCGATTAAGTTTGTTCATTTTTTGCATCAACGACTCCCATTCGACCATCGGATACAGCTCTAAACAAGGTTGAAAAACCGCTCTTTTTAAAACAAATCCGTTTTGAAGTGCAGGCAACAACTGTTTTTTGATCGCAACAGGCAACATAAGCCTACCTTTTGCGTCAACTTTACATTCGTATGTTCCTATTAATGAGTTCAAAAGCTTTTGTTTATTTATCTAACGACTACGATTCAAATATATTGAAAATATTACCACCTTTTACCACAATTTACCACTTTTGTTGATAAGTTTATGATTTTGAGCACTATTTTCGATAAACGGGCGAAAGGAGCAATAAATAAGCCCTTGTTTTTCAGAATATTAAAAAGTGGGATAAAAGCATTTTAAGATTGTAGACAAATATTGTAGAAGTATTGCAGTGAAACTCGCTAAAATGAAATAAAATTTGATTGAAATAACTATATTTGTTTTTTATGCATAACGACTAACCATTAATGAGACATCTCTTAAAAAAAGAAAAAAAGTACAGCTATATTGAAGTAGGTGAAGGCCAACCCATTATAATTCTTCACGGATTAATGGGAGGTCTTAGTAATTTTGATGGTGTCTTGGAGTATTTTGGAAACAAGGGCTACAAAATCATTATCCCCGAATTGCCAATTTATTCGATGTCTTTGTTAAAAACCAACGTACGAAATTTTGCAAAATATCTTCATGACTTTATAATCTATAAAGAGTTGGATGACGTTATTCTGTTGGGAAATTCTCTTGGTGGTCATATCGGCCTCTACCACACAAAACTCTATCCAGAGAAGGTAAAGGCGCTAATCATCACCGGAAGTTCAGGCTTGTACGAAAGTGCTATGGGCGGTGGCTACACCAAACGCGGCGATTATGAGGTCATCAAGAAAAAAGCGCAAGATGTTTTTTATGATCCGGCCGTAGCAACCAAAGAAATTGTGGATGAAGTTTATGAAACGGTCAATGACCGAAATAAATTAATTAAGACCTTAGCCATTGCCAAAAGTGCCATCCGACATAATATGGCCAAGGACTTGCCTAAAATGGATTTACCTGTATGCATCATTTGGGGAAAGAACGATATTGTAACCCCACCTGAAGTTGCCGTCGAATTTCATGAACTTTTACCAGATTCTGATCTCTATTGGATTGATAAATGCGGACATGCCGCTATGATGGAACATCCCGATGAGTTCAATGCGATACTTGAAGAATGGCTAAAGAAGCGGAAACTTTGAGGTTGAAGTGAGTGATGAGTGGCCAATGGAGATTGAGACTACCAACTGGGGACTGATGACTGATGACTGCCAACTGAAAATAAAATCCTAAAAAAACATGATTATCAAATCTGCTGAATTTGTAATGAGCAACTCTGAAGTGGCCAAGTGCCCTAAGAACAACTTGCCAGAATATGCATTTATCGGTCGCAGCAACGTCGGGAAGTCGTCATTGATAAACATGCTGACCAATCATAAAAATTTAGCAAAAACCTCGGGCAGACCTGGTAAAACCCAACTTATCAATCACTTTTTAATCAATAAAAACTGGTTTTTGGTAGATTTACCTGGATACGGCTACGCTCGTGTTTCAAAATCGTCCAAAAAACAATTTCAGAGATTCATTCCGGATTACTTTCAGGAGCGGCAACAACTGGTCTTAGCGTTTGTCTTAGTGGACATCAGGCATGAGGCGCAAAAAATTGATCTCGAATTTATGGAATATATGGGCGAAAACGGTATTCCGTTTTCCATCATCTTTACCAAAGCTGATAAACTCAAACCAAAAGCTATTGAACGGAATGTAGCTGCTTATCTACAAGAGCTTCTCAAAACATGGGAGGAAACTCCACAATACTTTGTAACCTCATCTTCATCCGCTATCGGAAGGGATGAAGTACTCAACGAAATTGAGCGTACGAATCGGCAAATGAATGCATTGAAAGAACAAAGTTAAACCTTATTCGGGCTTCATTAATGAACCTTTCCCGGAAAGTCATGTTGTAAAAACATCAAAAAAAAAGCTCCAAAGTTTCGTAAACTTTGGAGCTTTTTTATGGGTTTACAAAGGTTTATTCATTCACATTATTAACAACCTTCTTCATATCAGCTGACCCTCTTAAATCGCTCAAAAGGTTCAATGCTTCTTCAACATACACATCGTGGCTCAGCGCTTTGTGCCAACGATCGCGCTTTTCTTTTAATATGCTATCTGCAGCCATCAATTTGTTTTCGTAAGGCAAAGAGCTAAAGGTCAGATTTGTTTTATAATCCGTCAATTTCTCAAACTGTTTTGCCTCTTCTTCATTTAATTTCAAGGCCGCTTTATAGGTGTCATATTTAAGCGAGTATTCTTCCTTATCTCGGATTTTCTTAACCCATCTGGCGTTATCATCAATCAATTTTAATTGCTGATTATTTTTGATCCGCGCATAACTATTGTCAATAGCTTTTTGATAATCTATATTGTGATCCCACAGCTTATAATCTGTAGCATCAATTTTGTCATAGGCCATCGGGTTGTCTTGATTTTTTTCACCTAAAGCAATATAACTGTAACGGTCTGGAACTACCACATCACTTTTAACGCCTTCCAATTGCGTTGACCCGCCATTGATTCGGTAATATTTCTGTATGGTATATTTTAAAGCTCCCATATCACCACTGGTATTGTTTCTCACCATACGATTTAGGTCCAAAACAGTCTGAACGGTTCCCTTTCCAAAGGTTTGTTTACTACCAATCACCAAAGCACGCTTATAGTCCTGCATGGCAGCTGCTAAAATTTCAGATGCTGAAGCCGAATTCTCATTTACCATAATGACCAATGGACCATCCCAGGTTACGGATTTGTCTTTATCTCTCAACACCTCTTTCTGTCCGCCAGTAGTTTTAACCTGAACAATTGGGCCTTCTTTAATAAATAAACCAGCCATATCAATTACGGTTTGCAAAGACCCTCCGCCATTATTTCTAAGGTCCAGAACCAAACCTTCAATACCTTCTTCCTTTAAACGTTCTATCTCAAGTTTAACATCCGTAGCGGCGTTTCGTTTTTTATAGTCTTCCATATTGACATAGAAGCCCGGAAGATTAATCATGCCAAACTTTTTATCGTCCTTAATAACAGTCGTAGATTTTGCATACACTTCCTCCAACTCTACTACATCTCTGGTTATGGTCAGGTCTTCAATAGTTCCATCCACCTTTTTCACGGTTAGGATGACATCGGTTCCTTTAGGCCCTTTAATTAGTTTAACGGCATCTTCCAGTCGCATGCCTACAATATTAACTGCCGGTTCACCATCATCTTGTTGTACTTTAAGAATTTGATCTCCTGCCTCCAATTCATTTTTTTTCCACGCTGGGCCACCACTAATAATTTCGATGATGGTTACCACATCCATTTTCTTTTGAAGCCTCGCACCAATACCTTCAAATTTCCCTGACATGGCTACATCAAAACGTTCCTTGTCTTCAGGGGCATAATAAAAAGTATGCGGATCAAACTCAGCAACAATCGCATTTAAATAAACGCCAAACCAATCGTCACGTTTACGCTCATCAATATAATCATAAAGCTCATTTAAGGAATTTAGCGTTGTTTCTCTTGCTTCCGCCTCCAATTCCGTAAGAGATTTCTTTTCTTTAGGTGCATCAGAATCCTCAGATTCAACTGATATGAAATCGCCACCCTCCCCTTCAACAGATGTCATTTTCTCTACTTTTTTCTTATCAGAAAAGGTGTTTTCCTGTTGGGAAATCAAATCATCGTAATTTGCAATAGCTGAAAACTTAAGTTGAGTTCTCCAACGTTCCCTCATTTCTTTTTTAGAATTGACATAAGCCAAATTTTTATATTCTGTGTTGATTTGTTCATCTATTGTATAATCAAACGGCTTGGCCAAAACCTCTCTGTACATTTCCTGAGATTCTTCCAATCTTTGCAATAGACGATTATGGGTCAGGTTAAAAAATGTCAACTCTTGATTTTTCAACTGATCGTCAATTTTATTTTTATAGGCTTGGAACTCTTTAATATCTGAAGCATAGAAATAGCGTTTAAAAGGATCTAACTGATCCAAATACGCCTTAAAAACATTCTCAGAGAATTCGTCATTGATTTCCTTCGGACTGAAATGCCCCTCTTCAAGTACATACGTTATTAATTGCATCAACAATTTGTCCTTATCTGGATCCTCAAAAGTTTTAGTTGTGAAACTACATGAGGCAAACGCCAACATAAGCGCCAACAATAAAATCTTATAATTCCTTTTCATGATATCTTTCATATTTTTTTAGCGGCATTGATTAAGTCTAAACACTCTAGACCCATTAATATTTTTTACTAAAGTAAAAGAAAAAACCATGCCAATAAAACCAATGCCTACTAATTTTTTGTTAAACCACTCTGAATGGGAATATAACGTCTAATTTATGTATTTTAGCACTCTAAATCCTAATGCAGAATGAACAAGAAACCATTGATTTTAGTAACCAATGATGATGGCATTACCGCCCCAGGACTAAGAACCCTGATTGAAGTTATGAACACCATTGGCGAGGTTGTTGTAGTGGCTCCTGATAGCCCACAAAGTGGTATGGGTCACGCCATTACGGTCAACTCAACATTATATGTAGAAAAAGTCAAAATAGACAATAATCCCCAAACAGAGTATAGTTGCTCGGGCACCCCAGTAGATTGTGTAAAACTGGCAGTTAAGCAGATTCTCGGCAGACGACCTGATATATGTGTTTCGGGCATCAACCACGGCGCCAACTCATCCATCAACGTTATTTATTCGGGAACTATGAGTGCGGCCTTGGAAGCGGGCATTGAGGGTATACCTGCCATTGGTTTCTCACTGTGTAATTATAATTGGAGCGCCGATTTTGAAGCGAGCAAGAGTTTTGTCAAAACCATTACTGAAAACGTATTGGAGCACGGTCTTCCTGAAGGTGTGGTGCTCAACGTAAATATTCCTGATTTACCAAAAAAGGAAATTAAGGGCATTAAAGTATGCCGGCAAGCTAAAGCCAATTGGGAAGAAGAGTTTACAAAACGTCAAAACCCAAGTGGACGTGACTATTACTGGTTAGCTGGAAAATTTGTCAATTTGGATGAGGGTGAAGACACTGACGAATGGGCTTTAGAACATGGTTATATTTCTTTGGTACCTGTTCAATTTGACCTAACCGCTCACCATTATATGCAAAACTTAAACTCCTGGAATCTAAATGATTAAAAAAGAAGTATTTATCGGTTTTATAGTAGGATTGATTGCCAACGCCATCGGTTTTATCATTGCCATCCTTATTTTTGGAAGTGGCGAGAATTTCGCAACGGCCTATAGACAATCTTTAGCCCAAGGATTTTTCAGTAAATTGGTAAGTATGGGCGCGCTACTCAATCTGGTAGTGTTTTTCGTATTTATCAAACAAAGACGTGATTATCGAGCCCGAGGTGTTATTATGGCCACCATAGTTGTGACGATTGCCACCTTTTTATTAAATTACAATTAATAACATTTCGCATATTTCAACGTGTTTTGATCCTAAAAATTACGATTCTTAAAAAATGAAATACTACATCATTGCTGGCGAGGCCTCTGGAGATTTACATGGTGCCAACCTCATGAAAGCACTGCAAAAACAAGATGTCAACGCGCAATTCAGATTTTGGGGAGGTGATTTGATGGAGGCTGTTAGCCCTAAGCTTGTAAAACATTATCGTGATTTGGCTTTCATGGGCTTTTTGGAAGTGGTTATGAATTTAAGGACCATTACCAAAAACCTTAGCTTTTGTAAAACTGATATTGAACGTTACAATCCGGATGCCCTGATATTTATTGACTATCCGGGCTTTAACTTACGCATTGCCAAATGGGCAAAACAGAAAGGCTACAAAACCCACTATTATATTTCCCCTCAAATTTGGGCCTGGAAAGAAAATAGAATTCACGCCATCAAACGTGATGTTGATAAAATGTACGTCATCTTGCCTTTCGAGAAAGCGTTTTATGAAGACAAACATCAATATCCTGTTGAATTTGTTGGACACCCGTTAATTGACGCGATTGCCGATAGGCATCAAGTGAGTGAATATGAGTTTAGAGCCAAACGCGGCCTCTCAGACAAACCAATCATTGCCTTATTACCGGGAAGCAGAAAGCAGGAAATACGCAAGATGCTTGCGGTAATGTTAAGCATTGTCAAAGATTTTGAAGACTATCAATTTGTTATTGCTGGTGCCCCTAGTCAAGATTATGAATTTTATAGAGGCTTTATTAAAAAAGAAAATGTCTCTTTTGTCAACAATAAAACTTATGATCTTTTAAGCTTAGCTACCGCAGCATTGGTTACTTCTGGAACGGCAACTTTAGAAACTGCTTTGTTTAAAGTGCCAGAAGTGGTGTGTTATAAGGGAAGCTGGATGTCTTATCAAATTGCGAAACGGGTTATTAATTTAAAGTATATTTCCCTGGTCAATCTCATCATGGACAAACCTGTTGTCACCGAATTGATTCAGGGTGATTTTAATTCCAAACGTCTCAAAAAGGAATTGCAGGATATCTTACGACCCGAAAAAAGAGAGACGCTTTTTATGGAGTACTTTCAATTAGAAAAGAAATTAGGAGGAAAAGGGGCGAGCGAAAACACGGCAAAATTAATTTATCAAGAGGTGAAAAAAGATAAAGTACAGTAATTTTTAGAGAAACTTTATACTTTAGAAATTCGATCATCGTTTATTGAACATGTTGATAGAACTCAATTAACAACTACGATTATTTTTATTAATAGAATGATTTTGACCTTATGAAGAAGATTGTCTTATGCCTTCTTTTATTCATCGCATTTAGCAGCTGCACTTCAACTAAGGAAATAGCGATGACCACATCTAAAACAAGGCAACCTGAATCAAATTCGCTATTGTGTGCCACCAAGCCTATTCTGCCTGTTGATGTCAAGTCTATTACATTAAACCCTGTGGATGTAGCACCAATTAGCCTGAATATTTCAAGTGAACTTCCAAAGTCTATCCATACAAAAGCCAGCAGGATTGTAGACTATGCTTTTGCGTTTGATGGTGTAAAATACAAACGTGGCGGAACAACGTTAGAGGGCATGGATTGTTCCGGATTGGTTGTTACTACTTTTAACAGCGAAAACATTACTTTGCCGAGAATCTCAAGAGATATGGCAAATACGGGTAGTTTAATTGATTTAAAAGAGGTCAGTAAAGGCGATTTATTATTTTTTGCCACCCGTAAAAACAGTAAGTCCATTAGCCATGTCGGAATTGTTACGACGGCAGCGGATGGATTTGTAGAGTTTATCCATGCCAGTGTCAATAAGGGCGTAATTGTTTCTAATATGGCAGAAAAATATTGGCATTTGACCTTTGTGCAGGCAAGGCGCGTCATATAGCAGCTATAACAACTAAATTACACACATTTTGCTCAAAGTTGTAATAAATTAATATTTTTATAAAAAATTTACCATTCTTCAAAATGAAAAAGATTGCCCTACTCCTTCTTTTACTGATCACTTTTAGCAGCTGTAAATCATCTAAAAAAGTCGCGACCACAAAATCAAAGTCCGTAAAAATTGAGTCACGTTCTCGAAAATCAGCTTCAACATCTTTCAATCCACAAGCCGATAAAGTCGTCGATTACGCCCTCAAATTTGATGGCGTAAAATACAAATATGGTGGCACTACAAGAAAAGGCATGGATTGCTCTGGGTTAATAGTAACCTCTTTCAACAGTGAGAATATTTCGTTGCCAAGAACTACCGGAGACCTGTCAACAACTGGCGATTGGATTGACCTAAAACAAGTGACTAAAGGGGATCTATTGTTTTTTGCAACCCGAAAAAACAGTAGAAAGGTCAACCATGTGGGCATTGTAACAGAAGCCTATAATGGGAACGTTGAGTTTATACACGCTAGTACCAGTAATGGAGTGATGGTTTCAAATCTTGCAGAAAAATATTGGTACTTCGCCTTCGTACAGGCAAGACGTGTTTTATAGTCCTTATTTTTAGTAACTTAGATTCATGAAGTTACTGAATTTTGCGATTATCAAGCTTACCCTCTGCCTTATAATAGGCATTCTTTTGGCGCATTATTTTGACACCCCATTTGTTTATAGCTTAGCGCTTACTGCAACCTTAATTTTAGCTCTAGCCGCATTTCTGGTTGGTGAAAAAAAACGTTTGGTAAAATCTTTTGGATTCGGGTTGCTGACTATTTTCACGTTTATTGGACTGGGGAATTTGAGTTATCAGCTCCATGATCAAAGCTCCTTCAAAAACCACTACACGCAACATATTGATCCTGCAAACGACACGATAAAAACGCTATATTTTCAAGTTAGAGAGGTGCTCAAACCAAGCGTGTATCACGATAAATATACTGTGGACATTCTCAATATTAATGATCAGCAGCTTGTTGGAAAGACACTTTTAAATGTTGAAAAAGACAGTGTGGCCATACCGATTAAAGTGGATGCTATTTTTGTAACTACTTCACCACTATCCGACTTAAATCCGCCAATTAATCCTAATCAATTCGATTATAAAAGATATCTTCAAAAACAATATATCTATCACCAAATTTTCACGAGTAGAGCTGAGCTATTTCTCGTTTCTTCACACACGAATACGATTTTTGGGCACGCAGCACAGTTGCGAAATCATATCAATTCAAAGTTAAAATCCTATAATTTCAAACCTGACGAGCTAGCTTTAATAAATGCCCTATTGCTGGGCCAACGACAAGACATCAGCCCTGAAATCTACAATAGTTACTCCAGGGCGGGCGCAGTTCATATTTTGGCAGTTTCGGGACTTCATGTGGGTATTGTATTGCTGCTTCTCAATTCATTGTTCAGACCTTTGGAATATCTCAAAAACGGAAAAACCATAAAGATTGCTTTGATTTTGCTGATTTTATGGGGCTTTGCAGTGGTTGCGGGTTTATCAGCATCAGTAACCCGAGCGGTAACTATGTTTAGTGTTGTTGCCATTGGAATGAATTTAAAGCGATCTACCAACATATTTAATACGCTGGCCATTTCTATGTTTATCCTTTTGCTTTTTAAGCCAATGTTCTTATTTGACGTGGGATTTCAGATGAGCTATTTGGCAGTAATTGCCATTGTAAGTTTTCAACCCTTGCTGGAACGCTTATGGCAACCAAAATTAAAGCCTGTGAAAAAACTATGGGATATATTTACGGTAACCTTAGCAGCCCAATTTGGCGTCGTGCCTATTAGTTTGTTTTATTTCCATCAATTTCCTGGCTTGTTCTTTATATCCAATCTGGTTATTATTCCTTTCTTAGGATTTATTCTGGGGATGGGTATTCTGATTATTCTAATGGCCTCGGTAAATATACTACCATTCTGGTTTGCCGATATTTATGGCGGCATTATAAGCGTAATGAACAACTTCATACAGTGGGTGTCTCTTCAAGAGCGGTTTGTTTTTTCAGACCTGAGCTTTAGCTTACTTCAAGTACTTACTGCCTACTTGGTTATAGTAACCTTAGTTTCTGTATTCAAAAAGCCAGTTTTCAAACGCTTAACGATGGCCATGTTTGCAGTATTAACTTTTCAATCGGTATTAATTTTTGAAGAAAAAATGAATCAGACTGAAGAGTTTGTGGTCTTTCACAAAAGCAGACAAAGTCTTATTGGGTTAAAATCAAATACCACTTTGACTGTATCGCATAATTTTGACAGCATCACTTCAGTCACTGATAATGTGATCAGAAATTATAAAATTGGCAATGCCATAAAAAATATAAAGCATCACAGCATAGAAGACATCTATATCTTCGGAACGAAAAGAATTTTAATAGTTGACAGTTTAGGTGTTTACAGGGTTCCAAATCTCCATCCCGAGATCGTGATTTTGAGAAGTTCACCAAAAATAAACCTAAACCGTCTATTGGATTCCGTAAAACCCATAGTGATTATTGCTGACGGCAGCAATTACAAAAGCTATTTTGAGCGATGGGAACGAAGTTGTATGAAACAAAATATCACATTTCATTCTACGGGGAGAGATGGTGCGTTTGTGCTGAGAGAACCATAATTCCAATGTCATTCTGCCTCCTGAAGATTTTCGAAGATGTGTTTGTGTTTCCCGCAGATTTCGCAGATTTACGCAGAGACTTCTCAGCCCCAAATAAGAAAAAACCCTTTTCACATAACCAGCAAAAAGGGTAACTCTATATTTTAAGAATTTGACTTAAAAGTAAAAGGAAACCTACTGTATTTCACAAATGAGAACTTCTATTTAAGAGCCCTTAGTAATTTCTTTCTACCCTTTAAACTGAGGTTCAAACGCGGTATGGTAGGCGTTGAAATCTTCTTGGGTTTCCATTTCCTTGTGCTTATCATTCAGGAACATTTTAAGGTATAATTCCAGTTGTTGCGGATTTTGATAGCCTCTAAGGGGTGTTATAATATCGCCGTTTTCATCAAAAAACATGATGGTTGGATAGGCGTTTACCTGGAAAGCATAGGTTAAATCGTGTACACTATTTCGGCGGCTGGTCATTTCTGGTTTATAGCCCTTATTAGAATAGGTCTTGCCTTTGTATTTGACAACTTCATTACCCTCACCATTAAATTTTACGGCATAGTAATTAGCGTTGACATATTTGGCAACATCAGGATTTTGGAAGGTATTCCTATCCAACATTTTACACGGCCCACACCAATTGGTATAGACATCCATCATTATTTTTTTAGGTGCTTTTTTTTGAAGCTCCAAGGCCTCTTCAAAAGTAATCCAATTTATTTCTTGTGCGACACCGTTAAAGGCCATTAATAATGTCAAGACCCCTATAAATGCTAACTTTTTCATTCTAATTATTTTTTTACAAATCTAAGTGGAAACTACAAAAAATGCTCCAAAGTTGGAGCATTTGACGTTTATTTAACAAATTTTTCGATTAGCGCACGCCGTGCATTAGTTTTTTGAGTACAGGATTCAGTACCATTGACACGAATCCAACGGCAATAGGAATGACGGCAAATATCAAAAAGAAAGTCCCCAAAGAATACTCTGCAGAAATCTTATCAATCATCCCACCCATGGTATTTGCAAGTTTTTGGCCCACGGCGATGGCCAGGTACCAAACCCCAAACATAAATCCTATCATACGTGCTGGCACCAATTTACTTAAATATGACAATCCTAATGGCGATAAACAAAGTTCGCCCATTGTGTGGAACAAATAGGCCAGAATCAAAAAGATCATACTTACAGAAGCCGTTCTTGCTCCCGACGGAATATCTGAAGCGCCATAAGCCAAAACTCCAAATCCTACTCCTAAAAGTATCAATCCTATAGCATACTTCATTGCAGCACTCGGATTGTATTTACTTTCCCACCATTTTGAGAAAAGGGGCGCAAGTGTAATAATAAAGAAAGAGTTTAAAATGCCGAACCATGTGGCATCAACTTTCAACTCTTCTGAAAAGGATTTGTCGTAAATACGGTAAATAACAAGAATCCATAAACATAGAAAGGCAATCCCTAGCACGACATTTGAAGCCCCAATTTTGGTAAAGGTTTTTTTGAAGATTAAGAAAATAACATAAGTGATAATGATGAGTGGTATGGTGGTCAACAAGCCGTCAACAATCTTAAAAACAGTGGCCGTATTCCCAGCTAAGTCACGATTGGTATAATCACTGGCAAACAAGGTCATCGAACCGAGAGATTGCTCAAAAAACGCGAAAAAGAAAACGGTGAACAACGCAAATATCGAAACTGCAACCAAACGATCTCTCACAATTGGAATATATCGAGAAATCCGCATGACCAGCACTATTAGAAAGAGAATTAGCGCAGCAATAACAACCAAATTTGAGCCACTCATTCCCATAAACTCAAAAGGTAACATGGTGCTTCCGCCTATTTTCTCAATGGGATCATTAAACAAATAAAATAATCCTCCAACTGATGATAAGGCGATAAGTACTTTATCAAAAGTGGTAAAAGGGTTCAATTTTGAAGCGGCCTCAACTTCATCCTTTATAACTTCCGGATCGGTAATATCCTCGGCATCATGCAGCACCACATCAATTTTCTTAGATGGAACCGCACCTATTTTTCCAAATATTTTATGTGCCAATAAGAATTGCAGCATTCCCAATAACATAAAAATTCCGGCAAGACCAAAGCCGTAGGCCCATCCGTAATTCTCAGCCAGATATCCGCAAAGCATCATTCCAAAGAAAGCACCAGCATTGACCCCCATGTAAAAAATGGTGTAGGCACCGTCCTTTTTAGACTCTCTGGTTTTGTACATTTCGGAGATGATGGACGTAATATTTGGTTTAAAAAACCCAGTTCCGAGCACTAATAAGGCCAAACCTAAATAAAAAGACATTGTTGTTTCCAATGCCATAGCGGCATGACCCAGGGTCATAATGATACAGCCTATAACAACGGCTAATCGGTAACCCGTCCATTTATCAGCAATCCATCCGCCAATAATAGGCGTTAAATATAAAAGTGACGCATAGGTACCAATTAATGAAAGCGCGTGTTCACGTGGCCAATCCCAACCTGGATTATCGCTCACTAACGGTGCAGTTAAAAACAAGATTAAAAGAATACGCATTCCATAGAAGGAAAAGCGTTCCCACATTTCTGTAAAGAAGAGAATAAATAAGCCTATAGGATGTCCGAGAACCGTGTCTTTAAAGAGATTTTCAATATCAGTATTCATAATATGCTATACTATATAATTAGTTGTTAATATCTGGGTCTGCAAGTTCAAAAGGTTCATTGTCCTTGATTTCATGTTCATGGTCTTCAGCACCATGGGTCAGTTTTTTAAGCTTTTTCAAGAACACAATCAGCAACAGACCAAAAGCTACGGTAAAAATGGTCAACCACATAAACGTAGCATACTCTTGCGCACTTTGATCTTCTTCTAAAACAAAGGACACCCCGTAATCTTTCCCATCACCTTTATTCTCTAAATTCTGTGCTTTGTCCTTATCCTTTTCAAAAACCAACCTAGCGTGGTACGGATTTGAAGCCGTGATTCCATCTTCCTTAAGAGTTTCCAATAGCTCGTCAGTATTTGCGTCGGGTTTCTGAGATAGTTCAAAAAGATTGTTTAGTGTAGTGCCACTATTTATCTCTTTATAGATGACTTGGTCATTCTCGGCGAAAACTTCTGCTTTGATACTAAAGTTTTTATCCTCATTGATTGGGTAATCATAAATGGTGACAATTTTCTTTTCCTGATTTCTTATTTTCATGGAATCCTTAGAAATAAACGGGAGAATTTCCTGTTTGCTCACGATCATTTCACCTTGAAACGGTTCCAATTGTGAAGACGAACCAATACTTCCTGCCAATCGATTTCCAAAACCTGTTGCTGCAAAATAAACTCCCATCATGATGGACGCATATTTCAGTGGTGCTAATTTGGTGATAAATGATAAGGAAACCGGAGAGGTGCATAATTCTCCAATGGTATGGAATAGGTAGGCCAAAAAGATCCAAAACATGGCGGCTTTCCCAAAAGCTTCAGCACTCGCCTCTTTTGATGCGAACATCATAAAAACAAACCCTAAGCCCATGATGATAGTTCCAACGGCCATTTTAAATAAAGACGACGATTCTCTACCTTTCTTTTTCCACCAAATCCAGAAACTACCTACGACAGTTCCGAAAATGATAATGTATCCTGCGTTTAAGGATTGGAATACGGCGGCCGGAATTTCTTCCAACCAGCTCAATCCAACAGTTCGATCAACTTTGGAGTCTGTATAAAGATTCATCAATCCTCCAGCTTGCTCAAAAGCACCCCAAAAAACAATAACAATCAAAAACGAAATAAGCAATACGACTACACGATCTTTCTCAATTTTACTGAGCGGTTTTTTCCGGGCTAATTTTTCTGCTTCACTTGCCGATTCCCCTCCAGAAAACTCGCCAACGCCTTTCAGAAATTTCTGTCCCCAAACAAAAACAATTTGGCCAATCAGCATTCCAATGCCTGCAAGCCCAAACCCATAATGCCATCCGTAATAATAGGCCACAAAACCAACAGTAATACTGGCCAAGAAGGCACCAATATTAATGCCGATATAAAAAATGGTAAAGCCACTATCGCGTCTGATATCGCCTTCTTGGTATAGGCCACCCACCATGGTTGAGATGTTCGGTTTTAATCCACCAACACCCAATATTATGAGAATAAGACCAGTGAAAAACGCCCAATCTTGGGGAATTGCCAAGATACCATGTCCAAAACAAAGTAACAGTCCTCCGAAGAGCACGGTTTTCTTTTGTCCTAAAAATTTATCGGCAATCCAACCTCCAGGAATCGAAGCCACATACACCAACATCGTATACCAGCCATAGAGCCAAATCGCATCTTTATTACTCCACCCTAATCCTGGGTCTATTGCTGTGGCAGAAGTAGCGATATATAACACCAGAATTCCCCGCATCCCATAGTATGAGAAGCGCTCCCACATTTCAGTGAAAAATAGTATAAAAAGACCTGCTGGATGCCCAAAAATTTCTTTGCGATTTTTGGGTTGAGATACGGTTGTTGCCATAAGATATTGTTTCGTTTAGGTTTTAAAAATAGTATATTAATTTTTGTGAGGCACTCTATATCGTAAATAATCTACATTTACAGATTTTAAAGTTGCACAATGAAATGGATAAACACTAGTATAATTGCATAGCATCGGCATTGCTCCACTCCCAGCCACCTTTGCTTATTTCTGTTATTAAGAATACGGTTAATAACGCTCGCATTCCGTAGTAACTGAAACGTTCCCACATTTCAGTAAAAAATAATATAAACAATCCGGCAGGATGTCCCATTACCATTTTATCATCTACACCTTGTTTAGCAAGATGGGCAATTAATCCTGGGTCTCTCTCTTGACTCATAAAATTTAATTTTTATAGGTTGTCTTTAATATAGTTAGTCATTTTGGTGTATAAATGCAATCGGGTATTTCCACCATAAATACCATGGTTTTTATCAGGATAGATCATCCATTCAAACTGTTTATTAGCCTGAATCAAAGCTTCTACCATTTGCATGGTATTCTGAACATGGACGTTGTCATCGGCTGATCCATGGATCAATAAAAAATTACCTTTTAATTTGTCCACATGAAATATTGGAGAATTGTCGTCATAGCCAGTAGGATTTTCTTGAGGTGTGGTCATATAACGCTCCGTATAAATGGTGTCATAATACCTCCAGCTGGTTACCGGCGCTACTGCAATGGCCATTTTAAAAACATCATTACCTTTAAATAGTGCGTTGCTGCTCATAAATCCGCCGTAACTCCACCCCCATATTCCTATTCGGTCCTGATCAATGTAGTTTCTCGCACCTAATTGCTTTGCGGCATCAATTTGGTCTTCTACTTCATATTTACCCAATTCATTTTGTGTTACCTTTTTGAAATCGGCACCTTTAAATCCGGTACCTCTACCATCCACACAGGCCACGATATACCCTTTTTGGGCTAAAAAGTAATACCAGTAATCGTTGGCACTGTGCCATGCATTCTTAACCGATTGCGACCCTGGGCCAGAGTATTGAAACATAAATAACGGATAGGTTTTGGAAGCATCAAAGTCGGTTGGCTTGATCATCCACATGTTTAGGTCGTTTCCGTTAATGGCAATTGTGCTAAATTCCTTTTTAGGAAGATCATAAGCATCCAGTTTTTTCTCTAACGCAATGTTCTCTTTGATGACTTTAACCAGTTTTCCATTTTTCGCAGTATGCAATGTATATTGGGGTGCCTCTGTTGCACTTGAAAACGTATTGATGAAGTAGGTGAAATCTGCGCTAAAATCGGCTGAGTTGGTGCCTTCATTTTGAGTCAGGCGTTTTTTGTTCTTCCCATTTATTCTGATCGAATAGACATCTCTATTGATGGAGCCATTTTCTACAGACTGATAAAATACCGTATTGTTCTTTTCGTCAAATCCATAATAATTGGTGACTTCCCAGGGACCTTGAGTCACCTGATTGATCAATTGACCATCTTTGGAATAGTGATAAATATGATTGTAGCCATCGGCTTCCGAGGTCCATATAAAACTGTTATCCTTTAAAAAAGTCAAATTATCGGTCACATCGATATAGGCCTTATCTTTTTCTGCAAGCACCAATTTTGAACTCATATTATCGGCGCTAATCATCCATAAATCGAGTTCATTTTGATGTCTATTGGTATATTGTGCGCTAAGGATGTTGGCGTCATTGGTCCATTCAATACGCGGAATGTAAAAATCAGAATACGGTTTTGAGAGTTGCACATCCTTGATTTTATCCGATTTCAAATCATAAATATGAAGTGAGACCAGCGCATTGGCTTCACCTGCTTTAGGATATTTGAAGACCTCTTGTTCCGGATACAGCCCCTGTCCATAAACGTCCATTGAGAACTCTGGAACTTCGGTCTCATCAAATCGGATAAAAGCCAAATAAGTGCCGTCCGCATTCCATTCAAAGGCACGTACAAAAGCAAATTCTTCTTCGTACACCCAATCGGTAATACCATTTATGATTTTATTCCTTTCGCCATCAGAGGTGATTTGGATAATTTGGCCACTTTCCAAATCTCTGATGTACAAGTTATTTTCAAAGCCATAAGCTACCTTCTTTCCATCAGGAGATAAGGTTGGTTCCTGTATCTTTTCATCGGAAATTTTAGTTAAGCTTTTTGTTTTGATATCATAAACATAAAATACCCCTAAAGTTGAACGGCGAAAGATTGGCTCAACCTCGGTGGCCAAAATAATTTTACTCTCGTCTGCACTAAAAGTGTAATCCGAGAATTGTGATATTGCATCCAAGTCAGCTGAATTCACTAAAGTCTGAACTTTGGTTAGGGTTTTATAATCATAAACATCTATGGCCGTTGAACCTTGCTTAAAATTTAAAACGGCATAATGTTTTCCATTATTCATGGAGTGCAAAGACTGCATTCCTTCGGTTCTAAAAGTGCCATTCCAGATGGCATCAAGAGTGATTTCCTTGTTTTGGGCTGAGGCTAAAACAGTTACCAGGAAGCAGACAAACAAGGTGCTTTTTAAATACTTCATTAAGGGATTTATTTTTTGATAAAATGCTGTCAAGTTTAGTGAAAATAATGCAAAAACACTAACCTTTAATAGTTAAAAGCACAAAGCTATAATTTGTAACTTTATAATCATGACAAGAATAGTATCTTTGTATTTATAAACACTTCTTATGCGCAAACCAATAGACGGCTTCTCAAAACTATCCAAATTAGATAAAATTGAATGGATTACCAACACCTATTTTAAAGATTCTGAAGCCGCAAAACAAGCCATCAAACAATATTGGAACACGGACCAAAAGCTTCAACAGCTTCATGATGAGTTTATTGAAAACACCATCACCAATTACTATTTACCTTTTGGGGTTGCACCCAACTTTTTAATAAATGGTAAGTTATACACCATACCCATGGCCATTGAAGAGAGTTCGGTTGTGGCCGCAGCTAGTAATGCAGCGAAGTTTTGGTTGGATCGTGGCGGATTTAAAACAGAAGTGATTTCAACCACAAAAATTGGACAGGTTCATTTTATGTATCATGGAAGTTTCAGTAAACTCCAAAAGTTCTTCACCAGTGTAAAACCGAAGCTTATTGAGGACACCCAAAAACTCACTAAAAGTATGGAGAAACGCGGTGGTGGCATTCTGGATATTGAACTAAAGGACAAGACTGACGATTTAAAGGATTATTATCAGCTTCATGCCACTTTTGAAACTTTGGATGCCATGGGCGCTAATTTCATTAATTCCTGTTTAGAACAATTTGCCAAGACTTTCAGAACTGAAGCCCTATATTATACAGATTTTTCAGACACAGAAAAGCACATCCAAATAGTGATGAGTATTTTGTCCAATTATGTACCCGATTGTTTGGTAAAGGTAGAAGTGTCCTGTCCTATTAAAGATCTGATTCAAAATGACTCAGACGCTTCTAAGGAATTTGCAAATAAATTTGTTCAAGCCATTAAGATTGCTGAAATAGAACCCCATAGAGCCGTGACACACAACAAAGGCATTATGAACGGGATTGATGCCGTTGTTCTTGCTACGGGTAATGATTTCAGGGCTGTTGAAGCTGGTGTACATGCTTACGCCGCTCGACACGGGAGATATAGCAGCCTGTCTCATGCAGAAATAAACAATGGGATGTTTAAGTTTTGGATGGAAATTCCTTTGGCATTAGGTACGGTTGGTGGGTTGACCAATTTACATCCTTTGGTAAAAGTGGCACTGGAAATGTTGGGTCACCCCACGGCCAAAGAATTGATGCAAATTGTGGCTGCCGCAGGTTTAGCACAAAACTTTGCCGCCTTACGTTCGTTGACCACAACAGGAATTCAAGAAGGCCACATGAAGATGCATTTGATGAATATGTTAAATCAACTCAATGCCACGCCTAATGAAAAAGAGAAAATGATTGCACATTTTAAAAATAATACCGTAACTCATAGTGCGGTTGAAACAGCTTTGGAGAACTTTAGGTTGTTAGCAAAACAAGAGTAGAGATATAAAAAATCAAATTCAAAATTCAACCCGTACAAATTGAAATCTCAAAAATTTTATAGCAATGGCAAACTGCTCCTTACTGGAGAATATCTTGTTCTTGATGGTGCTCTCGCTTTGGCAGTTCCGACCAAATTTGGACAATCGCTAACGGTAGAGCCTTTTGAAAAGTCGATTTTAAAATGGGAAAGTTTTGATGCAAATAAGAAACTGTGGTTTGAGGCTGAGGTTATAATTAAGAATGGAATACCATGTGCAAATACCTTTAATCACCCCGTTAGGGAGCGGTTGCTGCAAATTCTCAAAGCTGCTAAAGACCAAAATCCCACATTTTTAATTGATAAAGGAGGACTTAAAGTTAAGACCCTGCTGGACTTTCCAAGAAACTGGGGACTTGGCACCTCTTCTACCCTTATCAATAACACGGCCCAATGGGCAACTATTGATCCGTATAAATTATTGGAAGACACGTTTGGAGGCAGTGGTTATGATATTGCCTGTGCCATGCATAATGTGCCAATTACCTATCAGCTTGAACAAGGACAAAGAGCAGTCATTGAAAGGAATTTCAATCCGGGTTTTAAAAAACATTTATATTTTGTGTTTCTCAATAAAAAACAAAATAGTAGAGACGGGATTGCAGCTTATCAAAAAAATAAGGAAAACACTAATCAGTCACTTTCTGAAATCAACGCCATTACCAACGATATGCTCAGTTGCACAAATTTGGAGACCTTTCAGTTTTTAATGCAAAGCCACGAAACTATTATCTCAAAAGTTCTTAAACAGACACCCATCAAAGAAAGAGTTTTCAGAGATTTTAACGGAAGTATTAAAAGTCTTGGCGCTTGGGGTGGCGATTTCGTATTGGCAGCATCAGAGGACAACCCAGAAGACTACTTTAACGAGAAGGGGTTTGATACAGTGATTCCTTATGGAGATATGGTGTTGTAGTATAGACGAGAGACATTGGATAGTGCACTAAGATGTAGATTTGATATTGAGGTATAAGGTATTAAGTACGAAGTATTAAGTATTAAGTATTAAGTATGGAGATTCAATTTGCACACTACGGAAGACTTCAGGTAGAAAGTATTAAGTACGAAGTATTAAGTATTAAGTATTAGGATTTAATTTGTTCACCATTGAAGACTTCAGGTATAAAGTATTAAGATTCAATTCGGACTTTAGGTTACACAAAACAAACTCTGAAAAAGTTGAAGATTTAATACTGAAGATTTATGAAAAAGATCTATCACACAAAAGTCTTATCCCTTTAAAATATTTATTTCTACAAAACAATAATCTCTAAATTCAGTATAAATCTAAAATTAAAGACTGCTAAAATCTTTCTATACATGTCTAAAAACAGTTAAGATAAAACCCTTTTAATGTATTTAGTGTTGGTTATTGGGTTAAATCATGTGTTTATAGAAAAGGTAGCGACGACGCAGTGGCAGGATTGCACTATCATTAAAGAAAAAAAGGATAAAAAAAAGGAGGCCTTTAATTTAAAGACCTCCTTTGTTTTATAAATATTCTAAAAATGACTAGTAAAAAGTCGCTCTGTTATCCTTAATATCTGCGGCTTCCTTTAGCGCTTCATAAGCACTAATTTGTGCAGAATTCAACTGCGAACTATTCAAACGGTTAGCAATGGCCTGGTAATTATCCAATTCAGGAGCAGCGGTCTTTTTGGTCACTTCCACCATAAACACCCCTTTATTACCATCAATTAATTTAGATGTTTCGCCTTCTTTCAAACCAAAAGCAACTCCAACTACTTTAGGCTCTAAACCAGCACCTGAAATGGTTGGGTTTTTCATATTGATACCATTTGCAGTTGACGCTACTACATTCTGGCCTTGAGCCACTGCATCTACTGTAGATCCCGAAATTTTCTCACGAATTAATTTTGCTTTCTTCTCTTTTCTGATCTCTGGAATGACCGTTGCTGATGCAGCCTCTGGAGTCATCAATCCTTTTTTGTTGACACCAGTTACCTGAACAACCGCATAACCAACTCCTGGGATAGAAAAACGCTTGTAATCTCCAACCTTCGTTCCTTTCTCAAAAGCCCATCGTACAATAGTTCGTTGGCTTCCCAATCCAGGGATATTTTCATCAAGTTCCTTAATATTATTTACAGGTCTAACTACAACATCACTTTCTTTAGCAACATCTTGGAAGTCATTTTCCTGAAGCGCAATTTCAAATTTAGATGTTCTGTTAAATACATCGTCAATTGTTTCTTCAGAAGGCTCAATTCTTTGCGCTAATGTGGCCACTTTAACCATACGCTTCTTAGCTTTTTGGTCTAAGATTTCAATCACGTGAAAACCAAAATCAGTTTTCACAACTCCCATATCACCTTTATTGTTTTCAAAAGTATAATCTCTAAATTCAGGCACCATAGCATTGTAAGCGTACCAATCTAAAACACCTTCTTGCTCGTTACTGACTTTATCAATAGAGAAATCCAATAAATCAACAAATTTAGAGCGGTCTCTTCTGATGACGTTCAACAAACTATCAGCAGTAGCTTTTGCTTCTTCTTCTGTTTGTATAGTTTCCATATCTGCGGCACGAGATCCTAAAAACGGAATTAACAAATGTCTTGCCTTTACCGAATCTGGCATAAAGCTTTCTTCAACGACCTTTGTAATTTTATACATCCCATTATCTTTATAAGGACCATAGTATTGACCAACACTTAGATTAAAGATACTGTCTTGCGCCACGTCTGGTAAACTCGTTTTGGTGACATAGCTATCTGTATACTTTACATCTGAATTTGCATTGATAAAGCCTTCAATATCTTTGGTAGCTTTTAAGCCTTCGATTGTATCTGTCAATTTAGACACTTCATTATACTCGACTCTTGTATCTAATAGTGCAGCGACATTGTCTCTAACCGCATTTTCATCGTCTAAGGATGCAGCTTCTTCAAATAATACAAAGTTGATATCTCTTGACGCCTCTACTTCAAATTTCTTTTTGTGCTTATTGATATAGCTTGAAATCTCCGATTTTGAAACTTTGACCAAGCTGTCAGAAATTGAAGCGTAAGGTACATTTACAAATTTCAGATCAACAGTGGCACTTTCCATATTGTATTCCACTTCTGCCTCAGCAAGTGTTGCACCAACCCCAGCTTTAACCAAGTTAAAATAAGTTTGTTCTTGTGCACCAACAGCAATAGCGGCCTCATTATTTACCCATTCAGAATAATTGATCTGAAAGTTTCCAAGCTGAGCTCTCTCAGGTGAGATAGCCTTTAAGTTAGCTATAAACTCATTTAATCTGTTCTCGTCAAAGATTCCGGCTTCATTTGTAAATTCAGGAAATTCAGCAAAGTTATTTCTCAAAAGGTTTCTCATCTGATCCTTTTCTACCGTAAGTCCTAATCCGTCAAATTGATTTTCCATGACAGCACGTCGCAACTCCTGATCCCAAACCCTGTTCATGGTTTGTGTTGTAGTACTGCTTGGCCCCATTTGGCGCTGCATGTTGTCAACCCGATTCATAAAGTCCTCGCGGCTAATGTCATTGCCATTAATGGTGGCGATTGTATCTTGCGTATCTCCAAAAGCGCTACTGTTCTGGAATAAATCAGAAAGTACAAAAGCAAATAAGGCTAACGCGATAATTACAATGAGAAAAATAGAACGTTGTCTAATTTTATTTAAAACTGCCATTTTATTGTATAAGTTAGAAAATATAAGTGCGCGAAAATACCAATTTCTATCAAATAATAAAAGTAGAACTCCATTTTATTAAATTAATGTTGAATTGTTTATGATAGTTGGGATAAGAAAGAGTGTTTGTGGTGAAAAATCATAGTTTTTCAGGAAGGATTGCAGGATACTGATAACCAATAAAGAGTTTCAGGTGACTGACTACTATCAACTAAAGACCGAGAGAATGAAGCCCAACTAATGGCTAGTCCTCATCCAAAACCTTTAGTGCTATTAAATCAATCTTCGTGGTGGTCACCTCTAAGATCGTAAACAGATAATTCTCTATTTGGACTTGGTCATTGACCTGTGGAATTTCTTCGGTTTCATCAACAATCAATCCGCCCAAAGTTTCATAATTCTCTCCCTCAGGGAGGTCTAGCTTATAGGTTTCATTAATATAATCGACTTCCAACCGTGCTGAAAACTTATAATTATCCTCATCTATTTTCTCTTCAATCAATTCCATGGTGTCATGCTCATCTTCAATCTCGCCAAACAACTCCTCTATAATGTCTTCTACGGTGATAATTCCAGAAGTTCCTCCATACTCATCAATAACCACAGAAATACTTTTTCGTTTTTTGGTAAGTACATTTAATACATCCTTAACCAACATGGTCTCTGGTACAAATTCTACACCTCTCACTACAGATTTGATGTCCTTAGGCTTTTTGAACAGTTCAAAAGAATGAACGTACCCCACAATATCATCAACCGAATCTTTATACACCAAAATCTTGGACAAGCCAGAAGATGTAAACATGGCTTTCAGGTTTTTAATAGGATCGTTAATATCTACGGCAATAATTTCAGTACGTGGTAACATGACCTCCCTAGCCTTAACCTCCGAAAAATCAAGTGCATTCTGAAAAATCTGAATCTCACTATCTACTTCATCATGCTCTTCAACAGATTCCATTTGCTCACTGATATAATTACCCAATTCCACTTTGGTCATAACCAATTGCACATCTTCCTTACCGGTTTTAAAGAAACGTATGAGGATCATGTTAGAAATCCATATCACAAGATCTGACACCCAAGAAAACAAGCCATAAAAGAAATACGCGGGGAGTGCGAATATTTTAAGAAGCGAGTTGGCATAAATCTGAAAGAACACCTTTGGTAGGAATTCGGCGGTAAACAATATCAATAATGTGGATATGACCGTTTGAGTAAGAAGGCTCAAATCATTCAACATATAGTTTACGAATCCATAATTGGTTGGTGAAATCGTGTCAAACCAGTCCACCAATTTCTTACCCATCAAAAATCCGTACACTACCAAAGCAATATTATTGCCAATAAGCATTGTAGCTATAAATTTGGAAGGTTTTGCGGTAAGTTTTGAAAGGGTTTTGGCTAAAAAATCATTTTGTTTTTTTGCAATTTCTATGTGAATCTTATTCGATGACACATAGGCAATTTCCATACCCGAAAAGAAAGCTGATAAAATAAGTGACAGAATAATGATAAGCGCATTACTGTCCATAAATTACTGGTTATTGTTCATTTTTTTCCTGAAATGCTTTTTGAAGAAATACATTCCAACAGCCATAAGGGCGAAAACTAAAAGCATTATTGCTTTACCGTTCTCTACATTCCACAATCTTACTGACTCGTATACAAAAAACACAGCAATGAATAAGTAAGCGTATTGAATAACTTTATGAATCGTTTTCATGGGTCATTTTAATTTAGCGACAAAGATAATCAATTATTTATCTGAATTTGTAATTAATGAATTTTTTGAAACCAACGTCTCGGCGAACTGGTTTGCTTAACATTTGATGAATTGAAAACTATTTTTATCAGGAGCGAAATGTCTTTGAAAAACTTTAAAGTGAAGAATCGTCATCCAAATACACGGTACTTGTCACCTCACTTATTCCAAAACTGGTGAAATCGCGATTGGAGTCGAAAGCATTGCCTGTTACTATTTTAGTAGGTGATATATACTTCACCGGTTTGTTGGAGAACACCCAATCACGTTTTTGGTCATAAAATAACTGTTCGGCAAAAATGCTGTCCTTAGTTTCGGTAGTAATGAGTACATTTCCTCTCAAATCTATCAGGTCAGTATTGTTATACGAAATAGCATAATCTGCAACGATGGTGCTTTTTTTATCGCGTTCATCATATATATAAAGGGTGACACCATCTGGAAACTCATTATAAGAAAATTCCCGATTTGAGAAATCCAACATTTTCGAACTGATCAAATTGGCTTTCAAACGACCCGAATCGGTATATTTCAGATTCATATTTTCCGCAACACCAATCGGTTCATTTTGCTTAATGCCAATTTGCTGTACTTCTTTAAAATTATTTTTGCACGAAAAAAACATAGTCACAGCAAAGGCTGTGACTATGTAGAATAAATTATATGATGATTTGTAGTTCATTTATATTTTTGGAACGGTCACACTTAAACCAATCCAGCATCCTATTCTGATTGTTTCTCCACCATTACCGGCAGTAAAAATATCAGCTCTTTGTGGTGCTTTTCCTTCATAATTTGCAGCCAAGCCTTCCGCATACGATCTTAAATTGGCATCTACTCTACCCGCTTTTCTTGCTTCGGAAGCGGCCAACCAGAACACGGCTCTTTTATTAAAGGTAGTGTCTCCACAATTGTTTGCACTAGCGGCATACATTTGTGCAATTTCAATATGCGCTCTACCATTAGATGGGTTTAACTGCACTGACTTTTGATAATAATTTCTGGCTGCACCAAAATTACCTTGAGATTTTAAACTATTTCCAAAACGCATCGCCAATCTTGATTTTTTCAATGGGTCTTTTTCAAGATCATACGATTGGTCCAAATATGGCTTTGCCTCTTTCTCTTTACCTTGCTTCATCAATAAATTGTAAACAAAGAATTTTGTATCTGCAGATGGTGACGACTCATCATAAGCCTTAACCAAATCGGTGTAAAGTGGATCGTCAGTACATTCTTTATTGTACATTCTGCTTACCGCACGCTTCAACCACTCAGCATCAGTTTTAAACTTCTCGAAATCTCTTGTGTACAACGGAAT
The DNA here is from genome assembly GCF_014062315.1 of Gelidibacter maritimus. GTDB lineage: Bacteria > Bacteroidota > Bacteroidia > Flavobacteriales > Flavobacteriaceae > Gelidibacter > Gelidibacter maritimus. Next base: position 71,837 of record NZ_JACGLT010000009.1, read on the forward strand.
CAACACGTCACAATTTGCAAGGATTCCAAGCTTACTGTCTATACTCCCTGAGATCTTAGCATAATTTTCCAAGTAATTCTCGTATTGCTTTTTATACTGTGCTTCTTTCTTCGCCAATTCAGTTCCAGCTTCTTCCTTTTCAACAAGCGGATTTAACTTTTCAGTATAGTTATCAATCTCTTGGGTAATTTTATCACTGACATCATCATACTTATTGAAAACGTCTAAGACCTCAACCTCATTCGCACTGTGCATATCAACGATGGTAGAGAAATAAATATACAAACCTTTTGGATTGGTAAAGCTTTCTGGTGCCTTTTTATAAAGTTCGTCAAAAGCATCGTACACCTGTTTGTTACTTAAACCTAAAGCTTCCCTGTGGTCATACTTCAACAGCGCTTTGTCCTGAAGAATACCGCCCGCTGTGTACTTGTTTGGAAAGTTAACAATACCTTCATCCCAAACCTTCATCAGATCATTAATAAAATTCACTTTTTCAGCTCCCGATGCTCTCTCAATTTTGTCTTTTAGGATTCTATCACCATAGTAATAAATGGCGTAATTGAATTTTGGACATTTGTTTCGAAGCTTCATAAATGGTTCATAGGCTTCGTCAAACTTTTTGCTTTTTGCATAATCACTCATTAATGTCAGGTTAAGCATGCATTCTTCATCTTGCTGCGCAAAACTGACATTGAATCCCATGAACAAAGCAAGAAGTATTAAAGTAAGTCGTGTTTTCATCGTATTAAATTTATTCTATTAGTTATATTTCCGTTTTTTGAACCATTGATCGTTTAAAGATAAACTAATTTGCAAATTCATAAAGTTTTCCTGAATTAAATTTGCTTTCGTCGTTCCTCTTTTACCAAACTCGAAACCAATATTGGCATTCGAGAAGAAGTCGGCTCCAACTGGTAACCCAATCCCAAAAGACATGCCAAACTCATTAATTGTTTGATTATTTATCTCAAGGCCTGTGTTTTCAAACCGGAAACCTGCCCGATAAACAATTCGTTTCCAGTAACTTGAAAAGGATTTGTAGTCTGGTATATAAAATCCACCAATTGCAACTGTAGAAGCATCCACAAATTCAGCATTTCCAATAGTAAATATTGGATTGTCGAATTCGCTTGTTTTCTGAAAGCTATATTCAGCACCTGCAAACCATTTTTGTGGCGCTCCAATACCTGCTCCAAAAGAGAACTGGGCCGGTAAGGTCAAATCTGTCGTTCTTAAGTTTTGGTCATCCAAATCCGCTTCAACGGTGTTTACTATTAATTCTTGACCTGAAAACGGATCCACAACTACCGTAGAGAAGAAACGCTCATTATCTGAGTTGATCTTGCTTTTTGGCATATACGACAATCCCGTAGTCAACTCGAGTTTTTTAGTTATCATGGTCTTATAGTTCATTCCAAAGTTAAAATTTATTCCACTCAAATTGGAACGATTATTTTCTTTAGAATGGTATTGCAGTGGTTGATCGTTATTATATCTAAACTGCAGCGCACTATTTTGAATATTTCCAAAATTATAACTGGCATCAACACCAATACCCAATTTAGGCGTAATTTGATACCCAAATCCCAGAAATGCTTTATTCAAACCGCCTTCTCCTTTATAACGTTGATCTAAGTTGCCTGATGTATTGGACGACTCCAACTTATAGCCAACTGAGGTATACGGAATCAACCCAAAACCCATTCCGAATTTCCCCATAGGAACAGCAAGTACCAAATAGTCAAAAGTAGTTGCGTTGGCCTTTTGGCTTTCGTCATCGGTCTTTAGCTTGAGATTACTTGAGCTTCCACCCACCGTAAATTTTACAGGTCGACTTTCATTGTTCCAAATCTTAAGATTATTTCCGGCATATCCGGACGGATTCCGGAGATTGACATGAATACTGTCCGTCAAGAAACTTAAGCCTCCCATACTCCTGTTTTCTACTGTTCCTTTAAATTTCAGACTTCCAATGCCGTAAAAAGAATAAGGAGATGCTGAGCCGTCTTGCGCCTGCGCCTGAAATGCGAAAACGACGATGAAAACTATTACAAGTTTTTTTATCATTAGTGTGTGTTATATTCTAAAATAAAGTTCAAACCCTCTAAAAGAAAATTCGAGTTGGCAAATATGCTATTTTTTAATTGCTTTGACAAGAAATTGGCATCACCTCCTGTTAAAATAACTGTTAAATCTGAATACTTTGCTTGATATTCATCAATTATGCCGTCAATTTCCTTGACTATGCCATTGACTACACCCGAATGGATTGCGCCTGTGGTACTGTCTCCTACGAGGGTTTCCGGAATCATTGTTTCTAGTAACGGAAGATTTGCCGTGAAATTATGCAAGCTTTTGTAGCGCAAGCGGATTCCCGGTGATATTGCACCTCCCAAATACGCATTTTGTTGAGTTTTAAAATCGTAAGTAATACAACTCCCCGCATCAATAATCAAAACATTATCATTTGGATACTGATTTACTGATGCCGCCACCAGCGCCATACGATCCACCCCCAAGGTTTTAGGTGTTTGATAGCGGTTTTGAAATGGAAACTTTAAATTAGAATCCAGAATGAGCACTTTGTATTGTTTTTGGAGCTTAGAGACCACCCTTTTTGACACTTTCCCGACCGATGCGAGAATACATTTATCTATTTTTGGATGATTTTTTGAAATTTTTTCTTGTGTTCTTTCAAACTCAGAAAGTTCCACAATCATCTTCTCCACGACTTCATCGTCTTGAAAAACAGCAAATTTGACAAGCGTGTTGCCCACGTCAACAATTAAATTCATAGTTTAATTCTAAGCTGCAAATTTACGAAAGCAATTTTTATATCTTTTAGTTTTGCGAATAATAAAAATGCTTCTATATTTGCAACCTCGTTATAAACGACTGGTGCCTTAGCTCAGTTGGTAGAGCAAAGGACTGAAAATCCTTGTGTCCCTGGTTCGATTCCTGGAGGCACCACCATCAAAAACCCGAACATTGTTCGGGTTTTTTGGTTTTAGCAGGTTTTTAATTGGTTCCTGCTTCGCGCAATGTATGATAAGATGGCCCCTGGTTCCTCCGACGCTTCGGAGCT
>NZ_JACGLT010000009.1:74974-174736 GCF_014062315.1 Gelidibacter maritimus
CTCCGACGCTTCGGAGCTGGAGGCACCACCATCAATCCCGAAGTATCGGGACGGACATTCGTTCGGGTTTTTTGGTTTTAGCAGGTTTTTAATTGATTCCTGTTTCGCGCAATGTACGATAAGATGGCCCCTGGCTCCTCCGACGCTTCGGAGCTGGAGGCACCACCATCAATCCCGAAGGGTCGGGACGGACATTCGTTCGGGTTTTTTGGTTTTTAATTGGTTCCTATTTCGCGCAATGTACGATAAGATGGCCACTGGTTCCTCCGACGCTTCGGAGCTGGAGGCACCAAAATAATCTCTGATCATCTTAATTGTTTCGAAACCAATTGTTTGTTCAGGTTTATTAGTTGTTTTACTTTCTTAGCTTAGCCTAAGTACACAGATTTACGAAGTGCCTAATTGCTAATCTATTGATTGTATTAAATCCCAAACCTATGTCGCACAATCTATATATTATATACAGTAAAAGTCAAGACAAGTATTATGTAGGAGAAACTATTGACATTAACCTAAGGATAACGAAGCACAATAATCATAGCTATAAAGGAAGTTTCACGAAAATCGCAACGGATTGGAAGATTGTTTTAGACTATGAATGTTCAACAAAAGATGAAGCATTATTCTTAGAAAGATTTATTAAACGTATGAAAAGTAGAAAGTTTATTGAAAAGATTATTGAAAACAATCAAATTTTGAATGATATTCTCAACAAGCGATAAGATTCCCCTAGTTCCTCCGACGCTTCGGAGCTGGAGGCACCACCATCAATCCCGAAGGGTCGGGAAGGACATTTGTTCGGGTTTTTTGGTTTTAATTGGTTCCTGTTTCGCGCAATGTACGATAGGATGTCCACTGGTTCCTCCGACGCTTCGTAGCTGGAGGCACCAAAATAATCTCTGATCATCTTAATTGTTTCGAAACCAATTGTTTGTTCAGGTTTATTAGTTGTTTTACTTTCTTACCTTAGCCTAAGTACACAGATTTACGAAGTGCCTAATTACTAATCTATTGATTGTATTAAATCCCAACCCTATGTCGCACAATCTATATATTATATACAGTAAAAGTCAAGATAAGTATTATGTAGGAGAAACTATTAACATTAACCTAAGGATAGCGAAGAACAATAATCATAGCTATAAAGGAAGTTTCACGAAAATCGCAACGGATTGGAAAATTGTTTTAGACTATGAATGTTCAACAAAAGATGAAGCGTTATTCTTAGAAAGATTTATTAAACGTATGAAAAGTAGAAAGTTTATTGATAAGATTATTGAAAACAATCAAATTTTGAATGATATTCTCAACAAGCGATAAGATCCCCCTGGTTCCTCCGACGCTTCGGAGCTGGAGGCACCACCATCAATCCCGAAGGATCGGGACGGACATTTGTTCGGTTTTTTGGTTTTAATTGACAGATACACACTACATTATTTTAGTGGAGACGCAATGCATTGCGACTCTAATTACATATTTATTTCACCTCCAACATCCTCAAAATCCCAGGATAATAAAGCCCCAATGCAAGCCCTCTTACCACCACATAAAAAATGAACGACAGCCACAATCCTGTATTTCCGTAATAATGCACCAATAGCATTCCTAAACCAATAAATGCCACCATGGACAACAAGGTCGCGTTTCGCATTTCCTTACTTCGGGTTACCCCGATAAAAACGCCATCCAACTGGAAAGCTATAAAAGAAAACAAAATATAAAATACCGCATAGTTCTTATAATTGGAAGCTATGGTTTGCACTTGAAGATCTTTGGTCAGTAAGGGAATGATGGTATTTCCACTTATATAAACAAGCAGGGCAAGCACCACCGCAGTAGCACCAGCCAACACTGTCGATTGTTTGACCTGACGCATAAAAAGTGATTTGTTCTTAGCTCCAAAGGCTTTCCCAGCCAGCATTTCTACTACATGGGCGTAGCCATCCAAGAAAAACGCCGATAAGGTCACAAATTGCAACAACACGTGATTGGCGGCAAGCGTATGATCTCCAAACTTTGCGCCTTCATTGGCAAACCAAGCAAAGCCACTCAACAAGGCCAAGGTGCGAATCATGATATCCGAATTGACCCTAAACAAGGCTATAAGCTTGGGCATATCAAAAATTTGTGTCTTCAATTCTTGAATTCGCTCCCACGGTCGGTTAAGTTCGAGTCTTTTAAACAATATATATCCCGCAAAAAATAAGGTCAACCATTCTGCCAAAACGGTTCCGAGGGCAATACCCGTCACCCCCATTCCAAATCCGACGACAAAAGTGACATTAAACGCAATATTTAAACCGTTCAAAAACAGTTGCACCCAAAGCAATCGCTTGGTCCACCCCATACCGATGAGCGTGCCCAATAGTGAGAAGGTAATTAATGTTGCCGGTGCACCCCAAATTCGAATGTAAAAATAATCTTTAACTAAATCTTTAATTTCATCACTCGCACTCAATAAATAAACCGACAGTTCGCCAATTAACTTTTGTAATATAACCAATACCAAACCAATGGCTGCCCCAAGAAATACAGATCGGAACACCAAAGCGTGGAGCTCATCCTTGTCTTCTGCGCCCGAGGCTTGAGCGATAAACCCAGTAGTGCCCATTCTTAGAAAACCAAATCCCCAATACACAAAACTAAAAATCAGAGCGGCAAGCGCAATGGCACCCAAATCGGAAGCCGAGGCGGTTTGGCCTATCGCAGCGGTATCTACCAATCCCAATAGTGGCACGGAGGCATTGGCAATGATGATTGGGATTGCCAATTTGATGATATAGAGATAATTGTTTTGTTTCATTAAAAGATAAAGGTTGAGAATAAAAACCGCATCCGATTTAAACCTCAGCAAACCTACTTAACTTTTTAGGAAACACTTTAAAGAATTTTGATTTTTTGAGACGATAAAATGCTATGACTACAATCAAATAAGTATTATTTTGTTCCCATGTAAAAGCGCCAATGAATTTGTAAATTTGCATCTATGAGGATTTTAATTATTGAGGACGATTTGCGGGTGGCCGAACTTTTACAAAGAGGGTTGGAAGAGCACGGCTTTACCCCGACATTGGCGTATGATGGCGTCTCTGGTAAAAAACTTGCGCTACAAAATGATTACGATCTCATCATCACCGATATCATCCTGCCAAAAATGGACGGTATTGATTTGTGTAAATCTCTTAGACAATCCAAACCCAATATGCCCATCATCATGCTGACCGCTTTAGGCACCACCGATGATAAAGTGGATGGCTTTGATGCTGGTGCGGATGATTATCTGGTCAAGCCTTTTGAAATGCGCGAACTCATAGCACGGATCCGTGCGTTGCTGAACAGACGGACAAACAGCAATAACAGTTCCGTTACCATTCTCAATTATGCCGATCTCGAAATGAATTTGCATACAAAAATGGTCAAGCGCAACGGACAGGATATCAGCTTAACACCGAAAGAATTTAAGCTTTTGGAGTATATGCTTAAAAATCCTGAGCGCGTGCTCTCGCGAACTGAAATTGCCGAAAAAGTCTGGGATACGCATTTTGATACCGGCACCAACTTTATCGATGTCTATATCAATTATTTACGCAGGAAAATAGACCGAGAATTTGAACACAAACTCATCCACACCAAATCCGGAATGGGTTTCGTATTGAAACGGGAAGACAGTTGATTTTTTTTAAAACAGGCTGAAAGTCTGTTTAATTCGTGAAATGGATCGCGACCTATTTTTTCAAAACTTTTAGGAAGAAATCCGTGACTATCCGTGATCCCGACTGATATCGTAACGTGTCTAAAACTTTTCCAGAATTGGGCGGTATACACTAAATAAATAAGTTTAATTCTAAATGAGACTAATAAACACTTTTAATTTTTAATCCCTATTTTGAAAACCAGAACACGACTCGCCTTATTATTTACAGTAATTACTGCCACCATTTTATTGGCCTTTGCAGCTGTGATTTATTTTTCCACCCAAGAAAGTCGCGAACGTGAGTTCTATGCTTTGCTTAAAAAAGAAGCCGTCACTAAAGCCAACTTGGTTTTTAATGCTAAAGTTAATCCACAGACCCTACAGGATATCTACCGCAGTAACCGTCAAGTTTTAAACGAAGTTGAAGTGGCCATCTACGATCAGGATTTCAATTTGTTGTACCACGATGCCGTGGATATCGATTTTGTCAAGGAAACTAAACCGATGATTGACGACATATACAAAAAAGGTGAAATAAAGTTTTACCAAGAAGGTTGGCAAGTGGTGGGAATGCGATTTGAGTTTGAAGACCAAACCTATATTATTACCGCTACTTCGTATGACCAATACGGATATAACAAGTTGAACAACTTACTTAAAACCAGCATTTATGTTTTCGTTATTTCCATTGTTTTTATTTATATCGCTGGGGTTTTCTTTTCAAAAAAAGCGTTTGAGCCAATCAGTAAAATGACCGAAAAAGCACAAGAAATCACCGCGACAAATTTGGATTTACGCTTACCTTCCAAAGACAATAAAGATGAATTATCCGAACTCGCACAAACCTTTAATGCGATGTTGGATCGGTTGGAACAGTCCTTTGAGGCCCAGAAACATTTTGTATCGAACATTTCACATGAACTCCGAACGCCCTTAGCGGCAATAATTACTGAGTTGGAACTATCTCTCGGAAAAGAGAGAAAGAGTGATGATTATAAACTCGCCATCCAGAACAGTTTAAAAGATGCAAAAAAAATTGTGCGGCTTTCCAATAGTCTTTTGGATATGGCGAAAGCAAGTTACGACCCTTCTGAAATCTCTTTTAAATCGGTACGCATTGACGAGGTTTTATTGGATGCCAGGCAGCAAGTGCAACAAGCCAATCCTCATTATAAAATTGACATTCACTTTGAAAATGATTTTGAAAACGATGATCAAATTTCCATCTACGGGAATGAATATCTCTTAAAAGTCGCTTTTGCCAATCTCTTTGAAAATGGTTGTAAATTCTCGGATAATCAGCATTCAAAAGCATCCATTCTCTTTAAAGACGATAGCATCCAATTGAAATTTTCAGATCGTGGGATTGGGATTTCAGAAATTGATCTAAAAAACATCTTCAAACCATTCTATCGTGGTGACAATCAGAAATTTGCCGATGGCAACGGCATAGGCTTGTCACTTACCAAAAAGATCATCGACCTGCATCATGGTCAAATCAGCACCTCTTCGCAAGTATCTAAAGGCACGGTTTTTAAAGTCTCATTAAAAAATTTGGTGGATTTGCCTCCGCTTTAAAAAAAAGTGTTGATTTAAAAAAACCTTACTTCTGTTTGAAACAAATAAAAGTAAGGTTTTTTAAATACTCTAGTCAATTTATAACTACCACTGTTTTTGGGTTGTACTTAAACCCTGATACAACAATCTTCCACCGTAGGATTGGTCTAAGTTTTTTCGATCACCGTTTTTATAGACATACTTGTCATTTCCCGTCAAATTCACATAACCGATCTCACTTCCTGATGGTTTATAAAATGCTAAATACCCCGTATCATTTGCCTGGGTATCATTTCCCTTTAGAACAAAATAGAGATCTTCATTAATTCCAGAATGTTTTGGCAACGCATATCCCAAATCAGAATATCCTTCAGTTACGGAGGCAGTTGACAGTTTGATTTTTGTATTATTACTATTATCAACTGAAACAGCATGATATTTTATCGCAAAAACATAACTATCCTTTACCATTGAACTATTGATTGCGTTTGCTAAGGTAGCTTCTGAAGAGCTGGTTCCGTTTATTGGCGTTCTATTATAATTAGCATCAGATGTCACCACTTTGGACACCTTATTTAAATTATTGGCCAAGCTATTGTATTCCTTTTTACTAATTTCAATCCAGTCGCCATCAGAAGCATTCTGATAATCTTCCTTAGAATCTGACAACCAATGTTCAATATCATCTAAATCGTTCAGATTAATAGTCACATTAATATTTTTTGAAGTTCCTGACGTAATTACACTGACTACCGCAGTAATGACCGGATGGGTTTCAAAATCGAATAACACTGGATTCGCAACTTTCAATTCTCCTGTATCAGAAACTATACTGATAGCTCCAGCGGGTTCTTGCGATACAATCCCAAAACTCAGAGTCTGTTCACTGGCCGCTTGTACAGTACCAATACTTTCTCCATCTGTTGGGTTTTCATCAAAATTGACCGTGAAATCTGTTGTATTAATTCCACCGCTATTAGAATCGTCATCGCTACTACATGAAAATATAGTCAATAAAATGGTTAAAATTAAAAATTTCGAATACTTAAAAATTGTTTTCATAATGGGGTTTTTTTAAAGATTTGTAACTCCACAACAATACAAATTTAGGCTCCCAAGCCCAATACGGATTGTATGCTTGGCTGTAAATATTGTATAGTTGGTAGCATCTATGTATAGTTGGTAATTATCCCAACATAAAGTGCATAAACACAGCCAGCTCATAATCAGAAAACTAGGACTCTCGATGATTTCATGAAATTTTTGACATGCATAACTTATTTTAAGCTTAAAGACCTTTCTAATGAAATTCTAATAATTTTCTATGGGTTCTCTAACTGACAAATAGAGAAATGAGGTCAATATTTGTAATTCTATGCAAACCGAAAAAGAATTCACTAAAAAGCTGACATGACCTTCATTTTTAAAATATTTCTCTATTTAGCTATCGTTGTCGGAGGATTACAGTCTCTACATGCGCAAACACCATATACTTTGGAAAAGGTCTTAAAAACGACAAGGCTCAACAATCCTATTTTGAAATCTGAGCACTATAATGTAGCTATTGCTGAAAGTGATATCCTAAGTGCTGAGTTGCGGCCGAATCTTGTATTGAGCAATGAAACCATTCAGATTGCCAATTCGTCAGATTTTGAGAATAGCACGAATTGGGGCCATCCTAAAAACCGTGAGGTCCTTTGGCAATTATCCAAGACCTTCCAAATTATGGGTCAGCGTCAAAACAAAATTGAGGTCGCTCAGAAAAGCGCCCAATTATCACAAAAGGAATACACCGAAATAGAAAGTGCCGTGCTTTTTGAAGTGGCCCAAAAATGGAACGACGTTTGGACCGCACAGAAACAACTGGAACTTATAAAATCTGCAAAAGATAATATTGACAGTTTGGTGATCACCAATCAACATCGGTTCAGAAATCAAGTCATCACCCAAACAGACGTTTTTCGAACGGAATTATTAGCCAAACAATATGCCTTACAATACGCTACAGAGCGTCAAGAATTGGCCAATCGTAAAAAGGAGCTTCAATTTATTATGGGTATTCAAGATACTATCCAAATTGATACCTCGGAAGATTTAGGTAGATACGGACTGACTTCCTTAAACGAATTGTTACAGCAATCGATGGAGTTTCGAAGTGATATCCAAGTTGCCAAATCCATGATTGAAGTTTCTGAAAGCAATATCCATCTGCAAAAAAGCATGGCCTATCCACAACCTGAAATTGGCGTGATTTATAATGCACAAAACAAAGTACCCCATTTCGGATTTGCCGCGTCCATCGATTTACCGTTTTTTGATCGGAATCAAGGTGAGGTCAAAAAATCACTTATCCAAAGAGATCAGGCTGAACAGCAATTTCACACCCTGCAGACCCAACTTCAAACTGAAATCACCACGGCTTATGAAAGTCATCGAGTTCAGCTACAAAATATAAAAAATTATCAATCGGTTTTGGAGCAATCACAAACCATTTTAGATAATATAAAGTACGCCTACCTCCGAGGAGGCACCAGCATCGTCGATTTCCTGGAAGCCCAAAGCAGTTGGCTGGAAACGCAAGAACAATACAACGACGTTTTAGAGCAATACCGTCAAAGTCACATACAACTGCTGTACGTAGCAGGTTTAATCAATCAATTAGCACAATAATGAAGAACGTAATTTTCACCGCTTTTGTTTTACTGTTGTTGTCCTCCTGTGGCAGCGAAACCAAAACAGAACCGACCCATAGAGCCTCACCCGTTATCACCAATGGTGGGACGACCATTCAATTTCCAGAAGCTGCACACTTGGAGTTTTTCAAGACGGAGCATCTCAATAACGATACGCTTTCGGCAAAATTTACGGCACCGGCAAACGTCGCCGCCACCGTATTGCCATCACGCGAAGGTGCAGGACGACATCTGATTTTGTTCGAAAACCCTGAACTATCGAGCCATTATACACAGCTGAATCAATTACAGATCAGCATCAATCAGATTGCCAACGTCAACCTCAAGCAGCGTCAGTTGGAATTGGAACGAACAAAAGATTTGAGTGCTCACGGCGTCGCAACAGGTCAAGATCTGATGGATGCTGAAAGTGCTTTGACCATGGAGCAAAGCGCACTTTCCAATGAGAAAGCAGCCCTGACTGAACACGAATCCAAATTGATTTCCGAAGGATTTTCACCTGATGTCTTGCGAAAAGCAAAGGCGGGAACGGCATTCCTGATTTGTGATATTCCAGAAAATCAAATCGGAAATATTAAAGAAGGTGACACGTGCGATATTCGATTCAATGCCTTCCCGAATACCGAATTCACTGGAAAAGTGGATGCCATTGCCGACGTTGTCGATCATAGCACACGCATGGTCAAAGCGCGAATTATCGTCAATAATTCCTCTAAAAAACTGAAATCAGGCATGTTTGCCAATGTGAGTTTTGATCTGAGCGATGACCATAATGTTAGTGTCAACAAGAATGCACTGGTCACGGTCCAGGGCAAGCATTATGTATTTATAAAAACTTCCGAAAACGAATTTGAGTGTAAAGAAGTCAAAATCGGTCAACATATTGGCGATCGGATTATCATTTTTGATGGCATTTCTGCCGATGATGAAATTGCCATTGAAGGCGTTTTACAGCTTAAAGGTCTATCGTTCGGATATTAAAAAATAAAAACATGTTACAAGCACAAATTTTCATCGATAAAGACGAACTCAAAGGCGTCAAACCTTTACATGAGTTTATTATGAATTTACTCATAGACAATGGGATTGCAGGTGCAACCTCCGTGATGGGATATTCGGGTTTCGGCAGACATCATCGATTGAAACAACCTTCCCGACTATTTTCCTTTGATGAAGCATCCATGCTGATCACCTTTGTTGATTCTGAAGAAAAAGTAAAAACAACATTAAGCGTTCTAAGAGAACAGTATCGCGGCGGATTCATCATCACCCACCGGGTCGATCTCTGGTAGATCATCTTTACCTCCTCCAAATAAAACATTTAATTTTTAAATCATTTTTCCTGTGATTAAAAATCTCCTCATATTTTCACATAAAAACCGCCCTTTGGTAGTCGTTTTAAGTCTACTGATCATGGCCATCGGGTATTATAGCTTTACTGAACTTAAAATTGAAGCCTATCCGGATATTGCCGATACCAACGTGATTGTGGTGGCGCAATACCAAGGTCGCGCTGCCGAAGAAGTGGAGCAGCAAGTCACCATTCCTTTAGAGCGGGTACTGCAAGACGTACCTAATGTCATTGACCGAAGAAGCCGAACCATTTTTGGACTTTCTGTGGTTCAACTGACATTTAAGGATGATACGGACGATTATTTTGCACGTCAACAAGTGATGGAGCGACTCGCAAGCGCCGAATTACCAGATGGCGTTATCTCCGAATTGGCGCCACTTTCCACCGCTGTGGGTGAGATTTTTAGATACGTGGTAGAAGCACCGCCAAGCTATTCGCCTACGGAGTTAAGGGATTTACAAGATTGGGTCATTGAACCGTATTTACTACAAACCAATGGCGTTGCCGATATTACCACCTTTGGAGGTCCGTTAAAACAGTTCCATATTCTTATTGATCCTGACAAACTCCGCAAATACGATCTGTCGTTTTCTGATATTGAAGAGGCTGTGGTTGCCAACAACCATAACACAGGAGGCAATATCATGGAACGCGGCGGTCAGGGTTTTGCCGTACGCGGTTTGGGTGCCATAAAAGGCGAAAAAGACATTGAGAATATCGTCTTAAAAGTGGTTAATGGCGTACCAATATTTATACGTGATGTGGCGAGTGTAGAAATTGCACCTCCGCCGCCGAGTGGCGTTTTAGGTTATTCGGTACCTGACGAAAATATCGAGGTCTACAATGGCGTAGAAGGTATTATTTTACTTCGGAAATTTGAAAACCCGAGTGAAGTTCTGGTAGAACTCAAACAGCGTATTGCCGATTTACAAGCAAATGAACTCCCGCAAGACGTGACCATCCGAACGCTATATGATCGTGGATTTTTAATTGATCACTCGTTAAATACTGTGGGATGGACCTTGTTTGAAGGTGTGAGTATTGTGGTCATCATCCTAATTTTCTTTTTGGGAAGTGTCCGAAGTGCTTTAGTTGTGGCCTTGACCATTCCATTTTCAATGTTATTCGCGTTTATCATTATGCGATTCACAGGAATTCCAGCCAACCTCCTCTCGTTGGGCGCTATTGATTTTGGAATTATTGTGGATGGCGCCGTGGTCATGACCGAACATCTCATTCGGAAATACCGTACCTCAACCCCTGAAGAACGCAAAAGTGGGATTGTTAGAATTACCCTATTGTCTGCCCAAGAAGTTGGTCGTGAAATCTTTTTCTCAGTAACGATTATTATTTTGGCTTATCTACCAATTTTATTAATGACACGTGTAGAAGGCAAACTGTTTTCGCCAATGGCATTAACGCTATCGTTTGCCGTTTTAGGATCGATGTTGGCAGCACTGACTTTCATTCCTGTGGTCATTTCGTATGTGTACAGTAAAACCATGTCGCAACCCGACAAAAAATTCAAAGAACCTAAAAACTTTGTCCTTACATTTTTAGAAAAACAGTATGTCAAGGTTTTGAATGTTTTTACATCACATTACAAAAAAACCGTGGTCATTGGGTTTGCCATTGTACTGGTCTTGATTTCTTTTGGAACGAAGTTAGGCTCGGAATTTTTACCGGAATTAGATGAAGGGTCGATTTTTCTGCAAGCCAACTTTCCAGCAGGAATCACCATTGCAGAAAATGCGAAATACGCACCTAAAATCAGAGAGGTGATTTCCAAATTCCCTCAAGTGTCCTATGTCATTACACAAACCGGACGTAACGACGATGGTACGGATCCGTTTCCAGCCAATAGAAACGAGGTATTAGTTGGCTTAAAGGATTATTCTACTTGGAGTGATACGCTTTCAAAAAACGAATTGGTGCAAAAAATGCGCAGCGATCTGGAACATGAATTCCCAGGGGTTGCCTTTGCTTCCGGACAACCTATTATTGACCAGGTGATGGAAATTGTAACGGGTAGTGCTGCCGATTTAGCCGTCTCCATTGTTGGTGATGATCTAATCATGATGCGCGAAAAGGCTGAACTCATTTCGGAAATTATGCGTGGAATGGAAGGAAGTGAAGGAGTAAACATTGAGCAAGAAAACACCCAAGACCAATTGGTGATTAATATCAATCGGGAGCAGGCGGCACGTTATGGAATTAACGTAGCAGATGTTCAAGATATGATTGAAGCCGCTATTGGTGGCAAGGAAATCTCTGTCTTGTATGATGGTGCCAAACGCTATGATATTGTGGTGCGCTATCTTCCAGAATACAGAGAGAACATTAATGACTTAAAAACCTTGTTGATTCCTTCAGCTACTGGCGCATTGATCCCGATGGATCAATTGGCAGATATTGGTTACGTGGACGGACAAACCAACATTTACCGTCTTAATAATAAACGTATGGTGACGGTGCGTGCCAACATCCAAGGCAGGGATCAAGGCGGCTATGTGAAAGAGTTACAGGATAAAATAGAGGCACAAATAGATATCCCTAAAGGTTATGAGATTGTTTATGGCGGACAGTATGAAAACTTGGAACGTGCCGGAAAGCAGCTGGCATTTACCATTCCGCTGACCTTAGTTCTGGTGATTGCCTTTTTATTTATGTTGTATAAAAACTTCGGACACACTTTAATCACGGCCAGCTGTATTCTATTTGCTTTGGCGGGAGGCGTCATTGCCTTGCTGCTTAGAGGCTATTATTTTAACGTCTCTGCTGGCGTTGGATTTGTTTCTATTTTGGGTATTTCGGTGATGGCGGCCGTATTATTGGTCTCCGCATTGAACAGAGCCTCCGCAAATAAACCGCTGAGCAAAACCATGATTACAGCAACCTCAAAGGAGCAATTAAGAGCGGTATTGACCATTCTTGTTTTGGCCATTTTCGGATTGGTACCAGCAGCCACTTCAAGCGGCATCGGTTCGGATGTTCAAAGACCGTTGGCAACAGTGATTATTGGTGGATTGACGAGTACCTTAGTGTTTGCGCCACTTATAATTCCGCCATTGTATTGGTGGGTGAATAAGCCGAAGGGAAATGACGTTGAAGTTGAAATTGAAAATGAAGAGTAGTCCCTAAACAAAGACCTTTCAGGTTTTTAAAAGCTGAAAGGTCTCGATCATAGGTTCGACCCCGCTGGGGTCAGGATCAATCTACATGCTAGATTCTATAAACGTTTGAATCCTACGGATTCAGGATATCGGCTATTTCAGTTGCGGGGATTTATAATGGTTTTGATTTGTTTTGTAACCTATTGTTGGCAAAAAAAACATCTTCGTCCGATCACAAACAAATCTCGTAGAGACGGAATCTTTGTAACAAAATAAAAATTACCTGTGACCTCAGCAGGTCGATCAAAATATCAACACACGTATGGGTCCACTGAATTCATATCAATAGCTTGAAATTTTAGACATATTTAAAATTTTGAGCCCGTTTTCTCCGAGTAGTTCTTAATTTTACCAAAACACATCTTTACTCTATTTCAAAGTACTTATGAAAAAATCAATATGCACTGTGCTTTTAATCTTCGGATTATCATCTTTTTTAAATGCGCAATCAGAGACACTGGAACAACTCCTTTACGAATTGCCCGATGTTATTTTCACAAAAATTGAAACTCCCGATAATTATGAAGCGGCTTATGAATTAAAGATTAAACAGCCTCTTGATCATAAAGACCCTTCCAAAGGCTATTTTTATCAAAGAGCTTATTTGTCCCACAAAGATTTTAAGCTGCCCACAGTGATGATCACGGAAGGTTACACTGCTATCAGAAATAGGGTTGATGAATTAACGCATTTTATCGATGCTAACCAGCTCAGGATTGAGCATCGCTATTTTGGAAAAAGCAATCCCGCCGAAACCGATTATCAATACTTGACTTTAGAGCAAGTTGCCGCCGATTTACATCACATCAACACTCTTTTCCGAAATTTATACCCGATAAAATGGGTATCTACAGGGCGTAGCAAAGGAGGTGCAACGACCTTATTTTACCGCTATTTTTATCCTGAAGATGTTGATGTTAGTGTCAATTATGTGGGACCAATCAATACGTCGTTTGAAGAGCAACGTGTTTATAAGTTTTTAGATACTGTAGGAACTGCAGATTGTCGTAAGAAAATCGAAAAATTCCAGAGACATGTTTTAGAAAACAAAGACGAGATTCTACCACTAATGAAAGCTTACAGCGTGGGTGCCAAAGCGAATTTCACTTATCAAAATATCGAAAAAGCCTTTGAGTTTTCAGTGATGGAATACCCGTTTTCATTTTGGCAATACGGCTCAGACTGTGATTCAATTCCTGATGAAACCGCTTCTGCTTATGATTCCTTTTTATACTTAACCCAAGTGTCGGATATCACCTTTTTTAGTGATCAGACCATGACGGATTATGCCTCTCATTATTATCAATCGGCCAACGAATTTGGTTATTACGGTTATGACACCAGTAAATTCAAAGGACTTTTGGACGAACTACCTACCGATAAAAATCCACATGCCGCTTTTACACCTAATCATATGAAGGTTCCGTATAACGACAAAGCTTTAAAAGGACTTAATGCTTGGCTTCCTAAGCATGGTAATAAAATCATACATATTTATGGAACTTTAGACACTTGGTCTGCTTCAGCTGTGCCAAAATCTGATAAAGTGGATGCCTTATGGTTTATGATGAAAGGAAAACATCACGGCACGGCAAATATCACAGAAATGACACCAAGTGAGAGAGAAAAACTCACAAAAGCATTGGAACGTTGGCTAAATATTAAAATTGGAAACTAAAATTCCTTTATATTTTTGAAGGCGTTTTTGATTAGTGTTTTATCTTATCTTTAAGGATTGTTGGTGGAAAACACTAACATTGACGTCTATCATCAACAATGACCGAATCAATATCCATAATATCGACACATTAACTCCAAATTAAAAAAAGTGGAAAGCACGCCTGAAAAAAGAGTCGCACTGATAAATAATGTGGCGAGAATAACAATTTTTTTTGGTGAACGGAAATTGACATAATTCAGCACCACTTGAAAAATCAAGGCAATAGATTGCGCGATCAACATTCGTTTGGCACAGTCTATAAAAGGCTCTTTGTAGTACACAAAATATGTCGCTAATATTAAACCGATATACAGTGCGGTGATTACAGATACCACTGTCTTTGGGAATCTAAATCGCTGAAGGTTTGTCATGAGAACCAGCTTTACTCCAAAGATAGTGAATCAGGAAACACACATCCTATATTATACAGTCTAAAAACAAAAAACCTACTAAGAATTCTGTATGAGATTCATAAAAATTTCTTAGTTTGAGCACAAATACTTGACAACATGAAAATCCTATATATCCACGGCCTTAACGGTAGCCTAACCCCCGAAAAACGAGAAATTTTAGAGCGCTACGGTAATGTTGAGGCGCCATCCATTGATTATGAAAACAGTCCAGATAGCATTTTATGGCTGCATGATCAATATAAAGATGCCAAATTTGATCTGGTCATGGGCAGTAGTATGGGCGGATTTGCGGGCTATCATCTATCAAAATTACTGCAATTACCCGCGTTGGTATTCAACCCCGCGCTGGCCGAAAGAAGCGTGCCACAAAATCTACCTGCTACACCGGAGACCAATAATGACCACATCTCTATTGTATTAGGCTCAAAAGACACTGTTGTCAATCCTAAAGATACGCTCCACTTTTTGGGCGATTTATTAATGCAGGAACAAGATTATAAAATCAGCATCAGGCACGACTTGGAACATCGGATTCCGTTGGATGTTTTTGAGGAAGAAGTGGTGAGATTTATGGGAGGCTTGTAATTAAGATTGTTGGTAGAAAACACCAACAATGGTGCTGTTGATTGAGAGCATTTCGGGCATCACAATTTATAAACAGTATTTCTTCAGTAAATTCAATTACCGCCAAGAGATACTAACACTATCAAACGTCCTGAATCTTTGATATTTTATCACATTCATAACGTCTATGCTCCTTATATTTGCACTAAACCCAACGACTTAAATGCTCAAAAAATCACCAATAGACACTTTTGTCATCGCCATTGTCATTAGTATTGTCATTGCATATTTCTTTCCGCAGCTCGGCGCTTCTGACAGCCCCGTACCGATGAATTTCATTAGCAGTTTGGGTATTTCCTTAATCTTCTTTTTTTATGGTCTGAGCATGAGCTCTCAAGCCATTAGAAACGGACTTAAAAACTGGAAACTGCACATCTCCGTTCAAACCTCAACCTTTGTGCTCTTTCCGCTGCTGATTTTACCTTTTTTCCCGTTGGTAAAAGACACCTCCTATGAATTGCTTTGGTTGGCTTTCTTATTTATGGCAGCCCTACCTTCTACCGTGTCCTCGTCGGTGGTCATGGTCTCCATGGCAAAGGGCAACTTGCCTGGCGCCATCTTTAATGCCAGCATCTCAGGGATTATCGGAATTATTCTGACACCTCTATGGATGATGCCGTTTATAAAGCAAACGGATGTGACATTCGACTTTTCTACAATTTACTTCCAACTGATTACCGAGATCGTCATTCCATTGATATTGGGATTGTTGCTCAGACGATTCCTTGGTGCATGGGCACAGAAAAACAAACGCACCCTGAATAAGTTTGATAAGTCCATCATATTATTGATCATTTATAAAAGCTTTGTACAGTCCTTTGAAGACGATATTTTCAGTAGCGTCAGCCTACTCGAAATGATAGCCATGGTCGTCTTAGTGCTATTTTTATTTTTCTTGGTGTATTTTTTAACCGGTTGGATTGGGAAATTATTAAAATTCAATCATGCTGACCAAATCACCAATCAGTTTTGTGGCACCAAAAAATCGCTAGTTCATGGCACGGTCTTCTCTGAAGCCTTATTTGGTCAAACGGGTATCGTGGGCATTATGTTATTGCCGTTGATGTTTTATCACGCCCTGCAGATTTTGATCATCAGTGTGATTGCGACGAATAAAGGGAGAGAACAAATGGAAGCGGTGGACAAGCTATGAGTGCCCGCCTCCGCTAGAGCTAAGGAAGGGTGGCCAGTGTTCCCGCCTCCGCCAAAGCCACGGACGGGCAGGCAGTGCTTTAAGCGATCATTAAAAATCACAACCACCTAAATTTTAATGAACTAATAAAAGAATGTTTTAATGTTGATAACAGCGCCCATTTACGCTTTTGGTCATGCGTTTACAGCGTGCTCCGGCTTTCGTTTTCCCAGTACATTGGGTGCTTTCGGTAGTTTTCACGGTTGGGGTGGTGGTAGATTTTGTCGATGTAGATCTGATGTCTAACGATCTCACATTGGCAGTTGGTTTGCATATTAAACAGGCAGTATAATAAAGATCTATCGCCTTTTCAAAAGTGATTTCAGTTTTGGAGTTTTTCAGGTAATGGCAGTTGGATTTATGATATTTCTTACCCGTTTTAGTGACGTAAACGGTTTGCGCTGAGAGCTCACAAACAAATGTCATTACCCCGATAAACAGGAAAAGTCGAAATAGTTTCATTCAGATTTCACTTTTTTCTTCTTTTTAGAACTACGCCATTCCCAAGGTGCTATGGGCTGAGGATCTTGCCAGAGTCCCACTTTAGCAGCTTTGGCCTTATCTTCCATTTCCTGTAAGATTTTATCCTTTGAGTATTTTACATAATGCCAAGCCAAGCCATTTTTAACCAATTCATGGCACAAGCTTAAAGAGTCATTATAGATCACGTTGCTGATATAACGTCTATAGCGATCTGTTTTCTGGATGTTGATGGTCACCATTTTACCGAAAATGGCATCGGCGGTGAATTGTGTAGCCTTTGCAGAAAAAGGCTGCTTTTTTTCTGGGCAGTCAATATTGGCCAATCGCACTCTAACCACTGTCGAATCAAGCGTAAGGAGTTTAAAACTATCGCCATCCATGATGCCTACAACCTTTCCGGTTAGTGATTGGGAGAAGACAATGGCACAAAAGCATTGAAAAACAACAAACAGTATAATATGCTTAATCAAAAAGAGGTCTTTAAATTTCTCACAAGATACATTATTCTTTGAATTCTAATTTTTTGTTACAACACTAAGTGCCATCGTCAAAATAACTCATTTGCCATTATACAAAAACTTGAGTTCTGAATTTATTAACTCATCGTCCATAAGACTCTGATCACTACCCCATTCGACCTTATACTTAATAAAAAAAGACCCAACTTTAGGTTAGGTCTTCATTTATCAAAAAAATAAAATAGGTCTTATTTTTTAGCCATCAATACGGTATCAATAATATAAATAATCCCATTTGAAGCAGGTACATTACCCAAAATAACTTGTGCCTTCTTACCTGAGCCATCTTTAATAACAAATTGATCTCCGTTCATTGAAGCGGTCAATTCTTCACCCGTTACAGTTTTAAACGTATAAGATCCATCAGCGCCTTTTATAGCTGCTGCGAATTTTTCAGAATTAATTACTCCAGGAACCACGTGATAAGTCAAGACCTCACTTAGCATTTCCTTGTTTTCCGGTAGCATTAATTCATCACGTTTTTTCTGCGATAATTTTTCAAAGGCGTGATTTGACGGTGCAAATACCGTGTACTCTCCCGGTTCAGAAAGCATGGTTGACAAGTCAGCAGCTTGCAAAGCACCTGCCAAAGTAGTCAAATCCTCATTCATCATGGCTTGTCCGGCAACACTATTGGCTCTTGCCTCTTCTTTAATCTTAGCCTCTTTAGCCTTTTCGGCTTCCTGTTCCATTTTAGCCTTTTCAGCAGCCTCCATTTCCACACGTTCGGTTTCAATTCTCATCTGCTCTTCTTTCTTTTTTCCGTCCTCACATGAGGTAATAAAAACAAATGCTGTAACAACAGCTGCAAATAATATACTCGATTTCTTAATAATCATAATTCAGTCATTTATTGGTTTATAATTATATATACGTATGAAATGAGCCGATGTAGTAAAATTTGTACAACTTTAACATAATCGTCCTAAATCCTTAAATAGATGTTAATTCCGCCAATTTTTGAGGTTAGAGTTATTAATAATCGTGTTTAGAGACACGTCGCAACTTCTAATATGATAAATTTGTAATCATATATATATGATAGTTATTGGAAGAGAACGACAGCAATAAAAAAAAACCTAAAAAAAGAAAATATAGGGCCCTCAGAATAATCGGAAGAATTATTTTGGGCATTCTTGTATTCTTAATTTTGTTGATCTTATTTATCAGAAGTCCTTGGGGCCAAGGTATTATTGTTGACAAAGCCACATCTTACGTTTCCAATAAGACAAACAGCACAGTCGAAATTGAACGTCTATTCCTGACATTTGACGGGAATCTCCAAATTGATGGTTTATTTCTGGATGATACTAAAGGTGATACTTTAGTGTACTCAAAATCTTTAGAAGCCAACGTCCCTTTATGGGCCATGATCCGTGGTGAAGGCATCGGTGTTGACGCACTGTCTTGGGAGGGGCTTCGTGCCAATATTAGTCGTAAAGATTCCATTAGTGGTTATAACTTTCAATTTTTAATCGATGCTTTCGCTCCAGCGGACACCACTACCGTTGCAACAGACACTACGGCTGCACCATTGAATATTGTTATAGGGAAACTTAATTTTAAAGATTTCGATATTGTTTTTGATGATGCCGTTGCCGGGATTGATAGCCGATTTAAAATCGGGACGCTCAATGCCAATATGAAAACCACTGATTTGGAGCAAATGCTATTTGAAGCCTCCGCTTTGGAACTTTCTGATGCCCAAATTAAATTCATCCAAACGCCAGTACCAGTTATCCCTGAGGAAGACCCAACGCCCTTACCGTCTCTTGCTGTTGAGACTTTAACTTTGAACAATGTTTATGCCGATTACCAATCCTACGGCGATCGGATTGCGGCAGAAATTGATATTCATGAATTATTCGCTAAAATCCCAAAAGTAGATTTAACCAATAGTGATTTTGTAGTGGAAACCTTTCATCTAAGAAACTCTTCCGTCCTTCTAAATACTGAAACTGACACTAATGCTGTCACACAAAAAGTGGTGGAAGTTACCCAAGACATCAAACAGGATATTCAGACTTTTGAATGGCCGGAATTAAGGTTAGCAATCGGTTCGGTTGATTTTACCAATAACAAATTCAGCTATTTTGTCGCTTCCGCAGAAGCTAAAACAGGACAATTCAATCCGGATGCTTTTGTATTAAACGATTTAAACCTGCAAGCCAATAACATCAATCTAAAGGATAAAAAAGCAGAACTTCATATCGAAAATTCCACCTTTAAGGAAATTTCTGGTTTTGATTTAAAGGAACTAAGCCTTAAGTTCAATGCTGACGATAATACCTTGACTGTATCTGATCTGAAAACTGCATTAAACAACAACAGCCTAAACGCCAATTTGCGACTTGATTACCCGAAATTATCGGCGTTGATAGAAGCGCCAGAAAAATCGAAGATTGCTATTGATATTCCCACATTCCGAGTGTCTCTGAAAGATGTATTCCTGATTCAACCGGAACTGAAAAAAAATGAATATCTCAATACTCTCAGCCAACATTTACTCACCGGGAATACCACGGCCAACGGGTATTTATCGGATATCAACATTAATCGTATGAATGTCAATTGGGCAAACACGCACATTTCGGCAAACGGAAAAATTCAAAACATCACAGAACCTGAGAACATTCAATTCAACATTCCCAATTTTTCAGCCATTTCCACCCGAGCTGATATTGTTCAATTTGTTGATGAAAAAGACTTGGGTGTGAAGCTGCCCGAAGATGTTAAACTAGCAGGAAACATTAAAGGGAATCCCAACGATATTTATGCCAATGCAACGTTGACCACCACACAAGGTATCGCTAATGTGGACGGACATTTTAAAAATGGAAAAATTTTAGAGTTTGATGCCAATCTTACCATTGATGATTACAAACTGAACGAGTTGTTGCAAAATGAACAATTGGGCAATTTGAGTTTATCTGTAAAAGCCAACGGAAAGGGGAAAAATATAAATGATCTTGACGCCCATGTAGAGGCAACCGTTTCCAGTTTTAAATACAATAATTATGATGTTAACGACTTAAAACTTATTGGAGATATCAAAGATGGGCGCGGAAAAGTAACCTCTAAATATAAGGATTATAATCTCAATGCAGACTTATATGCCACCGTAGTTTTGGATTCCGTGGCACCTGAAGCTAATGTAGAGTTGAATATTATTGGTGCCGATTTAAAGGCTCTCGGACTCATGCAACGTGACGTTAAAACAGGCATGAAAATCTATGCCGATTTTAAGGGTAATGCCATTAATTACGATGTGGCCGCCATTGTAGATGAAGGAGTCGTGGTTTACGATAACAAAACCTACCTGTTAGGAGATCTCAATGCTCTTGCCCACGTGAGAAGAGATACCACATCGGTGTCCATTAAAAATAAATTGGTGGATGTATTGGTGCAGTCCAATACGGATCCGGAAACGTTTAGCAAATCCATTAGACGTCATGTTTTAAGTTATTTTTATCGTGATGAGGAAGTGCCCGACAGTATTGCTGATCCCGTAAATTTAAAATTGCGCGGCAAAATCATCGAAGCCCCAATTCTAAATGAAGTATTTTTAGTGAACGTGAAAAAGTTGGATACGGTTAAATTTGATGTTGACTATATAGAAAAGGAACGACAGTTGACAGCAAAGGTTACTGCACCGCACATCAATTATAGCGGCTACGAGCTGGACAGCTTGGCTTTTTCAATGGATACGGACAAGGATAAATTTATTTTCGACCTCGGGTTCAACAGAGTTAAAGCTGGTCCGTTAAACATTCAAAAAACAAAAATGTCAGGAAATCAATCTAACAATGAACTTTCCCTGGCATTTATAGCCTATCATAAGGAGGACATATTAACACAGATAACTAGCAAAATAACAGGAAGTCGTGAACGTTTACGCTTTCATGTCAATCCTGAAGATTTGATCTTAAACAAGTCGCCTTGGCATACGCCAGAAAACAATGAAATCCTGATCAGTGATAATAATATGGAATTTAATGAGTTTGTGTTCAATCGTGAAGATCAATCTTTTGAGATTACTGATGATCTACCTTCCGAATCCAAGAAGCATATTGCTGTTGACTTTAGGAATTTCAAACTGAGTGAGTTTTTAAATTATTTAAATCCTGATGAGGAATTGGCCACGGGCAACCTCAACGGCAACTTTATTTTGGTAGAGCCTTTTTCTAACACTGGAATCGTTGCTGATTTGGACATTTCGACCTTGAGTTTTATGCAAGTTGATATGGGCAATTTGAGTCTTGATGCCAAATCGCTTGGAAGCGATAGTTATGATTTTAATGTTGACATGAACGGCGGCGAGATTGATTTGGATATTAAAGGGGATTATGTTGCATTTCCAGGTGGTGCCAACCTCGATTTAACGTTGGATATCAACCAATTTAACATGAACGCCCTGAGTGGATTCTCTCAAGGTGAAATCACTGAAACCGACGGCAGTTTT
Organism: Gelidibacter maritimus; assembly: GCF_014062315.1. Lineage (GTDB taxonomy): Bacteria > Bacteroidota > Bacteroidia > Flavobacteriales > Flavobacteriaceae > Gelidibacter > Gelidibacter maritimus. The sequence goes on from NZ_JACGLT010000009.1 coordinate 96,858, forward strand.
AAGGGGAACTTCCAACTGAGCGGCTCTCTAAGCGAACCTAAATATGAAGGTAGTTTGTCGTTTAACGACGCCGATTTTAAGATAAAGATGTTCAATTCGGCTTTTACATTGGCCAATGAAACCTTGCACGTCAATAATGATGGTTTGTCCATGGACAGCTTTACCATTACCGATGAAAATAAAAACACTCTGATTGCGTCGGGAAGTATAGGTACTGAATCATTTATCAACCCGACTTTTGATTTACAGGTACTCGCTGATAATTTTCAAGTTCTCAACGCCACCAAGGAAGATAATGATTTCCTTTACGGGAAAGTTTCTTTTGATGCAGATGCCAAAATCACAGGCGATTTACAGATTCCGATCATTGACATGAAAGCCACTGTGAGTTCAGACACAGATGTTACTTATGTGATGCCTTCAGCCACCGTTAACATTGAAGAGCGCGATGGGGTAGTTATTTTTGTGAATCGCGAAAACCCTGATGCTATCTTAACCAGAACGGATGAAAAAACTGCTACCATCACTGGGTTTGACATGAACGCCTTATTAAAAATTGGTAAGGATGCGGCGGTTACCATCATTATTGATGAGTCTACTGGAGATAATTTTAAAGTGTCAGGAGAAGGCGATCTGACCTTCAGCATGAAGCCCAATGGAAACATATCTCTGGCGGGCTTGTATGAAGTTGAAAGCGGCCATTACGAAATGAACCTTTATAATATTGTGAACCGTAAATTCAATCTTGTTTCAGGCAGTCGTGTCACTTGGTCAGGCGATCCTTTTGATGCCAAATTGGATATTTCGGCACTATATGAAGTCAAAACTTCGGCATCGGCCTTAATGGCACCAACCACGTCCAACCTGGACGCTTCTGCTAAAGGAAAATTCCGTCAAGTGCTTCCGTTTTATGTCTACCTCAATATTGATGGACAATTGACAGAACCTAAAATTAATTTCAATCTTGATATGCCCAAAGATGAACAAGGTGCCATAGGCGGACAAGTTTACGGCAGGGTGCAGCAACTTAATCAACAGGAAGACGAGCTGAACCGACAGGTGTTCTCACTATTGGTACTGAACCGATTTTATCCTGATCCAGGAAGTGATGGAAGTACTGGTGGGGTAGCCTCAATTGCAAGAGATAACTTAAATGATGCCGTGTCTGATCAACTTAATATGTTCTCGGATAAACTATTGGGCAACTCTGGTTTTGAACTTAATTTTGGTCTTGACAGTTATACTGATTATCAAGGCAGCACCCCTACGGACCGGACACAGTTGGATATTGCTGCTCAGAAGAAAATGTTTAACGACCGATTGATTGTCAGTGTGGGTAGCGAAGTGGATGTTGAAGGCAGCAGTCCGACCGGCGAAGAAACACCCCTTGTTGGGAATGTCACCATTGAATATCTATTAACAGAAAATGGACGGTACAGGCTAAAAGGCTTCCATAGAAACGAATTTGAAAACGTTATTGACGGACAGATTATTGTAAACGGTATTGCCGTAATATTTACTCAAGAGTTTAATAAGTTTAATGAACTCTGGGACGCATTGGTTAAATCGACCACAAAAGCAGAAAAGGAAGAAAAAGCCAAATTAAAGGCGGCTGAGGAAGCTCAAAAGGAGAAGGAAGAAAAGGTTGACGCCAGTATCGAGAAAAAGAAGAATTAACAAAATTGTCAGTTCAGAAAATAAAATAGATGTTCAACATAAATTTGGATATCAAGAACTGAAAAACCTATAAATAAAGTACATCTTGAAATTATATTTTAAATACCTCATTTTTCTTCTCTTCATATTCGGAGGTCTTTATTCCTGCAGTATTGCCAAGCACATTCCTGAAGACGAACGCTTGTACACGGGCGCCGAACTTAACATCGTTTCGGATTCTATCATAAAAAATGAGGCTGGATTAAGAAAGGAACTTGAGTCTGTGTTGCTTCCAGAACCGAACTCAAAATTTCTGGGCATGTATCTCGGACTTTATTACCATTACAAAAACCAAAATGGCAAACCAGGGTTCATCAACCGCTGGTTGTATAAAAAATTAGGGGAAAAACCGGTCTATCAATCGGATGTGGAAACTTTTGAAGTCCAAGACTTACTCCTTAATCGCCTTGAGAATAGAGGTTTTTTCTATAGTAGGGCATCTTCGGAATTTGAAGAATCCGAGAAAAAAGCATCTGCTTTATACACCGTTGATGTCCCGAGACCTTACCGAATGGAAACTTATCAGTTGGACTCCTTACCTGCTCCTATCTATAAGGAAATAGATTCTTTGGTCAAAGAGTCTCCGTTAAGTAAAGGCATGCGCTTTGATTTGAATAAGATGAAACTGGAACGTCTCCGTATTGATTCCAATCTTAAAGAAAGAGGCTATTACAATTTCAATGAAAGCTTTCTGATTTTTGAAGCCGATACGAATCGCTATGACAACAAAAGCTTTGATTTATTCCTCAAATTAAAAAAAGCAGTACCCTCGAAATCGATAGTTCCCTATAAAATTTCAAAAATCAATGTTTACGCAGACTATAACACTACCGATTCTATTCCTTCAGAAATTATTCGTTACAAAGACAAGAATTATCTAGAAGAGGACATGTTTTTTAAACCAAAATATTTAGATCCATTTATTACTTTGGAAGAAGGGCAATTTTACAATCCGGAAACCTCTCGTAACACCGCAAGACGTCTCTCCACTATTGGGGCCTACAAATATGTTAACATACAGTATAAAGAGGTGGACACCTTGGCGACGGACGATTTAGGTCTTTTGGAAGCCAATATCTACTTATCACCACTAAACAAACGTGCCTTTTCAGCAGAGTTACAAGTTGTCAATAAATCGAACAGTTTTACTGGTCCTGCACTTGCACTGACTTATAGCAACAGAAACGTTTTTGGCGGTGGAGAAACTTATAATACCACCTTAAAGGTAGGTTATGAAGCTCAAATTGGTGGCGGAAAACAATCAGGAGACAGCAGTTTTGAACTTGGTTTGAAGAACGAATTAATTTTTCCGCGAGTTATTTTTCCAATAAAAATAAATGATGACTTCTTTGAATATTCCATTCCAAAGACCAAAACCTCGTTGAGTCTCGATTTTCAAGATCGCAGAAAGTTATACACCCTAATTTCTGGCACCGCATTATTTGGCTACGTATGGGATGCTAATAGGTACGTGACCCACCAAATCAATCCGATTTCTGTGAGTTATACTGACCTGATGAAAACCACTCCAGAGTTTGAGCTAATTTTGGATGACAACCCCTTCCTGAAACGTAGTTTTGAACAGCAATTTATTTCAGGGCTCACTTATTCGTTTACCTATAATGAGATGGTTGACCAACAAAAAACGCATCAAAAATTTTTAAACTTTATGTTGGACGTGGCCGGGAACTCCATCAGTCTTTTCGGAAAAGACCAAGGTCCTGACGCTCCTAAAACGTTCCTTGGGATGGAATATGCGCAATATGCCAAAGCAGATCTCGATTTGCGCTATCACTTTAATTTTGGCAAGGAACAAACTATTGCAGCCCGTGTTTTTGGTGGCTACGGAATGGCTTATGGCAACTCTGATATCATCCCCTTTGTAAAACAGTATTATGCCGGTGGGCCTTATAGCATCCGGGCTTTTAGAATTCGCTCTTTAGGGCCTGGGACTTATAACCCAGAAGAAGACCCTAACAATACCAGCGAAAACTTTTTTGACAAGACAGGAAATATTATTTTGGAGGCCAATGTTGAATATCGTTTTCCAATTGTTTCGTTTTTAAAAGGAGCCGTTTTTGCCGATGCCGGAAATATTTGGAATTCCAAAGAAAATCCAACCTTTGGAGGGAAGGATAAGTTCACTAAAAACTTTATCAATGAACTGGGCATGGGCGCTGGTGTTGGACTTCGTGTCGACATCCAAAGTTTTGTCATCCGATTTGATTTGGCGGCCCCTTTTCATGATCCCTCACTTAAAAAAGGGGAGCGTTTTAATTTTGATGTTAGCAACCCCATCCTGAACTTTGCAATTGGGTATCCGTTTTAATATCTTCCATAAGTATTGTTTTACGACTTAATATGTAATAACTTTGTAACTACATTTTAAAAATATGGAAGCAGCAATCATAAAAATCGGAAATTCAAAAGGACTTCGCTTGAGCAAGACCATTTTGGAAAAATACAATATTCAGGACAAAGTTCAATTGATCCTTGAGGATGACCAAATAATCTTAAGACCTATTAAGGAGCCACGAAAGGGATGGGAGAAAGCATTTAAAAAAATGAATGTTCAAGGTGGCGACAAGCTGTTGATCGACGATGTTTTTGAGGACGAAAATCTTGAAGAATGGAACTAAATCAATATCGGATTGTTTTGGTCAATTTAAATCCAACACTTGGGAGCGAAATTCAGAAAACCAGACCTTGTGTTATTATTTCACCTAATGAAATGAATACCTATTTGAATACCATCGTTATTGCTCCAATGACCACAAGTTTAAAAAAATACCCCACAAGAGTTTCGGTAAAACACAATGGAAAAAAAGGAATGATTGCCATTGACCAAATCAGAACTATTGATAAAATTAGAATCATCAAAACCTTTGAAACGTTGACCTCAATTGAAATCACCAAGTGCAAAGCCATTATCAAGGAGACTTTTGTAGATTAATAATTTAATAAATGAAGACAGAAAACAAAAATAAATTCATGCTCGAAGCGGTTAACGCAGCACTCAAAGGCATGAACAATAACGAAGGCGGTCCGTTTGGCTGTGTCATCGTAAAAGACGGAAAAATCATAGGTCGTGGCAATAATAAAGTCACCTCCCATAATGATCCTACCGCACATGCCGAGATTATAGCCATCCGCGATGCTTGCAAAAATCTCAATTCATTTCAATTGGAAGGTTGTGAAATCTACACCTCCTGTGAACCGTGCCCAATGTGCTTAGGTGCTATTTACTGGGCCAGACCTGATAAAGTGTTCTATGGATGTAGTCAAGAAGATGCGGCAGACATCAATTTTGATGATGCCTTTATCTATAAGGAAATTGAATTGCCCCATGATAAACGCAGTATTCCTTTTGAACAATTGGCACGTGATATCGCCTTGGAACCGTTTCAAAAATGGCGCACCAAAGACGACAAGACTGTCTATTGATTGTCTCAGATCAGATTTTTAAAATTTAATCGGTAGAGGATGTAATTCTAAGCCAAGTGGTTCGACTCACATCTATAATTCCAACTTTGACTTAGAGTATCGTCTAACTGTCCCTTAAAATCAGATCGACAACAAACGGCATTAAATTTATATAATTTACCCTTTTTATAAGTTCAACTAACAATCCAACCCATGCAAAAAACCTATTACGACCCAGCAGATTTAAAAAAATTCGGAAAAATCACAGAATGGAGTGAAGAACTTGGCAACAAGTTTTTTGATTATTACGCCAAGGTTTTCGAGGAAGGGAAACTTTCCGCTCGTGAAAAATCATTGATTGCTTTAGCGGTTGCCCATACCGAACAATGTCCTTATTGTATTGATGCCTACACCCAAGATGGTTTGCAGCGCGGCATCACAAAAGAAGAAATGATGGAAGCTTTGCATGTTGGAGCCGCCATTAAAAGTGGCGCAACCTTGGTGCACGGGGTGCAGATGATGAATAAAGTCAATAAATTAGAAATGTGAGCAGAGAACCACTCCCGATTTTTATCAGGATCTTAAAAAAGTACGAAGTAGGAAGATAGAGATTTAAAAGTTTTGGGTCTAACCGAGGGGTTGAACCTAAAACCTTGAACTGTTGATTTTGAATTCTGAACCTGGAACTTTAAACCTTAAATTGTAAACTTAAAAATGATCAAATCCCTACAGAAAAGAAATAGTGAATTAGCAAACAGTAAAAGACAGCTCGAAATCTTATCCAATGGAATTTTTCAAAATGGAGATTTACCAAAATTCAAGGATAAGATTGCCGAGACGGGACAATTTCCATTAAGAGCCAAAAAGCTTGAGATCCTACAAATCAATGTTGGGTATATGTGTAATCAAGTTTGCGAACATTGCCACGTTGATGCTGGTCCAGATCGAAAGGAAATCATGACCAGAGAGACCATGCGACAATGTCTCGAAGTCATAAAAAATACGGGAGCACATACTTTAGATTTGACCGGAGGCGCTCCTGAAATGAATCCCGATTTCAGATGGTTTGTAGAAGAAGCTTCTAAAGTTGGCGTTAAGGATTTTATTGTGCGTTCAAATCTGACGATTATTAGGGCCAATAAAAAATACTACGACTTACCTGAATTTTTCAAAAAACACAACGTTCATGTTATTTCTTCCATGCCTCATTGGACCAAAGGAAAAACGGACAAACAACGAGGGAGTGGTGTTTTTGACAAATCCATAAAAGCATTACAAGAGCTCAATGCGGTGGGTTATGGCATGCCGGACAGCAATCTGCGATTAGATTTAGTGTATAATCCGTCGGGCGCATTTTTACCAGGAAACCAAGTCAGTATGGAAAAAGATTTCAAAAAAGCTTTGATCGACGATTTTGGCATCCGTTTTCACAATTTATTCACCATTACAAATTTACCTATCAGCCGATTTTTGGATTATTTGATTGCCTCTGAAAACTACGAAGATTATATGTACGCTTTGGTAGAAGCTTACAATCCGCAGACCGTTGACAATGTGATGTGTACCAATACGCTCTCTGTTTCATGGGATGGTTATTTGTATGATTGCGATTTCAATCAGATGCTGAATCTGCCAGTAAACAGCAAAGTCAAACATATTTCAGACTATAACGAAGAACTTTTGGAAGGAAGAACGATTATGATTTCCCAACATTGTTACGGCTGCACAGCTGGCGCAGGAAGTAGTTGTCAGGGGAGTGTGACTTAGATGAAATTGAAGTTGAAATTGAAGTCGAAATTGAGGTTTGAGAGATGTGGTGACTTAGATGAAGTCGAAATTGAAGTTGAAGTTTAATTTCCTTGCGCTATTGCGCACAAGTTCGCACCTTCAAAAAGCTAATAATAATCAGGTTTTTCATTAAGCTTCGAGTTTCCCGCCATCGCAAATGCTACCAACCTTCGCAGAAGCTTCCGACTGGCAGGCGGACGAGCAGGCAATTCTCTTTTGAGTTAGCGGAACTCAGCTCCTATTTAAATAACTTCACAATCCAATAGTTTTTCCCGAACTTTGAATACTAAACTTTGAACTTTCACGAATGGGTATACTTTCATCCAAACATACTGACGGCGCTAATGAAATGGCCACCGAGTTCCATTTTCCTACCTCCAAAAAGGCACTGATCATTTTCACCCGTAATCCTGAATTGGGTAAATGCAAAACGCGATTGGCACAAACGATTGGAGATGAAAATGCTTTGGAAGTCTATAAATTTCTTTTAAATCATACCGCTTCAATTGCAAAAGAGGTTAAAGCAGATCATTACGTTTTCTATTCTGAAAACATCATAAAGGACGACCTTTGGGATGTTGGCACATTCCGAAAAAAGCTCCAAAAAGGTAACGATTTAGGCCAACGGATGCAAAATGCTTTTGTAGAATTATTTGAAATGGGCTACGAAAAGGTCGCTATTATCGGAAGTGATCTTTTAGACTTGGACGTAGAACTCGTGAACAATGCCTTTTCACAACTCGAATTTGACGATGTGGTCATTGGACCAGCTTTAGACGGTGGATATTATCTCTTGGGAATGAAAAATCTGTATCCCAAAGTGTTTCAAAATAAAGCTTGGGGCACTTCTTCAATCTTAAATTCCACTTTGCAGGACCTCCAAAATTGCTCGGTCTATTTGTTGAAAGAATTGAATGATATCGATACCTTTGAGGACATGAGAGATTATGAACAACTAAAAAAATTTCACATAAAAAAATGATAAAATTCATCAACGAAACCACAGAATACTTACAAAAAAAAGGTTTCGATAATCCAGAAATCGGTATCATCCTTGGCACAGGCTTGGGTCAATTAATCGATGCCGTTGAAATCATTCACGAAGTCAGTTATAACCATATACCGAACTTCCCGACGGCAACGGTCGAATTTCATAAAGGTAAACTGATTTACGGGATTATAGAAGGAAAAAAAGCCATCATCATGCAAGGACGTTTTCATATCTATGAGGGTTATTCATTGCAAGATGTGACCTACCCTGTTCGCATTATGGAAAAATTGGGCATTCATACGCTTTTGGTATCCAATGCATCCGGAGCGATCAATCTCGATTTCAAAAAAGGAGAATTGATGCTCATTGACGACCATATCAATCTACAGGGCAGCTCACCTTTGGCCTTTAAAGGTGTAGAACAAATGGGCGAGCGCTTTACGGATATGAGTGCGCCTTATGATGCGGAAATCAATTCTAAATTTGAACAAATTGCTAAAAACCACAACATCACGCTTCACAAAGGTGTGTATGCAAGCGTGGTCGGACCTCAATTGGAAACGAGAGCAGAATATCGCATGCTGAAAATTATTGGTGCTGATGCGGTTGGAATGAGTACAGTTCCTGAGATTATAGTGGCCAATCATTTGAAGTTAAAAGTGGCAGCGGTATCGGTTTTAACGGACGAATGCGACCCAAATAATCTAAAACCAGTAGATATATCGGAAATTATTGCCATGGCGGAAAAAGCAGAACCGGATATGATTGTATTATTTCGAGAGTTGATTAAGAATTTGTAAAAACATCTGAGACAGAGACCTTTCAGGTTTCAAAAACCTGAAAGGTTTATCGGCTGAATGCAAACAGCATTTCGCAAACTCCGTAAAAGCGAAAAACAGAATTCATATTTTTGGGAAAGGGAATATGTGTAAGTAATTATTAAAAATACGGCTATAATACTAACCATGTGAGATTTACCTTTTCAGAAGAAAGGTGTTTTTAACGTTTGAACTATGAGATTCCTGCCTGCGCAGGAATTTGCGGAACCAGATATGATTGTATTGTTTCGAGTGTTAATTAAAAATTTGTAAAGCATCTGAGGCAGAGACCTTTCAGGTTTCAAAAACCTGAAAGGTTTATCGGCTGAATTCAAACAGCATTTCGTAAACTCCGTAAAATTGAAAAACAGAATTCATATTTTTTGGAAAAGGGAATATGTGTAAGCAGTTATTAAAAATACTACTATAATACTAACCATGTGAAATTTGACTTTTAGAAGAAAGTCGTTTTAATCGTTTGAAATAAGAGATTCCTGCCTGCGCAGGAATTTGCGGAACCAGATATGATTGTATTGTTTCGAGAGTTAATTAAAAATTTGTAAAGCATCTGAGGCAGAGACCTTTCAGGTTTCAAAAACCTGAAAGGTTTATCGACTGAATTCAAACAGCATTTCGTAAACTCCGTAAAATTGAAAAACAGAATTCATATTTTTTGGAAAAGGGAATATGTGTAAGCAGTTATTAAAAATACTACTATAATACTAACCATGTGAGATTTACCTTTTCAGAAGAAAGATGTTTTTAACGTTTGAATTATGAGATTCCTGCCTGCGCAGGAATTTACAGAACCGGATATGATTTTATTGATTAGGGAATCGATTAAGAGTTTGTAAAGTATTTTCAGGTTTACCTTTCAGGTTTTCAAAACCTGAAAGGTCTTGTTTAATTAGAGCTTTTGTAATGGAGAGAATTGAAGAGAGTCATTACTATCACATTTATAATAGAGGAAATAATCGAGAAAACATTTTTTTTGAACATGCTAACTATTTGTACTTTCTGAAACTTCTTAAAAAACATATTGAACCAAATTGTAGTATATTTTGTTATTGTCTTCTCCCTAATCATTTCCATTTGTTATTGAGAATTAATGACAATTTATCAAACCCTTCACAGCAGTTTTCATATTTATTTAACGCTTATACCAAAGCCATGAATTTGAAATATCATCGAACTGGAAGTATATTTCAAAAACCATTTAAAAGAATCAAAATAAATAAAGAGGATTATTTAAGATCACTTGTTTTATATATTCATCTGAATCCTGAGCATCATAGTATGAGTGATAATTTCTCACAATATCCATATTCTTCTTACAATTCATTTTTATCAAATTCAGCTACCAAGCTTAAAAGAGAAGAGGTGATTTCTTGGTTCGACAATCTCGAAAACTTTGAATATATTCATAAGTAAAGAAAGCTCTTAATGAATAAAGAAGTTGAAAAATTATATATAGAATAGAATTAAGACCTTTCAGGTTTCAAAAACCTGAAAGGTATCCCAACTAAATATTGTTAAAATTTGGGTGTAGCCTGAAGGCTTTGCCATCAATGATTTTTTCAAATGAAGATTCAGAGATTTACTTAGAGCAGAAAGCGCTATATAAACAGTAAATGACATTCATATTTTGAACAAAGGAAATATGCGTAAGCAATTATTAAAAATACGACTACAATACAAGTTATATGGAATTTATCTTTCAAACGAAAGGCGATTTTAACGTTTAAAAAAGGAAATTCCTGCTTTCGCAGGAACTAGTATGGAAAAATACATTGATATTATTTTAAAATCCTATTCTGGGTATTGGAACTACCTCAAATATGAGTTAACCCATGTTTACCATTGGGACAATTACTTTTACGGATTAATTGGAATTTCCCTAATCGTTTGGCTGTTGGAAATCCTGTTCCCTTGGCGAAAGGACCAATCCATTTTCCGAAAGGATTTTTGGCTGGACACTTTTTATATGTTCTTCAATTTCTTCTTGCTGAATTTGATTGTCCTTATCGCACTGTCAAATACGGCCGCAGAGTTTTTTAATGATATACTTGGGCTCTTTGGTTGGCATATTGATAGTTTACAGGTTTTTAGTGTTAGTGAATTACCAAAATGGTTAGGCCTGCTGATCTTCTTTTTGATCATCGATTTTGTGCAATGGAACACACATATCTTACTACATCGGGTACCATGGTTATGGAATTTCCACAAAGTGCACCACAGCGTTAAAGAAATGGGGTTTGCCGCTCATTTGCGCTACCATTGGATGGAGCCTGTAGTCTATAATTCGATATTGTATATACCCATTGCCATTATTGGCGGCTTTAATGTGCAGGATGTTTCCATCGTTTACTTTTTCTCCATTGCCATTGGCCATTTAAATCATGCGAACTTAGGTTGGAATTACGGTCCATTGAAATACATTTTCAATAATCCAAAGATGCATATATGGCATCACGTCAAAGAATTGCCTGAACATAAAAAACACGGTGTAAACTATGGATTGACTTTAAGTGTTTGGGATTATATCTTTAACACACATCATGTGCCGCATGACGGAAGGGATATTGAACTTGGATTTGACGATGAAGATGATTTTCCAAAAACATTTGTCAGACAGACTATGTATCCGATAAAATCAGGAAGTAAAAAGGAATAGACTTACGAGACCTTTAATTTCTCGCTTATTTTGGAGTTTTTTACTCTCCCAAACCCTTGTCATCTTTCAATATTACGGTTTTGAATTTTAAGATTAATGGAGATTTAAGTCTAAAATAATTTCTAATTCACAGAAAAGTTTTCAGCTATGGACTGACCTTAAGCATTTGGGATTATCTCTTTAACACCCATCACATTCCACATGACGGCAGGGACATTGGACTTGGTTTTGATGACGAAGAGGACTTTCCAAAAACATTTGTCAGACAGACTATGTATCCAATTAAAACTTAGATATGATTTTTCTGGTACCAATAATGTATATTTAAAGAACATCATGAAACGACTGGCTAAATTTACATTTCTTACAGTGGTAGTTTTCACTTTGGGCAGTTACAATTTGACTGTGGCCGCAGGTACTGGCAGCCAAGGTCAACCAATTAAGGTGGTAGGCGATAAATTAATCTCTTCAACAACCAATACAACAAATAAAGTAGGTTATTGCGACTGGGATAAATTGCTGAAAAAACATGTCAACAAGGAAGGCCTTGCTGATTATAAAGGTTTTAAACCAATAACACTTTTGGACCATTTATCTCAAGAAGTGGCTGGGTGCAATCCCAAATAAATTACTTACCTATTACAAAAAGCATCTTAGTTAAATCTCCTATGCTCCTAAAATCTGATTTAATGAACGTTGATTACGGCCTTTTTCATTAGGGTATAATTCCATTAGCGCATCACTTTGAAAAACCGCTTTTGAATCGATATCCATTGCCGACAATTTGCCATAAAATGCGGCACCAGTGTCCACGTTCCAAACATTAATGGCGTGTAATGGTTGTTCAGAATCGAAGTAAATAGTTGGTGTATGTCCAATGTAAATTTCTTTATAACGTCGTAGGCGTTTCGGAAACAACTCGGAGTTTTCATCAATGTCCTGATCCAAATGCAATGCCCTTTCCCAAAGCGTACGGTCAAAATAAAAATTACTTTCTAAATTTTCATTCTCAACTCCTTTTCTCGAGGTAAATCCGCCGTGGACGAACAATCGGTTCTGATCATCCACATAATACAGTTTCATCTGCTCAAAAAACTTCAGATGTGCCTTTTTTTCATCCTTGGAGAAACCTTTATAACTTTCTATGGCACCTCGCCCACCGTGCTCTAACCAAACTTTATCTGGCTTATCAGTTCTCAGCCATTTTTCACACCAGGCATCATGGTTTCCTTTGATAAAAACACATGCTTTCAATTGAGATAATACCATTAAATACTCAATGACCTGCGCCGATTCGCTCCAACCATCCACATAATCGCCCAAAAACACCAATCGGTCGTTTTCTTTAACCATTGCCCGTTCCAAAAGCTGCTTTAAACCTTTCAATCCGCCGTGAATATCTCCAATTACCAATGTTCTCATAAACTATATTTTTTATAAAATGTCCGAATGACCTCTTCAGCAGGCTTGTTCTGGGGTGTAAATCGGTTGTCGTCCTTCCCACCAACGGCGTTATGCTTATGAAACCACTTCCATACAAAACCGCCAGCAAACCAGTTCTCATGCCAAAACTCTTCAAGCAATGCTTGAGTCAAAATGGCCTGGGCTTCCAAATTAACCTGTTTCTCCACCCGATCAACCGTCCATGGTGCCCGTCCTGCAAAATCAATACTTCGATACCCAAATTCGGTAAATAAAATTTGTTTCTTGTGTTTCATCGCATAATTTTTTATTGCTGCTTTATGGACTTGCCAGCCTTTTTTTGCGCCTGATATGGTTGGCGATTGTTTGGCGTCTACTGGGAAATAGGCGTCGATTCCAATAAAATCAAGATCATCCCAAAATGGGGTTCGCTCATATTCATTCCAATTGGCAGCATAAGTCAATTTCCCCTTATATATTTTCTTCACCTCAATAATCAGTTCCTTCCAATAGGAAGGCCTTTCATCAATAAAATTTTCCAATTCTGTGCCAATGCAGAAGATATCGACATTGGCTTCCTGGGCCACTTTTGCATAGGCAAGGATGAAATCGGAATACGAGTTTTCCAAAAGCTTCCAATCGGCTTCATGCGTCATTTTTATAAATCCCGTAAACTCGCCACGCCAGACCCAAATCTGGGGTTTTAACATCACCTGAATATCACTGTTATGCAGGAGGTTGATGTATTGTTTAACGCCTTCTTCGGTTTCACCAAACCATTGTCTACCGGTATTAAAACTGATTTCCGGATGAGCCAAGTCCTTGACAAAATCAAAGGGCATAATGGCTGCATAATTCGCACCGAGATTAACCACAGGTTCAATATGATGTTGACCAATGCTATCTCTTGACGCTACATAACTCACACCATTAATTTTTTCTTGTCTTTCAACGGTCGCGCTACAAGAGAGCATAAAACAAAGGGATACAAAACATAAAATACGAAAAATCATTCCCATACCATTTATTTATTCCTAAATTTAAACAAACTGAAATTAAAATATTAAGTTTTTCCAAAAACCAACGACAAACAACTTTTAAAGGCTCAACAATGGAACATATTGTTATCATCGGAAATGGTATTTCTGGGGTTACTGCGGCACGACATATTCGAAAGCTTTCCAACCATAAAATCACCATAATTTCGGCTGAGACCGAATATTTTTTTTCGCGTACCGCGCTTATGTATATTTATATGGGGCACATGAAATACGAACACACTAAGCCTTATGAGGATTGGTTTTGGAAAAAAAACAGGATCGACCTAAAATTCGGTTTTGTTAAAAACATTGAGACAAAAAGCAGCACCTTGTATTTTAAAAATGGCGATACGCTTCAGTATGATAAACTCATCATTTCCACGGGGAGCAAATCCAACAAATTTGGCTGGAAAGGTCAGGATTTGGAAGGCGTTTTAGGTCTGTACAGTAAACAGGATGTGGATTTGCTGGAAACACTCGCTCCCAACAATGAGATTTGTAAACGTGCTGTGATTGTCGGTGGTGGATTGATTGGTGTTGAACTGGCCGAAATGCTGCACACCCGGAAAATCCCCGTGACTTTTTTGGCTCGAGAAGATCATTTTTGGGATAATGTTTTGCCTAGTGGTGACGCTTCGATGATTAGCCGACATATAGCAAGCCACGGCATTGATCTGAGATTAAAATCCAATTTAAAAGAAATTCAATCGGATGACAATGGACGTGTAAAAGCTGTCGTCATTGAAGAAACCGATGAAGTCGTTCACTGTAACTTAGTGGGTTTGACGCCAGGTGTCTCTCCAAATATTGATATGGTCAAACAAACCAATATAGAAACTGACCAAGGTGTTTTGGTGAATCAATTTTTGGAAACCAATATAGAAAACGTCTATGCCATTGGCGATTGCGCCCAACAACGGGAGCCAATTGGCCATAGAAAAGCCATTGAACCACTTTGGTACACCGGTAGAATGATGGGCGAAACCGTTGCCCAAACCATTTGTGGCAATAAGATGAAATACAAGCCCGGTCATTGGTTCAATTCCGCTAAGTTTTTTGATATCGAATATCAAACTTATGGTTGGGTGTTTCCAAAACCAAAAGAAGGAAATGCACATTTTCATTGGAAATATGAAGATGATACCAAATGCATTACCATAGAATATGAGAACGCTACCAATCAGTTTTTAGGCATCAACACCTTCGGCATACGAATGAAGCATGAGGTTTTTGACCGATGGCTGACTGAAAAGCGTTCTGCCGATTATGTGATGGCACATTTGCAGGAAGCCAATTTTGATCCTGAATTCTATAAAACTTTTGAACCAGAGATTTTAGAGCGTTATTCTGAATCATTTAGGATGGCTTAATCCTACTAATATTAAGACCTGTCAGGTTTTAGGTCTAACCAATAAGAAATCAATCATGAGCAACAAATTAAATCCGAGCATGTCTCTTGCCAAACCCGACTCGCAGGCACTTTCCAAAACGCAAAAATTGGGAGTCGCCATTGGCGTTATAGGCCTTTTCATTATGATATTGGCATTTTTCAATGTCGATTTCCCCAATAAAACCCTGTTTCTATCCTTATCGTTGGGAATGATTACCGTGGGAACCATCATATTTTCCAACAACGCCTATCTCACAAAACAAGCAGGAATTAAAAATGATGGTGTTTGGTTCAAATCCATTGCATCACGAGGTTTTTGGGGTTGGATTTTGGGCATTGTACTTACACTGTTTTATATCGTCCTCTATTTTAAAGCCGAATGGCTCGGGTTGGCAGCCAAGGGTGAAGCGAATAGCGGACTCGTTGCATTGTTCGACCCTCTCAGCCAATTATTAAATGGCGGACCAGCCAGCCAATGGTTTGTTTATGGTACACTCTATACAGTAGCAATATTAGTTTTCGGCTATAAATTCATGCTGAAATACCGTCACAACAAACATCAGCTGTTAAGGACGGTTTCTGTCATGTTCTTTCAACTGGCATTTGCTTTTTTGATACCCGAGTTTATGGCGCGGCTCAATTCTGATTCTTTCAGTCTTCCTTATTATGATTTAAAAAATATCTGGCCACTTAACTATTATAATTTTGACAAATACCGTGTGGATTCCATGATTGAGGCTGGAGATATCGGATTAGCATTATTGATTTTTGGGATTTTATCCATATTTGTCATTACGCCAATTTTGACCTATAAATACGGAAAACGTTGGTACTGCTCATGGGTTTGTGGGTGTGGCGGACTCGCGGAAACTGCTGGAGATCCTTTCAGACACCTGAGCGACAAAACTCAAGTGGCTTGGAAAATTGAACGTTGGGTGGTGCATAGTGTCGTAGTTTTTGTTACGCTGATGACTACCGCAGTGATCTATTCCTATTTAGGTCATGATTCCAGTAAGTATTGGCTAACAAAAGATGTTTTTCTCCTAAGCGTAGCCGGCATATTAACTATCGTGTTTGCCTTGGTCATGATTTTTAAGCGTAAAGAACTGGCAAAGGATGCGCAATACGGTGCCATTGGTTATTTTGTAATCATCATGGTACTCATTGGTATGCATTATTTTAGCAGTACCAAAGATGTCTTTTTAGTAAAATCTTATACGCTACAATCCTCCTACGGATTTTTAATCGGTGCGATATTTTCAGGGGTGATTGGCGTAGGCTTTTATCCTATTTTTGGAAATCGGGTGTGGTGTCGATTCGGTTGTCCAATGGCCGCTATCTTAGGCTTTCAACAGCGCTTGTTTTCAAGATTTAGAATTACGACCAACGGAGGACAATGTATTTCTTGTGGCAATTGCTCCACCTATTGCGAAATGGGTATCGACGTACGAGCATACGCCCAAAAAGGTGAAAATATTGTACGAAGCAGCTGTGTAGGTTGCGGAATATGTGCTGCAGTTTGTCCAAGAGGGGTTTTAAAATTAGAGAATGATTCTTTAAAGGGACGAATCAACAGTAATGATATTTTATTGGGTAATGATGTGGATTTGATGGATCTGGTGAATCAGAGATAGTGGTCAGTTTTCAGTCGTCAGTCCCAGTACTCCCTCTTCACAAAAGCTACGGACAGCCAGGCAGTGTTCTGGGTTCAATTGCTAAGCATATTAACAATCCTTAGTATATCCGTATAAAATCTCTGTGTCCCATTGTGCAAAACTCCGCATTGCTCTGTATAACTTATTTCAATAAACTATTCTTACTTTTGCCCCAACTTTAAAATATCAAATGCCCAATATCAAAGTCATCATTCCCGCTTATAACGAAGCGGACTCCATCGCCCTCGTCATTAATGACATTCCTTCCATAGTTGACGAAGTTATCGTGGTCAACAACAATTCCACTGACAAAACCGCTGAAGTTGCCCAGAATGCAGGAGCCACCGTACTGTACCAGCCTCAAATGGGCTACGGTTATGCCTGTTTAAAAGGAATGGATTATGTATCTACTCTATCAAAAAAACCAGAAATCATCGTTTTTATGGACGGCGATTATAGTGATTATCCAGAGGAACTCACCCAGATTATCGCGCCAATACTTGACAATGATATCGATTTCGTCATAGGCTCAAGAGTCAAGCGCTTACAGGAAAAAGGGTCCATGACGCCACAACAGCACTTTGGAAATTGGCTGGCCACTTTTTTAATGCGTATTTTATTTGGCGCCAAATTCACCGATCTCGGACCATTTCGAGCGATAAAATATCAAAAACTATTGGATTTGAAAATGCAGGACAAAACCTATGGTTGGACCATTGAAATGCAATTAAAGGCTTTAAAACAAAATTTAACCTATATTGAAGTTCCTGTAAAATATAAAAAAAGAATTGGTGTTTCGAAAGTATCAGGAACCATAAAAGGTACTATCTTTGCGGGCGTAAAAATCCTAGGTTGGATTTTTAAATACAGTTTTAAGAAATGATTCTAGAAACCTTAATCATAGTTGTTTACACCATTGCCCTCCTCCTTATTTTATTATATGCATTAGCACAACTCAATCTGCTATTCAACTATTTGTCTGCTAGAAAAGCTAAGGATTCCTCAGAAATTTTTGATTTATCCAATCCTGATGAAGTGCCATTTGTCACTATTCAGCTACCAGTTTATAACGAAATGTACGTTATGGAGCGGCTATTGGACAATATTGCCTTAATGGATTATCCCAAGGACAAATTGGAAATTCAGGTTCTTGACGATTCTACCGATGAAACCGTTATAACCACCGCCCAGCATATAGAACAACTTAAAAAGACGGGATTGGATATTCAGCATATCCGACGGGTCGATCGCAGTGGCTTTAAGGCAGGTGCGTTAAAAGAAGGTTTAAAAATAGCTAAGGGCGAATATATTGCCATTTTTGACGCTGATTTTCTACCAAAACCAAATTGGCTAAAACAAACCATTCCATATTTTAAGGATGAAGAGATTGGCGTGGTACAAACCCGTTGGGGCCATATCAACAGAAACTATTCCATTCTCACCAAAATTCAAGCTTTTGCTTTAGATGCACATTTCACCTTAGAGCAAGTTGGCCGTAACAGTAAGGGTCATTTTATCAATTTCAACGGTACCGCTGGCGTATGGCGCAAAGCTTGCATCCTGGATGCCGGGAACTGGGAAGGCGATACTCTAACCGAAGATCTGGATTTAAGCTATAGAGCACAACTTAAAAACTGGAAATTCAAATATTTGGAAGATGTTGAAACGCCTGCCGAATTGCCTGTGGTCATTAGCGCCGCACGTTCACAGCAATTCCGTTGGAACAAAGGTGGGGCTGAGAATTTCAGAAAAATGATGTGGCGTGTCTTGACCTCTAAGAACATTTCACCAAAAACCAAACTCCACGGCCTGCTGCACCTATTAAATAGCACCATGTTTTTAAATGTTTTTTTGGTGGCTATTTTAAGCATCCCTATGCTTTATATTAAAAACGAATATGCACATTTAAGATTCTATTTTTATTTTATGAGCTTTTTCGTAATGAGCACCATCATCTTTTTTGTCTGCTATTGGATGATGTACCGAGAAATTTATGGTGCAGGGTTTAAAAACTTTTTTAGTTACGTTTTCTTATTTTTTACGTTCTTCTCTATTGCCATGGGCTTTTCACTCCATAACTCAATTGCCGTTATTGAAGGGCATATTGGAAAGCGAAGTGAATTTATCCGAACACCAAAATTCAATATTAGTTCTCTAAAAGACAGTTGGAAAGGCAATAAATATCTACGTAAAAAAGTATCCATGAACGTCATTTTTGAAGGGGCCCTCATGCTCTACTTCGGATTTGGTCTTTACCTTGCCTTTGCTGTTGGCGATCAAGGAGGCGATTTTGGTCTCTTCCCATTCCACCTGATGCTTTTTGTCGGATTTGGCTATGTGTTCTTCCAATCATTGACCTCAAAAGTATAACGTATTTTTTATTTGGGCGTTTCCTTTCGGCCAAACCACAATCCACATAACCAACAAAACAAGGCCGCGCCTCAGGTCGCGCTATCCACTATATCTTTTTGCGCCAGTGGCTTCCCTTCGGTCAGACACTGGCGTAAAAAGGATGCCGTTTCTATCGCTAACGCAAATTCGCCGGTCAAAAAATTATAAGCTTAGTTCTCAGACCTGACAGGTTTTAAAAACCTGTCAGGTCTTTTTATAAGACATCAAAATAAACAACTTATCTTGCAACGACAACCAAATCCAGATTTTACGTGTTGAAGTCGGACTTTTTATAGCGTTTAATGTTCAATCCATCAGTTCTAAGATTAAATAGATCGCCCATTCTTTTAGTACTTATAAGTGCTATTCTTTACACCATTTTTGCCTATAATTTGGTGAGAACAGAACACACCAAACTAATCGTATTATACACTCTTCTGTTTGTTTTATTCTTTCGGTTAATAAAAAAACACTCAGAAAACTTTAGGCTTTTGGTAATTTTTGCCATTCTTTTGAGGGTCGTTTTTCTAATGGCAACCCCAAATCTCTCGCAAGATTTCTATCGGTTTATATGGGATGGACGCATGATTATTGAAGGGTTCAATCCTTATCTTTATACACCTGAATCGTTTATCAGTATTGGTGAGTTTCCAGTGGCTCAAGCCCAAGCACTCTATCAAGGTATGGGCACACTCAATGCCAGCCACTTTACCAACTATCCACCAGTAAAACAATTCATTTTTATGATGGCTGCGCTCTTCTCAGGAAACAGTATCTTGGGCTCTGTGTTGGTTTTTAGAATATTTATCATTGCTGCCGACATTGGAACACTCTATATTGGAAAAAAGTTGTTGGAACGTCTTAATGCACCTGTGCGCAACATTTTCTGGTATATTCTCAACCCATTTATCATCATCGAGTTGACGGGCAATTTGCATTTTGAAGGAATCATGATTTTCTTTCTCATCTTAAGCTTATACCTTTTGCATTTGGGCAAGTGGAAAACTGCAGCAATCGTCTTTGCGCTATCCGTATCGGTAAAATTAATACCCTTACTTTTCCTGCCACTCTTTTTTCAGTTTTTTATAAAAAATAATACCACTGTCAACATTTCAGATCAACCTGGTATAAAACCAGCTGAGACCGAACTCAGTTTCGCAAAACTCATAGGCTTTTATGGTATTGTTGGCATCACCACCTTGATTTTGTTCGCCCCTTTTTATTCATCTAATTTCATAAATAATTATTCAGAAACCGTTGGACTTTGGTTCAGCAATTTCGAATTTAATGCAAGTCTTTATTATGTTGCGCGCGAGATAGGCTATAAATTGACTGGTTACAACGAGATTGCCATTATTGGTAAATTCATCCCGATACTGACTATTTTAACTGTTTTGGCTTTGACGTTTATCAGGAAAAACACGAATATCAAACAACTTATAATCAGTATGCTTTTTGCATTAAGCGCTTATTATTTTATGTCCACAACGGTCCATCCTTGGTATTTGGCAACACTTGTCATCTTATCCGTATTCACCAACTATAAATTCCCCTTGGTGTGGTCATTCATGATTATTTTAAGCTATTTGGCCTATGCCAATACCCAGAACACAGAAAATTTATGGATCATCGGACTTCAGTACGTGGTTGTATATGCTACTTTTATATGGGAAGTTTTCATAAAAAGAGACCACTCAAAGCCAGTCTTTATTACAGAATGACGTTAGGGCTCTAAAATCTTGAGATGGGTTAGAGTCAAATCCTCCAGCCTCTCATCAAAGCCAACCTCGTCCTTTGTTACAATTGGTTTTAACTTTGTAGGTCCCTTTAAGATTCTGAAGTAGAAAACGGAAGTATCTAAAGGAAAAGGCGGCACGGACTATACCAAAAGGCATCATACCGAAATGGCCTTTAAAAATTACAATTTGCTAATATTTTCAATGTTGTATAGCAATTGTTCGTTTTATGGAAATTTGGCACATCAAGCACATACTTTTCCACCTGGTCTTGCAAAGGTTTACACCTGAAGTCCAATTAAGAATCAAGTCTATAGACATTTATTTATTAAACATTGAAGATATCTGATAATTCATCAAAACATTTAAATTCAACTGTAAAGTCGTTTGGATCTTTGACAAAGAACGACTGATGCTCTCCTGTTTTGTTTTCCAAAAACTTTACTTGTGAGACAATGGATACGTTTTTAGATTTCAAACGCTCCAGAACAGTGTTCCAGTCTTCCTTTTTCAATATCACACCAAAATGGAAAGACGGTAAAATATCGCCATTAAAATTATAACTGTTAGAGTCAAATTTAAACGGTCCACATTCGGTAAAGGTCATTTGATGTCCAAACAAATTGATGTCTGCCCATTTTACAGCAGAGCGACCAATGTCAGCTCCAAGAACATCATTATAAAACTGTCGGGTTTTGCTGATGCTTACACAAGGTAAGGCGAGATGAAATAATGTTGCCATAAGCTCTTTGTTTTCAACCTATTATTAATGCACTTAGGTTAAAGTTACGTTATTTTTAGACACATCATTAGGTTCTATTTGTCTTTTTTTCCCATCTCTTATAGCCTCTACAAAAAAAAGTTGCTCGTAATGAGCAACTTTTAAGTCAATATAGTATCAAGATCTATATAAATAGACCATAGTATTGTATTTTAATCAGCACTAATCTAGGTCATCGTCAATATCCTCCAATTCCATATCAGGATCATCCTCACCCAAAGCCGGATCTTGCACTGCATCTGGATCATCCTCTTCAAACTCTTCATAATCATCTTCATCATAGTTCTCCATGGTCAACTGAAGCTTGGTACTGACTTTAACCAAGTACTTTGTGTCACTTGTTGTAACTTCCACAGCTTCTACTATTTCATTGTTGGCATTTTTGAAAGTTATGATATTATCATCATCATAACCATCAGGATACTTTTCAACCAACAAAGAGAGGATTTCTGGTGTCAATTTTTTAAAATCGACGATAACGCGTTTTAGATTGTCTCTTTTGTTCCTCATAATTACATGTCTAATATATAGGCAAATATAAGTGGTGCAACAATAGTGGCATCACTTTCTATTATAAATTTCGGGGTATCAACATTTAATTTCCCCCAGGTTATTTTTTCATTAGGAACGGCTCCTGAATATGATCCATAGCTTGTAGTAGAATCACTGATCTGACAGAAATAACTCCAGAATGGTGTATCTGGTCGTTCCATGTCCTGATACAACATTGGTACCACACATATTGGGAAATCTCCCGCAATGCCACCACCAATTTGGAAGAATCCAATACCGTTTTCAGAATTATCAGTGTACCAATCTGCTAAGAATGTCATATATTCTATTCCCGATTTCATGGTACTTGCTTTTAATTCTCCTTTAAGAACATAGCTGGCGAAAATATTACCCATGGTACTGTCTTCCCAACCTGGTACAATTATAGGTAAATTTTTCTCTGCTGCAGCAAACATCCAAGAATTTTTTATATCAATTTCGTAGTATTCTTCAAGCACACCGCTCAACAACATTTTGTACATAAATTCATGTGGGAAAAAACGTTCGCCCTTATCTTCGGCGTCCTTCCAGATTTTGAAAATATGTTTCTGCAAACGTCGGAAAGCCTCTTCTTCCGGAATACACGTATCGGTAACTCTATTCAAGCCTTTTTCCATCAAGTCCCATTCATCTTGAGGGGTCAAATCACGATAATTTGGCACGCGTTTGTAATGTGAATGCGCTACCAAATTCATGATGTCCTCTTCAAGATTGGCACCTGTACTTGAAATAATATGCACTTTATCTTCACGGATCATTTCCGCAAATATCTTACCTATCTCAGCCGTACTCATTGCTCCGGCCAAAGACACTAACATCTTTGAGCCTTGGGCCAATTGAGCCTCGTAGCCTTTGGCAGCATCTACTAATGCAGCAGCATTAAAATGAAGATAGTACTTTTCAATGAATTTAGAAATTTCTCCTTTATTAGTTGTCGTCATCATTATCGAATTTAGAAAATTTATTAGTGTTTGAACCCGTTTCATTAAAGTTACTTTCGTAACCGTCATCTACATTATCGTCCAAGAATTTATAAGTTAACATTTTATAATACAATTTGGCAGCCAAGAAATCGGATGATTTTTCTTTAGGATCCGGACAAAGCTCAACAATGTCAAACCCGACCACATTTTTATCCTCAAATACTTTTCTCAAAAAATCTAAGGTTTCATACCAAAGTAAACCGCCTGGTTCAGGTGTTCCGGTTGACGGCATGATGGAAGGATCAAAAGCATCTAAATCAATAGTAATAAACACATTATCCGTCATTTGGTCAATGGCACTGTCCATCCAAAACTCATCATTGACCATCTCGTGGGCAAAATAGGTTTTTTCTTTGTCCATGACCGTGGTCTCTATAGCATCCATACTTCTGATACCTATCTGAATCAAGTTGGTAGTTTGGCTTGCTTCATAAACGGCGCAGGCATGATTACATTTACTGCCTTGGTATTCTTTACGTAAATCGGCATGTGCATCAATTTGAAGTACCGTCAAATTATCAAAACATTCATTAAAAGCACGAATGGTACCTATAGAAATAGAGTGCTCTCCACCAAAAGCGGTGACAAACTTATTGCGTTTAATATACTTTTTTACAGTTTGATGCACAGCCTCTACCATTTTCTCAGGAGATGAAGCCTCCGTCACAGCATCAGCAAGATAAACACCTTGTTTGTAAACCTCAGTTTCTGTTTCAATATCATAAAGCTCCATATTTTCAGAAGCGTCCAAAAAAGCTTTAGGGCCCTGATCTGCACCTTTCTGCCAAGTACTTGTACCATCATAAGGTACAGGTATCAGTACGATTTTAGCGGTTTCTAATTTGGAATATTCCTCTGGTATTCCGGCATACGTTATATTACTGTTCATTTTGTAATAATTATTAATGTTTTAAGGTAAAAGGCAATTGGTCTTATTTTATTTTACGTTGTTTAAACGGTTAGTGCTCATTTGTTTCATTATAACCCAGAATTTCAAGTAGGTTCTCACTTTTCTGTTGCTCAGCAAAGACTCTGGTAGCTAATTTACCATTTTCATCTTTATCAATCAGAATATGTTTGGGTGAAGGTATTAAACAATGCTGCAATCCGCCAAATCCACCAATAGTTTCCTGATAAGCACCTGTGTTAAAAAACCCAAGATACAATGGTTTTTCTTTATTGTATTTAGGAAGGTAAATAGCATTCATGTGCTGCTCACTGTTGTAATAATCATCGCTATCACAGGTCAATCCTCCCAAAAGCACGCGCTCATAAGTATCGTACCAACGGTTTATTGGCAACATTATAAAACGTTTATTGATGGCCCAGGTATCTGGAAGCGTTGTAATAAACGATGAATTGATCATGTTCCATTTCTCCCTATCATTTTGTTGTTTTTGGTAAAGCACCTCATAAATGGCACCACCGCTCTCCCCTACCGTAAAACTTCCAAATTCAGTAAATATATTCGGGACTTCTACTTCTTCTTGCTCACAGAACTCTTGGATCTGATTGATGATTTCGTCCACCATATATTCATAGTCAAAATCAAAGGCCAATGAGTTTTTAATTGGAAAGCCGCCACCAATATTCAAACTGTCCAAAGACGGACAAATACGTTTTAAATTGGCATATACTTTCAAGCATTTAGAAAATTCATTCCAATAATAAGCGTTGTCACGAATGCCGGTATTGATAAAAAAGTGCAACATTTTTAGTTTCACCTTCTTATTGTCCTTGATTTGGTTTCTATAAAATGGTAAAATATTTTTGTAGCCAATGCCCAATCGAGAGGTATAAAACTCAAATTTCGGTTCCTCTTCGGAAGCTATTCGGATACCGATATTAAACTTACCGTTGATTTCCTGAGACAGTAAATCAATTTCTTCATAATTATCAATAATCGGGATGCAATTCTTATGGCCGTTATTTATCAATCGTGCAATATTAGTCACGTATTGCGCACGTTTGAACCCATTACTGATCACATAAGTTTTGTTGTTGATTTTACCTTCTTCCTTAAGTTTTTCTACAATATCAATATCAAAAGCAGACGAGGTTTCAATATGAATATCGTTTTTTAAAGCTTCATTCAACACATGTTTAAAGTGTGAGCTTTTAGTACAGTAGCAATAATGGTACTTTCCTTTGTATTTATGTTTCTTGATGGCCTTTGCGAACCAATCCTTGGCACGACCAATATTATTTGAAATTTGCGGCAAGTAGGTAAACTTTAAAGGTGTACCGTAATCCTCCACCAATTGCATCAAATCAATATCGTGAAATTGAAGGGTTTTGTCTTCCAACTTAAATTCATCTTGTGGAAAATAAAAGGTTTGATTGATGAGATCAATATATTTTGTATTCATTATAAATTATTAAGGTTTAAAAATCTAAAAAAAAATTCAATTAGAGTGCTAATTTCCCAATAAATAATGACTGTATCAAACTTGGATTTGCTGATGCGAAGGAAAAGACACGTTCCGTCGGTGTTTCCATTTAGATAATTTAGAAGTAAGCTTTAAAATTTGGTGACTTATCTGATAAGTTGCTTTTGAAAATGACTTCTTGAATTTCAAAAGCCCAAACATAGAAACACGTTTCAAGGGTTCAGCTAAATAAAGTGCAAAAGAACTATAAAATTTTTATAAAACAAGCTACATGAGTTAAAATTATAGTCGTTGTAGATGATATTTCAGTGTGTTTCCAAAATTTTGAGGTGTTATAAGCCGAACACGTGCTGTGTACATAGAGCTAGAGTTCTACTGCTGATTGACTGAGCAGCATTACGCTTTACTTTATTGGCTCTATAAATCGCCTTGAACAATCGAAGAGTTGGATAAGATAATTGCAATCGGAGAGGTTAAAGGGGTCCGTTCCGAATAGTTGGAAGCGCTCACCTTGACATTTGGCCTCATCTAATTATCAGTGCTAACCTGTATAAGGCGCTCTCCAGTCATCGCGATGAAATACTAAGTGCAATGGGGATACCTGACTTTAAACTCAACTGTAACACGGCGCTGTCGCACGGTCATTCCAATGTTGAGGATCAATAGGATGTCGACTGTGATCGATCTGGCACTAAGTCCAATACACTAAAAATAGTCATCTTAAAGCAATTAAACATTGGTCAAACCCAAGCTTAGACATCTAACGTCTTAAATATCAATTACATATACCCACCTAAAACAAATGAGATCTCTGATGGATATATCAAAAAAATGAAGTTAAAAAGCTTGAACTTAACCTTTACTAAGACAACATCTTTAAGGTATTTACTTCTTGCTCTGTAAGATGTTTCCAATGGCCACGAGGAATATCTTTCTTGGTCAAACCGGCAATCGCAACACAGTCTACTTTTATAATTTCATAATTCAAATGGGCAAAAATAGAGCGTATAACGCTACTACCAGTGTTTTTAATTTTCAAGCCAATTTGGTTTTTCGATTGACCGGTCACAAAACTAATGTCTTCAACAGTCACCAATTTACCCTCAATCTGCAATCCATCTTGGATTTTCTTAAGATCTTCAAACTTTAGATTCTTATCCAATTCTATTTGGAACAATCGCGGGACGCCGTTTTTGGAATTGGTGAATTTTTCTACCAATGCATCATCGTTTGTAAATAAGATCAGCCCTAAGGAGTTTCTTCCCAAACGTCCAATAGGTTTTATGCGGGAGGTTGTTGCATTAGCAACCAAATCCATGACGGTTCTGCCCTTGCCTTCACTTGTAGTCGTTGCAAAACCCTTAGGTTTGTTCAGTAAAACATATGCTTTTTTCTCAGGGTTGATGCGCGATCCATCAAAACGTACATCGTCATCTAACTTGACCTTATAACCCATTTCGGTAATAATTTTACCATTAACCGTCACACTTCCCGTAGCGATATGCAAATCGGCATCACGCCGCGAACAAATACCCGAATTCGCAATGTATTTATTTAATCTTATCTCGTCTGTTTTCGACTTTTTTGTTGGTGATTTTTTTTCCGGGGCCGATTTTGAAATGTCTTTGGAAACTTTTCTCATTGGCGCATTGCCCCGCGAAAAACTCTTACCTTTTGAATTATCACGCCCTCTTCCTGAAGATGGTCCATTGGATTTATTTTGGCCTCTTCCTGATGATTTTCCTTTTCCACTACTCCCTTGATGTCTACTCATGACTTGAAATTTTACGCAAAGATACTTTATTATATACCGATTTAAGAGCTTTCAATTTACGATTTTGTCAAATCCTATTCAGCACTACATCCACATTGATCAATACAATACTAAAAACACCTGCAACTATGATGAATTTTAAAATGTTGTGAAGGATGAGATAATGCAATTTTGTTTTGGACTTCCATAACAATACAATGAATGCAAGGAGCAAGAACGTACTAAAATAAAAGAAATAATTCATGTGGCCAATATCAAAATAAACGATGAGCAAGAGGTTAGGTATTAATGTGAAAAGTGCCAGAGAGGTCAACATAGCTTTTGATACTTGCTCTCCATACACTACTGGTATGGTATGATAACTTTGAGCCAAGTCGCCTTTTATATTCTCTAAGTCCTTGGTCAGTTCGCGCATAGAGATGATCAAGAACAAGAACATGGCATGGAAAAATATAACAGTTTCAAAGTTTCTGTAGTAAATGAAGATAACGAAAAAGGGCGTAATGGTTAAAATAGCAGAAACCAGATTACCAATAAAGGGCAACCTCTTTAGCTTATGTGAATACAGCCAAATTCCGAAAATATATAATGAAAAGAAAATAACAGCATTGAATGACACATAACTGGCCATAACTACCGATAGAAAATTTAAAACAAAGTAAAAGGACAATTTTGTGTTCTGACTTACCAATCTATCCAGCATGGATTTGGTGGGACGGTTGATCAGATCCTTTTCCGAATCGTAAAAATTATTGATAATATAGCCCCCGGCAATCGTAAAAGCCGATGAGAGCACCAACACAAATAAATTCAGATCAAATACGACTTCGCGCAACGGCAAATCATGCGCCAAGATATAAATGGAGGTTAAATACTGCGCAATGACAATAATAAGAATGTTATAGCCCCTTATAACAGAAAACATGCTAAAAAACTTGAGCAGCAGGTGTTTTTGTTTTCTGGTCAGCATAACAACAGAGTTAAAACAGTTTGGTAAGTGTAACTCCAGAAGCCTCGGAAGAACATCAACTTAAAAATTATAAACCACTTCTAATTTGTAATCATTAAGCGATTGTTTCGCTTTTTCAATGTCTTCAGTAAATCCCAAAATATAACCACCCCCACCTGAGCCACACAATTTCAAGTAATAATCGTTGGTATCGAGACCCTTTTTCCAAAGTTCATGAAACTGCTGTGGGATCATTGGTTTGAAATGGTTCAGAGCCACTTTTGAAAGTTTTTTGGTATTGAGAAACAACGATTTAAAATCACCTTTTAAAAAGTCGTCCACACAGGCATCCGTATGCTTTATAAATTGATTTTTCAACATTTTTCGGAACCCTTCCTGCTTCATGTTTTCCATAAAAATACTGACCATTGGCGCTGTTTCTCCAATCATGCCGCTATCCAATAAAAATACAGCACCTTTCCCATCACTTTTTTGCGAAGGTATTCCGGTAGCCTCAATATGATCTTTTGAATTGATTAAAATAGGGATACTCAAATAGCTGTTCAACGGATCCAATCCTGAAGATTTCCCGTGGAAAAACGATTCCATTTCAGAAAAAATGGACTTAAGAACCATTAGTTTTTCCCGTGTCAAATTCTCTAAAACCGTAATCTTATCGTGTGCATATTTGTCATAAATAGCAGCTACCAATGCGCCACTACTCCCAACGCCGTAGCCCTGTGGAATTGAAGATTCAAAATACATACCTGATTCAACATCCTTTTCTAAAGTTTCCAAATCAAAAGTCACCAATTCAGGACTGATGCCTTTAAGATATTCGACAAATCTTTTTAAGTTTTTGTTGGATTTTATGGCATTTTCAGAGTCAAGCCCATCAGTCTTTAATGCACCATTATAAAAATTGTACGGAATGGATAAGCCTTTGGAATCTTTAATGATGCCATACTCGCCAAAAAGTAGGATTTTAGAGTAAAATAGAGGTCCTTTCATCTTATAGTTTTCAGTTCGCAGCATACGGTTTATGCGAAATACTCAACAAATATACGTATTAATATTGTATTTGGTTTGCCCCAAAACCAATTTGGTCGCAAATATAATGTCCGTTTTGGCAATAGGCAACCAATTCACTCTTAATAAATTGCAAGATTTCCTGACTTTCCTTTTTTGGATAAAGCACATGCACATTAGCTCCCGCATCTAATGTAAAACTTATGTTTAAACCTGTATGTTGTCTGAACTCCCATATTTTATTGATAATCTCTAAAGTATTGGGCTTCATCAAAATGAAATAAGGCATACTGGTCATCATCATGGCATGCAAGGTCAAGGCCTCACTTTCAACCAAAGCATTAAATGCTGTTAAATCTCCCGATTCCAAAATTTGTTTAAGAGATTCCAGGTTCTGATGGGCCTGCTCAAATCTATTCTTTGCATAAGGATGGTTGTGCATTAAGTTGTGCCCAATGGTGCTGCTTACTTGCTTTTCTCCTTTATCAACCAATAAGATTGTATCCTGGTACTCTTTAAAATTGTCATGGATCTTATAGGGATATTTTATTCCAAATAAATCCGTACTGCCTTTAACAGACTTGGTTTCACCCCAAACTATCATATCACCCTCAATACTTCTGCATGCACTTCCTGATCCCAGTCGCGCCAAAAAAGATGCCTTTTGATTAAAATAGGTACTATTAAAATCCTCTTCAATTGCACCTGCAATCACATCAGAGTTAATCAATTGCTTTTCAACACTCATTAAACATAAGGCCAATGCGCTCATACCACTGGCTGAGGATGCAATCCCTGAACTGTGAGGAAACGTGTTTTCTGTTTTTATTGTAAACTGATATTGCTTTAAGAATGGCAGATACACTTCTATCCTTTCAAAAAACGTTTGAATTTTAGGTTTGAATTCGTCCTTCTTTTCTCCATCCAAATACACTTCAAAATCAAAATCATCAAGATCAGTCTTTTTAGAAAACTCCAGTGTCGTAATCGTTTTACAGTGGTCTAAGGTGAAACTGATAGAAGGATTTTCAGGAATCTGATCCTTTTTCTTCCCCCAATACTTCACCAAAGCTATATTACTGGGCGATTCCCAAGTAACGCTTCCTTTCTCAATAGTGGCGTTATAAATAGGTGGTATAAAATGGCGTTCGGTCATTTGTTATTTTTGTTGTGATATAGGATTATTGAACATATAGCAGTAAAATTCAATACGTATACCTGTTCGAAATTGAAAAGGTAATGCTGCAAAAATAGGAAATCTAAAGGTTCTTTTCCATCAGTAGATGACATTGCTATCAATTTTACGTCGATTTGGCAGTTTCTTGTTATTCCTGTTATCTCGTGAATTGGTTTAAAAATATGTCAATTGCAATTTTTATAGGATATCACAGTTATAATTGTGTCTTTATATGACCTATAGAAGCCATACATCTACTGTTTAAACAGCATAATGTAATGTAATTAAAAACAGAATTAACATAAAAAAATCAACATTTTCCAACCACAATAACACCTGTTGTCGATAAAATACGTAGTTTTGTCGATACCATTGCATAAATTTTTTTAGCATAAATACATATCCCCCAGATCATGAATTTATTAAAATCATTTTTGATATTAATAGCGACTGTCCATATTTCAGATTTCGGCTATTCTCAATCGACTATTAATCAAAATTCTGTAACTGAACGGTTAAAGCATTCTATAAATGCCACCGACAGTATTTACCAAAAAACACTGTTATTAAATGAAGAAATTGCGCATGCCAAAAGTAATCACTTACCATTATCGCTTGCCAATACACTTCGAACCTTAGGTGATGTTTATTCGAGCATTGAAAGTCATGAAACGGCAGCTTTACACTATACGAAAGCGTATCGTATTTATGACTCTCTCAAGAAACCACAAGAAATTGATGACATCCTTACTGTGTTGGCGCACACCTACGTTGATGGAAAAAAATATGAGAAATTTGACAGCCTTATCCCTATAGCTTTAAGGCATTCAAAACAACTTAACAGTATTAACCACTTTTATAACTTAGAATCGAAAGTCCGAAGAAACTATTTCGTCAAACAATATGATCTTGCATTACGCTATTCGGAAATTGGTTTACAACAATTAGATAAATTTGAATTTTCGACTGAGAAAAACAAGAAAGAGAAAATAAATTTAGTTGAAGTTTTTCGTTACTATCAATCTTTAGCTTTGATTAATCTGAAGCAATATGACAAAGGTTATGAGCTTTTATTTAAACTCAACCCTGAGGAGTTTCAAGTTAAAGGCAATGATCATCTTGCCGCACTCAGCCAAACGGCTACATTGAATTATTACAAATTTAGATACTATAACGAACGCGAAAAGCAGTTAGATTCAGCTACCAAATACTTACTGATATCAGACTCCCTAAAATACATTGCTATTAAAAAATTTCAGGAAAGACTTTCAGATAATGGCAACTTGATCTATAAAATCATCTCCACCGAAAAGCAATTACAACTGGCCAACGTTAAAAGAGAACACCATAGAGTCACATCAAATGCTTTTTTAATGTCTACCATCATTCTGAGTCTATTACTTACCGTATTGGCAACCTTCTTTTATTACTATTACAACAATAGAAAACGCATTAAGACCATAAATTTACGACTCAAGGAGTCCAATAGAAAGTTAAAGATTATTGATAAGGAACGGCTTGAATTTTTCTCCATCTTAAGTCATGAGTTAAGAACACCAATTTACGGAATCAATGGCCTTGCCACTTTAATAGATCAAGAAAAAAACCCGAAAAAATCAAAAACATATCTCAACGCGCTACTCTCCTCCAGCCATTATATTTCTGTGCTCATTGATAACGTTTTACAGATATCAACCGTAAAGTTTGAAAAAAAGAGCCTGCATTTGAAACCTACAAATATTTTAGAGTTGATAAAAAGGGTATCAAGTTCCATAAAGATTTCGGCAGATCAAAAGGGTTTAAAACTATATACCAATATTGAAAAAACAAATTGGGGTGAGAGTTTGTTAGTTGACAACGTTGTGCTGAGCCAAATCCTGATTAATCTTACCTATAATGCCATTAGGTACACCTCCAAAGGATTTGTGGCCATAAACATTACCGAGCAAAGAAGAACCGACACCCACGTAAATTTACTTTTTGAGATTAAGGATTCAGGTATTGGCATTAAAAACAAACACCGCGACCTCATATTTAATGCGTTTGAAAATAAAACATTCTTAGAAAAAAACAGCACTGGATCAGGCTTGGGGCTTTACATTGTTAAAACCTTGCTCAAAAGTTATGATGCTGAAATTAAATTTTTATCCAAAGTCAATGAGGGAAGTACTTTTTACTTTGATATAGACTTTGAGATTGCAGCAGCATCCATCCAGGAGCAAGAGGAAATTGAATCTTTTACCGATGTTCCATCCAAGATTCTCATTGTAGATGACAATACTATTAATTTAATGGTGACCAAAAAGAATGTAGAAAAAATTCCTGGTTGTTTTTCTGAAACCGCCACCCACGGAAGAGAAGCTATTTGCTTGGTTAAGGACAAGGATTTTGACTTGGTATTGATGGATATTAACATGCCAGATATGGACGGCTATGAAGCTACAAAACATATCAGATTGTTTAATCCGGACATACCAATATTGGCATTGACCGCTTTAAATTCTGACGAAACTAAAAGCAAAGCCATGGCTTGCGGCATGAATCACGTGATAACCAAACCTTATGATTTTGAAGAGTTCCAGTCCATTGTTTTAAAATACTGTCAGACCTTACAAGCCCAAAACTAAACGCCTCAAACGTCTGAATTAAATATTTTTAGCAATAAGATATGCACCGGTCCAAGCGTTTTGGAAATTAAAACCACCCGTTACCGCATCTACATTAATGACCTCCCCGGCAAAGTATAGATTTTTGTGAAGCTTACTCTCAAAATTCTTGAAGTTGATTTCTTTTAAATCCACACCTCCAGCGGTTACAAACTCCTCTTTAAACGTGCTTTTTCCATCTACTTTAAAAACAGCTTGCGTCAATTGCGACGCTAAATTCTCCAACTGCTGCTTGTTTAAATCGGCCCAACGTGTTTCCTGATCTATACCTGAGGCTTGAACCAATTTGTGCCAAAGGCGTTTTGGCAAATCAAATTGCGTCAGTTTGAATACTGTTTTCTTGGCAATATTCTGTTTTATAGCTTTTAGATGTTCCAGACACGCTTCAAATGACTGTTGGATAAAGTTAATTTCAATGTCAAATTTATAGTTTCGTTCAGCAAGTTCAATAGCTCCGTATGCTGAAAGTTTTAAGATGGCCGGAGCACTCATGCCCACATGGGTAATGAGCAATGGCCCTTCTGAATACAAATTGGATCCCACAACCTTGACCTGTACATGCTGTGCCACCACACCAGGAATATCTTTTATACGCTCATCTTTGATATTAAACGTAAAAAGTGATGGAACAGCTGGCGATATCCTATGCCCCAAGTCTTCCAATAGTTTCCATATTTTTGGATTGCTTCCGGTTGCGATAACGAGTTTTTTGCAATAGAATACTCCCGACAGGGTTTCTACATTAAAATTATGATCAAAATCTCTGGTCCCATCTGGAGATGACAGTTCGATTTTTTTGACACTCTCATTATAGAACACCTCAACCTTATGGTTTTTCGCTTCATTTAAGAAACAATCGATGATGGTTTGGGAAGAATCCGTGATAGGGAACATGCGTCCATCATCTTCAATTTTCAGTTTTACGCCCCGTTTTTCAAACCAGTCTATCGTATCTCCGGTCATGAATTGATGGAAAGGCCCAAGCAATTCTTTTTCACCTCGCGGATAATTGGAGACCAATTCTGTTGGCACAAATTCGGCATGGGTCACATTGCAACGTCCGCCACCAGACACCTTGACCTTCTGAAGCCCTTCTTTGCCACGCTCAAGAATTGCTACTGTTAAATGCGGATGGCGTTCTGCAATATTAATTGCTGCAAAAAATCCTGCGGCGCCGCCTCCAATAATGATGATATCTTTTACATTCATAACCGATCAGGATAATCTGAAATTATACCATCTACACCATAAGATGTTAGGCGTGCAATAGCTTCAGGTGCATTAACCGTCCAAGTATTGACTTTATACCCCGAGTTTTGTAGATACTTCACCTCATTATGATCCAATAAAAAATAATGCGGATGAATGGCCTTAGCTTTAATGGATTGTGCAATGTTGGTAGCCAACTCAATATCTGACTCCGTTAAAACGGCTAAATGGATATCCTTATTGATATTGTATACGGTTTTCAATTCATCGTAATTAAAGCTGGACACCACAAAATCATCAAACGTCCAACCTTTTGCTTCCGTGTATAGTTGAATACTCTTACAGGCTTCAAATGCCGTCCCAAGTCCCTTAAGCTCAATATTCAGCATACATTTTTTATCAATAAGATCTAAGACCTCCAATAAGGTGGGTATTTCAAATTGCCCATTGATTTTTAACGACTTGAGCTCATCAAGAGATTTCATCGCAATTTCGCCAGTTCCGTCCGTCAACCGTTCCAATGTAAAATCGTGATAAACGACCAACTCGCCGGTTTGACATAAATGCACGTCAATTTCGATACCATCAACACCCAAATCCAATGCTTTTTCAATGGACTCTAAGGTGTTTTCGGCAACATGACCCATGGCGCCGCGATGGCCGATTTTTAAAGGTTGATTCACGAATTATAGATGTTTCTGGTTTCTGTTGTTTCTGGTTCCTGTTGTTTCTGGTTCCTGTTGTTTCTCTCCTTTAATGAAGTTACGAACGCGCAAGCTTGTTTCCTGCCTCTACAAAAACTGCGGACGGGCAGGCTTATGTCTCCCGATTTTCTTTTTGGAATTTGGGATTTGAAATTTTGAATTTTAAAGCTTATTTCGGTCGCAACAATCCTTCCTGAGCCACTGAAGCAATAAGTTTTCCATCTCTGGTAAAAATCTTCCCTTGCGCAAATCCTCTGGCTCCAGAAGCGTTGGGCGATTCAATGGCATACAACAACCAATCATCAAAGTCAAAATCCCTGAAGTACCACATTGAATGGTCCAAACTTGCGGTTTGCGTATTTCCCCAATGCGCCTTACTGGCGTGACGGTTCATTACAGCAGCCAAAATATTATAATCTGATGCATAGGTGAGAATCTGCTGTTTTGTGGCTAAATCCAAGTTTGAAACATTACCTTTAAGTTTAAACCATACATTGGTAAATGATGGTAAATCTTCTTTATTAAACGGATTGACAAGATCTACAGGCTTAAACTCTACCGGTCGTTCTGCTTCCAAAAAGCCTTTCGTCTTTTTAGGAATAACCTCACCAAATTTATCTAAAATCTCCGTCCAACTCATTAACTCTTCTGGTTGTTTGATTGATTTATTAATTTCTATTTGATGATTATAGCCCTCTTCAATTATTTGGAAAGAAGCAGAAAGAATAAAAATGGTCAAGCCGTTTTGTTCCGCAGTTACCCGTCTTACCGAAAAACTACCACCATCCCGAACGATACTAACGTTATAAACTATTGGCAACTCCAAATTCCCAGCCTCCAAAAAATAGGAGTGCATGGAATGAAGCACACGTTTGTTAGTAATTGTTCTTGAGGCCGCATTAATGGCTTGAGCCAGTACTTGGCCTCCAAAAACGTTAGGGCTACCGACGGATTTGCTAAGGCCTTCAAATTGAGTCTGATTGATTTCCTTTAAATCAAGAAGTTCAATTAAATCTTGAACATTGTTCATATCATGTATTTTTAGCTTTTCAAAGGTATCTAAATGAACTTAAAATGAAAACTAAGACGTCTATTAAATCGTGAAATCCGATGTGTTTGAAGATTTCAGCTTTGCCATTCGATGTTCGATTAGGGATAAATCGTGGTCGTTTTTTTGATTTGCAATAGCATCTTGGTGTAAGTTTCTAATTTCCTCAATGATTTTCTCTTTATAATTTGGATCACAAGTTTCGGCATGCAGCAACAGAAACTCCAGCATCATAAATAATTTTTGGACAACAATAACATCATGCTTACAGTACGTACGCAATGCTGCCATAACGCTGTACAGCAGATCTTCAAATTTCACGGTTTTTATGCTCAAAAACGCATCGTCGTCATCGTCAAACAAATAACTACTGTCTCTTTTCTTCATCCGTAACGTAAACAATTCAGTCATATAGTCAATGGCGTTAATGGCCGTACCCGGATCATTGATACCTGGCGACATGGCTTTTACGGCTATTTCGGTAATTTGTTTAAATGCCAAAACATAGTTCTCTTCTATAAGTTCGTTTTTTGAAAAGTGAAAACAATCCAAAACCTCATCTTTTGCATCGTCATCCAATGCCTCTCCAGAATACTTAAGAAGCGGCAACCCTTTCAGGATATAAGTACCTTTGATTTGCACGATTTCAATTTTAACGTTTTTTTCCTGTGCAAATTCTGCCAAAGCGTTTAAACTCACATCTTGGAAATAACCTGATTTTCTACAATCTACAGGCTTCCAATCTGATGTATCCGGAAACTCAATTTCTGTTGATTTCTCATTGTCAATCAAAGCACTCAATCGTTCGGAAGCCTTATCAAAAATTTTATCCATAATTGTTCCTACCTGTATTTGTTGCGATATGGAATGGATAAAATATATAAATGCAGCCAAACAAACGGTCATAAATACAATGGCCAACAATACCGAAAACCCAGGAAGCTGATATTTGTCGCCGTGTGGTGTTATCGATACCAAAATGAAAATACAATAGAGTAGTGTCGAATTATAAATCCCTAAAATGACTTGATGTCTCCGGTTTGAAATCAATCCCGGAAGTAAACGAGGCGAAAAATTACTGGAAGCCTGATTCAGCAAAATCATCACTAAAGAGAAGCTAAACACCATAATGGAAATCAATCCTCCAATAAACGTGGTCAAAAGATCTCTTGCGGTATCAATATTATTGATGACCAAAAGCGGGGCGTTCTCTACTAAATATTTAGACACACCCCAGCTTTCAAGATAATACATGAAAAAAGCAAATAACAATCCAGCCAAACTGATCAAGGAAGGATAAAACGCAATATTGCTCTCCAATTTGATAATATATTCGAGAAGATTATAAAAATGTTTTTTCATAGATTATGCTAATGTTTGTCTAAATTTATGACAGGATGTTTTTATTAAAAATTCAAACCTAAACCAAATGAAAACCTGGTTCCGTCTTCACCGGTAAAGAGGTTAATTGTTCCAGAAAGCGATTGGGCAGCGGTAATTCTTAAACCCCCACCATAATCATTATGCCATTTTTTGGAATAATCGCCTTTCCACCATACACGCCCGACATCTCCTCCACCAAAAACCGTAACTTGCAAGGGTAATAAACGGGTCTTAAAAGAAGGAAAACTATAACGTAAATCAGCACTTGCTACCATTGAATTCCGTCCTGTAAAACGTTCTGCTCTATACCCTCTCAGACCGGATTCTCCACCAATATTTGCCGCCTGATAAAACAAAAAGTCATTTCCAAAACGAAACTGAGTGCGTACATCCGTTTTAAGGACCAGAGTATTGTCTTTAGTCAGGGAATTATAAAATCCAATATTGGAATTGATAAATCCATAAACCTCATCCACATCTTGAAGATTGGTTTTGGCACCTATATGCAATTTAAAAGTCATCCCTTTGCTTGGATTGATACGGTTATCCGCCGCAAAATAGTCGTACTCCCCCTCCAGACCACCAAAATAATGTCTGTCATAAAATGCTTCATTACTTGACGGTTGATAAGTTTCAATATAGCGGTCAGGAGCATCCTTAACTTCAATACCTTCAAAAAGCGCTCTAAATCCGTAATCACTACCAAAGGCCGATCGTTTCAAAATTCCCACATGTCCGCTATAAATGCTTTTTTTGACGCGATTGAAATCAAACCCATCGGCATCATAAGCGGATTCGTTCCCGAAGCCAAAGAAATTAGTGGTATAAGCGTTGTTTGTGATGGTTCCGCCTACGTTTAAATTCCAGTCATAAAAGAAATTCGCAAACTCACCTTCATAATTCAACTTAAAACCACCGGTTGCGAAAGCATATTTGACATTAAATGCATGTTGTTGAGAAAATGGATTCCGCTGAAATCCATTGACACTATAAACTACTGAACCTCCCAATAAAAGGCCATCATCAGGGTTGTAACTCAAGTTGGGCGTTAGCGCAGTACCAGTGGTTCTATTCTTTTGAAAATTAAATAGATTTAAATTATAAACATCCGTAAACTTAATTTGCGCTCCATTTCTTGCAAGTACCGTATTATCCTTTGATCTATGGTCATAGACCTTAATGCGCCTTCCTTCTTTGATATTGTAGATGTCATTGCCCTGTCCACCTATGATTCGGGTAAAGATTAAATTATTGCCTTTTCCATTGACCTCAAATTGATCATGATCATTTAGACCGTAAATCCAAAGCTCCTTGGTGACGTTCCTATCGAAAATTTTATCTACAAAGGGCTCGCTTATTCCACCATCTTTAAGTCTTGAAATTTTCACCCGAGTCAAACCTTTATCCATACGAGTAATTTCAAAATAATCGTCTTTATCGGTACCGGTCAATACCACCAATTCATTTAAGTAATCATAATACCTATTGGCAATATCTTCCATATTGCCCCGACGTCCTTTCAACTTCACCTTAATATCTTCAATAATACTATCTTGGACTTCTACGGGCACTTTGGTAAAGGCTTCCTCAATCACTTCATCGGTCACATTATCCATTAAAAACTTAGCTTGTTTTATCCAAACATCTCTATCAGATTCTTGAATTAGCACGCGGTCTAATTTTACGCCGGCACTGTTCATCCATTTGATATCCGCCAATTCTTCATCGTACACCTGAAGTTGTCGTGAGGATCCAGAGATAGCTCTTACAATATCCAATAAGGTTCCGTCAAAGTTTGAAAACACCTGATCTCTATCTCGTGGAATAGGCTTATACAATTTATCACCATTTTCTTGGTTAAATTGCGCCCAACGCCACTGGTCCTGATGTCGATCCCAATCGCCAATCAGCATATCAAATAAGCGTGCTCGGATATAGGCATTTTCATCTATCTTATATTTCTCATCTTCCCTTACTTTTTCAATAATATCGTAAGTACTTTCAATATCATCAGCATACCCAAAATTACGTTCATCTGTATAATTTTCTTCAGGGCGCTCTTCAATCATATATAATTGCCCACCATACTCGCTATTGAATTCACCTAAATGTTGATGCTTAGGAATATAAAATATGCTAGGATTGGTATGGTAAATTTCTGCCGCGTGGGCCAAATCCGGAATGGCCATAAACGCATAGGGATGCGCCGCCGTATAGAAGTCCAAAATGAGCGTTTCAATTTCAGTACGCTCAAAATCATCAGCAACATAAGTGTTTTTAAAAAGTACTTTCTCTAAATATTGGGTCGCACTTTTTCGTAATGCTCTCATATTTAACTCTCTTCCATCTTTTGTCTTTAGTCGCAAGGATTTTGTTTGATGACCACCCCCTGCACGCACTACTTCCAGACCTCCATAAAGTGTGTCTAAGGTTGCTACCGGTACCTTAATGGGTTTGCTATAAACACTCCTATAACGATCTCCCAAGAGCATTTTATACACCGATGACTTATCTGTTTCCTCATCTGTATAAATAGAAACTTCAACCTCCTCCGGAAAAGTATCCGCTAATTTGGAAAGGTCATAATGTTCTGTGGGCGGATAGACCTCCTTCTGAAACAACAGATGTGGCTGATTATTTTCTGATCCAAAGTATTGCACCCATGAACTTCCGTCCTTAAACACGGTAAACACTGCAAACCCTTGTAGGCCATAAGCAAATACGCCGTGTGCCTTGAGGTTAACTTGACCTGTTTTTGAACCGGAGCCAGAGACAATTTGTTTGATATTGCCGTTGTCAATGTATTGCAAGGTATGTTCATGACCGGATACAAAAATGATATTGCCATTTTCTGTCGCCAGATTCTCCAATCGATTCATCAAATTGTTATATAGCTCGTTGTATCTATCCTGAATGGAAACGCCACCTTGAGATCTAATCTGTGTGACCAAGGACGCTAAGCCTGGCATCGGAATTCTGTTTTGCATAGGAAACAAATGCTTTTCCAACGCAAATTGACCGCCATGTGTACTGTTGGTGTACATGGGGTGATGCATCGCAAAGACAATGGTTTTTCCTTGGGCTTTTTTAATCTCACCTTCCAATTCAAGCATCAACCGTTCTCGTGTTTTAATGACACAATCTTCGTTTATCGTGGGATGCTGGTCCCAATTTACAAGATACCATTGGGTGTCGATGATTATCAACTGTATGGTTTCACTAACATCAATACTTTCAAGAGGACAGCCATTTTCAGGAAAAAAACTATTTTCGCCGAGCGCGTCCTTAATGTATTGTTCTTGTAAACGGAGTCCGGTTAGCCCATCAGAATACCATTCATGATTGCCCGGAATGAAAATTGTTTGTCCGTCAAAATTTTCAACTGATTTGACTTGAGCATTCAGCATGTTTTCAGCAGCGCCTCTGTACTTATGTTCAATATGAGGTAGCCCAGAAGGGTAGATATTATCTCCCAAAAATAAGGTATAATCGTCTTTGGTTTTTTTATCTGAAATATAGCTATGAAATGCAGTCAAGCCTTGAGACATCCCATTCATTGGCGATAAGCCCGCGTCACCAACTAAATA
This sequence comes from Gelidibacter maritimus, assembly GCF_014062315.1. GTDB lineage: Bacteria > Bacteroidota > Bacteroidia > Flavobacteriales > Flavobacteriaceae > Gelidibacter > Gelidibacter maritimus. The sequence goes on from NZ_JACGLT010000009.1 coordinate 138,134, forward strand.
AAACACTTTGTCCACCTCCTTTTCAGGAAATACATTTTGTTGGTCGTTCGGGTCTAGATATTGCGCTTTAAAAGAGGCACATGCATTAATAAATAAGACGGTGGTAAGAATTAAAAAAAGTTTTTTTATCGTGTTCATTAAGAGTCTATATGATTTTCAGCAGTGCCTTCTGCCTTTAAAAGATTTAAATTAATTTATTTCATGGACATATCACTTGATTTAAAGCTATTTATCAAGAAATTATTTCTGTGTCTATAACAATTTCACTCAATAAGGTTCTATGAACCGGACATCTGGAGGCTATCTCTTTTAATCGTTCTTGTTGCGCAGCGTCCAGGTTACCAACGAATTTAAGTTTCTTTAAAAGGTGATCAAAACGTGTCGGTTTTTCTAAATCGCGCATTAAATCCTCACTATGTTTTTTAGAATAAGTTATGTAAACAAACACTTCCTGAAGACCCCATTCCTTGCGTTCTGCGTAGAGTTTTAATGTCATTGCTGTACATGAGGCTAATGCTGCGCTCAAAAAATCATAAGGTGAAGGACCAAAATCATCACCTCCAAAAGACTTTGGTTCATCTGCTATAAAACTGTGTTTTTCCGTTTGCATGTAGGTTGTAAACTTGTCTTCCAAAAGATTCAAATGCCCTACCAACTGCTCGTCTTCCGTATCTAAAATAGCATGGTTACTGGTATCAAAATAACCTTGAACCCATGCGCCTATCAAATTACCCACATAATTACTATCTTTTTCTTTCAATAATAAATGATCGGCATCATCCAAACTGACAAAACTTTTAGGATGGAATGCATTTATAAAGAGTTCTTGTGCATTATCAATCCCCACGACCTTGTCAAACGGCGCGTGCATAATCAGCAAGGGTCTTCGAAGTTGTTTAGTAATGGCAGGCAAGTCAGTTTTATCAAAATCATCCACAAATTCTTGGTTAATTTTAAAAGGTCTTCCTCCGATATTGACCTTGACGTCCCCTTTTTCTGCGATCTCATCAAATTGATGCGAAAAATGTCGTTTTACATGTACTGTGGTTGAGGGCGCGCCAATAGTGGCGACAGCTTTGACATTATCAAGTTGTGAGGCCGCAACAATAACTGCCGCCCCACCAAGTGAGTGCCCAACAAGTAGTGACGGTGCTTCATAATGCGCTTTTAAATAATCATTAACTGCCAAAAGATCTTCCACATTGGCAGAGAAGTGACTGTCCGCAAACTCACCTTCACTTTGGCCCAAGCCCGTAAAATCAAAGCGCACAACACCAAAACCATGGGCGGTTAAAGCCCTACTGATATTTATAACCGGTTTTAAACTGCTACTACAAGTAAAACAATGAGCAAAAATAGCATAGTTATTAGGCTTTTGATTTGGAGGAAGTTCCAAATAAGCTTGCAATTGAAGACCTTTGGAATTCTGGATATTGAGCTTTGTACTTTTCATAATAAGTTGATTTATTGTTGTAAATGCACCACTTTATCAGGGTTTACGTATTGAGAGAATTGTTGTAATAGCAATTTCAATTTTGGATCGATAAAGGTCTCACAAAATGGTTTTTTAGGATTTTTAAAATAGTAATTTATGAAATTTTCTCTTGATGCTTCAAAATACCTAAACGGTAACACCTTTGTAATTAATTTTTCATTGAAATGATTTTGAAATTTTACCATTAAAGAATTTACAGCTTCTTCTTGACTTGTGTCAAAAGTATAAATTGCGGAACGGTATTTTTGACGCATGGAATGACTGGAACGACTGCTGTGCGTTAACAAATGTATTTCGATTAATGTTTTAAGCGTGATGCATTTGCGATTAAAATGAACGATAACGGCTTCTGACAAGCTATTATTTGAGTTGATAGACGCCACAAATCCCTGTTCCACTTTCTCAACACCAACAAGCGACTGAAAAATGGCTTCAGTACACCAATGGCACCCGCCACCAAAACCAATTTTAGATCTGTTTATGACCATTAAGTTTTATGATTTGATTTCAACACCTTTCCAAAAGGCCACGTAATTTTCTATGGCCTTAGCTTTTTCTGAAACTTCAGGGTAAAACCAAGCAGCATCTTTATTCTGTTTGCCGTCAACCTCGATAGTATAGTAGGAAGCTTCGCCCTTCCACGGACAAGTGCTATGGGTTTTACTTGTCTTAAAAAACTCTTTTTTGATGCTCTCATGCGGAAAATAATGGTTGTTTTCTATGGCCTCTGTGGCATCACTTTCTGCAATAATTGTATTGTTCCATATAGCTTTCATATTCACTTTTTTTATATTTTAATTTTGAATGGACCGCGTTGGCCGCATAGACTTGACGCAATGTTCTCAAAAAATAATCTTATTTGAAACATGAGAAGTCTCAAACGTCAAAATCAGAAAAACGGTTGCTCAAATCGTTCGTAATGACAGGTATAACCGTCTGGTTTTCTCAACAGATAATCTTGATGCTCCGGTTCTGCTGGCCAAAATTTGGAATACGGCTCTAAGGTAGTCACCACCTCGCCATCCCATCGATTGGAAGCATTTACAATATTGATAACATCTTCTGCCTCAGATTTTTCTTCATCATTCTGAAAAAATATGGCAGAGCGGTAACTCGCTCCAATGTCATTGCCCTGCTGATCAACGGTTGTAGGGTTATGGATTCTAAAGAAATAATCCAGAATATGCTTGAACGAGGTCACACTTGGGTCATACGTAATTTCAATACCCTCAGCGTGACCAGGATGGTTTCTATAAGTTGGATGCTCGTTGTCGCCTCCAATGTATCCAACTTCGGTATCTATGACTCCAGGACGGACCCTAAACAAGTCTTCCATTCCCCAAAAACAGCCGCCGGCTATATATGCTTTTTTATTTGTACTCATGATTTGTCTATTGAATTGTTAATTAATTTAATTTTGTTACGCTCACAATGTTCTTAAGAACTACAGGACAACATGGAAGAACCTACTTTGTGTCGTGCCCACTCTGGGCGCTTTGCAAACCATTTCTGATATTCAGGCTGCTCTTCATAAGGCTTTTTCAACATTTGAAATAATTCATCGATGAGTGAATAATCCTCTTGTTCTGCCTTGTCAATCACTAATTGCGCCATATAATTTCGAAGCACGTATTTTGGATTGACGGCGTTCATTTGGGTTTTTCTTTGCGAATCGGACAAGGTTTCTGTTTGTAATCTTTCTCCATACCGATTAAACCAAGCATGCCATTGTTGACGGATGGTATCAGATAGTTCTTCGGGCACATAAAATGCTTCGTTTATAATTGTGAGTCCCTCAGAAGCTCTATCCCTTTTAAAATCACTTAAGTTTCGGAAGAACATGGTCATATCAGTTTCCGTTATTTGTAATAAATCTTCTAAATCCTGCATCAATAACGCATCTGATTCCGATTCAATTCGCAACCCTAATTTGGATCGCATCATCTTTAACGACTGCGATTCAAAATCGGTTGTGTATTTTTTCAAAATAGCTTCCATAGCTTTTGCATCCTCAATCAACGGAAAAAGTGTATTGGCAAGCTGGTATAAATTCCACAGTCCCATATTGGGCTGATTCCCATATCTGTAACGTTTATTCTGACGATCAGTAGTGTTTGGCGTCCAACCAAAATCGAAGCCTTCAAGCCATCCATATGGTCCGTAGTCAATAGTCAAACCAAGTATGGACATATTATCCGTATTTAAAACACCATGCACAAAACCAACCCGTTGCCAGTGGATAATCATATCTAAAGTACGCTCAGAAACCTCAGCAAAAAATTGGAGATAGGTATCTTTGGACGGTTCCCCCAAATGTGAAAAATGCTGATTTATGGTGAAGTCAAGTAAAACTTTCAAATTCTTATGATCTTGTCGAGCGGCGAAGATCTCATAACTTCCAAATCGCAAAAAGCTTGGTGACAACCTACTTACGATTGCTCCCTTTTCATACGCTGGATTTCCGTTGTACAACACGTCACGCAACACCTGATCGCCGGTCAAAGCCAATGATAAAGCTCTGGTTGTAGGTACGCCTAAATAATGCATGGCTTCACTGCATAGATATTCCCTGATTGATGAGCGCAATACAGCCAAACCATCGCCAGAGCGGGAATAGGGTGTTTCTCCAGCACCCTTCAATTGCACCACCCAGTTTTGACCCTCATGTTCTACTTCAAATAAATTAATGGCACGACCGTCTCCCAACTGACCTGCCCAATTCCCAAATTGATGTCCACCGTAACACATGGCGTAAGGTGTGGTGTTTTCCAAAACCTTATTTCCCGTCATGACTTTTAAAAAGGCCTCAGACTTTGCATCAGCTTCTGAAAGGCCCAATTTAGTCAACATGTCAGGCGACACATGCAGCAATTGAGGTTTCGAAGTCGGTTTAGGAGTCACGTATGAAAAACACGCTTCAGTGACTTGACGCCTCGTGTTTTCCAAATTAGAATCTGCCGGTAGTTGAGCGGTGAATTTATCTTTAATATTGAGTTTCATTAATTATATTTTATCTTAAGATCTTTTTGTGACGAATGTCTAGTGAATCAAACATACGCGTCCATTTGCATATTGAAATGTGGGATTTTTGTCATAATCAACAACCTCAAAGTAGGCTCACGAGGCATGAATATGAAACTGTCATTTTTAATCGACGAAAACCTCGAAGCATTAAAGCCCACTGGTGGGAATAGTATTTAACCAATAATGGGATTCCATTTTTCACTATCTCTGGCAACCGATTTTATATAACCACAAACAGCAACGGCTTCATATCCTTCTTCGGTCAACTTCTCAAAAGTTTTTTCAACGAGTATTTTACCAATCCCCTGTCCGCGAATATTGAATGGCACTTCACTGTACTCCAAATACATTTTTCCGTCTTTTAGCGTATAGTCCACAGTTGCGTTTTCGCCATCAACTTCCATTATATATTGCTGATTTTCTTTATCGTGATTCACTTCCATATTTCTGATCTTTTTAATTAAACCTACAGGATGTCCACCTTTCCTCCGAAAGCGGGATATGGTGCAGGTTGAGATTGGACGATTTTATCGGCATACATTTTCCGCAATCGAACCAACTTAGGAGTTATGACTGCACTGCAATAGCCAGCTGTTGGATTGTTGGCATAATAATTTTGGTGAACTTCTTCTGCCTCATGAAATTTTTCTACAGGACTAATTTCCGTCATGATAGGCTTATCATAATACGGCGCGATTTCATTGGCCACAAATCCGGCAGTTTGCTTTTGTTTTTCATTGTGATAATAAATAACAGAGCGGTATTGGGTTCCTACATCTGCTGCCTGTCCGTTCAAAGTGGTAGGATCATGACTGGTCATAAAAATGACCAATAAATCTTCATAACTGATCATAGACGGATCAAAACTTACCTGAACTACTTCAGCATGACCTGTCAACCCAGAACACACTTCTCTATAGGTAGGCGTTCCAGGAACAGTACCACCCATATAACCGGAAACCACGTTCTCAACGCCGTTTATTTCATTGAATATTGCTTCAATACACCAAAAACAGCCACCACCAACCGTCATTAACTGTAAGTTTTTATCTGACATATTCTTCCTTCAATTATTTAAATTGCCTTCTTGGATGTATCCAAAACCATGGATTCAGAATTGACACAATAGCGCAATCCGCTTGGTTCTGGTCCATCAGGAAACACATGTCCTAAATGGGCATCACAAACATTACACATCACTTCTACTCTGACCATTCCGAATGAGGTATCCCTTTCATATTTTATGGCATTCTCCTTAATAGGCTGTGTAAAACTTGGCCACCCTGAGCTGGATTTAAATTTTATAGTGGAGTCAAACAATGGGGTATTGCAACACAAACAATTGTATTGACCTTCATCAAAAACATTGCAATGCGCACCTGTTCCGGGAGCTTCGGTTCCTTTTTGTCTTGCCACTCTATATTGTTCCGGGGTTAACAATTCACGCCATTCAGCTTCTGACTTTTCAACTCTCCTTTCTGGTTTAGGATTTCCTTTTACGGCAAATTCCATCACATTCTTCCATGTAAGCATATCGTTAAAGTATTTTTCTTAAAGTTAAAAAATATTATACGGATTTGGTCGGGTTTTAACGTTTTGCATTACAAATAGTCGTCAATGAATCCAAATTCCTGATTAATTTTTTAGTACTTTGTATGAAAATTTTTTAGATCACATTTATGGCTGATATCATCACAAAAACTGAGGATTTTGTATTTAATCTGTTTAAGGAAGACTTACCCAACACGTTCCTTTATCATAATTTCACGCATACTAAACGTGTATTGCGAAGCGCGAATGAGATCATTGATAATTCTGAGGTTACTGCTGCTGATTCCAAAATCCTCCAACTTGCTGCTTTGCTTCACGATACTGGGTACACCAAGACAAGAGAGGACCATGAAGAAGAAAGTGTTAAGATAGCTACCAAATTCTTAGAAGAACAACAGGTTGAAAAGTCTATTATTGAAGCCGTCAATAAATGTATTATGGCGACTAAATTCAAGGATACCCCAAAAACTGAACTCGAAAAAATAATAAGAGATGCCGATGCCTCTCATTTTGGAAAGGACTATTTTGATGAAGCGAGCGAGTTCTTACGCAAAGAATTGGAATTACAAGACGTAATAACTTATACGACTTCAGAATGGTTGGCCGAAAACATTGAGGTATTGTCACAAAAACATCAGTTTTATACAGATTATGCCTTAAGAAATTGGCAGCAACAGAAAGAGATTAATTTAGCTGAGCTCATCAAATCAAAGAGGAAAGAAAAAAAGAGACATAAGAAAGAACAAATGAAGGCGCGGTATAAGGCAAAAGCCAAAGATGCGAGTCCAGAGCGTGCCATTCAGTCATTTTACAGAACATCGTTGCGAAACCATATTAAACTAAGTGATATTGCAGATACAAAAGCTAACATCCTGTTGTCAGTCAATGCCATTATTATCTCATTAATGCTCTCTACCCTATTTTCAAAATTTGACAATCCAGCCAATCAATTTTTAATTGTACCTACTATTATCTTAATGCTCTCCAGCATTACCTCGATGATTCTATCTATCGTCGCAACACGCCCAAACGTTACCAGCGGCGAATTCACAAAAGAAGATGTAAAGAACCAAAAAGTGAATCTGACCTTTTTTGGTAATTTCCATAAGATGAAACTAGAAGATTTCGAATGGGCAATTACTGAGCTTTTAAAAGATAAAAATTACGTCTATAGTTCGTTGACAAAGGATCTTTACTTTTTAGGAAAGGTACTGGATCGGAAGTATCGCATTTTAAGGGTGACCTATACCGTCTTTATGGTGGGCATGATTATATCCGTAATTGCTTTTGCAGTTTCCTTTAAGTTCTCTCCAAATGCCAATATTGATAATGTTTTAAAATCAGGAGATCAGGCAATAAACATCATAGAACCTCAGCAGAAAACATCCCATAACTATTTTGTTTAGGATTCGATTTCATTCATCAAATCATTATAGGTATAATAATAATCTTCTTTATGGTGATTATATAGGATAGGCACACGTATAGCCTTTAAACCAGCAATACCCTGAAGATCTTCAAGTTCGAGCAATTCAATGGGCGAACCAAATACCTTTTTAAATTGCAGGAACTTAATGTATTGCAAATAAGCTTGCTCGTCCTCTTTTTGAGAGTAAATGATGGTCAATTTGCCATTTACGGTCACACGCTCATTAGTACCTCTTATGAAGGCTTTATCCACACGCTTTTTAATTACTTCATAACTTGCGTTATAGGTACCATAGACATCAAATTGCTTTTCATCTGTTCTAAATTGGATGGTCAAAGGCTTATTGAAGACTAAAATCATTGACGCCACATCAACAGATGAAGGATAATTCTGCCTATTTCTATAAAATTCATTCTCCATTTCGCACATCACCTGGAGTTGCCATAATCGCAAATTATAGAAATAGATGTCATGAAAACCTTGCTCTTTGGTAATAGATTCACCAATATACATATTGTGTTCCACGCCATCCGTTTTATAACGATCAAAATAATGTGGATACATTTGTTGTGCTTCCTCCTGTTTATGATCAAGGATCTGCGTCATGTCTTTATTAATCAAGGCAATGGTGTCGTCATATTTTTTTCGATAGAAATAAATGAGACTTAAACGTTGGTCTATTTTAGCAAAGTAGTTCTCAATATCACCGCGGAGCATCCCATTTTTTTGTTCAATAAACTCGAACAGAGGATGAATTTCGTTTTCAAAAAAACTGCTAATTTCTTGCTCACTATCCACTATGAAATGATGGTCTAAGGTATTCAAAAAGATTTCCAACCGATGCAACAATTGCTCATAAACAGGTAGGTTTTCAATTTCTAATTGTGCTTTAACTATTTCTTTGGACAGATTCAGCTGCAAGGACAAATCCTGTCGGGTGGCTTCATTCCTTGTTTCAGAAGAGCCCATAACGTCAATTTGGCCAAAGAGCGGATAGACATCCTTAAAAGTTATTTCTTCAAAAGCGACATTTTTGCCTTTGGTTCTCCTTTTATCAAGAAAAACCCGGGCCGCCTCTTCAAACCTCCAGGATACACTCGGGTGGATGGACGTGCATTCTTGCTGAATAACAGCCTCTATCAAATGCTTTTCCTCTTCCTTTGACCGCAACAATGAAGACACAATAAAAGGCATGACGTCTCTCAATAAATTGGCATTAACGCTGTTGAGTTCTCCTACTTTATGGGAAACGATTTCAAGTACACCCATCAATTCTCCTTCGCTGGAGATGGGCGCGAAGATGGCACTTTTGATGTTCTGATCATACAGGTTTTTATAAAATGGCTCCTGCGATTTGTGATAACATTGCTCCACATCTAAAACTGAAAAATATTCCTTCTCGGTAATAAGTGATTTGTAAGATTCACCACAGAGCGCACTTTGACAAGGAACGATGGCAGTATCCGTAAGCAGATAACTCTCAACAATCTCTCCTTCAACACGTTCAAAAGTCTGACTTTCCTTATTGTACATTACAAAACCCACTTTCAGGTTTTTAATATTGAATAAAGATTCAAAGGTGACTTGAAAGTCATCAATAAAATTATCATTCTTACGTTTTCCGGAGATCAGCAAGGTGGACTTGATATCAGAAATGGCCCGATCATCGGTAACATCAAAAATATTGTTAATTGTAAACCCTTTATAAATATAACTTTGGGGAGGAAATTTCTCACGCCATAAATCAATATCCTCAAAATTACTCAACAACAATCGGTAGTCTTCTTCTGTAATCTCGGGTGCAGATTCTGTTTTAACAACCTCGGCAAAATCAGCATTGAACAAGATTTTATAGGTCCTTAAAATACCATTGACATCCGGAATCTCATAGAACAATGATCTTCTAAAGCTCATCTGATATCCATAATAGAAATATAAAATGATCGTACAGGCCACCCTGTAATGATCATCCTCGGGCATATTGGAAATTTTTAGTTGAAAATCCGGACCGGCATTTTCAACGATGGATTTGAAGCGGGCGGAAGCGTTGAAATTCAAATCGTGCAAGGGCATAGAGGCCGTCTTGATTTCGTTTAAAGTAAGAACCTGGCTGAAAGAGTCTTCAAGAATAATCTGGATTTCCTTTTGATAGGTTTGCAACAATTTAGGATCACTAAAACCAGCTCTTAGCTCAGGAATTGAATTCCCTGCTTGCAGCACACGCTGCGCTTTTTTGACCTTGAAGGGATCATCACTTTGAGCAAGTGTCTCATAACGCTGCAATAGCTTGTCGAAACTTATTTTGAGCGCTAGCGGTGAATCCAAACCATCATTAATATCTTTCATAACGTTTACGTCTTCTCAAATTTACGACATTTTGAGGAAGCTATAAAAAAGAATCGTGTCGCACTAAGTAAAACTCCACGATTCTTTGTTCAGATAAAATTAATCTATAATAAAGCTCAGCTCTCAGGGCAATGGCTGTTATTTTAATTCCAATAACACGATATCAAATTCAGAGTCTATCAGAACCTGACCATTTTCAACAACTACATCTTGATCAGAGTAGGCATCACGCAAAGGCGTACCATCTTCAAACACTCTACCCACGTTTAATGTTTTAGAACTCTTTGGAAGGTCTAAACCCACAATAACCAAATCTTCATAGTCTTCTTTTTTGTAGCTTCTATAAAACACATACGGACTTTCGGTTATCATTTGATGGATGCCTGCACCAACGGCAGGGTGATTTCTTCTGAATTGCCCCAATTTTTGCCAATGGTCTATAATTGATTTGGTGTTCTCGTCTGATCCAATCTGATCCCAATTCATAAAAGATCTTAAGGTGGCATCACCAACAGTTCCTTCTATTACCAAGGGTCTTGCCGATTCATCGCCATAGTAGGTTTGTGAAGTGCCTGGTGCCAACAATAGTTTTGTGGCGGTTTCAAAGGGTTTTTCCCGTGTGGCATCAAAAGGTTCGCCATCGTCATGTGATGATAAATAGTTTAAAACACCAAAGTCCTTTAAGGGTCCATCAAGCTTGTTCGTGTACTTATTGAATAGGCCTTCATAGTCAAATTTTGCCGCATGGTATTTGAATTCAAAATTGATCAAGCTGTTAAAGGCCTTTTCAAAATAATTAATAGAAGTCCCGCCAAGATCATAGGCTGTTCCAGTCGAAATGCCATAACCATAGACCTCTCCAACCAAATAAAATTCGTTGTCGTCCATCACCGCTTCCGGGTTATTGGTTTTCCATTGGTTAAAAGCAAAATCACATTCTGCTCTGAATTCTGACCAAACACTTTCTTCAACATGTTTTACCGTATCTACACGATAACCATCAATTCCAAACTCAGTAATATAATCAGTTAGCCATTTTATGATATAAAAACGAGGTGCTCTGGGGTGGCCAGTTCGTTCAAAGAAGGCATCCAACTCGGCAACTTCCTGCTCATAACGTCCTTCCGACTTCCATTTCTCAACAAGTTGTGGTGGCAAGTCAACAGGGTCATCGCTTTCTGTTTTAATATCTGGAAGATTTTTGACCAACGTGCATGAAATGGTGGAATCATAGGACGTATAATCACAAGTTGGATCGGTACGCACCCACTCGTCGGGCCATACAGGATCTACTGGAGTAACTGGCCCCGTGTGATTGATGACAGCATCCAACAAAACACGAATCCCTCTTTTGTGTGCCGCAGCAATCAAGACCTTTAAATCTTCCTTGGTTCCAAAATTTGGGTCAATAGCCGTCCAATCCTTGGTCCAGTAGCCATGAAATCCGTAAGTAATGCCGGTTCCTTCATCAGTACCACCATGTATTTGTTCTACAATCGGCGTCATCCAGATTGCGTTGACACCCAAATCGGAGAAATAGCCATCTTCTATTTTTTGTGTGATGCCTTTCAAATCGCCTCCTTCAAAACCTCTTAGTTTGCCGGTTTCTTTGGTCCGATCAAAATTTACATCGTTCGAGGTATCGCCATTATTAAAACGATCCGTCAATAAAAAGTATAGGTTCGCACCTTCCCAAACAAAAGGCTCTTCTTTTATTTCATTCATTGTCATTAATTTACGCTCTTCTTTACAGCTTAATAAAACGAAGCTACAAAGAAAACACCATAATAAATTCCTCATAATTATTCTGTTAAGATTCGGTATTCCCATGGTTTTAGAACAAGCACATTGTCATTCATTTCAATAGGTTCATTAGTCATATAATCCGTGAAATTTCCTTTTATAGGCGCAGAGAATGACTGCTCTTGGTTTGAAAAATTCCCTACAAAAGTGACTGTAATGTTGTTTTTACTCCGTTGAAATGCCAATACTTTGTCATTGGTAGTTTCCAAATCCTTATAGGTTGCTGGATCTTTCCCTCCGTTTAATGCCGGATTCGTATTCTTCAAGGTTCCAAGCTTTTCAAGCAGTGGCCACATCTTTCCTTTTGTTTTTGGAATGGAATCCTTTTCAAAAAACTTCAATCGGTGGTCCATATCATACTCCATCCCGGAATAGATTAACGGCATTCCTGGAATGACATAGCTAAATGCTGTCATTAGTGGCGCAGCGTCTTTCATTCGCTCATTGATAGTTCCATTCCATGAGTTTTCATCGTGGTTGGTCACAAAATTCATAATGATATCATCTTTTTCGTAGATGGACTCAATTTCGGCCCAGCGGTCTTTCCACGCATCCAATCCTTTTTCGCCTTTAGCCATAGCATTCATGACGTGATGAGTGTCCCATCCATAAACCGCGTCGAACAAACCGTCTTTTGCCAATTCAGGTTCCCAAGCTTCAGCCAACATAAAAATGTCTTTTGTACTTCTGAGTTGCGGAATGGCCTCTTGCCAAAAATCTGTTGGAACAGAGGCTGCCACATCACATCTAAATCCGTCAATACCTTCTTCCTTCAACCAATATTGCATGTCAGCAATCATTTCTTTGCGCATGTCTTTATTGTCATAATTCAAATCTGCCACATCCGTCCAATCCGTATCTACAGGATGTGTAATGTTGCCATCTTTATCCTTGGTATAATAATCTGGATTACTTTTGATCCATTCATGATCCCAACCTGTATGATTTGGCACCCAATCCAAAATAACATAAATGCCGTTTTCATGCGCAGTTTTGACCAAATTTCTAAAATCTTCAAGGGTTCCAAATTCTGGATTGATTTTGGTGAAATCGGATACGGCATAATAACTGCCCAGGTATTTGGATTGTTCGGTTTCTGGGAAATCGGAGGCAAATTTACTATCCTCTCCGCCGGTAGCTTTACGTTTGGTTTCGCTGATTGGGAAAATCGGCATCAACCATATCACTTTAACGCCCAGTTCTTTTAACTGCGGAATATCTTTGGTGAATTCATCAAAATGTCCCGAAGGCGAGTATTGTCGAATGTTGGCTTCATAAATAACGGCAGTTTCCAACACGGCATCGGAAATAGGTTGAATGTCTTCTTGAGTCGTTTCTTCAATGAAAGCTTCAACTTTCTTTTCTTCTTTACAAGCAACTATCAGCATAAAACTGAAGATTGCTAAAATGACTTTTTTCATGGTAATTAATTTAATTTGATGTTTAGTTTTAATTCTTTTGAAGTGTTCCATTCTAAAGGAATAGTTATTATTTTTTGATCTTTATTAAAAGTGAAATCCAATTTTTTGCGACTGATCTTAACCGATTTAGGTTTCAGGCTTATGTTGTGAAGGACAAGCTCAATGGATTTTGTTTGTGTTTGAAAATCCGAGCCAAGCTCAGCTTTTATTTCAATTTCAATTTCTTTCGCGCTCACTTTTGATGAAAAGGCCATCAGTTCATAGTGTCCTTTGTCATAGGCATCGGCCGTCAATCCATCATCATTGTACAGTTGGCCTTCACTTTCCTTAACTGTAGCATCATAGAAGAAATGCAATTCAAAAATATGCCCATCGTATTCCTTAGTGCTTTGCATGGGTTTTGCCATAGGAATAAAAGCACCACCACGTACAAATGTCGGAATATGATCTTCGGCAACTTTGACGGTGACACTTTTTCCGCCTTCAAACATTTCATTCGTATAAAAATCGAACCAATTGCTATTTTTAGGGAAGTAAATCTCCTTTTCAGTAATTTGAGATTTAAGAATTGGTGCGATCAAAAAATCATCGCCCCAAAAGTATTCCGAAGCATCGGTTTTGAGTGCTTCTGAATCGTCTTCAAAAAATAATGGTCGCATAAGTGGTGTCCCTTTCGTGTGATTTTGAAAGCTGAGATTATAATTATAGGGCAATAACCTGTAGCGCAATTCGATGGATTTCTTAGCCAGTGCCTTGGTTTTAGAATCCCAGAAAACAGGTTCCGCAGGGACTTCTTCCTGGGCATGCGGACGGTAAATAGGCTGAAAAACACCATATTGCAGCCAACGTGCATACAGTTCAGCATCTTTATTATCGCCGGCAAATCCGCCCAGATCAGAATGCATATAGCCCAAGCCTTGCATACCCATTTGCAGCGCAATTTCAGGTTGACTTTGCAATCCGCCCCAAGTTCTGTTCACATCTCCTGACCACGGAATCATGCCAAATCGCTGAGATCCTGAATAGCCGGCGCGCATCAATATGAAAGGTCTCTGATTGGGAAAATCAGTCTTATAGCCTTCTGCAATTAAGCCTGCCCAATCGTGGCCATAAATATTGTGGACCTCATCTGCTGTTCCTGTAGCATGAATTAACTTTGATGGATGAACTTCTGGTTCGCCCAAATCGCCCCAAACTCCTGTCACGCCCATATCAGCCAATCCTTTGTAAATATCCCAAAACCAAGTTTTTCCTTTCGGGTTATAGATATCGATCAATCCCGTATTTCCAAAATAGAAATCAAACGTGTATGGATTTCCGACAGAATCCTTTGCCATCACATCTTTGTCGACGACTTCTTGCCAGCGCTTGGAGGTAGTCAAAACAAATGGCTCAGTCACCAAAATCGTGTTGACATGGTCAGACTTTAGATCTTTGATCATTTGGGTCGGATTAGGGAAGGAGTCTTTTAAAAACTCCAGATTTCCCATATGCCCTTTAATGTCTTTACCAAACCAAAAAATATCGATGATCACTGCATCCAACGGAATTTGTTCATCCCTAAACTTTTGAACTGTAGCTTCAACTTCCTTTTGGGAATGGTAGCCAAAACGGCTTGAAAAATTCCCCAAGGCCCAACGCGGTGGCAAGGGTTGTTTCCCAGTTAAATCGGTATAATTATCGATCAAATCTGTCCAAGAATCGCCCACAATGACTTGGTAGGTTTTTCTGCCAAAAATGGTTTCATAAGTCAAGGTGTTCTCTTTTTTACTGTCCAAGTCCAAAAATCCGATAGGTGCATTATCAAAATGAACCATATATTGGTTTGACGACATCATGATTGGCATCGTATAGTTCATCAACTCCGAGTGGGTTTCGTAACCGTAATGCGCACGGTTGTACAGTTGCAATCGGTGACCACGACGGTTCATGCCCAAGGCCCTTGCACCACCGCCATAAAGGATTTCATCTTTTGTGATGTTGAACTGGATGGTTTCCAAGCTGTCGTTTTTGACGTAGCCCATTTTTTCTGAAATGATGGGTTTGCCTTTGTAGGAATACGAAATTTGAAAAGGTTGTTTTTGAACGGTAATCGAAATTCCTGGTGTTTTCAATTCAAAGGACGTATCGGTTTTGAGCAATCCTGATTCTACTGTTTCTGGTTTTAAAACAACGGCGTGTGAATTTTCATTGAAAGTCTCGCCGTTAGGAATAAAGGTGGTTTCAACAATACGTTCACTGTAGGGAATAATTTTATAAACACCATCGTGGACTTTTACTTCCAGAACGTTGTTATCGTAATTGATGGATTCAAAAGTTCGGTTTGGGTTTTGTGAGAAACCCAGGAGTGATGATATTAGGGATATTATTAATAGGTGATTTTTCATTTATTATTCGCTTTCAAAATTCAAGTTTTTGCTCAAACCTGACAGGTTTATTCAGAAGTTTTACCCCTTTTTAAATCAGGCTGTTTTTTTAGACCTAACAGGTTTTTGAAACCTGTTAGGTCTGATAACGTCCTATTCGGTTCTTCCCAACAAAAACGTCAATGGAATATCCAAGCGTTTTTGCCACGAAATCTCTGTATGCTCTGCGCCATCAAACTTTAGGTTTCTAAAATTAGATGAATCATAGCCTTTGCCTTTAAAAATCTTGTCGACTCTTGGTGCATATTTCGGATAGAATTTATCCAATGTTTCTGTACCGTAATCAAAATAGAATCGGTGGGTTTTTGGAGAAGGTAAATTAGCCTTCATATATTCAAAAAACGTATCGGCCAATAAATCGCCATCATTAGGATTGGTGCCGGGCCAATGGGTTGATAAGCATGCGGCGGCTCCAAAAACATCAGGATATTCGCAAATAGCATACATTGAAATCAATCCGCCCATACTTGAACCTGCTACAAATGTGTTGTTCCTATCGGTCAACACCGAATAATTGGCATCCACATAAGGTTTTAATTCATTGACTATAAACCCCAAATAATTATCTGAAGTCACGTTATCAAACTTAAAATTGTCCTTCTTGGCCTGCTCAAAAAGTGAATCGCGAACCGACTTAGGCAAGGATTCAAAAGGCTTTTGTGGAAAATACTCACTGTGACGTAAATCGTTGATATTAAAAGGAGCCACCACAATAAAGTCTCTGGTGATGCTGTCGTTCATCAATTGACTTGATGTTTCATCCACTTTCCACTCTTGTTTATTCCAAGTAATCGTGCTATCAAACAACATTTGCCCATCGTGCATATACATTACCGCATATTTTTTACTGTTGGAATAGTCTTCTGGTAACCATATATCAACTTTTCTTGGCGGGATATAATTGGATGGGAAATCATCAATCCGCAACAAACTTCCTCCCGCAAAATCGCCTTCAATGGTTTCTGTTTGAACCTTGGAAGTGTCTGCTGGCTTAATGATAGTTTTCTCTTCTTTTTTAGTTTCACAAGAAAGTGAACTAATGAAAATGACAAGTATGTAAATAATTCTTTTCATCTTTTGTTATAAACCTACAAGGTTTTCAAAACCTTGCAGATTGTTTTTTCGCAAAACTTAGCGGATTATGAATTGGAATTAGTGAAATTTTTTGAGAATTTAAAACTCAATGATCATCGACGTTTTTCCGTCAATAGTCAAAGTGTCCTCCAAAGCTATTCTTTCATCTGATAACATTTCATTTCCATATTTTTCCGCACCAATCATTTCGGCAAAGCGCTTTAAATCTAAAGTTTGAGCTTTAGGATTGTTATTGATGATCACCATCACTTTATCGTCAGTATGGTATCTAAAATACACATAGACATTATTCTCTGGAACAAACTGCATAGTTTTACCAGAATGTATGACTGACTTCGACTTTCGCCAGTTGAAAAGTTTCTTTGAAAATTCAAAAAACTCAGTTTGCTCTGCCGTTCTTCCTTCTGCGGTAAATGCATTCATAGGATCGCCTTCCCATCCACCAGGAAAATCACGACGGATATCACCATCACCCTTCAAGTCTCTATTCCCAACCATCCCCAATTCGTCACCATAATAGACTTGAGGAATCCCTCTAACTGTTGCAATAAGCGTCATAATCATCTTATAGGTATTGATATCCGATCCGTAGATCTCACTGATCCGATTGGTATCATGATTGCCCGCAAACACAAAAATATTGTTGATGTCTGGGTACAAAAAGTCATTCACAAAGTTCTCATAAGCTTTGATCATCCCTTTATCCCACCCTTGCTCATCTTCTGCAAACATTTCCAAAATGGCATCGTGGAGGGTAAAATCCATGACGGTTGGCAAATGGGAATTGTAATTATCAATGGCTCCTATTTTACTGTCTTTTTGCCAATAGGCCATTTGCGCCTGATTATGCATCCAAACCTCACCAGCGATATTGAAATTAGGATACTCGTCCATAATGGTCTTGGTCCATTCTGCAATTCCATCTTTATCATTATATGAATAGGTATCTACACGAAATCCGTCCAGATCGGCAAATTCAACCCACCAAATGGCGTTTTGAATCATATAGGTCAAGACCAAAGGATTTTTCTGATTGATGTCTGGCATAGTCGTATCAAACCATCCATTCATACAAGCTTCCTTATCAGCTTCAGAGGCGTTCGAATCAAATTGGGTGGTCATTCTATAGCTGCTTCTTTGAAATCCGTTTTCGCCATTTTCCCAATAATGAATCCAATCTTTAGATGGCAAATCCTGAATCATCCAATGCTTGCTACCCCAATGATTGGTCACATAATCCATGAGGAGTTTCATATCGCGCTTGTGCATTTCAGATGTCAATCGTTTATAATCCTCATTGGTTCCAAAGCGCGGATCAATTCTATAATAATCGCTCTGGGCGTAAGTGTGATACGAAAAGACAGGCTCATTGTCTTCCAGAAGTGGCGTACTCCAAATGGCTGTCACACCTAAGTCGTCCAAATAATCCAAATGATCAATAATGCCCTGAATATCGCCACCGTGGCGCCCTGAAAGCTCCTCCCGATTCACTTTTTCGAGTGTATCATCCGTGTTATCGTTATCAGGATTTCCATTGGCAAACCGATCTGGCATGATCAAATAAATCAGATCACTGGAATCGAAGCCTTTTCTTTGGGCAGAATTTTCACGACGCGATTTAAACTCGTATGATTTGGTGCTCACAATTTTATTGTCCTCTGAAAATTGAATTTCATAGGTCCCAGGACTTACATTCTTGGTATTGATGGTGACAAAAAGATAATTTGGGTTTTCAGTTTTTTGAATATCGGTAATTTGAATCCTGTTCGAAAAAGCCACGTCAAAGTGCGCGATATTCTTTCCATAAACCATCAATTGAAGTTCTGGGTTATGCATTTCCGACCACCAAAAAGGAGGCTCAATCTTTTCAACCTGCGAAAAAAGTGTCATGCTTAAAAGTAGTATTAAAATGCTCAATAAGTTCTTCATTTTATCTCATTTTTGAAGTTTTCATCAAATCATGATCCGATTAGACGGTTACCATGTCATTCGGCTTTATGGTCACCACTTTTCCGTTGACCAAAATATCCATCGCTTTATCGCCTTCCAATTCAAGTTTTGTCTCGGTTTTACCTACATTTATTTTAAGAATTTGGTTCCTAAAATTGATTTTAAATGAGTAGGAATCCCATTGTTCTGGAATTTGTGGTTTAAAAGACAGTTTATCATCAATGACGCGCATGCCACCAAATCCTTCTACAATACTCATCCAGGTTCCTGCCATAGAGGTGATGTGCAAGCCTTCTTCCACCTCGTGATTGTAATCGTCTAAATCCAATCTTGCGGTACGTACATAAAACTGGTAAGCCTGTTCCATTCTACCCAATTTTGCAGCCTGAATGCTGTGTACACATGGCGAAAGGGAACTTTCATGAACCGTGAACGGCTCATAAAAATCAAAATGACGCTCCAATTCTTCCATCGTAAATTGATCTTCGAAGAAATAAAACCCTTGAAGCGTATCTGCCTGTTTAATGTATGGCGAACGCAAAATCCGGTCCCAGGACCATGTCTGATTGATTGGACGTTCTGATCTTGGTAGATCTTTTACCGTAATCAACTCCTTGTCCAAAAACCCGTCTTGTTGCAAGTATACTTGGTGCTCTTCGGAGTATGGAAAGTATATATTTGACGCAATTTCTTTCCAATCTGATAGTTCACTATCCAACAGTTTCGTTTTATCAACCACACGTTTTAAGTCTGATGCATAATCATCCTTCATTTTTTCAATGATTTCTAACGTGTAATTAAGACACCATTGTGCGGTATAATTGGTATGAAAGTTATTGTTGATATTATTCTCATATTCATTAGGACCGGTTACCCCCAGGATGACATACTTATTTCTGTAAGTGGAAAAGGTGGCGCGTTGCTTCCAAAAACGTGCAATTGCAATCAAAACTTCCAATCCTTTTTCAGGGATATAACTGAAATCGCCAGTATAGCGGTGGAAATTAAAAATGGCAAAGGCAATGGCCCCGTTACGATGGATTTCCTGAAAGGTTATCTCCCATTCGTTATGGCACTCTTCACCGTTCATTGTTACCATTGGGTACAAAGCCGCTCCATCTTTAAACCCGAGTTTTTCAGCATTTTCGATGGCTTTCTCCAAGTGATTGTAACGATAGGTCAATAGGTTTCTGGCAACTTCTTGATCTTTGGTGGCCATATAAAAAGGAATACAATACGCTTCCGTATCCCAATAGGTACTACCGCCATATTTTTCACCTGTAAATCCTTTAGGACCAATATTCAAACGCGCATCCTTACCTATGTAGGTATGGTTGAGTTGCATGATATTAAAACGTATCCCCTGCTGCGCTCTGACATCGCCTTCAATAGTGATATCTGACATTTTCCAGATTTTAGCCCATGCTGCTTTTTGGTCTTCCAACATCTGATCGAAACCAAGTTTTGAAGCTTTACTCAAGGTTTTCTTTGCGACTGGAATTAGATCGTTCTTATCATGGTAGCGATCCACGGTATAGCCTCCAAATTTGGTCAAGGTTAATGTGTCATCCTTTTTGACCTGCGAACTGTATTCGAAAGCGATGGTTTTATCGGTTTTGTTTATGCTTTTATTGGCATTTACAACTTTACCATTTAAACTCAACTGCGTTTGCATAGCGGTACACACATGAAAATTGGTGATCATGGTGTGCGACACAATATACGCTTGATCACCTTCAGAATCGACACTTAAAATATTCCAGAATTTATCATCCCAATTGCTGTCCTCGTTGGTAATTCCGGCATCGAGATATGGTTCAAAAACAATTTGAGCGTCATTATTTAAAGGTGTTATATTGTACTGAATCACGCCAACCTCATCCATATCCAAACTCAAAAAGCGTTTGGTTTCTACTTTTAGGTCGATGGAATTTTGAAGTGTCACCTCAAAACTTCTGGACAACCAACCTTCTTTCATATTGAGTTCCCTTCTGAATTTTCGTACCTCTTTACAGGCTGCCAAATCCAAGGCCTCACCGTTGATTGTGACATTGATACCAATCCAATTAGGAGCGTTGAGCACTTTGGCGAAATATTCTGGATACCCGTTTTTCCACCATCCTACCCTCGTTTTGTCGGGATAATAAACACCGGCCACATAACTACCCTGGAAGGTTTTTCCCGAATAATGCTCTTCAAAATTGGCGCGCTGGCCCATGGCGCCATTACCAATACTAAAAATACTTTCAGAAGATTTGAGACGATCGGCTTCAAAGCCCTCTTCAATGATGGACCAATTGTTTGGTACGATATAATCTTGATTCATTTGTTATAATTATTAAGCTATTCCGAGGATTGAAATAATGGTATTGTCTTATTATAGGGTTCCTTTATTTCGTTCGGAATGACGTTTAGTGTTTTAATTTATTTTTAACCCCAAGGGACGCAAGTTTTTTATCAAGTGCCACAATGAAGTTGTTATTTTTTATTAGTTTTATATCTTAATACTTGATACTTTGTACTTAATACTTGATACTTTGTACTCAATACTTGATCCTACCTGTTAATTAATTCATTTAAAAAATCATCATCCATTTCCGTAAAATCGGAAAAGACATAATCTGCTTCATGAAGCGTGTTCTTATCGCCAATGCCAATGGAAATCATTCTTGCATTGTTTGCCGCTTGAATTCCCGCCACCGCATCTTCAAAAACAATACAATGTTCGGGGGGAACATTTAAATGTTCCGCAGCTTTTAAAAACACTTCGGGGTCTGGTTTGCCTTTGGTGACGTCGTTTCCATCGACGATGACGTCAAACTTTTCGAGGATATTGACTTTTTCCAAGATCATCCGAGCATTTTTACTTGCTGACCCCAAGGCGATATACTGCTTTTTCCCTCTCAGAAAATCTAAAGTTTTAGTGACATCAGGAAGAATTTCCTCTTCGTCCATTTTATCGATATAGGTCAAATAATCATCATTTTTAAACGCCATAAGTCTTGTAAACTCAGCATCACTGATGCTTTTATTTCCCCAAACGAGAATTTTCTCCAAAGATTTGACTCTGCTGACCCCTTTGAGTTGTTCATTTTGATGCTCGGTAAAATCAATTCCGATAGTACCTGCCAGCTTTTTCCAAGCCAGAAAGTGGTACTTTGCCGTATCTACGATCACGCCATCAAGATCAAATATGAATGCTTTTTTAGTCATTTTTTATTGTATTTACTTTGTCATTTACCATTAGCGAAAGAAGTCCTGCCAAGATCATCGAGCAACCTCCAATCAATAAGGCATAAATAGGTTCGTTATTAAAAAACTTGGACACCATAAATCCAAGGATGGAAGCGGCCACCAATTGCGGAATCACAATAAAGAAATTGAATACGCCCATATAATAGCCCATTTTAGAGGCTGGAAGCGCTCCTGAGAGCATGGCATAAGGGACAGACAAAATACTGGCCCAAGCAATTCCGACGCCAATCATCGGTAACCATTCCATGGTGAAGGTAGTGGGATTGGTGATGAAATATAGTGACATCATCCCGAGTCCGCCAGCCACCAATGCCAAGAAATGCGTAAATTTTCGACTGGTTGCTTTTGCCAATAACGGTAATAAGAATGCTACAGCAGCAGCGATAATATTGTAGTTGGCAAACATTTCGCCCACCTGATTCGCACCGGTATTATAATCAATAGATGTGGTATCGGTCGTTTGATAGATATGTTCAGTAACGGCCGCAGTGGTGTAAATCCACATTGAAAACAACGAAAACCACGAAAAAAACTGAACCCAAGCCAATTGTTTCATAACCTTTGGCATCATCTGAAAATCATTCATAATATTCACAAAACCATTTCTGACTTTGTTGGCCTGCAAATACCCTGATACAATTAGGGCTATTCCACCAGAAGTGATCAATCCAAAAGTGAGCACATAGAGATCCTTTTTCAGATCAAAATTATATACCAAGTAACTGGACAACAAGCCAATGAACAAGATAATAAAGCCTTTGATCAGATGTGACTTTCCATTTTTTTGGTACCATTCTTCAGAAAAACTTTCACGTACAGGTTTGAATTCCTTTTCCTGCTCTTCAAAAATCTTCATTTCTTCAGGGGTGTATTCCTTAGATCTTAGGACCGTCCATAATACGGCTAGAAAAAAAGCAGCCCCACCGATATAAAATGAATATTTGACCGAATCTGGAATAATTCCCTCCGGCGCCGTATTGGCCACACCAAAATAAGTAAGGATCAATGGCAACTTAGAAGCCACATAGGCACCAATACCAATAAAGAAACTTTGCATGGCGAAGCCTTTGGTTCGTTGCTCATCCGGAAGATTATCTCCAACAAAGGCACGGAACGGTTCCATGGATACATTTATGGACGCATCCAAAATCCAGAGCATTCCTGCTGCCACCCAAAGTACGGGCGAATTGGGCATGACGAACAAAGCCAACGAAGCAAAAATAGCGCCTATCAAAAAATATGGTCGTCGACGTCCTAAACGAGAATGCCAAGTCTTATCACTTAAATAACCAATAATGGGTTGTACAATTAAACCCGTCAATGGCGCAGCCACCCAAAGAATTGGAATATCATCAATCTCGGCTCCTAAAGTTTGGAAAATACGGCTAACGTTGGCATTTTGTAGGGCAAAACCCATTTGGATTCCCAGAAAACCGAAACTCATGTTCCAAATTTCCCAAAATCCAAGCGTACGCTTTTTCATCAAAGTATATTTAAATTAATACTATTGATAAGCGATAAAACTTATCAAAACTTATTTTTAAGAAGTGAAAATAAAGTTTTGATTATGTGGTAAAGATAGTAAAATTTTTAAATCTGCAATACTTTTTTGGTGTTACCCTAATTTCTACGGGTTATGAATTTGATATTTTAATGTGCCCTTGAATGGGAAATTCTACGGCCTGCCTATATAATCAGTGTCTATTGGACGGTTTTCAAAAATTGATTTTAATCTTATGTCTTAAGTTTCTAAGTCTTAAAATCATATTCACTGTAAATCAATTGCCTACCAGCGTCGAAAAAGAATTTCTTATTTGGTGGAGTTTCTTTCAACGAGTTCGGTTTCAATGACAATGGTAGTGTACTGCTCTTCTTCGGCTTCACGCTCAAGATTGTCTATTAGTAATCCTGCCGCCTTTTCCCCCATATCTTGTCCGTGCTGATTGACTGTCGTTAAACTGGGCGTAGCGTGCTTAGAAAGCACTCCATCAGTAAAGCCAATAAATTGAATCTCGTCTGGGATTTTCATACCCAAATTACGGGCAACTTTCATAGCGATAATGGCATATAGCTCATTTACGGCAAAAACACCATCGATGTTTTTATTGGTGTGAAATAAGCCCTCAATCTCCTTTTCGAGAGATTCCAAATGGTCTTCAGAAACCAGTTCGTCATCCACTTTCAGAATCAAATCGGTATCTGGAGTAATTCTGTAATCTTCTAAAGCCTCCAAATAGCCCTGAGTTCGAAGTTTACCGACACTGACGTAGTCTTTTGTAGTAATAATAGCCACGTTTTTACAACCATTGGAAAGGAGTTTTGAGACCGCTTTTTTCGAACCTTTTACGTCGTCAATGATGACTTTATCACAATGAATGTCATTTACGATACGATCAAACATCACAATTGGCATCCCTTGGTTAATGGTTTCCTTGAAATGATGATAATCTTGTTGCTGTAATGTTTCTTTCGCAATGGAGAGGATAAAACCGTCAATACTGCCATTGGCCAACATTTGCAGGTTGATCACCTCTTTGTCAAAGGATTCATTGGAAAGCCCGATAATCACATTATACCCTCTTTTGTTTGCAACCAATTCAATGCCCCGGATAACCTTGGAAAAGAAATGATGCACAATTTCGGGAATAATGACTCCGATAGTTTTGGTTTTTCGGTTTTTCAGACTTAGTGCTATATTGTTAGGCCTGTAATTATATAGCTTGGCAAAAGCCTGCACTTTTTGCCGGGTATCTTCACTGATTTCAACACTGTCTCTCAGCGCCTTAGATACTGTGGAAATTGAGACATCCAGCTCTCTTGCTATTTGTTTTAAGGTGATTTTTTTCTTCATGATATCGTCTTGCCAAAATAGGATTTTTAAACGTCAATAATCTAATTAAAATTAATAACAAATTCAACAACGCAAGCTAAAGTTATAGCATTGTTACTAATTGCTCTATTTTTTTGATTATATTTAGGTTACTTCCCCAAAACACAAAAAAGTTGTCAACACGAAAACGTTTTCGCTAAAAATATGGCAACGAAATTTCTCAAATTCAATTTTAAATTACATAAGTTTAACCCAAGAAGTGAAAATATAAGTGAATTATTAATACAATCAACTTTAAAAATAGTGTATGAAAACATTTATGAATAGCTTAATGTTATTGGTATTTTTAATACCCTCAGTCATGTGGTCTCAAACCACTGTTTCTGGGACTGTAACTGATCAAGCTGACGCATTACCCCTACCGGGAGTAAATATTGTAATTAAAGGAACTACCACAGGAACGACTACAGATTTTGAAGGTAACTTCAGCATCAGTTTAAATAACGGCGATGTTGTTGTGTTTTCTTATGTTGGATACCAATCTCAAGAAATCATCTATACAGGACAATCGCGACTGAACGTTGTGCTTATTGAAGATACCGCCCAATTGGACGAAGTCGTCTTGATTGGATATGGATCTACCACTAGGCAAGACGCAACAGGTGCTGTGGAAAAAGTAGGTGAGAAAGAATTTAATCAAGGCGCCATTGTATCTCCAGAGCAATTACTGTCAGGTAAATCTGCCGGTGTACGGATCACATCCGGAGGTGGTGATCCTGGGGGTGGCTCAGAAATTAGAATTAGAGGTGGTGCATCGTTATCAGCAAACAATTCGCCTTTAATTGTTGTCGATGGATTGCCATTGGATCAACGTGGCGTACAAGGTGTAAGAAATCAATTGAATGCCATAAATCCAAACGATATTGAGGATTTTGTGATATTAAAAGATGCTTCTGCAACTGCCATTTACGGTTCGAGAGCTTCAAACGGTGTGATCTTGATTACCACTAAAAAAGGAAAAACCAATGCACCGCTAAAAGTGGAATACGACTTAAAAGCGTCTGTGGCCACGGTAAACGATTATGTAGATGTACTTTCAGCAGATCAGGTGAGAGCTATCGCACTGACGGATTCCAATTATGACGCAAGTTTATTAGGGAACGCCAGCACCAATTGGCAAAAACAAATCTATCAAACTGCTGTTGGCGCCATTCATAACATCACCATTTCTGAAGGTTATGAGAATTTTAATTTCCGTGCCAACATTAACCACACTTCACAACAAGGGATTTTAACGGGCGATTTATACGAGCGGAATGCTATCAATCTTTCAGCCGTCAAACGACTTTTAAACAATAATTTAAAATTGACCTTAACTACAAAAGGTATTTTAGATGACAACAAATTTGCCGATCACGGTGCTATTGGTGCAGCAGTAGGATTTGACCCAACCCAGAGTGTTTACAATGCTGATGGATCATATTTTCAGCATGTGGGGCAAAACCTGGCCTTTACCAATCCTGTTTTTACATTGGACAACAATAATAACAGGGCCCGAAACAAAAGAAATATTACCAATTTCAATATCGATTATAACCTGCCGTTTTTGGAAGGCTTAAAATTCAATTTGAATGCAGGTCTTGATTATTCTGAGTTATCAGGAAAGCAGTACAGCCCTTCCAGTCCCAACAGACCAGGAAGTATTAATTACAGAAATTTTTACGATGGTTTCAACAGAAACACCTTGCTTGATTTCTATTTTAATTACAAAACAACCTTAGAGTCCATCAATACAAATATCGATTTAACAGCAGGTCATTCATACCAGGAATTTTACATCAAATCTGATCGTCGTGAAACCGAAACCTCAGGAGCATTGGTGGAACGTCCAATCATAATCAATAGAAATGCATTGGAATCTTATTTTGCACGTGCAAGTTTCGATTTTGATAACAAATACTTATTGTCCCTATCCTTTAGACGTGATGGGTCTTCACGTTTTGGACCAGACAACCGATGGAGTAATTTCCCAGGAGTTTCGGTCGGGTGGAAAATGACCAATGAAGAGTTTCTACAAAACTCATTCTTTTCAAATTTAAAATTGAGAGCAGGTTGGGGTAAAACAGGACAACAAGAAATTGGTCAAAACTATGGCTATTTAGGCGTCTATACTCCGGGTAGATCAGACGCGAGTGTCCAATTTGGCTACGTCAATGGGGTGCCACAATATATAAACACCCTGCGACCTGAAGAATTTGATGAAAACCTCAAATGGGAAGAGACTTCACAATACAACGTTGCTTTAGATTTTGGCTTCTTTAATGAGCGTTTAACCGGAACTGTAGATGCTTATTACAGAGAAACTACAGATTTGTTGGCAACCATTCCAACGGCTGCAGGATCAAACCTTTCAGATTTATTAACCACCAACGTGGGGTCTGTGTTGAGTAAAGGTATTGAGTTCACTCTAAACGGTGGACTTGCCCGATCTGATGATTTCAATTGGGACATGAGCTTTAACGTGACTTTACAAGAAAATAAAATCACCAAATTGAGCTTAGGAGAGGATCCAAACTTTTTCATAGCTCAAGGCGGCATTAGTGGTGGTGTAGGCAACAACATACAGTTGTGGAGAGAGGGCTTAGACCCCTCTACTTTTTATGTGTTCAGACAAGTTTATGATACCGATGGCAAACCAATAGAAGGGGCTTATGTTGATGTCAACGGCGATAACCAAATTACCGAAGCAGATAAACAAGCCTATAAAAAAGCATCTCCTGATGCCTACATGGGATTCACTAATACCCTAAATTATAAAAACTTAGATTTTAGTTTTACGTTTAGAGGGAGCTTTGGAAATTATATGTATAACAACGTCGCTTCTGATAGAGGAAATATTACCACGGTCAATGATGCACCAGGTCAATATTATGTAAACGCCCATTCAAGCGTCTTGGACACAAATTTTAAAAAGCAGAATCTATTTTCTGATTATTATATCGAAAGGGCAGATTTTGTGAAGTTGGACAACGTTTCATTGGGGTATTTAATTCCTGGTGAAAAAATAAACTTGAGAATGTCTTTAACGGCAACCAATTTATTGACCATAACGAAATACGATGGTTTGGATCCAGAAATTTCTAATGGAATAGACAACAATTTCTACCCAAGACCACAAACTTTTGTATTGGGACTGAATTTTACATTTTAATATCATGAATAATATTAAACACACTCTTATGTTAAGAACAATGAAAAACATCTTTCTTGCCTTCACCATTGTGCTTTTTGCACAATCCTGTGAGAGCGATTTAGATTTGCAACCAGAAGACAACCGTCTCACAGCGGATGCGGCCTTTGAGGAGCCTGGAGCATATAAAGCTTTTTTAGCCAAGTTATATGCGGGGATCTCTGTCAGTGGACAGGAAGGACCTGCTGGAAACCCTGATTTAACCGGGTTAGACGAAGGATTTTCCAATTACTTACGCTTGTATTGGTCCATGCAGGAACTTACAACAGATGAAGCAATTATTGGATGGAACGACGGTACAATTAAAGACTTACACTCACAGACCTGGACTTCAGGAAACGAGTTTATCCGCACCATGTACAGTAGAATATTTTATCAAGTAGCGCTGACCAACGAGTTTTTACGTCAGACTTCAGATGGCAAATTAAACGATCGTGGGGTGGATGACAGCCTACGCTCCGAAATCCAAAACTATCGTGCAGAAGCACGTTTTATGCGCGCCCTTACGTATTGGCATGCTCTTGATTTATTTGGAAACGTACCGTTCGTTACTGAAGAAGATCCAATTGGGGCCTTCTTGCCCCAACAAATCAATCGTGCAGATCTCTTTACTTATATAGAATCTGAATTACTGGCTATAGAAAATGAAATTGTAGCAGCAAGACAGAACGAATACGGACGCGCCGACCAAGCTGCGGTTTGGATGTTGCTTTCTAAACTTTATTTAAATGCTGAAGTGTATACAGGGTCGCCGCGTTATGCGGAGGTCATTACCTATACAGAAAAAGTGATTGGTGCTGGATACACAATTCCAACGAATCCGTATTACCATCTATTTTTAGCTGATAATGACACTAATGGCACACAGTCAGAAGTAATTTTTCCAATTACTTTTGATGGTCTGCATACACAATCCTTTGGAGGTATGACCTTCTTAATCCACGCCGCAGTTGGCGGGAGTATGGATCCTGCAGACTATGGTATTAATGGTGGATGGGCAGGTTTGAGAACTACCTCTGCTTTAGTAGAACAATTTCCAGGCGAAGCCAATTCTGCCGACGGAAGGGCTTTGTTTTACACAGATGGCCAAACTAAAGAAATCAATAATACCTCAACCTTTACTCAAGGATACGCGGTAGAAAAGTTCAGAAACGTGGATGTCAACGGTGTTGCGGGGTCAGATCCTACAGGCGACATTCCTGATACGGATTTCCCAATGTTCAGATTGGCTGATGCCTACCTTATGTATGCAGAAGCATTTGTGAGAGGAGGTGGCGGCAATGCTGCAGATGCAGTAACCTATATCAACCAACTAAGAACAAGAGCTTATGGAAACACTACAGGCAATATAAATCAGGCCGATTTGACGCTCAATTTTGTTTTGTCTGAGCGTTCAAGAGAATTATTCTGGGAAGCACACAGAAGAACAGATTTGATCAGATTCGGTCAGTTTTCAGATCAAGGCATCTGGCCTTGGAAAAGAAACGTGCCTCAAGGTGCAACTACAGAAGCATTCAGAGATCTTATGCCTTTACCTGCAACAGATTTAGGCATCAACACTAACTTAGAACAAAACCAAGGATATTAAAAAAACGAACACATGAAAAATTTTAAAATATTTAGCTTATTTATTTTAGCCATGATTGGGCTAAATTCCTGTGAAACTGATGACGACGTTGTTTTCATAGCTCAAGAACCAGGTGAATTTGTTTTGACAAATTCCATCTTACCTGAATACGTATTAACCTCATCAACTGGAAGTAATCTTGGTGAGCGTTTTACTTGGAACAGTGCCGATTTTGGCGTTCCAACAAACGTGTCGTACGACTTGCAACGCTCTGTTATAGGCGACTTTAGTGATGCTGTTTTGGTAGGTACCACTGGAGGTAACGAAATTGCAATGACCATTGGCCAGATGATGGCCGTAGCGGCTGAAGCTGGACTGGATAACAATCCTGCCACTCCAGAACCAAACACGGGCTCTTTTTCTGTACGAGTACGCGCATACGCTGGTGGCGGGGGTAGCAACACAGAAATATTCTCTGACACCAAAACCATATCTGTAGTCCTTCAAGAAGCACAAACAGGTGGGAGCGGTATTTCGGAATCTACTTGGGGAATTGTTGGAGGCGCCTATAATGATTGGGCTGATACGGGAATTCCAGATGGTAAATTCTATACCACGTCAACCGAAAATGTGCTCGTTAGTTATGTGTCATTATTAACTGGCGAAATTAAATTCCGTGAAAACAACGCCTGGGACAATAACTTAGGTGATGACGGTGCCGACGGTTCACTTGAGGATGGTGGCGCGAATATCGAAGTCACTGAAGGCGATTACAAAATCACCTTAAACCTTAATGATAACACCTATACCATCGAAGAATTCTCTTGGGGTATCGTAGGTGATGGGTATAACAATTGGGGAGAAGATGGTATGCCAGATGCCAAATTTTATTATGACTATTTGACGGATACCTTTAAAGTTGGTGTAAGACTGATTGATGGAGAGATCAAATTCAGAACAAACAACGAATGGGGCAACGATTTTGGAGACAATGGCCTTGATGGCACATTAGACGCTGGAGGTGATAACATTGAGGTTACTGCCGGACATTACGCGATAACTTTAGATTTCAATTCCAATACTTATACCATTGAACAGACTGATATTTGGGGCATTGTTGGATCAGGTTATAATGATTGGGGTAATGACGGTCCTGACTTTGCATTAACTGAAGTGCAGCCAAAAATTTGGATTGGCGACATAGCGACTTTTGTAGATGGAGATATAAAATTCCGTCTCAATAACGCTTGGGACACTGACTTTGGCGATGATGGAGCTGATGGCACATTAGAAGCCGGTGGTGATGATATTGCCGTACTGGCTGGTAAGTATCGTATAAGAATGGATCTTAACGACAATACCTACAAGCTCAATAAAATAGAGTAATCTTTTAAAGTAAAAAGGCTGTTAGAAATGACAGCCTTTTTTTTAATTTAAACGGAAATAAACATGAAACATCTCTACCTTAAATTACTTTTTTTAATTCCATTATTTACGTTCGCACAACAGCAGAACGTGACCTATTCGGTTACCCCCTCTCCTTTTGAGGAAAGCCAGAATATTACCTTGACCTTTAACGGCAACAGCATCAATGAAGCCGCATGGCAAGTGACTGACAACTCTCTTTATTTATGGTCATGGTCTTATGACCTCAACCTTTCTAATGAGCAGAATTCACCAACAAACGGAACTTGGGAAGCTTCCAATGAGGCCAATAAATTGACCTATGACAGTGGCAATGACACCTATAGCATTTCTTTTACGCCAAGCACGTTCTATAACAGAACAGGATTAGGGCGCATTGGATTTTTAATAAAAGCGAAAGATGGTTCTGGGGATAAAAAATCGCAGAACATTTTAGTCGACGTAGGAACATTCCAAGTGGTATTAAGTCAGCCAACAGCAGGATCAACAACCATTATCAATTCTGGAGAAAGTTTGAGTATTACTGCACAAAACACTGGTGGAAATGCCACTTATGTTTTAAAAGAAGTTGGAAATCCAACGCCCATCAATACCCAAACGGATATTTCAAATTACGCTTTTACGCGAACCAATATTACACAAAATACCAATTTTGAATTGGAGGTCACCTTAAACGGAAATACCATAGTCAAAAAATTCTCAGTTCTTGTAGACCCAGGATCAAACATAGGAATTATGCCGATGACCTATCAAGACGGAATTACCTATTTGAGTCCGACAGAAGCGGTCTTGGTGCTGTATGCTACAGGTAAGGATTTTGTCTATGTTGCCGGAAGTTTTAATAACTGGCAACCGGACGCCACTTACGCCATGAAGAAAGATCCCACACGCAACAATAAATTTTGGATAAGACTTACCGGATTGACACCAGGGCAGATAGAAACCTATCAATATTGGGTGGTCGATAAAACACCGATTGCCAACTCGCCTAGTATGGTGAAAACAGCCGATCCTTATTCAACTTTAGTGCTATCACCTTATGACGACCCTTATATTCCAGCATCCACCTATCCAAACTTGCCAGCCTATCCAGCTGGACAGGAGCGCGAAGTTACTGTTTTACAAACCGACCAAGCAGCTTACAATTGGCAAGTGACTAATTTTACCAAACCTGATAAAGAAGATTTAGTGGTGTATGAAGTATTGATCAGGGATTTTGGCTCCAACCGAAATTTTCAAGATCTGATTGATCGCATCGATTATTTTAAAAAACTAAATATCAATGCCATTGAGCTATTGCCGGTGATGGAATTTGAAGGTAACGAAAGTTGGGGCTATAACACCTCTTTCCACATGGCATTGGACAAATTTTATGGTACAGAAAATAAGTTTAAGGAGTTTATTGATGTCTGTCATCAAAACGGGATCGCAGTTATATTAGATGTGGCATTAAACCATGCTTTTGGAAGAAATCCGATGGTACGCATGTGGATGAACGATCCAGACGGCGATGGTTGGGGCGATCCAAATACTGAAAATCCTTATTTCAATACCACCCCAAGACATAGCTATAATGTAGGTTCTGACTTCAACCACTCGAATCCAAGAACAAAGGAGTATGTCAAGCGTGTTGTAAAACATTGGATTGAAGAATTTAAAATTGATGGTTTTAGATGGGATTTGACCAAAGGTTTTACGCAAAACTGTACCGCGAATGATGAGGGCTGCACCAATGCCTACCAAGCTGATCGTGTGGCTGTTTTAAAAGAATATGCCGATTACTCATGGTCCTTGGATCCAACCCATTACGTTATTTTTGAACATTTAGGTTCTGAAAATGAAGAAAAAGAGTGGGCCAATTACAGATACGATGAAGGGAAAGGAATCATGATGTGGGGGAATATGAATCATGCTTACAACGAATTGACCATGGGATATACGTCCGATATAAGTGGGATTGGTCATAAATCAAGACCTCAATTTCAAGGGCCACGTGTTATAGGCTATGCTGAAAGTCATGATGAAGAGCGATTGATGTACAAGAATTTAATGTACGGAAACAGCACCAACAGTTCACATGATGTGAAGGATTTAAACACCGCATTGTCAAGAATGTCAGCTTTAGGTGCGGTTACACTCACCGTCCCAGGTCCAAAAATGATCTGGCACTTTGGCGAATTAGGGATGGAAAACTCCATTTTTACTTGTAATGATGGGTCTGTCAACGATCCGAGTGGAAACGATGGTGATTGTAAATTGGACACCAAACCACAGCCGCAATGGACACAAAACTGGACAGGAGATATCAACAGAAATACAATTTATAATGTTTGGGCGAGAATGATTGAATTAAAGACCACTGAACCGGTATTTAAAGGCGATTATACGATGACCTCCAATAACTTAACGCCATCCATTGAAATTTTTGACAATACTTTACCTGCAAGTGCACTTAACAAGGTGGTTGTTTTGGCAAATTTTGATGTGACTGCCCAAACGCTGAATACTACAATACCTTCAGGACAAACTTGGTATGATTTGATGGATGCAAGCGGAAGCACCACTTATAGCGATGGCACTGTAACGATTGCTGCAGGGCAGTTTAGGATTTTCGGTAATCAAGCATCAACCTTGAGTACGGACGTCTTTGATAATGTTTCGGGATTCACCATTTATCCAAACCCCACAAATGACACTTTTAAGATTAATAAAGAAGTCCATCTGCTTGATGTTTATGATATAACTGGCAAACGTATCAAATCGTTTAAAGGTGATTTTACTAAAACGGATAGTTTTGACATTTCCGATTTGAAACAGAGCATTTACTTGATACAAGTTGAAAATAAAAATGGACAAGTTTTAACTTCAAAGTTAATAAAGATGTAGTCTTTAGATGATTTGCTAAATATAAAGCTTCTCAGAAATGGGAAGCTTTTTTCTTTTTGAAAAATCAATTACTATGTTCCAAAACCTCTTTAAGCACCACAGCTTGATTATGCTCTTTATCTTTTGCGCCAAAGAGTAAAGTGACTGTTTGATCTTTCGTCTTTTGTCTTAATTTCTTTAAAGTCTCGGTTTGGGCTTCCAGTTCTTTTTTATATTTCTTAGAGAAGTCATCAAACTTATCGGGGTCGTGGTCAAACCACTTTCTAAGTTCGGTAGAAGGTGCCAAGTCTTTGTTCCATTCGTCCAATTGAGCATCTTCTTTAGAAATACCTCGGGGCCAAATTCTGTCCACCAAAATACGGTAGCCATCACTTTTTGATAGCGATTCATAAATCCGTTTTATTTCGATTGGTTTCATCCCGACTAAAATTCCTCCTTGACAATTTGTCCCTTCTTTACATTCAAATTGGATAATTGTTTCTCTACAGCCTCCATCATCGGTGGTGGTCCACAGATATAAAAATGTTTGTCATAGGCAAGTCCACAGTTTTTTAAAAATTTCTCAGTGATATGTCCATGCTCAACACCCTCAACCGTTTCTTGAGATAAAATATTAATAAAATTATTTCCTAACAGCTCTCGGAATTCATTTTTGAGAATGATATCATCTTTGGTCTTATTGGCAAAAATGAGTTTATTATCTCCCAATTTGTTCTGCGCCTTCAGATTCCTGATAATTGAAATAAATGGCGTGACGCCCGCGCCACCAGCAATAAATGTGCCTTCGCCTTTATAGGCAATGGCCCCAAACACCTCGTTGATAATCAAATGATCACCAGCTTCTAACGACCGTAATTTATTGGTAACTCCTTTTCGTGATGGGTAGGTTTTGATCATAAATTCGAGATCCTGATCTTCTGGCAGCGAGACAAATGTAAATGGCCGTCCTTCATTTTCCCATCCTGACTCATTTATAAATATTTCCGTCGCTTGCCCTGACTCAAAGTTCATCCCGTCTGGTTTTTCGACCACAATATGCAACACATCATGTGTAGCGTAGCCAATCGATTTTATGGTTACTTCTTGATTTTTCATTGTTTCGCTGCTTTAATAATTATTGAGTGGGCTTATATTTTGAAAGGTCTTGTTTGTAATGCACCTATCCATTAGAGTATAAAAAACCATAAAGGATACAAAAAATTTGATGTTTTTTATTTGTTATTCATGCTTTATTAAACTTCGGAGATTGGTTAAAGCCCCTGCTCTAGCAAAACCATAACATTTACTGAAAAATGAAACTATAAAGTATCTCCTGCAGATATCGCAAAAACGAGCAGCTGTTAGCATCTTAACTTGGCAAACGACAGCCCTGAAACCTGTGGCTAAACTCTTTAACTGACTACCTTCCAAGCTCCTATACCGACAAACCTACATCTTCGTCCATTCGCCGCTTCAACAGCCCGCCCGTACCATCCGCCTGGATGGATTCATTCAGGCAAGAAATGGTACGTTCGGGCAGGTCAATAATCTGTACTTCCCTGAATAGAGTTGACCGTTTTTTAGTTATTTATTTCATTGTTAAAAATAGTTATTTTTGGTCTATCTTCAGGTTTCAAGGTCGACCAATATTCCTCAAAATTGTTTGGGCTCATTTTTGGTAAATTTTTATGGGTTCTTATTTCATTGTAATTTTTTACAGCTTTTGCTACACATTGTTTTAACTGAAGGAATGTTTCAGGTTTCCAATAATCTAGATACTCTTCCTTTATAGTTCTGTTGATACGTTCCGCATATGCATTGTCCAATCCACTTAAGGACATACTTATCTTGGTTCCATTGCTTACCAATAAATCTATATACCTATGATAAGTGTATTGGCTTCCTCTGTCCGAATTATGAACCTCAGGTGCATTATTTTCCTTTAGCGCCATTTTAAGAGCTTCTAAATTGGCTTGGGCCCGCATGTTATCCGATACTATAAATCCAACAATCTTTTTTGTATAAACATCTATTATGAACACAGCGTAATAGTGTTTGCCATTAAGTGGCAAATAGGTTATATCCGATTGTCATAATACGTTTGGTGCGTTTATTCTTAAGCCTTTTATTAGATTGGGATAAAACTTCTTGCCTGCTATTGTTGTACGTTTATAATTCTTCTTCCTTTTTATCCTGTAACCGAGATCCATCATGGTTTCTATAAACCGATCCCTACCTATAAAATCCGGATTTAATATATCGTACATCTTTTCAACTCCACAACCAGGATGGTCCTCCCGAAGATCATCTGCCTCTAAAATTAATTGAGACACTCGGCCATCGAAAACTGCTTGTCGCCGTGCATACTGACTGACAGCTTGTTTACTTATGCCTATGGTGTGATAAAGCTGGTTCATACTAAAGCTTATTTTTTCTTTATGTGTCCTGAACCAGTTGATTGTGGAGTGCTGAAGTTTTTTTTGATATCTATATTTAAATCGTCCTTTGCGATATCAATCATCTTCTCCAAATAATCTATCTTGATCTGTTTGCGCCCAACTATGGCTTCAAGCTCCTTTATTCGAGCCTGTTGTTCTTTCATCTTCTGGGTGCTACTGTTTTTCATCTCTACAATTCTTGAACCTTTTTCATTAAAGGTAGAAAATTTATGAATCCATTTGTAAATCGATACATTACTTATATTATGCAATTTCTCCAACTGAGTTACACTGAATTCTCCCGATTCAAAGTCTTTTACAATTTGTAGTTTAAACTCATCCGAATAAATGCGTTGCTTTTTCAATAGTTTAATGTTTGCTTTCATAAGTTTACACTTTGTTTAAAGTGGTCAACCTATACTAGGGACATACA